>NZ_JAXBMA010000004.1:0-1191189 GCF_033963885.1 Draconibacterium sp. IB214405
GAATTTGGTTATAAAAAAGAAAATAATCTATTTTTGAGTAGTCCTAAAAAGGGGAAGTTTACACGATTACTTAGGGAATATCTATGAAGGACAAGGGAATTGTTCTTCTGACCAAGGGAATAAACGTGCTCCCCAAGGGGATTGTCCTGGGTTACTATTCTTTTGCTAAAGCCGCTTTTATTTCTGCCACAGTTTTTGCGGCATTTCCAACAAAAAGTTTTCCATCGATTTCAAATACCGGGCGTTTCAGGAAGGTGTAATCCATTAACAACAGTTTTTTATAATCGGCATCGGTTTTTACGGGGTTGTCTTCAAGGACAGCTTTCAATTTCCGGGCACGTTTATTAATCAGTGCTTCGTAACTTTTAGTAAAAGCGTAAAAGCTTTCCACCTGTTCTTCGGTGATCGGTTCGGTCTTTATATCCTGCTGAACAAAACTGTCGTCAACATTCACTTCTATCATAATTCGTTTGCAGGTATCGCAGGTTGATAGGTAATATACTTTTCGTGTCATAGCTTTCTTTTTAGTGTTCGCAAGATAGATATTCGTGGTTAAATAACAGTTGCAATTTTGTGATCCAGAAATGAGGCTATCAACTTTTTATCTCACCCCTCCAAACCTCCCCTAAAGAGGGAGGCTTAAAGTCCCCTACAGGGGATTTAGGGGTAATAATCTAAGTGGTTACTTACAAATCATTAGTTGATAAAAGTTATCAAAAACTTTTTCAGACGGCCACCAAACTAACTACTTCTCACAACTCACCACCAAAGGCAAATGTTTTCCACCGAAAGCATCCTGTTTAAAGTTGGCGTAAAACTCAATGTTTCGGAAACCGGCTTTTTCCAAAAGTGCTTTTAATGTTTCACTTTTTAAAGCCAGCAAAGATGTTTCGTTCGATACAGTGTGGTTTTCAGCTTTTATTTCGAGGTCGGTTTGAAAACCGATCAGTTCGGAATCGTCGGAGAAATTATAACGGCGGATAAACCGGATATTTTCAGTTTCGATCAAAGGCAGCGCTTCAACACGTTGGCCGCAAATGTAATCGTAGTTCAGTAACTGGATCAGCAATTTTCCACCGGGCTTTAAAACGGTTTCAGCACCTACCAACATCTGCAAAACAAGCGCTTCGGAATTCAGATGAACCAAAGTATTTCCAAAACACAAAACCGCCTCAAATTGCTGCGCTTTAAAATCCGTTGTCAGTTCCAGCATATTTCCCTGCTGAAAAGTGAGCTTTTCGTGTTTCTTATTGCTGATGGCTTGTTGCAGGAGATCCTCATTCAGATCGATTCCGGTAACTTCTGCCCCACCTGTTACCAGTTGAAAGGCCAGTTCGCCGGTGGCGCAACCAATATCGAGAATTGACTTGCCATACAACTCACCCAGCTTGTTTTTTACAAACTTTAGCTGCATGGGATTAAACGGAAAGATCTCGGAATAATACGTCGATATGGAGGTATAGAAGATATTTTGAGCGTCAGTCATGCCCAAAATTACAAAAATCGCTCAACAATACTTTTAACTTCGTGGGCCGGACGCACGCCCATCCCACTCCACTTCAGTTCTCCTTCTTTAAAAAGCATCAGTGTTGGAATGCTTCTGATCTGATATTTCGATGCAATGTTCGGGTTACGGTCGACATCCACTTTTATGATCTTGACATTTTCTTTCAGCTCGGCTTTCACCTGCTTCAGAATGGCGGGCATTTGTTTGCACGGGCCACACCAATCGGCATAAAAGTCGACCAACACCGGACGATTACAATTTATGATACTTTTAAACTTGGCTATCATTCTCTTCAGTTCTCTTTTTTCGCTTTACAACAAAATCGTTTATGGCGTCGCCCAACAGGTAACCAACGGCAGCTCCCCACAGCGTGCTCCAGTACCAAACCGATTTAATGGCACAGGTACCACTTTCGCAGCCCACAAACCGCCAGTACAGGAAACCTCCAATAGCTCCTGCCACCATCATTAGCAATGCCAATTGTTTTTGTTTAATAATTTTCATGTTTTTACTCTTAATGCTTGAAACAAAACAAGTGTACTTTGGTTTTTAAAATTTGCATCGAAAATAATGATAGGAAATAGATTTCACCAAAATCATAACCTTTAGGAAATGTTAAGTTCACCGAAAACGCCTACTTTTGACGGCTTTACAACGCATTATGTGGGCACTATTCGGATTAGCATCGGCCTTATTTCTGGGCATTTACGACATTTTTAAAAAGCAATCGGTTAACGGCAATGCGGTTATGCCGGTATTGTTTTTTTCAACGGTTGCCAGCACGCTGCTGTTTACGCCACTTATTCTTATCTCGCTAAAATCACCCGACGTTTTAACAGGTACCGGCCTTTTTGTTCCGCAGATCACTTTTGCCGAGCACCTGCAGGTTTTGCTGAAATCCGCGATCGTAGTGTCGAGTTGGGTACTGGCGTTTTTTGCACTGAAACACCTGCCCATTACCATTGTAGCACCTATCCGGGCCACCGGGCCACTGTGGACGCTCATCGGGGCTTTGATCATTTTTCACGAACGATTGAATGTATATCAGTGGATTGGAATTGCCATCACCCTGGTATTTTTCTACCTCTTCTCCACCGCTGGAAAAGCAGAAGGCATTCATTTTAAACGCAACAAGTGGATTTATTTTATTGTTGCCGGAACACTGCTTGGCGCCTGCAGCGGCCTGTACGATAAATTCATCTTACAACGAATAGACCGCGTGGCTGTACAAGCCTGGTTTTCGGTGTACCAGGTGGTAATACTGCTTCCTTTTGTTTTGCTGAACGAAAAAATCAGGAAACGCAAAAACATCAGTTTCGAGTGGCGTTGGACTATCCCGCTGATCGGTGTTTTCCTGGTAATTGCCGACTACCTCTACTTTTATGCCCTCAGCAACGAAGATGCTTTAATCTCGGTAATTTCAGCACTGCGCCGCGGAAGTGTTCTGGTAGCTTTTGTAATTGGCGGTTTGCTGTTTAAAGAACAAAACCTGAAAAAGAAAGGCGCTTATCTTGTTGGAATTCTTACCGGAATTTTGCTGATTACTTTGGGGACGGTATTGTAAGATTAGACACTAGCTTCGAGCCGCGAGTCGCTAGCAAAAAGATTGATGGAGATTGATACTAGATTGAATGAGATTGAAAAACTGTTAAATTGTGAAATTGATAAATTGTAAACGTCAGCTCTTCATTCCTCTTTGTGAAACTTCGTGTCTACTTTGTGAAGCTTTGTGGTAAAGCTTTCCTGTATCTTATTTCGAAATACTATATTTTTTAATTCCTCCTAACTTAACTCTAGCGTCATAAACTCAATTGCCTTTTACCTTATTTATCCGTAACTTTTTGTTTGCTGAAAAATTCAGCCGGAAAACAAAAATCCGATCCCCAACGACAGTTACTTATTGATGATTTTAACAGATAATGAACAATCAACAGCTTAGTAGGTTATCAAAATATTCACATTTAAAATCAAGCACTATGAAAAAAAGCATTTTGTTAAGCCTCTTCTTTGCTTTTACCTGTTCTTTTGCCCAGGCGCAAGTTGATGCAAGTCTTTTCAGGTACTCCGATGTTTCGAAAACCCACATTACTTTTGTTTATGCGGGCGACATCTGGATTGTTGCAAAAGAAGGCGGACAAGCTTCACGATTGAGTTCTCCTTCCGGAGAAGAAATTCTGCCAAAGTTCTCACCCGATGGACAAACCATTGCCTACTCGGCCAACTACGACGGTTCGAGAGATGTGTATACCGTTCCGTTTATGGGAGGTATTCCAACGCGTGTTACTTATAACGGAGCAATCATAAACGACTGGCATCCTGATGGTGAACAGATACTTTTTACATCGGGAAATGAAAGTGGCCGGCAACGTTTTAACCAGTTATTCGCAATTGACAAAAACGGTGGATTGGCTACTAAACTTCCACCTGCTTATGTAGGTTTTGGAAGCGTTTCGCACGACGGAAAACAAGTTGCGTTTACCGATAAATCGCGCGTAAATCGCACCTGGAAACGTTATCGTGGAGGAATGGCTTCAGATATCTATGTAATGAACATGGATGATTACGCCACCACAAACATTTCAAATAACGACGCCAGCGACGAGCTTCCGATGTGGAGCGACGATGCCCTTTACTATTTATCCGACAACGGAGCAAGTAAACGTTATAACATCTGGAAATACGATACGGGATCAAAAACAAATACGCAGATCACTCATTTTACTGATTACGACGTACACTTCCCTTCCATAGGTCCGGAAGAGTTGGTATTTGAGGCCGGCGGAAAACTCTACCTGCTAAATCTTGCCAGCAACGATTACAAAGAAGTTTCCATTCAGGTTGTTTCCGACCAGGTTGCTTCGTTACCAAAAGCGGTAAAAGGTCAGGCCTATATTCAACATGCCAATATCTCGCCCGATGGAAAACGTGCTGTAGTAGAAACACGTGGAGAGATTATTTCCGTGCCTGCAGAAAAAGGAGTGATTTTAAACCTCACACAAAGTTCGGGGTCAGCAGAACGTTACCCGGCATGGTCGCCCGACGGGAAGATGATCGCTTATTGGAGCGACGAATCAGGCGAATACGAATTGATGGTTTACAACACTGAAACCGAAACGGCTAAAAAAGTAACGAATTTAGGTGCCGGTTACCGCTATAACATTTTCTGGTCGCCCGATGCCAAAAAGGTCGCTTTTGTCGATCAAACCATGGATATCAATATCTGCACAATTGCAAGCGGAGAGACAAAAACGATCGATAAAGGATTGTGGATGTTCCAGGGACCTCTGGAGAATTTCACCGCTTCATGGTCCGGCGACAGTCGATGGTTGACCTGGAGCAGAGGTACGCTAAACCGTAACAACATCGTATTTATTTACGACACTCAAACAGGAGAAAAGAAACAAGTTACAAGCGATTTTTACTCCAACTACAATCCGGTTTTCGATCCGGACGGCAAATATTTATACGTATTGACCAACCGCTCGATGACACCTGATTACAGCGACTTCGACAATTCGTTTATCTATAATTACTCCACAATGGTGGCAGCCATTAGCCTGCAGGCTGATACGCCATCGTTAATTGAACCGGAGAACGATAAACTGGAAATAAAAGATGACAAAGAGAAAGATAAGGAAGCGGACAAGGAGGAAGACGGAGATGACAAATCGGTGACCATTGATTTTCAGGACATGGAAAAACGCCTGGAATTGCTACCGATTGATGCGGGTAATTACAGCGACCTGATGGCTTCAAGTGGCAAGATCATCTATCAGGATCTTTCGAATACACGTGGAGAGAACGCCAAAAGACCGGTGGTTTACTGGGATATTGAAGAACGAGAAACAAAAACCATTATTGGAAATGCCGGCGGTTTTGTTCTCTCGGCCGATGGTAAAAAGATGATGATTTCCGACAAAGGAAAGCTGAGCATTATAGACGTTAAAGCCGACCAAAAAGCGGAGAAATTTGTACCTACGGGTGAAATAGAGATCACGGTCTACCCAAAAGAAGAATGGAAGCAGATTTTTACCGATGCATGGCGTTTTGAACGCGATTTCTTCTACGATAAAAATATGCACGGTCTGGATTGGGACGCCGTTAAAACACAATACGAAAAGTTACTTGATCAGGCTTCAAGCCGCGAGGATGTGAATTTTGTAATTGGCGAGCTGATCGGTGAAATGAATGCCTCGCACACCTACAAAGGCGGTGGTGATTTGGAAAAAACGAGCACCAGAAATACCGGTTATCTTGGTGTAAACTGGCAAATTTCGAATAATGCCTACCAGATAGCTGAAATTCTGGAAGGAGCCGTTTGGGATGCTGAAGCGCGTTCGCCACTGGCAGCCCCGGGTGTTGATGTAAAAGTGGGCGATTACATTTTGGCCGTTAATGGTATTCCGCTTACGGTGGATAAAGCTCCTGCGGCCGCTTTTAGTGGATTAGGCGGAAAAACTGTGGAACTGACGGTTAGCTCAAGTGGTTCGGCCGGCGATGCCAAAAAAGTGGTTGTAAAAACGATAAGCGACGAAACCCGGTTGAGGCATTTGAAATGGATTGAAGAAAAGCGGAAGAGGGTTGATGAACTCAGCGACGGAAAGATCGGGTACATTTATGTTCGCAGCACCGGCATTGACGGTCAGAATGAATTGGCAAGACAATTTTATGCGCAATGGAACAAGGAAGGCTTGATTATTGACGAGCGTTTTAACAGCGGTGGACAAATTCCTGATCGTTTTATTGAAATGCTGAACCGCAAAGTACTTGCCTACTGGGCTGTTCGCGACGGGCACGACTGGCAATGGCCTCCTGTAGCTCATTTCGGACCTCAGGCCATGTTAATTAACGGATGGAGCGGTTCCGGCGGTGACGCCTTCCCAGATTATTTCAGAAAAAGCGGCTTGGGCCCGCTTATCGGATCAAGAACCTGGGGAGGACTGATCGGTATTAGCGGAATGCCAGCGTTTGTTGACGGCGGTTCTGTTACAGCTCCTACATTCAGAATGTATGACCCGGACGGAGACTGGTTTAAAGAAGGACATGGTGTTGATCCCGACATACCCGTTTTGGAAGATTACCAGAAACTGGCCAATGGAGTTGATAACCAGCTGGAAGAAGCCATTAAATGGGTAAAACAAGAACTGGATAAAAATCCGGTGGTTTGGCCTGATCATCCACCTTATGAAAAAAGATAGATTAGATATCACTGAATCAACAAAGGCTGCCCTGTTTTTATAGAGCAGCCTTTGTTATTTAGGATAAACAAAAAAGCTTTCCACAAATTGCAGAAAGCATTTCCTTCGAAATTATATTTTCAATTAGAATTTAAACGTCAGTCCGACTCCAAACGACTCCATAAACTGCAAAGCAGGCGATGGCGCAAGGTTTTCATCGTCGCCCTGAATTTTTACATCATTATCATAAATCATCTGTGTAATCAGGTTCGCCGACAGGTAGTCGTTCACTTTCATAATGATCTTGAATGTCCAGTCGACATCGATATTTTTAGGTTGATCGAGGTAATTCGAGAACAGATCAACTTTTGTATCCAGGGTCACGTTTTCCCAAATGTCTTTTTTGAACTGTGCTTTAACCGTTGCACCAAGTTCTGCACGTAGTTTATTTCCTTCTTCAACACCAAAAGCACCTTCATCAGAAAGATCGTTGTCGGTAACAAAAGTAAATTTCCCTGACACCGGTGCCATCATTAATGAAAACTCATCAGTTTTGTAATCCATACCTAAACCAAGATTCAGGTAACCCGGCGCCATAAATTTAGAAATTGGATTATCGGTATCCGGATAGTCATAACCAGCAGCAAACTGCGATTTAAAACCCAACAAAGCCGAATAATACCAGTTCTTTTTGGCTTCGATACCCAGTTTCGAACTGATATCGATCATATCATCCGATTTGCGCAAATCCTGATCTTCTTCCTTTAAAAAGCCGTAACGAAAATCAAAGGTATTGTCCCAGCTCAATTTGTCTTTTTTATAATTTGCAGCGTAGTTCACCATAAACACTCCCGACATGGAACTTTTTCCACCGGCTGCCCAGTTGCTCAACGAAACCTGCGAAAAATTTAAAGTCGTGCTACCGCTTGTTGTCCAAAGCGTGTCCTTCTTTTCTTCCTGAGCAAAAGCAAATGCGGGAATTAATAAAAATAAAATCAGTAGTTTTTTCATCTTAAATCTGTTTGGTAATATTTTTGAAACTCAAGTTAAGGAAAATAGAACAAAGGTTGAATAAAAAAGTTTGTAAACATAACAGCGTACTATATAAACCGGGCCAGATCAACTTCTTTGCTAACCGAGTAATTTCCATTTAAAATCAGGTTTTTCATTTCGGTAGCAAAAAAAGGTGCCAGCATCACCCCTTTTGTTCCCAGACCGTTAAAAAGATACATGTGTTCATGCGCCGGATGTTTTCCCAAAACAGGCCGCCGATCAACAACCGTTGGACGAACACCTGCCCAATGCTCTTCCACTTTAAAGTCAACATGTATAAGATCTTTTAAACGTTCAATTATCGAAAATTTTCCTTCCTCGGTTGGTGTATCCGTGAGGTCTTTCCATTCGTAAGTGGAACCAACTTTAAATCGATGATCGCCGATGGGCAAAACAAAAACACGGCGGTTAATAATATATTTTTCCGAAAGATCGGGCGCATAAATCTGCAAGACCTCCCCTTTTGCAGGTTGCAGTCGCACAAATTCAAACAAGGGATGTGTTTTTAGGTAGTGTCCTTCACAAAATACAAGTTTATCGAACTGAATATTCTGAAAAATGTGATCTTCAAAATTGCTCTGATTGGACGGAAAATCAGCTTCGATCAACATTTCATTCTGTTCAAAGAAACGTTTGGCGGCATCCAGAAAAAGACCTGTTTTTAAGTAGCCCGATCCTTTTACAATTCCGTAGGCATGTGATTTGAAAACTCGATTAACCGGACTGTTTTCGCGAATATCGTCAATAAATGGCGCAAACTTTTCGTCGGTTTTTCGTTGTTGCCACAATTCAGTTTCCTGCTCCGACAGCGGTTTAAGCATGGGCAGATCGAAATAAAATTGTTCTCCCAATAATTCTTCCAGCTGACGGTAACGTTTTTTCATAACCGGCAATAACTCATCCACCATCCAGCTTTTGGTCATTCGTTTAAACACCAGCGGATTTACCATACCCGCAGCTACTCGCGTTGCTGTGCTTTTTTGCGGATTATTAACGATACAAACATCCACTCCGGCAAAATACAATTCAAATGCCAACAATGTTCCGGCTAGTCCTTGTCCAACAATTAAAACTTCTTTCCGTTTCATTATATCCGAATCTTTTCTGCCGCCTCTTCCACTTCTTCCACCGGCAATTCACACGAACCATTTTTACACACATAGATCAAATCCGTTGTATGAAAAAATCGATCTTTTAATAGCGGAACTTCACTGTTCTTTTCCGCAACAGCCCAAAGCACATGCGGCTGAAAACCACGTTGTAATTTTTTGAGCAATAAACGCGAATTGATACCACAAACAGCCACCTCGAAATAAGGTGCCGTTAATTTTAGCAGCAGCGTTCCCCAATTGGCATAAGCCATCGGGTAATTACAAAAATGTGGCGTTATGTACTGCAGCATCTTTCTGGCAGTTTCCAACAATTCTGGTTTGCCATGAATTAAATACAAACGGTGCAGGTTGTTGGCCATCACCGAGTTGGCAGAAGGAATTACATTATCTTCTTTCTGAAAATGATTGGTAATCACTGCGGCCGCATTAAACCGGTTGAAGTAAAAAAGTTGTTTCTGTTTATCGAAGAAATGCGCAAAAGTGTACTCCACCAATTTATCCGACAACGCCAGCCATTTTTCATCTCCCGAAACCTCGTACACTGCCAGAAATGCTTCAATCAATAAGGCATAATCTTCCAAAAAACCATCGATCGAAGTAATGCCTTTTTTCCAGCTATGGAAAAGCTGACCATCGTCCTTCATCAGGTTATTTTCAATGAAATCAGCATTTTTTATTGCCAGGCTCAAAAACTCCTCATTTCTGAAAGCTTTGTAGGCATCCGCCAGCCCTTTTAACACCAGCGCATTCCACGATGTCAGCGTTTTATCGTCAAGCCCCGGACGTACGCGTTTGCTTCGTGCTTTCAGCAAGGCATATTTCCATTTACCAACTTTTACCTGCAGCTGATGCAAACTCAAATCATGTTTTTCAGCAAATTCTTCATTTGAAATATCACGCAGGAGAATGTAATTATTGTGCTCCCAAAAACCTTTGCTATTCACATTGTAATATTCTTCGAACAAAGAATATTCGTCGCCTAAAAATTCCTGGATTTCAGCCTTCTTCCAAACATAAAATTTTCCTTCTTCACCTTCGCTATCAGCATCTAACGACGAATAAAATGCACCATTTTCATCCATCAGTTCCCGCTCGATAAAAGCAATGGTTTCATAAACCACCGTTTTAAACTCTTCATTCTGAAAATACTGCCAGGCTTTTGAATAGATACTGATGAGCTGTCCGTTGTCGTACAACATTTTTTCGAAATGCGGTACTTTCCATTTTTCATCAACCGAGTAGCGCGCAAAACCACCGCCCACCTGATCATATATGCCTCCGCGTGCCATTTTCAACAAAGTGGTTTCAACATAATCGAGAACCGCTTGATCCGAATTCATAAAACCATAATAAAGCTGAAAGTCGAGGTTTACAGGCATCGGGAATTTCGGAGCACCTGCCCTTCCACCTTCATCATAATCGAACTGTTTTTTCCAGCCATCAACACCACGTTGCAGAAGTTCTTTACTTACCGAAACTTCGGATTCCACTTCAGGCATCAACGAAACCTGCTGAATTCCCTCTTGCAAACGGGAAGCATATTCTTCGGCCTGACTTCGTTTTCCCTTACAAAATGCAGCAACAGTCTTCAGGTTTTCTACCCACGTATCTTTCGGGAAATAAGTTCCGCCCCAAATTGGCCTTCCATCGGGCAAAGCAATTACATTTAATGGCCAGCCGCCCTGTTGCCCCATCAACTGAACGGCACTCATATAATAATGATCCACGTCGGGGCGCTCTTCACGGTCGACTTTAATACAAACAAAATTCTCGTTCATCACGGCAGCAACCTTTTCATCCTCAAAACTTTCGTGCTCCATTACATGGCACCAATGACAGGCGGCATAACCAATACTCACCAAAATAAGCTTGTCTTCGGCTCTGGCCTTTTCAACAAGCTCTTCGCTCCAGGCCTGCCAGTTTACAGGATTATGAGCATGCTGCAAAAGGTACGGCGAGGTAGCATTTATAAGCGCATTTGTATGTGGCATAATCAAAAGAATTGTTTAATCCGGGCAAAAATCACCCTGTTAGTTTTCAAATCCGGCTTGTTTGAAAAGAACAATAAAATGCTGAATTGGTTTCCTAAAGTTCGGATTTTGAAAAGTGGCGTATGATAAAGGTCATTTTGATTTTAGTGTCAATATGTATTTTTGCATCTACAAATCCACCTAAGAAATTAGGACACAACATCAATAAAAAATAAAAATCCCGGTCTGGACGCCGGGATTTTTTTATGGCTTAAATTTTCTTGAATATCTTGTGAATGCAACTTACTTCCTCCTCTAAAAAGGTTCACGCAGATTACGCTAATTATCGCAGATTTTAGGAAAGGCTTACGATTTGTATCTGCGTTAATCCGCGATATCTGCGAGCAATTAAAATTGGAAGGTATTGATAAACTTTCTTAAATGCAGTTTACCTCACGTTCCAGCGAAACGCGAAATTTCTCGGAAACGGATTTACAAATCTCTTCAGAAAGTGCGTAAATATCTTTGCCGGTGGCCTTGCCATAATTCACCAATACCAGAGCCTGCTTTTCATGAACTCCGGCATCGCCAATGCGTTTTCCTTTCCATCCGGCTTGTTCAATCAGCCAGCCGGCAGCCAGTTTCGATTTTCCTTCTCCTCCGGAATAAACAGGCAAATCTTTGTATTTTTCCTTAAGCTGTTCAACAATTTCATTGTCGACCACCGGATTTTTGAAAAAGCTACCCGCATTACCCAGTTCTTTTACATCAGGAAGTTTTGATGAACGGATTTCGATTACAGCTTCACGTATCGATTGAAGATTCGTCTCACCTTTTTCTTTTACTTTTTCTTCCAACTGTCCATAACCAAGATTAAATTCAGGAAATTTATCCAATCGGAAAATCACGGAAGTAATAATGAAACGGTTTTTCAGGTAATTTTTAAAAACACTGTTTCGGTATGCAAATCCACATTCTGTGGCAGAAAACTCGGCGGCACATCCTTTTTCCAGATCAAAACCTTTTACCTTTTCAATCAGCCGGCAAACTTCCTGCCCATACGCACCAATATTTTGCACCGGTGCAGCACCAACTTTTCCGGGTATCAACGACAGATTTTCGGCTCCACCCAAACTTTGGTTTACTGCGAATTCAACAAATTCGTCCCAAACTTCACCGGCTCCAACTTCGATCCACTCATGATTACGGTCTTCCCAAACCGAATTCATTCCGGGCACATTTGGGTGAATTACCAATCCGTCGAAATCATTCATGAATAAAATATTACTTCCCTCCCCCAAAACGATCAACTTCTCCTCTTTCCAGCTTTTGTTGGATTTTAGAAATACCTCCAGATCTTCGAGATCGGTAAATTCGAAATAATATTTAGCCTTGGCATCGATGCCAAATGTATTGTGTGCCTTTAGCGAATGATTTTCTGAAAAGCGGATCATAGAATAAATTTTGCGCAAAGATAAAAGGTGAAACGATTAATGAGGAAGGATTAAGGATTAATTTGCTTTCAATGATTTAATGCTTTAATTGAAAAAATGTCTAATTGATTCAAATATCATCCTTCATCATGATCTTTGTGAAACTTAGTGCCTGCTTTGTGATTCTTTGTGGTTTAAAGACCGAAAGGAGATTGAACCCACAACAAGAATCTGCCAACTTCGCGCTTCCAACTTCCGACTTTTTCTATCTTTACAACAAAATCATTTCATTCACTTGAAGCGCAAAAAGCAAATAATTGTTTCAGTTACCAACGACCTGGTTTCCGACAACCGGGTGCATAAAGTGTGTACATCGCTCGAAAAAATGGGATTCAGTGTTTTACTGGTTGGCAGAAAACTCAAGAACAGTCAGCAACTAAATCGCAACTACCAAACACATCGAATGCGTTTGTGTTTTACAAAAGGAGCCTGCTTTTACGCCGAATACAATTTCCGCTTATTCCTGGTTTTACTGTTCCGAAAAGCCGATGTTCTGCTTGCTAATGATTTGGATGCGCTTGCTGCCAATTATCTCGCTTCAAAAATCAAACGAACTGAGCTAGTTTACGACAGCCACGAATACTTTACCGAAGTACCTGAACTAATTGGTCGCCCGCGTGTGAAACGAATTTGGGAGTGGCTGGAAAGCAAAATGCTTCCGAATTTAAATCATTGTTATACCGTTTGTGATTCCATTGCTGCTGTTTACTCTGAAAAATATGGTGTGCCATTTCAGGTTGTCAGAAATATTCCTATTGGAAACACAACTGTTCCGAAAATCAAAAAAGAAAAAAGGGAAAAGATCATTTTGTACCAGGGAGCTGTAAACATTGGTCGAGGTCTGGAACAGGCCATTAAAGCCATGCATTTTATCGACGGTGCACAGCTTGTTGTTGCCGGCGATGGAGACATAAAAGATCAGTTGGAAGAACTGGTGCACAATGAAAAACTGCAAGAAAAAGTGCATTTCACCGGTCGGTTATCTATTGAAGAATTGTCCAAACTGACACCGACTGCCGATCTTGGTTTATCGATAGAGGAAGACCTGGGGCTGAATTATCGTTTTGCCCTGCCTAATAAATTGTTTGATTACATCAGAGCCGGAGTTCCCGTGTTGGCAAGCGACTTACCGGAGATGAAAGCAATTGTTGAAAGGTACGCCATTGGTGCCATCAGCAACTCGCACGATCCGAAAAAACTGGCCGAATCAATACATGCTGCATTAAACGATGAAGGAAAAAGAAATATCTGGAAAGCCAATCTTGTTCAGTCTTCAAAGGAGCTAACCTGGGAAAACGAAGAGAAAGTTTTAAAAGGTATTTTTAGCGAATTTCTATAAGTAAGAAACAGTATTACACATTCTTCTCCAGCAAATGCCCAAACTCGATTTCATCAGAATTTTTTGCTGAATCATTCACTTTTCCATTAGCGCAAACCAAGGTTCGTGCAGGTTTTTTGGAAATTGCTGCATAATCATGCGTTGCCATCAAAATGGTTTTTCCTTCGTTATTCAACTGGATAAACAGGTCGAGAATTTCTTCCGACGTTTCCGGATCGAGATTACCGGTTGGTTCGTCGGCCAGAATAATATCGGCATCATTCAAAATGGCCCGAGCAATAACTACACGTTGTTGCTCGCCCCCACTTAACTGATGTGGCGATTTTTCCTTTTTATGAGACATTCCAACACGCTCAAGTACTTCATCCACGCGGTTTTCAATTTTTAATTTGCTTTTCCAGCCAGTGGCTTTCAATACAAACGCCAGGTTGTTATACACATTTCGGTCGGTCAGCAAACGAAAATCCTGGAAAACCACTCCCAATCTTCTTCGCAATAATGCTATTTCACGACTTTTTATTCCTACAAGGTCAAAATCCAACACATTTCCGGTTCCAAAAAACAAAGGCAATTCGGCATGCAGCGTTTTTATCAAAGTGGTCTTTCCTGTTCCCACTTTCCCTACCACGTAGATAAATTCGCCGGCCTTTACCTCCATATCAACACCAGAAAGAACGAGGTTCTCGTATTGATAAATGCTGGCATCAAGCAACTGTATGACTGTTTTTTTGTCCATAAAATAGGAATTGCAACTAAAATAGTTTGAAAATTTTTAACCATCGATATAATAAAGGAAAGAAATAAACAGTTTTTTGTTAAGAATTACGCGCATTAACAACTGTTCAGCTGGTATGGAATAGCTATTTTAGTTCGTCGTTTAAAAACACGGCACCGCTGAAGAAATAACAGCTACCGGATTAAATTCATTAAAACGAAAATATAAGCATGAGAACAATAAAGGTCTTTATATTTCTTTTATTCATTATTGGTTCTTTTCATAACTCAATGGCCCAGCAAACGGCCTACTTCGACGATGTTCGGAAAGATATCGATATTGCAAAAGAGCTCTACAATAAAAACAAATTCATTTCTTCGTATCGCCAGTTTGAAAAGATTCAGAAACGGGTTGATGCCAAATCGGAACTTTATTCGGAGGCTGAATTTTACAAATCAGTTTCAGCACTTCACGCCGGTTACAGGTCGGGCGACAAGCTGATCCGCACTTTTGTTGAAACCTATCCCGAAAGTCCGTACATCAACAGCGCGTTGTTTAACCTCGGAAAAAGTCAGTTTGAAAAGCGCCAGTATTCCATTGCAGTAAGAACATTTGCAAAAGTTGATCGCAACGATCTTTCGGAAAATGAACGTATTGAACTGCAGTACCAGAACGGTTTTGCCAACCTGGAGCAAGGCAATACTGAAGTCGCTTATCGTGAGTTTATGGCGATCAGAAATTCGAATAACCTGTACAGCAAACCTGCCACCTATTATTGTGCGCACATCCAGTACCTCAACGAAGAATACGACGCTGCACTGGAAGGATTTACGGCGTTGAACAACGATCCGGCGTATTCGCAGGTTATTCCGCTGTATGTAAGTCATATTTACTACAAGCAGCAGAAGTACAGCGAAGTGGTTAACTACACCACCTCGATTATCGATGATGTGCAGGAAGAACACCAAACAGAGTTATCGAAAATTGTTGGTGATTCTTATTTCCACTTGAGACAATACGAAAATGCCATTCCTTACCTGGAAACATATTTCAAATCATCGGGCCCAAAAACCCGCGAAGAAAATTACATTCTGGGTTTTTGCTACTACCACACAGGAAAATACACCGAAGCTGCTGATTTGCTGCAAAAAGCGGCCACCGGCGAAGATGAAATGACACAAAATGCCTACTATCATTTGGCCGATTGTTTTATAAAACTTGATGAAAAAGAAAAGGCAAAAACAGCGTACAACGCTGCATCTGAATTTGATTTTAATCCCGAAATTAAAGAAGATGCCCTGTTCAGTTATGCCAAATTAACCTACGAACTTTCGTACTCGCCATTTAACGAAACCATAAAAGCGTTCGACCGCTACATTGCCGAATATCCGAATTCGCCTAAAAATGCGGAAGCCTACAAAATTCTGGTCGACGTTTATATGGTGACCAAAAACTATAAAGACGCCATCGAGTCGATCGATAAGATACAAAACAAAACTCCCGATATTTTAAAAGCTTATCAGCGGGTTACGTTTTATCGGGGTCTGGAGTTGTTTAACAACCTGGCTTACAACGAGGCCATTGAATATTTTGATGAATCGCTCGCCAACGGAAGTTACAACAAGGAGATTAAATCGCGGACACTTTACTGGAAATCAGAAGCACTGTACCGTGTGGGCGATTACGACAATTCAATTGCATCGTACAATCAATTTGCACGCACTTCTTCATCGGCAACTGATGCTGAAATTCTCAGTGCCGATTACAACATGGGTTACGCCTACCTGAAGTCCAACGACAAGGAAGCAGCGCAACGTCATTTCCAGAAATATGTGGATAAAATGCAGGGGAAACGCACTCCAAAAATTGCCGATGCCTACAACCGAATTGGCGACTATTATTTCTCGAATACCAATTACACACAGGCGATTTACAATTACGAACACGCCTACAGCATAAAAATGCTGGAAGCTGATTATGCGCTTCTGCAGATTGCTTTTTGCCAGGGTCTTCAGCGTCAGCAAATGGAAAAGATAACGAACCTGAATAAATTGTTGCGCGAATTTCCTGAATCGGATTATTACGATGATGCGCTGTATGAACTGGGCCGTGCCAACGAACGTATTGGCAACAACTCAGAGGCCGTTAAACAGTACCTGGAGATCGCTGAAAATCATCCGCACAGTAACTATTACCGCAACGCCTTGTTACAGCTTGGTTTGGTAAATTACAACAACGGCGATTTTAACAAAGCGCTGAGTCAGTACAAAGAGGTTGCTGAAAACTTTAAAGGAACACCCGAAGCAAATTCGGCACTTCAGGGAATTAAAAACTGCTATGTTGAGCTGAATAATGTAGATGCTTATTTTGCCTACGTACGTCAGTTGGGAGGCGATGTTAGCATTAGCGCATCCGAGCAGGATCAGTTAACCTACTCTGCTGCAGAACGCGTTTATATGGCCGGCGACGATGGTGCAGACCAACAGTTGCAACAGTACCTTAACCAGTATCCAAACGGAGCTTACGTTACCAACGCACATTTCTATTTGGCAGAAAACAGGTACAAAGAAGGCAACTACGAAGAAGCCAATTCGCACTATTCGTTTGTAGCCAATCAAGCTGATAATATATTTACAGAACAGGCACTTTCGCGTGCATCGGAGCTGACATATAATGCAGGAAACTACAGTGAAGCATTGGCATTTTTTAACCGTCTGGAAGAGAAATCAACCGGCAAATGGAATTCTCTTCGTGCCAACACCGGGCAAATGCGGTGCTATCTTCTTGAAGATAATTATCAGCAGGTAATTGTTGCCGCCGAAAAAGTAAAAAAATCGGATGTGACCAACGACGCACTGAAAAAAGAAAGCGATTATGCCATTGGTAAATCAAACTACGAATTGGGTAATCTGAGTTCTGCAATCAGTCCATTACGCGATGTGGCAAAAGATACCAAACTGGAGCAGGGAGCTGAAGCCAAATACCTGTTGGCGGAAATTTATTACCGCGAAAACAACAAAGCAAAAGCTGAGGAGGAAATTGTTGACTTCATCGACAAGGGAACGCCCTACACCTATTGGCTCGGAAAAGCATTCTTGCTACTGGCCAGTATTTACGAAGACAATGGCGATCAGTTCCAGGCCAAACATACGCTAAAAAGCCTTGCAGAAAATTATAACGACGACAGCGACGGAGTTAAAGCAGAAGCGCAACAACGCCTTGATGTAATTCTTGTAAAAGAGGCGCAACAGCAGCAAAATGCAGTCGACAGTTCGTTCCAAATGGAGATTAAACAAAACTAAAAATGCACAACATGTTCAAAACAACACGATATATTTTAGCACTCTTATTATTGGGCACTGCGGTTTTAGCTCAGGCGCAAAAAGACACAACGCTTACGCAGGAAGTTGAGGTTACCAAAGCTTACAAACCAACACTTTCTGACGCCAACAAACTAAACAGCATGCCAACTATTGAAGAAACGGAGCACCAGCAACCGACATTTAATTACAGCATCAACAGTCAGCCTGTTTTTAGTACATTTTCGGTGAATCCGTTAAAAGCCGCAATTGTTGAGACAACACGGAATGAAGATAACGGCTACGGATTGGTGCGTGCCGGATTGGGTACAACTTTCCGACCTTACGGCGAGGTGTTCTTCAATAATCAGAATTCGAAAAACTCACTGTTTGGAATACACGCGATGCACCTGTCGTCGTTTGACGATATTGAACTGGAAGGCGGAAATAAAGTGGATGCGCCGTTTATGAAAAACGAGGTCGACCTGTTTATCAAGAGCCTTTTTCGGGATAATGTACTTTCGGTGAATCTCGATTTTAAACACGATGCATTTAACTATTACGGTTATCCTTTATCGGCTGTTCCCGACCCACTTCTGGAAGACGATCAGACCATAAACTATTTCGACACCAAACAGTCGTTTGCGAAAGGCGGCATTAACATCGGACTAAACAATCCGACAGCTGAATACGATGATCAAACCATCAGTTTTGATTTTACCTACCATTATTTTGGGACAAAAACAGAACAACGCGAGCATTATGCCAATTTCGAACTGGACGTACAACAACCGATGACCATGGGAGTTGGATTGCTCGAAGGCGGCATCTTATATACCCAGGCCAGCGATATTTATTTGCAGGCCGACTCAACAACAGGAAACCGTTCGCAAATAATTATTTATGCCAAACCGGCCTGGTTTATAGGCGACGAAACTGCAAATCTTAAACTGGGTGTGAATACCTGGTTTGCCATGGTTTCGGATGAAGACACTGAAGCGAAAATATCGCCAAATATCCGCGCCAACTGGACACCGGTTCCTGAACTGATCAGTCTTTATGCCGGAATTGACGGTGATTACATCAGCAACCATTATTCTAAAATAGCATACGAAAATCCATTTATCGATCCGCAGCACGATGTAATGAATTCGTTTCAAAAGCTTCGTTTTTATGGTGGTTTCGATGGTAAATTATCGCCAAAGACCAACTTTAAAATTTCAGCAGAATATGCCATGATCGACAATCAGCCGTTTTATTACCTGAGTGAAGCTTTGTATTTGGAAGCAGGATACAATCCGGCACCGTCTATCGTCGACAACACATTTAAGGTTTTATACGATAATATCGACCGCTTAAAACTGAATGCAGAGATCTTTCATGCCTCATCCGACAAGGTTGATTTAACGGCATCGGTAAATTACTACAGTTATAAACTCGACGAGCAGGAAGAAGCCTGGAACCTCCCAACCTGGGATGCCAATTTAAATATTGGCTACAAAGTAAACGAGCAGCTTAGTTTATCGGCCGATATCTTTTTAATGGGCGAAAGAAAAGCCCTGATCATTGAATCTGCAAACTTATATTCAAGTGCAGCCGCAATTTATAGATCCAGCAATCTTGAAACTGCTTTCGATCTTAACGTAAAAGGCAACTACCAGATCACCAATAAGTTTTCGGTATTTGCACAACTCAACAACTTTGGATTTCAAAAATATCAACGCTGGTTCGGATACCCGGTACAAAGCTTTAATATGCTGGCCGGTATAAGTTATTCGTTCTAACCGGCAATAATCAATCAATTTGGTAAAAGGGAGGCAAATGCTTCCCTTTTTAGTACCAACGAATCACCCCCAATTCACTAAATATTCTCCCAATTTTTCTTTCTTTTTTGCGAGTTCGGATTTGTGAAATTTGTGAAATTTACGGACTCAAAATTTTAATTGGCTAATCTCTCATTCTGAGGTTAATATCTTGTTGAAAAATAAGGTCTTTTAACACTCTAAAAACAACTGATTTCTGCCTATTTTTTATATATTTGTGACGTGATTATCAGATCATTTTTAAAGCAAGATAAGAACTTGAAAATCAACTAGTTTTCTTCGAAAAGTTTTGAACAATTTTTTGCGGGGGAAACTATTTTATTTTAGAGGATTTAATTTTAACAAACAGAGATGAGCGAAATTGAAAAAAATGAACTCCAAAACAACGGCAACGGAAACTATGGTGCTGATAGTATTCAGGTGCTCGAAGGATTGGAAGCAGTAAGGAAACGCCCTGCCATGTACATTGGCGACGTGAACGAAAAAGGTTTGCATCACCTGGTTTACGAGGTGGTTGATAACTCTATCGACGAGGCGTTGGCCGGATACTGTAACAACATTGAAGTTATAATTCATGAAAATAATTCCATCACTGTAAAAGATGATGGACGTGGTATTCCCACCGAAAAACACTCAAAAGAAAATAAATCGGCGTTGGAGGTTGTAATGACCGTGCTGCACGCCGGTGGTAAATTCGATAAAGATTCGTATAAAGTTTCGGGAGGTTTACACGGTGTTGGTGTATCTTGTGTTAACGCACTTTCAACCTATTTAAAAGCCGAAGTACACCGCGATGGAAAAGTTCATGTACAGGAATATTCTATCGGTAAACCACAAGGCGATGTTCAGGTTGTTGGAGAAACCGACAAAACCGGAACATTTGTAACGTTTCAACCGGATTCAAGCATTTTTCTTACAACCGAATACAAGTATGAGATTCTGGCAGCACGTTTGCGCGAGCTTGCATTCCTGAATGCAGGAATCAAATTAAGAATCATTGATGAGCGTGTTGTTGAAGAGGATGGTTCATTCAAATCAGAAGATTACTTTTCGGAAGAAGGTTTGAAAGAATTTGTTGAGTTCCTTGATGGTACACGTGAAAAACTAATCGAAGAAGTGGTGCACATTACTACTGAGAAAAATGATATTCCGGTAGAAATTGCCTTGCAATACAACACATCGTTCTCAGAAAATATTCACTCGTATGTGAACAACATCAACACGATCGAAGGTGGAACGCATTTAACGGGTTTTAGACGTGGTTTAACACGTACCCTTAAAAACTATGCCGACCAAAGCGGAATGCTTCAAAAACTGAAATTTGACATCAGTGGGGACGATTTCCGCGAAGGATTGACCGCGATTATTTCTGTTAAAGTTGCCGAACCACAGTTTGAAGGACAAACCAAAACAAAATTGGGTAACTCCGAAGTTAGTTTGTCGGTTGACCAGGCTACCAGCGAAGCGTTGCAAAATTACCTGGAAGAAAATCCAAAGGCAGCCAAACAAATTGTAAGTAAAGTAATTCTGGCAGCACAGGCGCGTCATGCAGCGCGTAAAGCCCGCGAAATGGTGCAGCGTAAAAATGCACTTTCAGGCGGTGGATTACCGGGTAAACTGAGCGACTGTTCTGAAAAAGATCCTGCACAGTGCGAGGTATTCCTTGTCGAGGGAGACTCGGCAGGTGGTACGGCCAAACAAGGTCGCGACCGAAGAACACAGGCTATCCTGCCATTGCGTGGTAAAATCCTGAACGTGGAAAAAGCCATGCAACACAAGATCTTTGAAAACGAAGAGATCAAAAATATTTTTACCGCTTTAGGAGTTACCATTGGTACTGAAGAAGATTCGAAAGCGTTAAACATGGAAAAATTAAGGTATCACAAAATTGTGATCATGACCGATGCCGACGTGGACGGTAGCCACATTGCAACGCTGATTATGACTTTCTTTTTCCGTTATATGAACGACCTGATTAAAAATGGTCACCTTTATATTGCCGCACCACCACTTTACCTGGTTAAAAAGGGTAAAAGAGAAGCTTATGCATGGACGGAGAAACAGCGTCTTCAGTTAATTGAAGAATGGGCCGACGGAAATGAAAGCGGTGTGCACACACAGCGATACAAAGGTTTGGGAGAGATGAATGCCGAGCAGCTGTGGGAAACAACAATGAATCCTGAGCAGCGTACTTTGCAGCAAGTAACCATTGAAAACGCTGCAGAAGCCGATCATATTTTCTCTATGCTTATGGGCGACGATGTACCACCTCGCCGTAAGTTTATCGAAGACCACGCAACTTACGCGAATATCGACGCGTAATCCGAGGTCAGAACTTATTGAGCGCATAGCTCATCTCTATTACTTTTTTGAAGCTATCATTTCAAAAATTATACATAAAAAATCCGGGAACTTTCCCGGATTTTTTCGCACCAATAACTTAGTTTAGCTTATTCCCGAAATAATGAATATTTGTGTTTTTTGCTCATCAAGTAATGCCATTAACAAGGTCTATTTCGAGGCCACACAAAAACTTGGCGAATTAATCGGAAAAGGAGGTCATCATTTAATTAACGGCGGGGCCAATGTTGGACTGATGGAAGCTGCTACCATTGCCGCAAGTAAAGCCGGAGCCTCTACAACAGGAGTAATTCCGGAGAAAATGATTGGCCGTTCGTTGGCATCCGACAACTCGCACAAAGTAGTTGTTACAAAAGATATGATGGAACGCAAAGCACACATGCGGGATATTTCTGATGCTTTTATCGCACTTCCGGGAGGTTTCGGAACGCTCGAAGAAATACTTGAAGTTATTACACTCCGTCAACTCTCCTACCACCACAAACCGATTGTTTTTGTGAACACAAATAATTTTTTTGATCACCTCCTTAAACAATTTGAACTTTCATACGTCGAACTATTTGCTAAAGATATTTACCGACAATTATATTATGTGGCGGAAACACCTGAAGAAGCCATGGAATATATTATAAATTACAAGGAAGTAGAACTTGATTCGAAATGGTTTAAGGTTCCGGAGAAATAATAGTAATTGTGTGTAATTATTAAGAAGTTAAATTGTCCTATATTTTGCATGTTCTGACATTAAAAACTGACATTGTTTCAGTTGCTGAAGAAATTGTTTTAACTTTTTAACAAACCGACATTGGTGGTGTTAAATTATGCAAAATAGCGGTAACGACTGGCAAATAAGTAAAACAGTGGCAACAAATTTGCGTTCTTTATTCACCGAAAAAGAAAACAAGAACGTATTTTAAAATTTTTAGTTATGAAAAAAGCAGGAAGAATTTCGCTGACATTTTTGCTTGTAATAGCAGGTGCCTTCGTAGGAGTTTGGGCTTACAGCACTTTTTTTGATAAGCCGCAAGTTGTAACAGTTAAAGAAGAACAAGCTGCACGCTTTGTAAATTTGCCGGCCGACAGCGATCAAAAGTTACCCGATCTAACATTTGCTGCCGAAAAATCGATTCACTCGGTAGTACATATTGCCACTCAATCGGTTCGTACAGGCCAGTGGTCGAGCGGCAACCCGTATATCGATGAGTTTTTCGGATTACGCAGAAGTCAACCCCAGGTTCGCCAGGGTTTTGGTTCGGGTGTAATTATCTCGGAAGACGGATATATTATAACAAATAACCACGTTATTGAAGACGCTCAAAACATAAAGGTAATTTTAAACGACAAACGCGAATATGAAGCCCGTTTGGTGGGTACCGATCCATCAACCGATATCGCCCTATTAAAAGTCGATGCAGAAAATCTACCATTTCTGACTTACGGTAATTCTGATAATCTTCGTTTGGGTGAATGGGTGTTAGCGGTAGGTAATCCGTTTAACCTTACTTCAACAGTTACAGCAGGAATTATTAGTGCGCAGGGCCGAAACCTGGGTATTAACCAGGACCAGTACCGTATCGAGTCGTTTATTCAGACTGATGCTGCCGTAAACCCGGGAAACAGTGGTGGTGCACTTGTAAATCAACAGGGAAACCTGGTTGGTATTAACACTGCCATCGCTTCTCAAACCGGATCATACACTGGCTATTCGTTCGCAGTACCGGTTTCAATCGTAAAAAAGGTTGTTGAGGATTTAAAAGAATTCGGGGAAGTACAACGTGCACTACTCGGCGTAAACATCGGCGATGTGAATGCAGAAATTGCAGAAGAGCTGAACCTTGACAAGGTAGAAGGTGTTTATATAGGTGGAGTAGTTGCCAATGGTGCAGCTGGCGAAGCAGGATTAAAAGAAGAGGATGTTATCATCAGTGTTGATGGTGAAAAAGTAAAAACAGCAGCCGAACTTCAGGAAAAAGTTAGTCAGTATCGTCCGGGCGACGATGTAGATATTGTTGTAATTAGAGACAATGAAAAGAAACAATTTACCGTTACCTTACGTAACAAACACGGCGACACCGAAATAGTACGCGACAACACAACCGTACTTGGTGCCGAGTTTGAGACAGTGAGTAACAGTGTTAAAGATAAGTTGGGAATCGGAAATGGTATAATGATTACCAGTTTACAGAAAGGAAAACTAAAAGATGCCGGTCTCGAAAAAGGTTTTATTATTACTTCGGTAAACAAAAAGCCTATATACGAGGTTGCAGATTTTAAACGAGAAGTTGGAAATGCGAGAGGAGGAATATTGGTTGAAGGCGTTTATCCAAACGGAGAATCAGCATATTATGTTTTTGGCGTTGGAAGCTAAAAAATAAAATAAAAAAGCTTTAACTTTGTATTAATAACAATATACCATGTGCTTTCTCCTTGACCATTAGTTATTAATGTTCTATATTTGCACGATTTTTAAGGATTATATATGAGACAACTAAAGATCACAAAGTCGATCACTAACCGTGAAAGTGCCTCTTTAGATAAGTATTTGCAGGAAATTGGTAAAGAAGAGCTAATTACTGTAGAGGAAGAAGTGGAATTAGCGCAGCGGATTAAAAAAGGCGATCAGGCGGCTTTAGAAAAATTAACTAGAGCAAACCTTCGATTTGTAGTATCGGTGGCTAAGCAGTACCAAAATCAGGGACTTAGCTTACCCGATTTAATTAACGAAGGTAACCTTGGTTTGATTAAAGCAGCTGAAAAGTTCGATGAAACCCGCGGTTTTAAATTCATTTCCTATGCAGTTTGGTGGATTCGCCAATCAATTCTTCAAGCGCTTGCTGAGCAATCGCGTATCGTTCGTTTGCCATTGAACCAGGTAGGTTCGTTGAACAAGATCAACAAAGCATATTCAAAATTTGAGCAAGAACACGAACGCAAGCCCTCACCTGAAGAATTAGCAGACTCGTTAGAGTTACCTGCCGATAAAGTTGCAGATACTTTAAGAGTTTCTGGCCGTCATGTTTCGGTTGATGCTCCTTTTGTTGACGGAGAAGACAACAGTCTTCTTGATGTACTGGTGAACAACGATTCGCCAAATGCCGACAGAAGTTTGATCAACGAATCACTTGCCAGAGAAATCTTTCGTGCTTTAGCGACCTTGACTGAGCGAGAAAGTGACATTGTGAAACTATTTTTTGGCATAGGGTGCCAGGAAATGACATTAGAAGAAATCGGTGAACGATTCGGATTAACCCGCGAAAGGGTAAGACAGATTAAAGAAAAAGCTATCAGACGATTACGACATACATCGCGTAGCAAATTATTAAAATCATATCTGGGCTAAGAAACGAAAAAGGTTGTCATTACAAAATGGCAACCTTTTTTATTTTAATCAAGCGGTATTTCAATCAACTCCGGCCCATTCCCCGAACTGCTTTCTTCTCTTTCTTCAGGTTTACTCTCTTCCTCTCCTTTATTTCCATTTGCAATCAAGGCCCAGGCCATTATCAAACTGGTGGAAATAATGACCACAAACAATACGGCACTCTCAAATTTTTCAGCTCTTAACGATTCGGGAATTGCGAAAAACAACAGGACAGTAATTAATCCTTTTGGCGCAATAAAGGTTTGTGGCAGTGTATCTTTTCGTTCAACTACATAAAATAATCCATACCTCAGTACATATGTTACGGCCAGAAAAATTACACTTATCAGCCATACTTTCCAGCTAAACAAGGTGCTCAGTGGCAAGGTCATTCCAAAAACAACAAAAAAGAAGGTACGCACCAAAAATGCCGTTTCTTTCGTAATCATTTTAAACTGATCGAAAACACCATCGATTCGGGAATCGTTCAACCACCGGCGAAGCCTGCCAAAAAGTAAAACCTTATAATTCCGCAGCAATAAACCAAACATTAAAATGATGATAAGCGACGACAGGTGAAACATTTTTCCAACCGCGTACAACAATACCAGCACGGCCAGGAACAAAAAGAACTTTGCATCGCCCCTGATATTTTGAATAACGAACAGCAGTCCATAACACATAACAAGCGATATAACCAAGGTGAGAATTATATTTCCTCCAATGGCAAAACTAAGTTGACGCATGCCTTCTACATGAAGGTTCTCGATGATCATATAAAACACCATAATACCAAGAATATCGGAGAAAGTACTTTCGTAAATTAGAAACTCCTTCTTGTATTTGGTGAGGTTCGCAACACTTGGTATTATAATCGCGCTACTCATAATCGATAACGGAAGTGCATACACCAAAGCCGGTAGAAAATAAATTTCAGGTATAAAAAAACGAATAATAAATGCCAGTGAAATAGCTGTTAACCCAAGTGATAAGGAGGCAATTGTGAACGATTTCCAGATGATTGGCCATTTTTCTTTTCTTAACTCAAGGTCGAGAGCAGCTTCCAGCACAATCATTATTAAACCAACAATTCCGAGTATTTCCAGAACAGGGAAATAATCGGGCTCCATATTAAAATAAGTCATCAACTCCTGAAGACCGACACCAAGCAAAATTAAAATCAGAACACTCGGCACATTGGTCTTGCGCGAGAACATGTTAGTGAAAAAGGAGAATATAATGATGACACAAAGGCCGCTTAAAAAAAGGTAAGCATTCATACTTTGGTTGTTTACATGAAAGTACAAAAACAGATTTAATCTACAATTGTTTTCTCTAATTCTCCATTTTATAGATGCGTTCCATCAATTGCCATTTCTCTTCAGCAGTAGCCTCTGCAGAGGTTTCCTGGAAACCAGACACATAAGCCTCCCACTCGTCCTGACGCGGTTTTTCAGCCAGGTTTTTCATGGCCGAATCATGGTCGAAATCAGCAACCGTATCCATAATCATAAAAAGTTGTGTGCCGAGAAGGTAGATTTCCATATCCAGAATTCCAACCTCGCGCATTCCCTGTGTAATTTCGGGCCACACTCCACCGGGCGCATGAACCTTTTTATAGGATTCAATCAACTCCTGATCATCTTGCAACTGAAGCGTTTTACAATACCTTTTATATTCCATTTTAAGCCTTTTTTAGAGCTTTATACGTTCTTCTTCCGTAAATGGCAATCACCACAAAACAAACAAACGGTAGGATAAATGAGAAATTTACAGCCGCAAAAGCACCCACTGTTCCCTGATCGATAATATATCCCTGAAGAGGTGGCATTAAAGCTCCGCCAACAATTGCCATTACCAAACCTGCCGCACCAAGTGTGGCATCGTCGCCAACATCTTCAAGCGCAATTCCGTATATGGTTGGAAACATCAGCGACATAAAAGCAGAAGTAGCTACCAACAAATACAGCCCTGCCATGCCTTCAATAAGAATTACACCCGCTGTTGTGCACATACCTCCTACTGCAAATAACAGCAACATCAAACGTGCATTCAGGTATTTCATTAAAAAAGTACTGATAAACCTGCTGGCAATAAAAATGCCCATCGCAATAATGTTATAGTTTTGTGCTTCTGCTTTTGGTATTCCCAGGTTGTCGGCATACTGAATAATAAATGTCCAGCACATAATTTGTGCGCCTACGTAAAACACCTGGGCAATTACTCCTTCGCGATAAATTTTATTGCGGATCAATCGTTTTGCCGAGTGCCACGGATGAACCTCATGATCGGAACTTTCGCGTTTTGGCATTTTTGCAACAGCAATTACAACAAGCATAACAATAACCACCAAACCAAGGATTACGTACGGATTCCGGATTATTGCCAGGTCATTCGTCCGGATAACTGCTTTTTCGGCTGCACTTAATGAATCGAAAATCAGGTTGCCAGCAGCATCGCGTTTATCCGATTCCAACGACGATAAAATGAGTTTTGACGCGACAAACATTCCCAGGATAGAGCCCATAGGATTAAACGACTGCGCCAGATTTAAGCGTCGGGTTGCCGTTGCCGGATCGCCCATCGAAAGGATGTACGGATTGGCTGTAGTTTCAAGAAACGCCAAACCAAAAGTTAGGATGTACAACGAAACCAGGAAGAAACCAAAAATTTCGAATTGTGCTGCCGGAAAAAACAACAGCGCACCAATGGCATATAATGCCAATCCTATTATGATTCCAAGTTTGTAAGAATAACGTTTTATAATTAATGCTGCCGGAATGGCCATGGTGGCGTAACCGCCGTAAAATGCAAACTGTACCATAGCGGCTTTTGCATTCGAAATTTCCATTACAGTTTTAAACGCAGCCACCATCGGATTTGTAATGTCGTTCGCAAATCCCCACAGGGCAAATAGACTGGTAATTAAAATAAAAGGCACAATAACCTTTTTATCCACAACTACCTGTTTCAGGTCATTCATGTTAAGATAAGTTTTATTGGTTTTTAATTTAGGTATGAGTTTGATGGCAGCGCAAGAAAATAGCACTGCCGAAAATGGTTTTTTACTTCATCCTATAAATATTGATCTTTGTTTTGAGCTTTAAGTTGCTCAACTATTTTTTTAATATCCTCGGCATTCTCGCGTTTGCAAACCAAGGTGGTGTTGCCGTCTTTTACCACAATCACATCTTCCATGCCTACCACTGCAACAACGTTCCCGTCTTCGGCATAAACGTATGAGTTTTTAGTATCAAGAAACATGGCTTCTCCCGCACCGGCGTTGCCATTCTCATCTTTTTTATCGGTTTGATAAACAGACTCCCAACTACCCAAATCGTTCCAGTCGAAGTTCCCCTCAACCAGGTAGATGTTTTGAGCATGCTCCATAATTCCATAATCAACAGAAATACTCTCCACTGCACGGTAAATGGTGTCTAATGTTTCCGGATATGAAGGATTGCCAAGATCAGCCTGAATATTCCTTAAATCGGCATACAAAGCCGGGGCAAATTCCTCAACCGCTTTCAGAAACACGGAAACTTTAAAAACAAACAAACCACTGTTCCAGTAGAATCCTCCTTGCTTCAGGTAACCGGTTGCTGTGGTTTCATCCGGTTTCTCAACAAAACGTTCAACCTTAAATTGTTTTATCTTTTCAGCGCCGGTAATGTCTTCCGCAGTTTTTACATAACCATATCCTGTAGCCGGAAAAGTTGGAGTAATTCCAAGCGTAACAATCCCATCACGTTCTTCGGCAATTTTAGCAGCTGCCAGAACCGTATCTTTAAATAATTCGGTATTGTTTATCAGATGATCGGAAGGAGAAACCACCATAACCCCGTCGGGATTTTCTCGCTCGGCATACATGGCTGCCAATCCAATACACGGAAGTGTATTTCTTCCTATCGGTTCGTAAATCAGGTTTTCTTTGGGCAACATTGGCGTTTGTTTCTCCAGTACTTCGGCTTGTGTCGCACTCGAAACGATATAAATATTCTCCTCCCTGGTAAAAGTTGCAAAACGCTGAATGGTTTCCTGTAATAACGAATCTTCACCAAAAATATTCAGGTATTGTTTTGGCTTTTTGGTTTTGCTTCGTGGCCAGAAACGTGTTCCGGAACCTCCCGCCATTATAAGGGTGTACAAGTCTTTCATTTTATTTCAATTGTTAGTTTTCGTATTCTTCAATTAAATTGAGCATAAGCATGCGGAGTATTTTAAAACTCCCCATGCTGATTTTATACCAATTAAATTTTGAGTTTGCAATGTAATAAATTGAAGGAAAAACCGGGGATAGATAGATGTTTAAATTTCTTAAAATAGCAAGCTAATTGGGATATTGGCTATTTCGAAAACGGATTATACTCCCTGGCTTCTATTTCGCCCTTGGCAACACGAAGTGCATTCGAAGCGAGGGCCTGCAGTTCGTCTTCTCCCGGATAAACAAAAAGCTCGGAAATAAATCCGGTTTTCTTTTGAATATAGGCTTCTAGCTGTTTACTATAAGCCAAACCACCGGTTAGCAAAATTCCATCTACTTTACCATCGAGTACTACAGCCATTTCTCCAATCATTTTAGCAACCTGGTAAAATAAAGCTTCCTGAACGGCTATTGCTTTCTCATCCCCTTTTTCAGAAAGTTTTTCTACTTCCTGCGCATCGTTGGTCCCCATATAGGCTACAAATCCGCCTTCGCCAACCACCATTCTGCGAAGCTGTTCCTGCGAAAATTCGCCACTAAAACACAAATCAATTACTTGCCCGACCGGCAGCGTTCCCGAGCGTTCAGGACTAAAAGCACCCTCGCCATCGAGTGCATTGTTTACATCGATAACACGTCCGTTTTTATGCACTCCAACCGATATTCCGCCACCAAGATGAGCAACAATAAGTCGAAGGTCCTCGTACTTCTTCCCCACTTTCTGGGCATGCAATCGCGCAGTGGCTTTTTGGTTTAATGCATGAAAAATGGATTGCCGTTTAAAACGTGGGTGTCCGGCAAAACGTGCCACCTCATCCAACTCATCGGTAACTACGGGATCGGCAATAAAAGCCTGAGCATTTGGAATTTGAAGTGCAATATAATCAGCAAGCAGCCCCCCCAGGTTACTTGCATGGTGCCCCATAATTCCTTCGCGCAGGTGTTCCAGCATAAGATTATTTACTTTGTACACACCCGATTCCAATGGATAGGTTAGTCCTCCCCTTCCGATAATGTATTTTATAGCGTCAACTTCAATTCCCTCTTCTACTAAAGCTTCGATGATAAGTCCCTTCCGAAAAGCAAACTGATCGATAATATTTTTGTAACGTAACAATTGTTCCAGCGGATGACGGATGGTTTTAGTAAATACACATTCCGTATCGTTATAAACGGCAAATTTTGTAGAGGTTGAACCCGGATTTATGGCAAGTATCTGATGCATAGAATCGATTACGTTATGCTGGCCTGGTAACTAACAATTGAGGCCAGTGCTACTGAATTCAGTTTAGTTTTACGGCTATCGCCGCGAGATGATACAACAACGGGCACTTTGGCTCCGGCAATAATCCCCGACATTTCGGCTTTAGCGAGTTTCGAATTGGTTTTATAAAATACATTGGCTGCGTCAATATTTGGGAACAACAGACAGTCAGCATCGCCCGCTACCGGTGAAGTAAAACCTTTTATTTCAGCGGATTCAGCATTTATAGCAACATCCAGAGCCATTGGTCCGTCAACAAGGCCGCCTTCAATTTGTCCGTGTTCAGCCATTTTTGCAATGGTTGCCCCGTCCATACACGATGGAATTGAAATAATTATTTGCTCGGTAGGTGCAATAACCGCCAGTTTGGGGTCTTCAATTCCCAAGGATTTTGCTGCACACAAAAGGTAGTTCGTCATTAAAATCTTTTGCTTGAGATCGGGATAAGGAAGTACCGCTGCATCGCTAAACAGCAACATTTTATGGTAATTGGGATTGTCCATTGCCGAAATATGACTCAGTGTACCTTTCGACGGAACAAGGTTAAATTCCTTTTTTAGCAAGGCCCTCATAAATTTATCGGTCGATACCATTCCTTTCATCAACACATCGGCTTTGTCTTCGTGTATCAGTTCTACCGCTTTTTCGGTGGCTTCATTTAATGAATTGGTATGATAAACCTGGTAGTCGTTTACATCGATACCCAGCTTTTTACATGATTCCTCAATAATATTTTTGTCTCCGGTAATTATTGGAGTTACAAATCCCAACGCCACCGCATCGTGCATGGCTTCGAGTGTACTCACATCGACTCCGTTTACTGCTACAACCCGTTTAGGCGGCTGTTTTTTTACCACTTCCAGAAGTTCGGTAAAATTGTTTATTCTCATGGTACGATTTTTTAGCGAAGTTAAGGCTACTGGTGCTTATAACTGGTAACTTTTCTCAGCTAAATTTATGTTGTAAACCATCCTCAAAAATTTTAAACTGAGAAATCGTATTCAGTAGAAAGTCATATAGTTAGAATTTGAAATAAATAGCACTACAAAATTTGTTATTTGCCATTTTAATCCTTTTGTAATATTCCAGAACGAACAGGTCTGTTGAGATTATTTTCAAAAATTGAGAAGCTTCAAAAAAGTGCAGATTCGTTTAAAAATAGGCAAAAAACTCCTTTTCTTCAAAAGCGATTATATGTTTTACAATCAACAATTTAGTGTTTTACAATATATTAAATTCTTTTATTTAAAACAGATTTTATAGTATTTTCAGAAGCTGTAATATTAAGTTGTTTTTCGCATGTTCAACTTGATTTTTTCAATATTACCATACCGTGTAATTTTTGTTTCCTTCGACAATTCTCGCGAAACAATTATATCTGAAAATAAAGACTACCGATTTTCAACAGGGAAAAACCGTGCAAACGGCATTTTTTAAGGCACCGTAAATCGTTACGGAGCCCGATTTTACACGATTCTTTTTTAATAACCAAAAGATAGCTACTATGGTAAACAAAATTACAAGTTTAGCCGAGTACTTACAGAAGTACAAGGAAAGTGTGGCCGACCCCGATGATTTCTGGGGGAAGATAGCCGAAAGTCATTACTGGCAAAAAAAGTGGGACCAGGTTCTTGACTATAAATTTGAGGGAGACGGAGCTCCGGATGTTAACTGGTTTGTTAACGGCAAACTAAATATTACTGAGAATATTTTCGAGCGTAACATGTTTATGCGCAAAGATCAGGTAGCACTGATTTGGGAACCCAACGATCCCAAGGAAGCGGAAATAAAGCTTACCTACGGCGAACTTTTCGACAAGGTAAAACAGTTTGCCAACGGACTAAAAAAGATGGGTATAAAAAAAGGCGACCGTGTTGCTTTGTACCTTCCAATGGTTCCTGAGCTGGCCATTGCAATGCTGGCTTGTGCGCGTATTGGCGCTATCCACAGTATTGTTTTTGCAGGTTTTTCGGCAACGGCACTGGCCGATCGTATTAACGATGCCGAAGCCCGCGTGGTAATTACATCCGACGGCGGATTCCGTGGTACCAAATCCATTCCGCTAAAAAGTATCGCCGACGATGCAATGGCGAACTGTCCGTCAGTTGAACACGCCATTATTTTAAGACGTACTGAAGAGGAAATTAAATGGGTAGATGAACGCGACGTTTGGTGGCACGAACTGGTTGCCGGTGTTGATTGTGAAAACACTGCGGAAACCATGGATGCCGAAGATGTACTGTTTATTCTTTACACATCAGGATCAACCGGAAAACCAAAAGGAGTTGTGCACACCACCGGCGGTTATATGGTTTATGCAGAATACACCTTTAAAAATGTATTTCAATACAGCGATGGAGATGTATACTGGTGTACCGCCGATATTGGCTGGGTAACCGGTCACTCGTACATTGTTTACGGGCCGCTGTTAACCGGGGCAACTTCAATAATGTTTGAAGGTGTTCCTACATGGCCCGACGCGGGGCGTTTCTGGGATATCGTGGATAAATACAAGGTCAATCAGTTTTACACCGCTCCTACCGCCATTCGTGCGTTGGTTGCACAAGGCGATGAATGGGTTACCAAACACGATCTGAGTTCGCTGAAAGTGCTCGGAACTGTTGGTGAACCGATTAACGAAGAAGCCTGGCGCTGGTATCACGACCTGGTTGGAAAAGGCCGCTGCCCGATTGTTGACACCTGGTGGCAAACCGAAACCGGAGGAATAATGATCACCCCGTTGGCCGGAATCACACCAACAAAACCATCGTTGGCAACACTTCCGCTTCCGGGTATTCAGCCTGTTTTACTCGATCATGAAGGAAACGAATTAAAAGGCAACAGCGTGGAAGGAATTCTGTGTATGAAACATCCATGGCCGGGCATGTTGCGTACTACCTGGGGCGACCATCAGCGTTGCTACCAGACTTACTTCTCGTCCTTCCCGGGATATTACCTCACCGGCGACGGCGCTAAACGCGACGAAGAAGGTTACTATCGTATTATCGGTAGAATCGACGACGTGATAAATGTATCCGGTCACCGAATTGGAACAGCCGAAGTAGAAGATGCCATTAACCAGCACCCAAAAGTGGTGGAATCGGCAGTAGTTGGCTATCCTCACGAAATCAAAGGCGCAGGTATTTACGCCTATGTAATCTGTGAAGATATGACCGATGCAGAACTGGAAAATATAGAAGCTGAAATAAAAGCAACTGTGAATAAATTTATCGGGCCGATTGCAAAACCTGATAAGATTCAGATTGTTAGCGGCTTACCAAAAACCAGATCGGGAAAAATTATGCGACGCATTTTACGTAAAATCGGTGAAGGCGACGCAACTAATCTTGGCGACACCTCTACATTACTTGATCCGGGCGTAGTTGAAGAAATTATCGATGGAGCAAAAGTTGAAGTCAAACGATCACTCTAAATAAGAAACAGGCACCTTCTCGCGGAGGTGTCTGTTTTGTTTTCAACCTTTTTTACTAAACAAACAGACAGGACTTCTTTTGAAATGTTCTTTTGCGGAGCATTCATTTCTGTTGTTAAGTCCTCAAAAAAAACCAAAGAATTAAACTAAAAATGAAAGGACTAAAAGTTACTAACCGATGGATGGTAGTGGTTGGAGCCATTTTAATTCAACTTGCTCTTGGCGCTATTTATGCCTGGTCGGTATTTACCGCATTGTTAACCGATCCGAACGGAACGTATGGATTTTCAGCCACACAAACCGCGTGGGTATTTTCGTTTGGACTTGCCACTTTTGCCGTTGTAATGGTCTTTGCCGGAAAATGGCAAGCCAAATCAGGGCCAACTATTGTTGCTTTAACCGGCGGCCTCGTTTTAGGTGCCGGCTATATTTTAGGCGGACTATTTGGAAGCTCGTTTATCGCTCAATTATTGTTTATTGGCGTAATGGGAGGCGCCGGAATCGGACTTGCTTACGTTGTTCCTATTGCCGTTGGCGTAAAATGGTTCCCCGATAAAAAAGGACTTATAACCGGTTTAGCTGTAGCCGGTTTTGGATTTGGTGCAACAATCTGGGTAAAACTTGCCGGCTCGTGGTTTGGCGGTTTGCTAAACACCAGCAGTGCATTCGGATTGCCGGGTGTTCAAAGTGTATTTGTTATTTACGGAATTGTATTCGCAATAATGGTAGTTTTAGGTTCGCTTGTAATGGTGAATCCACCTGCAGGGTACAAACCCGAAGGCTGGGAACCACCGGTAAACCACAAAGCCAAAACATCTGGCGGAGTTGAATTTGACTCGGGCCACATGCTTCGCACCAAACAGTTTTATGCTATCTGGCTGGTGTTTATCTTTTCAGCGCTTGCCGGTTTAATGGTAATTTACTGTATCAAACTGTTCGGAATTGATGCATTGGAATATCACGGCATACAAAATGCCGGTGTGATAACTGGAACAGCCATGGCCTGGTATGCTATTTTTAATGGTTTGGGAAGAATTGTTTGGGGTATGGTTTCTGATAAACTGGGAAGGAAAAAAGCCATATTTTTTATGACACTGTTTCAGGGAGTGATCATGCTGATGATCTACCATATTTTTATTCGATATGGAGTAACAGCCGGATTTATTGCCTGCGCTTGTATAATCGGCTTTAACTTTGGCGGAAACTTTGCCTTGTTTCCTGCCATTACAGCCGACTTTTTTGGGAACAACACCGTAGGGAAAAACTATGGTTGGATGTTTACCGCTTATGGAATTGCAGGAATCGCCGGTCCTCAGTTGGCAGGTCATTTTAAAGATTCGGCAACAGCTTCATCGGGACCAATTGTTTGGATGGCTCCGTTTATTATTGCAGGAGTTGCCTGTTTAATCGGAAGTGTAATAATCATGCTAACAAAACCACCAAAATAAATGAGTTGGGAAAAGCGTCTGAAAAGGCGCTTTTTCTTTATTAAAGCCTCTGCTTTTGGCGCAAGCATGCTCTAAAACACTATGTTTTGTCAATTGTTGTACAGCATATTTTTGAGGCTCTGATCACGTAAAAATGCACAACCAACTATCTTCCTGAGCTTTAGACACAACACACTAAAAACACCTGTTCGATTAATACATTTTAGAACTTGGTATTTTTTAATGAAATTTATAACGTGAATAAACCAATACAGAGAATCAGCAACCTTTATTTTCCCATTTGAACCAAAAAACTTTGCTAAATGGCCATAAAAAAACTCGATAGTATATTCCGACCAAAACGAATTGCGCTGGTTGGCGTATCAAATGACCCGGACAGTGTTGGAGGAATTACCCTAAGAAACCTCGTTGGAGGTGGATTTAATGGTGTTGTTTATCCGGTAAATCCCCGACGCGAAGCGGTATTTGGAATTCCCTGTTATCCGGATGTAAAAAGCCTTCCGAAAATACCCGATCTGGCGGTGATTATGACATCGGCCGAAACCGTTCCCCAACTGGTTAGAGATTGTGGTGAGGCCGGAATTCATGGTGTAATTATAATGTCGGCCGGTTTTAAGGAATCAGGCGACGAAGGAAAAGCTCTTGAAGAAAAAGTAAAAGCAGAAAAAGCGAAATTCCCCGACCTGCGTATTGTTGGGCCAAATTGTTTGGGAATACTGGTTCCCGGGCTAAACATGAATGTAAGCTTTGCTTCGAGGATGCCCAAAAAAGGCCACGTTGCTTTTATTTCGCAATCGGGTGCTTTGTGCACATCGGTGCTCGACTGGGCCTACGAATCAAATATTGGATTTTCAAACTTTGTTTCCATCGGTAACTCAATGGATGTGAGTTTTGGTGACCTCATCGACTATTTTGGTCAGGATCCGAACACAAAATCGATTGTGCTTTACGTTGAATCCATTGCCGATGCCCGCACCTTTATGTCGGCAGCCCGGGCTTTTTCGCGCGAAAAACCAATTATCGTATACAAATCAGGCCGCTATCCCGAATCGGCCGCTGCGGCCGCATCGCACACCGGGGCCATGGCTTCCGAAGATTCTATTTATGATGCGGTTTTCAGAAGAGCCGGTCTGGCCAGGGTGCTGGAGTTCGGAAACATTTTCGATTTTACCGACCTGGTAGGCCGAAAACGTATTCCAAAAGGAAATAACCTCGCAATTGTTACCAATGCCGGTGGTCCTGGTGTTATGGCAACCGACTCATTGCTTTCGATGGGAGGGAAACTGGTTACTCTATCTGAAGATACCTTGCAGAAACTCAACGATTTTCTACCTGCCTTCTGGTCGCATGGCAACCCGGTTGATGTGCTCGGAGATGCGACGCCACAGCGTTATGCCCGGGCAACAGAAATCGTTTTGGAAGATAAAAACGTAGATGCAGTTCTTGTACTTCTCACACCTCAGGCGATGACTGAACCAACAGCCACTGCACAAGCCATTGCCGACATATCGAAAAATACGACTAAGTCGATTATGGCAGCCTGGTTGGGAGGAACGGCTATGCGTGAAGGTATCCAGATTCTGAACCAAAATGGTATCTCAAATTATACAGCGCCGGAGCAGGCCATCAGGGCTTTTATGACACTTTCTGATTACTCTGAGAACCAGGAGATGCTCTACGAAACACCCCGCGAAGTACCGGTTTCATTTCAATACGACAGAAACGAGCTGCGTGAGAAATACCTTAGCGAGGTATTCCCGAAAGCAAAAATCCTGAATGAAGATGATTCGAAAATGCTGGTGAACGACTATGGGATCGACACCACCCACCCTACACCGGCCGCTACTGAAGATGAAGCTGTAAAAATTGCAGAAAAGAAAGGATATCCGGTGGTTTTGAAAATTTATTCTCCCGAGATCATTCACAAGTCTGATGTAGGAGGAGTTGCACTGAATATTGAAAACGAGGATATGGTTCGGGCTACTTTCAGAAATATGATGAAAATGGCAACTGAAAAACGTCCCGATGCAAAAATCGAGGGAGTTACCGTACAAAAAATGGTGGACACCAAAGATGGCATCGAACTGATCATCGGAACAAAAAAAGATCCGGTATTCGGAACAGTGATGTTGGTTGGAATGGGCGGTACAACGGCCGAGTTGTTTAAAGATCAGCGCCTGGAATTTCCACCGTTAAATGAGCGGCTTGCGCAACAGATGCTAAGATCATTAAAAATTTACCCGTTGCTGGAAGGCTGGCGCGGCGATGCTCCCAAAAATATCGATAAACTTATTGAGGTACTTATCCGGATGTCGTACCTGGCTGCTGATTATCCTGAAATTGAAGAACTCGATATCAATCCGTTAATTGTTACACCAAAAGACGTTATTGCCCTTGATGCGAGGATTGTAGTAGACGAAGAATTGCTGGCTTCGCCGGTGAAAGAGTATTCGCACCTGGTAATGCGTCCATATCCTGAAAGTCTGATAAAAGAAGCGAATTTGCGCGACGGAACGCCAATTACGCTACGTCCTATCCGTCCTGAAGACGAACCGATGTGGCTCGAATTGTTGGGAAGCTGTTCAAAAGAATCAATTTATCATCGTTTCCGTTACGATTTCTATTTTGATTCGCACGAGGTAGCTTCGCAGTTCTGCTTTATCGATTACGACCGTGAGATCGCCATTGTTGCCGAACACGAAAAAGAAGACGGCCAGAAAGAACTGATTGGTGTTGGGCGTTTGATTGCCGATCCGGATGTGGAAATAATGGAATATGCGGTTTTAATCACCGATAAATGGCAGAAAAAAGAACTTGGTTTTGCACTAACCAGTTACTGCCTTGAGATTGCCAAATCGCGCGGAATTAAAAAGCTGGCGGCAGAAACCACCCGCGATAACAAACCGATGATTTCTGTTTTCAGGAAACTGAATTTTAAAATACGTTTTAACGAAGACACCACTGTTTCGGTAAACAAAGACCTTGAAGTGGAATAAAAACCTTTTAGTATAAATATTGTTATCTCCCGGTAAACAGCAACGTTTCCGGGAGTTTTAAATTTATGAGTTCTACTATTCTAACAAAATCACTGATCGAGAAACTCTGGCAGGCGGCTCACCTTATCCGAAAAGCGAGATATGCCGTGGCTTTTACCGGTGCAGGAATTTCTGTTGAAAGTGGAATTCCTCCCTTCAGGGGAGAAAACGGCTTGTGGAATACAAACGATCCGATTTTTCTTGAAATAGAATTCTTCCGCAAAAAACCGTTGCAGTCGTGGAAAAAGATTAAGGAAATCTTTTATGACAGTCTGGGTGATGCCGAGCCAAACACGGCACATATTATGCTGGCAAAAATGGAAGAACGCAGTTTTGTTGAAACCGTTATTACACAAAACATCGATCACCTGCATCAAAAAGCGGGAAGTAAATATGTCTACGAACTTCACGGAACATACCGGCAACTGATTTGCACCGAATGCAGCTCCGAATACGACATGAGTTTTGCCGACCTGAATTACCTCCCTCCCACTTGTTTCGTATGTAAAGGCATTTTGAAACCCGACATGGTATTTTTTAACGAACCCATTCCTGCATTTGCAAAAAAACGTTCGTTCGAAGAAGCCTCCAAAGCCGATGTACTGCTGATAATCGGAACAAATGCCGAAGTGTTACCCGCAGCTGAAATTCCGGTTGTGGCCAAACAACATGGCGCCACCATTATCGAAGTCAACATAAAACCATCGCACTTCACCAATACGGTTACCGATATCTTCCTCGAAATGAAAGCCACCGAAGCAATGGGCGAGTTAGGCAGGTTATTGTACCTTTAATTCAAGTTAACCGACTTCAGAAACACTCAAAATTCTATATTTGCCCCAGCAAACTGTTTTCACACAAAAATGATTAAAAGAAACCTGATTCTACTTCTGTTGCCACTTGTGTTATTTTCCTGTTCGTCGGGCAAAAAAGCACTTCAACGAGGCGATTATTACGAGGCGATTACCAAAGCCGTTGAACGTTTAAAATCGAATCCAACCAACGAAAAAGCTTTAAAAGTTTTAAAGGATGGTTACCCAACTGCCATCGACTGGTCGCAGGAAGAAATCGACCTGGCGCTGACATCGAACCAGTCTTTTAAATGGGAACACACCATACTTATTATGAACAAGGTAAACCGGATGAATGATCTGATCAGGAGCACTCCGGCAGCCCGTGAGATAATTTCTGATCCAAAATCGTACAGCACCGAACTGAATATGGCTCACGAGAAAGCAGCTGAAGACCGATACCAGGCGGGATTGGAATTTCTTGCTGAAGAAACACGCGAAAGTGCCCGAACAGCCTACTCGCATTTTAACAAAGCCGGTAACTGGATTCCGGGCTACAAAGACATTGATGAAAAAATGGCCATCGCCAAAGAATGGGCGACTGTTAATGTGGTTATTGAAGCAGTTACGGTGCGCACAAAAAAGTACCAACTTAGCTCCGAATTCTTTTACAATCAGGTTTTTGAATACGTAAATAACAAATTTCCGTCATCGGGTTTTGTAAACTTCTTTTCGCCACAACAAGCCGAAAATTTTCAATTAAATCCTGACTTTGTTGTTCGAATGGAATTTTATGATTTTTCGGTGGGTAATTTGGTTCGCAACGAAAAAGAAGAAAGCCTGTCGAAACGTGTTCGGATTCCGGTAACCGATTCAACTTTTGTATCAAAAACTTATCACGCAAAACTAAAAACCTATACCGATGAGGTTATTTCAGGCGGCCGTCTGAATTACAGAATTGTGGATTTCCAAAACAACAATTTACTGCGCGACAACCTGATTCCCGGTTCGTTCACGTGGGTAAATCAGTATGCTATTTTTGCCGGCGACGAGGAAGCTTTAAGTGACGAACAATATGCGCTTACACAACAAAGAGCGATACCGCTGCCTGCGCACCAGGATTTATTTATTGAATTTACACGGCCAATTTACGAACAACTTACCGACGAACTGTACAGCTTTTTCCGACGCTATCGCTAACAAAGATTTACTTTTTTAAAATAAGCGTACCTTTCCAGTGATGATGTGAATTCGGATCTTGCGAACTGTTATAATCATCGGTTGTGCCACCACCACTTGCACCTTCAAATCGTCCGGTTCCGCCTTTAAACACAAACGGATCGCGCCAGTACGAAGTCACAAATTCAGGATGGTCAGCTGCCCGGCCTTCAATAACTTTTCCACTACAAGTAAAGAAAAGTGTATCGCCGTCTTCAGAAACCAAAAATGAATTGGTGGGTGCATATTCACCCTCCGCACCGCAGGCGCAAAAATTAAATGTACCGGAAATGTTTCCCAGTTCAGTAGCTGTTCCTTCAAAGTTTACAACAACACGACATTCAAATCCATCGGGGCAATCTTTTACATCGTCTCCGGTTAAAACCTGCGCGTAATCGCCGGTAAAAGTGGCTTCAAACGGTTGGTTGTTTTTGTTTGAACAGGAAATGAGAAATACACTGCATCCGAAAATTGCGACTAAAACTCTGATTGTATCCATAATTGTAATTTTTAATAGTAGCTGTTACGCAAATAGTTGAATTTAGATACATGTCCAGCTTCAGGGAGTAATTCATTAACAGATGGAGCAGATCCAATAAAAACCCCTCCTGCAATAAAATAACGGGAGGGGTAACTACAGCTTGAAATCCTATGGATTAAATCATGTAAGATTGGATTCCAGGCGCAGTTTTGATTTCTTGCTCAAAATGATGCGAAAAGCTCGAATTGTTAAATAGTGGTTTCACTCAATCCGTAGTACTATCAAAAAAATTCATATGGAACGGTATCCCATCCGTAAAATCAATATACATATTACCATGTGAAGTGTAATAAACTTTACCATCTTCATCTTCAATACACAATGTCTGACTAAACTTTATCAGTTTGCCATCAATAAACCAATAGTTTGTGACATTTGATGTGTAGTAAATGGTTCCGGTAACATCGCCTACGTATTTACCCTTAACTAATTCATGTTGTTTTGCTTTAATATTCGATACAGTCCACCAGGCTTCGGCAGAACCGGTTACTGGTTCATCTACTCCGGGGAGATCGGGAGAAAAAACACCTGTATAATAATAGTACGTTGTTTTGTTTCCGTTCGAATAAGTATCATTTGGCTCATCTGGCCACTGAGAATAACAATTCAGTGTAAAAGACGTCAGTGTAATAACCAATGCCATTAAAAATTTTAGTGTTTTCATGATTGTAATTTTTTTAGTTTTTTATTGTTAGCATTTAAGAGGGACGATATTACCTTTTTCCCTTTACTAAGGTAATTTCGCCGTACCAGTTGTGAACAGAATGCTCATCGAGATCTGTGTCATAGTCATCCGAATAAATTATCCCTTCTGCTCCATCGAAATTGCCGGTACCGCCGGTTATTGTATAAGGATATTTCCAATAATCGATTACATAGTCAGGATGTTCATCGGTTCTGCCAATAACAACGGCGCCTCCTTCTGTACTGAGAAATAACTCATCTCCATTGGCAGCGATCAACACACAAGAATTTGCACCAACTGTCATATGAGGGGCTTCTAGATTAGGATCTTGCCCACCGGCACAGAATTCGAAGGTAACAGAGACTTTTCCCATATGTGTGGCAGTTCCTTCAGCTTCTACCATAACATGGACAGGATAACCTTCCTGAGCACATTCAGCATTTTCAAAATCAATAAGGATCGGTGTACCCAACATGTGGGCTTCGAATGGAACTGTAACCGAAATCGGTTGAGCACTTTTCAATAGGTCTTCATTGTTTGGAGTTAATTCATCTTTGCTGCAACCTACAATGAGGCTGGCAAAGACCACTATAAGAAATAGTAGTTTGAATGTTTTCATATCACTCATTTTTTAAGTTTTACAATGCGGATTGAAGTTGATTTAATCCGATATACAAGTTCAGGAAAAGCGCAAAGCAGGTCATAGTAAGCATGTTGCTTCTCTCGAAAACATGTTTACTATTTTGAAATTATGTTGTAAAAAGGAGTTGCTTGTGCTGCTCATAAGGAGTAGCACGAATATTCTTAATACGGCAATGGAGGCCATCCCATTTTTTCACGTATGGCAATAAATCTTGGATTTGAACGAAGTTTTTTAAATTCATTGGTTCCAGTGATCCATGCCCTGTTCTCCGGATCTTCTTCAATCACATCAAGCGCTTTTTCCTCCTCACCTACTAAAGCATAATTTGTAGCTTTGAATTGAGCATCGAAATAATCAGTTTTATTCATATTCCAATCAATCAAATCCCTCACACTTGTAAAACGCGAAACAATCGAACTGTCTTTTGGAGCCCATAATCCCGCTACATTACCTAGTTTTTTATAAGATTTCAGGGCTGCCAGGCTATCTCCTAGAGCCAGATATAATTTATATTCGATTAGAATGTTTCGGGAATATAAAGGATTTAGGTCTAAAGCGATTTTCAATTCTGACATAGCTTTGTCGAACTGTTCCTGGCAATAATAATAATTAGCACTTAAATAACGAATGACGGCTGAAAACGGATCCAGTTGTACTGCTTTGTCAATTTCTTCCCGGACTTTATCATATTTGCCTTGCTGAAATAAAAGTTCGGCATAATACTGATGGGCCGTCGAAAAATTTGGATTCAGATCCACTGCCTTTTGTAATTCCTGTCCTGCCTTTTCCCAGTCGTGGGTAAAATAGGTGTCCATTGTTCCTGAGATCGCATATGCCTCAGCCAGATTTGGATCAAGCTCCAAGGCTTTAGATATCATTTCATACGCTTTCTTTTTTGTTTGCTCATGATTTTTAAGATTTAGAAAAATGACTACATCTTTTGGATCATAAAAAACAAGAAGTTGATAATTATCCGCAAGTCCGGCGTAAGCCTGGGCAAAATCCGGATCTTCCTGAATTGCTTTTTTATAATATTCAATACCCTTTTGAAATTCTTCAATCGTTCTTTTTGAAGAATGAAAACGCCCCTGCTGATAATATTCTAACGCTTGCAAATTGGTCGTAGGATTCTTTTGTAGAGCTACTTTTTCTGTTTTGGTCAACGCAAGAGATAATTCTGAAGCTATTTGTTCTGCAATTTCACTCTGTACATCAAAAAAACTACCAAGGCTTCGATCATACTGTTTTGACAGAATATGGTCATCGGTTTTCGCATTAATCAACTGTACTGAAATGCGAAGTTTATTTTCCTCTCGTTGTACCGTTCCTTCAACAACGTGAGTAACTCCCAGAGTTTTTCCAATTTCAGGAATTGTTTTATCTCCTTTATCCCGAAACATTTCGGTAGAGGTTCTTGAAATTACCTTAACTCCTTTAATAGCAGAAAGCCGGTTGAGCAAATCTTCCACGATGCCATCTCCCAGAAAACGGGTATTATCTATTTCGCTTAAATTATCGAATGGCAGGATGGCTATTGAAATTTCCTCTCTATTGGATTTTTCGGTGATTAAATGAGCGCCCGCCCAAAAAAGAACCACTGCAAACAAAACCGAAAGTACAAGCAGAACCCAAATTCTGATTTTGTTTGAAAAGAATCTACCGGCTTTCGTTTTAAATTGAGGTGCAGGATAAATGCCTTTTTTCACCTCGCCGGGAGCATAACCATAGTATTCGTGAAAACACCTACCAAAATAGGAAGGGCTCCCAAAACCAACATTATAAGCCACCTCCGAGATATTGTCTTTCCCTTCTTCCAGCAGTTTCTTTGCCTTCTTCAACCTTATCTCTCGGATAAACTCACTAATCGATTTATTGGTATTTGCTTTTAGTTTCCGATGAAGCGATGACCGGCTGATCCCTATTTTTTTAGCCAATTCGCTCACGCCAAAATTCTCATCCGACAAGTTCGCCTCAACAAGTTTGGTTAATCTTGCCATAAACTCTTGGTCGGTATGAGAATTTTTCTCCATCTACACTTGTTCTTTTTGAATAATCGTGCATCCGGGTAATATAAATTTACGAAATAACACAAAGCGAAACAACATCAATTTCGCTGATTAAAAGCCAGGTGTAAAAATAATTTCTAAAAAAATTCCATACGTTACCGGATATTTCTGATTTTTGAAATACATTCCTTTTATCCTGAATTAGATTATCTATTCTTTATCAGAAAAGATGGATTAAGTATCTTTAACCATTCAAAAAAAGATAAAAATGAAAGCCGCGGTCCTTACAAAATATAATCAGGTAGAATGGAAAGATGTAACAAAACCAAGCTGCAAACCGGGCGAGGTTTTATTAAAAGTAACGTTTGGCTGTATTTGTGGCAGCGATCAGCACATCCACACCGGTGAATTTCATCCAAGAACAACACTTCCGTTGATAATGGGACACGAGTTTGGCGGAGTTGTAACCGAAGTGGGCGAAGGCGTTTCCGGCTGGCAGGTGGGCGACAAAGTTGCCCCCGACCCGATTATCTGGTGCGGGAAATGCCCGGCTTGTTTAAAAGGCCATTTCCCAGCATGTACCAGTTTAAAACTAATTGGTATTGATATGGACGGAGGTTTTGGTGAATATGTTTCGCTGCCGCCATCAATGTTGTACAAAGTACCGGCAAATATCCCGGATGAACATGTGGCTTTAGTCGAAGTGCTAAGCATCGGCTGTCATGCCAAAAACCGCGCAAACGTTCAGAAAAACGACAGTATTGTTATTTGGGGATCCGGGAAGATTGGACTGTGCATTTTACAAGCCGTTCGCACCGTAACCGACAATACGGTTTTTATGGTCGATATTCTGGATGAGCGCCTGGCAATCGGCCCAAAATACTACGACAATGTTATTCCAATCATTGCAACAAAGGAAGATCCCGTTGAACGAATTAAAAAGGAGACCAATGGTAAAGGTGTGGATATAGCTTTCGAAGCAGTTGGTCATCCCGAAGAAATTAAAGACAGTGTAAATCCAATAACCGGCTGCATCCGCTCGATTGTTGGAGGCGGAAAAGTTTGCGTTTTAGGATTGGCGGCAGAACCTACTTCTGTAGTATTTCGCGAACTGATATGGAAAGAAGGGACCATTGTCACTTCGCGCGTTAGTCATGGCGAATTTGAGGAAGCAATTGAACACCTGAAAAACGAACGGTTAAAGCCAGAAGCGTTAATTTCTCAAATTCTTCCCGGTTCAGAAACACAAAAGGGTTTTGAAATCTTGAAGGAAAATCCGGCAGAAAACATAAAAATCCTACTTGATTTTAACGGTGATTAGTTAAAATCCTCAGCCAAAATCCGAAATAAAGAACTCCTGAAAATTTGTATGACAAATTACAAACTATTGCTAAATTTGTGTTTTTCGAACCGTTATGACAACACCAGATAAATTCAACCAACTAAAATCCCAACTCGAGGGAGATCTTTTTATCGACAATGTACAACGCGTACTCTATTCAACCGATGCGTCGCAATACAAAGAAATGCCGCTGGCGGTTACCAAGCCAAAAAATAAGGAGGACATTAAAAAGATCATTGCCTTTGCACGCGAGAATAATACCAATATTATTCCCCGGGGAGCAGGAACTTCCCTGGCCGGACAGGTAGTTGGAAGCGGAATTGTTGTCGACGTGTCGAAATACATGAACAAAATTCTGGAATTCAACAAAGACGAAAATTATGTGATTGTTGAACCGGGTGTTGTTTTAGCCGAATTAAACCTGTTTTTGGCCGAACACGGTATGCAATATGGCCCTGAAACATCCACAGCCAACCGTTGTGTTATCGGCGGAATGCTTGGCAATAACTCTTGCGGATTGCATTCGTTGGTTTATGGCAGCGTTCGCGAACATGTTCTGGAAGTGGATGCGATTTTATCTGATGGTTCCGAAACAATTTTTAAAACGCTGACTAAAGATGAATTTCAGCAAAAACTCAATAGTAATCCAAATCAATTGGAGAAAGCTATTTATATCAATATCAACGAATTACTTTCAGACAAAGAGAACCAGGAAGAAATCAAAAAGAATTTCCCCGATCCAAAGCTTACCCGGCGAAATATGGGCTATGCCATCGATGAGTTAATGTATGCCGATCCATTTACGGAAGGTGGTGGAAAATTCAATTTCTGTAAACTTTTGGCTGGTTCCGAGGGAACTTTAGCATTCTCAACTCGAATTAAATTGAATGTTATTCCGCTGCCTCCAAAACATAAAGGATTGGTTTGTGCACATTTCAAAACGCTGGAAGAATCGTTGCATGCCAACCTGGTTGCCCTAAAATACAAACCAACGGCCATTGAATTAATGGACGATCCGGTAATGCAGGCGGCCAAACAAAACATTGAGCAAGCCAAAAACCGATTTTTTGTAAAAGGCGATCCGGGTGCAATGCTGATGATTGAATTTTCGTTTGAAACCGAAAAAGAATTAAACGACACCGCTGCCGCTCTGGAAAAAGAATTAAAGGAAGCCGGTTTGGGTTATCATTATCCGCTGGTAACCGGTGCCGATAAAATAAAACGTGTGTGGTCGCTACGAACAGCAGGATTAGGTTTGCTAGCTAATATTCCTGGCGACCGGAAAGGAGTGCCCGGTATTGAAGATACAGCCGTTCATCCGGAATACCTTCCTGATTACATCGCCGATTTCAAAAAAGTACTGAAAAAACTTGATCTGGAAAGTGTTTATTACGCCCACATTGCTACCGGCGAAATTCACTTCCGTCCACTTATTAATTTTAAAGATCCTAAAGATGTTGAGCTGTTTAACACCCTGATGAATGAAGTAGCAGCGCTGGTAAAAAAATACCGCGGATCAATGAGTGGCGAGCATGGCGATGGAAGAGCACGTGGCAAATTCATACCATTTATGCTAGGCGATCGGTGCTACAATATGGTAAAATCAGTGAAAAAAGCATGGGACCCGGACAATATTTTCAACCCTGGTAAAATTGTTGATACACCCCCCATTACCGAAAACTTACGCGTTATTCCAGGCAAAGCAATTCCTGAAACAGAAACTTACTTTGATTTTTCGAAGAATAAAGGCTATTTCCGCAGCATTGAAAAATGTAACGGATCGGGCGACTGCCGGAAAAGTGAAGTAATTGGAGGCACCCTCTGCCCTACTTTTATGGCTACCCGCGATGAGGATAAAAGTACCCGCGGACGTGCCAATATTTTACGTGAATTCTTGTATAACAACGATAAAAAGAACCTGTTCGACCACCAGGAAATCTACGATATCTTAAGCCTTTGTATTTCGTGTAAAGCGTGTAAAAGTGAGTGTCCGAGTAATGTGGATATGGCCAAATTAAAAGCCGAATTTCTGCAGAACTATTACGATATTCATGGAATACCAATGCGTTCGCGGTTAATCGGATACCTGCCGCGTTTAAACAAACTGGCAATGGTTTTCCGTCCGATTTCGAATTTTATGATGAGTACTTCGCTATTAAAAAGTGCTATCGGATTTTCAACTAAAAGAACGCTTCCGGCTTTATCGAAAATTACCTTAAACCGCTGGGTTGAAAACGGAGTACCTTCACCTGAGCAAGAGACAAAAGGTAAAATTTATCTATTTAACGACGAGTTTACCAATTACAACGAGAGTGATATTGGTATAAAGGCCATTCTATTGCTCACAAAACTGGGGTACGAGGTTAAAATTCCACAAACCAAAGAAAGTGGGCGAACATTCCTTTCGAAAGGTATGGTACGAACATCAAAAAAGGTGGCCACCGCAAACATCAACCTTCTAAAAGACATTATTACCGACGAAACGCCACTGGTTGGAATTGAGCCTTCTGCTATTCTTGCTTTCCGCGACGAATACCCCGAACTGGTTGAAAAAAAACTGCAACCGGCAGCAGAAAAGTTGGCAAAAAACACCCTGCTTTTTGAAGAATTCGTTGCTGCAGAAATAGAAAAAGGAAATATAAAAGAAGAGGATTTTACCTCCGAAGAACAGCATATTTTACTGCACGGACATTGCCAGCAAAAAGCTGTGGCATCAACCGAACCTTCGAAAAAAATGTTATCACTCCCTAAAAACTATTTTGTGCGCGAAATTCCATCGGGATGTTGTGGAATGGCAGGTTCGTTTGGCTACGAAAAAGAACATTACGAGCTTTCGATGCAAATCGGAGAAATGGTACTTTTTCCAGCCGTTCGAAAGGCTGAGGATGATTATATCATTTCTGCTCCCGGAACTTCGTGTCGCCATCATATTAAAGATGGAACGGGCAAATCTGCTTTGCACCCGGTTGAGGTTTTATATGGGGCATTACCTGACAAAATACTTAACATAAATTAGGTCGCAGAATATATCTCTGTGACCTCTTTCATTGTTTTCCTCCACCGAAGATACGTTGTATGACTTGACAGCTCCTAATCAACATGTTTGAACAACTACTTTTCCTCTGACACTATTCTTATCAGGACTAATTCCAAATTTGCGTATAATGCTGTATATCAATAGCATATTGCTTCATTTTTGCTTAACTTGATTGGCTTAAAAGTAAGAGGTTTACACCTCCCAGCCAGACAAATCAAAATTTTCGAGGGAAAGGATTTTGCCCAGTGTGCAGAATTTAAAGAAAGTATTGTAATGATTTAAACTTTACCCAAGATGAAAAAATCTGCTGTAATCATTGTTCTGGCAACCATCTCAATATTATTGATTGCCGGCGTCACAACATCAATCGACGACTTTTTTATGCCCGGCTCGCAACCGGGCCAATCGGGCAACATTGAACAGACGAACAAATGCGACAATTGCCATGGTGGTTATGATCAGGCTATTGAACCTGCGTTTAACTGGCGTGGTAGTATGATGGCACAGGCTGCCCGCGATCCCTTGTTTTATGCCTGCTTGGCTATTGCCGAACAAGACGCCCCCGGCTCTGGAGATTTGTGTATCCGCTGTCATGCGCCGGATGGCTGGTTAAACGGACGCTCTACTCCTACCGATGGTTCTGCTTTAAATAATAACGACCGTGAAGGGGTTCAATGCGATTTCTGTCACAAACTGGTGAAGCCATCTGAAATCGGCGTAAATCCGTTTCAAAATGATGCTGATTATTTAAATGGCACCTATAATTCCGACCAGGAATACCTGTCTGGAATTACCATGATACCGCCGCAATCAGGCAACGGAATGTACGTGGCACACGATGCCAATGCCAAACGCGGGCCATTTGTTGATGCAGCAGCCAAGCACCAAATGTTTTATTCACCTTTCCATAGCGAATCGGCAATTTGCGGAACTTGTCATGATGTTAGTAGTCCGGCCATCGATAAAGATGGAAATCCTATTTACGGAGGAGATCCAACAACTCTTGAAGGTTTTCAAACCAAAAATATGCTTCCTATCGAAAGAACTTTTAGTGAATGGAGCATTAGTGATTTCGCCGATGAACCGGTATTGGGTACTGCTTTTGGAGGAAATAAGTTAAGTGAGGGAGTATCCACCTGTCAGGACTGCCATATGGCAGATGTTTCAGGAGTTGCAGCTAATAAGCGTGGCACAATATATAGGGATGATTTACCATTACATGATATGACCGGAGGCAATACTTTTATTCCTGATTTGGTTTACGATCTTTATCCGGATGAAGTAGACAGAGATGCTTTAATTGCAGGAAAAGAACGTGCGCTTTTTATGTTACAAAATGCCGCAACAATGAATTTGTCCGTAACAAACAACGTAGCCAAAGTAACAATCACGAATAACACGGGTCACAAATTACCTTCGGGCTATCCTGAAGGAAGAAGGATATGGATCAATCTACAGGCATATGATTCTAATGGTAATATTTTATTCGAATCAGGAGCTTATGATTATGATTCTGCAAAACTGGATACTGTTGATGCAAAAATCTATGAGATTCATTTAGGAATGACAGATGCTGTGGAAAATGCCGCCGGCGTTTCAGGAGATCCGGTTACAGGTGAATCTTTTCATTTTGTACTAAATAATAAAGTTGTGAAAGATAACCGCATTCCTCCAAAAGGTGCCACAAATCTGGAATTAATAAATATTCAATCGCCCGTTGTTGCTTATTCATACAACGACGATCAAAATTATGATGAAACGACCTACGCAATGTCACAAACTCCGGCTTATGTGAAGGCTCAGTTACTATATCAGACAATTTCGCTGGAATATGCAACATTCCTGCGTGACGAAAATACAACAAATGAGGCCGGAAATATATTTTGGGATGCTTATGTGAATAACGGAATGTCGGCTCCGGTGGTAATGTGTGAGCAAGAGTGGGGCTCCATTACAGGTGGTTCGGCCCCAGATGCGAGTTATACGGCATCGACAACTTCAGGAGATGCTCCGCTTACTGTTCAATTTACAGACAATAGCAGCAATAATCCAACATCATGGAGCTGGGATTTTGGAGATGGAGGATCGTCTTCAGCACAAAACCCAACTTACGAATATGCCAATCCCGGCACATATACCGTCGAGCTAACTGCAAGCAACACGGGAGGAAGTGATACAGAAACTAAAACAGATTATATTACAGTTACCAATAATTCTGGAACCCAATATATAACCGCTACGATTGGTCCTTGGGAAAGTATTAATCTACCAAAGGGTGTAAAAAAATATGCAGTAACCGTGACAATAGATCCAGTATTACCAAATATAGATGTAACAGGATATTTTAACGACATAAGCAATTATGTTTCAGGAACTACAAATAACAGTGGACAGATTATTGTTGAAACACCCGAATTTAAAGGAAGTGCATCCTGGTGTCTTTATATTACAAATATTGATGCTTCAGGTTATACATTCGCAGGCCCGATAAGTGATTGCACTGCGAAAAGTGCACAAATTTTGTCCGCTGATTCAAGCGAACCAGGAATCAACGTTTACCCAAATCCGTTTACTGACAAACTCTATTTTGAATTCTCGCATGAGGAGGATGCAGAATGTATGATTGAACTGTTTGATGTTTCAGGACGAAAACTTGATGTATTGTTTGATCAAGCCATCGTGTCCGGTAAAAATTACAAAATTGAATACCAATCGGATAAAAACCTTCCTTCCATGCTATTCTACAGGATTCAGTTTAACGATGAAGTGATTAATGGGAAAATAATTCATAACTAAAATAAAGAAGAAACATTGAAAAGGCATAAGCAATTATGCCTTTTTTATGTTCATTCACCTCAATTTTATGCAATGTGAAGTTCAAATTTCATTGAATTAAATTCTTCAACCTGCATTTTTAGTACGATTCTGGAATACTCTTCAGCAACGCACTTGACGAGTTTTTAACAAAACTGAATGAGACTTTTGCGTTTAATCGTTAAAAACTTTCGAACAGAATTGAATACCTGCTACTTTCAAAAAAGATATATTGGACTGATATGTAGAATATTGCACATCACGCATTTAGAATGTGCAAAACGAGCACGAAGGTATTAGTCTTTTATTTTTGGACGCTTCAAAAAAGACTTCTGTTGGAAATTGTAATTCTTATCCGGCAGCAACTTCCGAATTTTATCAAACCCTTATAAAACTTAAAGGAGCTGTTTTTCGCTCAACTTTAAGACAAAGTTTTAATGGATAAAACACAGCAAAAATTAAATCGATGAAAGCAAAGTTATTATTCGGAATGTTTATAATCATGAGTACGATCTTCTGGAGTTGTATGGATGTGGATCTGGTGAATCCGAAAGAAGAAACGAATTCCCTGGAAACTAATCTAATTGCAAGTGAAACCAATTTAAAAAGTGGTTCTGCCGAAAAGCAAATTTCACTTCAACTTAAAAATGAAAAATCAAGTGGAACAGTAACAATAAGCAACACTTCTACCACATTAACAGTAAAATTTAAAGGCAACTCAACTTACGATCTCGAAGAGGTGCAACTTTGGGTAGGCACAACGCCTGATGCGGTTCCTTCCAATAGTCAAAATATCCCCACTCCGGGTAGGTTTCCCTATAAATCAGCAGGTAAAACGGAATACCAATTTACGATATCACAGAATGAAATTACCCCGGGGTACGATTTTGAAGAAGGTGGTAACATCTACCTGTTTGCACATGCCAGCGCCGTTAACAAATCAACTGGAACAAAAGAATCTGCATGGAGCACAGGAGAATACATTTCGGATAAGCCAAATTTTGCAGCATCCTATTCTACCTATACTCCGGTTGGAGGCGGAGGTTGTTTTCCTCATGTAGCTTTTTGTGGCTTACTGATCGAAAACACCTATTATTACGACATTAATAATGAAAGTGAATCCATTGTTGCCGATAACGGTCAAATAATTGGTACTGCTTCGTATATCGATCAAAACATCAGGTTCTATTTCGATCAGGACTGGATGTTTTCGGATAATACCACTTTGGTTGTAATAAAGGGTTACCAAAAGCCGGGCGGCAAAGCCTTCGAAGTGTATAGTGGAAAGCCATTAGCCCCGTCTCCGCCAATGTTTTATTACTATGGTCCTTTAACCAAATACAATTATTACAGCGTTGAACTTAATGTTCAGTACTGTACCACCGATAACTAAGAAAGGATACATATTAATAGTTAAATCTTGAAGTTCCCCAAAACCACCCGTTGCCACAATGGTAAAAGCATAAATTGTGTCCGTGAGGAATTATTCAGTCGTGAATATTACTATACCATTTAAAGCCGGATCATTTTTTTGCTTAAAAGTTCTTTCAATTATGGTTATTACTCCTCTTATATTTTACTAATCAGACAATTAATTCAATTTTTTACATTAATTTTAATTCGATTTCAGTTAATAACTAAAACCAAAAAACCATGGCTAACCGTTTTTTTTTTGACACAACTATTATTTTTAGTTTGTCTTTGTATTACAACTAACATGAATGCTCAGGATCGAAGTATTCAGGGCAAAGTAACTACTTTCGAAAACATCCCTTTATCCGGGGTAGAAATTCAGGTAAAAAGTACTAAACAGATCGTTAAAACAGATACCCTTGGGAGTTTTTCTGTTGCTTGTAACAATAATGATAAATTAAGTTTTTTTGCCCACGGATTTAATAAACAAAACGTTAAACTAAAAGAAAACACAAAGTTTGTTGCTGTTAATTTACACCTTAAACCCGGCGAAGAAGGAAAAGCACTGGCAATTGGATATGGGCACGTACTTGACGAAGATAAACTGAATGCAGTTTCGAGTTTAAGAGACGACCACGATAATTTCTCAAATTATACAGATATGTATGAACTTATAAGAGGAAAGTTTTCAGGAGTGCAGGTAATTGGTGATGAGGTAATAATCCGCGGGAATAACACGATGGGCGGCAGTAATGCTGCATTAATTGTAGTGGATGGAATTGAAAGAGAAGGAAGTATTTTAGGTATGCTCCCTCCAAATACGGTAAAAAGTATCGATATTTTAAAAGATGGGAGTTCTGCCATTTATGGTTCAAGGGGAGCAAATGGAGTCGTTCTCATCGAAACAAAAAGCGGGGACGAGAACAAATAGTTTTTACTCGTTACTTATCGATAAACCTCTTTTAACTTTATTTGTTTATTCAACAATAAACAATATCAATGGACAACTTTTGGGATAATAGGTATAGTGAAACAGAATATGCGTATGGTGAAACTCCCAACGACTTTTTAAAACAACAACTTCCGCTTTTAAAACCGGGTAAAATTTTATGTCCGGCCGAAGGAGAAGGAAGAAATGCAGTTTTTGCGGCCACATTAGGTTGGGAAGTTACAGCTTTCGATCCGAGCACCGAAGGCAGAAAAAAAGCATTGTCACTTTCTGATAAACATAATACTAAAATTAATTACCTTATTGCTGATTACAATACAGCAAATTTCGAAAAAGAATATTTTGATTGTATATGTTTAACTTATGCACATATGCCAGCATCTATTCGAAATCAAGTGCACAACAAATTGACAACCTACTTAAAACTAGGAGGTCATATTATTTTAGAGGGATTTACTAAAAATCAGATCAATAAAACCAGTGGAGGGCCTAAAAACATTGATTTTCTATTTGACAAAAACGAGTTGAAAGAGGACTTCCAGACCTTGAGTTCAATTCAAATACAGGAAACTGATGTGGCGCTTAACGAAGGTCCTTATCATCAGGGAATAGCGTCGGTTATCAGGCTATTGGGAATCAAATAAACAGCAGAAAAAACCAACACCAGTTAGCCTTTATAAAAAGACTTTGACTAAAAGTTAAACAATTTCACTGCTTTAAACGTATAGTATTTACAATCAGAACTTTCGACCAAGGGCATTGCATTCCATTTGGGAAGTATTTTTTGATAACATACTCAAAAGTTTTAATTTTACTTAAAAATAGATAGCAGAAAGAAAAAAGAGTTTCATTTTTTTGTTTACGAACAGGTAATTATTTATAATTGCACACGATTTCAAAAGGAATCACTCTCCTCGTCAATTGTTCCAAAAAATTTTTCAACAATTATTAATCGAGAAAAAGTTATAACATTAACATATGTATGATATATTAGAATTGAACAAGAAACTTGTTCCTGAATTAAAAGAGATCGCTAAAGAGCTCAAAATTAAACGTGTAGAATCCTACAAAAAACAGGATCTTATTTATAAAATTCTCGATACCCAAGCCGTTCTCGAAGCCGAAAAGAAAGGTCAAAAAAATGCTCCAAAAGAAGATAAAGGAGTGTTGGGTATTCGCAAAAAGCAAAACGAACAAAAAGATACTAACCAGGATGACTCACGCCGATCAAAACGTCCACGCCAACGTGTGGAAACAGTTAAGCGTGAAAAAGTTGGATCTGGTCCAAGAAAAAAGCAAGCTGATAAAAACGACGATAATGCACAATCGCGTCAGGATCAGATTAAAGCTATTATAAAAGGGTTTAACAGAGATAAATCTTCTGATGAACCTAAACAACAACAACAAGCTCCGCAACAACAGCAGCAGCAACAACAGCAGCAGCAACAACAGCAGCAGCCTTCTGAGAATGTTGTAAAATCGGAGACTCCACAGCCACAAAAAGCTCAAAATTGGGAGCGCCCTCAGGAAAAGCAAAAAAATACTCCGCCAGCTGCGCAACAAAACCGAGATCAGCAACGCGACGGACAACAAAAAAGACCGCAGAAACAAAACAACGGTCCGAAAGACGATAATAAATTTAAACCACAAAATAAAAATCAGAATCAGCAAAATCAACAGCAGGGTAATCGCCAGAAATCTCGTCAATTCGAGTTTGAAGGCATTATTACAAACACCGGCGTATTGGAGATTCTGCAGGATGGCTACGGTTTCTTACGTTCTTCTGATTACAACTACTTAAACTCGCCTGACGATATTTATGTATCGCAGAGCCAGATTAAATTATTTGGTTTAAAAACCGGCGACACTGTAAAAGGAACTGTTCGTCCGCCAAAAGAAGGTGAAAAATATTTCCCGCTGATTAAAGTATTGGAAATTAACGGACGCAGCCCTGAATTTATTCGCGACCGCGTACCATTCGATCACCTGACTCCGTTGTTCCCTGATGAGAAATTCAACTTAACCGGAAACGGACACGACAATATTTCAACGCGAGTTGTTGATATGTTCGCTCCTATCGGTAAAGGACAACGTGGATTGATTGTTGCACAGCCAAAAACAGGTAAAACAGTATTACTGAAAGAAATAGCGAATGCCATTGCAGCCAACCACCCTGAAGTTTATATGATCGTATTACTGATCGACGAACGTCCGGAAGAGGTTACCGATATGGCTCGCAGTGTGCATGCCGAAGTTATTGCATCAACTTTTGATGAACCGGCAGACAAACACGTAAAAGTTGCCAATATTGTATTGGAAAAAGCAAAACGTTTAACCGAATGTGGTCACGATGTGGTTATCCTTTTAGATTCGATCACACGTTTGGCCCGAGCTTATAACACGGTTCAACCAGCATCTGGTAAAGTACTATCGGGTGGTGTTGATGCAAACGCACTGCACAAACCAAAACGTTTCTTTGGTGCGGCACGTAACATCGAAGAAGGTGGTTCTTTAACCATTATGGCTACTGCACTTACCGAAACCGGATCGAAAATGGATGAAGTTATTTTCGAAGAATTTAAAGGTACCGGTAACATGGAATTACAACTCGACAGAAAATTGTCGAACAAACGTATTTTCCCTTCTGTGGATATTCCAACATCAAGTACTCGTCGCGAAGATTTACTGTTCTCGAAAGACGTACTCGACAAACTTTGGATTTTACGCAACTACCTTGGCGATATGAACTCGCTGGAAGCAATGGAATTTATGAAAACAAGATTGATGCGAACAGCAAGCATCGAAGAATTCCTTGCATCGATGAACGATGGTTAAGATGTAAATACTCGATAACAAAAAAAAGCAGGTCCGGTTCGGATCTGCTTTTTTTATTCCTGAGAATCAGGAACAATTTATATATAAGTCGGTAAGAACGTCATTCTGAGTTTATCTCAGAATCTGCTTTTTAGAACTATATAAAGATCCTGAATCCGTCAGCTGACGAACAGGATGACGAAATAAAGAAATACAGAAAAGTCTTACTTCAGGCCTTTATTAAAATTAAAGGTATTTGATGGTTGAATTTGTTCCGAACGCATAATTCGACTCTTTACGGTTTTAGCGCGGTGTTTCGAAACCGGTTCGTAGCAGAAATCGATTAAATAACGATAAAAACCATTCTTCTGAAGTTTATTCCTTGATTGCGAGATTGAAACCGGAACCTGCGGAACTATTGATGTTATACCGTTTCTGCGGAAGCGCTGTAATTTTATGTTCATATCATCCACCAACTCATCATCACCTTCCTTCATAGCAATTGGCATACGCGAATGGAAAAGCTCGGGATAAAAATACATCGGCACGATACCATCTTTATGCGACAGCGAAAACAACGACTCAAAATCAATTTCCTGCGGATATGAAAAAATGCTTACACCTTCATTTTTATAGAACTTCGCTGCAGCATCATTAAAAACATAAACATTTTCGTTGGTAACAATACGGCATTTCGGCGGTATCAGATCTATTTGAGAAAGATGACTGATGACAAAATTTCGAATTCCACTCTTAACCATCCGGCTTACCAACTCGCGGTAATATTGATTCGCATCCTGCTGAATGAACTTTGGCAGTTCAATAAAAATCTTATCCTTAAACTTCTGTATAAATGGCACTTCGGGGTCGAATCGGCTCCATGTAATTTTCGAGAAAGCCAGAAACAAACCATCCATTTCGTTCAGGTTCATTTTTTTCAGCCATTCCATCGAGTTTATACGAAAATAGTACTCCTCTTTTTTCGACGATTTTTTAGTTTTTAAAGCATTCAATATCTTTTGTTTGTGCCCAAAATTCATCGGCTTAAAATGCGTTCTGGCATCGTCGAGTTTTGATGGGAACTTTACATCGCTTATCCCCGACAAATAAACTTCGCTGTTTGGTTTTACCTGCTTTCCTGCCGTATGAATTTTATAGAGTCCATTTTCTTCAACAACCTCGCGAACTTTTACTGTTTCCTGCTTTTCGGTGTTTGGAATATGAAAACGCAATCGGAATCCGGGCTCAATTTTCATATGAGAAGAAATACTAAGGTACTCTCCTTTCACCCGGCTAACTTTTCCGAGATAAACACCGGCTACTGTTTTTTCGGCAATCGCTGTTTTAACGTCCTTGCCCATAAAATAAGCCGTTTTCTCGCGCCCAAAATCAAGTGCTAAAAGTTCTTTGGCTTCCGTTAATTTAACTTCGTTATCAAGTGCAGTTCGATAAGCTTGAGCAACGCGGTAGGTATATTCGCCCGATTTCATTCGTCCCTCAACTTTTAAACTGGATACACCCATTTTCTGAAAGCGGGAAACCAGATCAATCAGCTGGTTATCTTTTAAGTTAAAAAGGAACTGCTTTGAATTTGTGGCAGTATAAGTTCGTCGGCACGGTTGCGTACACAGCCCACGGTTTGCGCCACGTCCACCGGCATAACTGCTGTACAAACACATCCCGGAAAAGGAATAACACAAGGCCCCATGAATAAACACTTCGGTTTCCACCTTACTCTTTTTGCAGATCTTGGTCAATTCACCCAAAGTAAGCTCACGCGCCAATACAACACGTTCAATTCCCTTCTTTTGCGCGTAATTGGCACCGGTTGAATTATGAATACCCATTTGTGTACTGGCATGTAAAACCAGGTTCGGGAAAAAACTTCGTGCTATAAAATACACTCCCCAATCCTGAAGAATTATCCCGTGCACACCAGCCTGATTCAGGAAATTCAGATAATCAAGCAATTCAGGAATTTCGTTGTTTTTAACTACAGTGTTTAAAGTAATATAAACCAGAACATTATTCTTTTTGGCTTCTTTCAGAATGGTAATAAGCTGCCCATTGGTAAAGTTTTTCGCCCTTCCGCGGGCATTAAATTGTTTTAATCCCAGATAAATCGCATCTGCCCCGCCTCGCAAAGCAGCATAAAACGATTCTGGATTTCCAACGGGTAAAAGAAGTTCCGGTTTTTGCATCATAAATTTTCGGGCAAAATTAGCAATAATAAATTTTAACTATCTCAAATAATTTAAGCACTTTTGAGAACATAAACTTTGCCTATGAAAACAATTGGATTGGTTGGCGGAACCGGCTGGGTATCTACACAGGAATATTACAAGATCATTAACGAAACTGTAAACCAAAATCTTGGAGGGATGACCTTCCCCCGAATTGTACTGAATTCGGTAAATTACGGCGATATTTATGCCTGTAATCAGCAAAACGACCGCGATGGTGTTTACCGGATTATAAAACAGGCCACCGAAACCGTTTGTAATGCCGGAGCCGATTTTGTGGCTTTGTGTGCCAATACAATCCATTTTACCTACGAGGAACTAATCCGCGAAACGGACAAACCAATTCTGCACATAGCCGATGCAACTGCAAAAGCCATTGAAACACATCAATTAAAAAAAGTTGGCCTGCTGGGAACACGCGAAACCATGGAACTTGATTTTTACAAAAAACGCCTGGCAAACTTTGGAATAGAAGTAATTGTTCCGTCAAAGGAAGAACGTGATTTTATTCATTCTTCAATCATGAATGAGTTGCTAAAAGAGGTTTTTCTTCCGGAAACTAAAAAAGGTTTTATTGCGATTATGAATAAGCTAGCCGGCGAGGGTGCACAAGGAATGATTCTTGGGTGTACCGAAATTCCTTTACTGATAAAACAGGAAGATTACGAGTTGCCTTTGTTCAGCACTCTAGAGCTGCACGCCAAAGCAATTGCTGAATTTGCAATTGAAAATGAAAACAAATAGATTTACTCATAAATAAAATAGTCATGAAACAATTAATTCTCTTTTCTTTTATTCTCTGTTTCACTGCAGTTGGATCTTACGCACAAAGTATCTACGACATTCAAAATGCGGTTGATTTTTTTAAGTTGCATAGGTCCGATTCAGGTGATTATAAAAACGTACTCGATGAAAGCGACATTGAAGGAACACCGTTTTTGAATGATGAATTTATCGAAGGAACCATTTATACCTACCAAAAAGTTCAGTTTAACGATATCCCGCTACGTTATAACATTTACAACGACGAGCTGGAGTTTCAAACGCCCGACAAGCAGATTCTTGCACTCACAACTCCTGAAATTGTAGAAAAAGCCGTTATTGGCGAAAATAGCTGTTCGTATATACCCTATCAGAGTGGAAAAAAAATGAAAAACGGCTTTTTTATTGTACTCGCGGAAGGAGATGTTAACCTGTATTCGCGCCCGATTGTATTGTTTCAAAAAGCAAAAGAAGCTGCAGCATACAAAGAGCCCGAACCGGCTAAATTTGTGGAACGTCCGAATGAATACTATCTCCGTGTAGGAATGGATGCTGCTGAAAAAATAGAGTCGAAAAAAGATCTTGTTAACTTCTTCTCTGATCATCAGGAAGAAATTGAAGCATTTATTAAAAACAATAAAGTAAAAATGGGTAAGGAAGAGACATTGATCTCCCTGACAAAATATTACAATTCTCTACCCGATTAATAAGCAATAGTATAAATTGATAATCCTTTCTATCATGAAATCAAAAAAACTGATTGTTCTTTTCGCTTTGGTATTTGTTGGTTTAGGTTATGTGCAAGCCCAGGTTGATTACCAAATAAGTTCGGCCCTGGATTTTTACCGACAAAAGGAACTTACGAATAGCGATTTTAATAAACAACTGGAAGAAAGCGATATAAAAGGATCGCCATACTTAAATAAGTCGTTTGAAGAGGCGAGTATTTTTACCACATCAAAAGTGCAGTTTAAAGCGGTTCCGTTACGCTATAATATTTATAATGACAGAATTGAGTTCGAAACTCCCGAAAAAACAGTATCGGCACTTGCAGCACCTGAAATTGTTGAAAAAATTGAATTTAAAGAATATACACTGGTATATGCACCGTACATGAGTTTAAGTAAAATGAAGCGGGGATTTTTCCAACTGCTGAAGTCGGGAAATACCAGTCTGTATTTAAAACCGGTTATTCAGTTTGAGCCACCAAAAGAACCCGGTGCATATGCAGAAGCAAAACCGGCGGAGTTCAAGCGCCAATCCGACGATTTTTACATCCGATTTGGAATGGAAGCAGCAGAATTGATTGGCAACAAAAAAGAGCTGGTTGCACTTTTCCCTGATCATCAAAAAGAAATTGAAGCTTTCATAAAAGAAAAGAAAATAAAGACCGGAAAGGCTGAAGACCTAAAAGAGCTCATCAACTATTACAGCACGCTTTAATTTTCATTCAAACGTGTAATTTCCGTATTTACATTCTTCTCGTTCTGAATCGACTTTCAGAACTGAATACGTGATGTTATCTGACTAACATTTTCATCGATTTACTAGTTAATCGTAATAATAACTTTTGGTAAAACCCGGCTTTTACAAGCGCAATATGAATCTGTTACGTACTTAAACCGAAATAAAATACACAAAAACAAAAAATAATTCGGAAACGTATGCAACATTGAAATATTGCCTTCGTCATTGAAGCAGAAAATTAAGAGTTTGAATACACTTTATAAAAATATTCACCAGGAGATCATTGATCAATGCAGGGAAGGAAGCCAGAAGGCACAATTCCAGTTGTACAAATTGTATTACAAAGCAATGTACAGCGTTTGCCTGCGGATTGTAAATGACAGTATGGAAGCCGAAGATGTGATGCAGGAGGCCTTTTTAAGTGCATTCAACAAAATTGAAAGTTACAAAGGCGAAGTGAGTTTCGGTGCATGGTTAAAACGTATTGTGGTGAATCGTTCATTGGATTGTTTAAAAAAGCGAAAGGTAAAATTTGAAGAGGTAAACGAGCGAACAGCTCAAATTGCCGATTATCAGATGGAAACGCGAGACATTGATGCAGAAGCCTTAAAAAGGGCCATTCAGAAACTGTCGGACGGATACCGCGTGGTACTTAGCCTTTATCTAATTGAAGGCTACGACCACGAAGAAATAAGCCAGATTCTGGGGATTTCGAATTCCGCTTCGAGAACCCAGTTGCTGCGAGCCAAGAACAAGTTACGAGAGCTATTGAAAGGGACAGAGATATTTTCATACAATTAACAGAATGAAATTTTGAGCGATGGAAAAAAGAGATAACATAGAGCAATTAATAATTGAAAACATTGATGCGTTAAACGATAACGAACCGATGGAAGGACACTTTGCACGGTTTGAAGCAAAATTGAATGCACAGCAAAAAAAGACGCGGAAAATAAACCTGAGTCTGATCTGGAAAGTTGCTGCAGCCGTTGTATTTGTATTTCTGGCAACCAACCAGGCGTTTATCTATTTCTCGCCAAATAACCAGGGAATTTTTAACGCAGCCAATGAAACATCAACTGTTACACTGGCATCAATTTCGCCGGAATACAGCGAAGTGGAATATTACTACACCAGCTCGATAAACACCGGAATGGCCCAGTGGGAAAAATGGATGGAACAAGGCCTGATTTCGGAAGATGAACAAAACATGATGAATGAAGAACTGGCAGAATTTGAAACAATGTATAAAAACCTGCAGAACGATCTGGCAGCAAATCCAAACGACGAACGTGTTATTAATGCCATGTTGGAATATTATCAGGCTAAGCTTAGTGTAATCAATATAATCATTAACAAATTAGAGGAAGTACAACAGAAAACAAACGAAATTGAGCAGGAAGCAATGGCAATTTAGCCGGCACGGATTCTTGCAGATAAGTGAATAATAGTAGTAAATATTAAAACCAGAATAAAATGAAGACATTAAAAAGTATTACAGCACTGTTTTTTATCGGTCTGTTAGCGATCGGCACAACAGTAAATGCTGAAGAAAAATCAAAAGTGTACCACGAAGCTTGGTTGAATAACGAGGTGGCCTCTCTAGAAATCGACAACCGTTTTGGCGAAGTTAAGATTAATAATTCAGGTGGTGACTCGGTAACCGTTCATGTTGAAATTACGGTTGATGCAGCCAACGAAAGAAAAGCTGAGGAATTTCTTGATATGATTGAAGTGAACATTCGAAAGTCAGGTAGTCTGGTAAAAGCCGTTACTGATATCGAAAACAACTTTAAAAGCCAGCGGAAATTCAGCATCGATTATGAGGTAAATATTCCGGCTGATAAGAACCTGAAAATTAGCAATAAGTACGGAAATACAATTGTGGGGCAACTTACCGGAAACGGAGATTTCGACTGTAAATACGGAAATTTCACGGCTTACGATCTGGCAACTCCGAAAGACGGTTCATTAAACCTGTCGCTTGCCTACGGTAATGCAAATATTGGTGCCGCTTCGTACATGAACATCGATGTAAGTTATTCGCCTATCGACATTGAAGAAGCCAAAGAATTAAAGTTCGAATCAAAATATTCGAATATCTCGATTGAAGAATGTGGAACAGTGGTGTTGGATTCGAAATACGACAAGTTTAAGTGTGAAGAATTGGAATCGCTTACTGCCGACATGAAATACACCAATATTAAGGTAGAGGAACTGTCGAAGAGTTTAAAAGTTGAATCGGGTTACGGAAGTATAAAGGTTGATGAAGTGGACGCGGACTTTGACTTTATCGACATCACGAACAGCTACGGACAGATTTCGTTAGGACTCGACGATGCCAATTATTCGCTTGATGCAAGCTGCGACTATTGTGGAATTTCGTATCCTGAAGACGATTTTAGCGGAAACCGCATTAAAGAAAACCATAAAAGTACCGTGGTTGGTGCAGTTGGTAATGGAACCGGTGGAAAAGTTAATGTAATTAGTCGTTACGGAGATATAAAACTCGACGAGTAAAGATATAACCAGAAGATATGAAAAGACCGTTGGCAAGTTTTTGTCAGCGGTTTTTTATGCTTGCATAATAACCCAGTTTATACAAATCGAAGTACAATAACAATGGGCGTCTCCCTTTTAATTGTTCTTCCATTTTTTCGCGGTACTTTCTAAAAAGTTTGCCAATTAAACTGCCCGGCACAAAAAAGGTAATCCGCTTAAATTTACGCAGAAAACTCACCTGACGATAAAAAGTGCGGTCGCCATCCAACAGCTCCTCTCCTATTTTTTGCAGGTTCTCCAGCGCCAGACAACTTTTTCTCAGAAACGCCTGACCACTTTCCAAGCCGGTATGTTCCAGCGCATTATCAACATGAAAGATTTCAACTCCGGCACAATACAAATCATACCCTAAAAGCGTGTCTTCATGCCCATATTCGCGGAGTTCATTCCGAAAATGTACCTGTCTGAACATGCTGGCTGAAATCAGAAAATTATTGGAGGTAATAATAAATCCTTTGCTGCGGTTTCGCTTTTTTGCAGAAATTGCCTCGCGATTATGTCCATAAGTCCAACGCAAGAATTTTTCAGGATCCGCCGGTTTATTCTCGGAATAAGCCGTTCCGCCACACAAAACCCGATTTTCACTTAAATTATCGAGGTAGTTTTTTAAATAGTTAGCGTTTATAACCCGCGAATCGGCATCAATAAACAGTAGCCAACCATATTCCGATTCAGCACCCATTCGGTTGCGGATCGCTGCTCTGCCCAGATTAGAATCCATTTCCTGATAAATAACATTGGGCTTGTTTTTAAGCGATCTGTTTAACGATTTAAAAATCTCATCCGATGCATCGTCGTACACCCGAATCTCAAAATCAATTGCCAAAGCAGTAACTTGCTCGTGCAAAGCGTTTACCAGGTCAACCACCTCAATATTATATACCGGAATATTTACCGAAAGCATACTCTCTTTTTATCAGGGCATGAATTTAACAAAGTTATACCAACATTTCCCATACAATTTGGTTATTCTCTTTGGAAAAAGCTCAGCGATTTATTCTATTTTTAAACTTTTAATGCAAACATCAATGATTAGACTTTCTTTTCTCCTCTTAATATGCTTTACATTTCAGCTTTCGGCGCAAAATTATTCCATCAATGTAACACTCGAACAGGCCCCGAATAAAACCATACAACTTGCTTATCACTACCTTGGCAAAATATATGCAGCTGACAAGACCACATTGGACGAAAACGGGCAGGGTACATTCACTGGCGACAGTCTTTTATCTCAGGGATTGTACAAAATACTGGTTGACCAGGACCATCATTTTGATTTTTTATTGGGTGCAGATCAACAATTTTCGTTAACCAATCCTACGTTTGATGGTAAAAACTCGATAATTGAAGGTGCCCCGGAATCCGAAGCTTTTATCAATTACATGAATTATCTTAGCGGTTTACAGCAAAAGAGTTCCACGTTAAATCAAGCCTACCGTAATGCCGATGAACAGGAAAAAGAAAAAATAGCCAATCAACGAGAAGCGCTTGACACAGAAATGCAGGCGTATTGGGCCACAGTAAACAAAAAGTTCCCCGATTCTTTTTTGTATAAATTTATAACAGCCAATTATGTTCCTGAGCTCGATGAATCAACACTTCCACCGAACATCGTGGAAAATGATTCATTGCTGCTACGTGCCAAATTTAATTACCAGCGCGAACATTACTGGGATTATTTCGACTATACCGACGAACGTTATTTATACACCCCGTTTTATAAAACGAAGGTAGAAACGTGGTTTGAAAAAGTGCTTTACCCCGCCTATGATTCGGTAAAACCATACGTGTACCAATTTCTGGAAGATGTTTACCCGAACAAACGAATTTTTCAGTTTGCCACTTCGTTCTTTCTGAATAGTAGTTTAAACAGCAATTTTATGGGAATGGATGCCCTGTTTGTTGATCTTGCCCGCGATTATTACCTCAGTGGCGAGGCGTTTTGGGCAACAGATGAAACACTCGAACAAATCAGGGAAAATGTTCTTTTTTTGCAAGATAACCTGATTGGAGCAACTGCTCCCGACCTTACACTTGAAAGTTTCGACGGAGAATTTATCAACCTTCACCAGATTGAATCGAAATTAACAGTACTGCTGATTTACGAGCCCAACTGCTCGCATTGTAAGGTTTTTATTCCCGAATTTTATAACGATGTATACCTGCCAAACAAAGATAAAGGACTGGAAGTTTATGCTATTTATTCAATGGACGACAAAGAAGAGTGGGCGGAGTTTTTAACCAAACACAATATGTTTGACTGGCTAAATGTTTGGGACCCTGACCACAGCTCGCGGTTTAAAATTAAATACGACGGCCGGAAAACACCGGGTGTCTTTCTTTTGGATGAAACCAAGAAGATTTTAGGCAAAAAGATGACCATCGAACAGCTTCAAGAAATTATTGCAATTGAATTGAACTAAGCCATCTTTATTCCTGTTATCTTCTGTAAAATTATACCGGTATGAATGAAAAATTCGTTAAAGAACAAATTATTCAAAGACAGTACGATTGGGGTAACGGCATTATCAGAATTGGCAAAATTTTTAAAGAGAATGGCGACATTGTAAAAGCTGCAACCGAGTTGGTTGAATCGATGTACGGCTACAAAGAAGGCACCGTTCTTTTTAAACCAACAAAAGCTACCGATCCTCAGTTTCGAAAAAACCAGGAAGAAGCCGTTTCATATTTTATCGGTGGTAACGACAAATTCCCTGAAGACCAGGGTTTTGCACTTCAGCCATGGGAAAAAGTGCGCTTTGAAAACCATGGTTATATTGCAAATTATGATTTGGCGATTAGTATGGGAAACTATTTTTTTATGGATAAAGATGGCAATGAAACCAAGGTGGAATATACTATGGGCTTTTTTAAAAATGCCAACGGTAAACTGAAATTAAACCTGCATCATTCATCTTTTCCCTTTTCACAGATATAGGGTATTAAAATAGTCATATACCACCCAGTAATACGTTGTTATTGATTTAGAATTTTATTGTAACTTTTCGTTAACAAAACATCCAAATTATGCGAAAATTAGGGATTCTGGTAACGTTAACTTTTCTATTCTTTCAGGTTTTATCTCAAACCGCGATAAACAATTCAAAGACTGAAACGACAACCGGCACTAACGATTCTGAATTGCAGGCTGCGTATGTTGTATTTAATAACGATACACTTTTCCCGATTTATGCCAATCTTGGTCCTTTTACCCCTGCAGAAAGAGCTGCAATAATACTGGAACGGTTTGACCTGGTAGTAACAGAATTTCGGGTCGACGAACAACTGTTTAACATTACTGAGAAAAACAACTACTCAATCATTTCTTACGACAATTTTCCGTTAACAAGCGTTAGTGATGCAGATGCGACCATTTTAGGAAAAAACAGAGAAGCGTTAGCAAACGAATACCTTGTTCTCATCAGGGAATCGTTTAACGAAATTATTGCACGGAGTACACTAACTTACTGGTTATTGCGAGCTCTTTATACCTTGCTGGCGTTAGGCGGTCTTGTCCTGATCATATTCCTCATCAATAAGTTTTTTAAAATCCTGAATACCAAGCTCGAACACTACGAAAAAGGACTGAAGAAAAAACGAAAAAGTATATTTAAATATCTGGTTCCAAGCAAGACCGGAAACATTTTCCTCCTGATTTCTAAAGTTGTTAAGTTTGCGCTGCTGGTGCTGGTTCTGTTTTTATACCTACCCTTTTTATTTAGTTTTTTGCCGTGGACCCGCGATTTAGCCGATAAATTCTATGGATATATTGCTGATCCGGTAAAGAAAATTGCAAACGACTTTGTGGCTTTTATCCCCAATCTGTTTTCCATTTTTGTCATCATCATTATCACCCGCTACCTCTTAAAAATATTGGGAGTAGTAGTTCGGGAAATTGAAACCGGAAAACTCAAAATTAAAGGTTTTCACAGTGATTGGGCAAAGCCAACCTTCAACCTGGTAAAAATCGTCATTTACATTATCACCGCTGTTTTAATTGTACAATACCTGCCTTCATCAAAAGCATTTCAGGGTGTATCAATCTTTGTTGGGGTAATTTTTACCTTAGGCTCTACGTCGGCCATTGCAAATATTGTTGCCGGAATTGTGATCACCTACATGCGCCCATTTCAAATTGGCGACCGGGTAAAAATTGGTAAAACGATGGGTGATGTTGTTGAAAAGAACCTGCTTGTAACACGAATAAAAACCGTAAAAAACGAAGATGTAACCATTCCGAATGCCACCATCATAAATACACATTTGTGGAACTATACAAAAAATGCCAGTCAGATTGGAATTATTTTACACCCTTCGGTAACCATTGGTTATGATGTTCCTGCTGAAACGGTGATAAAACTATTGCTGGAGGCTGCAAAAAACACCAAAAACCTAACCCGCGATTTCAAACCATTTGTACTTCAAAAAAGCCTTAATGATTTTTATGTAGAATACGAGCTGAATGTTTACACCAAACAACCGGGGAAAATGGCACATTTTTATTCGGAACTCAACAAAAGTATTTTGAATGAATTTAATAAAGCCGGAGTTGAAATTCTGTCGCCACACTATTCAGCTTTCCGCGATGGAAATGCTTCTACAATTCCTCAGAACAATGAAAATAAACCTTCGGCCGACCCTGTGAACGACATCATCAAAAAAGCTACCGGACAAAAATAATTACCACGGGACAAAAGAGATTTTTCGTGTAACAAATGAATCGCCGTACGAAAACCGGACAAAATACACTCCCGGAGTTTTTCCCAGCAAATTGATTTTTGTGTGGTAGGTATTGGTATACGAAACGCTTATTTGCATTTCCTGACCAATCAGATTAAATACTTTAATACTTTTCGGATCAATAGTTTTATCCGATTCAAGCGTTAATTCTCCAGCTGTAGGATTAGGATAGACCATTACATTTTCGGGCTGATCGACAACTTGTGTATCGGTATTTAACCTGTAATTACAGGCGACCAGTTCCATTACATTCACCATCGCGTAATCTTGCGGATTCAGTTCCGAAAAACTTTTCCAGGTTCCGTCTTGTAACAGGTAACAATGATTTTCAGCACCTGTAAACTCTCTAAGCGACTGGTATATGGCAAAAGTATCGGCCGGCTGTATATCGCTGAGTTCAAATCCCACAAAAAAAGTATCGGCCGGTTGTACCATTTCATCAAAACCAACGAAGTTCATGGCATCTTCGGCCCAATTATCAATGGTTACTGATTTACTGTAAATCAAATCTTCCGGAAAACTGTTGCCATTGTATACCTTAACCGTTATGCTGCTGTTGTTATTCCCTGTAATAAGCTTCCCTACACCAAACGAAATTCCATCAAGGATTTCGTTTCCATCAATGGCAAAACGTTCAACGATCTCTTCAATTCCAACAGAATTTGTTCCGCCCCAGAAACCTGCACTTTCGCCCGAAACTGTGATAGTGATATTTCCATGCTCATCCGCATCGTTTAAATGGGTAAAAGCATTACACAAATCGTCACCGGTATTGAACTGTTTTCCGTCTAACGACAGAACAGCGGTTCCCGCCGGATCGAGCCAATATTTCAACTGTTTTGTAGAGTCGGACTGAAAATCCCACTGCATGGCAAAACGTGCGTAATAATCGTTTACAGGACTTCCACAAACCGCAGCTCCTCCCGACAATGTTCCGATGAGTTGATCCTTCATGTTAAACAGAGCTCCTCCCGACGAACCAACCTCTGTAACTCCTTCGTCCCAATATAAAACCTTTAACGATCCGTCTGTTGGATTTTTGATCGATGATGACTTAAATGTTGCATATTCAGGCGCATCATAATCAAATGAAATCTTTTTAACGTCTCCCATCGGATGATGGATACTAACCGATGAATCGGGCAAACCCGACGATCGGTCCCAGCCGGCATAATAAGGTCTGAAATCAGGTGGCGGAATATCATTCAACTCCACCAGGGCAAAATCAAGACTATCAAAATGTGCTTTCATAACAGCACCCGATAATGAATGAATCGGGTCGCCATCCAAAGGAGCGCAATACGGACTTTCGTAATTAAAGGTGTAAACGGTTGTTTCGGCCAAATCCCAGGCATCGTAACAATGCGAAGCCGATAAAACATAAGGCGTTTTATCCTCAGCCGTGTTATTTACAAGCGTTCCGGAACAGACTTCCCGCCCATCAACAATAAGGCGGCAAACCGCATCTTTTAACTGATTCCAATTATCTCCTATTTCACAATTTACATCAACATTACAATCGCCTGCAGGATCTCCGCCAATCGGCCGACGGTCGAACTTTAGAATTCCCATAAAATCATGATTCACCCTCGTGATGGTAAAATCGTTTGGCGTACCTGCATTTTTGGGTACTTCGTACTGCACGGTAATTTCATCTCCGGCAACAGGAGCTACCGCAAATTTTTGCGATGCAGCATTGTTATTGGATGTAAAAGCGCCCAGGTAGTGATTCGTTTTTTCGTTATATAGAAATAAACGTCCCTTTGCGTTTAACTCAAAATCGTCGAAAATTAAGTTGAGTGAATAAGCATTTTCTGAAGAAAGCGTTATTTTCCAAACATTGTAACCCGCATTTGTTGTATACCACACTCCCGAATTTGCAGGATTCAAATCGACATTAAAAACATGCGCAAAAGTTAAAGGTTTAAGCTGGTTTTCAGCGGCACGGTTTTCCTGCATAGCAGCGTCAATCTCAGTTTGTTTTAGAGCAGGCATTTTAACGACCAACTGCTCCGCACTTTTCTGGCTAATAACCTGTAAAGGAAACCCGCCTTCAGAAAGCTGAGCACTAACCGAATTACTGATACAAATTAGAAGAATTAATACCGAAATATATAAACGCATTCCAAATGGTTTTCGTAGGGTGAATAAAATATTATGACCGTAAATTACGGATTTTTTAATCAGATTGACGAGAATCACGAAACTTTTCAACAAAAACTCAAGTACGATGTTCTATAAGCTATATAACCAATAAATTAAAATTATGAAAAAGTCATTATCTGTTTTTACCCTCGTAGTTCTTGTTTCCGGATTGGTTGCTCTTGCTGCCAAAAAGCCTGCACAAACAAGCGAGCCAATGCCCGATGATGTGAAGGCCGTGATCCAAAATTCGTGTTATGGTTGTCATAATTCAGAATCAAGAAATGAAGATGGTAAAAAAGAAATTCAATTTGATAAGCTCGATGAGCTCTCTGCAATTAAGAAAATTCACGCTTATAAAGAAATAGGTGAAGCATTGGAAAAAAATGAAATGCCTCCTAAGAAATTTCTGGAGCGGTTTCCGGATAAAGCTTTAAGCGAAGAGAATAAAAAAATGCTTATGGACTGGTCGAAAAAAGAAGCCGAAGCCTTGGTAAAGGAAATGTAATATGCGTCGATTTATACGATTTACAATCTTAATATTGCTGCTTGCTTTTATCGTTATCCAGTTTTTTCGTCCAGAAAAAAACAGCGATGGAGTAAGCAGCAATCATATTTTTAGTCAGGAAAAGGTTCCTGAGAACATACAAATACTTTTATCGGGTGCTTGTATGGATTGCCATTCGAGCAACACCAATTATTTGTGGTACCATCAAATTTCGCCGGTTTCGTGGATGGTGGACGACCATGTGCAACACGGCAAATCGGAGCTGAATTTTTCGGAATGGGGAACCATGGATATTTTTGAGAAAATTACCATTCTCGAAGAGATATGCCAGGAAACCGAACGGAAATCCATGCCTTTAAAATCCTATAAACTCATGCACCCGGAATCGAAATTAAGCGAAGAACAAATTGCCGAACTGTGCGACTGGACAACAAAACTTGCTGAAAGTATGCTCAAAAAAGCCGCAGGTAAATAGTTTTTCAATAAGCTTTCAGAATAGTATCTTTACCCGGACAAAGATTTATTATCAGTCATTTTTCGTGACGCTTAAAACAATTTAGATACTATGAAAGTGTTGGTGATGTATGTCGATGAGTTTTCGTACAATCCTGCCCAAAAAAATTTAGATGAAGTAGTTGACATTACTGAAGGAGCTACCTTTACTGATTCAATTTTGGCTTTTATTCAGGTAGAAGAAAGTGATGAAGAGAAAGATGTAAAAAGCCGCGAAAAAAAGCTGGTCAACCATTTAAAATGGACCGCCCGTAAAAACAACTGTAAAAGTGTCATCCTTCATTCTTTCGCCCATTTATCCGAATCAAAAGCATCAGTTAATTTTACCAAAGAATTATTCGACCAAGCCGAAATCAGACTCCAAAATGCCGATTTCACCACAGCTCAAACACCGTTTGGCTACTTCCTCGATCTGAATATTAAAGCGCCGGGATTTTCTTTAGCGCGCATTTGGGCAACACTTTAGAAGATAAGGTTTAACGTGAATGAGTGATTGTGAATGTGGTAAAAAGTAGCTGTAGGCAATTAGCACGTATACAATTTAGCAGTTAAACAATTTCTCAAGCACCAACAATTCTCTCCATTTCTGCGTTCAAATTGTGCATTTTTTGTTTTTAATCGTCGCTCAATAAATTCAGTTATCTTTGCAACAAATTAGTAAAGATGAAATTCGAGGATTATTCCATATCCAACACCATAAAAACCAACCTGACAAGCAAAGGATTCCGCCGGCCAACCGATATCCAATACAAAGCTATTCCTCCCATTTTAAAAGGGGAAGATGTTTTGGCAATTGCACAAACCGGCACTGGAAAAACGGCTGCGTTTGCTATTCCGGTTATTCACAACATTCAGCAATTAAAACGTGCAGGAAAAGGTCCGGGTATTAGTTGCCTGGTTATGGCTCCAACACACGAGCTGGCGCAACAGATAAGCGATGTGTTTGTGGCGATTGCAAAAAATACCGGAGTAAAAATTACGGTTATAATGGGTGGTGTTGATCAGGATCCTCAAATAGAACGCTTAAAAACAGGAACCGACGTTTTAGTTGCCACACCCGGCCGCTTGTTCGACCTGGTTAGCCAGGGCCACCTTAAACTTCAGGATGTAAAAACGCTTATTCTTGACGAAGCTGATCACATGCTCGATCTGGGATTTATTAAAGATATAAACGATCTGATTCGTTTTCTTCCCTCGAAAAGACAGACCTTATTTTTCTCGGCAACCATCAACAAAAAGATTAAAAAGTTGGCCTACTCCCTGGTTAACAAACCAATACGCATACAAATATCACCTAAAAACCCGGTGGCAAAAACCATTGAACACCAGGTGGCTTTTATTGAAATGGATGATAAAAGAGCGTTTCTTGAGCGTTTGGTTGACGAAAATCCGGGAGCCAAAATCCTGGTTTTTGTACGTACAAAAGTTAGGGCCGAGCGGGTTAAAAAAGCGATGGCACGCGTGGAAATTGACAGCGACACCATTCACAGCGACAAAGAGCAGGCAGAACGTGACAATACAATGAAACGTTTTAAATCCGGTGAACTGAAATTACTGATTGCCACTGATGTAAGTGCGCGTGGTATTGATATTCCTAACGTTGATTTTGTTGTAAATTACGATTTGCCGGAGGTTGCCGAAAATTATGTGCACCGTGTTGGAAGAACAGGCCGTGGAAATCAGAAAGGAAAAGCAGTTTCGTTTTGCAGCGCGGAAGAACGCGAAATACTCGACGAAATAGAAAGCTTTTTGGACAAGGAAATTTCGCGTTTGGACATCGAAAAAAGTGATTACGCTGACACACTTGAATTTACAAAAGATACCGATTACAACTGGCAAAAGCTGATGCGGGATAACGAGCGGGAAATAAAAGAGGTCAAAAAGAAGAAAAAGAAAAAGTAAGTTTTACAACCCGGTTTAAATATTTCGCAACCAGATATTACGCAGTTCGCCTGTCGTCATCCAGGTACAAATTCCAAATGGTTTTGATAAAGAAACTTCGGGCCTGATGCTCAATTTATGGTCGACAAAATTAAAATCAACCAGTTTTTCGTCATCAACCCAGGCCTTAATAGTTGTTTCTGACACCTGCAAACGAATCGTGTACCATTGCTCTTTTTCAAAATGTTTTAATATGTTGGTTTCGTTCTCCGAGGCATCAAGACCATCGATACTGCTCAGACCAACAACCGGACCGCCCCACCCTCCAATTATCAGCGAGCAAAAATCGTCGTTTACAGGAAAAGTCATACCGCAAAAGAAATCATTACCCACCATTTTACGCGCTTCCAGCTGAACCTCGTAGTTCATTTTCGGGAAAGTATCCGTCCAGGTAATTCCACTGCAACCGTCACCGTAATTGATAACAATATTTCCATCGGAAACCATTACGGGTCCTTCCGTTCCGAACGAGGTAATTTCCCAGTTTTCGAGTGTATTTCCATCGAATAATAATTGCCAGCCTTCGGGTGCAATCAGCGCCTGCTGTATACTTTCAGTCTTACTCTTGTTTTTAGTTGAACTGTTGCAGGATACAAGCAGAACGCTTAAAACCAAACAAAGCAGGGTGATATAAAAGCCGGTACGAGCCATTTTTATTTAAAATTACGAAAGATACAGCGCTCTACAAAAGAAAACTGGCCCTACCATTATGGCAGAGCCAGATTCGAATTTATATGATCGTCTGTTTTTATTATTTCAAGACTAGATAATCGATTTCATTGCTTCCATCGCTTCGCGTAATTCGGCACCAATAATTTCTACATCGTGATAACGTACTTCATCGTTAATTTCAATCAGCTCTTTGTTATCAACGTGTCCGTCTTTTCCTTCATTAAAGTTTGTTCCGATGATATTGGTTTCAACTTTAGTCATAAAATCAGCCAATAAAGGTTTACATGCATGATCGAAAAGGTAACAACCATACTCTGCAGTATCAGAAATTGTACGGTTCATTTCGAACAGTTTTTTACGTGCAATTGTATTGGCAATCAGTGGAGTTTCGTGCAACGATTCGTAATAAGCCGACTCTTCTTTAATTCCCGATTCGGTCATCACTTCGAATGCCAATTCAACACCAGATTTAACAAAGGCAACCATTAAAGTTCCATTGTCGAAATATTCCTGCTCGCTAATTTCAACATCGCCTGCCGGTGTTTTCTCGAAAGCAGTCTCGCCGGTAGCAGCACGCCATCCCAACAGGTTTTTGTCGTCGTTAGCCCAGTCTACCATCATCGTTGATGAGAATTCTCCCGACATAATATCATCCATGTGCTTTTCGAACAACGGACGCATAATACCTTTTAATTCTTCCGACAATTTGTAAGCTTCAATTTTTGCAGGATTCGACAAACGATCCATCATGTTGGTTATACCACCAAGTTTTAACGCTTCAGTGATTGTTTCCCAACCGTACTGGATCAGTTTCGACGCATAACCGGCATCAATTCCTTTTTCAACCATTTTGTCGAAACAAAGAATAGAACCAGTTTGCAACAATCCGCATAAAATTGTTTGCTCACCCATCAAATCTGATTTTACCTCGGCAACAAACGACGAGTGTAACACACCTGCTTTATGACCACCTGTACCAACAGCGTATGCTTTGGCAATTTCCAAACCATCGCCATTCGGATCGTTCTCGCGGTGAACTGCAATTAATGTAGGTACACCAAATCCACGCAAGTACTCTGCACGAACTTCGGAACCGGGAGATTTTGGTGCCACCATAATTACGGTGATATCCTCGCGAATCTGCATTCCTTCTTCTACGATATTAAAACCATGTGAGTAGGCCAGACACGCACCCTTTTTCATTAAAGGCACCACTTTATTTACAACCGGAGTATGTTGTTTGTCCGGAGTAAGGTTCAATACCAAATCAGCTTTAGGAACCAATTCTTCAAAAGTACCCACTTCGAAACCGTTTTCAGTAGCATTTACAAACGATGCACGTTTCTCATCAATTGCTGTCTGACGCAATGCATAAGCCACATTTAAGCCGCTGTCGCGAAGGTTTAATCCCTGGTTTAAACCCTGTGCTCCGCAACCCAGTACTACAATTTGTTTTCCTTTAAGTTTTTCAACTCCGTCTGCAAATTCCGACTCATCCATAAAGTCGCATTTTCCTAACTGGTCTAACTGAAGACGAAGAGGTAGTGTATTGAAATAATTTTCCATGATATTTTATTTTTTACGTTTAATATAGTTAAAGCTACGGCATTTCACATTTTTTACCCTTATGCGCAAAGCTCGAATACAAAGCAACAAAATTTCTGCAAGCCTAACATGTAAAAATACATGAATTTTAGGTAATTTTCATGGATTTGTATTCGTGTATGATTTCCACTCTCAAATTTAGCTAGCTAATTTTCAATATTTTAAAGAATTTTAGAAATAGTATATTTTCATTATCCTTAGAGGGATTGAGAACGAAACTGCAGAGGAGAAATGCCAACTTCGCGTTTAAAAAATTTGGCAAAATAACTTTGATCGGGGAAATTCATTTTTGTTGCAATCTCGGAAACACTCAAATTCGTGTGTACCAACAGACGTTTAACTTCGATTATTTGTTTTGCTTTAATAATCTGAGATGAAGTTTTTCCGGTTAGCTGGCTAACTGTTTGAGTAAGGTGATTTGGTGTTAAAGCCATGATATCGGCGTACTCAGCCACCGACAGGTTTTCGTGAAAATGTTCCTCCAGCAACTGAAAGAATTTTTTTACAACAATGTGCCCTTTCCCTTTCCAACGGTTTTCATCGTAGGGATAAAGCGTTGCACAACTTGTTAAGATCAAATCGAGAACCGATCGTAAAATATCAATCGAATAACCTTTCTCCTTTTTTATTTCTTCAATTCCTTTTTTGAAAAGGCCTTCCAAAAAGAGGATGTCACTCTTTTCGGTTAAAAGAAGCGGCGGATTATTTTGCCGAATTGTGAAAAAGAAAGGGAACTCGATTAAACGGTTAGGGTTTCGTTGATTCAGCAGGTAGAAATCGGAGGTAAAAATAAAAATGAAGCCTTCGATGTCTTGCGAGAACTCAATTTTGTGAGCCTGCCCCGGCGACATAAAAAATACGCAGGGAGGCTCAATGTCGTATTTGTTTCCGTCGATAACATGCGATCCGGTACCCTTTTGCAGATACAACACTTCAAAAAAATCGTGCCGGTGTGGATATTTTACAGCAAAATGCCGGTTGGCATCAAATATTTCTACCTGAAATTGCTGGCTTGCCCGTTCTTCCGAACTAAAATTATGCAAGCTGTAAACCGGGATATTCTCTGCACGCGACTTCAATTTCTTAATATAAACGATCTTTTAATGCTGACGGATTAGTCATCAAATTTCATGGTGTATCCCAACGATAGGCGTAAGACTCTTGTTTTGGCTTCCTGGCTTTCGAGAGTGGCAATATCGGCAAAACCATAGTCGTACGATACGCAGATATTAAAACCCGAATCCATTAAAAAGCCGCATTTAGCCGAAACGCCGTAATCTAGTCTTTTATAATCGCCTTCCGATCCCCATGTAACACTTTCTGAATTACTGGAACTTTCGGCACCCGCATATTGGAAAGTAATCGCTTCGTTACCAAACAAACCTCCGCCAACAAAACCTCCTGCACCAACATAAATTTTATTCAGCGAGCGAAAACGATACAGATATTTCAGATAAACCGGCACATCGGCAAAATAGAGCGTGGTTTTATTTTTATGACTGTAACTTGACTCTTCCAACTTCTGATGATAACCTTTTGTTTCAAAAATTAGTCCTCCTTCAACAGCAATTTCCTGCGACTTGTCTTTGTTCAAAACATATTCGTACAGCGCACCAATATTCATTCCGTACAAAGGATCAAAAGAATCCTCAATATCGGTTTCTACCGAGCCAAATTTCATATCGGTAGTTGCCATATTTGCACCTCCAAAGAAAGTTACAGACGGATATTGAGCCATAACACTGGCTGAACAAAGCATTAAGAGCGCAATAATAAAAAGCGAAGCGGTTCTTTTCATGGTAATTAACTTAAAGTTGGGTTTATAAATATGAGGTGAAAGATATAAAAATTTACTTAAATCCGTGGATAATGAGTTTCATTCAATGTGGATTATATTAAATTTCAGGAGGAAAGAAAACGTCCTACTTTTAAAGGCTTCAATCTAGTCTAATACTACCAACCATTAAAAAAGAAAGTTGTGCCTTATCAGGCGGATTCTACTCTTTGGCTCAGCCCAAAGAGTAGACAGAAAACCCAAGGCTGCGCCCACTTCACTCGGAAAAGCTACGCGGCACCGTCTAAAATTCCTGAAACTCGTCGTACCTCCTCAAACATCAGTAATTTTTTAACGACGTCACCACTTGTTTTCCGGTTCACCGGCCGAGGCCATGCTTCTATGTAGCTAAACTAACATCAAAGGCTCGGCCTCTTTTGGTCTTTGCCCGGAGTTAAAATGAAACCTTAGTGAGAGCGGGAAGCTCCGAAGAATTGAGGAGATCACCCGTCCGAACTTAGGTTTTATGAAAACGAAGAGTAGAGAACAAAAGCAGCCTTGATCTTTTTGCATCGTTTTTGGATCAAGCCAAAAATGATGGCCTGCGGCAGCATTCTTATAATATAAAATCTAGAATGTAAACCACCGAATTCGACAAGTGATTCATTTCTTTGTAGGACGCAATGATTGCAAAACAAAAAAGCAGCCTTTTGAGCTGCTTTTGCGGTGACGACGAGACTCGAACTCGCGACCTCCGGCGTGACAGGCCGGCATTCTAACCAACTGAACTACGCCACCAATAAATTGATGTTCTAAACTTTTTTGTCAAAAAAAATAAGCGGTGACGACGAGACTCGAACTCGCGACCTCCGGCGTGACAGGCCGGCATTCTAACCAACTGAACTACGCCACCAATAAATTGATGTTCTAAACTTTTTTGTCAAAAAAAATAAGCGGTGACGACGAGACTCGAACTCGCGACCTCCGGCGTGACAGGCCGGCATTCTAACCAACTGAACTACGCCACCGTTTTTTTAGAACTTTTACCTTTTTTTCGGGCTTAGTACCCGTTGCAAAGGTGATGCAAATATATACTTTCTTTTTTTACCTGCAATACAAAAAAATATTTTTTTAAAAAATAACTTACTACACTGATAAACAGACACATACGGATGCAATATTTTTTAAACTCTCACTAAATGATTCATATTTAGCTCCTTTTCGCCACTCCACCTGTAAGCCAAAAGAGATTTTGTACCCGTAACACATGAATCAACACAGCAAACATTGGGTTTTATAATGTGCGGACCGGCTCCGCGGCAATAGTGTCCGAAAAATACAATCGGCGCATCTTCGGGATATGGAAATGTTCGGGGCACAATTTCTTCGGGAATGGTATACGATGGCATCGAAAACTTGCTTTCAAACGACGCATTCTGGAAAGTCATTCCTTTCAGGTCGTCCCACCATCTTATTCTGATCGATCGTGGCGCAACTCCTTTGTTGTTCATCACCCTCAAATCCGACGGCATTTTTAAGTTTACGCCTTTTGTAAGTATCCATAAACAATTTGCAATACTTGCTCCCGACTTCCTTGTTAATTTCCTGAAAACCTTCTTTTTTATTTTTCCATCTTCATACAAAGTATCTGCTGTCTGAATTGCTTCTTCCGACCAGCAGGCATGAACGATGCGAATACCACCCAAATCGAGATAAAGCGGCAAGGTGCGTAACCATTTTAGCTGTTCGCGCAATTCAAGCGATCCGGCCGAATACTGGTTAATGGTTTTAAAAAGCGACAGAAAGTACCTGCTCGGCTTCGATATAATTGACCGGCCTTGTTTGTCCTTTATATGGTAGATAATGGCATTTAGCTCGTGATTACCCAATATGGCATAGGCATGCCCGCTTTCAACCATATTCCTAATGATGCGGATAGTCTTCCTGATTTCAGGACCACGGTTTATAAAATCGCCAACAAATACAGCTTTGCGCGTTGGATGCGAAAAACTGCCATTTGTTTTAGTGTAGCCCATTTCAAGCAGAAGCTTTTTTAGCAGGGTAGCATAACCATGAACATCTCCAATAATGTCGTACATAGTAGTGATTAAGTAGTGCTAAATTAAAAAATTATGCATGCAACGCATAACTCAGCTTCTCTTTTCTAGATGAAATAAAAAAAGCCACCCGTCAGCTGACGGATGGCTTAGCGGGATAATCCCGAATTGATATTTAAATCCTCAACACGTGAGGTTCTAATTTCTATTAAAGCTCAACGCTTTCTGCACGTTTTGTTACTTTACTACCAATTACTGCGTAGAAGAACAGGTAAGCCAAACCTAAGAAAGGAACCCAGAACGAAGGCTGGAATCCGATACCGTCGGCAACAGCATTTTGGATCAATGGAAGTAATCCACCACCTACTACAAGAGTCATAAAGATACCTGAAGCAGCAGCAACATATTTACCTAAACCTTCAACAGCAAGGTTAAAGATACCACCCCACATAATAGAAGTACACAATCCTAGCAGAACAAGGAACATTGCGTTAATTGGAACTTGTGCGAATACAAATGACAATGAACTACCTTGCGCCTGGAATACTGGCATACTTACTACTGATGATGTTGGTAAAATAATCGCCAAAAGAACGAAGATCATACCAACAAATGAAGCAACTGTTAACATCGCTTTACTCGATACTTTACTACCAATTGAAGCTCCAACCAAACGGCCAACAAGCATAAGCAACCAATAAGTTCCTGCTACCGAACCTGCAGTACCTGCATCGATTCCGATAGATGCAGCCGGGTCAGTCAACCAGAAAATCAAAGTTCCAGGTACACCAACTTCAACACCTACGTATACAAAAATACCGATAGCACCGAAAATGAAGTGACGGAATTTCAAAGCACCTGACATCAGGTTTTTCATTGGTTCTGCTGCAGCACTAACGTGAGGTTCTGGAATATTAACCGCCATAAGTACAAAGAAAGCCAACGCGAAGATACCCAATGCAATGTACATTACAGGGAAAATGTCGGTAATACGTGCATTAGCAACTTGCGATCCGATTAAGATACCTACAAATGCAGGAGTAAAAGTAGCCATTACAGAGTTGAAAGAACCTCCAACCTGAATCAACTGGTTACCTTTATTACCTTCACCACCAAGGGTGTTAAGCATAGGGTTTACAACAGTGTTTAACAAAGTCATTGAGAAACCTGCAACAAATGCACCAATCAGGTAAACAGTGAATGCAGAACCTTCGCTTGCATGACCTGATAAATATTGAATTCCAACGCCAACAAAACCAACCGCAATAGCAATTAATGCAGTCTTTTTATATCCAATTCGCTGAAGTAACAGACCTCCGGGAATTCCCATTACTGCATAAGCAATAAAGTTTGCGGCATTACCCATCATTCCCTGGAAATTACTTGCACCGAACTGCGATTTAAGCACAACACCCATTGGAGCTGCCAGGTTGGTAACGAATGCAATCATACCAAACAGCAGGATCATCATAATAATAGGTACTGTGTAATTTTGATTTTTAGCTTCCATAATAATTTTATTGATTTAAGTTTATTAATAATTAATTGTTTTTAAAATGGATTTTTGGCAACTCGCGAAGCCTTTTGGCAGCTCCTTCAGCCGTGATGTCGCGTTGTGGAGTTCCCAGCATTTCGTAACCTACCATAAACTTTTTAACGCTTGCAGAGCGTAATAATGGTGGATAAAAATGCATGTGTAAATGCCACTCCGGATGATCTTCGCCATCGGTTGGCGACTGATGCAAACCTGCCGAATATGCAAACGATGTTTCAAACAGGTTATCGTACATTACCGTTAGCTTTTTGTAAATATCTGCCAGATCAGTACGTTCTTTATCTGTTAGTTCCAGAATATTTTGAACAGGACGTTTGCTGATGATCATTGCCTCAAAAGGCCACACTGCCCAGAAAGGAATTAATGCAACAAACGAATCGTTCTGATCGAGCAAACGCTCTTTCTTTTCCAATTCAGCATTAACGTAATCCAATAACATGGTTTTACCATGCTTTTCGAAATATGCCTTTTGCGTTTTGCTCTCTTTTGCCGGTTCGGTAGGAATTCCTTTCGACGACCAAATCTGTCCGTGTGGATGTGGATTTGAGCAGCCCATAATTGCGCCTTTGTTCTCAAATATCTGCACGTAATTGATTTCAGGATTATTACCAAGCTCGGTATATTGCTCGCACCACAGATCAACAACATTCCGGATATCGGCAACTTCCATTTCTGGAATCGTTAGACTGTGATCTTCGCTAAAACAAATTACTTTACAAATACCGCTTTCGCTTTGTGCCTGAAATAATTCGCCTTCATCAATACCACCTTCCGGTGTATCTGTTAACAAAGCACTAAAATCATTGGTAAATACAAAGGTTCCTTTGTAATCGGGATTCACTTTTCCTCCGGCCCGCTCGTTTCCTGCACACAGGTAACAACCCGGATCGTATTTTGGTCGTTCTTGAACAACCGGTTTTTCAACCTGTCCCTGCCATGGTCGTTTAGCCCTGTGAGGCGATACCAGAATCCAGTCGCCTGTTAATGGGTTATATCTTTTGTGGGGATGGTCTTCTATATTAAAACTCATCGATTGATTATGTCAGTTATAATTTAGGTCGAAAAACCAACTTATCCCGATGAAATATCGGGATAAGTATGATATTCGGCCTCAAAGTTAAAATATCGTTTGAAATTGAGAAGAAATTAGATGCATTTTTTACAACTATCTTTTCTCGTATGTTCGCCGTTGTATATCGAAATAAATCGGCTTATAAGTCAAGTTTTATCGATCCGTTTGAACGGATAAATAACTTATGACAAGATCCTTCTCCGTAAACATGCTCAAGTACTTTTACATACTCATCGAGTTTATTTTGTGGAACAAAAGCCTGGATAGTACCTCCAAAACCTCCGCCATGTACGCGCCAAGCTCCGCTACCTTTTAGCACCATTTCACTCAGTGCCAGTCCCAGCGAAACAACCTGTTCGTCTTTATGAACTACATCAAAAATATTCTGATTGTACATGTACGAGCTGTAACCCGACTCAACAACCATTTCGAGGAAAGCTTTAAAATCGTTGTTTTCCAATGCTTCAACCTGCTTTACAACACGTGCATTATCGCCCTGGAAGTGGTAGGCACGAAGAATAGCGCGATCGCCGGTTTTCTCACGAATTTCTGGGATTTTATCCACGATCTGTTCCAAAGTAACTTCGCGAAGAACATTTGCACCCAATTCGGCAGCAACCGATTTCATTTCGGTTGGAAGCGATGCATATTCAGCCTGAGACGCAGGATCGTCGTGACCACCACCAACATCAGTAATTACCAATGAGAATCCGGTAGAAACAAAATCAAAATCAACTTCTTTTACAACCGGATTGGCAGGATCTTTAAAATCGATGGTAATCAAACCACCTACCGAACAAGCTGTTTGATCCATTAAACCACATGGTTTTCCGAAGTAGTTGTTTTCGCTCCACTGACCGATGATAGCGTTTTCAACTGCATCCATTTTGCCGTCGTTGAACAATTCGCTAAAAATAGCGCCAATCAATACTTCGAACGATGCCGATGAACTCAATCCTGAACCTTTTGGAACACGACCTTCGATACACGCATCAAAACCACCAATTTCGTATCCGTTTTCTTTCATTTTGGCAGCAATACCTTTCACCAATGAAGTTGAAGTATAAAACTCAGCTTCGTCGGGTTGGAAATCGCTAAGCTCAACCTGGAACTCAGGATAACCTGCCGATTTAATTCGAACAGTGTTTGTACCGTTTTTTGAGGCTACTGCAATATTGTCGAGGTTTACCGCACCGGCCAACACACGACCGTAGTTATGGTCGGTATGGTTTCCGCCAATCTCGGTTCTTCCCGGCGAACTAAAAAGTGCAACGTCGTCGTTTCCGTAAGTTTTTTCAAACTCTCCCATTAGGTCGGCATAACGATCAGCCTGAACTTTTAATTCGGCGGCATCGCTACCATACAATTCTTTAAATAACGGATTGTCTCCCCCGTTAATCTTCTCAACTAGTGTGTTAATCTTTGTCATAATATTTTATTGATTTAATCTATATTTTTTAGTTTCCTAACTGGTAGGTACTGGTGGGTACAAATATAGTTTTTAATGCCAGCTGCGTGCATCACTAAATGATGTTGCACAACAGATTTAACATTTATAAACTATTTCTAAAAATCATATGCGCTTTATTCCGAATTTGTTCTTTTTCTCGTTTTAAAACCATATTAGACAGCGTTTTACCCATCTCTTTAAAGTCGGTAGAGATGGTAGTAATTCCTCCGGCTACTACTTCTTTTAGCATGGTATCATTAAAAGAAACAACGCCAAACTTTTTACCCAGTTTAAACTTACAGTACTTTGCAATTTTCACCATTTCAACCAGGTCGCGGTCGGAGATCAGAAAATAAGCCTCCCACAACGACGGCTTAACCCCTGAAAGTGATTTTACAATTTCGTACTTAAACTTATTTTCTGTACAAAAACGTTCAAATCCTTTCGATCGCTCAACCGGCTCCTTTCCTCCCGGATTTACAAAAACCAGTTTTCGGTATTTCTTTATAAACTCTTTTCCTTCAACCAGTGCATCGTAAAAATCCTGGTAAAAATCCTGGTAAACCACCGGGTATTGTTCCAAATCAGGTTTTAAGCGGTCGATAATATAAACTTTATCCTGCGGTAGTTTCGATAATAAATGACTGGTATTATCAAATGTTGCAGGCATAATTAAATACGACGTATAGTTTCCGATGCTCTCGGTAATAAGATTTTTAAATACTTTGTAATTAAAATGATGAAAATAAACCTCAACTGTGGCCTTTCCTTTTAGCGAATTTATCAACGAATTATATAGGTCCTCTTTAAAAGCGTTCAGTTCATCAAAAAGTACAAAAACACGTTCTTCCAGCTGAATTTCGGTGCTGGCAATATAATAACCTTTACCGGGTTGACTTTTCAGAATTCCTTTCGATTTTAATTCGTTAAATGCGTACATCACCGTGTCCCTACTCAGGTTATATTCGGCACACACCTGGTTTATCGACGGGACTTTATCTCCCTTCTTAAGTGATCTTCGTTCTATTGCAGAATAAACAGAATCAATTATTTGGCGGTATTTTGGAACTGCTGATTTAGGATTGAGTGATATAACTTTTTTTCTGGCCATATGGTTTAGTTTATTCAAAAGTAATAATTTTTATTATAAAATGATGTTTTAAAACACCACCAGTACCAACCAGTTAAACTTTTGTTTTTTTGCATTTTTACGCTCTTGATTTACAATGGGGACTAATTGAGTTGAAAACGATTAAAAGTTTAATAGGGCAAGTAACTAAATGATAAATGTTACAAAACCATAAATTGTTATTTTTTTTGATTGTTTATAATACAATTACTCACTCCTTAATTTAACTTTGAGTACAAAATAGTAAAGAATAAATACAAGTGAAAATAACTGCAAAACCTTTTGGACAACTAAAAGACGGCCGCGAAGCCCTTCTTTTTACCCTTGCTAACGAAGAGATTAGCGTAAAAATTACGAATTACGGTGCCATTATTACGGCAATTGATATGCCCAATAAAAACGGCTCAATAGATAATATTGTTTGCGGATTTGAAAATCTGGAAACGTACCTCAGCGACGATTACTTAGGAAATTGCCCTTATTTCGGTGCAATTATTGGACGGTTTGGAAACCGTATTGCCAAGGGGCATCTCGAAATTGAAGGAGAAACCTATGAAATGGCTGTAAACAACGGCCCCAATCATCTGCACGGTGGTTTGGAAGGATTTGATAAAAAATTATTCGATGCTGAAATTATCGAATCAGCGGAGAAAGTTGGGCTAAAACTTACCTACATGAGTGCCGACGGAGAAGAGAACTATCCGGGCAACCTGAAAGTTACCTGCATTTACACCTTAAATGCGAACAACGATTTGGCAATTCAGTATTATGCCGAAACAGATAAAACAACGGTGGTAAACTTAACCAACCACAGCTACTTTAATCTCACCGGTCAAAAAGAGAATATTCTTAATCATGAACTGGAGTTGAACGCTACTAAAATGACCGAAATGGTTGAGCAAATTCCGACAGGTAAAATCAAACCGGTTGTTGGAACTGCATTTGATTTTACTACTCCAAAAAAGATTGGTGCTGAAGGATTGGAAACGGGCTACGACGATAATTTTGTTTTTGGAAACGAAGATGGTTACTTAATTATGGCCGGAACTTTGAGCGAGGCAAAAAGCGGACGAAAAGTAGAAGTGTACACCACTCAACCGGGCATGCAGGTTTATACCGGCTACTGGATTCCGGAATTTAATATCGACGGAAAGAAAAAGTTTGGAAGTTATTCGGGTGTTGCTTTAGAAACTCAGCACTACCCCGACTCTGTTCATCAGGCACAATTCCCAACAACGATTTTAAAGCCAGGCGAGCTTTACGATCAGAAAACGATCTACAAATTTATTACCGAATAAAAGGAAATGCCCGAAAGGGCATTTTTTTATGCCCCTATTTTACAAATCTACTTTCAGGATTTTTTTTACTTTTGACTGTTTACGGGAAGAAATAAAAACCGAATTAGAGTAAAAATGTAATTATAAACTTATGAAAACTATTGTTGCGTTATTTGAAACGGCCGTTGCCAACTACCCCGACAATCCGTACCTCTGGGAAAAAACAAAAGGAGAATATCAGCCAACAACCTACAAGCAGACCCGCGAAAAAGTACTTGACCTGGCTGCCGGTTTAATTCAACTTGGTTTTAAAAAAGGCGACAGAGCTGCATTAATCGCCGATGGCCGCAACGATTGGATCATTAGTGAACTTGGAATGCTTTACGCCGGTGGAATAAATGTTCCGCTATCAATCCGCTTACAAAACAACGAACTTGCTTTCCGCATAAAACACAGCGGCAGTAAATACATTTTTGTATCGAAACTGCATGCCGAAAAAGTGGAAGCAATTCGCGAAGAACTGCCCGAGCTGGAAAAGGTGGTGTACATCGATGGCAAAGAAAATCCGGGAGAGAACGATGTTGATTACAAAGAATTATTAGCTGCCGGGGCAAAATACAGAAAAGAAAATGCCGAACAAACCGAACAGGTTTGGAAAGACATTCAACCCGACGATGTGGCTAATATTTCCTACACATCGGGAACAACAGCCGACCCGAAAGGAATTATGCTGACTCACCTGAACTATGCAGCCAATGTTGTACAATCGAATTCACTGCTCGATTTACAGTCGGAATGGATAACACTGGCTATTTTGCCTTGGGATCACGCATTTGCGCATACCACTTGTTTGTATGTTTTTATGTATAAAGGTGCCAGTATTGCATCGGTTGAAATTGGCAACTCCCCAATGGAAACCTTACGAAATATTCCTAAAAATATAAAGGAAATAAAACCTTCGCTAATGATGAGCGTGCCTGCCTATTCTAAAACATTTAGAAAAAATATTGAGGCCGGTATCCGCAAAAAAGGCGAGTTCCTGTATAAAGTTTTTCAGTTTGCATTAAAAGTTGCCTATGCACACAACGGTTATGGCAACAACCGCGGAAAAGGCTGGCGATTCTTTTTGAAGCCGCTTTACTGGTTGTTCGATCAGGTATTATTTGCCAAAGTTCGTGAAGGATTTGGCGGCAACCTGCAGTTTTTTGTTGGTGGCGGTGCACTTCTCGATGTTGAACTTCAGCGTTTCTTTTATGCCGTTGGTTTGCCTATTTGTCAGGGCTACGGACTTACAGAAGCGGCCCCGGTAATTTCATCGAATGTGCCACACGATGTTGTTTTTGGTTCTTCCGGCAAATTGGTTAAAAACCTTGAGATTAAGATTCTCGACGACGATGGTAATGAAATGCCTACCGGCCAAAAAGGAGAGATTGTGATTAAAGGCGACAACGTAATGAAAGGTTACTGGAACAATCCGACTGCCTCTGCCGAAAGCTTGAAAGGCGGCTGGCTCCACACCGGAGATATGGGCTACATGGGGAAAAACGACTTTCTTTATGTTTTAGGTCGTTTTAAAAGTCTGTTAATTGGTAACGATGGCGAGAAATACAGTCCTGAAGGAATCGAGGAAGCACTGGTTGACCAGTCGCCGTATATTCAGCAGGTAATGCTGTATAACAATCAAAATCCGTATACAACCGGAATGGTTGTTCCTGATATGGAAGCTATTAACCGTGAGTTGAAACACCGCGGAATTGAAAAAGGTAGCGATGAAGCAGCAAAAGCTGCCATCGAAATTATCCAGAAAGAGATAAACGAATACAAAAAAGGCGGTAAATACGAGGGAGAATTCCCCGAACGCTGGCTGCCTGCAACAGTGGCCGTTTTACCCGAAGCATTCACTACCGATAACAAAATGCTGAATGCAACCATGAAAATGGTTCGTGATAAAGTAACTGCTTACTTTGATAAAGAGCTCGAGTTTTTATACACATCCGAAGCCAAAAATATTGTTAACGAGATGAATATTGAGGCCGTAAAAAATTGGATGAAGTAAGAATAATAAATTACCACCGGAAGATATCGCCGGTGGTAATTTTAGACCTCCTATCCTTCCCTTCTCAAACATTTCAGTTTCTATAAGTAGTATGTTCCCCGCAGTCCGTCCTTTTCAAAAGCCAACTAAATAATTAATTAAACATTGTTCTAAATTTAAGTAACTAATTACTTGATATTAAAACAATAATGCCGTAAATTGTATTCAATTCGTACGCTACCCTACTTCTTAAACAGAAGTTCTCTGTAAACAATTCTGATAGAACCCGAAATCCCTAATGAAGGTTTCTGTCTGACGAATTAAAGCACAGCGATCCAATTAAGTACATCCGAAACCAGAGTGTAATGGTAAACTTTTAAATACATTACCATGGACTTTGTACTTTCCGACAAACTAAAACAGGCGCTCAGCATTGCCCAGGCTATTGCCAAAGAATTTATGAATGCAGAATTCTCTCCTGCACATCTCCTAAAAGCACTTTTGCATAAAGAAATTGGTCTAATTCCGGTGTTGGAAGCCATGGGTAAAGACTTTTACTACATGGAAGAATGGGCCGAGATGCGTATTGAAACCTATCCAAAAGCCAGCAAAGTTGCCGACCAACCAACTGCCGACATCGATGTAAAAGCAGTTTTTAACGAAGCTGATAATGTGCGGCTAAAACTTTCAGAAGATACCATCACCCCGATGTGTGTTTTGATTGCACTAACTATTCCGGGTGTTGGGTTTACTTACGAACAACTCAAAACTTTCGACCTGAAGGAACAGGAGTTGCTTGATCGGGTAATCGAAAATGCCACACTTGATAATATTATCGGAACAGAAGAAAACAAATCCGAAGCGGGCAAACAAACACAGCTAAAACAAACCGCACTACTTAAATATTGCACTGATTTAACTGCAGATGCTCAGTTAGGAAAACTCGATCCTGTTATTGGCAGGGATAAGGAAATAAGAATGATGTCGGAGATACTTGGCCGGCGTTCTAAACCCAATGTTATTATCATTGGCGATCCGGGTGTTGGGAAAACAGCTTTGGTGCATGGATTTGCCCAAAATATAGTTGCTGAGAAAGTTCCTGAGAACCTGAAGAACATAAAAATATTCGAACTCGATTTTGGTTCACTCATTGCCGGCGCATCTTACAAAGGTGAAGTTGAAGACCGCATTAAAAATATCATAAAAGAAATTGAACTGTTTGAAAAAGCTATACTTTTCGTTGACGAAATTCATCTTCTGCTCGATAGTCATGCCGGAGCGTCGGGAGCAGCCAACCTGTTAAAACCCGAGCTCGACAAAGGTAATCTTACCGTTATCGGCACAACATCAATTGACAACTATACTAAATCGATAGAAAGTGACGAAGCTTTTAAACGTAAATTCGAAATACTAAAAATTGAAGAACCCGAAACAACCACTTGTGTTCGGATGCTTGAAAAGGTAATTCCTGTTTACGAAGAACATCATAAAATTAAGGTTAGCAAAGAGAATCTTGAAGAAGCCATTCTTCTGTCAAAACGGTACCTGAAAGAACGTTGTTTACCCGATGCAGCCATCGACCTGATCGACCGCTCGATGGCAGTGGTAAAAATGATGCACGATACGGGCACCACTGAAATAGAAACATTAAAACAAGAGCTGGCAGATCTAACAGAAAATAAAAACAACCTGTTGGATGATGAGTTGAAAAAAGAAATTCTGTGGTTCAATTCGCAACTTAAAGAACGATTGAGCCCGGTAATGCTGATAAAATTAACCGATGAGCAGGATGCCGAAAAAGCCGGCACTGCCGACGAAATGAAAGTCATTATAAACGACACACTCGATAAACTTTCGAAACTCTCGAAAGAAACCAACGACTCACTCGATAAATCGGACCTGGCTGCCGTGGTTGCCCATAAAACGGGCGTACCAATCGGGAAAGTTCAAACCCAGGAAAAAGAACGTTTACTAAATATTGAATCGCACCTGAAAAAGCGTGTCGTCGGTCAAGATCATGGCATAAAAAGTATTGCGGAAGCTATACGTGAATCGCGCTCAGGACTGAGCAAACCCGGACAACCCATCGGATCGTTTTTCTTTCTCGGGCCAACCGGAACCGGTAAAACCGAACTGGCAAAAACGCTGGCTGAATTTCTGTTTAACGACGAAACTTCCCTCATACGTTTCGACATGTCGGAATTTAAAGAAGAACACTCTGCAGCATTGTTATATGGAGCCCCTCCCGGATATGTTGGTTACGAAGAAGGCGGTTTACTGGTAAATAAAATCAGGCAAAAACCATATGCCATTGTACTTTTCGATGAGATAGAAAAAGCGCATACTTCGGTATTCGATATTTTCCTCCAAATTCTCGACGAAGGCAAACTTCACGACCGCCTTGGAAAGGAAGGTGATTTTTCGAATGCCGTTATCCTTTTCACGTCCAATATTGGCAGTTCGTATATCGTCGACGAATTCAACAAGGGCAATATTCCACCTTCGGATAAACTGGCCGAAATAATGGAAAACTATTTCCGTCCTGAATTTCTGGGTCGTTTAACCGAAATCATCCCCTTTGCTCCTATCAGCGAAGAGAATGTGGTAAAAATCTTCGACATTCATTTAAAGAACCTTTATAAATCGCTAACGGCACAAGGCATTGAATTGACCATTGAGCAGCAAGCGAAAGAAACACTGGCCAAATCGGGTTTCACCCCAAAATTTGGTGCGCGACCTTTACTTGGAGTTATTCGAAACAAACTTCGTCGGCCATTATCTCGTAAGATCATAGCCGGTGAAATTGCCAGCGGATCGAAACTTAACCTGAAACTAGGCGAAAATGAAGAACTGATTTGGGAATCAACAGATTAACGCTAATACAATTAATAACTTAAAATAATCGATTATGCAAGAGTATGGAATAGGCGGAACAGAAGTAAAAGGCGATGCCAGCGAAGCATTTGCCGAGATACCGCAAAACCGGACTTTATTATGTGAAAAACTCACAGGTGATGCACCAATTAAGCCAAACATTGTTGAAGGGCTTCAAACCATCGACGATGTATTCGAGCACTACAAACCGGAGGTGGAAGTTGATTTTGAGGATAGCGAAGGAGTTGGCAAGGAAGAAACTCTTTCATTCAGGGGATTGTCTGATTTTGGGATAAAAGGAATTACTACCCAAAGCGAGTTTCTGAAAGATCTGAATATTGAAAAAGAGCAATACCAGAAAATTATTAAGCAGCTAAAAAGCAACAAACTATTGCGAAAAACACTCGAAAATCCGGATACAAAAGCCGACTTACTGGGTGTAATGTATGCTTTGATAAAAGAACTGGAGGAAGCAAAGTAATTACTGACTGATAATTATTAACACTTAAAAATTAGAATTATGGCAGAATTAGAAAGCGCACAAAATATTGCTCAATATAAAGAGAAAGTTGCCGAGAATGTAAAGGGAATTGAAAATCCGGCAGAACAGCTTAAAACCGGTCTCGACAAACTCGCTGGCAGCGGAGGTTTCGACTTGTTGGAAATGGCTTTTAAAGGCGTTGAAAACATGAATCCTGAGCGGAAAGCCCGTAAACGAATTTTCCTTTCGGAAAGTGCTTACAAAAACGAACGCGAAGAACTGAAAAAAACACTTCAGTTATGGGCTGCGGTGCTGGAATCGTCAAGTAGTATTTCGGACATGGTTGAGGCAAGTGAGAAAAATATTGAGGTGGCCGAAAAAACCTACAAAACAAATATGGCCAAAGTCATTGAAGCTACAAAAGAGCTGGAACGTTCGTACCGTTCGGTAGCCTTGTTCTTTAAAAATACAGAAAGCACCAAACTAAAGAATCTTTCGGTAATGAATGCCGATCTTGAGCAGCTGAAAGATCTGGATGATACACGTTTTATCGACGCTGTTCAGGCAGAATTGGTTAACAGTTACGACCGACTGGACTTACGCGACAATTACGGAATTTTGGTTGTTCCTGGTTACCTGGGATCAAACAAGGTGGTCGAAAAGTGGGCAAAAATTGCACACGAAAATAAAGTAATGTTGGTAACCGACTTTGAACACCTCGACAATCCTGACGACGTAATGGATCTGTTTGAGATGGCCAATTTAACCGGTGGCGATATGTACCGGTCAAACGTAATGATGGCCTGTAACTGGCTGGTTGGCCGCGACAAGTTTGATGAAGTGGGCGAAGATGAAGAATTGTTTGTTCCGCCATCGGGAGCACTGGCCGGAACCATTTACAATACTTTGATGTCGCAGGTGGCTGCTGGTAAAAAACACGGAGGTTTGAACGAAGTTGACGGTGTAGCTTTCGACCTGAAAAAAAGTGAAATTGCCAACCTCGAAAAACTGGGTTTGGTTCCGATGGTGAACGAGTACGGAAAAGTTATGGCCTTCTCGGCAAAAACATTGTTTAATGGCGACAACCTCGGTTTACAAACTTATTCCGTTGTTCGGGTTTTCGACTACGTAACCAAAGTTATGATGGATTTCCTTAACCGTCGTGCATTTGAAAACTTCAACGTTAAAACACGAAAAGAGATACTTTCGCAGATCGTAAAATTCCTCGACAGCATAACCGGTCCCGGAAAACTCATCGAAAATTTTTCTGTGAAACGCTTTGAACAGGATCCGGTACAGAAAGACCGCATCTATCTTGATATTCATATGACACCCTATTTCCCTGCCAAAAATTTCATGATAAAAATGGATGGTCAGAAAGGCGACGATGGCACTGAATGGGATTCGGATTATGAACAGAATTAACCTTTTAAACAGTTTTTACTAATCATTAAACAACCAAGTTATGTTAGCAAAGTCGAATATTTCAATCGAAGTGGATGGAAAAAGCCATCCTTTACAAAGCTTTAGCTACAGCCTCCGTCAGCTAACCGATCACACAGGTCAACCCGCTTCAGAGGTTCAGGGAGGAGAAATTCATATTTCGCTCGAGTCAACAGCACAGAACGAGTTTCTGGAATGGATGTGCGACAGCTTTATGCGCAAGAATGGTAAAATTACCATGATGAAAAGTGAAGAAGAAGGCAAATTGAAAGAGTTTGAATTTAAAGAAGCCTTTGTAACTGATTTTAGCGAATCGTTTGGCGAATCGGGAAACGGAATGATTACACTTTCGCTTTCGGCCAAAGAAATACAGATGGGAAATGCACTACACTCCAACGAATGGTTGGATGATTAGCCGGTTGATAACCTTTTTTCAAACAATTTAAATCTGAAAAACTATGTCATTTAAAGCAATATTTAAAACAACCGGCCAGGAATTTAGAGTATTAAGTTCCAGTTATAATGTGTACCGTGCCGTTGACGAAATGGGAAGACCTACCTCATCCACCGTAGGAGGAGAAATTAGTATATCGATGGAATCGAATGCCAACAATTTGTTCTTTGAGCACATTTGTGTAGGCGAAATGCTAAAGGAAGGAACAATAACCTACATTAAACGCAACGAAGAAGCAACGATGAGAGAATTAAGTTTCAACAATGCTTTTATTTCGTCGTTTAGCGAAACCTTCGACCACTCAGGAGGATCAGGGGCAATGGTTACTTCAATAACATTGGTAGCCCAAATAATTACAATGGGCAATGGTGAAATCATAAACGAATGGAGTTCGTAAAACCGCACCATTCTGCTTTCTGATTTTATATAAACCCTTTAAATAAAAAGTGTTATGTCATTATCAGCCCGTTTACATATTTCAGGACACCGCAAAGAGCAAAAGGGAATTCGTGTGATTGAAAGTGATTTTGAATTTGCACAGGATGTCGACACCACAACCGGGCAAATTTGCGGCAGAATGAAGGGCGGAAAAATCAATATTTTACTGGATATCGAAAACGATGGTGAACTTTTGCACTGGATGTTTCATAACGTAGTAAAAAACGGGAAAATTATTTTTATTGGTTTACCCGAAGGCAAATCGATTAAAACCATCGAATTCGAAAACGCTTACCTCATCTACTACAAAGAAGTATTTAAAGAAGTTACCAGCGTTAATATCAGGATTACGATCTCCGCGCAAAAAATGACAATTGCGGGTGAACAAATGGAGAATTCGTGGACCGGATTCAGAAATGTATAAACAGCTAAAAGTGTAAAAAATGGCTCTCGCATCAGGAGTAAAAATAGAAATTGAAGGAGTTGAGCTGGAAGACTACACTTCGCTTGAACTGACCCAGAGCATATACGGAATGAACAAATTCAAGGTGGTAACCCGGCTTGATGCTCTGGAAGAAGTTGACGGATTTATTCTCAATAATTCAACGAGTTTTATAGGCTCTGCAATCGTGATAAATATCGATGTCAGTCAAAAAGGAGATGGCAGCGAAGCCGGCAGAATTGTTTTTAAAGGATTGATAACCGATGTTCAGGGATTAAAAGTATCCTATCTTGATAACGAGAACATTATACTTTCAGGATCAAGTCCTGAATTTTTGCTTGAAGACATTCCTGGCTGCAGATCGTTTGTATTCAGGAACCTGGATCAAATCGTTAATGAGGTATTAAGTCCGTATCCCCGCGATTTGCTAAAATGCAATGTAAATCCTCGAAGTAATACCACTTTTGAATATACAGTGCAGTATAATGAAAGTTGCTACCAATTTCTCCGTCGTTTGGCAACACGTTATGGAGAATGGATGTTTTACGATGGCACTGAATTGCATTTTGGCCAACTAAATTCAACAGCGGCTACCGAACTGGTTTTGGGCTTGGATCAAACCAGTTTTGATTTCAAGATCAATTTAAAACCACTTAATTTTAAATACAGTTTTTTTGATTACATAAATAACGAAACAATCGAAAACCAAGCCACCAAATCAAAAGGAAGGACTCAACAAAATGAGATTGGAGCATTAGCTTTCGACAAATCAGCAAAACATGCGATTTTCCAACCGCAATCATTTGTCAACAACGTTAATGTTTCGAAAGATAACTATGCCCGACATCTCACCGAGATGGCTGAGTTAAAAGAAGGTGCACAGGCTGCCGGAATGTCAACTGTTCAGGGTAGCAGCCTAAATCCTTTGGTAAAATTAGGTGGTAAAGTTAAAATCAAGGCTCTAAAGGTGTTAAAAACCGGCGAAACGGATTACGGAGAATATATTATTACAGAGCTCAAGCATTATTGCGACAATCTTGGTTCATACAAAAACGAGTTTCAAGGTGTATCGGCCAAAACGACAATACCGGATTATACAAATCCTGAGGTCAAAGTAAATTGCGAACCACAAACTGCAATGGTTACCGACAACAGAGATCCTGAAAAACTGGGAAGAATACGGGTTCGTTTTTTGTGGGAAAAAAGTGGAGATCAAGGACCGTGGATTAGGGTAACTAACCTGCATTCGGGCGTTGGACGTGGCGTTTATTTTACACCGGATATTGGCGACGAGGTTTTGGTTGGTTTCGAGGGAAACAACCCCGAAAGACCTTTTGTTATTGGCAGCGTTTACAATGGTAACGGAAAACCCGGAGATGTTTTCCCGCAACGCGCTAACAATATTAAAGGACTAATATTTAACGGCTTAAGCATTCAATTCAACGAAGAATCGGGAACAATGACCATCCAAACTCCCGATAAAAAGCAAATTATTTTAAGCGATCAGCAAAAATCAGTAATTGTTGAAGACGAGAATAAAAATAAGTTTGAACTTTCAACAAAAGGGATTTCAATGAATAGCAGCAAAGATCTTGTTATTCAAACAACAGGATCGATCTCAATCACCGCCGGCTCGGGAATTGATATTACAGCAGGAGAAGGTTTAACTACGATGTCGGGAGGAGCAACACAAGTTACCTCCGGAGGAGCCTACACCCTTAATGCAGCTACCAGCGCAGGCATTACTGCCGGCACTAGTGCCTCTGTTTCCGGAGGAGTTTCGGCTGAATTAAAAGGAGCAACAACAACCATTCAGGGAGCACTTGTAAAAATAAATTAACTATGGGACAACCAGCAGCACGACTTACAGATATGCACACGTGCCCGATGCAAACACCGGCATTTCCATCGCCAATACCACATATTGGTGGCCCAATTGCCGGACCGGGAATTCCTAATGTATTGATAGGAGGATTACCTGCTGCCGTAGTTGGCGATACCTGCATCTGTGTTGGCCCGCCCGATGCAATAGCGAAAGGCTCGGCAACCGTACTAATTAGCGGACGACCCGCTGCACGAATGGGCGATTCTACGGCTCATGGCGGTACTATTGTTGTTGGCTGGCCCACGGTTTTGATTGGATAATAGAAATGCCTGGATCATTTATGGTGGTGTGACATTTTCATCTGCTGGAAATGACTTTCCTAGATTATTCAATATCTTTAATTTAATTTGTTTCTCTATTCCGTACGCATCTTTTTCTTCTGGTAAAGACATATACATTCTAGCAAATCCCCTGGTTTTTGTTTTTTCTCCAACAAATCCTTGTGCTTTGCGATCGATCTCCCCTAAGTATCTGTCGTATGATATTTTCATCCAGTCTATTACTGCATTCTTTAAGGTTCCACTTCTTTTATCCATCCACAATGGAGGTGTAGATGAGATAAAATTTTTAAAATAACTTCTGTGAGTATCAGCGTGAACGATAACCTTTGTAGGAATATTTAACCAACTTTTTACAATAGCCTGTCTTGATCCTGAATCAATTACTTCGAAAGGATTGCCAGTCTCATAAGCTTGTCTTATTTCTTTTGGCGATCTTCCTTTCATAGCAAGTTGAATCTTATTTGCCAGATCCTTTGTTGGAAATTTAATTTCATTTGACAACACTCCCTGAGCAATTCTATATGTTTGTTCTGCGTGCCGACTTTCATGATAAGGAGTTAAGGCCCACTCAATAAAATACTCCAAAGTTATATTATCAAATTGGGCATGGTATCTGTTTATTTCTATTCTCCATAAACCGGGATAATGCACGCCAAAATCTCCAAAATTGGCCTTGGAATAGGCTCGATAATCTATAGGAGGCATAAACGTGGTACAACTCTTTACTGCTTTCAATGCTTCATTAACCAATTGATTAGTACTAGAACTCCTCCAATTCTTCCATAACTTCGAGACGACATTGGCATACTTTGTCATATTAGATTCATATTGTAAGCTCATAGTTGTATGTTTTAATTGTGAATTACTATTTAATTACGACTTTTCTTTGGTATCATCAACTTCTGTCCAACCTTAATCAGACTCCGGTCCTCAATATTGTTGGCTTCAACTAGGTCTTGTACTGTTACACCATATTTTTGAGCGATCACCCAAAGGCTTTCTCCTTTTTCCACCACATGAATAATTGGTTCCAAACTTTCTTCAGGTTCCTGATTTTCCATGTCGGCACTTAAAGCGGGTTCTGATGTATATTCAGATGACAAGTTTTCCTGATCGTTTTGAGTAGTTTTTTGCGATGTTGAACAGGCTACTATGAGGCCCGATATAAGCAAGAAAAGAATAATATGTTTCATTGGTTAACGGTCTTGCATTTAGCCTATACAAGTTACAAAAAGCAGCACCAATAATCAACTTTTTCGGGCAACAATACACATCTTAAAACAAAGATTATAAATTAGTTACAAACACAACCTGATTAATTAGAACTTAACGATTGATAAAACAACGATAAGGCAAAACATTCGCCGACTGCTCTTCCAGTTTCAGGAGAAAATCTTTTCGCATAAATTCAAGATCTTCCTGTGCATACTCTTCTGAAGTCGCAACGAGAGTAACAAAAATATCCAGGGTTTGGGAAAAACCGCTTTGAGTTCCCTGACCGGTTTCCAAACCTTTTTTTATTTCAACATGCTTTATCTCCTTGCCAAAATGCTCGTAACACAATGCCCTGATATCTTCTTTTGTCACAATCCGGCCATGCGAAAGAACGGCCTTCCGATAGGCGTGGATCCGGTCTTCCGCATCAAGACTTTCGCGACCGCCAACCGTTGGAGTTACCAGCACAAGCGAATCGGGCGACAATCCTCCACCATCATAAACGAACAAATATTCACCAGCTTTTATTTTGTTGGCAAAGCTGCCATTCGTCGTCCAGAATTCCACAAATATTGTATCATCTTCTGCAACTGATTTTAGTAACAGATAAGGAATATTTCGTTTTAAAACCTGGCTTTCCTTCAGGCGGCTTTCAAGACGAGTTATGGTTTGGCTCAGTTCTTTCAGTTCTGTAGTGATCATGTCAGCTCCAATTATTGAGAAGGCTGCACTTTCATCGCGAAGTAGTTCAAGCAAATAATTAATTACTTCAGCAGCATCGCGAGAGTCGAACCTGCCAACTCCCCCATTTCTAAGGATATAAGTTTCCTCTTCAATATCGTTTATTCCTGAAAAGGATTTTCGGGTAAACTGTCTGCCATTGCTGCTCGAAACTGCCTTGATATCGAAAAACACGTCGTCGGTTAACAAGGGCAGAATATTAATGTAGTTACGGGCCGATTGTGTAAACTCCTCCAAATGACGGTTTAGCACCGGGAAACAGTTGATTGCACAAAACAGATCATCAACAACATCGGCAGGCAAAACCTGAGGAAATTCCACTTTAAACCATAACAAATCGTTATCCATTTTTTGTACAACACTGTTATTAAACCAATTATAAAACTCATCAGGCACACCATACTCATATTTTTTAAACTGATTTAATACAGGGCCATTAATGGTTTGAAATTGTTTGTGGTAATAGCGGCTGATATGTTTTATGGTTTTTGTACTTACATCCTGCTCCATTAGCAACAAATTACTCAAAGTATCGGCCTCCGAATTCTGGATTGGCATGCCCTGTTTAAAAGGAATTGTTTTTCCGTTTATACTCCAGTTTGCCTTTGATACCGATTCGTAAAAACTCCTTTTGTACACCTCATTTCTCAAATCAAAAAACAGGGAAAGATCTTCAAGCGATTCCAGTGCTGAATTTAACTCCACTCCCAGCCAAAATTCTGAAACCTTAAGAGCATTTGCCTGGTTAGCCATTGCCACCACCTCCTTTTCAAGGCGTTCGTTAAACTGATACATTTTTGCAGCCGAAACGAGGTATTTTACCTGGCCGTCGAAAACCCGGAAGCGCCCCGTTGGCGAGAAAAATACGGGTTTTTCATTGGTCTTGTGCTCTCCGCGCAAAGCATATCGTTTATTCAGATAAAACTGATAGTTCTGGTCGATGTATTGATCGGCCTCGTACGAACGTGCCTGCACAATGGAGTGAGCCGGAGACGGACCGGCTATTGGTCCCGGCGTGAGCAGTTCAACCAGCTTTTCCAATATTCTCGATTCAACCGTATGAATGTCAGTAGATATTTTGGCCAGTTCGTTAGCCAGTGCACCAAGAATTAGTCCAACTACCGGATCAAAAGCACTTTCGGATTGCGTATCCTGAAAGCCCCAGATTCGGGATGCATTTTTGAGCATCCTGCTACTTATTTTTTCTTTCGATTCTTGCATAATTTAGAAATAAGATAATGGTCCGATAAAAAACTGATCGAAATGCGAAAACGGTTCGTTTGTTGCACGCAACCTACCGTTTACCCTTAAACTTATTCTGCTTTTGATCCTGCGCTGAATCAAGCGGTAATCAATTTGTTCGATTTGAATATCAACCAACACATCGCTTAACCTTTTTTCCTGTGTTTCAATGGTTTTCTGAACTGACCGGATTAGTTTCTCGCGATATTGTTGTGGATTACTGATGTTCTCAAAATCATGCTCCCAAATTTCACAACCAAACGACTGATCGTGTTTACACTCTCCAAAGTAGGTTACAGCAATTAAATGCATCATTCCCGATACCGATTCCAACAGCGAACATTTTTTATGATCTCTTTTTTGGATTAAAAGTCCAGGTTTTAATGGCAATGTGTAATATTCCGAAATCATACGATACTGTTTAAATTGCTGTTTCGTAACCCAACACCGGCCCCGATTCTTGTTCTTTCAGCTCGAAATTCTGTTTACTGGTATCTACAATAATACTGGTTGAAACATTAAATTCTACCGGTACAAAGTAGTTGTAAAAACATTCCAGAAACCGCGACATTGGCGCATCTTTTAAAAATTCCTTTGGCTGAATACTGGTAAGCGGTCCTATTTTAAATCCGATGCAAAACTGACGGTTTCCCGGCTGAAATCCGGTTACCAGATTTACGCCAAGTTTACAGGCACCTAATGGCGAGCTGTTTATCACGTCGGTTCCGGATGTTGAAGAATTAGTTGTCAAGCTTCCTCTTTCCACTTCAACCTTCTCTCCTATTACAGCCTCCAGACATTTTGCCGTTAGCAATAAATTACCTGCGATTTTGTGTGCCAGATGGAGAAAAAGTACCATTCGGTAAACGTATTCCCGGTTAATCGAACGATGCAGGTTCCACAACTCGGGATAAATATCGTTAAAGATCTTCTCGCTAAAACGGCTCAGTATATTACGTTCTTCCAGCTCGAGTTGAACGCGCTGAAAAAACAGTTCGTTCTCGAATGGCAGGAAAAACAGGCGTGCCTCGTTTTCTTCTTTTTTTAACTCTACCGAATCTTCCGAAAACTTGCGTTCTTTGTCTAGCTCATTTCCTGTTTTTTTATGAAACAAACCTTGCGGTAATGAGTCGTATAAACCGTCTCGGTTTAAATACAGCTCCATCACCTTTTGGTAGTTGGCCAGATCACAATCATCAACACGATCAATATCGCGCGAATAACGTCTTTTAAACAAACCTTTTGGCCTTACAATAAAATCTTCGGACGAGATGCCGTTTTCAAGCAATTCAGCCATCACCGCCTCTGCCCGAATATCTTCGTAAATGGTTTTAACGACGTTTATTATTTCATCATGATCTGTCATGAATTGAGATTGAGTGGTGTTTAAGCGGGTGAGAAACCGGCTAATCGATCATCCCCAACTCTTTCATTCGTTTCCGCAGTTTTCGCTCGGTAGTTCCAAGGTCCTGCGCAGCCAAACGTTTACTTCCATTGTATTTATCAAGTGCCTTTTGTATCAGGTCAATTTCCTTTTCCTGTAATGATTTTGCTTCTTCCTCTTCAATTTTTTGCGAATGCTCCGTTATCTTTTCCTTTAACTCTTGTTGTTTACTTTGGCTCTTATTCATTTCCTTCTCGAGTTCAACCTTTTCGTTCCAGGCACTAAACAAGTTATTGAACGTATAAATGATATTGTCGTAAAGGTCGGCACGCACACTGTCTTCTTCAATTTTTTGCAGATAATCTTCCATTTGGTTGGTAGCGTTTGAGTAACGCAGTTGGATTTTATCGCGGGCTACCTCATCTTCTTCGATTTGGAAAGCTGTAAACAAAGCTATTGCCGAATCAGTTTTTCGCAGAAACTCACGTTCGAAAGTTTCATTTTCAGCCAGTTTTTTTAGTGCATCTTCGTACTGTTCGCTATTCCATTCGGATTCTAACTCCGGCATCCTAAAAGCGTAATACATAGGAATTGCAACGATAATTACAGCCAAAACAAAAAATAGCAACATTTTTAAAACGGCTTGTGTTCGTTCTTGTTTATTTAGTGGATCCATAGCAATATGTTTTAATTTTAATCAACCAGGAAGCTTGATCCGGGTTTTTCTTTTTGTTCTTTTACAAATATCTGACGGTCTTTTTTCTTGCCAATAAAATCGAGATTGCTCAGTGTTCCGCAAATCTTAGAAATCGCATTTACAAAAGGCGCCAAACGGTTAATCGATGCGTTGATATCATCATGATCATAATGATACTCAATCGCCTTACTCAGCATTTCCTCAAATTCTCCCTGTTTCAAGTTACTCCAGTCCTGAATGTAATTCAGCAGTTCCTCGCGGTTGGCAGTCGATTGTTTGTTAATCGAGTTATTTAAATTTCGCGCCATCGCAGCCATTTGCTCGAAAATAAATACCGGCGGATAATACCTGGCCATATTTCGGAACTCAATAACATTCACGTCTAAAAACAAAAGCAATGCATTGGCAACGTCGGCAACGGTTTCGGCAATCGATGTTGCTTGCCGTTTGTCTTCTATACGCTTCAAGATACTTACGATATCAATCTCAATCTGGCCGATAACTTTTAGCAATTGTGCGTGGTACTCTGCCAGTTTTGGGTGACTGTAAATGGTTTGGCAAGGTGGTATATAATCTTCGTCCAATTCGGCTTTGTCGCCTTTATAAACTACTTTACCAATTACCAGTGCGTTACCGGTTCGAACACTGTCGATTTGCGAAACCGGATGCAACGACAAGCTATAAAGTGGTAAAACAGACGGCATTCGTGGAGGTGTTTCGGCTTCGTCGGGAATACCAAAAGGTGTACGCTGAAACGGATTAACCATTAATGCAATGTAATGTTCTTCGCCATTCATCGGCTCTTTTTCAACACGAACCTGCGGAATACTCACCTCTAGTTCCCGGACTGAAAAGTAGTTGTTTTTAATATCGATTCGGAAACCGCCGCGTGTAACAGCGCTACAATTAATTACTTTGGCGTGAAGCACACCCTGCGCATCAATATCGAGCACAATATTAGCTTCGTTAAGGCTTAAATTATTTTGCAGGAGCAATCCGTAATTAAAGGGATTAACAAAGGCCAGATAGGTATTTACCGCTTGCTGGCTAATGTTTAAATCAGTAGCAATAAAATGATCTTTGTTTATTTTCATCCCGTCAATCCAGTTGACCGGAAAGTGGTGTTTTGTGGTATTCATTTTATTTCTCAATTAAGCGTTTGCAGACAATAACTGAATTTTCTTTAATGAGATTAAAGCTGTTTGTCTCTTCCGGATCGATGTACCTGATTTTGCTAAACCATGAAGGTTTTATGTAAAAAATCCATCCCCAGGGTTTTTCTTTTTCGTTCAGAAACTCGATTTTTTCATCCGGATTTCGGTGGTTGTAATCATTTATAAAATAGTAGAATAGTTTACCAAAAATCATTTCTTTCGGTGCTTTTGCCCTGAAACTGGTCATTCCAACATCGTCGTGTTTTTTCTTAAACTCGAATCCCACTACCAGCGGCATTTCCATTTCCCTGTCCGATGGATCTTCGATATGTTTATCAACCGGATAATACCATTTCCGAAGTATCTTTACAGGAATCGCCATATAACGCAGAACACTTCCGTAAAAAACATAGGGCAATACAAACAGAAACAATGTGATAAGATACACTCCGGCAAAGAATTTAAAATCTGTTAAGACAAATACCAATTGTAGGACAATTCCTCCTAAAATAGCGGTAAAAAAAGTAAACATCAACTCGGTTCCGAAAGACTTTTGGTCGCACCACGCCATGATGTTTTTGAGTATAAAAACATTGGTAACGCCCAATACCAGCATCCAGATCCCGAGTAAAATATAGGTAAGATTATAACTTATATCGATAAGACTTTTTAAGCCTAAAAATCCTCCGGCTCCAATAATAACAGCTAACAGAACAGCATAAATCAGCGTTTTTAAAAAACTTGATTTTACATTCTTATTTTTTAATAATAATCCCAGGAAAATCAGCGCGAGAAGGATGAAAACAAAAAGCAGTAGTTTACTTCCCATAGCATTCAAGTTTATTATGATTTATAACAATGCTTAGTTCTATAAATTTACAGGAAAATTGTGTATTTGTCAACAAATTTTATGGTTAAATAATTGCTAACTAACGAGTCAGAAGTTATTCGCAATCTATTTCCTAAATAATATAGCAAAGGCATTCGGAGCGTTTTCGCAAAGAACAGTCAATGGAAAACACACAGATGTATTAACAGATTGGGAGATAAACAGGAAAGGATTAAAAGATTCTTTTTGCTTATTCTTCCACAAAATAACGCAGCTGATCGAGCATGATTGGCACATCATCTTTGTCAATTCCCAATCCGATTAAATAATGTAGATCTTCGTGAAAAACCTCGAAAAACTCACGCTCGGTAAATTCGGTTTTAACGATTGATTGTTTGTAATAATCCAACGCCTCTTTGCGTTTTCCCAAACACCATTGCACGTGCCCCATATTCATCAGGTCGTGTTTATTCGGAGCATCATCAATAAGCTTTTTAAAATATTTCTCTGCCTGCTCAAACTTACCTGCAATCAACGAACACCAGCCAATTGGTTTCCACACCTTTTTGTTATCCGGCATCAGGTACTCCACCTTAAAGTAAGTTTTCAACGCCTCTTCAAAACGCTCCAATTCAAGCAAACAGTGGCCAATATTCAGCTGAACATTTAAATTATCTTCATCCAGCAGTTCCACCTCGCGGTAATAAGCCAGGGCTTCTTGCGGCTGTTTTAAATTACGGTAACACAATGCAATCTTATTCAGGTTCCACTTTTTATTCAGCTCAAAGAGCTCGGCACTTTTATAAGCTTTTAAAGCCTGTTCGAAATCGCCCAGCTTTTGATAACAGTAACCCAGTTTTTGATACAACTCCCCGCTTTTCTCCTCATTGAGCAGGTAATTAAAAACTTCGGCGGCTTCGTTGTAATAATTCTTCGAAAAATAGTATTCAGCAATATTCCGCACAATGGTTGTTTCTTCTTTCAGAATTTCGCCAAGTGTTTGCTGGTTATGGAAGTCGAAACGCCAGTTAAAAATATCTTCAAAATCGTTTTTACGCGGATGCAACTTGAAAAAGCGGTACAAATCCTGGATGTAAAGATTTGATACATACCCGGCCATTTTCCCGGGTTCAGTCAGCTTTTCGTCGTTTTTCATCTCCTCAAACTGCTGCATTTCGGCATTTAATCCTTCGGCCATAAATTCGCGGTTTTCAGCCGGAATATTTTGCAGACTGAAGCAGAACGAATATTTATCGGAGTTGCATAAGACCGGTGCCTGCGCAATCACATTTATAAAACGTTCGTTAATACTATCGTTACGATTTACCACAAAATCGATCTCCGGATTTTTTGGGAAGAACGGCATAAACCAGTTGGCAAATTCGCTAAAAAACGGGAACATTTTCAGCATGGCAAACGAGCTCATAAACACATCGGCTCCTTCCATCTGAAGCTCCGAAAACTCTTCCATTTTATTCATCAATCCCGGCGAATCCTCAAAAATCTTTTCCCATTCAGGATTTTCGTCGTCGCCAAGTGCATTGTCCATCAAACTGTCGAGATTGATTTTGTCCTTTAAATTCGGACTAATCTTTATCATCTCAGGCATGATCTCGTCAGTAATCTTCTTCTGAATCTTTTCGGTCTCCTTACTTCTGATCAGCTGAATAATAATTTGCTCGATATTTTGTTTGAATTCGGGATTTTCGTTCAGCAGTTTCAGGCGGCCTATTATCGCCGGATAATACGGCAAACGACTGTCGTAACGATAAAAACCGATGAGCAAACCGACAAGAGCCCGCTGATTTACATCTGCCTCCCCGAGCTCGTAGGCATCAAAAAGGATCGAAAACTTGGCCTCATCAAAATAACGCAGTAAACTCATCAGCACAGCCGAAATTATAAACGACTTATACGATTTCTCTATCAGCTCACTGTTAAAAAAGGCCTTTAGAAAAACACGGTGCTCATCGTTCAATTCATTCTGAAACCAAATAAAATAAAACAATGAAACTACCTTCTGTTGGTGATCGCGGGCTTTTATCCGCTTCGACGATTGTTGCACCTCGGCATCGTCAACCAGCTGTACCAGTTGTTCCTGCAGGTAAAAATCTTCCAGTTCGTCCAAAAGTGTGGTGAAATTTATTTTTTCGGGCTGATATCCGCGCTTTTTCTCGTAAGTAACCGACGATGACATTTTCAGCCTTAGCTCATCATAGATTTTGTCGTTCAACTCAAAAACCGATACGATTAGCTTCTGATATACCTTTTGCCGCTCGGGATCCTGAATTCCTTCAACCGTATATTTTAACATGTAGCTGTAGTTCTGCTCCAGGTTGCGCCATTCATCGAGGTGAATAAGCAAACCGCTTTCGCGAATAAGGTTTTCCAGCAGATCGAAGGCAGGTTTTAATTTCCGCTCAGCCAAATGGTTGCAGATACTATCGTATTTTATTTTAAGGTCTTTGTCGTTCATAGCTTATCAAAGTTACAAAGACAAAAGTTTATCAAAAAGCTTTCCAAGAATTGTTATCGGCGGATTTGTCGTAAAACGGGTATTTGGGGCTGACAAAGTTTCAAGATTTACGGTGCAGCTTTATGTATTTTGTGAGAAAGAAAGGATGCCATCTCTCAAAGAAAAAACTCAGAAAGATGGCATCCTTTTATTACTGTAATCTATGCTCTTAGCGCTTAGACAGAAACCAAAAATTATTCCCTCTGTTTAATCCCAAAATTCGGATCAACTTTTATAAACGGCAACACCAAAAAGATTGGGATGGTACAGATCATCACCCAAACAAAGAAACTCTGGTAACCAATTATTTCCTGCAACCAGCCACTTAACATGCCCGGAATCATCATTCCCAGCGCCATAAAACCGGTGGTAATGGCGTAGTGTGCAGTTTTGTGTTTTCCTTCCGAAACGTAAATAGAAAAGAGCATATATGCCGTAAATCCAAAACCGTAGCCAAACTGTTCAATAACCACGGCAGCCGAAATCCACCACAACGATGTTGGGTTAAACAACGACAGCAGCAAATAACAAAGGTTTGGCAGGTTTATGGCCAACGCCATCCACCACAGCCAGTGTTTTAGTCCTTTGCGCGAGGCTACTATACCACCTAAAATTCCTCCAATTGTTAATGCAATCATTCCGGCGGTTCCGTACACCAATCCCAAATCACCGGTTGTAATTCCCAATCCTCCGGCTTCACGGGCATCTAACAAAAACGGCGAGGCCATTTTCACGAGTTGCGATTCGGCCAATCGGTATAACAACAGGAACAACATAATCGACACAATTTCCTTTTTGCGAAAAAAGGCTGCGAAGGTTTCGAAAAACTCGCCCAATACACTTTTACCTTCGGTTTTGTTGGCGACATCACTTGCCGGATATGGCAAAGCAAAACGGTGATAGAGAGAAAAAGCAGCAAACAGCACGGCAATACAAGCCAAAACCACCGACCATGCAAATTTTATATTTCCCGAACGACCAACAAAAGTTGTTTGAGTGGCCTTTTTTAATTTCGGATCGAGCTGAACAACAGCAAATGCAGGTTTATTCCAGTTCGTTTCGTTAAACACATAACGATATGTTTGCACCAGTTTTATACTGGCATCGCCTTTTTCGTAACCGAAATTCAACACCACCTCTTCGCCGGCTTCAGGTTGGGTTGAAAGCTGAATTGGAATAATGGCCAGGTTACCAACCTCGGAACTCAGGTCAACCGTTTCTTTATTGAATTTTTCTTTTAGTGTTTCTTTTAAAGGCGTTGACACTTTTCGTGTCCACCAACCGGCATCTTTGCTGGCAATGGGAGTTTCGACGGCATAAAAGTTATTCTCTATGTTCCATTCGTCCACACTCCTTTTTAGCTCAGCCGCCTGATCCTTTGTCACCAGACCAATGGGTACTTTCACATCCTTCTCCGAAACAAAATAAATGTCACCGGCTTCTTGCAACTGATGGTAACTTTCAGGATTAAACGAAATTTCCTGAACCTGAATATTCTGGGCAGTAACATTTACTTCGAGTGGTTCCAAACCTGTTGCGGTTTCCAAAGCACCTGCAATAATTACCAAAAGCCCCTGCCCCGTAAGCATGGCAAAACGATAAAAGGTACTTCTGATTCCCACAAAAAACGACTGATCGCCTTGCGACAATCCCAGCATATAAAATCCGTCGGCGGCAATATCGTGTGTTGCCGAGCTAAACGCCACTAACCAAAAAAATGCCAGCGTGTACTGAAAGAAATTACTTACAGGAATAGTAAACGCCACTCCGGCTAAACCTACGCCAACCACCAGCTGCATGATCACGATCCAGAATCGTTTGGTTTTCAGCAAATCCACAATTGGGCTCCACAGTGGTTTAATCACCCACGGCAAATACAACCAGCTAGTGTATAAAGCAATATCAGTATTTGATATACCCAGGCGTTTGTACATGATCACCGAGAGTGTCATTACAATTACGTAGGGTAAACCTTCGGCAAAATAAAGTGTGGGAATCCAAAACCAGGGATTGCGGTTAGTTGATTTAGCTGACATAGTTGTTATTTATGATTCTTTGAGATATACTTCGACTTCGCTCAGCATGACAGGAACGACATAACTCAGCTTGATGTCACGATGAGCGTAGTCGAACCGTTAATACCTTTTTTCCAAAGTTATATTTTTAAAATAATGATTCAGAATTTCATCGTATTTATAGCCTTTGTGCCCCATTACAGCCGCACCGATCTGGCAAAGACCAACTCCGTGTCCCCAACCACCTCCGCGTAAAATAATTTTACCGGGAACACCGTCAACAACATCCTCTTTTTCAACCAGGAATGCAGAGCTGTATAAATGCGATTCGCTCAGCCACCTGCGGATTTCCAATTCTTTTCCAACGATTAAAGTCTTTTTCGAGCCAACTATTTTTAGTTTTATCAATCGCCCTGAAACGCCACGTTCAATTGGAATCATATCCAGAATTTTTCCAAAATCATGTCCCGAACGTTTCAAAATCAATGCAGAAAGTTCATCTTGTTTGTATTCAACGGTCCAGCGATAAAAATCTTTGGCAGTCCAGTCGTACTCGTTCAGCACCTGTTTCAGCACCTCTTCATCGTCGGTATTACAAAAGGCTTCCGGCGCATTTTTCAACCACGGAACGGCATTTTCCTCAACTGTAAGATCGGTTTCAAATCCTTTTGGTGCAGCAGGATTATCAATCACCGCAGTTAAATACGGATGATTAACAGGCTCCCAGCAATTTTCGAAAAGCTCGGCAATTCCCCCGCAACATTTTGAGAAACGAGCATCGCAAATAACACCCTTGTAAGAAAGCACCAAGCCAGCGGTTTCATTTACCGCCTTTACCACATTTGGATTATGCGATCGTGTAGTTCCCTGGTAGCGCTGGCAATGATCGTCGGCACAAACATGAAAATTCGTGTGATCTTCACGATCGTACCATTTAATATACTCATCGTCAGACTTAAAAGTGCTTTCGTATGATTCTGCGGCCTCGGTCAGCTTATCCTGTTTTTCGGTTTGCGCAATCAACCAACTGCGTGAAATAATGGCGTGCGCTTTCAGCAGATCGAGCGAACTTTTAGCACTCATTTCCGACGAAATAACACTGATCAGGTAATCTTCAATTGACAGAATATTTACAGCGGTAATTTGTCCTTCTTCGATGATAAATTTCAAAGCTCCCTGAAATTTCTGGTTCTCCTTCTGCTCCCAGTGGAAATTTACACCGATGGTTACATCCTTTAATTCGAACTCTGATTTCCTCTTCTCCAGCGGTACGAAATACAGTTTTTCCAGACTGATAGTCGTGCCTTCGAGCTGTAAATTGTCATTTTTAATACAAACCTTTCCGGCTCCCGAAAAAATATGATCTGTTCCCAAAAGCTGGTATTCTCCGCCAAAACTGAATTCGATCTGATCGACACTCATTATGCCCACATGAATATTCGGACTGCTCATTGTTTAAGTTTTCTGGTTAGTTTATCAAATTGGTCTTCAGGCAATAAAACCTGCCTCATTATACTTTCTATATCTGTTTTGCTGATCTTCAAAAAATCTTTTTCCCGGGGAGTAATCAGTACGCCGCCCATGTCAACCGAAGCCGGACTGATTAAAATATTCTCCTCTCCTTCTGCAAAATACTGCGACGGACGATGTAATGCACGTGGAAAAACAAGGATTCTCCAGCCACCATCTTTATAGCGTGTAAGTATATTCAGCATCGGTTCATCGTCATCTGACGAAACGTCAAGCATGGAGTAAATTCCGTCAAAAGCATTTCCCAAAGCTTTGCTGTCTGCTGATTCCAAGACAAAGAAATTGCGAATTCCATCTTTTATGACATAGTAGTTTACATCATCTTTAAACCACTGTTCCGCATATTTTTCTGTCATTGTTTCCAGCTCGGTATCTAACGGCATAAAACCTGTATTACCGGCCTGAAAATGAAAATGATCGGGTGCAGAAGCGCCACATTTTGGTCCGTTATAAAACAGGGTAAAACCTTCCATCGCCTGTGCCAAATCGAGCATACTTTCAAAGTTTCCTTTAATCTGCTGCGGCGTGTGCGCAAAAGCTGGAATCGTATAATGCTCCGGAAATATCGGGAATGGATTTACCAACACCTCATAATCACCAAAAGTCACTCCCCGCTGTTCTGCCGGTCGATTTGATTCACACAAAAAACACGGGCGCGCTTCAATCGACTTTTTATCCACTTTGGCTGCCGACGAAACAATTCGTCCGGGATTAAACTGAACTTTTACCGTAAATCCGTCAAACTGAAATTCGCGCACCTGCACATTCTCCAGCCCGGAAAAATTCTTCCCAGCCAATTCCCATTCATTTTTCTGATCGGTAAGCAGTTGTTTTATTTCTGTTGAAATTGAATTCATAAAGTTTGTTTATATCACATTACAGTTCGACTACGCTCACTGTGACAACAATGTCACGGTCATGCTGAGCGAAGTCGAAGCATAGTTTCACCCTCTGTTCTTTCTTTGGCGTGCCTTTAATTCGATAGTACGAATCCTGTCTTTGTATGTATTGTGTGCATTCATTTTTTCAATATCCAAAGCTGCATCCGAGTTATCATCCCAACGTCGGCACAGGTATAAATTGTCGTAAATACGGCCAATCTGGTAATCTCTTGAAATAGCCAAACCAACGGCATAATCTTCGCCGTAACTGGTATTCGGAATTTTCACCTCGCGTAATACCGGCGTATAAAAAGCACGTGGAGCCCCCAAACCGTTAATTCGTAATGCATTGTTTTTCCCGTTGTCGGGTGTCCATTCTTTGTGGTCGATAATTCCAGGAGGTATCTCTTCCAAATCGAAATTCACCAACTGGTAAGTTCCAACAACCATCGCACATTTTTCTGCTTCGAAAACATCAACTACTTTTTGCAGCGTATTTTCGTCTTTGTAAATGTCGTCGCTGTCGAGCTGCATGGCAATCATTCCACAACGCGAATCATGCACCCCAAGGTTCCAGCACCCGCCAATTCCAAGATCTTGTCGAACCGGAATAATATGAACAACACGCATATCTTTTTTTGCAAAAGATTTGATGATTGAAGTGGTTTTGTCAGTTGAGTGATTGTCGATAACGATCAGGTTAAAATCGAAATTCGTTTTTTGCATCAGCACCGACTCCATAGCATCGGCAATAGTTTTTTCGCGGTTTCGCACCGGAATAATTACTGACGCTTTTTTTGCAAAAGCCTTTTCATCCAGTTCAACCGGAGTAAAATCAGGACTTAACCAGGCTCCCACATCTTTTGAATGTTCGGTTGCTGCCTGTTCCATTTCCACCTGTACCTGGCGGTTTTTCGGATCTACATAATCAAATATCTTCTGACCGCTTTTGCGGTTATCAGTTTCGTCAATGGTATATAAAAATTCAGGAATACGGAACAAGTCGCCCTGCTGAGCCACTTTTAAACGCAGGTAATACATTCCTGCATGTTCAAAATCCTGTGTCATGTTTTTCACTGCCGTTTTAAATGCATCGGCTTTGTACAACACCAGCGGACCAAAATTAAAGTCGTCGCGTAAACTGCCTTCCTGATAATCAATTACTGGATGCGCCGCCAGTTTGCCTTCTTTCACCTCGTAATAATCGGAATATACTTTAACAGCACCTGTTAATTCAGCAGTATCCACTAATCGCTCGATAGCAAATTGTCCCAGTTTTACAGCAGTTACTTTTGTCAGCAATAAAACGTAGTCCACGTCTTCTGCCAAAGCAGCCATACTTTTTACTGTTGCCGTTGAAGTTAGAGATTCAAACGAAAAAGCTTCTGCCTTTTCGCCGGCTTCTTTGGCTACATTTTCGGGTAAAAATATTTTATTTACTGAAGGATTGGCCTGTAATTCTTCAATCATTTCCGCCACCTGCGACCAGGCTGCGGCGGGTACAAAGCAGTTAATTTTAGTCATTATTTATCGTATAAGTCTCTTAATCATTTAACATTTTCAGAATTTCACGCATCAACAAATCGCGCTGTTCCTGCCCCTTTACACTTTCAAAAGGAAAGCCCAAAACAACTGACTTGTAGGTACTTTTGTACAAAACGCCTGCACTAATTCCATTTTCGCCATACCGGAAAATTGTTTTCCCATTTTTATCAAATGCTTCTATTCCATCCGGCGCTTCAACTGGGTATTGCTCCAAATTGTAATCGGTGTTGAAAGCTCCGGTAAAGTTACTATTTGAATTCACGGAATAAAACTGTCCGCTTTTTACTGCATGATCTGTTCGCCATTTAAACCCAAACAGATTACCAATCCGTTGTTTTTGCGTTTTATCTTTCGGAATCTCGGTCCCCACATACGCCCCTGACATAAAAATGTTTCCACCATTTTTTGTGTATTCAGTAAGCGCATTCATCATTTTTTCGGTGTAGATTTCGAAGTACGGAACAGAATCTTTACCGGGCAAATAGGTTCGTTTTTCTTCGCCATAAAGCAAATCAACCAATTTATAGTTATTCAGATCGGTCAAACCATTCTCTACAGCCTCATCGCTTGACGTTACAAAACTATAACCATTGGCCAGCAAACTCTTGCCGTGAATCATTGAAAAATCGAAAGTATTTCCTCTAAAAATGGTCGTTTCCAGATCGGCATAACTTGCGCCAAAACCCGGACTATCATCATCGAGCCAAACCGATTTACGCTCAAAATCGTATTGATCGCCGGTAGTCGAAACATCGTATCCATATGCCACTCCATGATCGAGGAAACGCAAAACACCCGCCAGCGAATCGGTCTCAAAAATGGCAGGACCATCAATTCGATCAAAACCATTTACGATCATCACTTCGCCTTTGCTGTTTTCGGCAATTCCCACTGCCAATGTTTCAGACGGGAAACTCTCGCCACCGGCATTTACAGCGGTTACCCGAAATCCATAGACTTTTCCGGGCTCCAGGTCGGCAATTGTTATTTCCGGTTTATCTACCAATGTTCCATTATCAAAACCGTTGTCGCCAACCCGTTTATACACCATATATTTTTCAGAAACTGAGGTCGGTTCTAATTCGTCAAGTACCGGTTCCCATGATAATTTCACTGAATTTTCGTTTGTAAAGCGGGCATTTAAATGATCAACCGGCAAAGGTTGCACTACGTAATCCTGCCCGTTTTGCGCTGTTACAAAACGTAACATCCCCTTATAAATGGCACGTGAAACATCAAAACGGAATTGTGGATTCAGCACATATTTGGCATCCTCCAGGTTTTGATGCGACAATAACTCCAGCAGCATCGTTGGTACCTGCGGACGATAAGCTTCGCTGTATTGCGAATTCCACATTCCGCGACGTGTCCAGTTGCTTTTGTAGACTGCATTTATATCGCTGACAATTTGAGTTTGTATTAAATCCGTCAAATCGCGTGAGGCATATTTCGATTGTCCATCTGGAAAAACGGAAGTATCTCTGTCGGTTGAGTAAATTCCAAGCGTTCCTACAATTTTGTTATCGGGTAGAATTCCGGCGTCGGTATGAAACGCAAAAGCCAGATCGATTGGAATTTCCAATCCCGGAGCCATTCGGCTTTTCGTTGGGCCAAACGGCGCTCCCATCAGCCAATCTACCCACTCACCACGACTCATATAATCGTCTTTGTAATCGTCTTCGCCGTTGTAGAGATTCCACACCAGTGTGTCGGGTGCGCCAGAATATTGCAGGTTGTAGCGGGCACCTTCATAAAAACGTGCAAGTCCGCCCGGTCTTCCATTGCGGACGATATTCCCCATTCCTCCGCCAAAACGTACCGCATCAGCAGAGAATGCTTTCCCCTCACCTTCCGGAGCGATCAGCTCTACTTTAGCTACATTTTTATCTTTTCCTGCGTTGAAGTAAAATTTGTCGAGATAAATCCATGTGCCATATCCCATTCTTTGGTCAACCTGAAAATCAGTTACAGCTCCTGAATGTGTTACGCGATAAGTCACCGGTCCGTCCCCTTTTGCATACGAAACATAAACTCCATATTCTCCTGCCTCCGGAAAATCGGGAATATAAGTGACAACATTTGATTTGTTTCTGCTTTCAAAACTTACTGCAGTTCCTTCCTTAAAAGGATTTGTGTTTCCTTCGATCAATCCAGAATAAGCAAATCCTTTTTCAGCTCCATTACGCTTTCGTGGTTTTTTGAATTTACTTTTTTCGGTTGAACGATCGTTGTCCACCACCACTTCGTTAACTTGCCAGTCGCGCTCGCGTGCATTAAACACGTTGGCCCCGGCATTTTCCAGCATTGGGATAATAAACGGAATTACAAACGAACTTGGCGAAATATCTTCAAGATTGGTAAACAAGCGTGCCCGCTGCCATTCCCAACGGTCGCGGGAAGGTTCGTAATACCAACCATGACTGTTCCACATCGCAATATTTGCTCCATCAAGACCTTCCGAAATTTCATAAGAACGGATCTTTTTTACCACATTTTTTCGATTTCTATCACTTGGTGTTAACCTGTTCTTATCAACGGGAATCTTATTTCGATAGTAATTGGGGATTAACTCTTCTAGCGGAAGATCAAAAGCCTGAATATTCAACGGAATATCCTGCAACGAGTCAGGCAAAACCTGTCGGATTGAATCGTAAACTGCAGCCAGGCTACTTTCACGAAAAGGCATTTCTGCCAATGCTTTGTTAAAATGTAAATAAAGCGTATCGTTGGCCGATGAAAAATAAGCTGTATCGAGCGTCACTTTTTTCCCGTTTCGGTAGTTTTCGTCTCCAGAATAAAAGGCGGAACTGCTTTTTTGCTTCAGCAAGATATTCAGTTGCTCTTTCAGGGTTTCTTTTTCTTGAGCACTTGACGAAATATTTAAAAGAAGAAAGAGCAAGAAAAACAGGAGACTATAGTTTTTCTTGTTTTCAATTAGGATTTTTGATTTAGCCAGGTTTAAATTTCTCATAGTTTTTCCGACTAGATTAAGGAAACAAATGTAGGCATAATTTGTATTACATATTACAAATCCAAAAAGATTTTGTACATTTGCGATTGAAAATTTCTGAAAATAAACCAACACGCTCAGAATGATTGTAATTGCAGACAGTGGCTCGTCGAAAACCGATTGGTTATTTATTAGTCCTGAAAAAGAATTTAGCATAAACTCACCGGGAATCAATCCTTTTTTTCAGCAAAGCGACGAAATTTTTGCAACGCTTTCAAGCACATTTAACAACATCAATAAAGAAACTGTTTCCGAAGTATTTTTCTACGGTGCCGGATGCATAAAAGGTAAAAACGATCATGTTGTATCGGATGCTTTGCAAAAGCTTTTTACCCAAGCTTCGGTTTTTGTTGAAGACGATATGCTTGGAGCAGCACGTGCGGTACTCGGGAACTCAACCGGAATTACCTGCATTTTGGGAACCGGGGCAAATTCGTGTTTATACAACGGAACTGAGATTATTGACAAAGTGCCTACACTTGGTTTTATTTTAGGAGACGAAGGCAGTGGTGCCTATCTGGGGAAACTTTTTATAAACGACTATTTCAAACGCGCCATTCCGGTCGACTTGAAACAAAAAATGGAAAGCGAACTCCACCTTGAACTGGCAGATGTTTTAAACTCGGTTTATCGGCAGGAATATCCAAGTCGTTACCTCGCGAAATTTTCAGCATTTCTTGGGCAAAACAAAAACCACATTTACGTACAAAATCTCATCAAGAGAAGTTTTACCGATTTCTTTTTCAAAAATATTGAACGCTATGACAACTATAAAAACCACAGTGTAAATTTTGTGGGTTCCATTGCGTACCACTATTCAGATTTACTAAAAGAAGTCGCATTTAACAGACAGATAGAGATCGGAAATATTATTGAAAAACCAATTAACGGACTTAAAAAGTTTCATTCCAATTTATAAGAAAATGAGGATCACAGAATCATCATCATTATACGACAACCTCGACCAAATGTCGGTTAAGGAGCTCCTGACCGGGATTAACAACGAGGATGCAAAAATTCATGTTGCCGTACAAAAAGAAATCCCTCAAATTGAAAAACTGGTTACCCTGCTTGTTGACCGCATAAAGGCCGGAGGCCGGTTATTTTATCTGGGTGCAGGAACAAGCGGGCGTTTGGGCATTCTCGACGCATCGGAGATTCCTCCAACTTACGGCATGCCCGATGGCGTTGTTATTGGCCTGATTGCGGGTGGCGACCGCGCCATTCGAAAGGCTGTTGAAGCAGCTGAAGACAACATTCACGGAGGCTGGGAAGACCTGCAGAAGTTCCACATTAACGAGCGCGACACCATTGTAGGAATCGCCGCATCAGGAGGTACACCATACGTAATAGGAGCATTAAAAGACGGTAACAGCAACGGTTTACTGACGGCTTCTATAACATGTAATCCCAACTCCGAAATAGCCAAGGTGGCCAACATTGCCATCGAACCAATTGTAGGGCCTGAATTTGTTACCGGTAGCACCAGGATGAAAGCAGGGACCGCTCAGAAAATGGTGCTGAACATGATTACAACATCGTTGATGATTAAGCTTGGCCGTGTAAAAGGCAATAAAATGGTTGACATGCAACTTACCAATAAAAAGCTGGTTGAACGTGGATCGAAAATGATTGTTGATGAACTGGGTATCGAGTTTGAAGAAGCCGAACGACTTTTGCTTTTACACGGATCGGTTCGTGCCGTATTGGACAATTATAAGAAGTAAGACAACAACTGTCTTGACTAATCAGCATAAAAAAAGAACCGTTTGCAATCAAAAAACAAACGGTTCTCTTTTTATTATCTCTATTTCTTAAAATCAGATTTTTCTTACCCCAATTCCCGGCAGATCATTTAAAGTAACTTTACCGTCAATTACTTTCATTCCTTCAAAAATATCGTTGGTAATTAGCAATGCTCCATCAAGATCGGCCCAGTCGCAAAGCGGCGACAATTGCGAGGCTGCAGATATGGCACACGAGGTCTCAGTCATACAGCCGATCATAACATTCATATCGAGCGCACGCGCCACATCCACCATTTTTTTGGCTTCGCGCATTCCGGTACTTTTCATCAGTTTGATGTTTATACCCGAATAAACATCTTTGAATTTTGGAATATCGTGAATACGCTGAAAAGCTTCGTCGGCAATAGTTGGCAGCGGACTATGAGCTGTTAACCAGGCCATGTCGTCAACCTGCTCTTTTGGCATTGGCTGCTCCACAAATACAATCCCTTTTTCATCCATCCAGTGGATCATATCCAGCGCTCTGTGTTTATCGGTCCAGCCTTGGTTTACATCAACACACAAGGGCACATCGGTAACCGAACGAATGGTTTCAATCAGCTCTTTATCGTTATCGCGACCCATTTTAACTTTCAGCATTTTGAACTCGGCAGCTTCTTTTGTTTTTTCAATAACAACCTCACGCGTATCAATGCCAATTGTATAGGTCGTGTAAGGCGTATCTTCAACTTTTAGCCCCCAGATTTTATGCCAGGGCTGTCCCAGCATTTTACCGACTAAATCGTGCAAAGCAATATCAATACAAGCTTTAGCTGCTCTGTTTCCCGTTTCAATCTGATCTACATAACCAAGGATTTCATCCATACGAAACGGATCCTTAAAACCTGCCAGATCAACCTTATTCAGAAAGCGGGCAACCGATTCGTGCGATTCGCCCAAATACGGCGGCATCGAAGCTTCACCATATCCAATTATTCCTTCGTGCTCGAGTTCGACCAGCATAACCGGCGTGGTTGTTCGCGAACTGGTAGCCAGCGTAAAAGTATGTTTTAACTGAAGTTCAAAGGGATAAAAACTTAATTTCATCTGTAAATTTCTTGATATTATTCCGGTAAAACCTGTTTGAAAAAGGCATTGTCAACCACCCACTCTATTCCGTCTCCATCGATATTATTTAGTACACGGCGACTTCTTACAAATCCTTTTTCGTAATGCTCGGTGTATTTTTCACTTTCACGATTCAGGCTGTTAACACGCACCTTTCCAGACGCATGAATAAACTCCTGATCGCCCAAACACATACCAACATGTGTAACTCGTTCTTTTTTGTCCTCAGTAGCTTTTCGGCCAAAAAACACCAGGTCGCCCGGCTCCAAAGTTTCATATCCGTTTTGAGTATCAACCAACTCTCCATAAAGTGTTTGTTGAGAAGCATCGCGCTGAAGAATAATTCCATGATAATAATAAGCTGATTTCACAAATCCGCTGCAATCAACCATTTTGGCCGAGGTACCACCCCACAAATAAGGAACACCCATAAATTTTTCGGCAGTTGCCAAAACATCTTTTGCTGCAACACTTTTATTGTACCAGATATCAAGACCGATACATTCATCTTTTTTTACAAATGCCTCGCGGCCATCGGCTAAAACTGTTTTATAAAAGCCACCTTCTTCGCTCACAACACTTAGTAAATTGTCGAGTGCCAGGTCTGTTTCAATACCGGATTTAGCATCTGGTTTTGAATAAGCAAAACCGTATTGTTCTTTATAAAGCACTTTCTTTAACGCTTTCCATTCCGTCATTTCCTCGTTGGTTTTTGTAGCAATTCCGGCACCGTCAACCCAGCCAAAATAGCGGTCGGGAGTTTGAACCAAATACCAACCATCATCTTTCTGGTAAACTTTAACCGGAGTTCCCATAATGGCTTGCGTCAACATTTCGGCCGAGTGCTGTGCGCTGCTTCTGATATTACAAACCGAAAGCGTAACAACACCCCATATATTTTCTTTATAGGTCTCGTCGGGTAACAGATCGACTTTAAAGTCGCAACCTTTTTCTGCAGCAAAAGTTTTTAAAGCTTCAAATGCAGCTTCGGAAACAGTAGCTCCGCTTATCGAAGTCTGACCATTTTCAACTGAAACATTTACATAACAATATGCAACACGTTTATCATTAATTTGCTGACGAATCAGCTCATCAACTTGCTGTTTAATTTCGGGAGATTGTTGCTGTGTACACGATGCCATAATCAAAAAAAATAGAAAAATAATTTGTGGAAATTTCATTACGCTCAAGATTTGTATTACATATTACAAATATAAATTTTAAAGGGGTATTTCCTAAAATTGCCCCCAGGAAATTACCATTCTTAACACATAAACTTAGTTCACGAATTAGGTAAATATTCGAAATCAAGATCGTAGCTCCATGTATCGAAATACAGGTTACCATCCTTCCATTCCAGTTCTCCGCGTTGAAAGTCAAATGGTTCGCTTCGGTAGTATTTTTTTGCCGGAACCAATTCGCGTGCAAAATCGTCATTTACCACCAAACGGTAACTATCCAAACCGTTCAGGTAAAACTCTTTAACACGTTTATCCTCCGAATCGATCAATTTAAAAGAAGGATCAACCGGCACCCAACCAACACCTTCGTAATACACTTCAGCCCAGTCGTGCAGATTGGTAGTTTGTGGCAACAAATACCAGCCACTCTGCCATTTACATGGAATCCCGAGGCTACGAGCCATGCTTAAAAACAAGAAAGTTTGCATACCGCAATCGCCATGCATATTTTCGAGCACATAACACGGAATACAAGGCATAACTGAATACTCGAGCGCCCCTGCCCATGGGATATTATCGTTTATCCAATAATACAGCAGTTCCACTTGTTTTACCGGATTCTTTTCGTCGCCTACGATGCTTTTTGCCAATGATTTTATCTGGTCGGTAAACACAATATGCGGCAATCGTTCGGCGGTATATTTTTTATAGAGTTCCGAGTTTTTATCGTAAGCTTGCGTGTCTTCAGGTTTTATATCAAACCATTGTGCTGCTGTTTCAAAAATGTAGGAGATTTGAAAAACTGTTTCCTCATCCTGAACAGCTTTTTTCTCCATATAAACCGTTCGCTGCATCGTTTCGTTTGGCGCAATGATATAGTCATCCTGACTGGCCTCTAAAAACTCAACACGAGGCAAACGTTCCGATCCTGTTCGCGGATAAGGCAACCAACATTTCACCATCTCGCCATCAGGCACAACATTTGCATCCAAAGTTATGGTATAATTCACTTTTATTCGTTGCGGATTAAATGGTTCCCGCGGAGTAATCCCGTTTTCAAACCACTGCGGAATAACCGTCAGCTGAAAATCATCAACACCATCATACGCCTTACCATCTTTTTCTATTTTGATTTGTCCGGCTGCTTCATTCAAACGAAAGAAATTACTTACCGCTCTCGAAAAATAGCGTTTCTCTCCGTCGATAACACGCATTTCCAGTTGCCTTGCCTCCTCCCATTTATTTAATTCTTCGTCAGTTAAATCGGGAAAATATTCACTCAGGCGAGCTTTAACTTCAGTACGTGTATAAGGAAATTCTTTTCGCAATCGATCGATTGTCTCCAATTGAATTTGGTATTCTGAATTATCAGGATTTTTCTGAATCTTTTCTTTTAAGACTACTTCAGCTTCACTGAATTTTCCTTCGTCCAAATATTTTTGAAAATCGAACAACTTCTCATTTTGATTCTGGCAGGAACATAAAAACAGTACCCAGCCGGTTAATAATAATCGATGTAAAAACTTCATACAAACCAGGCCTAATAAGAGTTGTGCAGGTATTTCTGATAGATATCCATGGTACGGTGCAAATGAACTTTCATGAGCTCGGCAGCCTCGTCACTTTTTTGTTTGTTTATAACATCAAAAATCTTCAAATGATATTCAAGCGTGATATCTTTTTCGCCCTCCACGTTGGCATAAATCAGATTTCGCATACGTGGTAAAAGCGAATAAATCGGTTCCATCGAAATCTGTACGATCGGATTGTGTGTAGCTTTGGCAATAAGGAGGTGAAATTTGTTATCAAGATCGGCCTCCATTTGAATATTGTCGGGATTACATGCCTTAAAAGCCTCAATATTATCCTGAATATCGCTTAAATCGTTTTGTGTTCGTTGCTTGGCAGCAAGACTTGCAATCTCGGGTTCAAACAACCTGCGCACCTCAATAATTTGCGCAATCAGGTTATGATCGAACTGCATATCGTAGTACAAATTCAGGTTTTGAATCGCATCATCAATTTTCAAACCGGTAACCGTCATACCACTTCCTTTGGTAATTTCAATCAGTCCGCGTGCACTTAAACGACGCAGCGCCTCTCGCAGAGCAGTGCGGCTTACGCCAAACGATTCACACAGCTCTCGCTCGGTTGGAAGTTTTGATCCCACGGGCAATTTCTTTTCCCGAATAGCAGCTTCAATTCTTCGCTCAATCTTTTGACTTAGCGTAAGCTTGCTCCCGATTTTTCTAAAGACTTCATCCATTATCTTAAATTTTGGTCAAGTGGTAATTCGTTTAAATGTCCTACGTATTACAAATGTAATATTTTAAAGAAGAATTTACATTGTTATGCTAATTAAGACTTGGATAGAAATATTAACAAACTTTAGTTGACTGATTAATAAACCATTGCAACTAAAAGGTAAAACAAGCGTCGTTTTACGGCCGATCCCAGCTTATTTTTCGTAATTTAACGGGCATTAATTTCTCAATCTTTTCGTATGCGAAAAACAGGTATTACATTTTTACTACTAACTTTTTCTGTTTTGTTGATGGCTCAGACTCCAAACACTCAGCGTTTAAATTTAAATAAGGCGGAACGTGTTGAATGGTTTCGTAACCTTGGCTTCGGAATGTTCATTCATTTCAGTTTCGACAGCCAGCTGGGAATTGTAATCAGTCATTCGATGGTTGGCGCATCCGACGACTATTTGGATCGCTACTTTAACGAGCTGCCAAAAACCTTTAATCCGAAAGATTTTGATGCAACAGCAATTGCTTCGCTGGCCAAACTGGCCGGTATGAAATACATCGTGTTCACCGCAAAACATCACTCCGGCTTTTGTATGTGGGACACTGAAACAACCGATTTTAATATCATGAATACACCTTACGGGAAAGACCTGGTTGCTGAGTATGTTGAAGCCACTCGAGAAGCAGGTTTGGCCGTTGGATTCTATTTTTCGCCCGAAGATTTTAATTTCCTGCACGAAAATGGTCAGCAGGTACGCAGATCAAATATCAATTCAATCCCGCAATCGGTAATGAACCGTTACATTGAACTAAACGAGTTACAGACCATCGAGTTAATGGCGAAATACGGCGATATCGACATTTTGTTTTACGACGGTGGCGATGGGCCGCTACTTGAAAAATGCAAACAGATTGCCTGGGAACTTCACCCCGATTTGGTGATCACCCGGGGAGCAATGGAAACACCCGAACAAACTGTACCGGGAATGCAAAATACCGATCCATGGGAAGCAAATCTGACTATGGGTACACAATGGGCCTATAAACCAACCAACGAAGAGTATAAATCGGCAAGCCGCTTGTTGGAGATATTAATTGAAACCCGGGCAAAAGGTGGAAACCAATTGCTAAATATCGGGCCAAAACCTAATGGAGAAATTTCGGAAGAACAGGAAGCCCGCTTAAGAGAAATTGCTGCCTGGAACTTTATAAACGGAGAAGCAATCGAAGCGACATCACCGTGGATAATTCCAAACGAAAGAGATATCTGGTTCACCTGGAAACCGGAAGAAAAAACACTTTATGCCATTCTTACCAAACAACCTGAATGGACGCGTGGCGAAAGACGCGATTTTCTGTTACGCTCGGTAAACAGCACAGCAAATACTTCCGTTTCTGTTTTGGGACAATCGGACGAGTTGGTAGAATACCAGCCTGAAACGGATGCGCAAACCTATTTTGAGCAACAGGAAGATGGTCTGCAGATTTCATGTGTGCGTGCACAACGTATTTATAATAACCACAAATGGAACAATCCGCTGGTAATAAAAATTACCAATGCCGAGCCGGCGTTTGATCCTCCACTTGTAAAAACCCTCGATGCCGAAATAATTCGTTCAGGAAGCGTTACCTATATTCAATTTAAAGGAGAACTAACAAAATCCGGCGATACTGAAAATCTGAAAGCCTGCTTCCGCTACCGCCCCTACACCAACCTCGCAGAAGATTCGAATTCAGCACCATGGCACCAGACAGAATCGGTAGAAATCAAGGATAATGTGTTTATGTTCAAGTTACGACTATTAGGTAAAGAAATTACCTACCAGTACCAAACACTATTACAACACCCAAAAGCCAATATTTACGGGGGATACAAGACAACAACCATAAAACAGTAAAATCATTTATTGTAAATAAATTTTTTTTTACAATCAGGTTTACTACCTTTATTTTTCATAAACTAAAGTGTATCTTAATGAAAATTGAGGTGCACAACTTGCTAAAACTAGATGCTAAACGACCAAAGAACTAAACTGTTAATTGCTGAAGGAAATACCAGACGCTTTCAATTACTCATGGAAGTTACATCTGACGAATTACTTCAATACGCGTTAAGTTTTGTACGCCATCAGGAAATTGCAGAAGAACTTGTAAGCGACGTTTATGTTAAAATATGGCATAAAAGATCAGAACTTCCCAATATTCAAAATATCAGATCCTACCTTTTTATAGCAGTAAAAAACAACTGTCTGTCACATCTCAGAAAAATGAAAAACGAAAAAATTGTATTTATCGACGAATACAACGATTTTTTATTCCCAATGTTAGAAAGTAAGGATGATGAGACGATAGAAAAAGAATTACTAAATAAAATTTACAAAGCCATGGGGGAACTCCCTCCAAAATGCAGGGAAGCTTTTTCTCTTGCAAAAATCAATGGCTTTAAACACCGCGAAATTGCGGCAATAATGAGCATTTCGGAAAAAACGGTAAACAACCACCTGGTAACTGCTCTGAAAAAAATTACCGACGCACTTGGCATCGAAAAGAAAAAGAAACCATCGCGGCTAAAACAAGCCAGTTTATTCTCTTTTGCCTGGTAGAAATCCGTTCGCAAAAAGCTTCACTCCCTTTTATTTTTCATAATCCTTTAATAATTGTTCATTTTTTCATTGTTGAATTAGGTATAGAATCGGCTTCGAACGTCTTTTAGGTAGAAAGACAAAAGATGACGAAGAAAGATAATACCTACGAGCTTATTGTTAAGAAGTTCACAGAATCGATCAGTGAGGAGGAAAATGAAATTCTCAACAATGAGCTCGAAAAACATAAATCCACAGCACGTAGTTATTCCGTGCTCAATACGTTTTGGAGAAAATATTTCCCAAAAGCAAAAAAACACTCGATAATACAGCAAACTGAAAAAAAGCTCGGATTCACATATCACCAAAGTCCTAAAACCAAAAATTGGAAATGGATCGGCATTGCCGCTTCGATATTATTTATAGTATCAATGACATTTTCGGTAAACTACATAATAGAAAAAAGGCAGGCACCAACATTAAATCAATACCGTTGCAAAGCCAAAGAAATTAAAACTATCACTTTAAGCGATGGAACAAAGGTGTGGTTAAACTCTTCGTCGTTGTTAATTGCAAGCGAACCTTTTATTGGCGACAAAAGAGAAGTTACCCTTTTTGGAGAAGCCTATTTTGAAGTTGCTCCGGATGCCGAGAAGCCTTTTACCATAGAAACCTCGAACCTGAAAACAAAGGTTTTGGGAACCCATTTTAATGTAGTGGCCTACCCTACCGACGACATTCACGAGATTTCGTTATACGAAGGAAAGGTGCAGCTAAATCCGAACATCAATAACGACACTGCCATTCTGTATCCGGGCGACCGTGCTTATTACAACACCAACACCGGCAAAATGAGGTTATTGCATACCGATCTCGGAAAACCTGCCCAGTGGCGCGATGGAATACTACGTTTTTACGATGAAGATCTGTTTAGCATCTCTAAAAAACTGGAACGCCATTTTGAAACACGGATTTTTGTCTCCGATTCTGTTACCGGTAATCTGAAATATTCGGGAGAATTTGAAGAAGAATCGCTGGAACGAATACTCGAACTACTAAGCGTTGCAAAAACATTTGAATACAAAATAAATAATAACGGAATAATTATCGAATCAACAAAAACAAGACAAGATTAAAACATGATGAATTAAGAAAAAACGGAAAAATCTTTCTGTGAGTCTGATCAACTCTTTACCGGGAAGATTTAAATGAACTAAATTTTATTGTTTAACAAACTAAACTATTATTGTATGGAAAAATGCATTAATGCTAAGCTTTCCTGTTCATCGGGATGGCTAACAAAATTTCGTCGCGTAACTGGTGTCACCATGGCATTGTTACTGGCGATTGTTGTTAGCGTGCAGGCCAGCACTTATTCTGAATCGGTTACATTCGATTTAAAAATGAAAAAGGCCAGCCTGAAAGAAGTATTTCAAACTATCACTAATCAAAGTGAGTTTAAGTTTGTTTACAACAACGACGTTGTAAACGACAATCAAAAAGTGTCGGTAACTACCGAAGATGCGCGTGTTGAAGAAATTTTAGACGAAATTTTACCACAACACCAGCTTGAGTATCAGGTTATCGACCGACAAATCATTGTTTATCCGGCGGCAAACGAAGGTCAATCAGCTGCCAGCTCAACCAGTCCTCAGGAAAAATCGATTTCGGGTACTGTTGTCGACGAAGAAGGTATGCCTCTTCCGGGTGTGTCTGTTATCGTTAAAGGAACAACAGTTGGGATTGTTACCAATATTGACGGTAAATACAATTTAACCGGAATTCCTGAAGATGGCAAAGTACTTGTTTTTTCATTCGTAGGGATGAAAAGACAGGAAGTAAACATTGGCAGCAAAGCTGTAATCGACATTACCCTTGAAGCTGAAGCAATCGGTCTTGATGAAGTTATTGCCGTAGGTTATGCTTCGCAGAAAAAAGCCAATGTGGTGGGTTCTGTATCATCAGTTAGCGGAGAGCAAATTGAAGCGATTCCTGCTGCCGACGTTACCAACACACTTTCAGGTCGTATGACCGGTGTTACAGGTATTCAAACTACAGGTGAGCCTGGACAGAGTAACGCTACAATTCTTGTTCGTGGTCGTACCACTTTAGGAGACCGTAATAACAATCCTGAGCTTACAGCACCGCTTGTTGTCATCGATGGTATTCCAGGTCGTTCGCTGGGCGATGTTGACCCGGTTGACATTGAAAGCGTATCGGTACTGAAAGATGCATCGGCTGCAATTTACGGTTCATCAGCAGCAAACGGTGTTATCCTGGTAACCACAAAAAGAGGTAAATCAGGAAAACCAAGAATGAACTACCAGTTCTACCAGGGTTTTATGACTCCAACTATTCTTCCTGAAGTAACTAACGCCGGCGACTATGCCACCATGTTAAGTGAATATCAGGATTACGAAAACAAAGAGCGTACTTATTCTGATGAAGATATCGCATTGTTCTACAGTGGCCGCGATCCTTGGGTTCACCCTAACAGTGACTGGGTTGGCGACTTAGTAGACGACTGGACATCAACCAGCAAACACAACTTTAGTATCGATGGTGGTAGTAACGGAATGTATTACTACGTATCGTTAGGTTACAAAAACGAAGAAGCTATTTACAAGCAGGAATCAACCAATTACAAGCAATATAATTTGCGTGCAAAACTGGAACTTCCTATTACCGATTGGTTAACCACATCGATTGATTATGCAGGGTTCTTAAATAACAAAAAGTACCCAACCAAAGGTGCAAGTGCTATTTACGGTCAATCAACCCGTCTGCTTCCTACCCGTTGGTCGTTCTGGCCAAACGGATTACCGGGCCCGGATATTGAATACGGTGATAACCCTGTAGTAACTTCAACTTTCGAAGGTGGTTACGACGATCAGAAAGACTATATCAACCAGGTTACATTTAAAGCAACAATTACACCTGACATGGTTAAAGGTTTAACCCTTAGCGGCTACTATTCTTACGATGTATCGAACTGGTACAGAAAAAGATTCCGCAAACCATGGACACTTTATACTGAAAACTGGGATACTGCAACTTACGACTCAGAAGGTTACGTAATCGATATGGAACTTACTCCTTCGTTACGTGGTTATTCAGCTCCTGAATTAGCAGAAGACTACAGCCGCAATATTCGCAAACTGGCTAACTTTAATTTCAACTATGCCCGCGACATTGGCGAACATTCATTCTCAATTTTCGGTGCATACGAGCAAATTGAACAAAACAGTAACTATTTTGGAGCCTTCCGTAAGTACTACATTTCTGATGTTGTACAAACTATCGATGCCGGTTCTGATACAGATAAAGACAACTGGGGATCAATGGAAATTTACGCTCGTAAATCTATTATTGGTCGTGCCAACTATAGCTACGCTGGCAAATACTTAGTTGAAGCACTGTTCCGTCGCGACGGTTCGTTAAAATTCCCACCTGATAGCCGTTGGGGTAACTTCCCTGGTTTAATGTTGGGATGGAGAGCTTCGGAAGAAGATTTCTGGCAAAACAATTTATCTGCCATCAACTACTTCAAAATGAAAGCATCGTATGGTAAAATGGGTATGGACCCGGGTGATCCGTTCCAATACATGAACAAATATGTACTGGGAACAGGTTTAACTATGGGATCAGGAAAACAGGTTGAAACTGTTGTTCAACAATCAGGAGTTGCTAACCCAAATATTACCTGGGAAAAGCAAACTACTTATAACTTTGGTTTCGAATCGCAATTTATTGATAACTTATTCTCATTCGACGCTGATTTCTTCTACAGCAAACGTTCTGATATTTTAGCTTCACGTGATGCTTCTGTTCCGGGATTTACCGGACTGGCATTACCTGACGAAAATATTGCTGAAGTTGACAACCGTGGTTTCGAGCTGGAAGCCGGATATCATAAAAATATTACTTCCGACCTTCGACTTGATCTTAGCGGTCAGTTCTCGTACAACCACAACGAAGTGGTATTTATGGACGAGCCCGAAAGAGCAGAGGCATGGCAGCAACGTACCGGACATCCATACGGAGCCTGGTTAATGTACGATGCCATTGGTATTTTTGCCGATCAGGCAGCTGTTGATGGATATCCACACTGGGATGGTGCAAAACCTGGTGACGTTATTTTCCGCGATGTGGACGGTGACGGAACAATTACCAGCGACGACCAGATTCTTATCGACCAAACCGATATGCCTGAAGTTAGTTACGGTTTGTCTATTGATTTAGACTACAAAAACTGGCACTTATCATTACTGGCACAAGGTCAGGGTAAATACTACCGCATGAATATTGCTGACGGACGTCGTGGTGAAGCAGGTAACTATTTCCAATGGAGTTTCGACGACCGTTGGACGCCTGAAAATACCAACACTGATGTAGCAAGAGCTTACAACCGCGATGACTTATATTGGTCGTTTGACAACCATATGAGTACTTACCACCTGGATAATATGGCTTACTGCCGTTTGAAAAATGCCGTTCTTACCTATACCATTCCAAATACTGTATTTGGCGATTTGGGAATCTCAAGAGCTCAGGTATATTTTGCAGGAAACAACTTGTTCCTGATTTATGCTGCTCAGAAAAATTTCGATCCTGAAATTGGAGCTCCAATGAACTATCCGGCTGTAAGAACGCTGGCTCTTGGTGTGAAAGTTACATTTTAGTAATTAATGAATATTGAAAAATGAAGAATATGAAAAATATATTAGGTTCGATACTGGTGTTGACGCTTATTATTGCAACAACATCATGCGACGATATTCTCGACCAAAAGGCGGTTGACGCTTTTAACGAGGAATCTGTTTTTGAAGACTTAAACCTAACAAAAGCATATTTGGGCAGATGTTACGACTTTATTGGCGTTGACAACAATATGTTATTGGGTTTAAGGGAAGACCTTCTATCAGGAGCTACCGACGAATTATTGTGTATACACCGTCCGAGTGGTTATCCGTTCCTAAAGGGAAATATGAGCCCTGATGAATTGGGACACTTTGGAAACTGGCGTTTCAACTGGATTTCGTGGAGTTTATACAGCAATATTAAAAACGTTAACGTATTTCTAGCAAATGCTGAAAACGTGCCTACCGAGAATGCAAATGAAGAAGACGATCTGGCAACTTATATTGCAGAAGCATATTATATCAGAGCTTTCGATTATGTAAATCTAATGCGCTCGTATGGTGGATTAGTATTGGTTGACCAGCCATTCGAACTGGGTGAAGATTTCTTATCGATCAACAGATCGTCTTTGGATGCCACACTCGATTTTATTCTTGCCGATCTTGATAAAGCGATTGCCGGACTTGGAACAAAAGATGAAATGGAACAGGGACGTGCAACAAAAGGTGCTGCCGCAGCATTAAAATCGCGTATTTTAAGCTGGAGTACCGGTGAACTGATGCATGGTAGTTATTCTACTGACCCGCTGGTTTCATTCCAGTCGCACAGCAGAGAATCATTACTTGCGCAGGCGCAAACAGTTGCCAAAGCAATCATGGACGGAAACTATGGAGATTACTCGCTTACAGGTGGAACAGACGATCCTCCTTCTCCATTAACTGATGCCGATGTTGATGCCTATTCAGAAAACTTCTCTAGCATTTTTACGCAAAAAGGCGAATGGAATGATGAAGCTATCTGGGGTGTGCAACACCTGCAGGCACAAGGTAACAGAACCACACAAAACAGATGGTGGGGACCGAACGGTTACCACAACTGGGGAAACAATGGTCCTAACGAACTTGCAGTTCGCGAATTCGAAATGGCCGATGGTAGCTCATTTGTTTGGGATAAATACACTCCTGGCGATATTGAAGTAAGAAAAGCTACTGCTGCTGAACTGGAAGCCGATCCTGAAATGAACCCATACGTTGGAAGAGAACCTCGCTTTTATGCAACTGTTCTTTTTGATGGTGCAAAATGGATCGACCGCCCAACCGATGGTGCAGCTTTAGACCCTGAAGGACGTGTTCAAACCGGCTATTATGTTGCAAGCGACGGTTCACAAACCGCAGGATTGGATACCCGCCAGGGACCAATCGAAGCATGGAACGGTACTAAAAACGGTTATTACATCAAAAAATACCAGGATCCGGCAACTGTTGGACAATACTTTAACAACGAAAATGCATGGATTGAAATGAGATACGCAGAAGTTGTTTTAGACTATGCCGAAGCTTGTATCGAATTAAATGAAGTTGAAAAAGGTATGGATGCACTGAATATGATTCGTAACCGTGCAGGATTACCCGATAAAATGACAACCAGCCAGGCAGAAGCCAGAGAATGGTACCGCCACGAACGAATGGTAGAATTCTTTGGTGAAGGCGACCGCTGGTATATGATTCGTAAATGGATGATTGCAGGTGACGTTATTAAAACGGTTCACCCAATTAAAATCTATCATTACGAAGATGGTAGCCACGAATGGTTCTACGACACTTCATCAGATGCTGATGCAAGATCGTGGAATGAAGCAAACTACTGGTTACCTATTTCACGTACGGAAATAAACAAGGCTCCGCAGTTGGACCAAAATCCCGGTTACAACTAGTCGTTTAGTTTAGTTAGTTATAAAAAAGACCGGCAACTGAGCCGGTCTTTTTATATCGACCAATTCATTTAGTACTTTTCACAATAAGAACGACTATTTTTTTTTGACTGAACTTCTGGAAAATACGATCTGAATTTCATCCAACATTCAACAACCATTGCTGAACCTGAAGAGGTTCCGGTTCTTCAAATCATTTTTTTTGCTAAACCTATGCATTGGCATTTGCCCATTGCCTAAATTCCTATTGTCATGATTAGAATAAAACTGTCCCTGATGATGCTCCTCCAATACATGATGTACGCTGTTTGGTGGGTTCCTCTCGCTGCTTATTTAACCAACCTTGATGTTAGCAGTTTCGAAAAATCGATGATATTAAGTTCGATGGCGATTGGCTGCCTCGGTTCGCCGGTTATTGGAATGCTGGCCGATCGCTTTTTTCCGGGTCAAAAAGTACTGGCTTCGCTAAACCTTTTGAACGCGATAATGCTACTTATGGCCGGAACAACAAATCAACCCGACTTACTTTTTATCTTTCTGCTTATTGCCATGTTGGGTTATATGCCAAGTTGGAGTTTAACAAGTTCTATTGCCATGGCGCATATTCCGTCCGAGCAATTCCCCAAAATAAGGGTGTTTGGCTCCATTGGCTGGGTAACATCCGGTATTTTCAGTGTGATTTTCATTAGCATTTTGGGCCTCGATTTCGACGGAACAAACATTCCCTTCTATTGCGGAGCTGCAGTAAGTATTATTGCCGTATTTGTAAACCTTACCTTACCAAATACACCACCCCCCGCCAAAGGAAAAAAAGGTTCGCTGATTGATGCTTTTGGCTTACGAACTGTTGAATTAATGCGCGATAAAAACTTTGCCATTTTTATCATCTTCTCGTTCTTGTCGCTTCTTCCATTTGCGATGTATTACTCGTTCTTTTCCGAGTTTCTGCTAAACATCAATACCAAATACATTTCAGTTACCATGAACTGGGGCGTGTTGGCTGAAATGGGATTTTTACTACTAGTTCCGCCGGCCATTAAAAAGTTTGGTTTACGAAAGGTGATGATTTTTGGTCTGATTGCTTTAACCGTGCGCTACCTTTCGTTTTATGCGGGTGGTGTTATCAGTCAAAGCTGGATGTATTACATCGGAATTCTGATTCACGGATTGATATTTGGATTCTTTTATGTTGGGGGTCAGATTTACATCGATAAAAAAGCACCAGCCGAATTACGGTCGCAGGCACAAGGATTTATTTTCCTTGTAACATTTGGTGCCGGCCTTTTGATTGGAAATTTTATTTGCAGCGAATTAATTGACAATTTTAAAAGTGATGCAGGTTATAACTGGAATGCCATTTGGGGAGTAACCACACTAAGTTCTGTTGTTTTAGTGATAGCTTTTATGTTGCTATTTAAAAACAACGACGACCTCTTAAAATCGGAATAAAACAAACCGTTAATTGAAAAAGACATAGTACCAGTACGTATCGGCAAAATCACGCAGCGCAACTTGTGCTTTGCGCTTGTCCGCCTGGTTTTGCTGATATATCTGGTAATACTGTTGAAAACGCTGTTCGGTTTTAGGATCAATTTTCAGCTGTTTTAGTTCTGGCATCTCTCCTACCCGCAACAGTTTGTAGGTCACCACTGCTTCTTCAATATTTTTGGGAATCTTTTTTAATCCTGCATTTTCCAAAGCCGGCAACAATTCAACAATACCTTTCATATCTTTTTGAAGCATCAACCACGACAGCTCGTATTGTAATGCAACCGAATTATTCGGATCAGCATCTAAAACAGGCAGCAAATTCAACCACGGCGTATCGGTTTTTACAAAAAAATCGAGTTTTGTATCCTGCTGCTTTTTTCGTCCTAATTCTTTATCACTCAACACCGCAGCATCGTTGTTCATAAACTTCCTGAAATAGATTGCGTCATCCTTATAAAACAACGATCGATCAAGCATTGAAATGTATTTTTCCGCTGTTCGGTAATTTCCTTTAATCAGCTCGGTTTTAATCAGCATTTTTAGTGTTTCGGGTGTGGCTCCATAAATAACCATGTATTCGTAAGCCCAACGCTGTGCCTCGTTTATAACACCAATGGCGTAATAATAATACCCGCCAAACTGTAAATACTGACCAATATTTTGCCATTTTAAAAACAAGGTGCTCCCGTCGTCGCTCTGCCGGAATTTAAAAAACGAATCGCCCAAACGTCCGGTTTCGGCCAATGCCACATTATTTAAAAACAGCGTTAGTTTGTTGTTGGTCGGTTCGTTAAAATTATAACGAATCAGCTCGTCATATTTTTGCTCGTAAAACAATTTCTCCGCGTGAAAATAGTGTTTACTCCTTTCATCAATATTCTGAAATGCAGCGATAATCATCAATCCCAAAATCAGGTATGGCGACAGTCCTGCCAGCTTTATCTTCCTGATCGCTATCCGCTCGATTACTTTAATTCTGATTTTTGCAAATACCGGGATAAACAACAATAGCAAAGCCGTCAGACCAAACAAAATAACTTGCCCGCCGATTGCAGTTGACGAAAACGGAAAAACCAGAAGCGAATCTGTGGTATAGAAAAACAAAAATTCTTTTCCAATCCAAAAGAACATGCCAAGACTTATCCAACTCAACACCAACTTTAACCAGCTTTTTTGGAACAGGAAATATATGGTTGATAATCCGAGTAATAGAAAAGAAAAACTACCAAACAAAAAATAAGCTACGGGAATAAGTATTACCGCTAACCACTGATAATTGGGTTTGCTTATTATCAGCCCCCCAAAGAGTAGTAGTTGAAATAAAATCCCAAGGTTATTTATAGCCTGATATTGATAATTAGTTTGCAGGTAAAAAAGTAAGGCTCCCGCCAGAAATGGTACAAACAGAATATTTTCGGCTCCTAACTGTTTCCCGATTCGTCCCATCAACCAAACAAGAAGCAATATTTGAGCACTCACAACTAGGGCACCAAGCAATGGATTATAATAGAATGCCATTTGCAACTTCCCAAGGTATTCAAGTAAACCTCCCGGTTGATCCAAGTGCTGTTTCAGGAACGCAAAAGACACCTGAAACAAAGAAGATTTCTCCTGATAAAAGAAAATATAGTTGGTAAAACTGTACAGAAAAAAAGTGCTGAACAGAAACAGCAAGGAAACTGGAAATAAGCGGGTTATTATTTTGGTTTTATCTGAAACAGAATTCATTTCAATAGATTTAGTTCGTTGCCCACTGGGCTTGTATGGCCTTTTTACCGGCAGCTTCCCGAATTTCGCCCGGAGTGAGGTTTATATCCGTTTGGGCAAATTCGGGGATATTAAATGTTTTTACAAAATCCCTGTAAAATCCGGGATCTTCCTGTGGCAAAACAAAAGGTTTACTTGCAGCACCGTTTTCATCAATAAGCGAAATGTACGGGCGGGCCGTTAAACCGTCACCGCGTTTACTGCTAAATACCAACCATTTACTATTCGACGACCAACTGTGGTAACTTTCAGTAAAATCGCTGTTGTTACCACATTTTTCCACCTCCAAATTTTTCAAATCAATAGAGTACAGATCGGCTTCTTTATGCCATATCGAAAAGTTACCATAGTTATGCAAGGTAAAGATCAGCACATTTCCGGCCGGCGAAATCCGGGGAAAAGAAACGCTTTTTCCAATAGCAACAGCATCAAATACTAACTCAGGTTCTGAGAATTTTCGCTGCTCCGTATCAAACGCAACACGGTACAAATCATATTTAATATCGCGGTAATCGTAATTCTCTTCAATTTGGGCAGCACGACAGAAATACAAAAACTGTCCATCAGGCGACCATTCCGGGTAAGTATCCATAAATTGTTTTTCCGGATCAACAGGCACCGGCATCATTTCATTTTTGTCGAGATCGTATAGTACCAACGAAGAGTTCAAATCAGAAACCTCAATCTTTTTGTTTTCCATGGAATGAAACTGCTGAACCACTTTATTGGACGAAAAAGCCACATATTTTCCCGACGGATGCCAGCGCGGATAAACAGCACCATTTTGCATTTCTTTGGTTTTCAGGTTCACTTTTTTCAACTCACCATTTTCAACAAAATAAGTTCCGCCCAAATTACCACGCATGTGGAACATAAAATTTTCGGCATTCTGATTATTAAAAGCATGACAGTTCACACAATTTTGCCCCACAACATTATTTTCAATCACCGCCTTTTCCTTAAAACTTTCGAGGCTACGCTTAACAATACTTATTTCGGTCCAGCTTTCGTATCCCGGATATAACAAACGGTAATACAAAAACGGATCAACTTTTTCAGTAGAAACAGTATTACTAAACGATGGATATTGATTCCAACTACCGTCTTTTTCTACTGAAATTTGATAGCTGAGTTTAACTCCGGCGTTTTCAGCCAGAAGATTTTTCCATTTCTTTTCTGAAAAACGAAACTTACCGTCGCGTGATGAAACGGCTAAACTGCCACTCTTTTCTCCCGACACCTTTAGATAATAAGCATCTCCTTCTTCTTCAACCATAAAATTTAAGGGAGCAATATTGATCGGAATTGTCACTTCGGTGTAGTCCGGATATATCGTAACCGCCTCCGGAACTGTTTGAACTTCCCCGTCCGGCTCTGATACACAAGAACATATAAAGAGCAAACAGATAAGATATATGGAATGGTTCCCTAGGTTCATAAATAGTTTAAATATTCCGTTTATTGCAAAGCCTGAAATTAATAAATTCATTCAAAACAGCCTCTTTTAACAGGCAGTAAAAATTGACAGATTTACAGCCAAAACATTTACAATCCCGAAGTAAATCTTCAAATATGTTTAAAATTCATTCAAATTCCGAGATTTTAATTTCAATTCGTTTTGAGAATAAATTATAATTTTTACATTTGCTTCAGCTTTACAAAAGATTATGAAAATTTTATCTATCAATATTATTGTCCTACTCGTTGTCATTCTTAGAATTACTGAGAAAGGCCATTAATTTGTATAGATACTAAAGATATTTATAAGCCTTTCTCAAAACAGAGAAAGGCTTTTTTAATGTTATAACAGACAGTAAAAGACAAAGAAGTATGCAAAATACATTGCGAAGTAACACAACAACCCAGGGCCGACGAATGGCTGGTGCGAGGAGCCTTTGGAGAGCAAACGGAATGAAAGAAGAACACTTCGGAAGACCGGTGATCGCTATTGTAAACTCATTCACCCAGTTTGTTCCGGGTCATGTTCACCTTCACGAAATTGGACAGTACGTAAAAAGTTTGATCGAAAAAGAAGGCTATTTTGCTGCTGAATTTAACACCATTGCCATTGATGATGGTATTGCAATGGGCCACGATGGAATGTTATATTCGCTGCCTTCGCGCGATGTAATTGCCGACAGTGTGGAATACATGTGCAATGCCCACAAAGTGGATGCGATGGTTTGTATTTCGAACTGTGATAAAATTACTCCGGGAATGATGATGGCGGCTATGCGCCTGAATATTCCTGCGGTTTTTGTTTCGGGTGGTCCGATGGAAGCCGGCGAGGTTGACGACAAATTCCTTGACCTTGTTGATGCCATGGTTATGGCTGCCGACACAAAAATCGATGATTCGTATGTACAAAAGGTGGAAGAAAACGCTTGTCCTACCTGCGGATCGTGCTCGGGAATGTTCACCGCAAACTCGATGAACTGTCTGGCCGAAGCGATTGGTTTGGCACTTCCCGGAAACGGAACGATTGTAGCCACACACGCCAACAGAAAGAAATTATTTGAAGAAGCTGCACAACGCATTATTGCAGCAACAAAAGCATATTATTTCGAGGGTGATGATTCGGTACTACCAAGAAGTATTGGTACACGCGATGCCTTTTTAAATGCAATGAAACTCGACATTGCAATGGGTGGATCAACCAACACGGTTCTTCACCTGCTGGCTATTGCGCACGAAGCCGAAGTTAGCTTCACCATGCAGGATATAGACCAGCTTTCGCGCATTACACCAAACTTGTGTAAAGTTGCGCCAAACGGTCATTATCACATTCAGGATGTAAACCGTGCCGGTGGAATTCTTGGAATTTTGGGTGAATTGGAAAAAGGCGGTTTAATGGAAACCAATGTTTCGCGTATCGACGGGAGAACATTGGCAGAAGCCATTGCCGAATACGATATCAAACGTGAAACTGTAACCGAAGATGCAATAAACCGATTCAAATCGGCTCCGGGCGGTGGACGAAACCTGGTTATGGGATCGCAGCAAAGTGTTTACAAAGAACTGGATGACGACCGTGCAAAAGGATGTATCCGCGATTTTGAAAATGCTTACAACAAAGACGGCGGTCTGGCTGTTCTCTTCGGTAATATCGCAGAAAAAGGATGTATTGTAAAAACTGCAGGTGTTGATTCATCGATCTTTAAATTTACGGGAACGGCAAAAGTTTTCGATTCGCAGGAAGATGCGGTTAACGGAATTCTTGGCGATGAAGTTCAAAAAGGTGATGTAATTGTAATTCGTTTTGAAGGGCCAAAAGGAGGACCGGGAATGCAGGAAATGCTCTACCCTACTTCGTACCTGAAATCGATGCAACTGGATAAACACTGCGCACTGATTACCGACGGACGTTTCTCGGGTGGAACATCCGGATTGTCGATCGGACACGTTTCTCCGGAAGCGGCAGGCGGAGGCGCAATTGGGTTAATTCGCAATAACGATAAAATAGCAATCGATATTACCGAGCGTTCAATTAACCTGGTAATTTCTGACGAAGAATTACAAAAACGCCGCGACGAAGAAGATGCCAAAGGAGCAAAAGCCTGGAAACCGGCTTCGCGAGAACGTAATGTTTCGAAAGCACTAAAAGCTTATGCGAGCCTGGTATCTTCGGCAGATATGGGAGCCGTAAGATTGATCGACTAAGATTTTTAACAGATAGCACAAACTAAGACAAAGAATAAACAAAAAGCCGGTGAGCAGACGCCGGCAACAAAAACGAACAGATATGACAGCAAAAAGAGTTACCGGTTCACAAGCATTGATCCTGTCGCTTATGGAAGAAGGGGTGGATACCATTTTCGGTTATCCTGGCGGTGCAATTATGCCCGTTTACGATGCGTTGTATGATTTTGACAAAGAGGTAAAACACGTATTAACACGACACGAACAAGGGGCGATTCACGGAGCCCAGGGATATGCTCGCGTCAGTGGAAAACCAGGAATTTGTTTTGCTACTTCCGGTCCGGGTGCAACCAACCTGATGACCGGTATAGCAGATGCAATGATTGATTCTACACCTCTGGTCTGCATTACCGGACAAGTAGCTGAACCTCTGCTGGGAACAGATGCATTTCAGGAATCGGATATCGTTGGTATGTCAATCCCTGTTACAAAATGGAACTACCAGGTAACTACGCCCGAAGAAATTCCAACTGCAATTGCACAGGCATTTTACATCGCAACTACAGGCCGACCAGGTCCGGTTTTAATCGATGTAACTAAGGATGCTCAATTTGGCGAACTGGATTTTGAATACGAAAAATGCACAAAAATCAGAAGCTACGTTCCCGAAATGCAGGTTGACCCGCACCAGGTGAAAGCAGCCGCTGAATTGATCGATGCCGCAAAAAAACCATTGATCTTGTTCGGTCATGGTATCATTATCGGTCGTGCAGAAGAAGAACTTAAAGCTTTTGTGGAGAAAACCGGGATTCCAGCCGCATGGACACTTTTGGGACTTTCGGCACTTCCAACCGAACATCCGTTAAATGTTGGCATGTTGGGTATGCACGGAAACTACGGGCCAAATAAACTGACCAACGAAGCAGATCTGATTATTGCGGTTGGAATGCGTTTTGACGACCGTGTTACCGGAAAAGTAAGCGAATATGCGAAAAAGGCAAAGATCGTTCATCTTGAAATTGACCCGGCTGAAGTTGATAAGATCATAAAAACCGATGTAAGCGTTTTGGGCGATGCTAAAAAAGCGTTAAAAATGCTTACAAATAATGTAAAAGAAAACAGTCACACAGCCTGGCTCGAAGAGTTTAAAAAGTGCGATGTTATTGAAAACGAAAAAGTTATTCAGAAAGACTTATTTCCTACAAAACCCGGATTAACCATGGGAGAAGCTGTAAGGATTGCTTCTGAAAAAACAAACCACGAAGCGGTTTTGGTTACCGATGTAGGTCAACACCAAATGATAGCTCAGCGCTACTTTAAATTTAAAAACTCGCGAAGCAATGTTACTTCAGGAGGTTTAGGAACCATGGGATTTGGTTTGCCTGCAGCAATGGGTGCACAACTTGGTGCTCCCGACCGTACCGTTGTTGCCATGATTGGCGACGGTGGATTCCAAATGACCATTCAGGAACTGGGAACCATTGCACAAAACAAATTGCCGGTAAAAATAATGCTGCTGAATAATAACTTCCTTGGAATGGTACGACAGTGGCAACAGTTATTTTTCGATAAACGTTATTCATTTACCGAATTACACAATCCTGATTTCATTATGATTGCAAAAGGTTTTGGAATCGACGGACATACGGTTGACACGCGTGATAACCTGGAGGAGAGTATCCAGAAAATGGTCGACCACGACGGTCCTTATTTGCTTGAGGTTAAAATTGAAAAAGAAGATAACGTGTTCCCAATGGTACCAACGGGAGCATCAGTATCGGATGTAATTTTAGAACCTTAATCTATTCACGAATCGAATAACGAAAAAGTTAACAAAATGAAACAAGAATATATCATAACAGTTTACTCTGAAAACCATATTGGTTTGTTAACCAGAATCACTAACGTTTTCACGCGAAGAAAAACAAATATCGATAGCCTTACCGTGTCGGAATCGGCGCTACAAAACATTTATAAATTTACCATTGTTGTGCACTGCACTACCGCAATGGCGATAAAACTGGCTAGCCAGATTGAAAAGCAAATTGATGTATTAAAGGCATTCTACCACACCAACGCTGAAATGATCTTCCAGGAAATTGCTTTGTATAAAGTACCGATCGACCCGATTTATGAAAGCGATACCATTGAAAAGATCGTTCGTAAAGCCGGAGCACGTATCCTTGAAATTACCAAGGATTATGTGGTAATTGAAAAAACCGGTCACAAGGAAGATACCCAGGCGCTGTTCGAAGAATTAAATCAATTTAAAGTGATGCAGTTTATTCGCTCGGGTAGAGTTGCGATTACACGCGATCCGATTGAGCGTTTATCTGAATTCCTAAAAGAACGAGACGCCTATTTAACAAGTTTAGATTAAAAAATCTATAGTCCAAAACTACCTGCCCGTCAGTAATTCTGACGGGCATTTTTATTTTCCAATACGTCGCTCTTTCAACACGCCAACCAAACAGCACCTGTAATATCCTGAAGGTTATCATTTTAAAATGACAACAAATTGATTGTTTTCTGCCTGCCGGCGGCCAAACTATTTGGCTTAATCCAAATAGTATGCACAAAGATCAAGGCTCCTTTTGTTCTTAACCCTCCATTCTCATAAAACCCAAATTCGGACGGGTGATCTCCTCAATTCTTCGGAGCTTCCCGCTCTCATTAAGGTTTTATTTCGACTCCGGGCTAAAACCAAAAGAGGCCGTTCCCGATTGTAACGTCAGCTAGATCGAAGTGTGGCCTCGACCGGTGAGCCGGAAAACAAGCGGTAACGGCGTTCAAAAATTACTGATGTCTGAGGAGGTACGACGAGTTTCAGGAATTTTAGCCGTTACCGCGTACCTGCCTGCCGGTAGGCAGGGCTTTTCCGAGGGAAGCGGGCGCAGCCTTGGGTTTTCTGTCTACTCTTTGGGCTAAGCCGGCAGCGTAGAATCCGCCTGATAAGGCATCAAGAACATATCTTTTTCTGTTAACTTGATCCAGTACTGAAATTTGGAACTTAATTTTCGTCCTACTCACCTCATATTACAGATGATCTTTGATCATCTTCAATCTTAATTCTTTTGTTAATCGCTCACATTTTTATCATTTGTCATACCAATTCTTTAAAAGATTTATCAACTTTGTAAAAAACTGCACTATTACAATGAACCTTATAATCGAAAAGATTGATATTTACCAATCTCCCATCAAATTAAAAGAACCGTTTATTATTTCTCTGGGCCCAATGCACTATGCCCAGAATGTTATTATTGCCATTCATACAAACCAGGGTATTACAGGCTTTGGCGAATGCAGTCCGTTTATGACGATCAATGGTGAAAGTATGGAAACCTGCTTTGTTGTAGCACAATATCTTGCCCAGGTATTAAAAGGAAAAAATCCGGAGGATATTGAAGCATGCACGCAAGCAATGGACAAAACCATTTACGGTAATTCGAGCATTAAAAGTGCTTTCGATATGGCGTTGTATGACATATCTTCACAAAAGGCCGGCCTACCACTTTATAAGTTTCTCGGAGGTCATAATCAAAAAGAAATGCAAATTGATTATACCGTAAGTTTGACCAATCCTGAAAAAATGGCTGCCGATGCAAAAACCATTGTCGATAATGGTTTTGAAATTGTAAAAGTAAAATTGGGACATTCAAAAGATCAGGATGTAGAAAGCATCAAAAAAATCAGGGAAGCAATAGGTCCAAAAATTCCAATTCGCCTGGATGCTAACCAGGGATGGAAAACCGATGAAGCACTTGACATTTTAAAGGCTTTAACTCCATATAAAATACAACATTGCGAAGAGCCAATTCCGCGCTGGGATTACATGGAATTAGCGGAGATTAGGCGATTCAGCCCAATTCCGATAATGGCTGACGAAACCTGTTGCGATCATCATGATGCCAAACGTTTAATAGCGTTGAATGCCTGCGATCTGATCAATATAAAGTTGAGCAAATCGGGCGGTATTTTCAAAGCATTGAAAATTGTTAAACATGCAAAAGCGGCAAAAATGAAGATTCAGGTTGGAGGTTTCCTTGAGACTCGTCTTGGCTTCACCGCTTCGGCTCATTTCTCATTGTCGTCGGATAACATTGTGTATTACGATTTCGACACTCCGCTGATGATGGAGGAAGATCCGGTAGAAGGAGGAATAAAATACAGCAAGAATGGAGTGGTAACAATTCCTGAAACCCCGGGATTAGGAGCCACTATTAAACCGGAATTTCTATCAGAATTGAAGAAGATTACGGTTTAATTTTCTGCAGAAAAGAAATATTAACCCCCAAATATTCTTTTCGTTGACCCGGCACTTTTAATGTTTAACATTATTCCCCACTTTTCGTTAACTTTGATAGGAGAACTGAAAACAGCCTGCAATGAAAACAACGTGGAGAACAATCACATTTCTACTATTTTTCACGGTACTTTTACCATCCGGTATTATACGCGCCCAATTACCATTTTCAAAACAAGACACTACGATTTTACGCGACGAAATTGAAGAAATCACTATTACTGCTTTTCGCTCGCCCTACAATATTTTTAACACTCCTGCCCCGGTAAACCTGATTCTTCCGCTGGAATTTGAATCGGGAGATGCGCTGACTCCCATTGATGCCTTAAATCGGGTCCCGGGAATTTTAATGCACCACGGAACACTAAACACCAACCGTTTAACCATTCGTGGTATTGGCTCGAGAACGCCATACGGCACCAACAAAATAAAAGCCTATTTTGGTGAAATTCCGCTAACTACCGGCGATGGTGAAACCGTTTTAGAGGATCTTGAAAACACGTCCATACAACGTTTAGAAATTATAAAAGGTCCATCATCAAGTTTGTACGGCGCAGGACTGGCCGGCGTGCTGCTTTTTCATCCAAAATCGGTGGAAAAAGATTTTGTTCAGAACGAAACTACCGTGGCTTCGTTTGGCACGTATAAAAACACATTAAGTGCCGGAGTTAGTACCGACAGATTGCAGATTTATACACTGGGAGCTTTACTTTCGAGTGATGGTTTTCGCGAAAATAATTCTACTACACGTGGCAATATTCTTCTGAATTCAACCTATAATTTTTCGGATAAATCGAATCTGCAGTTTCTGGCAAAAGCCACCAAAATGAAAGCCTATATTCCCAGTTCGCTTGATCTGGAAACTTATCAGAATGATCCGCAAAGCGCAGCTTTAAACTGGGCCGGCGTTCACGGATACGAGGAATATACCAATTCTCAGCTGGGTGTTTCGTTCAATCGTTTTACGCTTAACGAAGGCAAAATATCAGCCGGCGTGTTTGGAAGCACCCGCAAACTGGATGAATTGCGGCCTTTTAACCGACTGAAAGAATCGTCGGATTATATTGGTTGGCGGGCCTACATGCAAAAGGTTGTTACAAGCGATGAATTTCGTTTAGTTATGACCACAGGAATAGAAATGTTCCGTGAAACTTACGACTGGCAAACCTTTGACAACGACGATGATGAGTTACTTTCGGATAATAACGAAAAGCGACAATACGAAAATCTGTTTGTTCAGGTTGAATCAAATATCAAAGACCGGCTGTTTATTTCGACCGGACTAAACGGAAACCTTACCCGCTTTAAATACACTGATCATTATCTTGATAACGGCGACCAGTCTGGCAAGAAAAATTACAAACCGGTGTTATCGCCACGCCTTGGTTTGAACGTTTTACTGGCCGAAGAATATTCTCTTTTCAGTAACGTCAGCCATGGTTTTTCTACCCCTACTTTTGAAGAAACGCTGATGCCCGAAGGCACAATAAACGAAGATATAAAACCGGAATCGGGCTGGAGTTTTGAGACGGGATTCAGGGCACAGTTTACTAATCGGTTTAAACTGTCGGCAAGTTATTATCGTATTTATATCGACAACTTGCTGGTTGCACACCGCACCGGCGAAGATGCGTACATTGGTGTTAATGCCGGCCAATCGGTTCACCCCGGTTTTGAAGCCGAATTTACCTGGGTAACCATAACGCACAATAAAAATCATTTGCTAACGATTTACGGAAGCACCACATTGGCCAACTATCATTTTAATGATTTTGTGAATCTTGGAACCGATTATTCCGGCAAACTTTTACCGGGCACTGCCAAAGAAACGTTTAGTCTCGGTGCCAATTTATCTCCGCTAAAAAACCTCTCTTTAAATGCCTGGTACCGTTATAACGGCGAAATGCCCGTTGACGATGCCAACTCTGCTTTTTCAGATGCTTTTGGCCTGACCAATACCGAGATTCGTTATAAGGCCAAAGCAGGTGCTATAAAGTTTGATTTACGTAGTGGCGTGCAGAATATTTTTGATATAAATTACACCTCCATGCTAGCCGTTAATGCTCCGTCATTCGGTGGCAATCCTCCACGATATTATTATCCCGGAAATCCGAGAAACTTCTATTTCAGCATTTTAATCGGTTTAAGCGAAAAGCCCAATCCTTAGTTATCGCGTAAATAAAATTTCAGTCTATTTAGCTCCAACTGCAACCACAGATTTTTGTGTTCTGAAATACAAAACATTGCCGTTTATTGCCGGTGAAGCCATTAAAACATCATTCATTTTATTGTGCTCGATAATTTGGAATTCAGGGCCTGCTTTAACAACAAAAACATCTCCTTGTTCGGAACACAAGTACACCTTCCCGTCGGCAGCTACACCCGATGCGGTAAAACCACCAACCGATCCAAGACTCTCTTTGTACATCAACTCGCCGCTAGTTGCATTAAACACACTCAGCGAACCATTTCCCTGAAGATTGTATAAATAGCCATCGTAAATAAGCGGAGTTTGCATGTAGGCTCCACCACGTTTTACACTCCAAACAATACTTTCATTTTCGGTTTCATCTTTATCCAGCGTTATATCTCCTTTGGCGTCTGTTTTCACGGCATAAATTGGCGAATACCTACCGTGTGCATTATTTATAAAAATCAGATCGTCGACAATAACCGGCGTTGGCGTTGGAATATCTCCTCCTCCACTCATTTTCCAAATTTCTGCTCCGGTTTCAAAATCGTAACCTCCCATGTGTTTCCATCCATTCACCACAATTTGTGTTTTCCCGTCTTTCTCAAAAACCGTAGGCGAACTCCAGGTCGACACCTCTTCACGCGGTGTTTGCCAAATTTCTTTACCAGTATTTATATCATAGGCAGCCAGAAAACAATTCCCCAGATAATCGCACTGAATAATCAATTTGTCTTCGTGAATGATCGGTGAGCTTGAAAATCCCCACTCCAGTTCAGGAGCGTTGTATGGTCCGGCATTCATTTTATCAAAGTCTTTTTTCCAAACCAAATCACCATCCATGTTGTAACAGAAAAGACCATTCGAACCAAAAAATACAACCACATATTTTCCATTGGTAGCCGGGGTACCATCGGCATGCGATGCTTTTGTATGGCGCTTTACTTTCGGAACATTTTTAGTGGCCAGTTTTTCCCACAAAATTTCACCCGAATTTTTATCGAGGCAGTACAACTTAAATTCGTGAATGGATTCATCCTCCACAGCATCACCATCACCATACAATCCGATTTTCACTTCATTGTCGCCCGAACTGCTAATGGCGGTCGATATAAACATTTTATCGTTCCAAATTACGGGACTGGAATGTCCGAGGCCGGGAATCGATGTTTTCCACAGTACATTTTTATCTGTTTCAACATCCCATTGACTTATGGTTTTTGAGTTTTCGACAAAACCCAAGGCAAAAGGTCCGCGAAACGATGGCCACTGATTAAGGTAATTTTCCTGGGAAGATGCGCTAAAAACAATACACACCAATAAAAATGCGGTAAAAAGCAGTTGTTTCATTTACTTGATTTTTGGTACAAACCATAAAAATAGACAAATGAAACAACTGACAAAGTTATGTTTGCAAAAATCTTTATTTGGCGATGATTTTAATCGTAGTTCTACGATTTAAGCGGCGTCCTTCAACAGTTTCGTTTGTTGCAACAGGTTTTGTATCGCCGTATCCTTCCGATTGTAATCTGCCATTTGAAATACCATTTTCCACCAAATAATCGACCACCGATTTTGCCCTTAGTTTAGAAAGCTCGAGGTTATTTTCAGGATTACCGGAGCTATCTGTATGTCCCTGAATCTCGACTTTTAAACCACCGTTATTTTTAAGAAAATCGACCAGTTTCTGAAGCTCAGGTTCTGATTCTGCAAGAATGGCAAATGAGTCGGTTTCGTAATAAATATTGTGCAAATCCATTTCGGCGCCAACTTCTATCGGCTCCAGTTCAATGTTAAGAATAAACGGATCGGTTAGTGAATTCTCATCAGCCAAACGCATTGATTGCGAATAGAACATAAACCCGTCTTCCGAAACATTAAATGCATAGTTGCGTCCAACAGGCAATGCGAGCATTATCTGTCCATTTTCATCGGCTTTTTCAATACGTGGCTCAATAACCGCCGAATTAAGATTTACTAACTCTATATCCGCCATAACCGGCTCTGCTGTAGTCTTGTTAGTAACTTTTGCCTTAATGTATGTAACCGGACGCGGCTGCAAACCACGGTCGAGATTAAATGAAAAAATATCAAGACCATTTTCCGACTCTCTTGCGGATGAGAAATACGCAATATCACCGATAGAACTGATTGTCAACCCCATATCGTCGTTATAGGTATTTATTGGGTAACCCATATTTTTAAGGTTTTCAACCTCTCCATTTTCATTGATTTCAGCCGTAAACAGATCGAGTCCGCCCATACCAACATGCGTATCAGAGGCAAAGTAAAAGTTGTGATTGTTAGCATGGATAAATGGCGAAATTTCGTCGCCCGATGTATTTAACGCTTCCATGTTTTCCGGTTTTCCCCATTGTGGTTTTCCGCTTTCGGCAAAACCATTAAAGGCGATTCGCCAGATATCTTTTTTTCCTTTTCCACCACTGCGGTTACTCGAAAAATAGAGATAGCGATTGTCCGACGACAGCGAAGGTTGTCCTTCCCACGATGAAGTATTAAGCGGTGCCCCGGCATTTTTTGGTTCGGTCCATTTTCCTTCTACCAATCGCGAAAAATAAATATCACAGCTTCCCAAACCATCTTCGCGGTTACAAGCCGTAAAAAATAATATTTTTGCATCAGCCGATAAAGTCTGTGCTCCTTCGTTTTCAGGAGTATTCACTTCGCTCATTGGACGGGCATTGTCCCAGTTAAAAGAGTCGATTTCTGCCATAAAAAAGTCTTCCTGTGGTCTGCCTCCATCTTTCATTAAACGCGTAAAAACCAAATGTTTTCCATCCAACGAAGGAGTTGGCCAATATTCATCGTTAGCCGTATTTATCTCTCCGCCAAGGTTGGTTGGTTCAAACCCCACCGGATTCTCGATGCTGTTTATGGCAAAACGGCAACTGGCAATTTTACATGCTAACAAAAACTGTCGTTTCTCCGGTATATTTTTGTTTTCCTTGTATTTCTCGTAAAAACTGAGTGCCTCGGAATACATTCCCAATTTGTAAAACGACTCTCCTAGCCTAAAATCAATCAGTGGATTATCATCAAACTCAACGGCTTTGGTCAGGTGTTTTATTTCCAGGCGGGTTGAATCCATGTCTTTATAAATTTCGGCCAATAAAAGATGAGCATTGGCGTATTCCGGATCTTTATCCAAAAGCTTATGCGATGTTTCGATTGCCGCCGGATAATTATCGTCGGAATAATATTTTCGGGCCTCTTCAAATAACTTATCCGAACGTTTAGAATCCTGTGCCTGCACATTAATCCAAAAAATTGTACAGACAACTATCAGAACAATATTTTTTAATTTATTCATCGATAACATATTATGAACTCTTTCGTATAAATTCTCAATTTGGTAAAAATAATAAACGATTGATTTGTTTTATTTATTTTTTTTCTATTTTGCCTGCGTAAATTTATTTATTCTAACGATTTAAATTCTAATTACATTGGTTTGCTGACGTGATGAAAAAGAAAGTGAACAAAATCCGCCACCCCGAACTGGACAAATTTGACCGAAAACAAAAAAGACACGGGAGTTCTCGTGAAAAAAGTTCAAAACAAAAATTTTCTATCTACGACGAGTTCGATGAAGAGGACGAAATGCCTGACTATACTTCCGAATTCGACGACGAGGAAGAATAAATCAACACCATATCAGTTCGTAATTTCTGTTTAGCAGAGGCAGCAGAAAGTTAATCGTAAAATGCCTCAATACCGGGGTATTGGTAACGTGCTTTGGCTATTTTTTCAGGAAAAACAAAATACGCAAGGTCGGCCTTGGCACACTCTTCACCGGCACCATCGTACAGCGATGCACTGATTTTTGCGGTCCTCCCTTCGTACGATTCCAGTTTCCCTTTTATGGTTAGCTCTCCTTTCGAAACTTTCACCGGTTTTAAATAACTCACCTGCATATCGCTGGTTACCCCCGAAGTTTCAAGTTTTAGCATCACTACCCAGCCACCGATTTCGTCGAGCAAAGTAGCCTGAATTCCACCGTGCAAAACACCAATCCAGCCTTCGTAACTTCTCTCGGGTTTCCATTTGGTAATAATTTCGTCGCCATCTTCCCAGAACTCGAGGTGCAAACCACCACTGTTATATGGCGAACAGGCAAAACAGTTGTATTCGCCAATGTTTTTAGGATCTTTCCAGGGATTTTTGATTTTTTTCATGCTTAATATATTAACCTTTGTAACCTCACCCCCTGTCGCTTCTTCGGCGCTCCTGTCCCCCAAAAGGGGACAATCGGAACGAAGTTACGATCGGGATTAGTAAGTTGGCTTTTAATATTGCTTTAACCAAAACGAGCCAGTAAAAACCGGCTCGCTCTTATGTTAATTTAACACTTCTAATTATTTCCAAGGATAATTGGCAGTCCGTCTTTTCCGCTACCAATAACAACTACTTTCGAATTGGGCGATTCGGCCAACGATGTTGTTGCCTCAATACCACGTTGAGTTAAAATTTTGTCTGTCAAACTGGCATTGATAATACGGTTGTAATTGGCAATACCTTCCGCCTCAATTCTTCTACGTTCAGCTTCCGACTCTTCACGTTTTAAACGGAATTCATAAGCCAGTGCTTCCTGCTCCTGTTGCAATTTATTCTCGATTGCACCTTTAATCTGAGCAGGTAAATTAATTGAACGGATTAACAAAGCACGCATGTCAATAAAGTTCTCGCTCAATACTTTTTTTGTTTCTGTAATTATTGTCTGTTCCACTTCTGCTCTTCTTGTTGAATAGATTTCTTCAGCAGTGTAACGTCCCGCTACCTGACGAACTGAAGATCGAACCTCTGGAATAACCAGCACATTAATATAGTTTACACCAAACTGCTCGTGCAAAAATCCAATTTTATTGTACGAAGGATTAAAACGAACGGTAACATCAACATTTACCGAAAGTCCGTTTTTGTCGAGCACATCCATTGTTTCGTCGCGCTGCTGTTCCCTGACATTATACACCTCCAACTCGTTCCATGGCGCAATGATATGAAATCCTTCACCAAAAATATTTTCCTTATCCAAACCGGTGGTATACGGCTTAAAGATGACTGCCTTTTCACCAGGTTTTAAGATCTTAAACATACGGCCACCAAAAAGCAGCAAAACAATTAATACAACGGCACCAAGTACCAGGTAAGATGATTTAAAATTGAATTTCATAACCTTTTTTCTTTAAATGATTAGACAAATGTACAAAGTTTACAGAATGTGTGCCGTGTAAATTATGTTTTATTTAAAAACACGTTTGAAAGCATTGTTTTGTTGGTCAATCTTTTAATTTTGAGGGTAAAATTCTGGTCACAACAACAACAAATTAAAATCTGATGAAAAAACTATTGCTACTCTTTATTGCTTTTCTGCTGGTTAGTACTTCGTTTGCACAACATTTTTTTGATACCGACTTTAACACCCGCAAAAAATATATTATCCTCTGCGATCCTACTGTTTATCGCATAAAAACCATACAGTACCTTACAAATGCCAACTTACTTTCGGTAAAAAAGAACAAGGTAAATTTTGTTGGCGTGTATTACAAAGGCCAGAAATACGATTTTTCGGAAACGCAAAAATACATTGATGAGAATAACTTGGATAACTTTTTTCTGCACGAAATTGATGGTGAACTAACTCCCGAAAATATTTATACTGAGAATGATATAACCGACGACCTGCAAAAAGTCTTCGCGAATTCGATTGGTGTGATCTTTTTTGGAGGCCCTGACATTCAACCTGAACTTTATGGCGAAGAAAATACCGAGTCGGTAGTTACCGATCCGGGACGCCACCTGTACGAATGTTCTTTTATGTTCCACCTGCTTGGAGGTTCGCAAAACGATTCGTTTGAACCGTTTTTGGATGAACGCCCCGATTACACCGTAACCGGTTTTTGTCTGGGAATGCAAACGATGAACGTGGGAACCGGCGGTACATTAATTCAGGATATTCCTTCTGAAATTTACGCTGCTGATACTCCGGAGGCAACAGTCGCCGTTGGTCGTACTAACATGCATCGCAACTACTGGCAGCTGATTGAAGAGGATAAGCTTTTTATGGGAAACAGTATGCACACCATTCAATTAACCGATAATTTGTTTTGGGGAAAAGATGTAAAAGTGGCCAAAAATTCTACTCCGCGTATTTACAGCAGCCACCACCAGGCAATCGAGAAACTGGGAAAAGGACTTTTGGTAACCTGCTTGTCGCCCGACAACAAAATAATTGAAGGAGTAAAACACGACACTTATCCACATGTATTTTCCGTTCAGTTTCATCCCGAAGTTATGGCTTTGTATGAAGACATGGGCTTAAAAATCTTTCACCCGGATGATGAGCCGAAAAGCTATCATGATATTTTGAGCAAATCAGATCTTCGTTTTCACGAAAGTTACTGGAACCACATTTCTGAAGCATTTAATAAAACGAAAAAGCCGAAAAAGCATTAATGCCGGACCAGAGTGCACCGATAGCTTCTTTGAAGAAAACCTTACATTTTTGCGAACATATTTAACACCAGACAGCTCTTTCTGTTTTATAAGATTGATTTAAAATATCTTTTCTATTTTTGCGCCCGCATTATAGAATCGATAGCAAATGAGTTTTTTACAAGAAATACAACGTCGTCGCACTTTTGGAATTGTGAGTCACCCGGATGCCGGAAAAACCACCTTAACCGAGAAACTGCTTCTTTTTGGTGGAGCAATTCGTGTGGCAGGTGCTGTAAAAAGCAACAAAATTAAAAAAGGTGCCACTTCCGACTTTATGGAAATCGAGCGCCAGCGTGGTATTTCTGTTGCAACTTCGGTAATGGGTTTCGAATACAACGGTTACAAAGTTAACATTCTTGACACCCCGGGTCACCAGGACTTCCAGGAAGATACTTTCCGTACGCTTACCGCGGTCGACAGCGTAATTATTGTTATTGATGCAGCTAAAGGGGTTGAGCCGCAAACTGAAAAACTGATGAATGTTTGCCGGATGCGTAAGACGCCAGTTATCGTTTTTGTAAATAAAATGGACCGCCCTGCCGGAGATCCGTTTACCTTGATGGATGAAATCGAGGACCAATTAAAAATTAAAGTGCGCCCGTTAAGTTGGCCAATAAACAACGGCCCCGACTTTAAAGGTGTTTACAATATTTTCAATCGCAGCCTGAAACTTTTTACACCTGATATTCAGGAAATTGAAGAGCGTATAAAATTTGAAGATGTTTCGGACCCAACGCTGGAAGACTACATTGGCGAAGATGCCGATGTGTTGCGTGAAGAATTGGAACTGGTTGAAGGTATTTACCCGGAATTCAATAACGAAGATTACCTGTCGGGCGAACTGGCACCGGTATTTTTTGGTAGTGCCTTGTATAATTTCGGCGTGCAGGAATTACTCGATTCATTTGTAAAAATTGCACCGATACCTCAACCAAGCGAAACTGAAGAACGTGTTATTAATCCCGAAGAAAAAGGATTTACAGGTTTTGTTTTTAAAATTCATGCCAACATCGATCCGAATCACCGTAGCCGAATTGCTTTTGTAAAGATCTGCTCCGGTAAATTCGAGCGAAATAAAATGTACAAGAATATCCGTTTGGGTAAATCATTCCGAATCTCAAGTCCGACAGCTTTTATGGCTTCGCAAAAAGAGATTGTAGAAGAGGCTTTCCCTGGTGATATTATTGGTGTACCCGATACCGGAAATTACATTATTGGTGACACAGTTACCGATGGCGAAGATATCCATTTCAAAGGACTGCCGAGCTTCTCGCCCGAGATGTTCCGTTTTGTTGAAAATGCCGATCCAATGAAATCGAAACAGCTGGCAAAAGGTGTTGACCAGTTAATGGACGAAGGTGTTGCACAGCTTTTCACCAGCGCTTTTAACGGACGAAAAATTATCGGAACCGTTGGTCAGCTTCAGTTTGAAGTTATTCAATATCGTTTGGAACACGAGTATGGAGCCAAATGTCGTTTCGAGCCGCTTTCGATGCACAAAGCCTGCTGGATTGAGTGCGACGATGAAAAAGTACTGACCGAATTCAAAAAACGCAAGCACCAGAAAATGGCAAAAGATAAACTGGGACGCGACGTTTTTATGGCCGATTCCTCGTTTATTTTACAAATGGCACAAGACGAATTTAAGGATATTAAATTTCATTTTACATCAGAGTTTTAATGCTCCTGTCTGTTCCCGCAAAGTAATTAATCTCTAACTTTGAGATAACAACAGAATCGATATTTTATTTTTATGGATACAAGCTTTTACGACAGTAACCTATTCATATATTTACTGCTTCCGGGATTAATTTTTATTTCGCGAATTGCGGATGTAACCATCGGAACCATTCGTATTGTAATGGTATCAAAAGGTCACAAACTTTGGGCTCCAATCCTCGGATTTTTCGAAGTGTTAATCTGGTTGATTGCCATTACGAAAATTATAGAAAACCTCGATAACTGGCTTTGTTACATCGCTTATGGTTTGGGTTTTGCTGCCGGAAATTACATCGGTCTGCTAATTGAAGAAAAACTGGCGCTGGGAATAGTTAAACTCCAGATTATCACAAAAAAAGAAGCCAGTAAACTTATTGAAAATCTGAAAGCAGCGGGATATGGTATTACCCATCACAATGCACAGGGGGCGAACGAAAAAGTTAGTATTATTCACAGTATCATCAAGCGTTCGGAAATTAAGAAAGTAGAGGCGATTGTAAAAACTACGAACCCGAAAGCATTCTATTCGGTTGAAGATATCAAATTTGTAAACGAAGGTGTCTTCCCTATTCATCCGGCCCGATTCCGTATGCGCAAAGGGAAATAAATCTGCTTTTTGCGCATTTATTTCGTATAAAACGTAAATACACATTTTAAGTAAATAACTCTCCACATTTCAGCGGAATTCAGTGCATCTGTTTAACATTGCAATTTTTTAATTTCCTTTGGATAAAACCTGACAGACATTCTTAACCCTCACTTAATTTTTTAAATATATTTTAACATCTGCATTTTTCTTATACTTTTACAGCACAAAACGATTTCTACCACAAAATTTAACTGCCGGAAGCCTGAATATTTGGCAAAAACCGATCTTAAAGATGAAACGACTTGGCGAAAGAATAAGAAGAAAAAGAGAAGACTTACATCTAAAGCTCAACGACTTATCTAAAAAAGTCGGTATCAGTTCAAGTGCGCTTTCACAGATTGAAAAAGCCAAAGCTTTTCCTTCCATCTTAACGCTTAAAAATATTGCCGACAGCTTAAACACTACTGTGGGAGAATTAATTGGCGAAAATGAAACACTGCTTAATCAACCGCTAATAAAAGACGATCAAAAAAAGTTTGTCCAGGAAAATGAATCCGGCACAAAATTATACCTGATTTCTCACCACGATCCTCACAAACAAATGGAAACTTATCTGATGGAATTTTCTTCAGGATCGGACAGCAAAGGCATAATGACAACCCACCCGGGACAAGAGTTTTGCCACGTTACAGAAGGAAAACTGGCAATTATTCTCGAAGACAAACCTTACATACTCGAGGCAGGCGACAGTTTCTATTTTAACTCAAATATTACGCATAACGCGCAAAATATTATTGAAGGAACCACCCGCGTTGTATGGGTAGTAACCCCTCCGAATATTTAATTACCACACCCCTGATTTTAAGTTATACTTAAATTATTAAAAAATTTATAAATTTTGTTAAGCTATACTTTATTTTATTAAATCATACTAAAGTATTTATAGATTTGTGGCCGATTACGATTTTATACCGATTGGTTGAAGAACCACAAAAATTAACAAAAATGAATATAGCTTTTTCAGATTTTAAAACTAACCTTGATAAAAAGGGCATAACATTGCCTGCAAACATTCAAAACGTATTGAGTTCATGTAAGTCTTTTACATGCTACAATACAACTGAAGAGCTTGCCGATGCTGCTACTAATGGAAAAGAAAACAACGAATTTGCCGTATCGTACGATATTGAAGGCAAAGGAACATACACAGAAGCAATTGTACATCGTGTGCAAAACGGTATTTCGGTAAACTACACCGAAGCCTACATGCGCCGACGCGATCCGGGTACCATGGTTATTGGAGACGATAAACCTACCGGTAAAAAACGATTTTCAGAAAAGTATAACTATCCGTTTTCTGACATTCAGAAAGAAACCTTTGATTGGTTAAAAGACAACGATCTGGCCGTGTTTTTCTACTTTGCAGGCCGCCAGGGCATTGGTTCTTTAGGAATAGCAATTGCACCTGCCAATGCAGGATTTTTTGCCATGGGCTTATCCATGTTACAGGAAATTGTAGCATTTGACGAGCTGGCAGAAAACAGTGAGTTAAAATCGGTAATTTATGTAGCACCGGTTTTCAGACACACTCACTTTGATGGAAAACAAGTGGTGGTACACAACCGCCTTGACGATATTCACGAATTGTATTCATACAACCTATATCCGGGGCCAAGTGCAAAAAAAGGATTATACGGAGTATTATTAACTCAGGGAGAAAAAGAAGAATGGGTAACTGCCCACTGTTCTGCAGTTCAATCTATTAGCCCCTACGATATTGTTACAACCTTTATGCACGAAGGTGCCAGTGGTGGTGGAAAATCGGAATTACACCAACATATTGTAAGAGAAACTGATGGTAGAGTTCTACTCGGTAAAAATTCTGTTACCGGAGAAAGCCGTTACATTACTATTCCGCGAACCTGCAACTTTCTTCCAATTGCCGACGATATGGCTTTCTGTCACCCATCGTTCCAAAAGAACAATGGAAAATTGGGAATTATGGATGCAGAGAATGCATGGTTTGTTCGTGTTGACAGTGTTAACCAGTATGGCGATGATCCGGTTTTGGAGAAAACAACCATTAACCCGAAAAAACCTTTGTTGTTTTTAAATATCGATACCAAGCCGGAATCAACAGCACTGATCTGGAATCATATTGAAGATGAACCGGGTAAACGTTGTCCAAACCCACGTGTTGTTCTTCCACGCGAAAGTGTTGACAACACCATTAACGGATCGGTTTCGGTTGATGTGCGCAGTTTTGGTATTCGTACACCAAAGTGTTCGATAGAAGATCCAACCTACGGAATTGTTGGTCTGTTCCACGTATTGCCGCCGGCTTTGGCCTGGTTGTGGCGTTTGGTTGCACCACGCGGACACAAAAATCCAAGCATTGTTGGAACGGGAGCAATGGAAAGCGAAGGTGTAGGTTCATACTGGCCTTTTGCCACAGGAGACCGTATTATTCATGCCAACCTGTTGCTAAAACAAATAATTGAAACACCACGTACCATTTTTTCACTGGTACCAAACCAAAATATTGGTGTTTGGGAGGTTGGATTTAAACCACAGCTTTTAATGCGCGAATACTTAACCCGAAGAGGTGGCGCCAAACTAAAAGACGACCAAATTCAGGCTGCACGTTGTCCGCTATTGGGTTACGAGTTGAATTACCTGACAATTGAAAGTTCTAAAATCCCAAGCCGATTCCTGAAAGTATACAACCAGGTTGAAGTGGGTACCGCAGGATACGATGCAGGAGCAGAAGTATTACAGGAATTCTTTAACAAAGAGCTGAAAAAGTTCATGCATAAAGACCTGTTCCACACCGGAAGAAAAATTATTGACGCTTGTTTGTCGAACGCGTCGATCGAGGAATACAACGAAATAATTCCTATGGATTACAAATATTCATTTAATAATATAGAAGACTATGAGCAAAGTAGTTATAATAATGGGCTCTAAAGCCGATCTGGACTGGGCCAATAAAATTGTTGACTCTTTAAACGGTTTTAACATCGCTTCGGAATGTTATATTGCTTCGGCGCACAAAGTACCGTTAGAGTGTTACAACATTATTAAAGAGCAGGAAAAGCACAATCCGGTGTTTATCACCATTGCAGGAATGAGTAATGCTTTGAGCGGTTTCTCAGATGCGCAAACCACTTGTCCGGTTATTGCATGTCCTCCGGTTGGCGACTCATTTGCAGGTGCCGACATTTATTCGAGTGTGCGAATGCCGTCGGGTGTTGCTCCAATGGTAATTCTAAATCCAAAAAACGCAGCATTGGCAGCGGCAAAAATTATTGGATTAACCAACGAGCAAGTTCGTTCTGAGGTATTAAAATTTCAGGATGCGCAACGTCAAAAGTTAATTGATGACAACAATTCAATTCAGAATAATTAGATAACAATTGGTCTATTTCCTGGAGGCAGGTAGTTTTTTTTCGGAATCTACTTAATAATTAACTTAATAACTTATCGGCAGTTCAGGAAAACTTTAATCACAAAGGGGAATTTGCGTTGGCAATTTCCCCTTATTTTTAGAAATTTGCGCCCAACAATTAGAAGCAACGAATGAATTCGATTATCAACGATACAAAATTGGCAGCCAGCATTATCCAAAATGGCGAGCTGGTGGCTTTTCCAACTGAAACAGTATACGGTTTAGGAGCAGATGCATTTAACCCGGAAGCTGTTGCAAAAATTTTTGCAACAAAAGAACGGCCAACGTTTAATCCGCTTATTGTACATATTCACGAGATTTCGGAACTGGAGAAACTTTTTGTTGAAATTGATGATGCGCTATTAAAACTGGCCGAACATTTCTGGCCGGGCCCTTTAACTATTGTTGCAAAAAAACAGAAATCGGTACCTGATATCGTTTCAGCAGGATTGGATACAGTAGCCGTTCGGATGCCGGCCAATCAAACGGCACGCGAACTGTTAAAACTTTCGGGGAAGTGTATTGCTGCACCCAGTGCCAACCGGTTTGGGATGTTAAGTCCTACTACGCCTGAGCACGTTCAAAAACAACTTCCACAGCTCAATTGCATACTTAACGGCGAACTCCCAAAAGTTGGTATCGAGTCGACGGTTATAGAGCTAAGCAACGGAGAATTTAAAATACTACGCCCCGGTTTTATTACCGAACAGGATTTATTAAAGGTTCTTCCTCAAAGTAAGACCAAGGAAGCAAATTCCCCCATAAAATCGCCGGGTCAGTTAAAATCGCATTACAGTCCCCGAAAACCGATGTACCTGTTGGGCAACGAGCCTGAATATCTGGAAAATAAAAAATATGGTTTTCTGGCTTTCTCTAAAGTAAAAGAGCCGGAGAAGTATCATCTGATCGAGCGTTTATCAGACAACAAAGATTTAGGCGAAGCTGCAGCAAAATTCTTTGAAGCACTGCATCGTTTGGAAGATTCGGATGTTGACCTGATAATTGCAGAACCGATACCTGAAGTCGGTATCGGTATTGCAATTATGGACAGGCTAAAAAAAGCCGTTTATCAGTATCGGGATAAATAAGCTGAAGCGATTTAATCGCTTCTCATTAATCCACCTTTTCCAATAATTCAATCGTTGGCAAATCACCACCTGCTTTTACGGTTGACATGCCGTGAATGGTAATTTCCGACTTGATAAAATCTTCCTCATTCGCCTTGTAAATATTATCGACATATTTTTGCGGATTGCGGTCGATATAAGGGAACCACGTGCTGTGAACCTGAATCATAATACGATGGCCTGCTTTAAAAGTATGCAGTACATCCTGTAACGGAACTGTTACATTGGTTGGCACTCCCGGCTCAAATGGTTTCGGCTCCGAATAACTGTCGCGGAAACGGCCACGGAATACTTCGTGACGCACCAACTGCTGATAGCCGGCCATTACAATATTTTTAGGATTGTGCTCGTAATTTGGTTGATCTTCGGGATAAACATCGATCAGTTTTACCACAAAATCAGCATCGGTACCAGTCATTGAAACCACCAGTTGCGCCAGGATTTCACCGGCGATAGTAACGTCTTTGTCCAAAACATCGGTTTTGAAAGTCAACACGTCAGGACGGTAAGAAGCATGGCGCTGATCATCCGTCATAAAATAACGCGGTGTGAAAGTCAAACCTTCAGTAACCGAACGGTAAGGAACCGGTTTGTCCGGATCACTGATATAACTATATTCAGCGCTCTCATCAGTTTTTTCGTCCATTAACAATTTACCTTTCTCGCCAAACGAAAAAGTAATCGGCTTCACATCTTTTGGCGGCCACTCATCATATTTTTTCCATTCTTTTATTCCTGTATCGAACATATAAGCTTCAGGCAAGGTCATTTCTCCTTCATCCTTCAGGTAATAATCAAAAAAAGATTTTTCCATCGAAAGCTGAAAGAAAGTAGAAATACTATCGCCGTAATAAATATCGTTTACGGTATGTTTTCCTTGCTCGCGTGCCCAGCCACCGTGAGTCCACGGCCCCATAACAATGGTATTTTTTGCGTCGGGATCGTTCTGCTGAATGGTCTTATAAATATTTATCGGCCCGAACAAATCTTCAGCATCGTACCAACCTCCTACCAACATTACCGCAGGTTTAATATCTTTTAAATGCGGAAGAATCGAACGCTTTTGCCAAAACTCATCGTAGTTTGGATGATCTACTATCTGGTTCCAGAAAAAGTTATCGTAATGGTACTTTTTTGTGATGTTCTTAAGCGGTCCTAAATCCAGATTAAACTCATAACCGTTTGCAGACTGATCTTTAAACAAACGCATCATTTTATCGCTGTACCATGGTTTATTGGTTAACGAATCTTTCTGGTAACCAAACACAGCGAATGCCGCCATGTACGATTGCAGAAATGCTCCCTGGTGGTGAAAGTCGTCGAAAAAGAAATCAGAAATCGGTGCCTGTGGCGAAGCAGCTTTTAAAGCCGGGTGGGCATCAAGTAAAGCCGCTGCACTGTAATGTCCGGGGTACGAAATGCCGTAAATCCCCACTTTGCCGTTGTTACCTTTTATGTTTTTAATCAACCAGTCGATGGTGTCGTATGTATCCGAACTTTCATCAATATCCTTTTTGTTTTTTACATCGTTACCCGGAATATTTGGGCGCATATTATCGAAAGTTCCGCCCGACATGTATCGACCACGCACATCCTGGTAAACCAAAATATAACCACCTTCAATAAGGTAGTCAGATGGAGCCCGGAGTTTGTTATCACGAGTCCCGTCTACGTTGTAACACGTGCGGTTCATCAGTATCGGATAGGTTTTCGATTCGTCTTTTGGCGTGTAAACAACGGTAAATAATTTTACACCGTCACGCATTTCAATAAAGTACTCAGCCTCGTTATAGTGCGTGGCAACATAAAGCGAATCGGCACCTTTTGCCTTTACGTTAGCACTAATAAAAATCAAGGATATTACCAGAAAAAACAAATAACAACGTTTCATAAAGTGAATTAATAATTTGTGGTATCGAATGACAACCAGATTTTTTAATGGGGCCAAATATAAGCAGTTTATCATCACACCGATTAATTTTCTGTCATAATTACAATTAGACCAGCCAAATTGTTTCATTTTGAATTCAACTATCAACAATTTGCAGCAATAAAAAGCGGAACCCAAATGAATGAATCCCGCTTTTATATGGTTTTATGAAACAATTACAATTCGGCGTTCAGCACTGAATATTTCTGAACAAGTTTCTCCAACTCGAGAACCACATCCTTTTTCTTTTCACCAAAAAGGTTCTTGTAATACTCGATTCCCTCCAACAGGTTGCTTTTGAATTTCACGAGGTTACGTTTTTCCTTCACATCATCAATATTTTTCTGAAAAGCTTCCATGCGCTCTTTAAAAATATCGAGATACATATGCAGCTCCTTCAAGAACATATGCGGACGATAACCTTTATCCAACAAATTGATTCGACCATAAATATGATCAACCATTTCTTTCAGCGATGAAATCTTTGAAAAATACGCCAGGTTTGGTCCCGGACAAACGGTTACTTTTTCGTTTTCCTTCACGTCGATTCCTTTCGATTGTAACATCGAAATTCCAAGACCGATACACAAACATTCCGGCTCGGTTATTTTATCGAAAGCTTTTTTGTATTCTGCTTCCGGTAAATTCAGTGCCTCCAGTTCCTGTAACTTTTTGCTTTGGTACTGGCGCGACGAAGTACAAATTGGTTTTTCGGTGTATTCGGTATTGTACCTCAAAAATCCTTTTGTACATGGCATACCGGCTTTTCCATCAGCAGCCATTGCCAAACGCAGGTTGCTCATCGAAGCCCCTTTAATGCTGTTAAACGGAACGCCTAGCGGCGAAAGACCACTGAAATAATAATCCTTTTCTTTTCCTTCGGCCAACAAGTTCATGGTTTCAGTATCGATACTGATAACTTCAGGAACCAGCATAAAAGGCGATCCCCAGCCAACGCTGTCCATGTTGTAATGCTCGAGCAGCAGGTTGTGTTCCTCAACATTACCAACACCACCTTGTGCAGTGATTTTCATTTCCGGTTCCCCGGCAGGTTGAGAAAGTTCTTTCTTCTGTAGCGCAGTTTTATAAACTTCAACACAAGTATCAAATAACTGCTTGCGATTCAGTCGGAATTCGTCAAGAATTGGCCCGAACAAAACGCCGTTAGTTGGGAAAGCGTGTCCGCCACAGTTTACCCCCGACTCAATGCGGTATTCCGATACCCACAGTCCTTTTGCAGCCAACATTTTGCCCTGCACCAGTGCCGATCGAAAATCGCTAACTTTCAGAATAATATTCTTTTTGATCTTACCTGTAATATCAGGAAAGAAGTCTTTGAAATTCTCGATGTAGCTATACAAACGCGGGCTCATTCCTGCAGAAAGTACCAACGAAGAACTCAGGTTACTGTTGGCAAAACCACGCAGTGCCGCATGTGCATCGTTATACTCGATGGGAAGTTCTTCGCCATCTTTTTTGTTTACCTGGTCGAGCTTGGTCATAATGTTTACATCAATCGATCCCACCGGTAACTTTTCGTTCACCCATTTTTTCAGCTCTTCGGTAACCGATTTTTTAAATCCAAGGTTGCTGAATTTTGCTTTCAACTCCGACGCCTCAGGAAGCATATCGTAATATTTTTCCAATTCGCCTCCAACATTCGAGAACGAAGCTTTTAAGCTTTCAACCTTTTGATTCACCACTTCTTCCATCGTATTCAGGTACGATGTTATACGTTTTGCCCTGTGATCGTCCACTTTTTTGGAGATGGCAGTAAACGGCAAATCAAACTTTTTACAGTAGAATTCACGAATCGTTTCCATCAGCGAATCATCAACAAGCGAAATCACCGATGAAATTCCGAAGGGTGCGACATTTACAGGTGTGTCCATTGAATATCCAACACCCAGAACGGGTATATGGAAAGAATGTCCTTCAAATATTTTCATTTACGTAAATTATATATGACGGGGTTAATTACGCCCCGGTTGTGTTAAAACAATTGGGCGCAAAGAAAGCAAGTTATTTTACATTTGCTTGCAACTATTGGTGCATTGGCAGAATTGTCCAACAAATTTCCTTTTATTTTCAGGCACTCACTTTAAATTTGAACTTTTTCGTCCATAATTCCATATTTAGAATGACCAATCGGTCAATTAATCAAATTTTTTCTTGGAATTTTAAAATACACCTTTTAACTTTGACCGACCGTTCAATCAAAAACCAAAAAGATGCCAAGAAGTCCGGAACAATTCGACGATATCAGAAAACAGAAAAAGCAGTTAATCATGGAAACTGCTCTGGAATTATTTGCCGAAAATGGCTATCACGCAACTTCGATAAGTCAGATCGCCACCAAAGCAAAAATATCCAAAGGACTAACTTACAACTACTTCAACAGCAAAAAAGAAATTCTTGACGAACTGATGGAGCATGGTTTTAACGAGATTTACGACAACCTTGATTTGAACCATGACGGAATACTCACCAAAGAGGAGTTTATCTATTTTATCCGGCAAAATTTCAAGTTACTTCGCGAAAACATGCAGCACTGGAAGCTGTTTTTTTCACTCTTGTTGCAACCGCAAATCTCACAAACTTTTGCAGAAACCTATGAAGAAAAAGCCGCCCCTATTTTCAATTTATTTTACGGCTTCATTGTAGAACAAGGAAGCAAAGATCCGGAAAGCGACCTGATGGCGATTGCCTCATTAATAGAAGGCGCCTTTTTGTATTGTGTTGCTGCCCCCGACGTTTTCCCCATGGAAAAATTGGAAGAGGCTGTAATTTCTGCATCATTTAAAATCGTTAACAATCAATAATTACCAAAATGAAACGCATACAACTTACACTAACTTTTATGCTTTTGGGCCTCGTTGTATTCGCCCAGGATATGACAGCCATTATAAAACAAGCCGACGAAAAATTCAGAGGCGAATCCAGTCGTGGAGAAATGACCATGATTATTGAACGTCCGGGATGGAGCCGAACCGTTTCGATGAAAAACTGGACCTTGGGTAACGACTACTCGCTGATTTATATAACCGCACCGGCTAAAGAAAAAGGCCAGGTTTTTCTGAAACGTGACAAGGAAATGTGGAACTGGGTGCCCAACATCGAACGCATGATAAAAATTCCGCCATCGATGATGATGCAGTCGTGGATGGGATCGGATTTTACCAACGACGATTTGGTTAAAGAATCAGAAATGTCAAAGGATTATTCGAACAAACTACTTGGCGAAGAAGAAGTTGATGGTTATGCCTGCTATAAAATTGAACTGATACCGCACGACGATGCACCCGTTGTTTGGGGAAAAGTGATTATGTGGATTTCGAAAGAAGAACTGCACTGGCTGAAAGCCGAGTTTTACGATGAAGACGGCTACCTGGTAAACACAGAAATTCTAACGGATGTAAAAATGATGGACGACCGCGAAATGCCAACACGTCTTGAAATGATTCCAGCCGATGAAGAAGGCAACAAAACAGTAATGATATTTGATGAGATCGAGTTCAATGTGGACTTGAAGGAGAGCTTTTTCTCGCAGCAGAATATGAAAAGGATCAGGTGACAATGCGAAAATGCGTGAATGCGTGAATGCTTTAATTTTAAGTCAACCAATAAAACTATACCATGAACACAAAAGATAAATTTATTGAAGAACTAAAACAACGTACGAAAAAGTTTGCTGTTGATGTTATTCTTTTCTGTGAAACCTTAAAGAATTGTAAAGCAACTTCCGTGATAACCTATCAACTAATCAAATCTGCCACATCAACTGGAGCGAACTACCGGGCCGCATGCCGTGAACGTTCCAAATCAGAATTCTTTAGCAAAATATGCATTGTTGTCGAAGAATCTGACGAATCAATATACTGGCTTGAAGTTATTGAAGATGCGAACTTATCTAATGATTCAAAAGAACTTGAACGATTAACAAGAGAGGCTATTGAGATTTCAAAAATCATGACAAAAGCGAAAGATACCACATACAAAAGCGTCAATGGCAGATAGTTGCAATCATAAATCAGGAGTTACAACAACATTTAAGCATTTATGCACTAAAACATTAAAGCATTGAAGATGAAAACAAACATAAAACTCGCATGGCGCAACCTTTGGCGGAACAAACGCCGGACTATCATTGCCATTTCATCTATAGTGTTCAGCGTTCTGCTGGCTTCGTGGATGCGGTCGATGCAGGAAGGTTCGTACGACAGCATGATCGATAATTCGGTTAAATTCTACACCGGATATTTACAGGTGCAGGATACTGCTTACTGGGACGAACGTACGCTTGACAACAGTTTTGAAGTAGATCTTGATTTACAAGACCAGATCAAAAACATAAAGGACGTTTCACTGGTTTCCAACCGTCTGGAATCCTTTTCGCTGGCTGCCGACCACATGAAAAGTAAACCGGCCATGGTGATGGGAATTGAGCCCGAAGCCGAGGATCAGATTACCAACCTTTCGAAAAAAATGCAGTCGGGAGAATTTATCAAATCAGGTGATAAAGAAGTGGTGATCAGCGGAGGACTGGCCAAATACCTGGAACTGGATGTTGGCGATACACTGGTGATGATCTCACAAGGTTATCACGGGATTAGTGCAAGTGGTTTATTCCCGATTAAAGGTATCATTAAACACCCGAATGCCGAGTTTAACAAACGGCTCGTATACATGGACATTGAAACTGCCCGGGAATTTTATTCAGCGTACGGATTATCCACATCGCTGGTGGTAATGACCGATGATCACTATAGCGTCAATCATATTAAAAAAGAGATTGAGCAAATTCTGCCTGAACAGAAAACAATTATGACATGGACAGAAATGACTCCTGAGTTAGTGCAAATAATTCAAAGCGACCGTGGCGGTGGAATTATCATGTTAGGCATTCTCTACCTGGTTATCGCATTTGGAATGTTCAGCGTGGTAATTATGATGGTAAAAGAACGTCAGCGCGAATTTGGAGTAACACACGCTGTTGGTATGCAAAAACGAAAATTAGCTTCGCTGGTTTTTATCGAAACACTTTTTATCGGATTTATTGGTTGTGCAGTAGGATTGATAATCAGTTACTTTTTCTGCCTGTATTTTTTCTACAATCCAATTCCGCTTACCGGCGACATGGCCAAAGCCACAGAAATTTATGGTATGGAACCATACATGTTCGTTTCGATGAAAGCTTCGCTCTTTTACAACCAGATTATTGTGGTTTTCCTCATCAGTCTTTTTATAGCGATTTTCCCGATAACGAATGTTAGTCGGTTAAAAATCACGAAAGCAATGCGCAGTTAAGCCTTAAAACAATTAATCACGAAAAAAACTAAAACGATGATACTTTCAATAGCATGGCGAAACGTTTGGCGAAGCAAAACCCGCAGTTTAGTAATGATTGCGGCCATTGCGCTGGGCCTTTTTGCAGGCATATTCATGATGGCCTTTATGAATGGCATGTACAATTCGCGAATTGAATCGGCCACTAAATCTGAACTGTCGCACATACAGGTGCACGCTCCTCATTTTCTGGATAACACCGAATCGGAACTATTTATTCCAAATGGTTTTGCGTTGGCCGAAAAAATTGCAGCACTCGATTCAGTGGAGGCGGCCTCTCCCCGACTGATTGCCGAGCCTTTTATAATGGCTGCCCACGGAACTGGCGGCGGCAAAATGTTGGGAATCGATCCTGAAAAAGAAAAGCAAGTTACCGATATTTGGGAACACCTGGTTGATGGCACTTACCTTGAAAAAACCAGCCGAATGCCTCCGGTTCTGGTAGGGCAAAAAATGGCAGATAAACTTCGTCTAAAAATAGGAACCAAAATAAATGTACAGTTGGTTGATTTTAATGGTGATTTATCGTCGAAAGGTTACCGCGTAGCAGGTATTTACAAAACGGTAAACACAGGTTTCGATGAGATGCATTTGTTTGTGAATATCAACGACCTGAGATCACAAATTGGCATTCAGCCCGATGCTGTACACGAAATTGCCATCCTGCTAAAAGACAATAGTTATGCGTCGTCTGTAAAACCGGCAGTTCAAAGAACTGCTATCGGTATGGATGTGCAAACCTGGAAAGAATTAAGTCCGGAAATGTCACTTATTACCGATTCGATGGACCAGTACATGTACATTTTTATTTTGATTATCCTCATCGCCTTGTGTTTCGGCATTATAAACACCATGCTGATGGCGGTACTGGAACGTGTAAAAGAAATTGGAATGCTGATGGCGGTAGGAATGAACAAACGAAAAATCTTTAACATGATCATCCTCGAATCGATTATGCTGACCCTCACAGGTGGCGTAGTCGGGATCCTGTTGGGAATCGGAATTTCCCGAATTTTCGAACAACATCCGATCAACCTTTCTGCGTTCGCCCAGGGATTACAACAATACGGTATGTCAACCGAAATAGCCACCGTATTTCCTTCGCACTCATTAGGAATTTTAATTACGCTGGTAGTTTTAACCGGATTGATATCTGCTATTTACCCGGCACGAAAAGCATTAAAATTGAACCCCGCAGAAGCCACTAGAACTGATTAATAAAGATTAGAATATTTGAGAACTAGAATATTAGAATGAATTAATAACTACAGCAATGAATATCATAGAAATAAAAAACCTGCACAAAGTTTACAATGGCAGTTCTGTATCTGTTCATGCAGTTAACGGAATAAATATGTCGATTGAAGAAGGTGAATTTACCGCCATTGTTGGTCCATCCGGATCGGGAAAAACAACCTTGCTCAATATCATCGGCGGACTGGATGATGCCACGGAAGGATCGGTTGAAATTGATGGTGTAAAAATCAACGAATTATCATCACGAAAACTCACTGATTTCAGGATGAAAAATATTGGTTTTGTCTTTCAGGCATACAACCTCATACCGGTGCTGACAGCCAAAGAAAATGTGGAATTTATTATGCACTTACAGGGAAGTAAAAAAGCTGACCGCGATGCACGAACCAGCGAACTTTTAAAAGCCGTTGGATTAGGAGAAATGATGGATCGCCGGCCATCAAAATTGTCGGGCGGACAACAGCAGCGGGTGGCTGTAGCTCGGGCTTTGGCATCGAAACCCAAATTCGTACTGGCCGATGAGCCTACTGCCAATCTCGATTCGCACTCCACGGAAAATCTGCTCGATATTATGGAGCAACTTAATAAAGAGGAAAATATAACGTTTATATTTTCAACGCACGATCAGCGGGTAGTAAACAAAGCCCGACGTGTAATTACCATCGAGGATGGAAAAATAATCAGCGACATCAGTAAGTAACAGCATGTTGTTTCAAAAGATGTCAGTAAAACAAGTATAAACGTGAAAATCCGATTAGCAATATTTTTAATAGCATTGAGTCTGACAGTTTCAGCAAAAGAGGCAACAAAAGACAGATCATTGAACACTGCAGCCGATGTCAACTATTTGTCGGAGTTGGAGAAAGAAGTGATTTACGAGGTTAATTTGTTTCGTTCTAATCCGTCGGCTTACGCGGAGAAATATATTGCTCCCCTCGCCCAATATTACGACAAAAAGATATTGCACTATCCGGGCGATAAATCGATAATGACACAAGAAGGAGTAAGTGCTTTGCGTGAATGTGTGCGCTCGCTGAAAAATGCAACTCCGGTTCCGATTCTTTATCCGGATAAATTATTGACAAAAGCGGCCAATGATCACCAAAACGACCAGGCAAAAACCGGACAAACCGGTCACACCGGAAGAGATCGTTCGAACTTAAAACAAAGGATAGAACGTTACGGAAAATGGCAGGTTCGCATTGCGGAGAATATTGCCTATGGAAATACCTCGGCACAGCAGATCGTCATTTTTCTTTTGATCGACGACGGTGTTAAAAATCGTGGTCACCGTACAAACCTTCTTCAAACTGATTTTAAAAAAGTTGGAGTAGCATGCGGCTCTCATCCGCGTTACAATACCATGTGCGTGATGGATTTCGCCGGTGGTATGGAGAGTAAATGATGAATTACGAATATCGATTAACGATTTTAGATGTACGATCCAAAAAACAAGCAGCTATGTTTAAACGCACTTCTTCATTCACAATTCGTTAATCATCATTCGACATTCATATAATTTGGAAAAATATTACCTGATCAACCAGTATTCAAATATGAAAAAAACTTTACTCATACTTTCATTAATACTTTTCAGTTTAGGGCTTCGTGCACAATCTAACCTGTCGTTTTACGGCTACATAAAGGATTTGGGCATGTATTATCATCCCGTGGAGCCCATTCCTATTTCAATGGATAAGTCGCTTGATTACCTTTTTCTGAATGAAATACACAACCGATTAAATTTCAGGTGGTATGCATCGGAAAAACTGACTTTTGCATTGGAAGCACGTAATCGTATTTATATGGGGCAAATGATTCGGGAATTTCCGAATTACGAAGATTTTGTTGATGCAGACAACGGTTATCTTGATATGGGAACCGTATTACTTTCGGCCGACAGCTGGTTTTTACACACGATGCTCGACCGCGCGTGGATTGATTATACCAGTGGAAAATTGCAAGTAAGACTGGGGCGACAACGAGTCAACTGGGGCACCAACCTGGTTTGGAATCCTAACGATGTATTCAACACCTTCTCCTACTTTGATTTTGATTACGAAGAACGTCCCGGAACTGATGGAATTCGTATACAATACTACACAAGTGTAACTTCATCAGCAGAACTGGTATACAAAATCGGGCACAACAACGATGAAACTGCCATTGCAGGAATGTACCGGTTTTCGAAATTTAATTACGATATCCAGTTTTTAGGTGGTTGGGTTGGTAAAGATTACGTTTTAGGCGGTGGTTGGGCCGGCGATATTAAAGGTGCCGGATTCCGGGGTGAAGCAACCTGGTTCCGTCCGCGCGACAAAGAAGACACGGAAAACTTCGAAACATTTGTAGCATCGGTTTCGGCTGATTATACATTCCCGAACAGCTTTTACATGCATTTCGGCACCCTATTCAACAGCTACGGAACTACCGGCAATGCGGGCGGTCGTAGTTTTTTTGCCCCCGATATCTCAGCTAAAATGCTTTCGTTGGGGAAATACCAACTGTTTGGGCAAATCAGTTATCCATTTACTCCCCTGCTCTCCGCCAACATGTCGACAATGCTAAATCCCTGCGACGGCTCATCATTTATTGGTCCGGCCTTAACCTACTCGTTAGGCGATAACTGGGAATTGATGTTGAATGGCCAGTTGTTCTTTGGACATAAAGGAACAGAATACGGAGATTACGGACAGGCGGTTTATGCACGTGTAAAATGGGCCTTCTAATTCGAGAAAAAGGCCCTCTCATCTTCACATAGCCTAATAGACAACTGATTAAGAATTATTAACACCGCAAATTAATATTAGCACCTTCCGATTTTTGTTAAAATACTTAATTGTCTTAATTTTAATAGTTATTCAAATTATTTATTATTAAACATTTAAGTTATGGGAATAATTCTTGCTCCTTTAAAAAAGGATAAACTTGATGCCTGGAAAGATTGGGCAAAATCGCTAAGTGGAGAGCAAAACGACGCTTTTAATGCGTTCAACAAAAAACACGGACTAACACGCCATGATGCATGGTTGGCTGAAACACCGGATGGACCGGTTGTGGTTGCTTTGCACGAAGGACCGGGAGCCGACAATTTTTTGCAAAGTGTGGCTTCAACAGACGGAGCTTTTGAAAACAGTTTTAAAGAAAAGGTAATGGAGTTTCATGATATGGACATATCAGCACCACCTCCAGGACCGGCTCCGGTAAAAATGATTTAGCATGTTCGTATGTAATCCCCGCAAATGGAAATCTTATGGATTCGTTTCACTAAACTGAATTCGTAAAACCAAAGATTGATCGTTTATAAAACGTTATTCTTTTTTGAGCTATTCAACGGGACATGTGTCTTCTGCACAATCTCATGATTGTATACAACACCCCCCTGCACAGTAATATGAAGTTCAGTTTCGTGTGGGTCATCCGGATTGGGAATAGCAGATTCGATAGGAATGCGTAATGTTCCATCGTACCAATCAGCTACCATTTTAGGACCGGAAAGAACCTCTCGCGGATTAATAACAGTGGTTGGGCTCACCTGCTGAAAACCCGTCAGGTAAAGCACATTATTACGGATTCGCCATGAAGCCATATAACCTTTCCGGCATTCCGACATTTTTCCTCTGAATCTTGGAATTTCAGGATGTGCCTCGAAAAACACATTTAAGGGAGTTGATAACAGCTCAAACAACTCTCCGTCGAGGTAAATTCTATCTTTTTGTTGAATAGCCATAAACTCTGGTTTATTAGTTAAAATACGACTGTAAACTCAGCTAAATTTCTGTTGATTATTCTATCACTAACTGTACAGCCATGATAAATTTAAGACACAATTTTTTAATTCTGTAATGAAAACATATGTTTTCAAACAAGTTTACCAATGCGCATGAAAGCCAGTAATGACGGGATTAGCAGAAATTTTTCCCATTCGCAATTTACGACCATTAGCAAACTGTAAAAAGTATTTGAAATAGAAAATTCAAGGGTTAAAAAACGAGTTATAAAAAAGAAAAAAGCACAACATATTCGATAAAAACGAGAAAGAAGGTTTCCGCAAATGAAAACCTTCTCCCAACTTTAAAACCTCGTATGATGGAGATTTATTTTTAAGTTTTTTTTTAATGACATACCGATTTTACGTTCACAACTGAAGCTCCTTCGGTTTCCCCGTTAAAATTTTCATAATGAAATGTCATATGAACAGTTGCGACTAATTTCCCGTTTTCAGCCGAACGAACCTTATAAGTCCAGGACTGATTACTATTTCCTGAAGCGGAAATATTTCGCACAAAAAGATGACAGTTAAACGAACTTTCGATGGTGTATTCGTTACCCTCCGAATCGGTAATTGTTCCACTTGCCTTATTCAGAACTTTTCCGGTGGCAAAAAATGTCATATTCATCGTAACTAAACCTGAATATTGTCCGATACATTCAATTGGAGCCAGATTTTCATCCCAAGTCATAACAAAAGGAACTGTGAACTTATTTCCCTGCGCATAAATTGTTGCAGCAAAAGCAAATACAAAAATAAATACGGTTAAAAATTTTAAGTTTTTCATGGTAATTGATTTTAAAGTTTTACTTCTGCAAGTTCCGTAATTAGTGGATTTTCAAATTATCAATGGTGTTGCATGAGATTGTAGTTTTGAAGCATTTATTACAATTTTAAAGCAAGGTTAGAAAACAGGCATCCAATGTTGCATAATCAATGAAAATTCTTCCCGTCATTCGCGAGAAGGCATAAAAAAACCAACCACCTGAAGTGATTGGTATTCTATTTCCGATAAAATAATTCTACCAGTTACCAAGCCCCGGATGATCCGGACTTTTATATTGTACGCCTTCAACGCCACTGCATGGATCGTTAATAATAGACTGAATAATGGCAAACTGGCCCCAAATGTTTTCGCCAATTTCTTCTCCTTCGGCTGTATACCAGAATCCGTCAGTTAACACAGCATCAACCGGAACCGCAACAATCTTTGTAAACTCATCATAAGTACACTCTTCGCCAAAATCGTTAATGTAAGTAGTGGTCCAGTGGTTGGTACACCACGCACCCGAACCAAAATAATACTGATTTCCGTTTTCATCCCTTGGTCGGTCTAACAAACCATCGCCGTCGCAATCCATGTTCGAAAGCCACGCATCGTTCCATTTCATTACCAATTTCCACCCCGGTGAATATTCTCCGTTGTACATGTGCGCCTGGTAGTTATACCCGTTGTCCATAAAACCGGTAGTAATTACGTCACCCGAACTAGTTAGTAATTCACCACTTTTAATAGTAGTGCAACCTTTCTTTGCACTTTTCAGCATCATTTCTTCAACCGGTTCGTCTACCGAAGTTTGGCAGGCCGCAACAAAAGCGAACAACACTGCCAGCATAAACATTTTTCTCATAATTTTTAATTTAATGATTTAATGGATTTTGTAAATTAAATTACCGTTTGGTAATTATTGTTTTTGAAAAATTAGGGCTTTATTGAGGTTATGAAATTTACCTGTACTGATCATCTGGCGATCGTACAATTCGTTGCGGATGGGGTAAATGCTAAAAAAACAGCTTTCGTCCATGAAACTGTATCGGGTTTGTAATTTTTAGTGAATATAATAATTGATATAGTCTGATACAATAGATTCTATATATATTTTCTAAAGTAAAATACACATTTTCCATAATAATACCCATTTGTCTTTTATTCTTCAAATCCTTAACTTGTATAGAATATTTAATCAAAAACGACATGGGAACACCAACAGAACAAAGCCTTTATGAACGACTTGGAGGCATCGAAGGAATTACGTCGATTGTTGACGACATTGTAGTAAACCACATGAGTAACCCGGCAGTAAAGGCGCGGTTTTTACCATTGAAGGACGATCCGGCACATTTTGCGGAAGTGCGGCAACACCTCATTAATTTTTTGGCAGCCGGAAGCGGTGGACCGGAACAATACACCGGAAAAGACATGCTTTCGTCGCACAAAGGCATGAACATTGGTCAGGGAGAATACATGCATGTTATCGACGATATTATGAAAGCATTGGCAAAAAATAATATCGACGAGCAAACTCAAAAAGATGTGCTGGCGATTGCCTATTCTTTAAAAGGCGAAATTGCAGGGGTTTGAACTACCCGTACCAAACGCAAAAAAGCAGTAGCGAAATAATATCTCACTACTGCTTTTTTTGTGGATTAACGTTAGCGCTGGTTAATTCGACGCTTTATCCAACATCAACAGCGAGTTAATTACAACCTCGGTCATGTACTGTTTTTCGCCGTTTTTATCTTCCCACTGGCGGTTTGTCAGTTTTCCTTCAATGGCAATTTCTTTTCCTTTTTTCAGGTACTTTTCAGCAACTTCGGCATTTTTACCCCAGGCTACCAAACGGTGCCAGGTAGTTTCGGTTTGTTTATTTCCGTTGCTGTCGCGGTAAATTTCGTTGGTTGCAATATTAAAATTGGCAACAACTTTTCCACTCTCCAACCTTCTTACTTTTGGATCTTCTCCCAGGTGACCTAACAATCGTACGCTGTTTCTTAATGCATTCATGATATTTCTTTTTTTAGTTAATACTGTAGGACTGTGTCTTATGCGAGTCCTGTAACGCAATTGTTGAAACAAAGGTAGAGTGGCCGCAAAAGCTTATTCGGTTTTTAAACGTTTGTAGTCGACAATAAACGTTTGCAAACGTTTACAAACGGATATATTTTTGTATATTAGTATCTTAGCATCTCAAACAAAATCAATAAAGATGAAAAAAAGAACCTGTCTCGAATGTGGTGAACCGTTAAAAGGACGAGCCGACCAGAAATTTTGTAACGACAGTTGCCGCAATGCCTACAACAATAAAAAGGCCAGCGTGTCGACCAATTTTATGCGCAAGATCAACCGTATTCTGAAAAACAATCACTCGATTTTGGAGGCGCTGAACCCGGAAGAAAAAACCACTACTTACAAAAGCACACTCGACAAACAGGGTTTTAACTTCGGTTATTTTACCAATACTTACACCACTAAAACAGGCCGTATTTATTACTTTGTCTACGACCAGGCATATTCTGAACTGGAAGGCAACAAACTGATGCTGGTAAAAAAAGAAGCGTAATAATTTTGATGACAAACCAACTGGAGAATTAAACTCACTCACACAAAAACATTTCATTTAGAACTATGAGTAGCTACTATTTTGAAAAAATTAAACGCCTGCATGCTCTTGCAGAAATCGGGCTCGAGTACAATACTATTCCCTACGACATTGAACGTTACCAGGAGATAAGAGATATTTGCCTCGAAATGCTGGAAGAACTCACCCGCATTCCGGTTGAAGAAATTGTTCCGGTTATTGAAGAGCGCAATGGTTACCGCACGCCCAAGGTGGATGTAAGAGCAGTTGTTTTTAACGAAAACGATGAAATATTGCTGGTTCAGGAAAAGGTTGACCAATTGTGGGCACTGCCCGGTGGCTGGACAGATATTGCTTACAGCCCCGGAGAAGTGGCCGAAAAGGAATGTATGGAAGAAGCCGGTTTAGCGGTAAAAGCAGTGCGGTTACTGGCCATTATGGACAAACAAAAGCAACAAATGCCACCGGCTTTTGAATACGTTTACAAGATTTTTCTGCTTTGCGAAAAAGTGGGCAGTACCATTTCTGTGGGTTCAGAAACCTGCGATGTGGGCTGGTTTAACGAAAACAAACTACCGGCACTTTCGCTTCCGCGAAACAACGAGGCGCAAATAAAAATGATGTACGAATACAAACGCGGAGAACGAACGGATCCCTATTTTGATTAAGTGATTTAACTTGATTTGAAATAAACGCCGAATCGATCTTTTTTGCACCGTTCTTTAGAGCGGTGTGAAGAAACAGCGATAGTTGACTTGATTTTTTTAGGATTTTTGTAGCTTCTATTTTACAAAAATCCTAAAAAAATCAGTATGATTCGAGAAATCGGTTCTCACCGCCTTAAAAGACGGTGTAAAAATTCTGTTCTCTGAAATTGTTGCCTTACGTCAAACTCACATTATTTCAGCTGGCAACGCATTAATACCGGGTTCCCTGTAGCTGCAATATGCAACTGTACTTTCTCAAATTCTTTGTGGCGTTTATCCGAAATTTTATGACCGCCAACTTTGTAAGCCGTAATCGGAATATACAACTCATTATTCGGAGAAAGAAAAGTTGGATTGTCCCAAATTCCACCGTCTATATTATTAACAGCTTCAGTAAAATAGGTGGTTTCCCATCCCCTCTTTTTAATGAGTGCCGTTGTTTGATACGATCCCAGCCAATAGGTAAGAAAAATATAATTTTTGTTTTCGAAGTAACTTTTAATTTTCGAGTGCTGGTTGTTGTGCATGTATTTCAGCGTTTCCATATCATCTTTCGTCTCCTTGTTCCGCCATGTTTCGGCAAACGACGGGTAACCGTCACTTTCAATCAGGTATTCCGGTTTAAAAGCCGTCTTCTGATATGCAAAAACCGTGTCGCTGTACGACGAAACCATCACAATGTTTGCAGCACCCGACATAGCCAGATTAGAGCGTCCCAAGTCTTTTAATCGCGCCTCAGGAAAGCTCATATTTTTTACTTCTCCGTTTGAAGTGTAAACCGTATACAAACCGTAATCAGGCACATCGTTCACCACAAAAAAACGATTGTTCGATTCGAAGAATTTTGTTCCCGGCATTTCGGTGGCAATCAATCTGCTTTTGTATTCCCCGTCTTTACCCACAATGTAAATCCCATCGTCAGCCAACACGGCAAAATCATTTTTATAGGAAATAATATCCAGCGGAACTTTAATCTTACCGGTCCCCTCTTTGTTACTCACCACGGTATTCAGGAAATCGCCCTTTTTCGAAAACCGAATAAAACTAATTTCCCTGGCGCGTCGCTGAAGAACGATTAAATCGCCGTTTAATTCTTTTATGTAAGTGATATCGCCCAACTCCATTCCTGCCTCATGAACCTTTAATTCGAGGTAATCGAGTTTTTTAATAAAACTTGAAATGGGTAAAATGTCTTTCGATTTTTTCAGCAGGATTTCAGGCAAACCACTTTCTTCAACCGGTTTTTCGGTGCATGAAGTAAAAAACAGTGATACGAATAAGAGACCAATAATTGTATGTTTCACGACTTTAATCTTTCTGTAAATGAGTAAATGTGTTCGGTTTCGACAAATACCATGCCTTTGAGTACACAAAGCAAGAAATAATATTCGGGAATTGGCCGGGCGAGAATAATTAAAATGTTTTTTTGAAATTATGAAGCAAACATTTAATATTGACAAATAAACAGCTACACTTTGAACCTACAGTTTTTGAATAATAGTTTCAGTTTACTCGACCGTAAAAAAGACAGGTACCTGCTTGTTTTTATCGTTGCGGTTTTCAGCATTTTCTTTATCAATGTATTTAAACCATGGAACATTGGCCGTTGGTATTCCGACTCACCAATCATTCAATTTCTCAGGCTTTCGAGTTATGGTTTTATTTCGTCGCTGGTACTTTTGTTCACGCAGTTTCCACTTCGAAAATTCCTGCATCAACAAACTTTCAAACTTAAAAACTACTTGTTATGGATTCTCATTGAGATTGTGTTAATCAGCCTCGTATATATATTTCTTTATGGTAACCCGATTGGCAACTTTATCAACGATTTCCTTTTTTCACTGAAATACACCGTGCTAGGGATTATGATTCCTTACACGTTTGCGCTTCTGTTGATTTATTATAAAAAGCACAGCGAAGAAATTGAACAGCTAAAAAACAAACTTTCGGTTACCGACAAAAACCAGCTTTTAACTTTTACCGATGAAAAAGGGAATCCCCGGTTTTCGGTTCGTAGCAAGGACTTTCTTTACATTGAATCAACCGACAACTATGTTACCGTTAACTTTATGCTGGAAGGTAAATTACAACGGAAACTTTTGCGCAATACCATGAAAAATATGGAGAGCCAGTTGGGATCGGAATTCATTCTACGTTGCCATCGTTCGTTTATGGTTAATACACAAAATGTCGACTTTGTGGAGAAAGAAAACAAAAAACTCAGTCTTCATCTCAATTCTTCGGAAGCTACTATTCCTGTATCCGAAAAATATTCGCCCCTGCTTTTAACCGTTTTATCCTAACTCCCGAAATTTCATCCCTAAATAGCGGATTTCGTCCCTTTAATTTGCAAAAACAAATGTTGCTACCAATCTTTGTAACACACTAAACAAGTGGAATTTAAATTCACACCTAAATTATATTACGATGAAAAAATTAATGTTTTTTGTTTTTGTCCTCATTGCTGCAACAGTTACGGTTAATGCAAGCAATTCTTCGAAGAATAAAGAAGTTATTGGCGAATGGAAATACGAAGTTCCAAGTGCACCATACGGCTACAATGCCGGAACTATTGTTATTGAAGAAAAAGAAGGTAAACTTACCGGTCACACAAAACTGGATGATGGTTACAAGATCGACCTGAAAGATGTTACTTACGAAGAAGGCGTATTAAAATTTGGTCTTTATGTCGACTATAACTACGTCACGCTGAAAGTTACCATTGAAGGAGAAAATATGAAAGGCACCGTTAATAGCCCTGATGGCGCGATGCCAATTACAGCTAAGAAGGTGAAGTAACAAACACCTAAAAATAGAAAGGCCGCTGCATGTAATTACATGCAGCGGCCTTTTTTTATGTCGAAATTGATTGATTAATCGAGTTTGATCACCTCGCTGCCGGCCAGCAAAAAGGCACCTGTTCCGTACACTTCCCAGCTATCGGGATTAAAGTTCTTTCTCGGATCTTGTCCGATTGGTTGACACCAACCCACATGACCGTCGGGCTGAATCAGACCATTTAATCCTACCCACGCTTTTTCAACGGCAGGCAAATAAGTGTCTTTATCTAAAATTCCGTTATTGATTCCCCATGCCAAAGCATAACAATAGAATCCTGAGCCACTAGCTTCTCCACCCGGAAACGATTCGGGATCGAGCAAACTTGCACGCCACAAACCATCTTCCTGTTGCAGCTCCACAATTTTTGCAGCCATTTCTTTGTAGTTCTCAATATAAAAATCGCGGTTCGGATAATCTTCCGGTAATTCGCTGAGCACACGAACCAAACCTCCCATTACCCAGCCATTTCCACGCGACCAGAAAATCTTTTTACCATTGGCTTCGTGTTTTTCTTCAATTCCGGGTTCGTTCCATTTGTAGCTCATATCGCGGGCATACAAATCGTATTCTGTATCCCAAAGCAAATCGTACGTTTCTTTCCAGAGTTTATCCGAAAGTTCCAGGTATTTATCTTCGCCTAAAGTAATTCCAAGCTTTACAAAAGCAGGTGGAGCCATAAACAAGGCATCGCACCACCACCATGTTTTTTCGTAAATACCTTCAGCTTCGTAAGGTGTTACCATAAATTTCTCCATGGTTTCTGTAAAACCTTCAATCAATTTCTTTTCGCCCGAAACCCGGTACATATCAATGTAGGTTTGGCAAATTACATGATCGTCGGCATGGTGCAGACGTGGCCCCGGTTTCCACTCGTTGGCCTCTCCCATTTCGTACATGGCTTTCCAGATTTTTTTCGAACCGGTTGTTTCGTAGGCTGCAAACACTCCCGCATAAAAAGCACCGTTTGTCCAATCGTACAAGGCATGTTTTGGATGCTTCAACTGCCAGTCCAGCGCCTTTGTCATCGTTTTTTTGATGTAACTGTCTTTAAAAAGCTTTTCGTTACCCGCTTTTTGTGCCATCACATTTCCGCATAGCAGAACAGTGGCAAGTAGAATTAGAGTCGTTTTATACATGCTGATTTAAGTTTGATGCAAATCTATGCAATCGATTGTATTCGCCAAAATAAATCAATATTTCTTCGGCAAAAATCCTTGATTTTACCTCAGCTCCTAAAGGATGATCAAGGATTTTCGTGCTTTCGTCCTTCAGGAACGAGGTAAAAAAAGGAGAAAATCATTTTTCACTCTAATATCTTCACCGCTTGACACGCATTCTGAACAAACATTATCTCCGACTTAACTTTAATTTTAAATTAACACCAATACACATTGTTCAATACAATTTTATAATTATACTTGTATCAAAATTACAGAAATGACAGTAAGAGCACTACATCACGGCCATCATTGGAAAAACCAACCATCGGGTAGGCTGTAATTGTTTTGTTCAAAACTCAACGATATTAATTTATAAAGGCTTGCCATTAACGGCAGGCCTTTTTTTATATAAACAGACATGGAAAAACTCAAAATTGCTATTCAGACAAAAGGAAGGTTAAACGAAGATTCAATGGGGCTGATTAACGAAGCCGGAATCGGATTAAGTGTTGGCAAACGTAAACTGGTATCGGAAGCGAAGAACTTCCCAATGGATGCCTTGTTTCTGCGCGACGATGATATTCCGCAAACCGTTGCCGACGGTGTTGCTGATATTGGTGTTGTTGGCGAAAACGAAATGGCCGAGAAAGATGAAAACGTAGTTATTGCGAAACGTCTTGGGTTCTCGAAATGCCGTTTATCGCTGGCCATTCCAAAGTCGATCGACTATCCGGGAGTTGAATTTTTCAATGGTAAAAAAATTGCCACCTCCTACCCTGTAATTCTGAAAAAGTTTCTGGACGAAAACAACATTAATGCTGACATTCACGTAATTACAGGATCGGTAGAAATTGCTCCGGGAATTGGTTTGGCCGATGCTATTTTCGACATTGTAAGTTCGGGATCGACCCTGGTGAGCAACCGCCTGAAAGAAGTTGAGGTTGTAATGAAATCGGAAGCAGTGTTGATTGCCAACCCAAATCTTTCGGCTGAAAAACAGGAAATTCTTGACGAACTCATTTTCAGAATTGAGTCGGTACAACGTGCCGAGGGAAAGAAATACATTCTTTTAAATGTTCCGAACGAAAAAATCGACGAAATAATTGCGCTTCTGCCGGGGATGAAATCACCAACGCTGGTTCCGCTGGCTAAAGAAGGGTGGAGCTCGATGCACTCGGTAATTGAAGAAGATGATTTTTGGGAAGTAATTGGCAAATTGAAAAAAGCCGGTGCCGAAGGAATTTTGGTTGTCCCTATTGAGAAAATGATTTTCTAATTACAAATACGGAAAGCTCAACCAAATTGAAGCTTTCACAAAAATATTTCCTGACTAAATGACCACAAGACAGTACATATTATTTGCCATTCCATCACTGATTTGGGGATCGACCTGGTATGCCATAAAGTTTCAGCTTGGTACGGTTGATCCGCTGTTATCGGTTGCCTATCGGTTTTTGGCGGCAGGTATTCTGCTCATTTTATTTTGTCTGGCAACAGGACGTAAAATGAAATTCAGCCTGCACGAACACTTGATGATGTTACTTTTGGGGCTTTGTCTTTTTGGTATAAATTACTGGTTTGTGTACGAAGCTGAAACCATTTTGACCAGTGGTGTGGTGGCTGTCATTTTTTCGCTGATAATATTCTTTAATATATTTTTTAATGCGGTTCTGTTAAAAGGGAAAGTAAAACCCGATGTTATTCTGGCCGCCGTTTTAGGAGTCGGCGGAACTGCATTGTTATTTAAGAACGAGTTAAAAACGATTCAGAATAGCAGTAGCGATTGGATTGTGTTCTTGCTTTGTTTGGGCGGTTTGACATTTGCATCGTTGGGAAACATTATTTCGGCGTACAAACAAAAGAAAAACGTACCTGTTTTGCAGGCCAACGCTTATGGAATGTTGTACGGTGGACTGGCCATGTTTACAGTTGTACTAATAACAGGAAAACCGTTGAATTTTGAAACTTCGCTGAATTATTCTGTGTCGCTGTTGTACCTCACAATTTTTGGGTCGATCGTGGCATTTTCAACCTATTTAAAACTACTGGGAGAAATTGGTCCCGATCGTTCGATATACGTCACATTGATTACACCGGCCATCGCTTTGTTAATTTCTACTTTTTTTGAAGGTTACCGATGGGATGTATTCGCCGTGTTGGGAATACTTTTGCTATTTTCGGGCAACATTCTGGCTTTACGATTTAAAACAAAAAAAACAGTTTCATGAAGACTTATATAAATCCGGATAGAAATACCTGGAACGAAATTTTAAAACGCCCGCTTTTCGATGTTTCAGAGTTATACGGTCGTGTCCAAAATATACTTACTGAAATTCGTGAACAGGGTGATGAAAAACTTCGTGAATACACTGAACGTTTTGACGGAGTAAAACTTGATAATTTTGAAGTTTCAGCGGAAGAAATTGCCAAAGCAGAAGCTTCTATCAGCCAGGATTTGAAAGAAGCAATTTCTTTAGCCGCAGAAAACATTAAAGCATTCCATAGCGCTCAAATGCCGGAAGTAAGGAAAATGGAAACCAAACCCGGCGTTATCTGCTGGCAGAAACCGGTAGCTATCGAAAAAGTTGGCTTATATATCCCGGGAGGAACAGCACCACTGTTTTCAACAGTATTGATGTTGGCACTTCCTGCAAAGATTGCGGGCTGTAAACAAATTGTACTTTGTTCGCCACCCAACAAAAATGGAGAAATTCATCCGGCAATATTGTATGCAGCAAAAATTGCCGGCGTTACTCAGATATACAAACTGGGCGGTGTGCAGGCAATCGGTGCAATGGCTTACGGTACGGAAACAGTACCGAAAACCTACAAAATTTTTGGTCCGGGAAACCAATACGTAACGGCTGCCAAACAGTTGGTAAGCATGAACGAAGTTTCTATCGATATGCCGGCTGGTCCGTCGGAAGTACTGGTAGTTGCCGATGAAACATCGAATCCGGCTTTTGTTGCGTCAGATCTTTTGTCGCAGGCAGAGCACGGCGCCGACAGTCAGGTGGTTTTAGTTACCAACAACGAAACAACTTTAAAAGAAGTTGTAGTAGAAGTGGAAACACAGGTTGCTCAACTGCCAAGAAAAGAACTGGCAGAAAAAGCACTTTCAAACAGTGTGCTGATTGTTGTTTCAGAAGATGCTGAACGTGTTGATCTGATCAATGAGTATGCACCGGAACACTTAATTATCAGCACAAAAAGTTATATGGAACTGGCGGAGAAAATCACAAACGCAGGATCGGTATTCCTGGGTGAATTTACACCGGAAAGTGCCGGCGATTATGCTTCAGGAACGAATCATACGTTGCCAACAAATGGATGGGCACGCTCTTACAGTGGCGTTAACCTGGATAGTTTCCTGAAAAAGATAACCTTCCAGGAGATTAGTAAAGAAGGTCTTTTGACAATCGGACCGGCCATTGAAAAAATGGCAGCTACCGAACAACTTGAAGCGCACAAAAATGCAGTAACTTTACGACTGAAATATTTAGCTGACTAAAACGTCAACCTGAACTTGTTTCAGGTTCTCAATTATGAAATAATATAAAAAACAGATGCCGAAACAAGTTCGGCATGACGTACACAACATGTTATGGAACTGAATAATTTATTGAGGGAAAATATAAAAAACCTAAAACCCTACTCATCGGCACGCGATGAATATACCGGCGACGCAATGGTTTTTCTCGATGCCAACGAAAATCCGTTTAACGAGCCTTACAACCGCTATCCCGATCCGCTGCAGCGAATCGTTAAGGAGAAAATTGCGGTAATAAAAAAAGTAGGGTCTGAACATATTTTTCTGGGCAACGGCAGCGATGAACCAATCGATTTGTTGATCCGCGCCTTTTGTGAACCGGGGAAAGACAATATCGTAACCATCGATCCAACCTACGGCATGTACCAGGTGGCTGCCGATATTTCCGGTGTTGAACTCCGAAAAGTTTCATTAACGGAAGATTTTCAGCTGAACATCAACGACATTCTTGGTGAAACCGACAAAAATACCAAGTTGATATTTTTATGCTCGCCAAACAATCCAACCGGTAACAGCCTGAAAAAAGAGGCCATGCTGGAGCTGGCCAATCAATTTGAAGGGCTGGTTATTGTTGATGAAGCTTACATCGATTTTGCTCCCGGTCAAACGCTGATGGGCGAGCTGGAACACTACCCTAACCTGGTTATTCTGCAAACTTTCTCCAAAGCCTGGGGAATGGCCGGAATTCGTTTGGGAATGGCTTTTGGAAGTCAGGAACTGATTAGTATACTCAATAAAATAAAGTACCCTTATAATCTGAATATTCTTACGCAGGATAAAGCACTCGAATTACTTGATAAAAAAGTTACCGTTCAGAAATGGGTAAAACTATTGATTGCCGAGCGCGAAAAAATGGAAAAACTGCTCGCGGAGTTTCCGTTTGTGGTTAAAGTTTATCCATCCGACGCCAACTTCCTGTTAGTTAAAATGCACGATGCGCGCGGAATTTACAACTACCTGGTTGATGAAGGAATTATCGTCCGCGACCGCTCGAAAGTACATTTGTGCGACGAAAGTTTGCGAATAACGATCGGCAATTCTGAAGAGAATGAAAACTTACTGAGTACCCTTAAAAACCTAATTTAAAGAAGATGAAGAAAGTATTATTCATTGACCGCGACGGTACCCTGAATTTTGAAACTGCCGATGAGCAGATCGATGCGTTTGAAAAACTGGAGTTTCTGCCAAAGGTTTTTCGCAATATGCACTACATCAGCAAAAACCTGGATTACGAACTCGTGATGGTTACCAATCAGGACGGTTTAGGAACCGATTCGTTTCCGGAAGACACTTTTTGGCCGGTACATAACTTCATTTTAAAAGCTTTTGAAAACGAAGGGGTTGTTTTCGACGACATTTGTATCGACCGCCACTTTCCGGAAGATAACTCTACAACCCGTAAACCGGCAACCGGAATGCTTACAAAGTATCTGGAAGGCGATTACGATCTGGCAAACAGTTTTGTTATCGGAGACAGAATGACCGATATAATGCTGGCCAAAAATCTTGGTGCAAAAGGAATATTTATAAATAATGGCGACCTCGTTGAAGAGTTGGAAAAAGAAGGGCTGGCAGATACTTGTGCGCTAATTTCCGATGACTGGGACGATATTTACGCTTGTGTTGCCGCTCCTCAACGAACTGCAAAAGTAGTTCGCACGACAAAAGAAACTGATATTTCTATTGCGTTGAATCTGGATGGATCAGGCGTATGCAATATTTCAACAGGTTTGGGATTTTTCGATCACATGCTGGAACAAATTGGACGACACAGTGGTGTTGACCTCGACATTAAGGTTAATGGCGATTTGCAGGTTGATGAACACCACACCATTGAAGATACCGCATTGGCACTGGGCGAAGCGTTTAAAAAGGCTGTTGGTAATAAATTAGGCATGGAACGCTACGGTTTTTGCCTGCCAATGGACGAGTGTCTGATTATGGCAGCCATCGATTTTGGCGGACGTCCGTGGTTGGTTTGGGAGGCCGATTTTAAACGCGAAATGGTTGGCGACATGCCTACCGAAATGTTTATGCATTTTTTCAAATCGTTCTCCGATGCTGCCTTGTGCAATCTGAACATTAAAGCTGAAGGAGCCAACGAACACCATAAAATAGAAGCCATTTTTAAAGCCTTGGCGAAATCAATAAAAATGGCGATTCGCCGCGATGTATTCAACTTTGAATTACCATCAACTAAAGGAACATTGTAAAGAATTCACCGCAGAGATAGAGAGAAAACTCAGAGAACTCAGAATATGATTGAAAATCAAATAACTGAACAAATTATTGGTTGTGCGATTAAAGTGCATCGAAATTTGGGGCCTGGGCTACTCGAATCTGCTTATCAGGAATGTCTGTTTTACGAACTAAAAAAGGCAGGTCTGAAAGTTCAAAAAGAAAAACCATTACCTCTTGTTTACGAAGACGTTAAGCTTGAATGTGGCTACAGATTGGACTTATTAGTTGAAGACAAGATAATTGTAGAAGTTAAATCGGTGGAAACGTTAAATGACATTCATTTAGCGCAGGTTCTCACTTATTTAAAACTGAATAATAGTAAAATTGGACTTTTAATAAACTTTAATGTACTCCAACTAATAAAAGGAGTAAAAAGAGTTATCAATAAATACAAAAAATAAAACTCCGCGTTTCTCTGAGCAAAACTCTGTGCGCTCTGCGGTAAAAGAAGATGAAAACAATAAAAGTATTAAATGACAAAAAGGACACTGCAATCTTACTGATTCATTGTCCTGACAGACAAGGAATTCTGGCTACTGTAACTGAATTTCTGAATCAAAACAAAGGGAACATTATCTACCTCGATCAGCACGTTGATCGTCAGGAGAAGATATTTTATATGCGTGTGGAATGGGAATTGGAAAATTTTGCAATTCCTGCCGATAAGATCGGTGAGTATTTCGACACCTTAATTGGCAGCCCGCTGCAAATGAACTGGAAAATCTATTTCTCGAACTCTGTTCCTCGAATGGCGCTGTTTGTATCGAAAATGCCACACTGTTTGTTTGATATTCTGGCGCGTTACACCGCAGGAGAATGGGATGTTGAAATACCAATGATAATCAGTAACCACGAAACACTTCGCCCGGTTGCCGAACGTTTTGATATTGATTTTCACTATTTCCCGATAACCAAAGAAAACAAGGCTGAACAGGAAGCAGCTGAGTTAAAGTTATTAAAAGACAACAAAATTGATTTTGTGGTATTGGCACGTTACATGCAAATCTTGTCGGAAGATTTTGTAAAAAACTTCCCCAACAAAGTCATAAATATTCACCATTCGTTCCTGCCAGCATTTGCAGGGGCAAAACCTTATCATGCTGCACACGAGCGTGGTGTTAAAATTATTGGTGCAACAAGTCATTATGTAACTTCAGAGTTGGATGCCGGCCCAATAATTGAACAAGACGTTACACGTTGCAGCCACGTTGATACCGTTCAAAAACTAATTCGCAAAGGTCGCGACCTGGAAAAGATCGTGCTTTCGCAGGCTGTATATAAACACCTTCAGCGCAAAGTATTGGTATACAAAAACCGAACTGTCGTATTTAATTAGAAAGCTCATAAAATTTAAAAACAAATGAAAAAACTATTATCCGTTCTAAGTATAACCTTGTTAACCATGTCAGCATTTGCACAACTCAGTACAGTTCCTGAAAAGGAAATCCCGGAAGATTACGGTTACATCGTAAAAATTGGCCAGCCAATGCCGGAGATTGAAATGGAATTAACAGACGGTACAAAAATTACCACTGCCGATTTAAAAGGAAAAGTTACCATGCTGCAATTTACAGCCAGCTGGTGTTCGGTGTGCCGCAAAGAAATGCCACACATTGAAAAAGACATCTGGCTTAAGCACAAGGATAACGACGATTTTGTGCTGATCGGTGTGGATATGGACGAGCCGCTCGATAAAGTGAAAGATTTTAAGGAAACAATGAAAACAACGTATCCTTTGGCATTGGATCCGGGTGCCGACATCTTTTACACTTTTGCTGCAAAAGGGGCCGGTGTTACCCGAAACGTAATTGTTGACAAAACCGGAAAGATCGTTTATATGACACGCCTTTTTAAAGAAGACGAATTTAACGAGATGGTAGAAGTTATTGATCTTTTACTGAAAGGATAAAATGAGAAAATGAATATCGTTATTATAAAATACAATGCAGGAAACATCGAGTCGGTTAACAACGCGCTTAACCGACTTGGTGTAAATGCAGAGATAACGGCCGATCACGACAAAATCAGAAATGCCGATAAAGTGATCTTTCCGGGAGTTGGCGAAGCCAGCACTACCATGGCCTACCTGCGCGAAAACAAGCTTGATGAACTGATCGTTTCGTTAAAACAACCGGTTTTGGGTATTTGCCTGGGCCTGCAGTTGATGTGTTCGCATTCGGAAGAAAACGACACCCCGTGTCTGGGTATTTTCGATGAGAAGGTAAAACGTTTTATTCCAAATCCGGGAGAAGAATACATTACCAAAGTTCCGCATATGGGCTGGAACGCCATAAAAGACCTGAAAAGCGATCTTTTTACAGCCGAACTGGAAAATGAATACGTTTATTTTGTGCACTCGTATTACGCCGAAAAAAGCGAACATACCATCGCCACCTGCAACTATATTCTTCCGTTTAGTGCTGCTTTGCACCGCGATAATTTTTATGCCACACAGTTTCACCCCGAGAAAAGCGGAACAATCGGCGCAAAAATATTGGAGAACTTTCTGAAATTATAAGCACTCTGACGTAACTTTGTACAACAATTTTAAATAGGATTACACGTTCTTCAATCTGAATTAATTAAAATAGCACAATCAGCATAATCATGGATAGGTTAACAATTATAAAAGTAGGCGGAAAAGTAGTTGAAGAAACGGAATCGTTAAATGCGCTGCTCGACCAGTTTAGCAAAATATCAGGAAACAAATTACTGGTTCACGGAGGAGGTCGTACAGCCACAGAAATAGCAAAACGCCTCGGAATTGAAACCAAAATGGTTGATGGCCGCCGTATTACCGATGCCGATATGCTTGAGGTTGTTACAATGGTTTATGGTGGTTTGGTGAATAAAAAAATTGTTGCCGGTTTGCAATCGAGGGGAATGAATGCAATTGGACTTACCGGAGCCGACCTTGGTCTGATTAAAGCCCACAAACGACCTGTTCAGGAAGTGGATTATGGTTTTGTTGGCGATGTTGACGATGTAAACGCCTCTGAACTTCGGATGCTGATTAACGAAAATGTCATTCCGGTAGTAGCCCCGCTAACTCACGATGGAAAAGGACAGTTGCTAAATACCAATGCCGATACAATTGCTTCCGAATTAGCCATCGAACTATCGAACCGTTTTAAGGTGTATCTTTTCTACTGTTTCGAGAAACCCGGTGTACTAACCGATCCGAACGATGAAACGTCGGTAATCTACGATCTCAACTACAAACTATTTGATCAGTACAAAAATGAAGGAGTGATTAGTGAGGGAATGATTCCGAAGCTGGACAATGGTTTTAGGGCAAAAGCAAAAGGTGTGCAGGAAATTTTGATTACTAATCCTGAAAATGTTTCTACCGGACGAGGCACCCGGTTAATTTAAAAGTTTAATCCTTTCTCCCCATTTTTAGTTGACACGCACTCCTTGTTATACCTTATTATATATATGTAATAAAACTGATAGGATTTGAGTGAATAAATTTTTTCTGAGTGATTTTTCACCGATATATATTCATTCAATTCATAATCTTAAAGGCTAAAATTTACATTCGTTCATTACCCAATTGGTGTTTATTAACATTTTTAAATATTGAAATATTTTACTATGTTGAAGTACTAAAATGAAATCCTGCAAGGAAAATTGCGGGAACAAAACGTACTAAGATAACTAACTAAATACCAAATCATTAAAATGGCTACTATTAATACAGGAGATTGCGGCGGTAAAGGTAAGCTTCAAGGAGGAGGATGCAAATCGTGTATTGAACATTATAAAAACAACGTATTCTCACCTTTAAGTGAAGAGGAGATTGACTTTCTCGTGGACAAAAAAAGGCAAATTGTATATAATGTTGGAGAAACAATTGCCAAACAAAATACAGCATCAACTTCGGTAATTTGTATCAACGAAGGATTGGCCAAATTTTATGTTGAAAGCACCAATGGAAAGAACGTTATTATCCGCATTGCCAAAGCAGGCGATTTTATTACCGGCGGTGGATTGTTTAACGGAAACGTTCAGCATTTTAGCGTATCGGCAATAACCAAGGTAAAATGTTGTATGATTGATTCGGCTAACCTGACCAGTATTTTGGAAAAAAACAGTGATTTTGCCGTTAAATTATTACGCAATCACACCAAACAAAATAATTATCTGCTAAAAAAACTGGTTGACCACACACAAAAATATATGCCCGGAAGAGTAGCTGATACTTTACTGTATTTAAAACGTGATATTTTCAATTCCGACAGCTTCGTGGTACCACTCACGCGTCAGGAATTAGCGGAGATGTCGAACATGACAAAAGAAAGCTTTGTACGGATACTTCATCAATTTAAAGATTCTAATTACATCGATACCAAGGGAAACACAATCAGTATTTTAGACGAAAGTTCACTTGTTTCAATTAGTGAAAACGGATAGTTGATATATATCAACTTCAATGTTGCCCAATATCATTTCACTCGTGCTGTTATATCATTTCTCGCCCTATAGTTCATAATAGTTATCCTATTACTTTTATTACCTAAAGTGAATTATAAAATATAATAACCTAATATACTACGTTATGAACTACAAATCTATCTCAAAATTATTCCTACTAGGATTTATTTTCGCGTTTATATTTTCTTCTTGTACAAAAGAAGGACCGATGGGACCTTCAGGTACTGATGGTGCTGACGGAACTGATGGAACTGATGGTGTAGACGGACAAGTTACTTGTTTAGTTTGCCACTCGGGAACCAACATGGAAGCAAAACAAGGACAATTCTGGATGTCGGCACACGCTGTTGGTGCAATTGCAGTTGATTATGCTGGTGGACGCCAGTCATGTGCACAGTGTCACTCTCACGAAGGTTTTGTTCAGTATGCAACTTTAGGCGAAGTGGTTGGTGATATCACTAATCCATCAGCCTGGGAATGTAATACCTGCCACGGTCTTCACGAAACATTCGAAGGACAAGACTATGCACTACGTTTGTACGATCCAATCAATCCAATCTTTGATGACGAAGTAACAATGGATTTGAATGGTAACAGCAACTTATGTGCAAACTGTCACCAGTCAAGAAGAGAAGCTCCTGGTTACGGAGTAGAAGAATTACCAGATTCATTTGCAATTACAAGTACACACTACGGACCACACCATGGTGCACAAGCTAACGTTGTTGCCGGAATGGGTTTTGCAGAAATCGAAGGTTCGGTTGAATATCCAACAAGTTCATTCCACCTCGACCAGGCTTCGTGTACAGGTTGTCACATGGCAACATTCACTGACGAACAAGGTGGTCACTCATTTATTCCAAGTGTTGCTGCTTGTAACGAATGTCACGACGCCGATTTAGATGATTACAACTACGGTGGTGTTCAAACTGAAGTTGAAGAAATGTTGATCGAGCTAAGAGACGACCTGATTGCATTAGGTGTTGTTGAAGGCAACGACGAAGATGGTTACCATCCACATGTTGGAACTTATCCTTTAGTTCAGGTACAAGCCTTCTTTAACTGGGTTGGTTTGGAAGAAGATCGCAGTATGGGAGTTCACAACCCTAAATATGTGAAAGCACTTCTTCGCAACTCTATCGATGCACTCGAAGGAGAAACAGCAAGTCATTAATTAGTAGAAATAGAGTGAAAAGACTTCTCAAGGGAAGTCTTTTTTTCACAAACTTCAATATTATGAAAGCACTAAAAATTATATTATCAATAGTTGTTATGGGATTGATTTTTGGTGGCTGTGCATACAATTTCATCACCGAAGAAGAAGTGATCGATCCGAGCGATCCCGATGCACCAGATGTATCGTTTTCAACTGAAATCGTTCCGATATTCTCTTCAAAATGTGTAGCATGCCATTATGCCGGAAATCAAATGCCAGACCTCTCTCCTGAGAATGCTTATAGTTCGATTAACAGCAGCCGTTATGTAAACACTTCAGATCCTGCATCGAGCTTGATTTATACCAAACCAAGCCCAACAGGAAGCCACGTAAAATATTCTGAAGCCGAGGCAGCTTTGGTACTGACATGGATCACTCAAGGAGCTCAAAATAATTAAAAACCTAAACTGATAATGATGAAAAAATACATATTGATTCTGATTATTTTAGGAGTTACTTTTTCCAATTCATTTGCTCAGGAAGAGGAAGCTGATCCGGTATACGCTTTTAACAGTGGTATTCTGATTGATGCACAAACTTCTTTTATTCCTGATGCACGTACATTGGAATTTGTTATCCAGCACAAATTCGGAACGCTTGAAAATGGCAAATCCGACTTGTGGGGAATTTATGCTCCGGGCTCGAATGTTCGATTAGGGCTAAATTATGTACCATTAAAAAATGTTCAAATCGGGGCAGGTATTACTAAAAAATATATGTATTCCGATTTTAATGCAAAATGGAAGGTATTGCAGCAAAAAACAAGCGGAATGCCGATATCATTAACGCTTTTCGGAAATGTAGGAATTGATGGAAGAAATTCTGAATCGATTGGAACTGGTCAAACAGTAGATACCAAAGGCGAAACCTTTCCAAATTATATCGATTTTAACGACCGTCTTTCTTATTTCTCTCAGGCAATGATTACCCGTAAGTTTTGTGAAGGATTCTCGTTACAGGCGGGTGCCAGTTTTACCCATTACAACATGGTAGGCTGGGATTACAACCACGATGTAGTTGGTATTCACCTTAGTGGAAAAGTTAAGTTCTCTCCACAGGGTTCGTTTATTTTCAACTACGACAAGCCGCTTAAAATCGACGACATTTCGGAACAAACAAACTGGGACACACACGCCAAAGAAAACCTGGCTGTTGGTGTAGAATTCTTTACGTTCACCCACGCATTTCAGATTTATGTTGGAACAGCGCAAGGAATACTCCCACAGGATATGATGATGTATAATCAAAAAGACTGGACAAACAAAGGACTGGCTATTGGTTTCACCATCACCCGTATCTGGATGTTCTAAAAAATAAAAATGAATAATGATAAAGATGGTAATATCAGTAAAAACGATATTACCATTTTTCATTCGGTTTAGGTATAGCAGAATTTTGAGACATATTTATACGAATTAACCCATGAAATATTTCGCATCATTACAGCTTATTTTGCTGTTAGCACTTTCTTATCAAAGCTTTGGGCAGTTTTACGATGATCCCAAAAATCACGACTGTTTACAGTGTCATTCTCAGCAAACATATTCGTTTCATAACGAGATGATGGATACAGAAGAAAAACGTCTGATGAATCCATACCTGATTATCGACACCACTCAGTTGCGCACCGGTGTTCATCAAAGTTTCGACTGCACAGATTGTCACTCGTTCGACTACACGACCTATCCTCACCTGGCTACGTTGAAACTGGAGCCAATGATGACTTGTTTAGACTGTCATGGCGGCGATGAATCGTTTGCTAAATACGAGTTCGAAAGGATTGATGAAGAGGTTAAAAAAAGTATTCACTATCAAAGTTTTGGAGAGAACTTCACCTGCTCGAAATGCCACGATCAACACTACTACTCAGCAACTGCCCGTACAAGCAGCAGCATTGTTGAAATTGTTGAAATAAGCAACGAAATGTGTTTGTCGTGTCATAACGATATGAAAAAGTTCAGTTTGGTTTCTGAAAGCGATAAAGCTGCAGTTGTTGATATTCACGACTGGTTACCAAACCAGGAACTTCACTTTAAACATGTTCGTTGTATCGAGTGTCACACTGCAGTTGAAGACGATTTAATGGTATCGCATAACATTCTTTCGAAAGATCAGGCAGTGCGCCGTTGTGCCGAATGTCACTCTGCAAATTCGTTGCTTAAAGCATCATTGTACAAATACCAGAACCTTCAGGAAAGAGCTGAAGACGGAACTGCATTGGGAGTGCTCTCGAATGAAAATTACGTAATCGGATCGCATCAAATCCCAATATTAAAAACGATCAGCCTGATTATCTTCTTTGCAGCAATGGCAGGAGTTATCATCCACGTGATATTTAGAATCATCATCAAAAAGAAATAACAATGAGCTCAGAAAACAAAATATATTTCTACCCGCTTTGGTTGCGTGTTTGGCATGGAATAAACGCCCTGGGCATTATTCTGCTTATCATTACCGGAATAAGTATGAATTCGGGTTTTGAAGAGTCGCTGATTAGTTTTAAACTGATTATTACCGTGCACAACTATGCCGGCGTAATTGTAACACTAAATTACTTTCTGTTTGTGTTCGGAAACTTTTTTACCAGCAACAAAAAATTCTACATTGTAAAACCACGAAACTTCCTGAAAAGGCCGATGAAACAAGCCTACTATTACGCCTGGGGAATGTTTCACGGAATGAAAGCTCCTTACCCGCTTTCTGAAAAACGAAAATTTAATCCGCTGCAAAAATATACCTACATCGCTGTGATGTACCTGGTTGTTCCGCTGGTAATCATATCTGGTATCGGACTTATGTTCCCGGAACTGATCTTTAATAAAATTTACAACATCAGCGGTGTACTTATTACTGCCGTTACCCACTCGGCTATGGGATTCTTTATTTCGATATTCCTTATTATCCACCTATATATTGCATCGATTGGTAAATCACCGCTCGATAACTTCAGAAGTATTGTAAACGGGTGGCACCACGTATAAAATTAATTTTAGGAATTCTTATTTATAGTTCGAAAACAAAAACAGGATACAGGATTTAAGACATAACACACAATAGATAAATTGTTAGCTCGCTCTGAGAAAAGAAGGATTATTTAGTCATTTAATATGGAGGGGCGCAGTATGAAAAACTTGTTCAACAGGCTTGTTGAAAATGTTCTGTTACACCACAACTCCAGTAATTTATCAGGAGCTGTAAAATTTGTTTTGTTAGTTGTTTTCCTTGTTACTACGTTATCGGGCGTTTATGCGCAATCAAACGATGATTGTGCTATGTGTCACGACGATCCCGAGCTGATTACCATCGTTAATGGCCGAGAGGTTTCCAGGTATATTCCTGCTGATATTCTCGAACATTCAGTACACAGTTATCTGGAATGCATTTCGTGCCACACCGATGCTGAAGTTGAAGAATTTCCGCATCCTGAAAAACTACAGCCGGTAAATTGTGGCGAATGTCATGATGAAGCCATGACCAAGTTTCTGGATGGCGTTCATGGAATGGCATTTGAAGAAGGCGACAAAAATTCGCCCGATTGTGCCGAATGTCACGGTACCCACCAAATATTGAGTTCGGCCGATCCCCAATCGCGTACCTATAAAATGAACATTCCGGTTTTATGCGGAACTTGTCACCGCGAAGGTGCTCCGGTTGCCCGTGCCTACAATATTGGCGAACACAACATTGTAGAAAATTACACACAGGGCATTCACGGAAAAGGGCTGTTTAGCAGCGGCTTGGTGGTAACTGCCACCTGTAACAACTGCCATGGCAACCACCTTATCCTCCCCCACACAAACATGAATTCCAGCATTTCGGAGAAAAATATTGCGGCTACCTGTATGCAGTGCCATGCGCGTATTGAAGATGTGCACATTAAAATTATAGACAAAGAACTTTGGGAGAAAAGCCCGGGAGCCATTCCTGCCTGTACCGACTGTCATCCTCCACACAAAGTGGAGCTAAAAAATATTATCGAAAATATTTCGGATAAAACCTGTTTAAAATGTCATGAGCAGCCCGATATTCATAAAATAGTGGACGATGAGCAGATTTCACTTCATGTTGATGTAAATGAATTTGTTAATTCGTCGCACAATAATATTACTTGTGTAAAATGCCACTCGGATGTTACTGCCAATATTGCCCGGCCATGCGAAACATCCGACAAGGTAGACTGCTCGAGTTGCCATGCTGAAGAATCGGATATTTATTTTCAGAGCGGACATGGAAAAGCCTATTTTGCCAAACACGAAAACGCACCTTATTGCACCGATTGCCACGGATCGCACCATGTTATTCCTTCCGACAACGAGGAATCGCCAACTTTCCGCTCTGCGGTGCCAAAACTTTGCGGCGAATGTCATATAAAAAATGGTCAGGCCACAAACGGAACAGACTTAAAAGAAACTGATGCTTACTACGACTATTCTTCCAGTGTTCACGGACGAAGTCTTGAAGAGAAAGGGCTCCTTTCGGCTGCAATTTGCACCGATTGTCACACCCCTCACTTCATGTTAAAAGAGGAAGACGAACGTTCGTCGGTGAATCCCGCAAACCTGGCAAAAACCTGCGGAAACTGCCACAAAGGAATTTACGACCAGTACATTGAAAGTGAACACGGAATACATGACAACACCGTAGACTTAAAATTCCCAACTTGCGAAACGTGTCACTCGGCCCACAATATTTCAGAAGTGCACGAGAGTAAGTTTATGTCGGAAATTAGCTCGCAGTGCGGGCAATGCCACCAGGAACTGGCCGAAACTTACCTTGAAACCTATCACGGGAAAGTGTATCAACTGGGTTATCTCGAGGCAGCACGTTGCTCCGATTGTCATGGTGCACACAACATTTACCGAATGGACAATCCAAAATCAACGATCAGTCCTCGGAATATTGTTGCAACCTGCTCGAAGTGTCACACCGATGCCAACATGAAATTTACAGGTTACCTGACACATGCCACACACTACGACAAAAGTAACTTCCCGTGGTTGTACTACACCTTCTGGGCAATGACAGGCTTGCTTCTAAGTGTATTTGCCTTCTTTGGTCTGCATACTTTGTTATGGATACCGCGTTCGCTAGGTGCTATGATCAAGAAACGCAAAGAGCCTAAACCAGTTGGCAAACAAATGTATATCCGACGCTTCCAACGAAAAAACAGAATCACCCATATTTTTGTAATTGTAAGTTTTATCCTGCTGGCGCTTACCGGTATGATTTTAAAATTTGCTTACATGGATTGGGCGAAGTTTCTGGCAGAAGCTATCGGTGGTGCACACATTGCAGGTTTTATTCACCGAACAGCAGCGCTTGTAACTTTTGGCTACTTTATTTTCCATGTGGTAGCACTTTTAAAAGTTAAGTTCAAACATGGTGTGAAAGTCAGCAAATTTATATTCAGCAGTAACTCACTGATGTTTAACCGGAAAGATATTCGAGACTTTTGGGCATCGATAAAATGGTTTATAGGAGTTGGCCCTCGCCCCGACTACGGAAGATGGACTTACTGGGAAAAATTCGACTACTTCGCCGTATTTTGGGGAGTTTTGGTCATCGGATCAACCGGTTTAATGTTATGGTTTCCCGAGTTTTTCACCCGATTATTGCCCGGCTGGCTAATTAATGTTGCGCAAATCATTCACAGCGACGAAGCTTTACTGGCCGTTGGATTTATATTCACGATCCACTTCTTTAATACACACCTGCGACCGGAATCCTTCCCGATGGATACAGTTATTTTCACCGGTTATGTGCTGGAAGAAGAATATAAAAAGGACCGTCCGCATGAATACGAGCAATTGGTTAAATCTGGAAAAATAAACGACGTTCGTGTAGAAAAAGAGTTCACCAAAGAACGAATGAGAATGATAAAAATATTTGGATTTACGGCACTTTTCGCCGGTGTAATCATGGTATTACTGATAATTTACTCTTTAATTTTCCATTAAATGGAGAAAAAACGAAATAAAAGAAAATACAATTTTGAATACGTTAACCTAGTATATTAGTAGTATAACAAACAGTAAATATGACAACTATATAAATCTATAGAAATATGAAAACCTCACGTTCAGAACATAGTTTCAGAATGACCTTACGTATATAGACAATTTATAAATAAGTGCCTGATCTTGAATAATTAAAAGAAATTTATAATCTTGAAAATTAAGATTTTGACTATAAACCGATAAACAAGAAACTATGAAATTACCATCCTCTATAAGAAATTGGATTTCGATTACGGGAGCGGTTTTGGCTGTTTTCAACCTGGCCAGCATCCTCGCCTTGTTTCTATTGAACATTGCCTTTGGTTTTGGCGGACAATACATTGGTTTGTTCATCTTCATCATTCTTCCGGTATTTATGATCGTCGGGTTGATAATGATACCGATAGGAATGCGTATCTATCGCAAACGAGCACGTTTGGCAGAAAAGGAAGGCAAACGTTTAAACTGGCCAATCCTTGATTTTAATAATCAGGCTACCCGTAACGCCAGTACAATTTTTATTATTGGAACAATTTTCCTGCTTATTATTTCTTCTGTAGGAAGTTACGAAGCATTTCATTTTACCGAGTCGGTTGAATTTTGCGGAAAATTATGTCACGAGGTGATGGAACCCGAATATGTAACATATCACGGTTCGTCGCACGAGCGTGTTGCTTGTGTAGAGTGCCACGTAGGCTCGGGAGCAAGCTGGTATGTAAAAAGTAAACTTTCGGGTTTATACCAGGTATATTCGGTTCTGGCGAATAAATACCCGCAACCTATCCCCACCCCGATTGCCAACCTGCGCCCGGCACAAGAAACCTGCGAAGAATGTCACTGGCCGGAGAAATTCTACGATAACAAAATGCGTGTGAAACATTCGTTTTTAACAGATGAAGAGAATACCGAACATATCCTTCATTTAAAGGTAAAAACGAGTACACAGGTAACATCGAAAGGGATTGTTAAAGGAATACATCAACACATTAGTCCTGAGGTAAAAATTGAATACAAAGCCCTGGATGAAAAGCGTCAGATCATCCCCTGGGTAAGATATACCAATACGAAAACGGGGGAAGAATACATTTATACTGATGAGTTCAACATGGTTTCTGAAGCCGAACTCGATTCGTTGGAAACACGGGTAATGGACTGTTTGGATTGCCATAACAGGCCGTCGCACAACTACAACGCTCCACAGAATTTTATCGATCAGTCGATGGCGGAAGGTAAAATTTCAACCGAACTGCCTGCCATAAAACTGGCGGCAATGATGGCACTTTACCAGGATTATCCGAATAAGGATACAGCAATGATTGCCATAAAAAATCAGATTACAGACTGGTTCGAAAGTGGTTATCCGGATGCCTTTGAAACAAAAAAAGCAGAAATTGATCAGGCCATAGCAACCATTCAGGACGATTACGCAAATAATATTTTCCCGTATATGAAAGCCAGCTGGAAAGAATATCCAAATAATATTGGCCATATGGAATCGGATGGATGTTACCGTTGCCACAACGACCGACATGCCACCAGCGAAAGCCGGACTATTTCAAAAGACTGTTCGCTGTGCCACAACATTATTGCTCAGGGAACTGCAGACAGTATGCAATATTCAACAGCCTTCGAAGCACTCGATTTTCAACACCCGGTTGATGTTGCAGAAGCGTGGAAAGAAGAGATGTGTTCGATGTGTCATACAGCACTATATTAATTTTTGGCACAATATTTATTATTTTTACAGTATACTATTGATTAGATTTAAATAACACAAATTTTAATACAACGATTATGAACTACAAAAAATTAATTTTCCTATTAGGTCTTGCGATCATTTTCAGTACCGCAGCAACTGCTCAAACGTACAAATACATTGGCGCAGCTAAATGTAAAATGTGTCACAACAAACCTGACAAAGGCGAACAATTTAAAGTTTGGGAAGCCGGTCCACACGCCAAAGCGATGGATGCACTGGAAGGTGATGATAAAACAAATCCAACTTGTTTAAAATGTCACTCAACTGCAGGTTCTGTTGATAGTGGATTACTTGCCGGTATTAAACCAGCAGAAGGTGTTTCTTGCGAATCTTGTCACGGGCCGGGTAGCCATTACAAGTCGGCAGCTATTATGAAGAACAAAAAAATGGCCCTTTCAAAAGGTATGACTGATCCAACAGAAGAAACCTGTAAAGCCTGTCACCTTGGGGAAAAACCGGAAGGACACGTTGCTGCTAAAAAAGCCTGGAATTTTGACGAATTTGTAAAAGTGATTGCTCACGACGATCCAACAACGACAAACTAATTATAAATAAAGTTTTGTAATGTAAAAAATTCCTTTGTTTGCAAACAAAGGAATTTTTTTAGTGTTTTATTCAGACAACTACTAATTATGAAGAAACTAAGTTCATTCCTTTTTTCTATGTTTTTTACCGGAATTCTGGTAGTAATTTTTGCCATCGCAATTGGTTATGCCACCTTTATCGAAAACGATTATGGCACCACCACAGCAAAAATTCTTATCTATAATTCCCGGTGGTTCGAAATCTTACTGTTTATACTCTGTATCAACCTTATAGGCAGTATTTTCAAATACAAATTGGTGGCTCGAAAAAAATGGACAGTTCTGCTTTTTCATAAAGCCTTTATAATTGTTGCAGTTGGTGCAATGATAACACGTTATTTCGGTTACGAGGGAAGTATGCATATTCGCGAAAACAACTCGTCGGATTTTATCGTTTCCGAAGCTTCGTTTGTAACCGTTAAAGTTACCGATGGGAATGAAACAGTTGAAGAATCAACCGAAGTAAAATTCTCACCTTATACCGCAAACCGATTTTCAAAGAAGATTCATTTCAACGGAAAAACAATTCACATTTCCAATAAACAATTTATGCCCTCGGCGGTAGAAAACATTATTCTCGATCCAAATGGAGAACCAATTGTGTCGTTAATTACGGTTGTTAATGGTTCTTCACGTAAAGATTTTATCCTCCGAAACGACAACACAAAGAATTTAAATGGTTTAACTCTTGGCTTTGGCAACAATATCGATACCGATATCCAGTTGAGTTTAACGGATGGGAAACTATATATTTCTGCCAACGATTCGATTGAAGTTGCAGGAATGATGAGTGAAAACAGCGAAAAAATTGCGCCTAACACTAAAACACTTGTTGATACCCAAAAAGCATACACCTATAAGAACCTGACTTTTGCCGTAAAACAATTTCTTCCAAACGCAGCTGTTCAGTTGGCTTATCAAAAACCAACTCAGGGCTCAAGACCGGCCGATGCTTTTAAAGCCGAAATTTCAACCACCGGAGCCAGCAAAGAATTGATTGTTTACGGAAGTACTGGAGAAGTTGGAGATTTCCACACCACATCCATCGAGGGAATGAATGTATCTGTGTCTTATGGTTCACGAATTATAAAATTACCTTTTTCCATTCATCTTAACGATTTCCAACTGGAGCGTTATCCGGGTTCGATGAGTCCATCATCGTACGCCAGCGAAGTAGTTTTAAAAGACGGTGCCACAGAAATGCCTTTCCGTATTTTTATGAATAACATACTGAAATACAAAGGTTATCGTTTTTTCCAATCGTCGTACGACACCGACGAGCGAGGTACGATCCTGTCGGTTAACCACGATTCAATGGGAACTTCTGTTACATATTTTGGATACCTTTTAATGGCTATCGGCATGGTACTCACCTTGTTTAACAAAAGCAGCCGTTTTAAAAGCCTATTAAAAGTATCGGCGCAATTGCGCGACAAACGCAAAAAATTATTTACAGTTCTTGTAACGGGTGTTCTGCTAAGTATCAGTGCTCAGGCGCAAAATACTTCGTTAACGCCACCTGACAGCGACCACAGCAAATCATTTGAAAGTCTACTTATCCAGGACCGAAAAGGACGTGTGGAACCCGTTTCTACCCTGTCATCAGAAATACTCCGAAAAATAGCCAAAAAGACCAGTTGGGAAGGCCTCACGCCAAGTGAAGTATTTCTGGAAATGCAGGCAAATCCGGAGAAATGGAAAAATATTGCCATTATAAAAGTCGGTAATCCGGAGTTACGCCGAATGATCGGTATCACCGGTAAATATGCCTCATTCAACTCAATCGTAAAACCGCGCGAAATGGGCGGTTACATATTGAGCTCCGCGGTTCAGGCAGCTTACAACAAAGAAAGTAATACCCGAAATAAGTTTGATAAAGAAATAATGAATGTTGACGAGCGTGTTAATATTCTCATGTCAATATTTACAGGCGATTTTCTGACTATTTTCCCTGTTCCCAACGACGACAACCACAAATGGGTGTCGATTAACGAAGCAAAGGAACTTCCAGCCCAGAGTGCTGATTTCGCCAGGCAAACGGTTTCGTCTTATCTTCAATCGGTGCAAATCCGCCATTGGGCAACAGCAAACCAGTTGCTTAACAACCTGAAACAAAACCAGGAAACCATTGGAGCTAAAATTATTCCATCGGCAACAAAGGTAAAGATGGAGGTGCTCTACAATAACCTGAATATCTTTGGCAAACTGTCCAAGATATTTATGTTCACCGGTTTAATTCTGCTTATGTTGCAGTTGGTTTCACTTTTTAATCCGAACATAAAACTAAGTTTCCTGAAAAGTTTTGCCTTCTATTTTATCCTGCTACTGTTCCTTGCCGAAACTGCCGGTCTTGCAATCCGTTGGTACATTTCAAACCATGCGCCATGGAGTAACGGTTACGAGTCGATGGTATTTATCAGTTGGGCAACAGCTTTGGGAGGTTTAATTTTTGCCAAACGATCGGAAATTACGTTATCACTGACATCCGTTTTGGCCGGTTTAACACTAATGGTGGCCGGAATGAGTTGGATGAGCCCGGAAATCACCAACCTTGTACCGGTGCTAAAATCGTACTGGTTAATTGTTCATGTGGCGGTTATTACAGCCAGCTATGGTTTCCTTGGAATTAGTGCTTTACTTGGCTTCCTGAATCTAATTTTAATGGTTTTCAGGAGTAAACGAAATACTGACAGAATTAATCACACCATAAAAGAACTGGTTAACATTATTCAAATTGCCCTGATAATTGGCTTATTAATGGTTACGCTTGGTTCATTTCTTGGCGGTGTTTGGGCCAACGAAAGCTGGGGACGTTACTGGGGCTGGGACCCGAAAGAAACCTGGGCGCTGGTAACTATTTTGGTGTATACTTTTATTACGCACATGCACCGAATTCCGGGAATGCGCGGTAGTTTTGCTATGAGTGTGGCGGCAGTTTTGGGTATCAGTTCGGTTTTGATGACTTATTTCGGGGTGAATTATTACCTCTCAGGATTACACTCGTACGCTCAAGGCGAAGCAGCACCAATTCCTTCGGGCGTTTATATTGCGGTGATAGTTGTGGCGATTGTAATTGTTGCAGCTTATTTCTCAGAACGGACGAGCCCGATAATTGAAGAAGAAGTAAACGAAGATTAAATAAATCAGGGGCAGGTTAATATTTTATAAACTTGCCCTTTTTTAACTTTTTCCCATCTTCCCGAACCTCAATCAAGTAATAACCTGATTCTAATCCGGAAACATTCAGTCGCAGATTCTCATTACTGCGTTCCTGTAACATGATTTTCCCCGACAGATCGTAAATTACACATTCGAATTCTTGTAGAGCATTGGTTTGAACTTGAATATAATCCGTTGCCGGATTAGGAAATATTTTTACGTCGCCGAGATTTTCAGAAATGATACCAACGGGAGGATTTTGAGTAAAATGGTAGGTGGTAGTTCCACTTACTTCCCACTCCCCTGCCGAATACGAATAGTTTTCTATTTTATCTACCACATGGTTATCAAAAACCTGCATTGGCAAAAAGGAAAAAACAAATTTCTTGTTTTCAACTACATCTGCAAAAACCGAATTCTGCGCGAAGTATTTTATAGTGGTAGTATCATTCCATTGGTCATCCCAGGTTTGCACCAGCGTTTCATGAATTTGGGCTCCACTCCTCTCATTAAAATGTTCTTTACGGGTATCCTCCAACCAACCATCAAGATCGTAATCCCAACTGTACAAGGTTTCAACTTCTAAATTAAACGATTCATCATAATCGTAACTGATTTTACGATCGGGGATAAAAGTACCGTCTTCCCACCCCTCAACATATTCAGCTACTTCAGTCAAAAGATTTTGTGCGTTATACGAATAGTTAATTTCATATATTTTGGTTCGAAGCATTTCGTAACTATCGTAATCATAATCGATTTCGGCTACTATGTTTCCCACTGAATCGTATTCATATTCAACTATTTCATAAGTCGACCAGCGATCATCAAAAACGTCCCACTCCCGGGTATTAACCTGCGTTAGCCGGCTAATTGAATCGTAATTATATTCCAACCGCTCAACCATCTCCCAATCGTCGTACTCGTCAAACTTCTCCTTACTCCACTCAGTTTTAAGAAGTCCATCTTCATAAGCATAGTAAGTTTTGGTAAACACCCGATAGTTGATAGTAATATATTCCTGAAATTCAGCCGAATCCAATCGTCCGGCCTCGCTAAAAAAATAATAGTTAGCATCGCTGATCAACCAGTGGTTTTCATCTGTCAACCAATTATAATTCTTAACAAGTATATTTTGCCCGTCATTTTGAGCTGCTAAAGTTTGGCGTAATGTATTTTCAACCAGCTGCGTAGTTTCATTCAACTCGCGCACTACAATGCTGTCTAATGTCCACAATGCTGAAGAAGTGGAAAAACCACTTTTGACCTCCGTTTTAAAACCATTCAGAAAATTCGATTTGGAGAAATGATCGTTACTTCGAAGTAATGCCGCTTTGTTTTGAACAGGGCTGGTAATTTTATCGCTGGACAGACGATATTCATATATTTTGGCCGTATCAGCTGCTTCAATAGCTGCATGATTTTCTGTTGCCGACATCTTAAATACCGATAGAATCAAAACCAGGAATATTATAATTTTTTGCGTCATACTTCAATTTTATCCGGTTTAAATATAGCGAAAACAGTGTTATTCTTTTTGCTCAAAAAATCCCAAATGGAAACTGTTATATTAATTCATTATAGATAAAATGCTTTTCAGCACTTTTCAGGCTTTCATATCCACACATCTAGATTCTTTACTATATTTGTACCGGCTCCGAGCCGATCTGCCTAAAGTGAAAACCAGGGGATTTCGGCCGATGGGATTACCCGGAAACAGGTGGTCCTCCCGCATCCCTACGACAGGTAGGGGTAAATTGGAAAGGAGAAAGAGCACATTCTGCATTGGGCGAACTGAAGCTCCTTCCCTTCCCTGAAACATTTTAACCTGAGTTATTAAATGACACAAGTACAAAAAGATACCAAGATCGATTATCCGAACTTGCTTTTAATTGCAGGTAATGGCCGAAATGTGGGAAAAACCTACTTCGCCTGTCGTGTCATCGAAATGCTGTCAGAATCTTCGCCGATAACCGGCTTAAAAATCACCTCGCACATACACGAACACAACAACGATGATGTGTTGATAAAACAGAAGAACTACGTTATTTTACAGGAAAAGCAGCTAACAGACAAAGACAGTTCGCTGATGTTACAGGCAGGTGCCAAACAGGTATTTTTCGTAATGGCCGAACCGGAATTTTTGCCCGAAGCTTTCGAAAAACTGGCGACCTATTTACCTGAAACGCCAATTGTCTGCGAGTCGGGAGGTTTACATGAAATTGTTAACCCGGGACTGTTCTTTTTTGTACAGTTTGCCGGCACTCCTATAACCAAACAACACCACCTAAAACACAAGCCGATAATTGTGATTAATGACGGAGAAAAGCTTAATTTTGATTACACTAAAATTCAGCTTAACAACAATAACTTTTCACTTGCCTAATGAACCAATTTGAAGAAATACAACAGCTGATCGGCAACCTACAAGCGGTTATTTCAACCGAGAAAGTACTGCTTGAAGATGCATTTAACCGGGTATTACAGGAAGATGTGGTTGCAGATTTAAACATGCCACCCTTCAACAAATCTGCGATGGACGGATATGCATGTCGGATTGAAGATATTGCCAACGAGCTGGAGGTACTTGAAGTGATCAATGCCGGAAAAATAGCTTCCGTTAAAATTGGCAAAAATCAGTGCGTAAAGATCATGACAGGTGCTGCTGTTCCGCCCGAATGCGATTGTGTGTTTATGGTTGAAGATTCCGAGGAGCTTCCTGAAAATAAAGTACGTTGCACAAATCCGAAAACGAAAAAGAATATCTGCTACCTGGGCGAAGATTACAAAACCGGAGATGTATTGTTACAAAAAGGAACGCTGATAAATGTACCTCACATGGCGGTTTTGGCCGGTGCAGGTTACGCTGAGGTTCTGGTATCAAAACGCCCAAAAGTAACAGTAATTGCTACCGGAAGTGAGTTGGTTCCACCATCAGAAACACCAAAACCAGGACAAATACGTAACAGTAATTCCAGCCAGGTGATCTCGCAGCTGCGAAAGATGAACATTGAGATTGTAGCAGAACTAATGCTGGTTGACGACTACGAATTACTCACCGAAAGTTTTAACAAAGCATTGCAATCAAGCGACTTTATTGTTTTTACAGGTGGTGCTTCGGTTGGCGATTTTGATTTTATTCCGGAGATATTAAAAGAACAGGGATTCAAAATATACTGGGATCATACCGGGATTAAACCGGGCAATCCAATGACTTTTTCAGAACGGGATGGGAAGTTTGTGTTTGGGCTTTCGGGAAATCCTGTGTCCTCACTGGTACAATTTGAATTGATTGCCAAACCGGCCATTTATAATTTGATGGGCACTAACTACTCCCCTTTGCGCATTAAAGCCCCAATGGGATTTAACTATCAACGGAAAAAAGCCAATCGTCTGGCAATTATTCCTGTTATTATCGATAATAACGGTGCCATTACAGAAATCCCGTTTCATGGGTCGGCACATATCAATGCGCTGGCTTTTGCAAATGCATTGTTGGAAGTGCCGCTTGAAGTCTCAACAATTCAAAAAGGTGAATTAGCATATGTACGACCGCTTTAACAGACATATCAACTACCTGCGTATTTCGGTTACCGATCGCTGCAATTTCCGTTGCGAATACTGTATGCCGGCCGAAGGTTTGCCACTAAAAAAGCATGAGGATATTCTTTCGTTTGACGAAATTACCGACATCGTTAAAGCAGGTGTAAAACTAGGCATTCGCAAACTTAGAATAACAGGTGGTGAACCGTTGGTACGCAAAGATCTGCCTGAATTGATACAAATGCTGACATCTATTCCTGAAATAGAGGATATCGGAATAACTACAAACGGCGTTCTCTTGCCGCGTTATGCAAAAGCTTTAAAGGCTGCCGGGTTAAAACGGGTGAACATTAGTCTGGATACCATGAATCCTGAAAAATTCAAAAAAATCACTCGTGTTGGAGAATTGAATGATGTTTTACGTGGTATTGATGCTGCACTTGAAGCCGAACTTCAGCCTGTCAAAATCAACTTTGTTCGTATTCCGGGCGAAAACGAAGTGGATGAACAGGCTGTCCGGGAATACTGCCAAAAGAAAGGTTTGAAGCTACGTTTCATTCGGCAGATGGATTTACGCACCGGTGAGTTTTATGCGGTTGACGGAGGATTAGGCGGTATTTGTAAAATATGCAACCGTCTGCGTTTAACTGCCGACGGGTTTATCGTTCCGTGCTTACATTCAGGGTTGCGTTACAACATCCGAGAATTGGGTATTGAAGAAGCTTACAACCAGGCTTTGGAAAACAAACCTGAAAAAGGAGTAGGAACCGAATCACATGATTTTTCAAATATTGGAGGATAAAAATATGAGCCAATTATCACATATCAACGACGAAGGAAAAGCAAACATGGTGGATGTGGGGCACAAACCACAACAGGTACGAACCGCCAAAGCATCCGGGTTTATCGCCCTGCAACATGAAACGATTAGGCTGATCAACGAAAGCCTTATAAAAAAAGGCGACGTAATAACTATTGCAGAAATTGCGGGAATTCAGGCAGCCAAAGAAACATCGCGACTGATTCCGCTGTGTCACCCGCTACAGCTTACCAAAGTTGAGGTAAAAGCAGAAGTACAGGAAAATGGTGTTTTGGTAAAAAGTTTAACCAAATGCATCGGGCAAACCGGCGTTGAAATGGAAGCATTAACAGCCGTAAATGTGACGCTGTTAACCATTTACGACATGTGCAAAGCCGTTGACAAAAACATGGTAATGGGAGATGTAAAACTAGACTTTAAGGAGAAAATCTAAATACAGAAATGGAAGCACAAACCTGCAAAATAAAATCACTGAATATTTCGGAAAAGAAAGGCACGATAAAAACGCCACGCAAAGAATTAAAACTAAATCTTGACGGCATTGAAGGCGATGCACATGCCGGAAAATGGCACCGCCAGATAAGTTTGCTGGCCGCTGAAAGTATTAAAAGTTTTGAAGGAGAACTGGGCAGGGAAATCAACTTTGGAGAGTTTGCCGAAAACATTACCACAGAAGGAATCGCGGTGCATAAAGCCATGCCATTCGATCGGTTCAGAGCAGGTGATGTGGAATTGGAAGTAACACAAATCGGTAAAAAATGTCACGGCGATAACTGCGAGATTTTTCAACTGGCAGGAAAATGTGTGATGCCAAAAGAAGGGATCTTCTGCCGGGTAATAAAACCGGGAACTCTTACCGAGAACGACGAATTGGAATATATTCCAAAAACTTTCCGAATAAAAGTTATTACCTTAAGTGATCGTGCTTTTCAAGGTATTTACAAGGATAAAAGCGGACCACTACTCGAGAAACTGAGCAAAGATTGGTTCACTTCTAAAACATACTTATGCGAAACATCGCGCACCGTAATTCCTGACGAAAAGGAATTGTTGGAAACCGAACTTCAAAATGCTGTTAACGACGGATACGATATTATTTATACAACGGGAAGTACCGGAATCGGTCCACGGGATATTGCTCCTTCAATTATTTCAAATTTTATTGATTTGGAAATTCCGGGAATTATGGATCATATCCGCTTGAAATATGGTGCAGAAAAACCCAATGCACTACTCAGTCGTTCGATTGCAGGAGTTAAAGACAAAACACTGGTATTCTCTCTTCCGGGCAGTACCAAAGCTGTAAACGAATATTTAACCGAGATTCATAAAATTCTAATGCACTCGTTTCTGATGCTTCACGGAATTGACGGACATTAAAAGCCGCAATACATTTGTCAACATTTTGACAATATTCTTCACATAATGTTAAATTAATTTGCTCTGCCTGCCATTTCTATTAAATTTGAGCAAAACTTTGCACTATGTTACGAATATCTTTACTCGTGATGCTGGTTCTGTCATCAGCATCATTTTTGTTAGCCCAACCCGATGAAAACAGGAATGAAAGCTGCACCAGCATTATGTTTGGGAAAGATGCCACCGACGATGGTTCGGTGATTACGGCCCACACCTGCGATGCCTATTACCGCACCTGGATAAATTTTATTCCTGCACAAAAATTCGACCGCGATACCACCCACAAAGTGTATTGGGGAACCATGCACACGCACACCGCATGGAGTATGGACGGCATGGAATTAAAGGGCGAAATTCCCGAAGCACGCGAGACTTACGCGTATTTAAACACTGCTTATCCGTGTATCAACGAAAAGCAACTGGCGATTGGCGAAACCACCATCGTTGGCCGAAAAGAATTACAAAACAAAAACGGTCTTTTTCTAATTGAAGAACTGGAGCGTATTGCCCTTCAGCGTTGTACAAAAGCACGCGATGCCATAAAACTTATTGGTGAACTGATCGAAGAATACGGCTTTGCGGACATGGGAGAATGTATAACCATTGCCGATACCAAGGAAGTTTGGCAGCTGGAGATTTTTGGCGAAGGACCGGATAAAATTGGTGGTGTCTGGGCTGCTCAGCGTATTCCGGATGACCATGTGGGAATTTCGGCTAATATTCCACGAATTGGCGTACTCGATCTTGATAATCCGGATTATTATATGGCCTCCGACAATGTTTTCGATGTGGCTAAAGCCCTGGGTTACTGGAATGGAAAAGAGACATTTAAGTTCTGGAAAGCTTACAGCGGTGAAAAGCCATTTGATATTCGCGAGTATTTTGTATTAAGTACAATGGCTCCGGGTTTAAACCTGAAGTTTGATGCAGACGAACTGCCTTTCTCTGTAAAAGTGGAGAAGAAAGTAAATATCAGTGAAGTGATTGCTTTGTACAAACAAACATACGACGGTACAGAATATGAAATGATCCGCAACCTGAAAGTAGCTCACAAAACAAAGAATGACGATGGTGAAGAAGTAATCGATTCGATCATCAGTCCGGCAGCACACCCATGGCTGGCAAAAGATAAACGCGACTTGATGAATGCGTTGGAAGAGAATTCTGTTTATCGTCACCGACCGATTTCGGTGCAATATTGTTCCTACTCCTGGATCGCTCAATTGCGCGATGACTTACCCGATGAAATTGGAGGAAAAGTATGGCTTAGCCTCGACATTCCACGTTTAACACCTCGTGTACCGGTTTATTGCGGCAACCTGAGTTTGCCCGATGCCTACAACTACTGTGGCCACAAACATTTCAGTCGTCAGTCGGCCATGTGGGCATTTACACGTGCAAACCGTTTGGCTTTGGTAAACTGGGGCACCGGAAAAAAAATTGTTGAACCTGAAGTTACTGCATTTGAAAACCAGGTACTGGACGAGACTGAATTTGTTGAAAACCGTGCTATGGAATTGTTGAAAAAAGACAAAGAAAATGCAGCAAACGGAAATCCTACACAGCTATGCCGTGAATACCTGACCGGTTACAGTAATGCTTCGTTACGATCGGCTGTAGACCGTTGGTGGGAACTTGGCGATAAACTTTGGGTAGAAATGCGTTGGAAGTTCTAATCGTTTTCTACTAGTATAGATACAAAATAGCGGTAAAGTCTCGAATATTTTACCGCTATTTTATTTTGAAAAAATCAGCTAAAATATCCGCATGGTCAAAAGCAAGTTCGGGCAAATCTTCAATTGAAAACCACTTTGCCTGTGCAGCATCATCGCTGCCCTTTACCGGCTTTTGTTCCGCCAACTCCACTGAATACACCACTGAAATAGTCCGATGCCGTGGATCACGGTTGATCGCATCGTATGTACGAAACTGTTGCATCTTTGCAACCTGCAGACCCGTTTCTTCTTCCAACTCGCGAATACATGCTTGCTCCAGTGTTTCATCCATATCGATAAAACCTCCGGGCAAGGCCCACTTGTTTTTAAAAGGCTCCCTGCCCCGCTCGATCAGCAAAACAAAAGTTGTGGCTTCGGTTTTTACCATAACAATCGCATCAACTGTTAAGGCCGCTCGTGGATATTTATAGGTGTACATTATTCAAGGAAAAAGTTAAAAGTAAAATGGCAAAAGTTACCGGTTGATTGAACGTTAAAATATAAGTCTTAAGATTCAATCGAATCAACATCAATCTCTAATTTATAAATTAGTCTTTTCTGCCGGTCTTCCAATGTTTTACAACCAGGTAAATTGCGGCAACAAAAAGGGCTACATAAATTATGAGTTCGATGTGTTCCATTTTATTCGATTATTTTTTTCATTACACGCATTTTGTGGGTATAACGTTGCGTATCGATGTTAAAAATTCCAAACTGATCGACATTGTCAACACGCACCTGCCCCGAAGCATGAATGATTTTATTACGTTTCCACATTATCCCAACATGAACAATATTTCCTTCCTCATCGTCGAAAAATGCCAGGTCGCCGGGTTCTGCTTCATCAACAAAACTCATTGCAGTTCCTACTTTTACCTGTTCGCTGGCATCGCGTGGTAATTTAATTCCGATCATTTTATAGATCATCTGCGTTAAACCGCTGCAATCAACACCAAAAGGTGTTCGTCCTCCCCAAAGATAAGGCGCATTAAAATATTTTAATGCCTGTTTTATTGCAATTTCACGTGCATTTTTTAACTCACCATAAATTATTTCGCCGGTCGCTAAATAGGTGTCCTGAGTTACAGAAAACTGTTTCAAATACGGGCGCCAAACAGGAAGCGTACTACCAGCAACCAACATAAGATTTTGCTCTTCATTTACCGGAACGATGGTTATTATATCTGATGTTACGGCAGTTGGACTGTTTTCAATTTTATTTAAAGTACGGTTGTTAATCGGAGTAATCATCTTAGTATCAACCCATCCTTCAACACCGTCGTAAGCGAGTTTTACGTTCGTCCAACCAACCATTTGTTCGCGCATTTCAAAGTGTTCGCCAAAAAGAATCTGCGTCACCATTTCACTTTTTTCCGAGGGCTCGTGTCGAACCGGAATAATACTTAAATTAGAAATGCCGTAGTTCATCAATATTTTCTTAATTTTATTTTGTAAAACAGGCACACTGCCTGTTTGAAGCGTGTTAACACAAAACTAAGAAAAAATGGGCGATACAAGCTTTCCAACAAACCTAATTTGTCAATTAGATATTAAGAGTTTGTTTAAAAAGATGACTGTGAGAACGATTGTTTATTGAATCAAAATTCAGATATTCGGTGTATGAACAAATTATTGAGAAAGTTAAAAAGCTACACAAAACTGTTTTTGCAAATTGCACTGTTTGTACTAACAGCAGTGGCTTTGTATTTTATTTTACCGGGTGAGCCGAAATTTAAATACGAATACCAAAAAGGATTTCCGTGGCGCCACGAAAACCTGGTTGCACCTTTCGATTTTGCTATTCTGAAAAGTGCCAATGAACTGGAGGACGAAAAAGCAGAACAGATCAGTTCTCTCATCCCGTATTTTACGAACGACACGACTATAAAAACAGAAAGTCTGACCCGTTTACAACAAGACCTTGAATTGTTGACGGACAGCACAAACACTGCGAAAAAAGAAGTTTACGGTGTTTTGGCCGATAAACTCGCCGAGCTTTACAGTAACGGCATTTTACAGTTCTCGATTGATACCTACAGCGAGTTGCAAGGAAAAGAAGAACTGAATAAACGAACCGGAAATAGCGTACAAAAAGTAGCAACGGATAAATTATACTCCGAAAAATCGGCTTACAATACACTGCTGGTTACGCGGCAAGAACTTGAAAATTCCGGTCACAATGCACCCTGGCTCAACGATTTAATCCTCGACCGTTACATTACTGCAAACCTCTCGTACGACAGCGAAACCAGCCAAAAAGAAATAGATGAACTTACGCAGAATATTTCAGCAGCCCGCGGAATGGTTAAATTGGGAGAACGTATAGTTCTTGAAGGTGAAATTGTTGACGCGGCAAAATTTCAGGTATTGGAATCGTTAAAAGCAAGTTACGAACAGGAAAGAGGCAACGATGTAAACCGCTATATGGTTTCCGGAGGTAAAATTTTGCTTATTTCCGTTCTCCTAAGTCTTCTGTTTGTTTTTCTGTTATTATACCGACGCGACATTCTGGAGCACCTGAACAAACTGAGCTTTATGCTACTGCTAATGGCCGGTATAATTTTGCTCTCCAATTTTATCAATACCTTCCCTAATTTGCACATTTACATGGTTCCTCTGGCGGTTTTCCCCATCATGATCCGTACATTTTTCGATTCGCGAACAGCAATTTTCACCCTGATAATAACCACACTTTTAATTGGCTTTTATGCCCCAAATAACTACGAATTTATTTTGCTACAGGTGTCGGCAGGTATGATTGCCGTTTTTAGCCTGAATAAAATGCACCGCCGGGTTCATCTGGTTTTGGCGTCGTTATGGGTATTCCTAACTTACGCGGTAGTATTTGCGGCTTTAAATCTTATCCACGAAGGAACATTTATACCATCCGATTATGCCGATTTAAAATGGTTTGCCATAAGCAGTGTACTCATTCTGTTGGTTTACCCGCTGGTATATATTTTCGAAAAGCTGTTTGGTTTTGTTTCCGACGTTACTTTAATTGAAATTTCGGACAGTAACCAGCCTTTACTACGAAAGCTGGCAGAACAGGCACCGGGAACTTTCCAGCACTCGATGCAGATTGCCAATTTAGCCGAGGAGGTGATTCTGCGCATTGGAGGAAATCCGTTTTTGGTTCGTGCCGGTGCACTTTATCATGATATCGGAAAAATCGGAAGACCTAACTTTTTTATCGAGAACCAGGCGTTGGGAATGAATCCACACGACCGTATCAGTCATTTAAAAAGTGCAGAAGTGATCATCGACCATGTGCGAAATGGCGTGAAAATGGCTCAAAAACACAAACTTCCCGCACCAATTATTGAGTTTATAGCCACACACCACGGTACAACGAAAGCCAAATATTTCTACCTGAAACACCAGGAACAAAATCCGGATCAGGATGTAGATGAAAAAGCTTTTATCTATCCCGGTCCGCTACCACGCTCTAAGGAGGCTGCAGTTGTTATGCTGGTGGATGGAATTGAGGCTGCATCGCGTAGTATGAAAGAAAAAACACACGAGAACCTGAAAGCACTTATCGACAGTATGATCGATAAAAAAATTGAGGACAAGCAGTTGGTAGATTCTGATCTTACGTTCAGAGATATTGACACAATCAAAAAGACCTTACTGGAAAAACTGATCAACATTTACCACATCAGAATTGAATACCCGGAAGAAAAAAATAAAAAATAGCGGTAGGGTTAAACGAAAAATAAACGTATTACGTTAGTAAAGAGTGAGATTTGAAAAAAGTGGACGTAACAAGAATGGATTAATGAAAAATTTAGCAAAAACATCACTGTTGTTTTTTGTAGCGGTTGTAACATTTATAGCCTGCTCAAAAAACGATCCGACTCCCGATAGTCCGGAAGCATCTGACCTTACAAAAAAAGTAAACAGGTTCATTTACAAAGCCATGGACGACATTTACCTGTGGTACGATGAATTGCCTGATATTGACCTTAACTACGAAACCGATTCAAAAGAATATTTCTATAAACTTTTGTACGAGGATGATAAATGGTCGTACATTACTGATGACGTTGACGCTTTGGAAGCCAGTTTCGAAGGAAATGAAAAATCGTACGGTTGGTCGCTGGCATTTTACAACCTGGTAGATATCGAAAAAATCGTGGCTGTTGTTGAATATGTTTACCCGGAAACACCTGCTTCGGCAGCAGGATTTAAACGCGGCGACATATTAATTGAAATAGACGGAAACGATCTCTCGCAATCCAATTATACGAATTTATTGTACAGCGATCAGGCCGATATTACAATTGGTGTTGCAACTGAGGATGATATTGTTGCGGATACTACAATCAGTCTTCTGGCAGACGAGCTTTCGTTAAATCCTGTTTTGACAACAAAAGTTGTTGAACACGATGGAAGAAGAATAGGTTACATTTTTTATGCTCAGTTTATTGCCAACTACGACGACAATCTGGATGCTGCTTTCCAAAGTCTGATCAGTCAGGGAGCTACCGACCTTGTTGTGGATCTTCGTTATAATCCGGGAGGAGGTATTTCGGCAGCGCAACATTTATGCTCGTGTATTGCACCTTTAGATGTTGTAAACCAAAACAGTACGCTGGTTACTTTCCACTGGAACGATAAATACCAGGATTATTTTGTCGACCGTCAGATAATGAGTCAGATAGAAATTTATTTCGACAACCAAGTATCAACAAAAATGGGATTAGACCGTGTTTATTTCTTAACAGGTTCGGGCACAGCTTCTGCATCGGAACTTACGATTACGGGATTAAGAGCGTATATGGACCAGGTGGTTACCGTGGGCGACACTACTTACGGAAAATACACTGCTTCGATCACCATAAAACCGGAAGACTATTACAATGAATCGTATTACGAAGAGATAGCAAACTGGGGATTGCAGCCCATCGTTTTACGTTATGCAAATGCTGCCGGTGTAACTGATTTTGAAGACGGTTTTGCACCCGACATTCCTGTTGAGGATGATCTGTTTGCAGCTTACCCGCTTGGCGACAAAAACGATCCGCTTTTTAAAGCAGCTATCGAAGACATTACCGGTTCGCCGGTGGTAGCCATGAAAAGTGCTCCGAAACCTCAATTCCGATACAAATTGTTAGACCGCGGTTTCTCTCGTTTCGACGTGAACAAACGTGAAATGTTACTGGATGGTGGCATTGAAATACCAGAAATGGAATAAACAACAAAGACAAATAAATAAGAAAAGGTATTTCAAATGAAGTACCTTTTTTTGTGCCAAAGAAAAAGGCTATCCAACGATAGCCTTTAATAAACCTAAACCAAACCTAAGAAAAAATGTACCTTTTGTAGTATTAAGGTACGAGTAGTATGTCTTTTTATTAATCTCTTTTTACACTTCCAAGCCCTTCAATATCGCGGGTAACTTTCGGATTTCCGGTGTAACGAACTTTACCGACTCCTTCAATTTTTGCATACAATGTTTCTATCGCATGCACTGAGCCTGTTCCAACTCCTTCAATTTTAAAGCTGGCATCATTCACTTTTATATCACCTGCATCAACGTGTCCAGCGCCCGAAAGTTTCACATCCAACCGGTCGGCAACGCCATCCAACTCTACCAAAACACCGCCTTCTCCAACAATCTCAATATCTTCAGCTTTCAGGTTCATTTCTATTTTTGCACCTCCTTCAACATGAATAAAAAGATCGTTTAAATCAAGATAACCATCGGTATCCAGTTTCAGACCTCCCTGCGCGGTAATTTCATCTAGATTTTTAAAGGTGATGTACAAACGTATACGTTCATAACTCAAAAAATCCCTGTCCATCACCAATCGCAATTCGTCGCCCCAGTTCTCTACTTCTAAATGATCCAGCACATCTTCATCAGTCGTTTTAATGGTTAATGCACAATGATCTCCCTGCGATAAAAGGACTTTGTAACCTCCTTCAAGATAGATCGACGAAAAATCATCAATGTCATATTTTTTTACGTCCCAGTCGTCATCGTCCTGAGCAAAAAGTTGAACCGACAATAAAATGGATAAAGTAAAGAGAAGTGCTGTTTTCATGTTTTTTGAATTTTGTAACACATCAAATGTAGAATATAAACGTTCAATGCGTCGATAAATTTCGATGAATGCTGGTTTTTAGTAGATAAGTGTAGGCATATGGGAATATTCCACCACGAGCTGTTCCGCAATTATTCTTTCAAATTCTTGAGCATAAACAGCAAACCGTAGAAAGTGAAAGCGCACAGCACGATTAGAATAAAACTATCGAGGAAAACGAAAGTTGTTTTGTTAAAGATTTTATACCCTGCAAATAACGCTGCCAACATAGTTTGAATGAATAGAATCCTAATAAATAAAAGATGAAAGGCCCTGATTAATTGCGAAGCAGAGAATAACCAGAAGAAACCAAACAGCAATAATACAGAACCTTCCAGGTTATTGTTTCGATTTAATTCTATCAGACCAAAAACAACAGGAAACAAACTGCAAAGCACCAGACTGCGGGCAATACTTTTTCGGATCTTTGTGCGGTTCTTTTCTCTTTTTATGTCGGGGAACAATGAAAATTTAATGGGTTCACAACGGAATTCTTCGGCCAACAAATCCTGCTCCGTGTGGATAATGCCCCGCTTTATGGCCTCATCAACAGCCAATTTTGCAGCTTCCGGCTGATAATGATCCCGCAACTTTAAAATCGCAATAATTTCCTTGTCCGAATACTCCGGAATAGCTTTTCTAAAATCAGTATTTTCTTTCTTCTCTCTTTTCCTCCACATTTCCTAACTTTGAAAGAAAATAAGGAATTTCCTTATTTATGATGAAAGTTGAAATAACCAAAAATAAATTTCATGTACAATTTTGAATACAAAAATCCGGTTAAAATTCTTTTCGGAAAAGAATCGATTTCGAAACTCGCCGGTGAGATTCCAGAGAATGCAACCATCCTGATGACTTATGGCGGTGGCAGTATAAAAAACACCGGAGTTTACGACCAGGTAATGGAAGCGCTGAAAGGTTGTAACATCACAGAATTTGGGGGTATTGAAGCCAATCCTCATTACGAAACTTGCATGAAAGCGGTTGAGGTGGTAAAAGAAAAAGAAGTGGATTTTCTTCTGGCAGTTGGAGGTGGTTCTGTTCTGGATGCCACAAAATTTATTGCCGCTGCTGTATTGTACGAGAACGGTGATCCGTGGGATATTCTGGCAGCAGGTGCGCCAGTTGAAAAAGCGATTCCGCTGGGAGCTGTTTTAACTTTACCGGCCACCGGATCGGAAATGAATGGGAACTCGGTAATTACACGTGCTGAAAGACAGGAGAAAAAGGCTTTTGGTTCTTCGTTGGTAATGCCGCAATTTTCGGTGCTCGATCCGGAGTGTGTATTCACTTTACCCGACAAACAGGTGGCAAACGGTGTTGTCGATGCGTTTGTACACGTAATGGAACAATACCTGACTTACAATGTAAATTCACCGCTTCAGGACAGATTAGCCGAAAGTATTTTAACCACTTTGGTTGAAGAAGGACCGAAAGTTTTAGCCGACCGAAAAGATTACGATGCTGCCGCCAATTTTATGTGGTGTGCAACAATGGCACTTAACGGAATGATTGCCGTTGGTGTTCCGCAAGACTGGTCGACACACCTTATCGGCCACGAATTGACTGCTTTCCACGGCATCGATCACGGACGGACACTAGCCATTGTGTTGCCGGGTGTAATGCACATAAAACGCGAGAACAAAAAAGACAAGATCTTACAATATGGCGAGCGTATTTGGGGGATTACCGAAGGTAGCGCCGATGAAAAAATTGATGCGATTATTGCACGTACCGTTAAGTTTTTTGAGTCGCTGGGTGTTCCTTGTACACTACCGGAATATGGTGTGCCTGAAAGTTCAATCGATAAGATTGTAGATCGTTTTAAACAAAGCGAAGCACAAATTGGCGAAAAGGGAGATATGAATTACCTGGAAATTGAACAGATCTTAAAAAACAGATTATAGAATTTTGGGAAAGGTTGTTGGGTGAGGAAGATTCTACTTTTCTCCCGACAACCTTTTTTTTATGTCTTCCTCAATTCGGGTGTCGAATTCTTTCATTAATGCCCTTAACACCTTATTTTTTACATCAAACAATTTCTCGCCCACTTCTGACAACGGAAGTATTTTAGGCGATGTACCAGTAATAAAAGCTGCATCAAACGATTTCAGCTGTTCTGTACTTATATCAGCTTCTGATATTTTGAAACTTAATTGTTCAGCGCATGCAATTGTTTTCTGCCGGGTAATCCCTAATAAAACCTGTTTCCCTGGCGGAGTAATCAGCTCGTTTCCCTTAATAAAAAATACATTACTGCGGCTACCTTCTGTAATCCGGTGTTCGTGGTTAACAAGCAACACTTCATAAAAACCTTTGGTTTCCATCATTTTATTGGCCAGCTTTCGCACTTCGGTTTGAAACACCTTTGCATTGGGATTCATTCGTTCGGCATTCAACAATCCACAGCTCACTCCCCTTTCGTATTGCTCATCGCTGGGGTAATTGTGTGCGATAAAAAATGCCTTTAGGTTGGTTTTACACGAGATTAAAATGTTCCCTCTATCAACCTCATTCCGAACAATCAGCTGGTTTAAAAAAGCCTCAATTTGTGCACCACTGTAGCGAATCTCCTTTCCTGCAAGTTCAGCCGAATGCTGAAACCGTCTAAGGTGTTCATCAAGAAAAAGCGGAACGCCATTAACCACGCGCAGAACTTCGTAAATTCCCCCTTCATTTTCTGCAGGGATAAATGTTGAAACAGGTTGAAGCTGTTCGTTAAACACAAAATATTTATGAATTGGTAAAAGTGCCATTTACGTCTTTTTGGTAAATTTATTGAAATGTTTCAAAAGCAAATCAAATGCCGGTTGAAATTCCTTTGCCAATCCAGTTTAATCCCTACAAACATCATTTTCGTTTTCTGCTAAGCGAACTTGAAAATTGGTATCCTGACAAGCCAGAAGAATGGCGACCGAAAATATTTTTGATCGGCAACAATTTGTTTGACTTTTATCTTGGTCTGCTATCATCCGAAAAGATTGCCGTTTTGTGCAACGAGTATTTCAACAACAGAAACATTAATAATCTACAATCATTTAACACGTGGATGGGTCAACGGGATTGGAAAAAAATACAATTACCCGACGAATCGGAATGGCTGATAAAAAGAGGCAATCTGGAAGAACGCTATATTCACATTCACCCTGCAAAATATTCAAAACATACCATCCGGGTGCGTGCTGCCACTTTAAAAACCGTCTTGGTTTTATGTATTTATAAAATACCAATTAGTAACGATGCTGCAGAAAATCTTCAAAAAGTTAACCGATTAAGAAATTCTGTTCTGAATTTATCACCTATAAATTCATTGGACGATCCGGATTCAGGGATCTTAAAACTCTGGCAACTTTTTGCAGATGCACAATCTAAATAACCAGCTAATAAAAATCCACTACCCCTGAAGTTGCAACACTTCCAGTACTGAATTTTTATAACTACGTCCGATTGGTAATTCTTTTCCGGGCACTTCGATACTGCTCGATGTAAACGCTTCAATTTTAGTGAGCGAAACAATATACGATTTATGAATACGCATAAAACCGTTATCAGGCAGTTTTTCAGCCATGTGCGTCATGCTGGTTTTGGTAATAATCTTTTTGTCTGTGGTATAAATCTGTACATATTCACTCAGGCCCTCAACGTAAAGAATATCACTTAAATGTACTTTCAGCACCTTTTTATTCTCCTTCACGTAAATAAAAGCCTCATCAGCATGACCGTTCGAAGGAACAACCTGACGCACCGCCGGGGCTTCTTCCTGAACCGACTGATAATACTTGTTTACCGACTTTAAGAATCGTTCGAAAGTGATGGGCTTTAGTAAAAAGTCGACTACATCGAGCTCAAAACCTTCGAGTGCGTATTCGCGATAAGCTGTGGTGATTATTACTTTGGGTGGATTTTTTAACGTTCGCAAAAATTCGATGCCGGTTATCTGGGGCATCTGAATATCCATAAACATTAAATCGATTTTATGATTGTGCAATTCCTGCAAGGCTTTCATGGCATCGCCGCACTCGGCACAAATCTCAAAATTATCAAGTTTTTCGATATGAGAGCGCATCAAATCACGCGCCAAAGGCTCATCATCGATAATGAGACACTTAGTTTTCATGATAATACGGATTAGCTATTGTTTTCTGTTTTCTACGGGAGCTTTCGCTCCAGTCTGTTTAATCTGTTTCCTAAATAGTACGAGAAAATCGTATAGAGTTACACTCAAGGGTAAATTTCTATACTAAATTCTCTGAAATTGTCGTCAATGTTCTCCACCAGCCTATGTTTTCCGGGGAAATTATAGTGTAAACGCCGGTATGTAATTTTATTGTCTTCATCGTTGGCAATGGTAAAATTGTTTTCGCTCCAAAAGGTAAACGAAAACAACAAATACTTTCGCTCTGCTTTTATAATGACTGTACTTTCGTAGTTTTCGTTACACTCGTAGGCAATTTTTATTGCAGAATTTATAAACGGAAGCAGCAAAAGTGGCGGTACTACATACGATTTGAGGTTTCCGCTTACAATAAAATTATTTGTTAGCCGGTGGTCCAAAGCATGATTATGTATAGCCATAAACTCTTCCAATAGTTTTACATCCTGTTCTAATGGAATCAATTCTTCTTTACCTTCGAAAAGGAAGCGGTTGAGGAAATTTGAAATATTAATGATCATTTCGGGAGCATGTTCCGCCCCTTTTTGTGTCAGCAACTCAAGTTCATTAATCAGCACCAGTACAATTTTAGGTTGTAACTGATACCGGAATATTTCAAGCTCGGTTTCAAGGGTGGAGCGTAACAATTCCTCTTTCTGGTTTTCGGCGCGGTACCAGGAACTTCCTGCTTTTATAGCCAGAAATACCAGAATTATATAATGATTTCCGACTCCGCTTATAACGATATTTTTAAAGTTCAGAAATCCGGAATCGAACATCCTGCTTTCATCAAAGAGCATATAAACGAGGTAATTACTTACCAGCAATTCAATTACAGAAAATACCACCAACAAGGCAAAAATTCCGATGGCAAACCATAAATAACGGTTTTTAAAGAATGTTATGGGGAGCAACCAGTAGGCAATCAAATAAGTATGAACAACAAATACAGGCAAGGTAATCAGGTAATACATCAGCCAAATAAACAAGGAATCCACTCCTTCATTCAATGTTTGTATGAAAGTAAACGATATCACCCATGCCAACCAGAAGATGACATGCAAAATATACGTCCGTCTAGTGATATGTGATATACGCATCTTCATCTGTATTCTGTAAAAGCAGGCTCACCGTAAACTGATCGCCCAAATCTTTCACTTTTAATGTATAACCCTGTTTTTCGTAAATAATATTTAAGCGTTTTTTTAAGCCGGCATAACCGCTCCCCTTCTCAATTTCTTTTGTTTTTTTCGTCAGATTTTCCGGTTTGCTATTTTCAATTTCAATCGCAATCGTATCGTATTCAACCTTCACCAGTATTTTTATCCACGGTGTTCCCGCATCCAAGCTGCTGCCGTGTTTAAAACTGTTTTCAACCAACATAAAAAGTATCATTGGCGGTATCATGGCTCCGTGTAAATTACCTTCGGTTTTATAGCTAACCTGCAAACGTTTTCCATAACGCAACTTCTCTAGCTGAAGATAATTTTCAACCAGCGCCACCTCATCTTCAAGCCGCACAAAATCTTTCATACTCTCATCAATAATGTATTTCAGCACAATTTTCATGCGGCTGATTACTTCGTTGGTTTTTGTAGGATTAAGCAACGAGAGCGCATACAAATTATTGATGGTATTGAACATGAAATGCGGATCGAACTGCGACTGCAACAAGGTACTTTGTGCTTTTCGGTGCTGCTGCTCCAGCTTTTTGCGAAGGTTTTCGGTAAGGATGTAATCTTTTACATATTTGGCAATACAAAACAGGGCCACAATAAAAGTCATGTCTTTTGTGTTCATCAAAATAAGACGAAGATTAAAGGCTCCGTTTGCGGACATATTCTCGGGCGCAATCGATGTGTAAAAAATATAATCGGAAAACAATAATTTCAATGCCGACAGGCCTATTCCAACCAACAAAAACACGATAACAAACCAAAACGGTTTGGCTTTTAACAACAACTCCGGAATGAGTAGGAAAATGGTGATATAGGCATAACCGAAAAAGAAAAATGCATTTCCTAAAGTCACCCACAAAATGTGCAAAAGGGTATCATTTTCTGTTTGTGCAAACAGAATAGCGGTGAATAGTAACACGGTTATAACAAAGAATATTAAGTGTCTTGTCCCCCTATACACCCAATTGTTATTGTACAACAACTTGTTCATTTAACAGCATCCTTAATATAAAGGTAGCAACATTAAAAAAAGCTGCTTTTAATTTACAGCTTCTTCAGCGTCTAAATCGGTACGTTTACTGACAAAAAAACACATTTTATCGTCGATACGATACCATTCATTGAAAAACCCTGCGCCTTTCAGCGCAGGGTTTCTTGCCGTGGTACTCACACCACATTATTCGTAATTACCCTGTCAATTCAAAATAAAAACCCCCGCCCACTGGCGGGGATTCATTTTCATACTTCTATGAAAAAAATTGCGCTGTTACTTAAAGTTCGTTTTAAAAGCTGGCTTGGTACTCGTCTTTAACCAGGTCGGGGAAATAACAAGCAATCAAACCCAGCAAGTCGTCTTCCGATTTTTTGTTCTGGCAAATTACCCGCTGTGCATAATAGGCTACCTTATCCAACTTCAATTCCATTTCCTCTTTCGGAAGCTCCTGGAAACGTGGTTCAATTTTCTTTACACCAAACACTTTGTTCCGGCAGGCATACTCAATTTCAAATTCTTCGGTACGTACAATAAATGTGGTACATTTATTTTCTTCTTCGCACAAAACGCCAATGCGTACCGGAGTGGTTACATTTTCGTAAGTCAACTCGTAAGTTGGTAATACCTGGTCTTCATAAAGCATTGGTGCATCCGAATTCACAATTGTATATTTACCAAATTCGGTAAGTGAATTTCCTGTCATAGCCTTGCCGTCTTTAATTTTTGCGGTGGCTCCCATGCTTAAAATCGCAATGCAAATACTGAAAAGAACTAGTTTTGTTTTCATCGTAATCGTTTTTAAATGTTTTCTGATTCAAATTTACGTAACAGACTGATGTCATGCTTTTTAATTCAGCATTCAGTAAAAACCAATCAACAAACAGCTGGTTTCTTTCTGCAAAATTCGTTGAAAGCTTTTCACCACTATATTTTTACAGTTACCCTAAAAAATGTGTATTTGGCAGATATTCAAATTCTGTAAACAGCAGGTATACTGCCAATTTTTAGGTTCCGGATTAAGCTAAAACAGAAAGATTTCGCTTATTTTGCAGGCTATGGACATTGCTTCGCTGAGCCATATAAAAAAGGAATTAAAGAATCTTCCGCCGGAAGTTTTGCAGGATGTTGTTGTGCGATTGGCAAAGTATAAAAAGGACAACAAAGAGCTGTTAAGTTACCTTTTGTTCGAGGCCCACAACGAAACAGAATATATACGACAGGTGAAAGAAGAAATTGATCTTGAATTTCTGGGCCTTAACCGAAGCAGTTTTTACCTGGCAAAAAAAACACTTCGTAAGGTTTTAAAAACCACCAATAAGCACATCCGTTTCTCGGGACAAAAGGAAACCGAGATTGAATTGCTCTTGTATTTCTGCAAAAAGCTAAAAGACTCGGGCTTAAATTACAAACGCAGCCGCGTGGTGTTTAACATGTATCTGAACCAGGTAAAACGTATTCAGCAAGTCATTTCCATGCTTCACGAAGATTTACAATACGACTACCGCGAAGAACTTGAAGCCTTGTAAATTGTTGTTCTCTGAAAGCGGATTACGATGATAAACATTACCTGGCTGAGAAGAGATTTACGTTTAACAGATAACACCGCGCTGAACCACGCGCTGCGTAGCGATAACAAGGTGTTGGTGCTTTTTATTTTCGACACCAATATTTTAGATGAACTGGACGAAGACGATGCACGGATAACTTTTATCCACCAACGACTTACCGGCCTGGATCAGCAACTTCACGAAGTGAATTCCGGACTTGTGGTAAAATCCGGTGATCCAATAAAAATCTGGCAGGAACTGATCAGCAACTTTAAAATTAGCGAAGTACACTTTAACCGCGATTACGAACCTTATGCAACAAAACGTGATGATCAGGTAAAACAACTTCTGCAGCAAAACAATATTTCAACATTCCCGCACAAAGACCAGGTTATTTTTGAGCCCCACGAAGTATTAAAGGCTGACAATACACCTTACACGGTTTACACGCCCTACAAAAACAAATGGCTCGAACATTTTAATCCCAAACAACTAAAAGCTGAAGAAAACCTAAAAACGGACAGGTTCGCAGCCATTGACGCGTCACTTCCAACACTGGAAGAGATCGGTTTTCAGAAATCATCGATTGCCGTGAAAGACTACGATCTTTCGGTGCTAAGCGACTATTCGCAAACACGTGATATTCCTTCGCTTAACGGAACCAGCAACCTAAGTGTACATTTACGTTTTGGTACGGTAAGTATCCGGAAAATTGTAAATCAGGTTTATAAAGTCTCTCCGGTTTTTCTGAGCGAACTGATTTGGAGAGAGTTTTTCATGCAGATTCTCTTTCACTTCCCTCGTGTGGTGAACGAAAATTTCAGGGCGAAATACAACGGCATACAGTGGCGCAATAACGAAAAAGAATTCGAGCGTTGGTGCGCAGGAGAAACCGGTTATCCGATTGTAGATGCAGGAATGCGCGAACTGAATAAAACCGGCTACATGCACAACCGCGTTCGAATGATAACAGCAAGTTTTTTGTGTAAACACCTGTTAATCGACTGGCGTTGGGGAGAAGCTTATTTTGCCAAAAAGCTGCTTGATTTTGAGCTTTCATCGAACAACGGCAACTGGCAATGGGCGGCCGGTACGGGTTGTGATGCGGCACCTTACTTCCGTGTTTTTAATCCAACCGAACAGGTAAAAAAGTTCGATAAGGATTTTCGTTACATACAAAAATGGGTGCCCGAATTCAGGGAACTCACCTACCCTGCTCCAATGGTCGACCATAAAATGGCCCGAAACCGAGCTTTGGAAACCTACAAAAAAGGTATTGCAGATTAATTGTTCATCATTGTTCACCGAACATAAAAATTGGAACAAATTATTACCTTTAGCAACCAACTAAATAAATCTGCTATGATCAAAAAACTTTATCTGCTTAGCTTATTCATCCTTCCCCTTGCAACTTTTGCCCAATTGGAGAATGTAAAATCAACACTCGAAATTTATAATATCGAAACCAACAAGCGCGAAATAGTGCGTAGCGAGGAAGCTCATTTTGAAGCACCAAACTGGAGCCGCGACGGCAATTTTCTGGTGATCAATCAAGATGGAAAATTGTATAAAGTTGATTTGAAAACGAATAAAAAAACACTGATAAATACCGACTTCGCCGATCGTTGCAACAACGACCACGGCATTTCATTCGACGGAAAATATTTGGCCATTAGTCATTTCGATCAGTCGGGTGCTCCCGAAGGAGAAACTTACTACGGTGGTTCGAGAATTTATGTGGTGCCGATTGAAGGAGGAACTCCCAAAGCTGTTACACCAAATACACCATCGTACTGGCATGGCTGGTCGCCCGACGGGAAACAACTGGCTTATTGTGCCGAGCGCAATGGCGAATACGACGTATATACCATTTCTGTTGATGGCGGTGAAGAAACCCGCTTAACCACAGCAACCGGTTTGGATGATGGTCCCGAATATTCTCCCGATGGAAAAATCATTTATTACAACTCGATGGCCTCGGGGAAAATGGAAATCTGGCAAATGGATGTTGACGGCTCGAATAAAAAACAATTGACCAACGATGCCTACTCCAACTGGTTTGCACATCCATCTCCCGACGGGAAAAGTTTTGTGTACATCAGTTACCACGAAGATCAGGGAAGCGGTCATCCTGCAATGAAAGAAGTTTCGCTGCGTTTGATGAACCTTACCGACGGATCGATAAAAACATTGTGTTCGTTTACCGGCGGCCAGGGTACTATCAATGTTCCTTCGTGGTCGCCCGATGGCAAACGTTTTGCATTTGTGACCTACGAGTATTTTAAATAAACGCAATAAAAATTTTTATAAGTATTGAACTCCTGATTAGGCTTAGCATCTTTCACAACTGATTTATGCCCGGTCCTTTTATTAGAACTAAACACCAAAAAATATGAATACAGAAAATACCTTTAACGAAGAAACACTTCCTACAGAGAACCAACCGCAAGTTAAACCGGAAACATTGGAGCTTACTGAAGAAATTAACCGAAACCTGCATAGTGCCGGAAAATGGAGTCAGTTTTTAGCTATCCTTGGATTTATTTCAACAGGATTTATGATACTGGCCGGAATTACAATGAGCATTGTAACAGCATTCATTCCGTCAGAAGCGGATATTTTTCCTTTCCCAATGTTTCTGGTTGGTTTTATTTATATAATTTTTGCAGGGATCTATTTCCTGCCAATCTTCTATCTATTCCGATTTTCAAACAGTATAAAACAAGCCATCGCCTTAAAAAAACAAGATCAGTTGTCCACCGCATTCAACAATTTGCGTGCGCATTACAAAACCTTTGGCATTATCGTAATCGTCTTTATGTGCCTTTATCCAGTCATAATTATTGGTTTCGTTTTATTCGGTTTGTTTTCCGGCTTTGGGAGCGCATTAGAAGGAATTCCGATGTAACGAAAATCCGGTACGGATTTGATTTTAGTAAGTAAATAGAATGGTAGAAAAGTACAACCCGGTACGGGTTGGATGAAATTCACCATTTCGCTAATAAGTAGTCCATTTAAGCCTAACGCTGGCTTATCATCTCTCCGCAATTTCTTACTTTTGCATCAGAATTAAAACAAACAAGATGAGCGACGACAAGAAAATAATTTTTTCGATGTATAAGGTGAGTAAAACTTACCCACCCAGTAAAACAGTAATCAAAGATATTTCGCTTTCGTTTTTCCTCGGTGCCAAAATTGGTATCATCGGTTTAAACGGATCGGGAAAATCTACCCTGCTGAAAATTATTGCCGGACAGGATCAGGCCTACAATGGCGAACTGGTTTTTGCACCGGGTTATTCGGTTGGTTTACTCGACCAGGAGCCACAACTCGATGAAAGCAAAACCGTTATCGACGTGGTAAAAGAAGGCACGCAGGAAACTGTTGACGTGCTAAACCGCTACGAAGAAATCAACCAGCTGTTCGGATTGCCCGAAGTTTACGAGAACCCGGACAAAATGGACGAGCTGCTGAAAGAACAGGCGGAACTGCAGGAAAAAATGGATGCTCTGGATGCCTGGAACCTCGACAGCAAACTCGAGCGTGCAATGGATGCATTACAATGTCCGCCAAACGATCAGCCTATAAGCGAACTTTCGGGTGGTGAGCGCCGCCGTGTGGCACTGTGTCGTTTGTTGCTGCAGGAACCCGACGTGCTGTTGCTCGACGAGCCTACCAACCACCTGGATGCCGAGAGTATTTTGTGGTTGGAAGCCCACCTCGATCAGTACAAAGGAACGGTTATCTGCATCACGCACGACCGTTATTTTCTGGATAATGTTGCCGGCTGGATCCTTGAGCTCGACCGTGGACAAGGTATTCCGTGGAAAGGAAACTACACCTCGTGGTTGGAGCAAAAATCAAAACGTTTGGAGCAGGAAGAGAAAGGCAGTCAGAAACGCAAAAAGACTCTGGAACGTGAGCTGGAATGGGTACGAATGGCGCCAAAAGCGCGTCATGCAAAAAGCAAAGCCCGTTTAAGTGCTTACGATAAAATGCTGAATGAAGACGCCAGACAGAAAGAAGAAAAACTGGAAATCTTTATTCCAAACGGTCCACGACTGGGCGACAAAGTGGTTGAAATGGAAGGTGTGAAAAAAGGTTTTGGAGAAAAACTATTGTTCGAAGACCTGAGTTTCAAATTGCCTCCTGCAGGAATTATCGGCGTAATTGGTCCGAACGGTGCCGGTAAAACCACACTGTTCAAACTCATTATGAAACAATTGGAAGCCGATAACGGAAGTATTGATATTGGCGAAACGGTAAAAGTGAGTTACGTGGATCAAACCCACGAAGCTATCGATCCGGAGAAAACTGTTTACGAAGTGATCTCAGGCGGAACAGAAACCATTATGCTGGGCAACAAACAAGCAAACGCCCGCGCTTATGTCGGCCGATTTAATTTTAACGGAGCCGATCAGGAAAAGAAATGCGGTGTACTTTCGGGTGGTGAACGTAACCGTTTGCACCTGGCACTGGCATTAAAATCGGAAGGTAACCTCTTGTTGCTCGATGAGCCAACCAACGATATCGATGTAAATACACTTCGTGCGCTGGAAGAAGGTCTGGACAATTTTGCCGGTTGTGCTGTTGTAATTTCGCACGACCGCTGGTTCCTCGACCGTATTGCCACACATATCCTTGCTTTTGAAGGCGATGGTCATGTGCATTTCTTCGAAGGTTCGTTCTCGGAATACGAAGAGAACCGTAAAAAACGTATGGGCAACGAAACACCAAAACGTTTTAAATATAAAAAGCTGATGGCTTAGGAAGCTTGAGGTTGGAAGACCGGAGACGGAAGACCGAAGTTAAAGACCCGTTCTGTATTTTTTGAATTCATACAGAACGGGTCTTTTTTTATTGCGCCCAAATAGAATACCTATTTGTATTTTTATTTTGTTTTCTTATTGATTTGCTCTAACTTACTTAAGTAACTAAAAATTAATAAGATGAAAAGAATTGCGTTAGGATTCATTGTAATCCTTTTGGTTTGTACCATTCACACCACACAAGCACAGGAAAATGGTAAACAAATTTGGTATTGCTGGGAAGAAGAAGTTCATCCCGAGCATATAAACGATTACTGGGCTTTCAGTAAAGAACTGGCCCAATTGTGCAAAGATGAAAATTATAACTACGAGTTTTATGCGTGGACCACAGGTGATTTTAAGTATCAGTATTGGCATCCGATCAGTTCATTAGCTGATATTGAGGACCTGGAAAAAGGTTGGAGTAAAATTATGGAGAAGTTTGGTGAAGAGAAAACCGCAAAATGGGTAAAAACCATTAAATCAAACTATTCGAAAACGATTACCGAATATGATGAATTGAGTATAATGCCGGAAGTTAACCGCATCCCAATGGACAGCGTAAACTACATGGAATTTCAGGAATTTTATATCATTCCGGGGAAACAACAGGAATTCAGGAAAATAATGAAAAAAGCTGTTGACTATTTCGAATCGGAAGGACATAACGATATGTGGCGGGTTGCATCAGGAGATTTGGGCTATAACGGGCCTGTTTATGTTGGATGGTCGTATGGCAAGAACCAGCTGGATTACCTGGAATACGACAAAATATTTTCGGAGAAATACGAGGACTTCTTTGAGGATTTGAATAAGGATTTTCTGAAAATTCTGAGAACAGTAAAAAGATATGATTCGTGGTATTTACGGGACTTGAGTTATAGTAAAAACTAAATTTTCAGGAAAAGATAAAACTGAATTGAAAAGGCTCCATAAGAAAGTTATGGAGCCCTTTTTATGCTACAACCTCAAACTCTTCACTTACCGGAAAAACTGAAGTCTCTCCGAATAAATATCCTTTAAAACTTCAATCGGCGACAAAACACTCATAACTAAATGATATTGAATGAATAACCCCTTAACCAAGTTTAACTTTTCTGTTAGATTGACTATCTTTGAATACCGATTAAAAACTCAAAACAACTAACTATGACTTTTAAATTAAACCTTCTTATCGCTTTTGCGCTGACCACTACTGCTGTATTTGGTCAGAATTCGCCGAATACAAATTCTACATTTTCCGGGAATGATGATGTTCTGTACAAACATTCGATTGGAGCTTCTCTTTTTATGCTTTATAATTTTTTTCCTGATGCGGCCGACTATTATTTGTTAACCTATGGCTACCAGATTGATGAGAAAAACAGAATTTTTGTGGAATTTAACACCTGGAAATACGAGGAACCAATTGGTACTTATGGCGATTCTGACGAACTATATCCCGGATTTGTACGCGCCTTTGGAATTGGTGCCGGTTACCAGCATTTTTTTTGGAAAGGTTTATTTACAACCGTACAAGCCACTCCTTTTATAAAACAATATTACGACACCGAAGATGAAAAAATCCAAAAGGGATTTCAATTATACCTGCAGTTTGTAGCCGGTTACCGTTTTGAAATGTTTAAAAAGCGGTTTTACGTAGAACCTGCCATTGCACTCAAATACTGGCCTGTGGATACCAATTTCCCTGCAGATTTTGCAGAAGTTGAAAAAGGAGCTCCCAATAATATTTTTGAGCCCAGTCTGAATTTTGGCTATAAGTTTTAAGATCGGTTACGGCAATAAAAGATCAGACTCTTAACTCGCTTATGGCTTTCTAATCCTCCGTCCCGATTTTATCGGGACACCTCCTTTTCAAAAAAGGAGGAGGTCGTCCCCCCTGCCTACCGCCAGGCAGGCTTGGCGAAGGGGGATTCAAGGGGGATTGACTAAAAAAAATGATCATTCATTTCTTAGAACAAAACTAGCAACTCGAAGCTAGCGACTAGTAACTTTCCTCTAATACTTCTGCAGCAATTCCAGCAACTTCCGGTCGAGTTTGTGGCCGTGCCAGTCTTCGTATTCAATGTCTTTTCTTCCGGAATCGAGCAATCCAAAATCGCCTCTGAAATTCCATAAGGCAAAACCAATTTTATTTTCAGCTAGTACGCTGAGCACATCCCCAAACCAACTCAGAAAAACATCGTGAGGTGTTTCGCGCCAGCACCCGCATTCGCCGCAATGTACGCCTACCCCGTTTTTCACTGCATCGATCCACGGTTTATAAAAATCCTCAATGGTTTCACGACTGAAATTGTTACCATCAATCTCACCGGGCCACACAGGCATTGGTGCATCATCCGGGTTTTCCCACACCCACGGGGCGCGGTAATGCGATACATAATGCGGATAATAACCGCGGCAACTCTGACCGATTTCCAAATCAAAAATCTCAGGGATCACGTCGGCACCCACATTGTTTCCGTCGGCTACTACCAAGTGGTTTGGATTGTATTCGCGAATGGTTTCCAATGCTGTTTTAGCCACTTTGCGGTACAACTCCCCGGGAATCGGTCCGCGCTGCGAAAACTGGTCATTCATATCTTCGCGGGTACAGGGTTCGTTCACCAAATCGAAACTGATCTGCTTATCGGAATACGAAGCAAAACGTTTTGCCCACATCCCCCAATGCGTGTAAAAAGCTTCCTGCGCCTTTTCATCCTGCCACAGGTTGTAGGGCTCGTTAAAACCGGCATTCACGCAAAATCCCGGTGCACGGTGTAAGTTCAGACTTACATGCAATCCGTGTTTATTGGCGGTATCAACCAAGTGCTGAATGTTGTCCACCTCTTTCTCATCGAAATTCAGTACATCATCGGGTGTAATCGGTGCAGACGGATCGAATTTTATATAACGCGGATACGCCATCGGGATGCGTACAAAGTTAAATCCCCAGTCGGCCATCCATTTAAAATCCTCTTCGGTTGATCCGTTGGAATTATTTCCTTTGGCAGGCGAAAAATAATCGAGAAGGTTAAATCCGCGCCAATGTGGTAAGGCATTTGTTGTTTGAGGTTGGCAAGCCGACATCGTACCCGCCATACCAACTCCGGCAGTTACCAGCCCGGTAGTTTTTATAAAATTTCGTCGTTGCATAGTTGGTTTAAATTGGTTTTACTCTCAAATATATCAGATTTTGTTAAATCCATTGTTGTTCGGTTTTGTTAAATCCGTTCACCACCTCACCGCTGTAAACGCGGTCCCCTCCTCCTGTCAGGAGGAGAAATTTAGTATATGAAACATACTTTATACTTCAAACATTGTTTGGATTGCGATTATTTCTCCTCCTTTGAGGAGGAGTACATCCGCCGGTTGGCGGATGGGAGGTGGTCCAATTTTTCCCAATCAAATCAGTCACTGTAAATACATCAGATTACCCAAAAAAAACATAACTTAGAAACCTAAACAGAACTAAACTACCTGATTATGAAAATCACATTTATCTTCATTTTAAGCTGCTTTTTGGCTTTTACCACACACGCACAGAATTCAAAAATAAATGTTGTTGTAATTGGCGCCCACCCCGACGATGCCGACGTGGATGTTGGTGGTACCGCCTACCAGTTTGCACAATTGGGACACAATGTATTGTTTGTTTCGCTGACGAACGGCGATGCAGGCCATTATAGCAAAGGCGGCGGTGCGCTGGCCAAAATACGGATCAATGAAGCTCAGGAAGCGGGTAAACGAATTGGTGTAAGCTACAAAGTCCTCGATAACCACGACGCAGAGTTGATGCCAACACTTAAATTACGCCACGATATCATTCGTATCATCCGAAACTGGAATGCCGATGTGGTAATTACACACCGTCCGTACGATTATCATCCCGACCATAGAAATACAGCCACTGCGGTTCAGGATGCTGCTTTCCTGGTAACAGTACCCAATGTTGCTCCCGATGTTCCGGCACTGAAAACGAATCCGGTATTTTTGTATTCGCACGACAATTTCCAGAAACCGAATCCTTTTCAACCCGATATTGCTGTTGATATTTCGGCCGTGTACGATAAAAAAGTGTATGGAATGGCAGCCCACGAATCGCAGTTCTTTGAGTGGCTACCGTGGTTAAACGGACAGCTGGAAGACGTACCCGATAACGAGAAGGACCGCCTGGAATGGTTGGGCAAAATGCGTTTAAATACTCCCTCTCCTGCCATGCGTAAATCGCTGGAAAAATGGTACGATGCCGAAACCGCAGAAAAAGCAAGCGCCGTTGAAGCTTTTGAAATTTGCGAGTTTGGCCGGCATCCTTCTGATGAAGAGATACGCATTTTATTTCCGATGTTGGGAAAGTAGTTTTTAGCGATTAGCTTATTAGCAGATTACTTCTCCACCAGAAAGTGGCTCGCAATACCATGATTGGCTGTAGCCATCATCTGAAAAGTTATGTCAGAGGCCCTGAGTTAAAGCAGACCGCTATTCGGCGCTCGCTCCCCTTTTAAGGGGAGCTCCCGACAGGGAGAGGGGTAAAAAATAAATTATCTACTGAATGAGCCTATGAGCAAACTTCAAAAGAAAACCTACCCGTTTTTCTAAGCCGACTTTTGCTTTTCCGATATTATGTTTACATTTATTGTGCTAAAACTTTAAACCGTTGAATACGCACCCTGAAATAACAACAGAAAATAAGTATAACATAATAAGGTATGTTATCCCTCCATTTTGGGCGGATAACATTACTTTTTTAAATGAGATAATGAAAATAACATCCATTGGTGATGTTATACACTAGTTAGCGGACAGTGAAAAAAAGCTCAACTGCACAATTGAAAACCATTAATATAAAATGAATTTAAATTATTTATATACACCGATTCAAACAATTGTTGACCCACCTATAGATACTAAAGAACAGGAATTACCTTTAGAGAAATTATCTTGGGAAGACTTTGAAAAACTATGTTTAGCTGTTGTACAAATTGATTTTACAATAAACGACTGTGAAATCTATGGTATCAAGGGACAAGCTCAAGAAGGGATAGACATTTATGCTAGGCAAACAAATGGAAGATATAGTTCATATCAATGCAAAAGATACCAAGATTTTGAGTTAAATGATATAAATAAAGCTGTTAAATACTTTAAGAGTAAGGAGTTTTTTGACAAAAGTGATAAACTATATTTATGCACCTCTTGCGAATGGAACAAAACACAAGTTCAAGATAGATTTGAAGAATTAAAAACTGAACTTGGTAAGGAGAACATAACTTTAGTAAAATGGGACAAAATTCAACTGTGTAGACTTCTTAAAGACAAACCTCAAATAGTGTTTGATTTTTTTGGTTTAGAATGGGTGAAAAAATTTAATGGCAAACCCGCTGTGCAACAAATTTCAGAAGCAAAAAAGTACGATGCTAAACAAATTATAGAATTCAGGAGTGAATTATACGAATTTTATTCTACAATTTTTAACAATCAAGACCCTGGTATTCCTATAAAAGAACTAAACAGTCCATATACTTTACAAGAAAGATTTATTATTCCAGACATTCTTTCAAGCGTTAAAGAAGAAGGCTTTGAAAACAATAGTGAAACTTCTTCTTCAACCTCAAATCAAAACGAGTATTATTATGATGATTATGGTTATGGATATGTTGAGGATGAATTACGACGAAGAAATTTCAATAATCAAAATGATGTAGAAGATAGTAGCATTGATATTCGAATAAAAACAGATGATGCGCTTATAACTTACAATAAAAATATAATTATTGGAGACCCCGGAGCTGGTAAAAGTAGTTTACTTAGATATATAACACTTGACATATTAAGTTCAGAACCTCAATTAGAAAACATTTCTCAAAAATATGGTAAAACCTTACCAGTTTGGTTGCCCTTTGCCTTTATAACAAAACACCTCAGTAAAGATGATTCTTTAAGTATTTCTGAAATACTATACCTTTGGTTTAAAGGTTTTGGCAAACCTCATTTATTCGAAATCGCAAAAGAAGCATTAGATGATGAACGATTATTCTTAGTTATTGACGGGATTGATGAATGGAGCAGTTTTTCATCTGCACAACAGGCTATATCACGCATCGAAACAATAAGGGGATTATATGATTGTAAAATTCTTTATTCAAGTAGACCTTATGGTTTTAGAATGTTAAAGGATATTTTTACAAATTTAAACACATTAAATTTAGCAGGTTTTTCTAAAAACCAACAAAGGAATTTTGTTGAGAAATGGTACAATAAATGGGCTTCATTGCAAGGTGATACTCAAAATGACGATTTTTCAAAAACACTAACTGATAATTTTATAAAAGAATTAGAACAATCAGGAGATTTAAAAAAACTAGCTGAAATACCATTGTTGTTAAGTATTTTGATAATACAAAAAATGCAAGATTCGGTATTACCTAAAAACAAGCTAGAGGCACTTAAAGAAATAACTCAATATTTAATAAAAAAGCATCCTGTAAAACGTATAACTGACGCAGGGATTGTTCAAGAAAGAATAATAGAAGTAGATTTTAAAGATATTTTCTGCGAACTAGCAATTTACATTCAAAAAGAAAGTAATGACGGTGTAATCTTAAAATGTGATGCTCATAAAATAATAAAGCAGTATCTAGTTTTTTATGCAGGTTATGATGAAGCAAGAGCTAAAGTTCGTAGTCAAGAGTTGATTGAGCTTGGTGCTAATAATTATGGAATAATAATTGAAAAATCAAATGATGAAATTTCTTTTGGTCATAAACAATTTCAGGAGTTTTTAGCAGCTCAATATCTATATGAGTCTGATGATGAAACAGTAAACCAGTTTATAAATCAGTATGGAGCCAATCCAGCTTTTCACCAAGTAATTATAAGCTTATTTGGTCTAATGCAATTAAAACAGGTTAAAAAGTACAATAACCATTTTGAAGCATTAAAAGGGGCAACTCACGATAAATGTCAAGAGGATTATCTTAAATTAATTTCATATGAGGTTGCAATTGACTTAGACAATGCACCGACTGGAGTTATGAATGTAGCTTTTGATTCAATCATTAATGAATTCGTCTTTGAAACCGACCCGTCATATAAAGAAGCTTTACTTAAACTAATTATTATTGCTCTTCAAACTGGAAGATTAAAAGAAAAGGTTGTGGATTTTTTAATTCAATTTTTCCCCTACCAGTATAAGTATAGAGATTATCGAGTTAACGCTCTAAGATATTCTAATAAGTTAAACACAAGTCAAATTGAATTTCTAAAAAAAGCATTAATCAATGGGACAATAGAGATACGATATGATGCTTCTTATGCATTCAAGAAGCACATAAAAAATGGAGAAGTTTTTAATTTTATTAAAGATTTAATTCATAATTGTTCAAATCCAGATATTTTAGCCTTCGCTATTAATAGTATTATAACAAATGACATCACAGAGCAAGAAAGAGATGACCTTGTTAAGTCTGTTGTTGCTGATGTCCCAATTGTTCAGCTTTACTTATTTAAGTATAAAATTTTCACAAAAAAACACACTCAAGATGATTTAGAACAGATAATCCCAATTGTAAATCAATTGCCTTACCAGTTAAAACAAGAGTCAATTGAACTATTGATAGATGGATTTAATCAAAGTAGTAATCTGAAAAAAATATTAATTAAATCGATTGATAGTAAGGGATTTTATAATGAAGAAGAAACTACCATTGATAGTGGAATTGCCTGGAAGGTTCTTTTTCATTCCTTTAATGAGGACACAGATGTAATTAATCTCATTAAAATACAATTTGAGAATGAAGAATTTCCTTTCAATTCTGCTGATAAACACGAAATGTTTCAAAACTTACTTCATTATTTTAAAAATAAGGAAGAGTTGATTCCTTCTGTTGAAAAATGGTTGGACAAGCGATTGGAAAAATACAGTTTTGTTGACCCTGAAGTTGCATTTGCAAGTATTTTTATTCATTCAGAAAAAGCAAAAGAGATACTCCTTAAAGATTTACCAAATTCAGGAGTTTCTCACTGGAATGTAATGGCTCTATTGCAAGGTTGGGCTGATGATGAGTCTATCAAAGAAAAACTCAAAGAGTATTTTAGAACAATTGAAACAAAAAAAACATCTGCATCCGCTCATTTTATATCAAAAGTTTTTGATAGTAGCGAAAAAGAAGAAGCTATAAAAATCCTAGAACAAATCCTTTTTGATAAGAAAATAACTTTTAGGGAAAGGTCTATTTCTGCTCTCATTGAACTAGATAAAGAATATTTTGAAAAAAATATTTTGAAAACACTAATTAATGAATTAGAGTCCTTCCCTAAAGACTTTTTTGGTCAATATTATTCCGCACTAGATACAATTGTAAAGAACTTTCCTTCAAACACGATTGTCCAATCATATATATTGGAGAGAATAGAAAATGATAATAGTTTATACAACCTAGCTATTCAGTATTTTCCAGAGTTAATAAAAGAAGAAGAAAAGCTACTTGAGAAATCAATTCCTTTGGCAAAAGAGTTAAGGTCACTAATTATAGAGTCTTTTGCAAATTTATCTATACTACCAAGTAAAATTGAATCTGTTTTAAGCAATTTTGAAGAAGAGGCAGAAGAAGAAATAATGGGCGATATGGCGATTTGTTTATTCAACCATATCAAAGAAACTAAAGCAGATAGTATCTTAGAGCTTAGTAAACCGATAATTTTTGCAAGGGGGTTTGACAATGAAGTAAAGAGAAACATTGCGTTTGCAGGTTATTTGATTTTAAGAAAACTCGATGAATATTTTACAATAGAAAGTGAGGATAGTCCCAAAGACAAATCAAGAATGCTTGATATTTTTAGTGAGCAAGATTACAGAAAGTCTTCAAGTGGGCTAATGATTAAATCAATCATCGATAATTTTGATTACCTGATTTCTTTTGCGGGAAAAGATTTTGAACTTATTGTCGATAATCTAAAGTTCAAAAAAAATGCTGAGGATATTTGGGGATTCTTTGCAAGGCACTCTGTAAAATCATCTCCAACTTACAGCCATATAATGGAATTTATATCCAATAATTCCGCTACAATTAAAAATAGTTCGTTAATCAGTTTTCTTAACAGAACAACACCTAAAAGTCCCATTTTAAAAGATATTTTATTAAGATTTATTACTACCAATGATAACAATAGAAATAATTATAATGTAATTCTTGCAGGTAGACTATTAGGTGCAAATTTTAATAATGACCCCTTAGTTTATAAGGAAGTTTGTAAGGTTAAGGATGTTTATGATGTAGGAAGGATTATGGCTTTATGTAGTGGGTGGCAAGAAGAACCAGTTCTAAAAAAGATATTTGATGATATAGTTGAACATCAAATTTTAGTAGATAATTATGTAGGCTTCAATCTAAAGTTTTTATTTAGAAACGTAAATAATTTGACTGAATTTATTAAGGGAGTATCTACAAATAGTGGTGAATTTAAAAGATATCACAGGTTTTTCTTTATTCCAATGATTGAACGCTTGAAAAGAGATAAAGATTTTAGTTCAGCTATTAAGGAACTTTTATTGTCAAGCAATTCATTAAGCGAAAAAATATCTTTTTACAACTTACTCTCACAAGTTAATATGCTAGATGAAGATGTTACTTTATGGAAAAATAAAATAACTGATTTTAAAAATGACTTTGGATACGATATTGTTTCAAATAAAACAGTGCGCTTAAAGGATATTTTATATGATTTTTATTACTAAACAAATGAAAACACCGAACCGCTAACATTTTGTATAAGTAATGGCAGGGAAAGTACTTAATATCCAGGATTGTAACTCGCTCAAACTACGTAGTGGTTTGACAGGAAAGTGCCACGTAATCTGCCACTACTCATACAATTTACCGTTAGCGGTAAATTTAAATGAAGAAAGAAATTGAATAAAATCTACAAATATCGTCCATTAAATGACTTCCTTTTTAAGGAATTATACTATCAGGAACTATACTTTGCATCTTATCTTGAACTTAATGACCCGTTAGACTTGAGCGCAAGAATGGATTTTTCAACAGATGACTCAAAAGCTATCGCAGGATTTCTGCACTTTCTTCTAACATCTCAATTTTGCTTTAGACATGAGGCAATAAATAAAGAATCTAACACAAAATGGTTAAAATTCATAAAGGATAAAGACTCAAAGGAATTATTGAAAAACGAGATTTTCAAAAGAATTGAAGATAAAAAAGGGCAAAATCTCTGGACTTTTGAAATTTCGAGCATAATAAAAGAATCAATAAAATCTGCACAACTTGACTTAACTTTTGATAAAGACAAATTTGAAAAAGAGATACAAAGGTTAACAGATAAATTCTTGCGAAATAGCTTTGTTTCTTGCTTTTCCGAAACGAATTCAGATTTTCTAATGTGGTCTCATTATTCAAGTAAACACTCTGGAATTTGCGTAGAATTTAAGCTCGAAAATCTGGGCATGTTTCCATTTGAGATGAAAGGGAAAAGAGATTTTGATAAAGAAAAATACTTGAAAAGATTTTCAGAATGGCAGAGCAAATCCTCTATTTATTGGGATACACTAAGAAAAGTAGAGTATGTAAAAGAACAACCTTACATTAATTTCTTTGATTTTTCGCCCGTTTGGGGAAATGAACACGATTGTGACTTAATAGGCTTATCAAAAAGTTGGACACATGAATACGCCTATAAATTAGAACATGTATTCTCTCAAAAGACAAATGGTTGGGAATACGAAAATGAGTGGAGATTGATAGAAATTAATTTTGAAACTAATAAAGAATCCGAAGATAGGATTAGACATTATCCAATTGAGGCTCTTTCAGCAATTTATTTTGGTGTGAATACTCCAAATCATATACGGAATCGGATTTATAAGATGTTTATAAACAAATCAAATGATATTAGTTTCTTCGAATCTAAACTTAATGGTACCAATAATATAGAATTTTATGAATGGGAATTTATTGAAGAATAAAAATCTACTGCTAACACGTGGTATAAGGCATGGCTGGGTTTGTGCGGATTCGACAAGTCGAATCTCGTCCCAACCTCAGTTTCGGTCGAACACTCAGACTCTCGTCTGACCGCCACCACCGTTATAGCGCATTAAAAATGAAGCATTTCACTAACATATTGCTCTTAGTTTTAGCTTGTTTCGGACTACATGCTCAAGAGATTGACACCTTCATACTACATCAACCAATTTCAAAATATGATACGATTATTTATAAACGTATTGTTCGATTTGACAAAGATGATAGCTTATATCATGTAGAGGATTATTTTGAAAACGGACAGATTCAAATGAAAGGCACATATAGATCGTTTGATAAGAACGTAAAAGAAAATTATTGGTGCAATTATAAAACAAACACAAAACAGGGACTTTATCAGACATGGTATGAAAATGGAAATCCGGAAAGCAAATACAATTATCTTGACGGCAAAAAAAATGGTATTTGCGAGGAATTTTATTCAAATGGACAAATAAGTGATAGAGGATATTGGATTCCGGATGATATCGAAGGAAATACACGTGGAATGAGGCAAGGTAATTTTAAAGGTTGGTCAAAAGATGGGGAATTACTATATGATTTTGATTACGACCACGGATTAAAAGTGAATCCAATTGATACGAATTATCATTACCTGATTTACACTCCTTCTGATTATGAACCTGACTCGTTAAAAGAATACCCTCTTATAATTTATCTTCATGGAGGTTCACATAGAGGAACCGATCTAAAAAAATTATATGGCTACGGAATACCTGACCAAATCTATAGAGGTAGAGAATTCCCCTTTGTAATAGCAGCGCCACAATGTCCGGTTTTAATACGTTGGTCAACCGATAATTGGTTTGAGAACTTTTTTGCTGAAATAACATCAAAATACCGGATAGACACAAATAGAGTTTACCTGACAGGAATGAGCCTTGGAGGATCCGGAACATGGTATCTCGCAATAAAATATCCTGAAAAATTTGCAGCAATTGCTCCAATGAGCGGCTTTACCAGTCATATCGAATCTATTTCTAAGAATTCAGATAATTTGATTGATATACCAATTTGGGCATTTCATGGAGTGATTGATGAGACCGTTCCTGTTGAAGAAACGGATAGAATGATTGAAAAGCTAAAAGGAAAAAATAAAAACTTAAGATATACAAGAATGCCCGAGGTTGGACATTGGATTCAATGGTTAGTATATCCGGAGCAGGAATTGTATGATTGGTTTTTGAAATATGATAAAAGAAATAAATAATAAGGGGCTATAACAAAGTACTTATTGCAGGGCGGGGTTTGGTGGTACGCCAACAGCGGATTGGCTTTAGGCCGATTTCCGCTTCGCTCCAATTCTCGTTTCGCAGTTCCGTGTCCGCCAGCTGGCGAACAGGAACGAGCTCCGAAATCCGCAACGACAACATTTACCAACCGTTACCTGTAAGCTTAAAATAATGAACGACATAGTAAAAAATATCATCCATAATATTTCCCCTATTTCAGACAAATCATTTCTTGAAATTGAAAGATTACTAGAATTCGAATCTTATGCAAAAGGAGAAACCTTTATTTCAAAAAACAAACGTAACAACAATGAATATTTTGTATTAAATGGAATTTGTAAAAGCTTTCTTATAAATCCGGAGGGAGAAGAAATAACCATTTCATTCTTTGAAGAAAACTCAATTCTTTCACCGCATTCTACAAGAGTTTCAGAAAATAAATCAAGTTATTATTTTAAAGCATTAACAGAATTGGAAGTGGCTTCGATAAATGCCGTTGCGTTTGAAAAGTTGATGATTGATAATTTAGAAATCAGAGATTTCGGCAATGCTGTTTTATTTAAGGAATTACAATCAAAAGTTGAAAAAGAAATAGGATTAGCATCATTTACGGCAAAAGAAAGACTAATTGCGTTTCGACAAAAGTATAAAGGATTAGAGAATTTAATCCCACATACAGATATTGCTTCATATCTTGGGATTACAAATATATCATTGAGCAGATTAAGAAAAGATTTGTTGGAGTAGGTTCTTTTATCAATTGTTAATGGAAGTCACATAATCACCCCGTAATTTTGCTTCATAATCAGAAAACAAGAAAGTTATGAAAGCAATGTTTTTACTTTTTCTATTAACGTCGACCGTGGCACACGCACAAAAGAAAGCGATGGTAAAAAACGGGGATATTAATTTAAATACTACAGTCTATTCGGATGACAAAACCGAAACGGTGCTCTTACTTCATGGAGGTCCCGGTGTACCAGATGAAATGCTCGAAGTTGTCGATATTCTTAAAAAAAATTATCGGGTAATTACATTTGAACAGAGGGGCGTTGGTGCTTCCTACTGTGAAAATTGTTCGTATACAATGGAAGACTATATTTCCGATATCGATGCAATACTTGAGAAATATAAGATCTCGAAAGTCCATCTTTTTGGACATTCGTGGGGTGGTTTATATGCGCAGATTTACGCCATTGAACGACCTGAAAAAATAAAAAGTTTGTTCTTATGCAGCCCAAGTTCGGGAACTAACACGCTTTGGAAGAAAACCGAAAAAGAAGTTTTGTCTTTTAATCGAAAAATGACATCCAACAAAGAATGGATAAATATGGGATGGAACTCCTTTTTAGGTATGCTGGGAAGCGACAAAGCTTACGGGAAAGTATTTAAGCAAGTTCTGAAAAATTACTATACAGGCTATTGTGATTTAAAACTTGACGATGAGTTTTACTCAAAAATACATTCCAAACCAATCAACAAAACACGAAAAGAAATAAGGAAATATAAATTGCTGGTAGAACTTACAAATCCGCGATTTCCTATATTAATTACCTATGGAGATAATGATATTTATGGTGAGAGTAAAGATGAGCTGCCAAAAAGATTTCCAACTGCAAATATTAAGTCCATTAAAAAAAGTGGACATATTCCGTGGAAACACAATTATGTTGAATTTCAGAAAATATTAGTTAATTATTATAATATTGAAAAGCCAGCTGAATGAACAATCTTTCCCACATTAAGTGTTGTAATTATTGGGAAAAATTAATACCAATGAACTTACAAAAATGATGACACACAGTAATAAACCAGAGAATCAAAATGATTTATCAGGAAGTCCGGTGCATTCAGTGCTTCGACTGGTCAATTTTATTATTGACACAGTTGTCTGGATCATTCTTTTTTTCTCGATCGCTTATATTTTCGATCGTTATTTTGTCCGGTTTAATTCCTATTTCGTTAATTACCTATACAGCATTTCTTTAGGATTGCTCATCTATGTAGCCTACTATTCTGTACTGGAATTTTATTTTCAGAAAACGTTGGGAAAATTTTTAACCCGAACCAATGTTGTTCACCGAGATGGGGATGAGCTTACATTCTCAACAATCTTTAAAAGGACCATATCAAGATTAATCCCAATAGATATTTTTTACTATTTGTTTTCAAAAAAGGGCCTTCACGACAGGCTGTCAACAACCTTAGTAATAAAAACAAATGCCAACAATGAATAGCTGCACTTACTGCGGAACCTACACCATTAGAATCCACTCCAAATCGTTAACATTACTTCTGGCAGGAATTTTATTGTTGCTTCTTTCCGGGTGCTCTGTTAAATGGACTGAAGCAATACGATATGGGAGTGTCGCTCAGCATGAAATCAAAGAAACAGTAGATATTGATATTCAAAAAAGGCTTATCATTCTTCCGGTTACTTTAAATGGGAAAGAATATCGTTTTTTATTCGACACAGGTGCGCCATTCAGTATATCCGGTGAGCTTCAGGAAGAAAATAATTTCAAAATAATCAGTAAAGGAAAAATTGTTGATAGCGATAAAAACAAAAAGCAGGTTGATTGGGCACAAGTTGATTCTGTATTTGTTGGTGATGTATTATTTCTGAATCAAACTGCATTTATTGGCGACTTTGAAGCAAATCCAATAATGAAATGCCTGGAAATTGATGGGATTATCGGTTCCAACTTCATCAGACATTGTAACTGGATGATTGATCAGGAAAACAACACCTTGTCTTTACTCAGTTCAGTTGATGAACAAACGAATGAAAACGGTATTGCCATCCCATTTAACACGGATCACCAATACAATATTTTTATCGATATGAATTTCGGTCAGGCCAGGGTGAAGAATATATTGGTAGATTATGGTTCGAATGGCTCAGTTGCTTTAAGCAACGAAATATTTACAACACTTACCAATAAAAGTATTATTGATACTGAGTTTTTAGAAAGTGGAATCAAACAAAGTGGAATAATTGGAGAAAGCGTTGAGCTAAAAAGGAAGTTAACTTTTTCTGATTCCGTTCGGATAGATGACCTGGCGCTTAAAAACGTGCTGATACAAACAGGAGAAACTGTCTCTGTTGGGAATCAATTATTATCAAGATTTCAGCTTACAATCGATTGGAACAATAAAAACCTTTACCTTACCACGCCTGAAAAAGAGGTAAACAGAATTGGTCTGGCCGGATTTAGACTTGGTTCCTCCACCGACAAAGGCATTTATGTTCAGTCTGTAATAGAAGAATCAAATGCTTATAAAAGTGGAATCAGACCAAATATGAAAGTGATAAAAATTGATAGTCTTGATTTTGAAAATGGAAATGATTTTTGCGATTATGTGGAATATGATCTGAAAGATGAGATTTTCATGCAATTAATCGACTCAGAAGGGAAAAAGCTGGATTATTATTTTAATAAGACATATTGAAATAAAACTACTGCCAAAGTTTTTTACGTTTAAGCGCTTTCGGCAATCTATATAAAACGAACTTAAAGCAGTGGATGGTGTTAGAATGTATTGTAATTACCACCAAAAGAATGTTTGATGAAGAGTAAATTTGTAAATTATTTCTCCAGAATATCACCACTTTCAGAAGAAGAGGCCGACGCCATTGCTGAAAGCATGCAAACAAAGAAATTGGCGAAGGGAGATTTCCTGTTAAAAGAAGGACAATTTTCAACCAAAACCTATTTTATTTTGGAAGGTTGTGTTAGAGAGTACATTCTAACTGATGGTGAAGAGAAAACCACCAATTTTTTTACTGAAGAACAATGGGCCATTTCGTTAAACAGCTTTACTCCGGAAAACGCAGCAAAGCATAATTGGATTTGTGTTGAAGATACTACGGTTGTTGAAGGCGACGAGCAGCAAGGTCAGGCACTGTTCAAGCGCTTTCCCCGGTTTGAAACAATCTCCAGAACCATTATGGAAGCGGCTTTTGCAGAACAAAAAGAAACATTGACTTCCTATTATACCGATTCGCCTGAGCAACGTTACCTGAAACTCATGAAATCGAGACCTGATTTGTTCCAGCGAATTCCCCAATATCATCTGGCAAGTTATATTGGCGTTAAGCCGGAATCTTTGAGCCGAATTAGGAAACGTATTGCATCAGAGTTGGACTGAGAAGAAGTTCAAAATGCATTTTATTCAGGCTTTGAATATTCGATTAATTCCTCCACATATCGAAAATCGCCTTGATTTTGAGTGAGTTTTATGAAATTCTTTACAGCAGGAGCATATAACCAAACTTCTGTTTCATCTGCGCTATATCCTCTGGAATTGGTCGTTTTTCCGGTGTATTTGATTGTATAAGCCATAAATGTTCCAGCTTCCACTGTTTCTTCCTGGTACGATAATACCTCGGCATCCTGACTTTGACTTCCTGTTGTACCGTCTTCACTTGTCCAGTTGTTTTCAAATTTCCACTTTTTACCCACCACGAGTGGCCAGTCGTACTTTGGTGTTTCGCTTTCTTCCGGTTTAACAATTTCGGTTACGGGAATGGTATCCTTACCGATGGTTATACCTAATACTCCGTCAAAACTGACGATTTCTCTTGTGTCAGTTCCATCTGAGCGTACTTCTCCTTCCGTTGTTACGCCTTTATATTTCCAGACCCATTTTTCACCAATCTGATAATCAGCCAGAGTTGGTTGTTGGGTTATACCTGATTCTGTTTGGCTAACACAAGCACCTAAAAGTATTAGTGCTAAGAATATTACAACTTGAATTTTCATATCAAAAAATATTTTTAATGTTATTTTTTCTCTTTCGTACCCAATTTCTCCAGCATTTCGAGGAATTTCGTTTTTCCTACCTTTCCAACAGCGTAATCAAGTACTTTTCCCTGAGGATTGGTAAAAATTGTTATTGGCGTGCCACCAACTTTATAAAGCTTTACTACCTCCTGTGCTTTGGGATCATCAATATCAATCATTACTGGTACAACCTGCGAATTGATGGCCTTCATCACTTCCTCATCCGCAAAAACTTCGCGCTTCATAATCCGGCATGGCGAGCACCACTCCCCTGTGAAAAACAGTAGCATGTTTTTGTCGGAATTGTTGGCAAGTTCGCGGGCCGATTCAATATCGTCAGCCCAAACTACATCATTGGAAGGTGCATAAAATGAATACCACGCATAAGCAAGAGAAAGCACAAGGAAGGTGAGCCAGAACCATCGCCAAAATGGAGACTTCGTTTTCTTCAGCTTGAGCGACTTGCCCGATGAATTCGTGGCTGGATTATCTGTTTTCTTCATAGTTTTGATTTATAATTTGATTGCATTTTGTCCATATAATGTGAATGATTGTATGTTATCCTTCATTGTGAAAGAAATTTGTACTCCTGTATTTGGGTGAATGAAATCAAGATTTTCACCAATAACAGGAACCAATTTGTACTCATCACCATTCGGGAAGAAAAGTGAAATTTGATCCTTGTTTTCGTCATAGCTAACAGTTAAATCTATTTGATTATTCCATTTATAGCTTCCCGACAAACCTTTTAAAACATCTGATTTAACATGTGTGCGTTGAGCTTCTGTTTGCTTAAAATGGTGCCAATTATATATTTGTGAGGCCGATAAAAGTAATTCGTTTCCCAGAGCCCCGCCATTGTCCGAATTGATCAAATATGCCAATCCATTTCCGCTCGTTAGGCTTATTGTCATACCCGTACGGTACCCAGCGTTGCCTCCAAAGTGAGTGATTGAAATATCATCACCAGAACGGTTTAATATGAATCCGTAAACACTGCCGTCTCGTTCCTGGCTTATTATCGATTTAATATCAGACTGTGAAAATATCGAGTTAGCGCCTTGATACGCTTTATAAATTTCAATTAGAAAATTAGCCAAATCAATCGAGTTGCTCCAAAGCCCCGCGGCAGCTTGCTGCGGATAGTTTCTCCATCCACCTTCGATTACCTCTCCTGATTGAGTGTAACCATTGGCTACCCGAATCGAATCCGAAGCGGGTAAAGGTTGTGTGAACTCAGAATGTTTCATTCCGGCAGGTTCAAGAATCCATTTTTGCATGATGTTCGAGAACTCATCATTGAATATGTCTTGAAGAGCCAGTTCGGCTAATGTGTAGCCACCACCGGAATAAGCCAGTGTTTTTTTAGGTGGAGTAAGTACCTCTATTGCCGGAGTATTGACTCCTTCACTACCTCTTAAAATATCCAGATCAGAGGGCATCGGGAGATTTCTGGTGTATCCCTGATATCCACCGGGACTGATTCCAGAAGTATGGGAAAAAATATTGCGGAACGTAACCGGATTCTCAGCCGTTTGTTTGCCTTGAGGGATTACAAAATCCTTCAGGTATTCCTGTATATTTTTATCCAGGTCGATTTTACCTGCAGAATACATGCGTAATGCTGCAAGAAAAGTCACTGGTTTAGACAATGATGCTGCCTGGAAAATGCTGGAACTATTCAGGTGATGCTCTTCGGGGAAATTCGCATTTCGATAAATGTCTGCCCATTCAATTTCACCATGCTTTATTACCGCAAGAGATAGTGCCGGAATATTATACTCTGACATTCTATTTGTTATGGAGCTGAAAACTTCCGGTTCTCCCAAAAACTTCACTTGCTCACGAATTCCGTTTTCCAGTGCAGCTTTTTTATCATCTGGTTCTTTAGTTGAGTTGCAAGAAGCAAAAAGAATAAGGATTAAACTTGCAAGAATTAATTTGTTCATAGTAAAATTCAGACTTGTTATTTTCAAATAAATGCTAACAAAATGATCTAATTACAATTTTTCTTTCATTGCTTTTCTCCAAAAGTAAATCCCAAAAACACAGGTAACAATGGCAAACATAATTCCGTTTTCGCCAAGCCAATATTCAGTTCCTTCGTTTTTAATGGTTAATTCGGGCAGTATTTTTTGAATATACACATTGCTCACCGCGTGAAAAATAACTGCCGGCCATAAACTTTTGGATTTAAAAGTGTAGTAGGTCATCATAAACGACATCGATATAATCACCACATAAAACGAAGCCATTTCCACAATTACATTGTTGCCATAATACACAATTACCGGCCAGTGCCAGGTTGCCCAAACAACACCACTGAAAACAGAAACACCGGTAAAAGAGAGTACTTTTCTTAATTCGTAAATGAAAAAACCCCGCCATCCGATTTCTTCTCCTAAAGTTGTTGCTGCCGACCGAATTACTTCAACAGTACCCAATAAAATAATCGCTATGATTATTATCGAGGTTGGGTTTAATGTTCCGATTCCCATTAAACCAAGTTCTTTTGCCCAATCTGTTATTACTTCTGCATTTACTAAACGCCCAAATCCAAAAATCCAGATTAGCAGATAAGTGATTATGCCATACAGGGCAGGAACAAAATAAGAAAGCCGGATATATTTCCAATTTCCCCAATTCCAATTTAGCGATGAAATTTTACGTCCTTTTATTTTTAAGGTAATAATTGCAGCAATCGCAGGGCACCACATTATTGCCCCAACATATATTCTTGATGGATATAAATTTACTAAGGCATAATGGAAAGGAGAAGTGAGAGCAACCACAAGTGCGAGAAATAGAAAAATTGTTTTCCAGGCTTCTTTTCGTTCCGATGAATTTTCAAGTATCATGTTTTTATGTTTGTTTCTTTTTAAAAGCTTACTTTAGCAAAGTTGAAGATAAGGCATTTCAATTTCATTGACTTGGGTTAAGAAGTGACAACGAAAATCGTCAACACCACTTTATTTAGTTGATTAGCGATGACAAAACATCCTGAAATGACCAGTATGTTAATTGCCGCCCGCACGATCCATGGAAATTTTGAGTAGTTGATATTTGCAGTTTTTCCAAAAATCACGCAGAGCCCCATAAAAAGAAACCATTGCGTCAGTAGCAGACTAAATTTCCATTTGAGCAACATCACCGCCAGATCGTGAATTAACCCGCATGCAACAAAAGTGAGTAGTAACGATAACGAGGCGGGTAAAACCGACTTTATCGGTTTGAAAATATACATTCCCAGGTAATAGCCCCAAATGGGATTCCAGTACTGCCAAAATTCCGAAAACGTTCCGGCACCCAGCGAACGACTCAGCATATTGCGGAGTGAATCACCGGCGCCCAGCGGCACTCCGTTTCTTCTTCGTACATAATCGGATAAAGTCATATTTTCAGATTTATAACAGTCGTCAGCCTGCGTTCTATACGGTAATTATCACATTTCCGATTTTATGGCCTTGCTCTACATATTTATGCGCTTCGGCCATTTCTTCCAACGGATAAACACTATCAATAACAGGTTTAATCAGCTCTTGTTCTGCCAAATTTTTCAAATTCATAAAAGCTTTTTTTGGGGTTAAAGGAGTTCCGTGATCGATGGAAATATATTTACCACCGGGAATGAGTGCTTTTTTACTTTTCTCTTTCAATGCTGAAGATTTGCCGTTTCCAACAGCGTCAATCACATATTTGTAGGTTTCCAATTGTGATGCAGCATTTTCAGCTGTGTAATCAATCACCTCGTCGCACCCCAAAGATTTAACCAATTCGAAGTTCCGGCTACTGCAAACACCGGTGACATGAGCACCGGCAAGTTTCGCCAGTTGTATCGTCATGGTGCCAATACTTCCCGACGCTCCATAAATTAAAACTTTGTCGCCCCTGTTTATTCTTGTCTTTTTCAATAGATGCGAAGCAAGTAAACCTCCATACGGAATGGCTGCGGCTTCCTCGAAACTGCTATTCAAAGGCTTAAGCGCAATATTCCAGTCTTCAGGCAGACAAATATATTCGGCATAGGAACCAAAACGACGCTTTGTTGGCGAAACAGATCCATACGCAAATACCTCATCTCCAATATTGAATGAGGTTACATTTTTCCCTTTAGTTTCAACAACACCCGACGATACCATTCCCAAAATCGAATTTCGTGGTCTGCCAAAACCGAAAATAAGTTGTAGGATGAATCTTGGAATAAGTGGCTCGTTTAGTTTTCGAATAAGCACATCACTCGCAGTTACTGAAGTAGCTTTAATCTTAATCAGCACTTCATTTTCTTTTGGTTTTGGCTTTTCAACTTCCGTTAAAACCAGGTTCTCATGGCTCCCATATTTTAAACATTCAATTGCTTTCATAACCTTACTTTTTAGTGAATGATTATGACAACAAAATTAAATCGGGCACATTTTGTTTTCATTGACTTGGGTTAAGAAGTGAAATTATGGATTGATTGGAAAAAAAGTGATCAATGAAACGGCAGCCGATGACAATGGATATAAAAAGAAGGTGTTGCCCACTTGCTCGCAATACACACTTCATTATAGCAACGCCCTTTTTCTCTGCAATTTTAAATAGTGTTAAAACACTAATATTTTCAGGAATAATCAGAACATTTTCGCCCGCTTTTTGTGTTAGGTACTGGGCTGGATGAAACAACCGGCTACAACAATTTAAAATAAACAATACGAATCATGGTTTGAAAATAGTACAGCACTGATTTTCTCCCTTTTTTACCTCTATCCTGAAGGAAGAAAGTGAGAAAATCCTTGATCATCCTTTAGGAATTGAGGTAAAATCAAGGATTTTTGTCCATATGCTAATTCAAAACTTGATTCGCATAAACAATAAAATAATAGCTATGAATAACAATTCAATACTTCAGGTAGAACGATTAGGATCTCCGTGGAAAGCACAGGATCCATTTCTGTTTTGTGCCTATCATCACGATGAATTCCCCAAAGGAAATGAAAAAATGGGACCCGACGCCGATCAGTTAAAGGGCAGAAATATTGGTCAGGATTTCGCGGGTAAAGATGGCTTTAGCATGTATCATGGAAGCGTGGTACCGGGCTTTCCTTACCATCCGCACCGGGGTTTCGAAACGGTTACCGTTGTTAAGAAAGGGGTAGTTGACCATTGTGATTCCTTTGGTGGCGCCGGACGCTATAAAGATGGCGATGCACAATGGCTAACGGCCGGAAAAGGTGTTCAGCATTCAGAAATGTTTCCGCTGCTAAATGCCGACAAAGACAATCCGCTGGAACTTTTTCAAATTTGGCTCAACCTACCTCGAAAAAGTAAGTTGGTTGAACCGCATTATAAAATGCTTTGGAAGGAAAAGATTCCGGTTATCAAATCAAAAGATGAAAATGGGAAAGTAACGAAAATCGATATTATTGCAGGTACAATGGAAGAGACTAGTGCTCCTGATCCTAATCCGGATTCGTGGGCAGCTGATCCCCAAAATGAAGTGGCCATTTATACGATAAAAATGGAAGCCGGAGCAACATACACGCTCCCGAATGCAGCAGAAGACGTAAACAGAAACCTCTATTTTTACAAGGGAGATTCGATTACAATTGATGACCAAAGCATAACTGTGAATAACAGAATTGCATTAAACCCAAGTGTAAAAACCACCATTACTAATGGCAGCGAAGATGCCTATCTGCTGTTACTGCAGGGAAAACCAATTAAGGAACCGGTGGCGCAATATGGCCCGTTTGTGATGAATTCCGAACAAGAGATCAGGGAAACAATACTTGAATACCAAAGAACACAATTTGGTGGCTGGCCCTGGCCAATGAAAGAACAGGTATTTGACCGATCGAAAGGCCGGTTTGCACATTATGCAGATGGGACTGAAGAACAAAAATAATAAGAGCAAAAAAGTAACAATTAAGGATACTGTTTTGCACCGTCCTTCAGGGCGGTGATATTTGTGATAATATAAAAGGCTTTAGCGTTTAATTAATAAAATTAATGGCTAAAGCCTTTTTATATGTACTGAATTCGGGTCACCGGGCTAAAGCCGCGGTGCAATAATAGAACCAACCACCTCACCGCCGTAAAGCCCCGTTCCGTATGTTTAAAATCAATACGGAACGGGGCTTTTTCGAGGGTAAAAATAATCGACTTGGTGCCTACCGATAAAGCATTTTAATCGTCAATCCTTTTTGTGCCGACCAGCCTTCTTTGTCGGTTAGGCCGATATAAAAATGGTAATCCCCTTCATCAAATAATTCCGTACCATCATTTTCCGGAATGGAGATGGTAAGATTTGTTTCGTAGCTTGCAGCACCTTCGGGAATGGTAAAGTCGTCGATACTTACAAAAGGATTCACCGGATCTTTATCCGGATCGGGCTCGCAGGCTGAAACTTCTGTGCTGTGCGAGTGGTGATCGAAATTGTTGTGAATATCGATGCTGTAAGCTCCCAATTCCACATTATCCGAAAATTTCATTTTCAGCACAAAGGTTTCGCCAAAATAAATGGTATCGCAATTGGTAGGGAAAGCGTCGGCAAAACTGATATCGATTACCGGTTTTTCGGTATCCACCTCGTTATCGTCGCTGCAGGCAACCACAAAAAGCAGTAAAATGCCCAGAAGTGGTAGTATATATTTTTTTTTCATAACAGTAATTGTTAAAAGCCAACAGGTAGAAATACCCGTCGGCTTTTGATGTTTTTATTCTTCAATAATCTGCAATTCGGCCTCAGCACTCGACTGGTTGCCTTCCATATCGGTAACAATAAAATCGAAATGGTATTCGCCCGGCTCTGCCCAGTCTGCAATGTCGATATGCTCGTGGAAAGTGGTGTTCTTTAATCCCGAAAACTTGGTGTAGGTCGTATCTACTTCCCACTCCGTTTCGAAAGCCGATTTATGTTCTCCTTCGGGATGAATTAAAACCTGCACCACATCTATCTTTCCCTCGGCAACAATTTCAACTTCAACATGTAAATCGCTGCCCACTACTCCGGTGTGGTCGTTTCCATGGCTGTCGCCTTCACCCAATTCCTCAATCGTAATTTCCGGTTTGGCAATTGTTGTGTCATCATCATCGCAGGCAGTAAAAAATACCGCCATTACTAAAGTTATTGCAACTAATAAATTTCTCTTTTTCATAATTAATTGTTCTTGTATTCAACTTATAATTTCCCTGAAAAGGGCACCGAAACATTCATTACAATGTTTCTTCCCGCTTCGGGTACATTTATCAGCCTGTAAAAGCTGGTGTGTTTAAAATAGTTGGTATTGAACAGGTTTTGCACCTGCATTGAAACGTTTACTTTCTGATTAAAAATTTCCACTTCGCCCCCGGCACCGATGTTAACTACCCGGTAACCGTCGGTAGTTACTTCAGGAGGAACAATGCGGTTTTGAGGCGCCGTTATTCTTAGGTCGACAGAAGCATAGGCATTTTCGGCAAACGCAAACTTTTTCTTCTGATATTTTAGGTTGATAATCGCCGACGCCGGTGGCGAAAAGGGCAAAGTGTAGCCTTTTTTCTCTCCCGACAACTGTTCCGAATACACATATTCAACCATCGCTCCCAATTGTAAATCAGGCAGCAATTCGTAATGGGCATGCAGCTCGGCACCGTAGCGCAGCACCCTGCTTTGGGTATAGTAGAATACCTGGTTACCGTTTCCGTAAAGCCTGTCGAATTCGGAGCTCGGATTCAGGTAAATGTAATTATCGAAGTAATTCAGAAAAGGCGTGGCTCCGACTGCCAATCGTTTTGAATGGTATTCCACTCCCAGGTCCAACTGGTATGAAATTTCAGGCGAAAGATCAGGATCGCCCACTTCGTAACTAAAGCGATGATAATTTACCCCATTTGCTGCCAGCTCTTTTGCAATGGGCATACGAAAACTTTTACCGGCATTGGTTTTTAATGTCCAATGCTCCATATCGTAATTGTAGCCCACCGACCATGTTAAATTCGAAAAAGTGCGGTCGATATTTCCGGCACGCTGAAGGTACTCCAAATTGGAATTTTCGTCTTCACCCACCGGCGATGGAAACCAGTCATAATACTCGTCAGTCTCAATCGTTCCGTAATCGTAACGCACGCCCAGTTGCAGACGACTTTGTTCCGAGAACTTGTGTTTTGCAAAAACAAATCCGCCTATGCTGAATTGTTGGTAGGCCGGAATAATAAATCCGCGTCCGTCGATCCGGTTGTCCTGAAACTCGCTGTTTATGCCTGTTACCAACTGGTTCTTCTCGTTTACCTGATGCGAAAACCTAAGATTTCCCGAGTACACATATTTTTCAAACTCGCGCTCCAGATCCGGATTGAATGATAAGGTATCAGGGAAAACCGGCGGCATATAACCGTGGCTCACATACGCACTCCACTCCTGCCTGAAATTACGCTGAAAACCCAAATCCATTTCAAGTTTTGAAGCATCCCATTTGTAGTGCGTGGTATTTACCACTTTAAAATGGCTGGCGTTCTGGTACGGATAGTTGATATCACGGTTTGAACTGTCGTGCAAATCGGTATCCACATTACGGGGTTCTAAACCGTGTGCATTGGCAAAAAAGCCACTTTTGCTGTTTACCGTACTCACAAACAGTTTACTCTGAAACCCATTTTGAATGATACCAAGCGTAAGGTGCAGGTTCTTTTCGTTACCCGCCGTATTTCGCAGGTAATTGTTGTGTAAGGCTGCACGATAGGAATAAATATCAACACTATCGGTCGGTACTTTGTAGTCGCCATAATCGATATAAGTAGCACGCAGGTTGGCAAAAAACCAGTCTTTCCGTCCGTACAACGAGATGGAAGTTCCCAGTAATGCATTATTCGTTTTTCCGGTCAGGTCAACACTTCCACCAAACGAATTCGGGGCAGGCAGCTTTCTGTTATTCATGTCGATCACTCCGCCAATGGCATCCGATCCGTACATTAACGACGCCGGACCTTTGATCACCTCCACATTATCAACTGCATACTGGTCGATTTCCAAACCATGGTCGCTTCCCCATTGCTGAGCTTCGTGTTTAATGTTATTCTCCACCACAACAACACGATTAAATCCAAGACCACGAATTACCGGTTTTGATTGTCCTGATCCAATATCGATGGTGGTCACTCCGGGTAATCTTTCCAGGGAACTCATCAGGCTGCCACCCAAATTTTGTTTCAAGTAGGTATCATTCACAACTTCAATATTAAGCGCTTCTTCCTTTTTCCGGTTTTCCGCATAATTATCGGTCACAACAACTTCCTGCAAACTTAAATTGGCAACTTCCAGCTGCGTTTTGTAAGCAATATTTTTGTTGACTAAAACGGTGTCTATACAATTTTTATAACCAACAAACGATATGTCGAGCATGTAGCTTCCCTCCGGCAACTTGTTCATAACAAATTGCCCGTTGGCATCGGTAACTGTTCCTTTTTCAATCGGATACAACAACACCGATGCACCGGGTAAAGGATCGTTGTTTTCATCAACAACCAGCCCGTTAAGTACAAAACCGGATTGACCAAACATATGGCCATGTAAAAAGATCATGCAAATTACCAGCATGACAAACTTTCTCATATAAAATAATTGAGATTAAAAATTCACCTAAAAAACTAATACACTGGTATGTTAGCACACAGGAGGTGCACGCGGTGTTTTTGTGGAAATGACCTGTTTGCAGGCCCGTTTTATTTCGATTTCAACAAGCGAATTCTGTACGATTGGAATGGCAGCCGTAAAAAATAAAGGCTTTGGTAAGTCCTTAACCGGAAAGTGATAATCGCAAATTGGGCAACTCTCTTCCTCTCCGGAGTTGTCTTTAAAAGTTACACCATCAGGTTCATCATGTACCAGATGACAACATTCATGATGACAATCTGCCTTTTCGGAATGATGCCTGACAATATGATACGGCTGATAAGCGATTGGGAAAACGAAAATTCCCAGGAACACAAGGGCTATATGTATTTTTAAATTACTCACAGATTAAGCCTGATCTTTGCAGACAGAACAAGTTCCTTTTATTAAAACTTCGGTTTCTTCTTCAGCGTAACCGTCGGGCAGGTTATAGTGTTGTACCGGTAAATTGTCCAAACACTTTACGGTATTACACGTGTTGCAATAGAAATGTGCATGAGCATATTTATGTGTTACCTGATCATCGAGTGCATACTTTACCAGTTGATTATCGATTACGATTTTGTGAATAATATGATGCTCCACCAGCGTTTTAAACGAACGGTAAAAAGTGGTACGGTCGTAGTTCCCTGCAAGTCGTTCCCTGATCTCGTTTTCAGAGAGCGCCTCACCGGCTTCCATTACAACGTCAATTATTCCTTCGCGACAACTGGTTCGTTTGAGCTTATGACTATTTAATATTTCGACTGACTTCATAAATGCAAAACCATCTCAAATGCAACAATGTTGCAAAAGTAGAAGAAAAAATCGAATGGACGAGAAAAAGACTAATAAATATTTTTTATGGTGATTCTATTCGATTGATAATTCCAATGGAAAAAATGCTAAAACCCCGTTCTGTATATGATACGTGAATACAGAATGGGGCTTTTTTGGTATTAAGTCATCGCCTTTACTGACGATGTTATTATGTGCCGGGGCTTTGCCCCTACAACATATTAGGACTGAAGGTCCGGTAAGTAAAAGCGTAGTCCGTAAGGGCTACAAAAAATCAATTCAATTCTATTCCCCCATCGGATAAGTAAACGAATACGTCCCCGATCCTACCGCAACCGTTACGTCCGTCCCTGTCTGTTTCACCCCTGATTTCAGGTCATCGGTCATTGTAACATCGGCCACTTTTGCTTTTGGCAGAACTACCTGGGCAGAAGTGTTTGCAGGAACTTCAACAGTGTAAGTCATTTGTCCTTCGCTGATCTTCCAATCCGACTTTATCGTTCCGTAAACCGAATTAAACGAGGCAGCCACAGTTGTTAAACCACCTCCCGGATGCGGAGCCAGTACAAACTTTTTATACCCCGGATTATTTTCATCCACTTTTATACCGGCCACATGATCGTACAGCCACTCGCCAATGGCACCATAGGCGTAATGATTAAAGCTGTTCATTCCCACATCCTGGAAAGATCCGTCGGGCTTTTGTCCGTCCCAGCGCTCCCAAATTGTTGTGGCACCCTGCGTAACCGGGTACAACCACGACGGGTATTCTTTGCGGTTCAGCAGGAGGTAAGCCAGATCGTCGTGACCAATTGCCGAAAGTGTCGGGCATAAAATCGGCGTACCTAAAAATCCGGTGGTCAGGTGTTTGAATTTCTCCACGTCCTTTGCCAGGTAATCAGCAGCTGCATCAACAATATCATCAGGTAAAATGCCAAATGCAAGCGCAATTACATAAGCCGTTTGTGTGTGTGAAACAAGCCGTCCGTTCGGCGTTACAAATTCTTTGTTAAAAGCTTGTTTTATGTTTGCGGCTAGTTGCTTGTACTTTTCAGCATCCTGTGGTTTGCCAATTATCTGGGCGATTTTAGCAGTCAAGGTTGTGGTGTAATAAAAGTAGGCAGTTGCCAGCAGGTCTTTTTCGGTAGTAGCACCCGGGTAATCCGAATTTGTAGTTGCAAAAGCCAGCCAGTCGCCAAAATGACTATCTCCCGTCCACAAGTAATCGTCACCGGCCCGTTTGTTCATATAAGCAACCCACTTGGTAATGGCCGGATAACTTTCTTCCAGAATACGGGTGTCGCCATAAATTTTATACACCGACCACGGAATTACAGCCACTACATCGGCCCAACCGGTGGCACCACCCTGCCCTTTTAACACATCGGGAATAACATGCGGAATAACACCATTTTCTAATTGATCGGTGGCCACATCTTTCATCCACTTGGTATAAAAAGCAGCCACGTTAAAATTGTAACCGGCAGTCATACTAAACACCTGTGCATCGCCTGTCCAGCCCAAACGCTCGTCACGCTGCGGGCAGTCGGTTGGCACATCCAAAAAGTTCCCTTTTTGTCCCCACTTAATATTGTGCTGCAGCTGGTTTATCATTTCATCGTTACAGGCAAATGTTCCCGTTGGTTCCATATCCGAATAAATTACCACTCCGGTAATGTCTTCCTTCGACGGAACTTCATCAAAACCGATCAACTGCAAATAACGAAATCCGTGAAACGTAAATTTTGGCTCGTAAACCGCTTCGCCATCTTTTCCGAAAATATAAGTATCAGTACATTCGGCCGAGCGTAAATTGGCTGTATAAAAATTCCCCTCTTTATCCAGCACTTCGGCAAATTTTAGCTGCACCTTTTGCCCCGCTTTGCCTTTCATTCTAATACGCACCCAGCCCACCATATTCTGGCCCATGTCGTACACGATTTCACCTTTTGGCGTGGTAATAAACTCGATGGGTTTGATCTCTTCAACAGCTTTTACAGGCACGCCCTGCGGAGCAATCAAAATATCTTTTGGCGCATCAATTTCGTCCACACTCTTCCAGCCGCTTTCGTTATATCCTGTGCCTGCCCAACCGTTTAATTCTAGGCGGGCATCGTACGACTCACCATTGTAAATATCCGATTTCAGCATCGGGCCATTTTTCACTTTCCAGTTTTTGTCGCTAACTATCCACTCGCTGCTTCCGTCGGAATAATCAATTTTTAGCTGGAATAACAGCGCCAGATTATTTCCATAATACCCATCGGCACTACTCCAGCCAATATTTCCGCGATACCAGCCATCTCCCAAAACAACGCCTACAGCATTTTCTTTCTTCAACAGTTCAGTTACATCGTAAGTCTGGTATTGTAAACGTTTATTGTAACTGGTCCAGCCCGGTGTAAATAACTGGTCGCCCACTTTTTCGTCGTTCAAAAACAGCTGATACAGCCCATGAGACGTAACATAAGCCCGTGCTGATTTTATTGTTTTGGCAATTGAAAATTCATTGCGGTAGTATTGTGCCGGTTTCGAGTCTTCAGATTCAGGTTCGTTGGGCAAAGTAATCCATGAAGCTTTCCAGAGTTCCGGCTCCAGAATTCCCATTTCCCAATAGGCCGGCTCGCCCCAATTGCTGACTTTTCCACTGTTATCCCACACCCGAACTTGCCAGTAAAGGCGTTTCATCGATTCCGGTTCAGGTCCGCCATAAACGACATTCACCGACTGATCGGATTCTACCTTTCCTGAATTCCAGACCTGTTGCGACGTTTTCGATAAACCGGCGGCTGTTTCGGCCACCCTTATTTCGTAAGCCGTTTGTGTAACATTCTGCGCATCGGAAACCAGTTGCCAGCTTAAACGTGGTTGAACGACATCGATACCTACAGGATTGGTGTGATACTCGCAAACCAGCCTGGTAATTTCTGTTTTACCAAAAACGGTTACAGAAAATGCAAAAAAGAAAAACATAAAGATGAATGATCGTAGTAGAGAAACTGACTGCTTCATTTTATTCGATTTATTGGTTTAGTACCTGTAAAGTTATGTTTATTAATAGGAATAACAATACCATGTTCTACAGATTTTATACTTTCTGAATAAACCATAGTCAGGCTCGTTCATGACAATTGTCACCTTAGAGAAACACATTATCAGTTTTTGTCAGCAAAACATAACATTTTTAATAAAAAAGTGTAATTTACTCCACGGATTCAGAACAGATTTCTAATAATCTGGAAAAATAACAACCATAGGTAATTTATAAATTAACTGCATAATACATTTAAAGAAAAACACATTTATTATGGTCAAAAAACTACTTTATTTGTGCTTTTCCGGGATGCTTATTTTTATGAGCTCCGGTCTTAAAGCACAGTCTGACACCGGGTTTGGCAAATACCACACCAACCGGGAGATTCAGCAACTGTTAAAAGGATTTTCTTCGGGAAATGCAAAACTGCACACCATTGCCGAAAGTCCGGGAGGCGAACCAATTACCGTTTTAGAGATTGGCGCAAACCTCAGCGATGTTCCGGCAATTTTTGTTGGTGCCAACTTTGAAGGTGATGCACCACTGGCATCGGAAGGTGCGTTGTTTCTGGCAAAGATGCTGCTCGATTCAACAGCTTATACCAAAGATGTAAAATGGTACATCATGCCACAGCCCAATCCTGATGCTGCAGCTGTTTATTTTTCAGCTTTAAAAACCGGGCAGACTACCAACCAATTCAAAATAAATAACGACGGAGACGAAGCGATTGGAGAAGATGGTCCCGACGATTTGAACGGCGACGGACTGATCACTCAAATGCGTATTAAAAGTATTGAAGGCAGCTATATTGTTTCGGACAGCGACGCGAGGCTAATGAAAAAAGCCGATAAACAAAAAGGCGAGCGCGGAACATATAAAGTGCTTACGGAAGGTATCGATAACGACAAGGATGGAAAATACAACGAAGATGCCGTAGGCGGAATTAACGTTGGTATTGGTTTTCCGCATCTTTTCCCATATGAGAATAAAGATGCCGGATTATTTGCCGGACAAACACCTGAGGTGTATGGTATTTTGCGTTTTATCTACGACCGCCCTGAAATTGCAATGGTGTACACGCTGGGTAATTCAAACTTCTGCCTGGTTCCGCCAAAAGGAGGACGAAAAGGTGATGCCAACCTCGACAGGATTAAAATTCCGCGACGTTATGCCAGCATGTTAAATGCCGATGCCAGCAAAACCTACACAATGGACGAAGCCAAAGAATTGTTTAAAACTGTTGTTCCTGAAGGCACGGAAGTAACCACTTCGCTGGTGGCAAGTTACCTGAGCCTGGGGCCTGCTTTAAATCCGTTGGAGGACGATCTTGTTTTTTATAAAAAGTACGCCGAGGATTATAAAAAATACTTGAAAGGCAAAGATTTTAGTACTGAAACGTTGGATCCGACTCCGGCCAAAGACGGTTCGTTTGAATTGTGGGCCTACTACCACTTGGGAGTTCCTTCGTTTAGTATGCGTTTGTTCTCGGTTCCAAAGGTAAAAGAAGCGGAAAGTGACGAGAGTGCCGATTCGAAAGAGAAAGAAAAGAAAGCTGCACCGGCTAAAAAAGATGAATCAGGCGATAAAGAAAAAGCATTGCTGGCCTATTCTGAGAGTGAACTGGATGGAGCCGGATTTGTGGCCTGGACAAAAGTAGATCATCCTGATTTTGACGAAGTGGAAGTTGGAGGTTTTGCACCTTATATTGAAACAACTCCAAAAGCAGAAAAGATCGAATCGCTGGCTGCAACACAATTGCCTTGGTTGCTGCATTTGTCAACCGAACTTCCTGATTTTGCCATTGCCGACAAAAAGGTAACCGATATGGGTGGCGGTATTTACAAACTAGAGCTTTATGTAGCCAACAACGGTGCACTTCCGTACCCGATTTCAATGGGACAACGAAACGGCCAGCCTGCTCCTGTAATTGTAACACTCGAGGGCGATATGGAATTACTTGAAGGCAAACTGCGCACGCCCGTTGGAGCGATTGGCGCTAACCAGGTGAAAAAATATACCTGGTTATTGAAAGCAAACAAAAACAAAAGTATTACTGCCGGAATTGAATCGGCTGTATTTACCGATGTAGTTGAACAAATTAAAATTGGAGGTTAATCATGATACGCAAGATATTTTCATTATTAGCAATATTTTCATTGGCTGCAACGGTATTTGCCGGAACTGAGCCAAAGATAGAAGTGCCACTTCGTTTCGATCGTTATTACGATTATGATGATGTGGTAAAGGCATTGGAAGTGCTTCACGAAGCTTACCCCGATCTGACAAAACTGGAATCGATTGGTGAAAGTGAAGAAGGTTTAAAGATTTATGCACTTACCATCAATAACAAAAAAACCGGTGCAGAACATGACAAACCGGGTGTTTGGGTAGATGGAAACATTCACGGAAACGAAATTCAGGCTGGTGAAGTGTGTCTGTATTACGCCTATATGTTGTTGACAAAATACGGTACCAATGAGCAGGTTACCAAAGCTGTCGACAGCAACGTACATTACATTATTCCGGTGGTAAATGTTGATGGTCGCAACCACTTTTTTAAAGATGCGCACACCCCTAGTTCAAGCCGGAGTATTCGAGTACCAAAAGATGACGATGGCGACGGATTATTTGATGAAGATGCTCCGGATGATCTGGATGGCGACGGCAGCATTTGCCAGATGCGTATAAAAGATCCGAACGGAAATTATAAAGCTGATCCGGAAGATCCGCGAATTATGGTTCGTGTTAAACCCGGAGAAAAAGGTGAATACACCATTTTGGGTTCGGAAGGAATTGATAACGATGGTGACGGAAAATTTAACGAAGATGCAGAAGGTTATCTTGATCCGAACCGTAACTGGGGTTTCCACTGGCAGCCACCGTATGTACAGCGCGGAGCAGGTAACTTCCCGTTTTCAGGAGTTGGAATTAAAGCGGTTGATGCATTTGCAGCCAAACATCCCAACATCATTGTAAACTTTTCGTTCCACAACTCGGGCGGTATGTGGTTGCGTGTTCCTGCTGACAATACTACTATACTTCCGGCATCGGATATTACTGCTTACGATGTAATCGGAAAAGAAGCCATAAAAATTACTCCGGGATATGTTTATATGTCTTCGTTCGATTTATATCCGACTTTTGGCGATTCCGACGGACAGATGTTCTTTGTGCACGGTTCGTATACCTTTGTTGGCGAACTTTTTATGCGCGAAGAGCAGCAAACTTATAAAGAGAAAAGTGATAAACCGGCAGCGGGTGGCAATACAAGCCGCGCTGAACGCGACCGTGAACAGATGAAGTTTAACGACAATGTTGTTCAGGGCGAACTGTACAAAGACTGGCATCCGTATAACCACCCGGTATACGGTGAAATAGAAATTGGTGGTTGGGTAAAAATGAGCTCGCGTTTGCCTCATCCGTTTATGTTGCCCGATCTCGTGCACCGTAATGCATCGGTAGTATTGCTGGCAGCCAACGAAACACCAAAGGTTGAAATGGAGGTTTTCGAGGTGAAAGACCTGGATAATAACCTGAAACGAATTCGCGTAAGGCTTGAAAACAAAAACGGTTTATCTACCATGACCGCCCAGGCAGTCAACGATAAATTGTATACCATCGACCACCTGAAAGTTACCGGAGCCAAAGTAATTGCCGGCGGAAAAATTAACGATTATCGCCTCGATCAGGTATCTTACAAAGAACATAAACCTGAAGTACAATTCTTTGCAATACCCGGACACAGCAGTGCGGAGTATGAATTTATTGTTCAGGGAAAAGGCGAAGTTAAACTGGAATACATCTCGCAAAAAGCTGGTAACACAAGTACTTCGGTGACTTTGTAAAAACTATTTACGATATAAAATTAAAAGAGTGCTCGCGTCCGTGAGCACTCTTTTTTTTACAGAATTTAGTTACCTGAGTAACAAAAAAATCCCGGCGTCCACTCCGGGATTTTTTCACTTAATTCGTTAAGTAACTTAACTTGCGCATTTATTTACTAACTAAATTGGGTTTGTATTTTACAAAAATACATTTGATGATCAACTAAATCGTTTTTCCGATGCTGATAAACGCAGGCAATTTGCTGATTTTTACCTGCCAAAATACTGAGAAGCGGAGGTAAAGATTCATAAGGTGTTTACTTCAGGTAGTCGAGAACCTTATTTTTGTCGATTCCATCGTTTACCAATACCGCTTCAACACCCAGTTTACCAACTTCGTGAATGTTACGGTGTTCGTCGTCGAAAAAAACCATATCGGAGTAATCAAATCCAAAATGCTTTTTGATTTTTGCGAAATGCTGAATTTTGCTACTCGGATATATTTCTTTCAGATCGAAATACTTATCAATATCAAACAGGTGTAGCAGATCCTGCGCCCACGTAGGTTCGAAAGTACGCGAGGCTGCAGCAATTTTTCGGTTGTTTCTTTTTAATTCCTCCAATACCGGAATTACATCGGGATACAATTCTATAATGCTGTTCGACTGATCGAGTAAAACTCCGTCTTTCCAGTAATACGGCGGATTTGTGGCATCGCACCAGGTTCCTCCGGCATCCCAAAGGGTAAAATCCAAATCAAAAACGAATAACTTCATGGAGGCGAAAATATGGAAAGTATTGAGATTTGTGTTTTATATTAACTCCTCGGAGCCAATATAAAACACAAATTTTAAGTCTCTAGAATCCCAGCGTTTTGGGTAACCACATCGAAATTTCTGGAATGTAAGTTACCAGCAATAAACAAACGATCATTGCTATAAACATTGGGATAAGTGGTTTTATCACCGTTTCAATTTTTACCTGGCTTACGCTACATCCGATAAATAACAGCGATCCAACCGGAGGCGTTCCCAAACCTACACTCAGGTTCAGTACCATGATAATTCCGAAATGAACAGGTTCCAATCCTAAATTCGTAACGATAGGTAAAAATATCGGTGTAAAGATCAACACTGCCGGAGTCATGTCCATAAACACCCCCACAAACAGCAGAATCATATTAATGATCAGTAAAATCACAAATTTGTTATCGCTTAATGCCAACAAAGCTTCACTTACGTTTTGCGGAATATTTTCGTAGGCCATAATCCACGACAGACCGATACAAGTTGCAACGAGTAACAACACAAACGCTGTGGTCTTTACCGAGCGTAGAATAACATCAGGAAGATCTTTTAAGGTCATTTCGCGGTAAATAAATGCAAGGATCAGCGCATATAAAACTGCCACTGCCGAAGCTTCGGTTGCTGTAAAGAAACCGGCTACAATACCACCGATTACAATTACAAGCATCATTAAACTCGGGAATGCCCTCCAAAGTGTTTTTAAGGCATTTAGCGCCCCTCTTTTATGTTTGCTGCCGTAATAGACAATTCCTCCCAGGAACAACGCGCCGATTCCGCCATAAATAGCTGTAGCTACTCCTGCAGAGAAAGCACTGTTTACTTTAATCAATCCAACAATAACCAGGGCAAGCGATGCAATAACGGCAAAGAATTTACCTAGGTTGCGCACCATTCCTTTAAATCCAAAATGTTTGTACGAAAACATTCCCATTGCCACGGCCATAATTGCCAATCCGGTTAAAATACCCGGAGCATAGCCGGCAAGGAAAAGCGCAGTAATGGAAACACCACCACTTGCCAGCGAGTATACAATGAGGATATTACTTGGCGGAATTGACAAACCTGTTGTTGCCGACGTAATGTTTACCGCAGCACTAAAGTTTTTGTCGTAACCTTCTTTGTTCATTTCGGGCATCATAATACTGCCAATTGCCGAAGCCGAAGCAGCAGCCGAACCTGAAATGGCACCAAAAAGCATGTTTGCAAAAACATTCACGAATGCCAGTCCGGCAGGCCAGCGACCAACCAAAACCCGAGCAAAATTAATGAGCCGGATGGCTATCCCACCCTTGTTCATTATATTCCCCGCCAATATAAAAAACGGAATGGCCAGCAGTGCAAAACTGTCAAGCCCCGTTGCCATTCGTTGCGCAAAGGTTGTTGCAGCAGCCACCGGCATAATGGTTACCAACATGGTTAAAATCCCTGAAATTCCAATACTGATAGCAATGGGAACTCCAATTACAAGTAAAATTATAAAGCTTACTACAAGTACAATTACTCCTAAAAATTCCATTACTCTTCAATATTTTGGTTCAGTGAATTATCAATAGCATAATAAATTATAAGCAGTCCGCTAAGCGGCACAATGAGGTAGACATACCCCAGCGGCAAGGCCAGTGCAGCCGATTTTACGTTTAGGTAAAAACGAGTGTAAACCAGCCACGTTCCGCCTCCAACCATTACAAACAGCGCAAAAAGGCCAACCAGCGCATTAATAAACGTTTGCAGACGGCGTTTTTTTGCACCCTTCATTTTTTGCAACATCAGGTCGATGGCAAGGTGTTCGTTTTTTCCGGCCACATAAGCAGCCCCCAACATTCCTACCCAAATTAAAAGAAACCCGGCCAGTTCGTCGGTAAACGAACTTGGTGCGGCCAAAACATAGCGGCTAAAAACCTGCCACAGTACATCAAGTACCAATATGCTCATAATCGAAACCAATATGATCTCGATTACTTTATCTATTTTTTCTCTGATAGTCATAATCTAATTCTTATCGGTTTCTATTTAACGGCTTCGATACGTCGCAGAATATCGCCCAAAACTTCGTCTTGTCTGTATTTCTCCAATAACGGGGCAACTTTCTTTGCAAATAGTTCTTTGTCGGGATAATTGATTTTAACACCATTCTCCTGAACAATTCGCAACGATTCTTCAACCGATTCTGCCCAGTATTTCCGTTCCACTGGAACCGATTCGTCGGCAGCTTCCTGCAACCATTTTTGTTCCTGCTCGGTTAAACTGTTCCACACTTTTGTACTGATGATCAACACATCGGGGACACAAGTATGTTCATCTAATGAATATTGTTTACAAACCTCGTAATGGTGCGAAGTGTATAAACTCGGCTCGTTGTTTTCAGCGCCGTCCACTACTCCACTTTGTAGTGCGGTGTACAATTCACCCCACGAAATCGGTGTTGGCGAACCACCCAAAGCACGTACCATTTCCATGGCGCTCTGACTTTTCATCACCCTGATTTTTAAACCTTTTAAATCGTCAGGGGTATTTATAGGCTTGTCGATGGTGTAAAAACTACGAAAACCGGCATCGTAAAAACACAAACCACGAATCCAGTATTCTTCAGTTCCCAACAACAATTCTTTACCTATTTCTCCGTCAAAAACTTTAAATGAATGTTCTTTCGAGCGGAAAACATAAGGCAGACCCAAGGCTTTAAATTTTGGTGTAAAACTTTCCATTACTGCCGCCGAAACTTTGGTAATTGCCAAACTTCCGATCTGCAATAATTCTACACATTGCTGCTCAGATCCCAACTGTCCGCTTGGATAAATATCGATAGTGAGTTTTCCACCCGATTTTTCAGCCAGACGCTCGGCCATAAACTCCATCCCTTTGTGTACCGGGTGAGTCGGGTCGAGGCCGTGAGCCAGTTTTAAGACTTTATGTTGTTTGGTTTCGGTGCATCCCAGAAGAAATACCACCACAAAAACCAAAGAAAAAGCTTTAAGAATTTTAGTTCTCATTAGATAAAATTGATTTAGTGTTTCGCCCATTCGGGCTACTTTTTATGTCGTTAAGTCACCGATAATCTTTAATGCCTCTGCACATTTTTCGGTAATATAATCATAATTCTTTTCGGCCAGCACCTCTTTCGGGAACAACTGCGAGCCCATTCCCACACAAGTTACACCGGCATCAAACCATTGTTTCAGGTTGGCTTCATCAGGCGATACACCTCCGGTTGGCATGATGCTGGCATAAGGCATCGGTCCTTTCACAGCTTTAACAAAACTTGGTCCTCCAACTTGCGAACCCGGGAAGATTTTAACCACCTCGGCACCCAGTTCGTGTGCACGGCCAATTTCTGTTACCGATCCGCAACCCGGACTCCAGGCAATTTTGCGTTTGTTGCAAACTTTTGCAGTAGCTTCGTCGATTAGCGGCGCAACCACAAAGTTGGTTCCCATAGCAATGTACATGGCAGCTGTTGCCTCATCAACGATCGAGCCAACTCCCATAATCATTTCAGGACATTCTTTAATTGTCCATTTATTCAGTTCAGCAAATACATCAATAGCAAAATCGCCGCGGTTAGTGAATTCGAACAAACGTACACCACCGTCATAACACGCTTTTACCACTGCCTTACAAACTTCTATATCCTGATGATAGAACACCGGCACCATACCGGTTTCTTTCATTGTTAATGCTACTTCTATTCTTGAAAATCTTGCCATTTCTTTTATTCTTGATTCAGTATTTCCTTACATTAGGTGTCCGGCTTTTCCAGACTCCGTTTGTCCCCCCCCGAAAAAGGGGGACAAGATTTTTCAATTTACTTGAAAAATCAGGGGGTAATTTTCTTTTACCCAAAAAATATTTTAGTACGGTGTTTTAATCAACTTTCTATAATTACGGCGCATGCAACAGTTTATTTTCAAACTGCTTTTTTGGATGCGCCGTCTTCCGCAAACTCCTTTTTGTTCCCCGCCCTAAAGGACGGGATTACCAAAATCAAATCCCTACGGGATTAAAGAACGTTAATCTTTTACCCCCGTGCTAAAGCACGGATTTATTTATATTTAACTCCGACAAAGTTCTACTTTTGCCTTTGTCCTTTTATCTTTTGCCTTATCTAGCGGTCAACACGAGCGCTTCCGCCACCAATTATTTTTTCTACTTCCGATAAAGTTGCCATGGTTGTATCTCCCGGAGTTGTCATTGCCAATGCGCCGTGTGCGGCACCATACTCTACTGCTTTTGCACCGTCGTTAAACTCAAGGAAACCATAAATTAAACCTGACGCAAAGCTGTCGCCACCACCAACACGGTCCATAATTTCAAGATCTTCGCGGTGTTGAGCTTCGTGAATTACACCATCGGCATAACAAATTGCTCCCCATGAATTTACGGTTGCAGTTTTTACTGTACGTAATGTAGTGGCAATTACTTTGAAGTTTGGAAATTCGGATACGGCTGATTTTATCATGTTTTTATACCCGGTTAAATCCAGCTCTTTCAGATTTTCGTCGTTACCTTCAATTTCCAATCCTAAACAAGCCGTAAAATCTTCTTCGTTACCGATCATTACATCCACATATTTGGCAATCTCACGGTTTACTTCCTGTGCTTTTGCTTCGCCTCCAATGGCTTTCCAAAGCGATGGACGGTAGTTCAAATCGTACGAAACAATGGTACCGTACTTTTTGGCAATTTTTACTGCTTCGATAACAGTTTCTGCTGCCGTTTCAGAAAGCGCTGCAAAAATTCCACCGGTATGCATCCAGCGAACGCCCAATGTTCCAAAGATATATTCCCAGTCGATATCACCGGGTTTTAATTGCGATGCAGCTGTATTTCCACGGTCGGAAACACCTTTTGCGCCACGAATACCAAATCCTCTTTCCGTAAAATTTAATCCGTTACGAACCGTACGTCCACAACCGTCGTAGTCTACCCATTTTACGAATTGCGTATCCAAACCGCCCTGAAGCATAAAGTCTTCAATCAGGGCACCAACTTCATTGTCGGCAAGTGCGGTAATAATAGCCGTTTTCTTTCCAAAACATCTTCTCAAACCACGCGACACGTTATATTCGCCACCACCTTCCCAGGCACGAAACTGACGGGTTGTTCTTATTCTGCCTTCTCCCGGATCGAGTCTTAGCATAACTTCACCAAGAGAAATACAGTCGTATGTACATTCAGATTTTGATTTAATATCCAATTTTGCCATGATTTAGTTTATTATTTTATGCAATCGATTGCAAAGATACATTTCTGCTTAAATATCCCACATGATTGCCTTAAAATCAAATTGTTTTTACTAAAAATTAAAATACGCTTTTGCGTTATTGAAACAGATATTTTCAACCATGCTTCCCAACAGTTCCATATCATATGGAATTTCGCCATTTTCAACATCGTTACCCAGCAAATTACACAAGGTACGACGGAAATATTCATGACGTGTGTACGACAGATAACTGCGCGAATCGGTTAACATCCCCACAAAACGACTTAACAAACCAAGGTTCGATAATGCCTGCATTTGTTTTTCCATGCCGTCTTTCTGATCGAGGAACCACCAGCCTGAACCATACTGCATTTTTCCGGGAACAGAACCATCCTGGTAATTTCCGATCATAGTTGCCATCAGCTCGTTATCGCGTGGATTCAGGTTATATAAAATCGTTTTCGATAATTTGTTCTCCATGTCCAAACGATCCAGCAATCTTGAAAGTGGACGTGCAATATCAAAATCGCCAATCGAATCAAAACCTGTATCAGGACCAAGTTTATTGAACAAACGAGTATTGTTGTTGCGTAAAGCGCCGATGTGGAATTGTTGCGTCCACCCACGCGAGTGATCCATAATTCCGAACTCGTACAACATGCACGACTGGAATTTAAGCACTTCTTCTTTTGTAAGTGTACCGCCTTTACGAACTTTGCTGAATATCTTTTCAATTTCAGCTTCGGTGTAATCTTCTGCCAAAATTGTTTCAACACCATGGTCGCTCAAACGACAACCATTCTGATGGAAAAACTCGTGACGATCGTCCAGTGCATCCATTAAATCGCCAAAGTTTTTAATGTTGATATTGGCAGCTTCCTCCAACTGGCTCAAATAGTCGTTATACGATACCGCATTTTCCACCGCCATCGCTTTATCAGGTCGCCATGCCGGAAGAACAGCTGTTTCGAAACCATCAGCTTTTATGGCACGGTGATATTCCAGCGAATCAACCGGATCATCAGTGGTACAAATGGTATGTACATTGGCCATTTTAATAATTCCACGGCACGAATATTCAGGTGTTTGTAATTTGGCATTACATTCTTCCCAAATCTCTCTTGCCGTTGCCGGACTCAAAACCTTATCGATTCCGAAGAATTTCTTCAATTCCAGATGTGTCCAATGAAAAAGCGGATTTCGCAAAGTGTGTGGTACTGTTTCGGCCCACTTTTCAAATTTTTCCCAATCGCTGGCATTTCCTGTACAGTACTTTTCATCAACGCCGTTGGTACGCATTCCGCGCCATTTGTAATGGTCGCCATACAACCAAATTTGTGTGATGTTATCATACTCTTTATCCTCGGCAATCTCCTGCGGATTAATATGACAGTGGTAATCAAAAATCGGCATTTTTGCCGCATGATTGTGATATAGTTCCTTTGCCACATCGGTCTGCAGAAGGAAATCTTTGTCCATAAATTGTTTCATGTAATTCTATTTTTATTGTCTCTTCACCCCTCTGTCTTCGACATCTCCCCTCTTGAGGGGAGAACTTTCTAATCGAAGCATTTCGCTTGATCAGAAATTTCCCGACGTTCGGGATGACGACAGCCAAAAGGGTACTGTTATATTATAAATCGAATAATCTTTTTAAATGTCTTTCGTAGATATTTTCTTCTACACATCCGCCAACCACATCGGCATATTTTTCGAGCAATCCGGTGTAGCGTTCGCCCATTTCGGCAGCCACTTTATAGCCTACGTGAATTAGCTGACGAAAATTTGGGTTGTAATCGGCATGCCCGGGAATATGACGTAAGGTATTTCCAAATTTTTCGCCTGTCCAGCTTTCAACTTCTTCTACCGATGGAAGTTTTGAGTCGTCAATATCGATTACATCAGCATAAGGACCACAAAGTTCTTCTTTTCTGCTCAGCGCTTTTGTATAAATTTCTTTGGCAGCAGCCAAACCTTCGTCACCTGAAATAGCCAAACCTATCACTTCTTCCAACCAGGTTGTTCCGGCAGTTTTTACGTGAATTCCCTTATCGTATTTTTTAATGATCTCCGCCATTATCGGGTAGATCGTGAATTTATCAGATCCCGAGTGTACACTGAGTTTCAAATCAGCAGGTAATCCAAATGCTTGTACGGCATAATCAATTACTAATACATCCTGCTCAAATTCCTTCGAAAACTGTTCAACATCGCCCACATAATCCACACCTTTATTAAAACGACCTGTAAATTTGGGAGCGATTGTTTGTGCCGGAATACTTTCGTTGGCAATCATTTTCAGGATAAAAAACATATCAACCGGCGTTTGCGGCGCTTCCACTTCGTCCATCGAAACTTCGGTTACAAAGTTGCCTTTTCCTTTTACAGCTTCAATATGACGGTAAATTTTACCGGCTTCTTTAATGGCTGCCAGGTATTTTGTGGCAACCTCTTCTAATAATTTATCTGTAATTTGAATGGATTCTTCAATACCCGTTATACTAACGGTTTCTCCAAACGCTTTGCACGATTCCTTAAATGCCGCAACATCCTCAGCTGAAGATTCGTTTCCAATATACATGGCCACATCAAGTGTAAAAAAGTTACTTGGCTCGATAAAACGGTCTACATTTCCGAGATTGATATGGTCGGCATCAACAAAATAAGGATTTTCCCAGGCCAAAGCTTTTACCGCGGCATCGGCTTCAATACGTGTGCCAGTTGGTTCGGAATGTACAATGTCGTGTTCGCGATTCGACTTGTTCCAGACCGGAGTTACCGCAATACCTTTTTGATTCGCTTTGATTAAAGCACTTAATTGTGCCTCTCCTTCGTGATTGAAGCGGTCGCCCACTCCAAAACTATATTTTCCAAATTTCATGCTACAAGTTTAGTTTTAAAAGTTTCGAAAATCAATGTTCCGTGTACGTGCACGAAAGTAGAATTATATTTTAAATCTCACAAATATTTAATGTTTTTTAAAATCATTCCACACGAACCACCGCACCCTATACACCACTGTTATACAACATATTAAACTCAAATTAAAAACACAATCCGTATCCTCAATTTTGTAAAACGGCATACATATTGTTAACAGAGGTGTATTTTCAAAAAATCGTTCCATTTTTATACCATCAAAAAAGTGTATCTTTGAAATTTATTAACGTAAATAGGATTAACTTTAAAATATTTTTAAAAACCATGAAACAACTGAGCGTTCTTTTTACCCTACTTATAACTTCTACTTTTCTGTTTGCACAGAATCAAATCCCCGATTGGGAGAATCCTGCTATATTCGATATTAATAAAGAAAAGCCACACGCCAGCCTAATGCCGTTTGGCTCGGTTACAGATGCGTTTACACAAAAGCCGCATCAATCTGTTTATTACCAAACATTAAGCGGTACCTGGAAATTTAACTGGGTAAAAAAACCGGCCGACCGACCTGTGGATTTTTACAAACCTGATTACGATGTTTCCAAATGGAATGACATTCCCGTTCCGTCCAACTGGGAGTTAGAAGGCTATGGTGTCCCGATATACGTAAACCATCAATACGAATTCTCCGATTATAAACGACCTGTTTCTCCGGAAATGAAGTTTGTAGAAGATATCTATCCGGCAGAACCGGGCAAAGTACCAAACGATTATAATCCTGTAGGATCTTATCGCAGAACATTCACCATACCGGAGAGCTGGGACGGCCGTCAGGTTTTTATCCAGTTTGGAGCTGTTAAGTCTGCTTTCTATTTGTGGATTAACGGAGAAAAAGTGGGTTACTCACAGGGCAGTAAAACCCCCGCCGAATGGGATATCACAAAATATTTAAAAGAAGGCGAAAATGTTGTTGCAGCTGAAGTGTATCGCTGGTCGGATGGTTCGTACCTCGAAGCACAGGATTTTTGGCGCATCAGCGGAATTGAGCGCGATGTTTATCTTTATTCAACACCAAAAGTTCGTATCCGCGACTTTTTTGCCAAACCCGATCTTGATGCCGAATACTCAAACGGACTGTTTAGTTTGGATGTTGATTTAAGCAATCATACTTCAAAGTTAAAATCAGGAGATTATACCGTTAAATACGACATTTTTGATGAAGGAGGTTATGCCTTATCGAGCCGCGAAGAAGAAGTAAAAATCAATAAAAAGGGAAATACTTCAGTGCATTTTACAGGAGGTAATATTCCAAATGTAAATAAATGGACTGCAGAAACACCAAATTTATACACACTGGTAATTAGTTTGAAAAACAGTGAAGGTGAAACCGTGGAAGCAGTGAGTTCGAAAATTGGTTTTCGCAAAGTCGAGATCATTAACGAGGTATTTCACATCAATGGAGTTCCGGTAACCATAAAAGGTGTTAACCGTCATGAACACGATCAGTACAAAGGCCATGTGGTGAGCGAAGAAGCGATGATTAAAGAAATTGCATTAATGAAACAATTCAACATTAATGCGGTGCGTACTAGCCACTACCCTAACGACGAGCGTTTTTACGAACTGTGCGACAAGTACGGTTTATACGTTACCAACGAGGCAAATATTGAATCGCACGGAATGTATTACGGTAAATACTCTTTGGCCAAAAATAAGGAATGGACAGCGGCACATATCGACAGAAACATGAGAATGGTTGAGCGCGACAAAAACCATCCGTCGGTTATTGTTTGGTCGATGGGAAATGAAGCCGGCGACGGTGAAGTTTTCACAGCCGTTTACAAAGCGATAAAAGAACGCGATCCGTCACGTCCGGTTCATTACGAGCGTGCGATTATGGGGGATAACACTGATATTTTCTGCCCGCAATACCCAAGTGTTCAGGCATTGGAAAATTATGGATCGAAACACCAGACCAAACCTTATATTTCTAGTGAATATTCGCACGCCATGGGAAACAGCAACGGTAACCTGGTTGATTTGTGGGAAGTGTTTAACCGCGACAGAAACGACCAGTTGCAGGGGGGGTACATCTGGGACTGGATTGATCAGGCACTGGTAAAAAAAGCTGACGACGGAACAGAATTCTGGTCGTACGGTGGCGATTATGGCGATAACATGCCAACCGACTACAACTTTGTTTGCAACGGAATTATTTCGGCAGATTACACACCTCATCCGGCTATGTGGGAAGTAAAATATGCTTACCAGAATATAAAAATTGAAAAACAAGATAGAGGCTACCGAATTACCAATATGTTTGATTTTATTGATCTGAGCGATTACGAAATCAGCTGGACGACCACTCGCGATGGCAAATACTGGAGTTCCGGTGTTCTGGAAAATATCAACCTCAAACCGGGAGAATCAACCACTGTTGAAATTGATTCTAATATCAAAATTAATTTTGATGATCCGCAGAGTTATCAATACTACACCGATTTTTCGGTAAAACTAAAAGTTGATAAACCGTTCAGAAAAGCAGGATTTGAAGTGGCTCACGAACAATTCCAGCCTCAAATAAATGTTACAGTAGTTCGCTCCGGTTCGGAAGAACCTGAGAACAATTCTCCGAAGTTAAAACTGGAAGAAACAAACAACGAATTCACCATTACAGGACAACAATTCACTATTGATTTTGATAAAGCCACAGGTACAATTTCGTCGTACAAAATGAATGGCACTGAATTAATTCAAAAAGGTCCGCAAGTGAATTTCTGGCGCCCTGCCAACGACAACGATAAAGGCAGCAATATGCTTGGCCGACTGGGAATCTGGCGTGAGGTTTCAAGAAACTTAGAGCCGGTGAGTGTTACTGCTGTTCAAACTGAAGACAGCAAAATTTACCTCACCACTAAATATAAATTTGAGGAAATTGACGCAACACAGTCTATCGTTCAAATTGTTGACGGTAAAGGAAAAATCGAAGTTACAAGTACCTTTGAAACCACGAATTCCAAGCTTCCAAATATTCCTCGAATTGGTATTCGTTGGGAAATGCCTGTAAATTTCGATAACCTGAAATATTTTGGTCGCGGGCCACACGAAAACTACATCGACCGCAACCACAGTGCTTTTGTTGGTCTTTACGAAAGTAAAGTGGCCGATCAGTATTTCAACTACGTTCGTCCGCAGGAAAACGGGTACAAAACCGATGTGCAATGGTTTGAGTTGAGAAACGAAAACGGCCTGGGTTTAAAAATATCAGGTAATCCGGCAGTCGGATTTTCTACGTTACACAACCCGATTGAAGATTTTGATATGGAAGACAGCAGCGACTATCGCCACACCAACGACATTGTAAAAAAAGACGGAGTTTTTATCTGTACCGACCTGATACAAATGGGAGTTGCCGGCGATAATTCGTGGGGTGCGCAACCGATGCAGAAATACCAGATTCCGGCAAAAGATTACCAGTACAGTTTTACCATTGAACCTGTTTATTAATTCATAGAAATCAATTATAAAATTTAAGAATGAAGCGACTATCTATTTTTATTGCAGCGATGCTGATAAGTTTGGGAATGTTTGCCCAAACTGCCGACATCGTGCCAAGCCCCGTTTCTGTTGTCAAAAAAGACGGAGTTTTTAAAATATCAGATAACACCAAAGTACTTTTTAAAATCACAAATGAAACAGAAAAGGAGTTCTCCGAACTGGCAAAGGACATTTTGAAAAGCGCTGCCGGCATCACACCTGAGTTTGTAGCTCCTACAACTCAAAAAGAAGGAAACATACTTATCCAGCTCAACAATCCACTCGACACAAAAATCGGCAACGAAGGTTATACACTTTCTATTCAAAACGACCGTGTATTTCTGAATGCCAACACAACTGCCGGTTTATTTTATGGAGTTCAAAGCATTTGGCAATTGTTAACATCGACCGACGGCACTACCCTACCCTGCATGGATGTTACCGATTATCCTCGTTTTGGCTGGCGCGGTTTACATCTTGATGTGTCGCGGCACTTTATGCCTGTTGAGTTTATTTACAAATACATCGACTACCTGGCGCTGCACAAAATGAATGTATTTCACTGGCATTTGGTAGATGATCAGGGCTGGCGAATTGAAATAAAGAAATATCCGAAATTGACTGAAGTTGGTGCCTGGCGTGCCGACCGCGAAGATTTGGATTGGAAATCGAGAAATGAGCCGGTAAAAGAAAACGAACCAAAATACGGCGGTTTTTATACACAGGAAGAGGTAAAAGACATTGTGGAATACGCCCGAAAAAAACATGTAACGGTAATTCCTGAAATTGAAATGCCTGCTCACGTTATGTCGGCGCTGGCAGCTTATCCCGAGTATTCGTGCACCGGAGAATACAAACCTGTTCCTCCGGGTAAAGTTTGGCCCAACACCCATATTTTCTGTGCAGGGAAAGATGAAACGTTTAACTTTTTGGAAGATGTGTTAACAGAAGTTATGGGACTTTTCCCATCGACGTACATCCATATTGGAGGCGATGAAGCAACAAAAACCGAATGGGAAAAATGTGAATTGTGCCAGAAACGAATGACCGATGAAGGCCTGAAAGATGAGCACGAATTGCAAGCCTATTTTATAAAACGAATTGAGAAATTCCTAAATAAAAACGGTCGTCATTTAATTGGCTGGGACGAAATTCTGGAAGGCGGACTTGATCCAACAGCAACTATTATGTCGTGGCGTGGGTCTAAACCGGGAATAGAGGCGGCACAAGCCGGTCACGATGTGGTAATGTCACCGGCATCGCACTGTTATTTCGATTACTACCAGGGTAATCCTTCGCTGGAGCCACAGGCTTTTGGAGGAAACATCACCTTGAAAAAAGTATATAGTTACGAACCCGTTCCTGAAGAATTAAGTGCTGACGAAGCCAAACATATTATTGGTGCGCAAGCCAACATCTGGACGGAATACATGCCAAACGGCCGTCATGTGGAATACATGATAATGCCACGAATGAGTGCACTTTCGGAAGTTTTATGGTCGCCAAAAGACGCCAAAGACTGGGGAGATTTCTCAAAACGAATGGAAAGCCAGTACAAACGTTTCGACAAGTTGGGCGTGAATTATGCCACCAGTGCTTTCCAGGTTACAGCAAAACCTGAACTCAATCCTGAAAATAAAACAATAAAAGTTTCTTTGAGCACAGAAGCCTGGAATCCTGACATTTACTACACCACTGACGGATCGGAACCAACTGCGCAATCGAAAAAATATACTGAGCCGTTTATCATCTGTAAATCGCAATCGGTAAAAGCAGTGGTTATCAAGGATGGAAAACAAAAATCACAGTCACTGGGCACGGACTTTTTTATTCATAAAGCTGTTGCGTGTAAAGTGGACCAGAAATATCCGAACAGCAAAAGTTACGAATCGACCGGTGAATATGCATTGGTAAACGGAATTAAAGGTTCGAAAGACCACCACGACGGCAACTGGAAAGGTTTTAATGGAAAAGACCTGGTTGCTACAATTGATTTAGGTGAGTCGCAGTCGTTCTCGAAAGTGAGTACCGGAGTACTTCAAAACAATGGCGCATGGATTTTTTACCCGACACATGTTACGGTAGAAGTTTCGGAAGACGGAGAAAACTTCAAAAAGCTGGGAACGGTTAAAAACAAGGTAAGCGCAAATGACGGCGACCTTCAGATTCAGGACCTCGTGCTAAATAAAAAGGCGAAAGCACGCTATGTTCGTGTTACAGCTGCGCATTTAACAAGTTGTCCGAAAAACCATGCCGGCGCGGGATATCCAGGCTGGTTATTTGTTGATGAAATTATTATAGAGTAAAATATTGAAGGGCACGACCGAAGTTCGTGCCCTTTTTCTTTTTAATTACTATTTCTTTTTATGGGCAACCGTAAACGTTACAAACTCTCCACTAAAAAGGTCTCCCCTCGGTAAAACATCTTCGTAAAATTCAATGTCTTCCCATTCATTTTCAGCCAGCAGTTTTTTCAAATCTGTGTGCCCAAAAAAGTGCGTCCAGAAACGATAAACTTCCACTTTTTTGTCCTCAGTTACGACCTGATGCTGATATAGAATTACTTTCTCCTTTTCATATAAAAAAGATTCAGAAAGCGCGAGGTAAGGTTCCGGTCTCCAAAAACCTGATTCCGCTACTTCCCAATTTTTAGGTGCTACTTTTTTAGGCAGTTCCTTGTCGTTTAAAATATCGAAAATAAAAGTGCCTCCTGGTTTTAGAACGCCATGAATAAAACCAAGTAACTTCGTTCTGTCCTCGGGCAGTAAAACGCCCAGGTCAGTATAAATCAATAGAACCAGATCAAAACTTTGCACTGGTAGTTCCAGTTCCAGGTAATTTGCTTGAATATAGTTTATCTCTAAACCATCTTCTTTCGCCTTCTTTTTCGCGTAATCAATTGAGTTTTTAGAGAAATCAACACCGGTTACCTTATGGCCCTTTTCTGCCAGCATTGTTGAATATAAACCAGGGCCACAACCTAAGTCAAGGATATTTAGTTTTTTACCGCCTGACTTTTCCAAAATCCAGTCCACCGTTTTTTTTATGGTTTCCGGCTTACGACTTGCCAAATCAACATTTTCATTCAGATGTACTTGTAAAAGTTGTTTCGAGATGTGTTCATCGGTCCACATAACTGCGGTTCCCGGTTCGTAGAGGTTTGGTTTTTGGGTATTAGCTAATAATTTATTGAGTTTCATTTTCTTACAATTTAAAATGATTGAATGATTTGAATAATAAAAAATGCCACAAGCAGAAGTTTTGCCTGTGCACTAATTAGCTCCGAACGGAGCGCTTTCGATATGTAATCTCAATAAATGAAGTGATGCAAAGTTAAAAAACTAATTTCAAACTAAGTGCAGATTCGTAGAACTTTAGCAGCTTATATCATTTCGCAACGCTTTTCTGGAAGCCCTGTCAACAACTGTAAAGATGCGCTCAATTTCATTTTTTAAACGCGTTGGCTGGTGTCCCTGAACTTTAACAATCTCGCAGATTAAAGAGTCAAACACTTTGTAAAACTGTTTATACAAGTCGGCATTTTTCAGCGGTTTCCCGCTTTTTGAACAAAAATTTTTATCCTCCAATCGGCGGCGGCGCTCCAGAAGCTGCATAATATTCTGCGAATCGGTATAAATAACTATTTGTTGACCGTCGGGCTGCAATCCAGCCAAGGCCCAAAGTAAGGTTTGCAGCTCGAGCCGGGTTGATGAAGTATTCTCAAAACGTTTCGACTGAACACGCTGCTTTAAATTATCCGCATCTAATTCGTTCTCATTGAGAACAAGGCAGGAACCAAAACCAATTTTTGATTGCATATTTACACTTCCGTCGGTAAATAAATACAGCTTTTCCATTTTTCAATACTACTAAAAATAGTTAAAGCCTGGCATTGAACCAGGCTTTAACTATTTTCAAAAAAACAATAACCTAAAATATCGTTCAAGTAAACTATAAAATCACACCCAGTTCAGCAATCGAGCTATAAAAATTACGACCGACTTCGCGCAAAGTTGTAATTCGGATATAGCGCACTTTATATGTTTTGTCAAACAATTTCTCCTGACTTTCGTCGGAAAAACCAAAACGACCATTTTCAACTGCTGCTTCCCAGGTTTTACCATCCACGCTTACCTCAAAATTATACGAAGCAATGCGGCCATTCCATGAATCCTGGCGCGGCAAATAGCTAAAACCTTTCAACTCCAGTGTCTCTCCCAAATCTACCTGTAAAAAGTGTGGTTGAACCAGTTTTTCATCGCTCCAATCGGAGTGCCAAATCGTTTCAGGATTATTATCAATAGCCATTTCGGGTCCGTTTCCTGCGTAACTGCAATCGGCTGTTGCAGTCCACTTTTCTTTACTCATTTCAAAATTCCGGATCACGAGGTTACTTTTCATTTTCCCTTTTGATTCTGCATAAACAGCAACTTTTCCTCCCTTTTTTAGTTCGAATGGTTTTTTATAAGCTTTAAATCCCCCATCTTTTACCGAATAAAAAAGATCAGCATTTTCAGCACTGCTAATTGAAATTTCGCCGTTTTCATTTTGTTCCAAAACCGGAGCCTGAGCCAATAAAAGTTCTGCCACAGGATATTTTTCGCCGGCATATTCAAATATGCTTTTTTGCTGAAATTGCACAGGAGAATAAGTAACATCGAAACGATAAATGCCGCTTGTTGCAACATACTGAGGTAAAATTCCGGGGCCGCAAGTGGCCGTTCCCAAACCGGTAACCAAAGCATCGTAATTTATGGTCACAAAATCGGCCTCATCCAACTCATTCAGGTGACGTGCCTTTGTTATTTCAGCATCGTCATACGGATAAGCACTAAAATTCATCTCAGTTGTACCGCTCATCAAAAATCCAACTCCTTCCATGTTCGAAACCGAAGCCCAACGTACTCCCGATTGATTGCAATTTTCTTGCGGAATAACAATGTTATGGTCGTACAACTTTTCAGCAGTAGTTGAATAAAAATCGAATTTACCACCACTTTTACGGTCGGGATATGTTGAAACACTACCCAAACCATACCAACTCACTTCGTTATACGAACGTTTCATTTTCATCTGCAAACCAACTTTTGCAACTGCAGCGATAGACGTTGGCAAATTAACTTCGCTGGAAATATTAAATGTTCCGTCGCCAAAAATATGGTACTGCATAACGGCTGTGAATTCAGATGAGGTACTTTTTAAAGTAACAGGGAATATCAGCAAAATACTTCCGTCGGGCTGATTTTTAACTGTTGCCTTTTGTGCCAGTTGTTCCAACTCTGCTAAACCGGCCTTATTCCAAACCCGGAATCCGTTTCTATCGCGAATATCATTTTCTGTCGGCGGGCGGAAAAAGTTTAATCGTGGCCCCTGTTTCATCATTTCTTTCCCGTTGAAAATGTACGATGAAATGATACCTGATTCAGCATCTATTTTTAACTGGTAATTTTCACCCACAACAACATATTCAGAGTCGTTTTGCTGATCTGTGATTTCACCTTTGTTCTCAACCGTTGCATAAGCAGCCGATTGGGTTGGCAGTACAAATTCTTCCCATGCCTGTTCGTGCCCCGCTTTTACCAATCCTTTTTGATTTTTGGTTACCAACGAAAATTTCAGCACGTAACTTTGTCCGGCTTTGGTTTGAACTAATTCGGATAACGAAATGCTAAAAGCTTTTTCAGCCAGTGGCTCAACATTTAAATCAGCAACCGCTCCGTGAGCAACAATTCCCTCTGCATTTTTAACCGTCCAGAACAAGCTAAATTCGCTCAGGTTAGTAAAAAAATACTTGTTTCGGATGATAAATTTTCCTGCAGCTAAGTCATCTGCCGTTATCGAAATATTCTGGTACACTTTTTTAGTTTCCCACAATTGCGGATTTGGCAAACGATCAGGATTTACCAAGCCATTCATACAAAAACTATTGTCGCTGGGCTTGTTAGTTCCGTAATCACCTCCATACGTGTAATACATTCTTCCTTTCTCATCCACTTCGCGTAATCCCTGGTCAACCCAATCCCAGATACAACCACCCTGCAAAGCCGGGTACATTTCAATAGCATCCCAGTAATCCTGCAAACCGCCACAACTATTTCCCATAGCATGCGCATATTCACACTCAATTAACGGACGATCAGGATTTCCTTTTGCATATTCGATGATTCCCTGAATACTCATGTACATCGGGCAAAATATATCGGTATGATCTTCCAATCCTGCACGTTCGTACTGTACAGGTCGACTTTTATCGCGTTCCTTAATCCACTTGTAATCGGCAACAAAGTTAATACCGTCGCCGGCTTCGTTACCTAACGACCAGGTAACAATACATGCATGGTTTTTATCGCGTTCCACCATTCGGATTGTACGGTCCAGGTGCATTGGTCCCCACTCTGTGTGTTTGGCCAAACTTTCTTCACCATAGCCCATTCCGTGCGATTCGATATTGGCTTCGTCGATTACATATAATCCATAGATATCACAAAGTTCATAAAACAACGGATCATTCGGGTAATGGCATGTACGAACCGTGTTGATATTAAACTCCTTCATGAGTTGAATATCTTTCAACATCATTTCCCGGCTAACCACATGCCCTTCGTCCGGGTCATGTTCATGGCGGTTTACACCTTTTACGTATACTGCTTTTCCATTCACCATAAACTGGCCGTTTTTGATTTCAGCTGTTCGGAAACCAATGTTGTGCGAAAGTGCTTCAACAATATTCCCTTCCGCGTTTTTCAAAACAACCAGCAGTTTGTACAAATTAGGTTGTTCTGCCGACCATTTTTTAGGATCATCAAGAGTCGTTGAAAATTCAAACATTGTAGCTTTTTCAGTAACAGTTGAAGTTTTGGATAAATCAATAACTTTTTGATTTTGATCAAAGGTTAAAACACTCGCTTCAACAGTGAAATCTCCGGCATTTGCTTCGGTGTGGTTTTCCACTTCTACCTCCAGCGAAAATGTTCCGTTTTTATAATTCTCATCTAAGCCGGCATGCACAAAAAAGTCGCGTACATGAACTTTTGGAGTAGCCTGCAAATATACGTCGCGCTCAATTCCACTTATTCTCCAGAAATCCTGGCATTCAAGATAACTTCCGGTGCTCCAGCGATATACTTCCAATGCCAGCGTATTTTCTCCGGTAGTTACAAATTCAGTCAAATCGAATTCGGCCGGAGTTTTTGATCCCTCGCTGTATCCCACCTTTTTGCCATTTACCCAAATGTAAAAAGCCGATTTTACAGCTCCAAAGTGGATCGATATTTGGCGGCCATCCCAGTTTTCGGGAATGGTAAAATTACGTCGGTAACTACCAACCGGATTGTAACCCGATGGAATATGAGGTGGATTTGGACGCTCGTTTGCAATCATCCAAAACGGATACCTTGTATTTACATAAATAGCCGTATCAAAGCCCTGGCGTTCCCAGTTGGCGGGCACTTTTATATCGGCCCAGTTGCTTACGTCATAATCTGTTTTGTAAAAATTAAGCGGTCGGCCAGCCGGATTTGTGGCTATATTAAATTTCCAAATACCATTTAACGACTGGAAATAAGCCGACTCATCTTTGTTATTATCCAGCGCCATTCGTTCACTTTCAAAAGGGAAAAAACTGGCGTGCGGATCGGTTCGGTTAATATTAAAAACTGCGGGATCTTCCCATTCTTTTACGTCCTGAGAAAACACGGACGAATACACTAATACGAATAATACTAGTAAACTGAAATTTTTTAACATGATAGTTGGTTTAATTGATTTCTCTAACTATTAAGACACCACAATTACTGATATAACCTAAGTCAATCCAAGGTTTTTTGTATTATTTTCAAAAAATGAAATAAAACTTACCAACTTTTTCCGTCGCAAAAAAAACAGAAGCCCAAAAAGCGAGAATAATTTGCGACAATACGAGAATAACGACCAGTGTCTGTAATAAACACCTAAGGGAATTTTTCAATTTGTTTTGTTAAGCACTGAACAACAATAAAATAAATTTCGAATTCCGATTCATAAGTCTTTTCATAAAAAAACACATAAAAAACAACTTACGCCTTTATTTCATTTTCAATTAGGTAGTTCCCACCACTGTTTAAACAAAAATCCCAAATTTCATGCACCTTTTAGTGCATTCTAAATTAGCACCTTAGCTAAACATTTCTGACTTAGATTCGTTTTATTTGCGACTGATTAACAAAGATCGTTTATGTATTTACAAAAGGAAAAACCTGTTTCAAAAAGCCAAATTTCTGCAAAAGAAGCACTTCAAGATTACTACATTGCACGATTGAGCCGCGAGTTAAGTATGATGGGGCGCCGTGAGGTGCATAACGGCCGTGCGCACTTTGGTATTTTTGGCGACGGAAAAGAAGTGGCCCAGATTGCTTACGCCAAGAATTTCAAAAAAGGCGACTGGCGCTCGGGTTATTACCGCGATCAAACTTTTATGCTTGCATTGGGATTGCTGGAGCCTGAAGAGTTTTTCGCCATGATTTACGGCGATACCGACGACGAAATCAATCCATCAACCGGCGGACGTAATTTCAACAACCACTTTAGCACCCGCAACATCTCTGAAACGGGAGAAATAAAAGATCTTGCTGATCAGTACAATTCTGCTTCTGACATTTCATCAACGGCAGGACAAATGCCACGTTTGCTTGGATTGGCACAGGCCTCGAAAATGGTTCGGGAACAACCCGAATTAATAAAACAACTGAACAACAATGTTACGGGCAACGAAGTAGCATTTGGCAGTATTGGCGATGCCAGTACAAGCGAAGGTATTTTCTTTGAAACGATAAATGCAGCTGGAGTAATGCAGGTTCCGCTTGCCATTGCCGTTTACGATGATGGTTTTGGAATTAGTGTGCCCATTGAATTGCAGACGACAAAATCAAGTATTTCGGAAGCCCTCGAAGGATTTCAGAAAACTAAAGAAAGTAATGGTGTCAACATTTATAAATGTAAAGGCTGGAGTTATCCTGACTTGATTGAAACATTCAAAAAAGGAATTGACACTTGCCGGAAGACACACACTCCGGTTGTTTTCCACATTAACGAAGTAACACAACCACAGGGTCACTCTACTTCGGGATCGCACGAGCGTTACAAAACAAAAGAACGACTGGCCTGGGAAAAGGAATACGACGGCATTAACCAAATGCGTTTGTGGATGCTCGACTCAGGTATTGCCGACGAAGAGATGCTGATTGAAATCGAAAAATCGGCACAAAAACGTGCCAAGGAAGCACGGAAAGCTGCCTGGAAAAATTATACCGAAGGATACGGAAATGAGCGCGATGAGTTGATCAAAATTCTGAAAAGAATTGATAAACGCAGTGAACTGCAAAGTTTACGCCGCTTCGAAAAGGTTACAAATAAAATTTTCCCAACACGGCGGTCGCATGTTAGTTTTGCCAAAAGACTAAAACTTGAGCTCCACATTATGCCGGAGTTGGAAGACGAACGCGAAAACCTAAAGGACTGGATCAGTCGTTTTGAAGAACGTACTGCAGGTTTTTACAATGGAGAATTACACCGGACCGGTCCGGATGCTGCGCTGAATGTTAAAGAAGTTGCAGTAGAATACGATAATGGCTCTACCGATGTAAACGGATCGGTGGTAGTAAATAAAAACTTTGACGCCTTATTTCAGAAATATCCGAACCTGGTAACTTTTGGAGAAGATACTGGGAAACTGGGCGACGTAAACCAGGGAATGAAAGGCATGCAGGAGAAATACGGCAAAGTTCGTGTTGACGATGCAGGTATTCGTGAGGCAACAATAATTGGTCAGGGAATTGGTTTGGCGATGCGTGGTTTCCGCCCCATTGCCGAAATTCAGTACCTCGATTACCTCATTTATGCGCAGTCGCAATTAAGCGACGATTTAGCCACTTTGCAATACCGTACAAAAGGCCGACAGGCAGCACCGGTAATTGTGCGTACACGAGGTCACCAGTTGCAGGGAATCTGGCATGCCGGTTCGCCCATGCAAATGCTACTCGGCTCGTTGCGCGGAATGTACTTGTGTGTGCCCCGCAACCTGACTCAGGCAGCAGGTTTTTACAATACTTTGCTGGAAGGTAACGATCCGGCGTTGGTTATCGAGCCGTTAAAAGGTTATAACGTAAAAGAAAAATTACCGGCCAATCATGGCGAGTACAAAGTGCCGCTTGGCGTACCTGAAATTATGCAGGAAGGAACGGATGTAACTGTTGTTACTTACGCCTGGAACGTACATCATGCGCTTAAAGCCGCCAAACTTCTGAAAGACTTTAAAGGTATTTCCATCGAGGTAATCGACGTACAAACATTAATGCCTTTTGATGTAAATCACATCATTCTGGAATCCATCAAAAAAACGGGAAAAGTAATTTTTATGGACGAAGATGTGCCCGGTGGAGGAACTGCTTACATGATGCAAAAAGTAATTGAAGAACAAAAAGCATTTGATTATTTAGACACGGCACCACGAACGCTTTCGGCACAGGAACACCGCCCTGCCTATGGCATCGACGGCGAATATTTCTCGAAACCAAATGTGGAGTTGTTATTCAGAAATGTTTACGAAATGATGCGCGAAGTGGAACCGGATCGATTCCCTGAATTATAACTTTTTTAGGATAATTTTTTGGTTGTCGGCATCGTATATCTTTTTCATATACTCAACAAAATCGGCATATTTTTCAGGTTGATAAGTTCCGGCATTCACCGCATTTTTTCGCATGTAGGAAATTGTATTACCATCAGCTTTTAAAGCATACTGAAAGCTACCAAAGTCGGATGTAATAGTTGCGCCTTCCGGAAGATATTCTATTGTATATCCTTCGGGCAGCTGCATCTGAACATTATCCACATCACTGTACGATAGGTTCATCCGAAACGGATAAGTTCTGTTTTTCTCCCGCTTTGGCGTGGTTGATGACTGATTGATAATATTTACAGGCATGAAAAAACGATCGCCCATTTTGGCCGCATATCTGGCAACCTCAATTTCGCGGATTCGCGTGGCTGTTGGAAGTTGCGACTCCTCGGATGTATAAGATATATTTTTGTAGGTTGCCCCATTAATGCCTCCCTCTTTTAACTCGTCTTCAATCTGCTCCTCGGTCGTTTTTCTCAGCTCATCTTCAATAAATTCATACTGTAAACCGGTATATAAAACCGTATCATTTACAACAGCATTTCCCTGATTATCCACTACAACCGAGGCGGACGATTTCCAAAGGTTGTTATTTCCATTGTATTTTGGTGTTCGGATTAAATGACTCTTGTCTTTATTGATCAGAAGTGCCAAGCGGTCATCGGTAAAACTCCCTAAAAAGGCAAATGGAGAAAATTGGCTGGTACATTCCAGAAAAACAGTATCAGACTCAACAGGAACACACAATATTACGTGGTTAAAATCCTGTGACGGAAAGTCAGGGATAATTTTCTCCGCAGTCTTTCCTGCATTAATCAGGGTGTAATACGAATTAATTCCAACTGCATCGAGCATGGCACGCATATAGTTTACGAGCGCCTTACAATCGCCATACTTTACTTCATCAACCTTCTGCGCCGAAAGGGGTTCAAAACCACCAATTCCAAGCTGAACACTTACATAACGGGTTTCCTGCTGAAGGTAGTTATAAATAGCCTTCACTTTACCAAGATCGTCTTTCTGTCCTTGAGTCAGCTCTTTTAAAAACTGGATTCGTTCGTCAGGTAATGTAGTTTTGTCCTCAATTAATTGCCAAATCCACTGTCCATAACTTTGCCAGGTCGACAAATTACCATCAGTTCCAAAATAAGAGAACTCGGTTGGTGCAACCATAATAGTTGGAACATGCTCGTAGATCGGAATTGCATAAGGTTCTCTTTCAATAGCGAACTGATCCTTCAATTCCCACGAATGTTGAACGTCGTCATCTTCCGCATCCTTTTTCTCAACATCATCGATATTATTCTCCCTAATCCGAACCTTCATATCATTGTGCAAACGTATTGAATAGCTGGCTTGCTCAATTGATTTATAATAGCTATCAATAGGAGTCCAATCGTAATAATCTATAATCCCATTCAAATCAATGGTATATTCATACAATACCGTATATGGATAATTACTTACATTGGGAGTAATTCGTTTAAATCGCGCATCACTATACAACGAAAATCCATCGAAATAACGCTGGTCGTATATTTCGCTGTTTTTAAATTTCTTGATTTCCGATCCGTTTTTATCATAAACTACCGCCTCTTTTATGTCAATCGTTCTGTTCGAATCATATGGAATATAAAGAACCCCTTCACTTTCTCCGTTTTCGGTTAACACGGTTATTACCTCCCGAACCTTATAACTCACTTTTCGTTCAGAGTGTATTTCGAGTAAAATTTTGCTGTCGCGAACCACTGAGTTTGCATTCACCAACAGCAACGGATTTATTTCTGAAACAGGATAAAAAGCTTCCTTTGCATCAAGCACAAAACCGACGCAGACAAAAATCAGAATTAAAAAGTAGTGTTTTAAGATCATTCGTTTTCGGATTAAGTAACAAAACAATTTCCGTCCCAAACAAGTTGAAGATTCAACTCAGCCCTTAGCGTTAATTGCCCTAGTTATATCTTCTTCAAAATAATCTGTTGACTTTGTTTTTCGATAATATGATTAAACAATTCTTTCAGCGCTACATAATCCTCGGCCTGAAAAACCGGCTGATTTATAGCTAAATTGGAAACAACCTGTACCTGTTTATCGCCAATTTTCTGAACTGAAAACAGATATGTTGCTTTCGATTCGGGCAGTATTGCATTAAACGTTTCAGGAAGTTCTTCAACCGCGTATCCATCGGGCAAATTAAATATCACCATTTCGTTTTCTTTAAATTTAAATCCAAAATCAACCGGATATTTTCGCTCTTCCATTTTAAATGGATTCTCTTCTGTAGAATTAGCTATTAATGGAGTAATATAAATGAGGTCGCCTGCAAAAATACTCTTGTTATTAAGGCTAACTTCAAGTTTTTGGGTTATTCTATTATTCAGTTCGTTTATTCCTTTTAGCTCATGTTCTTCAATGTCCCAATCCAGATTCCTGTCGGCAAAATCTTCAACGTATTTGTCGGTATTTGCAAATTCTCCAACTTCGGTTCTGAATGCCTGGGCAGCATATCCCATTCTTGCTATCGAAACCGCCCCCGACATTTTGCCATCTTCCTGTATTTGAATGTTTGAAACAAATTGAGAATTTGCGTTACCCAGTCCATAGAGATTTACCCACTCCGGTTTTGTTCCTCCAACAATTAACCCGTTACCATTTAGGCATTCGTAAGGCAATTCGTTTATGGTACAATCTTTATCGGCTGCATCAAGCAATATCGACTTCCCATTTATTTCAGCAATCAGAACCACATAATTAAACGAGGTAACCGTTGGATATAAAAACATTCCGTTTGAACGGGTGCTGAGCACCATTGGTTTTACTGTAAATCCTGCATTTTTTAAATGGGCTGCCAAAAGAAAATTAATATCGGCAACGTTACCGTTTTTATCCGAAACAGTTTTACGAAGCCCTTTTGAATAAATCGTGTTTCGCCCGGTAAATTTATAATTCGCACGTACATGGCTGTACAAAATTGCCAGTTTCTCCGCATCATCAGTTACTCCCGCCAATAAGCTATTGGTTTCATCTTCCAAAAACCGGGCATTTCCAAAAGCAATTTTTCCAAAATCTTCATCTTCTATCAAGTTCTTATTAATCGACTCCCACGACTCGGAATAGTTATACGGCTGATCTCCCGGAAACTGAACAGACTGTAACTCAAACTGAACCTGTTGAATATAGTTGTCTTCCGTTGAAATATATGCTTCCTTTTTAAAAGCAGGCATATCTTTTGCCACCCAGTGATAGCTTTTACAGTTAAATGCAATTCTATTTTGGTCATATTGCGTATCTATTAAACCTCGCGTTTCTGTTCTACTTTTTGAAACAATTACTTTTGATACAGGAATATTACCTTCTTCATATGAAGCATATTTTTCGAAACCTAATGTGAACTTTCTGAACATAAAATACTCAGGAATTGTTACCAGGTACTCACTATAAACAGTTGGAATACTGTGTTGAAACATCCAGGGACGCATATTTCTGAAAAAGGCTTTACAATCGATAGAGTATTTGATGTCGAGCACCGAACCAACCTTTACATTTGGCATGGAGAAAGTTTCCTGTTGATAATATCTGTTTACATCATCCAGGTGCACATCTTTATTGCTTAACTCTGTTTTTTCAATTTTTCCGTTTTCCAGGTTAAAAGTAATGGCTTTTAATCCATTTACTTCTTCATCATACGATCCGTCCTTACTCAGGCCGATCTGGAAATCAGCATACTCAACACCCTCTTTTTTTAGGATCTTTATACGCCGGTGAACAGAGAAAGACAATCGCCATCCTGAGTTAGGAATGTACTCAATTTCACTGTCGCCATACTCATACAAGACCACTGCAACTGCAGTAGTATCTTTGTCGTAAACGGTCATTTCAAGATCCTCTTTGTCGACCTTTCCAAACTTGATATTTTTCTCGTTACAATATGCGAATGATACAATTAGAAGAAATAAGGGGAACAATAGTAAAGATTTCATAGGAAACAGTTTTGGTTTTTAAGATTAGTATAACGTCAAACAAAGTTTATCAAAAAAAAGAAAATTTCATAAAATCCACTGCCTTTTTACCTTTACTCATGGAGTGTTGTTAAACATAAATAAATAGAACAATCTAAACATTGTTGTTCAACCGTCTGCAATGTTTCTGTTCTGTAATAGTTATTGAATTCCGAACAGTGTTTTAGTTGATAGTAAATGCTAATCCGTATTTTCACAACTTGCGGCAACCACTAGTTTGAATGTTACACGCAAATCGTTTAAAATCCTCATCAGCTTTTGGTTTTTCAGGTTTGCTTTTCCCTCAATATTCATTATACTTGCAGACCTAAATTCAACGATATGAACCGTATTATTCTTGCAGTAAATGCATTTATTGCATTATTGTTATTCTCGTGCACTCAGGCACCAAAAACCGAAGATTTTTCAACTTATGTAGATCCGTATATCGGCAGCGATTATCACGGGCATGTTTTTGTTGGGGCGAATGTACCATTTGGTGCCGTTCAGCTCGGACCAAACAACGCCAAACAAGGCTGGGACTGGTGCTCGGGTTATCATTATTCCGACTCAGTACTGATCGGTTTCGCACACACACATTTAAGCGGAACAGGTATCGGCGATCTTGGCGATCTGCTTTTCATGCCCGTTTCCGACGAGTTTAACTATGATAAGGCATCAAAGGAAGCTTACCAATGGCATGCACTTTACACCCATAACGACGAACTGGTAAGTCCAGGCTATTACTCCATAAATATTAACAAATACAACATTAAAGCAGAACTTACCGCCACCGAGCGCGTAGGTTTTCAGAAATACAACTTTAGCGCTCAAGGCAATTCTAAACTGATTATTGACTTGGTTTATGGAACAGGCTGGGATCTGCTAACAAAAGGCGACCTGCAACAAGATGGCGACCACAGCATAAGTGGTTTTCGATACTCAAAAGGATGGGCAAAAGACCAAAAAGTTTATTTCCACACTCAATTCTCGAAAGCAATTAAGGCGATTAAGGTACTACGTGAAAACGAAAATGGAATCAACACCGTGCAAATTGAGTTTGAAGGCAACGGTGAATTATTGGTAAAAACGGCGATCTCACCTGTTAGTGCCGATGGTGCAAAAAACAACCTGAACACCGAATTGGCCAACTGGGACTTTGAAGCAACAAAACAGCAAGCCCGCGAAAAATGGAATACCGAACTGGGCAAAATTAAAATTGAAACTTCCAATCCATCGGATAAAACTACGTTTTACACCGCTTTGTACCACACCATGATCGCACCATCGTTGTTCAACGACGTTAATGGTGATTACCGCGGTTCAGATAGTAAAAATTATACCAACCCGGGTTACGATACCTACACCACTTTTTCGTTATGGGATACTTACCGGGCAGAACACCCGCTGTTTACCCTGGTTCAACCCGAACGTGTTGACGATATGGTTAATACCATGATTAGCATTTACGAGCAGCAGGGCAAACTTCCGGTGTGGCACTTACACGGCAACGAAACCAATACCATGGTGGGCAACCACGCCATTCCGGTAATTGTTGATGCATACCTGAAAGGTTTTACAGGTTTTGATGCCGATAAAGCTTTTGAAGCCATTAAATCGACCATGCTGATGGATGAGCGTGGCTTGAATTTCATAAAAGCAAATGGTTACATTCCTGCTGATTCAACTGTTGAATCGGTGGCGATGGCGCTTGAATATGCTATCGACGACTGGTGTGTGGCAGCTATGGCAAAGAAACTGGGGAAGACAGAAGACTTTGAACTGTTTGCAAAACGGGCGAAATATTACGAAAACTATTTCAATAAAGAAACCGGTTTTATGCGTGGACGAATGGCCGATGGCAGCTGGCGTACTCCTTTTAACCCGGTGCACTCAGAGCATCGTGCTGACGATTTTTGCGAAGGAAATGCCTGGCAATATACCTGGTTGGTTCCACACGATATTAATGGTTTGATCGGTCTGTTCGAAAGTGAAAAGGCTTTTTCAGAGAAATTGGACGAACTGTTTAACACCGAGGAAGAATTAAACGAAGGCGCATCAAATGATATTTCGGGTTTAATTGGAATGTACGCCCATGGTAACGAACCCGGGCACCACATTCCATACATGTTTGCATTTGCCGGTCAACAATGGAAAACTTCCGAACGGGTAAGTTTTATCTTGAATGAAATGTACACTGACCAACCCGACGGACTTTGTGGAAACGAAGACTGCGGCCAGATGTCGGCGTGGTATGTTTTCTCATCTTTGGGATTTTACCCGGTTAATCCGGCCAATGGCGTTTATGTTTTTGGGAGCCCGCTGTTTGAATCGGCTACCATTGCCTTACCGGAAGGAAAAAGCTTTCAGGTTAAAGCAACCAATCTGAGTAAGACAAATATTTACATCGACTCGGTAACACTAAACGGAGAACCATACAACAAAAGCTTCATCACCCATGCTGATCTGTTACAAGGAGGAGTATTGGAATTTACGATGGCAGCAGTACCAAATAAACAATTTGGGCAAGCGGCAGACAGTCGCCCGAAATCGGGCTACTAATAGCCGGATTGCCTAATTTTATTTTAATTTACACTTGATTTATACCTATACAACAACTTAATAAACTCACTACCATGAAGTATTTTTTATTGTTTTGCCTTGGGGCAATTCTATTTAGCTGCACTTCAAAAGTCAGCACTCAACCTACAACCGCACCCACAAAGCTGGTGGAACTGGTAAATCCATTAATGGGTACCGATTCGGAATATAAACTTTCGAACGGAAACACCTACCCTGCCATTGCCCGTCCGTGGGGAATGAATTTCTGGACACCTCAAACCGGCCGAATGGGCGACGGATGGGGTTACACCTACGATTCGTACAAGATTCAGGGATTTAAACAAACACATCAGCCAAGTCCGTGGATTAACGACTACGCAGCTTTTTCGCTGATGCCGGTTACCGGTGAACTTAAATTCAAAGGAGCAGACCGTGCATCGTGGTTTTCGCACAAAGCAGAAGTGGCCCAACCGCACTATTACAAAGTGTACCTGGCCGATTACGATGTAACCACCGAGTTTACGCCAACCGACCGCGCGGTGTCGTTCCGTTTTACTTTTCCGGAGAACGACGAATCTTACATTCTTTTGGATGCTTTCGACGGAGGATCGATGGTAAAAATTATTCCTGAAGAACGTAAAATTATTGGTTACTGCCAGAACAATCACGGCGGTGTACCTGCCAATTTCAAAAATTACTTTGTCGCCGTTTTTGATAAAGATTTTGAGGTGGTAAAAACCTGGAAAGACGAAGACCTGCAGGAATCCGCTGAAGCACAAAGTTTCCATGTAGGTGGTATCGTTGGATTTAAAACCAAAAAAGGTGAAGAAGTAAATGTAAAACTTGCCTCATCGTTTATCAGTGCCGAGCAAGCCGAATTGAACTTAAGCAGAGAAATTGGTGATAAATCGTTTGAAACGATTAAAGCTGAAGGTGAGCAAATCTGGGAAAAAGAACTGGGACGGATTAAAGTAGAAGGTGGCAGCGAAGCCGAACAAAAAACATTCTACTCGTGTTTGTACCGCACCTTACTTTTCCCGCGTAAATTTTACGAGTTTGATGCCGACAACAAGATTGTACACTACAGTCCGTACAACGGTGAAGTTTTGCCGGGGTACCTATTTACCGATAATGGTTTCTGGGACACTTTCCGTGCTGTATTCCCGTTCTTTACGCTGATGTATCCTGACCTAAACAGCCAGATTATGGAAGGACTTGTAAATACCTACAAAGAAAGTGGGTGGCTGCCGGAATGGGCAAGTCCGGGTCACCGTGGATGTATGATCGGTTCAAACTCGGCATCGCTGATTGCTGATTCATATTTAAAAGGAATCCGCGGTTACGATATTGAAACTTTGTATGAAGCCATGATTAAAAACACCAAAGGCCACATGGAAGATATTAGTTCTGTTGGCCGTTATGGTGCCGAATATTACAACGAGCTGGGTTATGTTCCCTACAACGTAGGAATTAACGAAAATACAGCCCGTACACTTGAATATGCGTATGCTGACTATTGTATCTGGAAACTGGCGCAGGAACTGGGAAAACCTCAGGAAGAGATTGACCTGTTTAAACAACGTGCCCGCAATTTCCATAATGTTTACGATGCAGAAAGCAAGTTGATGCGCGGAAAAAACGAAGATGGTACTTTCCAATCACCATTTAGTCCGTACAAATGGGGCGATGCGTTTACCGAAGGAAACAGCTGGCATTACACCTGGAGTGTTTTCCAGGATATTGAAGGATTAAAAGAGCTAATGGGAGGTAATGATGAGTTTGTAGCAATGCTCGACTCGGTATTTGTTGTTCCTCCTATTTTCGACGATTCATATTATGGTGGCACCATCCACGAAATTCGTGAAATGCAAATTGCCGGGATGGGAAATTACGCACACGGTAATCAACCAATTCAGCACATGATCTACCTGTACAATTATTCCGATCAACCATGGAAAACACAAGCGCATGTTCGCGAGGTATTGACAAAATTATACTCTTACCAGGCCGATGGATATTGTGGTGATGAAGATAACGGCCAGACTTCGGCATGGTATGTTTTCAGTTCAATGGGATTCTATCCTGTTTGTCCGGGAACCGACGAGTATGTTTTGGGCTCACCCCTGTTCAACAAAATCACTGTTACGCTTGAAAACGGAAATGAGTTTGTGATTGATGCCACAAACAACTCAAAAGAAAACGTTTATGTGAATGATGTAGTGCTGAATGGCGAATCGTACAATAAAAACTTCCTGAAACATGCTACCATTCAAAATGGTGGAGAGATTGTTTTTGATATGGCCAGCCAGCCAAACAAAACTCGTGGAACGGAAACAAGTAGTTTCCCCTACTCGATGACTTTTGACGAAGAATAAGAAATTTCTGAAATAAGCCGAATCGATTGGTTTGGCTGCCATAAAATTCCATCCTTGTTTTACTTAAAAAGGATGGAATTTTTGTTTTCTATCAGTTCTAACACGAATGATGAAATTCATTTAGATTATAACTTTTATCATAATACACTGACATTTAGGCCAGCATATTTCCAGGGTAATTCAAATTAATCCTACATTTAAGCCACTTTTTTCAAAATCAATATTCCGGAAAATGAAAAATATGCGCGCACTGTCCATTTCCTTTTTGTTAATACTTACGCTGATTCAGTTGTCAGCCGGTGCTCAAAGCAAATTCAGCTATACCATTTCAATACCCGATCCATCATCGGAATCGTACCAGGTTGAAATGACGATCAGTGATGTAAATAGTGAATCGCTGGTACTGAAAATGCCTAAATGGATGCCGGGTTATTACCAGATTATGGATTACGCCAAAGATGTGCGCGACCTAACTGCCAAAAACGGAAACGGAGAATCACTAACGGTAAGTCAGTTAAACGATAATACATGGGAAGTAGCTTCAGGTTCGGTTGAACAAGTTAAGGTAAGCTACACAGTGGAGGCCAAACGCGCATTTGTAGCTGTAAGCAAAGTTGATGAAGAACATGCTTATATTGCGCCATGCAATACGTATTTGTACGTCGACGGGATGTTGAACAATCCTGCTGAAGTGAATGTAATACTTCCTTCGCAATGGAAAGATGTTGCCACCGGACTTCATCCGGTAAAAGGCACTTCCTCTAAATTCAAAGCTGAAAACTTTGATTTTTTATACGACTGTCCAATTCTGATCGGGAACTTAGAAGAACTGCCAGCGTTCGAAGTACATGGTATTGAGCATCGTTTTATCGGGTATAAAGTTGGCGAATTCGACAAAGTTGGATTTATGGCGAAATTGCAAAAATCGGTGGAAGCTGCGGTGGAACTTATGGGCGATATTCCATACAAACATTACACTTTTCTGGCCATTGGTCCGGGAATGGGCGGCATCGAACACCTGAACAGTACCACCATCAGTTTTGATGGAAATAACCTGCGCTCGCACGAAGCAGAAAACCGGATTTTGTCATTTATCACGCACGAATATTTTCATCATTACAATGTAAAACGAATACGACCGGTGGAGTTGGGGCCTTTTGATTACGACCGCGAAAACCGAACTACTCAACTTTGGGTAAGCGAAGGACTGACCGTTTATTACGAATATGTTGTTTTGAAAGAAGCCGGTTTATTGACCAGCGATGAGTTTATGCAAGCTTATTCGAATGAAATTACTGCTGCGGAAAACGATCCGGGAAAAGAATACCAGTCGTTAACGGAATCGAGTTTCCGCACCTGGGATGAAGGTCCTTTTGGAATTACAGCAGGAGAAGACCACTCGATCTCGTATTACGTAAAAGGACCGGTAGCAGGTCTACTGCTCGACTTTGCCATTCGCCACAACAGCAACAACAAACAGTCCCTCGACGATGTGATGCGTTATCTTTACAATCATTTCTATAAAGAGTTGGGACGTGGTTTTACCGACGCTGAAGTCCAGCAGGCTTGCGAAGTTGCTGCCGGCGCAAAACTCGATGAAGTGTTTGAATACATTACAACCACCCGCCCGTTGGACTACAAAAAATATCTCGGTTATGCAGGATTAAAACTTGCCGAACATAAAAATGAAAAAGGAAATACTTCTTATAAACTGGAACGATTGGATGACGTAAGTGAGGAGCAGCAAACTATTCTGCAGTCGTGGCTTCGGGAGTAAAACTGAAGTAGATATGATTAAACCTACCTCGTCAGCAATAGAATGGAACGATCCAAGCGTGTAAATTCCACTTTTGCAATAAGGAACAAGTTACAAATTCAGCCCCGAACGTTTATTAAATCACTGAAAAACAAGTACTGATAAAACCTTGTGCCCGCCTCTGTGTTTTACTGATAGAAACAATAAACAAAACGAGATGCAAAGTAATGCTGTAGGCTGGTTTGAAATTCCGGTTACCGACATGGATCGGGCGATAAAATTTTATGAAACAGTTTTGAGTGTGGAACTAAGTCGCAATAAAATGGGACCGCTGGATATGGCGTGGTTCCCGATGACGGATGAAAGTTATGGATCTACCGGTTCGCTGGTATGTCATCCGGAATTTTACAAACCATCTACCAACGGAGTGGTTGTTTATTTTACCGCCCATTCGGGCGACCTGAATAACGAACTTTCACGCGTTGCAGATGCCGGAGGAAAAGTGTTGCAAGCTAAAACTAAAATCTCCGACGAATATGGTTTTATGGCCTTGCTAATCGACAGCGAAGGTAACCGCATCGCTTTGCATTCGAGATCGTAGTATGAGATTTGACTAAAATCCCTTAGAATTTATCCAATCTGTATCTTGAGGACTTGTTTGGTTTCAGGCCTTACTTTAAAACGGTTATCCAATCGTTGCCCCATAATCCAAACGATCTTTTTTCCACTACAAAGCAGCCAGGTATTTTCTTTTTCGTGTAGCGGAATTTTTTGGTCGATAAAAAAATCGCTCACTTTTTTAAATCCGGTCATTCCCAGTGGTTGAAAATAATCACCTTGCTGCCATTTGCGCATCAACAGCGGAAATTGTATCTCATCCAAATCGACACACGCAATGTTTGCCTCTTTTATGATCGTAAAATCATTGGCATCCAATCGTTCCACCGAAATATCGAAAGGGGCAAATAATTCCATATCATCCGCTTCGATGTAATACACGCGGTCTTCATCGTTTGTCAGTTCCTGGATAAACAAAGCATCACGGTCTTTTACCAAACGGTGTGTTTTCGAAAAAAACTGTTTCCCCGAAAGCGTTTCCAGACTTTGAAAAACCGCATCCACCACGCTGGAATTAAATCCAAAACGTGAAAGAACCTCCAACAACACAGTTTTGGGATGTGCTGAATTCTGAAGCGCCGCAATTGAAATAACCGACTGATCTTTTTCCTCTGTCAATACTTCGTGAATTTCATTTCCAATGGCGTAATCGTACACTTCGTACACAACTTTCAGATTATCGACACTGGCCATAAAATTCTTTTTAAATGCCGGATTCAGCTCCGAAAACAAAGGCAGGATTTTATGACGTAAGAAGTTTCGTTGGTAAACCACTTCGTTATTCGATGAGTCTTCACGATAGGAAATATAATATTCAGCAGCGTACTTTTCAATGTCTTCGCGACTTGCAAATAACAGCGGACGAATTAGTTTTCCCTTTTTCTCTTTTATTCCGGTAAGGCCTTTTATCCCAGTTTTCCGCGACAGGTTTAAAAAGAAAGTCTCGATCAGATCGTCCTGATGGTGTGCTGTTACAATACAATCGTATTCATACTCTTTACGGATGCGCTCAAAAAATGTGTAACGCAACTCGCGCGCTGCCATTTCAATTGAAATACCTTTTAGCGAGGCGTACTCTTTTGTATCAAACGATTCGAAATGCGCCTGTGTGCCGTGCTGTTCAACCTGCTCGTGTACAAAAGCCTCGTCGCCTTCCGATTCTGTCCCACGTAACCTGAAATTACAATGGGCAATTCCATAGTCAAATCCCGAGCGCTCGAATAAATGCAGCAGCACCATGCTATCGATCCCACCGCTGACGGCCAGCAACACTTTTTGCTCCGGCTTAATCAGCTGCTTTTCCTTAATGTTGGTAATAAATTGATCGAACATGTTGCTGCAACATTTCTATTATTGTCACTCCTAATCAAGTTCAGGATGACGATTAATTATTTTTTGTGTTTTCCTACCGCCTGTGCAATGTTCAGAATCACCTCAACTGATTTTAGCATCGATGGGATTGGCACAAACTCAAAAGGACCATGGAAGTTATGACCACCGGCAAAAATATTTGGACAAGGCAGCCCGTCATACGATAGTCGTGCACCATCGGTACCGCCGCGAATGGCTTTAATCTTCGGTTCAACACCTGCATTTAGCATTGCCTTGCGAGCAATTTCGATGATATATTTTACCGGCTCAACCTTTTCGCGCATGTTGTAGTACTGGTCGGCAAGCTCCATCTCAACAATCTCGTTTCCATATTCGATGTTGATCAGGTTTACCACCTCGGTTAAAAACTGCTTTTTCTCTTCGAATTTAGTTTTATCATGATCGCGAATAAAGTACAACATCTCGGCTTCATCCACTCCTCCGCTCAACGATAAGAGGTGATAAAAACCTTCGTATTTTTCTGTATGTTCCGGACGCTGTGTTGGAGGCAGCATGGCAATAATTTTATGTGCTACCAGCAAGGCGTTTATCATTTTATTTTTTGCAGCTCCGGGATGTACACTCAGACCTTTAATTTTGATTGTGGCTCCGGCCGCATTAAAATTCTCGTACTCCAACTCACCAATTTCACCACCATCGAGTGTGTAGGCAAAATCAGCACCGAATTTCTTCACATCGAAATGATCGGTTCCCTTTCCAATCTCCTCATCAGGAGTAAAGGCAATACGGATTTTTCCGTGTTTTAAATCAGGTGAATTTAATAACTGCTCCGCTGCGGTTACAATTTCGGCAACACCAGCTTTATCGTCGGCACCCAAAAGTGTTGTTCCGTCGGCAGTAATAATATCCTGTCCTTTGTAATTCAGAATTTCTGGAAATTGTTTTGGATCGATACAAACATTGTTTTTCAGGTAAACCGAACAACCATCGTAATTTTCAATGATTTGCGGATCTACATTTTCACCCGAAAAATCAGGGCTGGTATCAACATGAGCAATAAAACCAACAACCGGGCTTTCGCTATCACCATTTGCAGGAATGGTTGCGGTTACATAACCATACTCATCCATTTCAACCTCGCTTAAACCGATCTCTTTCAACTCTTCAACCAGTTTTTTCATAAAAACAAGTTGCCGGTCGGTACTTGGATACGTTTTACTTTTAGGATCGGAAGTGGTGTATTGTTTCGCGTAACTGATAAATCGTTCTACTACTTTTTCCATTGTTTATTCTATTGACTTTGTAATTTAATATTTAACAGGATGTGCAAATTTATATTTTTTGTGCACGATAAAAACTGACAAAACTTTTAAACGTCATCCGAATTGAAAGCAAATCCGAGACGTTTACCCGTAACCATTTTCGAATGACTTATTTTTTGCATCATCTGATCGACGGTAGCCATTTTTACCTGATCGTAAACCGGCATCAACGCATCAAACTCGATACTGTACTGAATAGCTGTTTCAACAATCTGCCGAATTACTCCGGGAGAAATTGTATCGATGGCAAAATCTTTTACCACTTCGTCTGACTGGCGTTTTCCTTCAACAAAAAAATGTTTGTCTTTGTTGACGAAAATCCGGGCAACCAGGTAACCAAGATCGTTTACACGGTTGTATTTAAACGAGTCGGCCAGAAAATTATAAATGTTTATTACACCGCAATACGAACGCATGGGATCTTCCTCTATGTATTTTGTTTTCCAAACCGGGTGTTTGTCGTCGAACTCAAACACATTAGAGTGCATACTAAAAATAAGCATGTCGCCGCCAACTTTAAACTCGGCTTCAAAAGGTCCCCTTTCTCGGAAATCGGGCAAAGCCACATCGGGTAGTTTGCCTTTTACAGCCTTTAAATACTCTTTTTCAAGTTGCTCCAATACTTTTTTAAGAATGGTGAAAGTCTGCAGCGTATTCTCGTAAACCTGTTGTTTTACCGTTGATTTAATTACCAGTGCTTCAAGAAACGAAGCCCGAACCTCTTTTTCTGTCATAGCGTACAATTATTAACTTTTAAATGTACACAATTACACAAAAAAAAGAAAGCAGCCCGATTGAGCTGCTTTTATAAAAAGATGCCATCTGTGTTTTTTTCAACACAGCCAGATGGCATCTTTCGAAATATATTAGTATGCTAATGCAAACAATACCCTACGTTTTGAAGGTTTGCCCGAATAGATACAAACGCCTTCTTCCTCTTCGTATTCCAAAGGCATACAACGAATAGTTGCCTTGGTTTCGTTTTTAATGAGGTCCTCGGTTTCCGGAGTTCCATCCCAGTGTGCAGAGATAAAACCACCTTTTGTTTTCAACACTTCTTTAAACTCTTCCCAGGTATCAACCTTGCGCGTATTTTCGGCTCTGAAATCGTAAGCTTTCTGGAAAATATTTTTCTGAATTGTATCAAGCAAGTCTTCAACGTACTGATCAACATTTTCAATCGAAGTCACTTCTTTAGTCAATGTATCACGACGAGCAACTTCCACAGTTCCATTTTCCAAATCGCGTGGTCCCATTGCCAAACGCACAGGAACACCTTTTAATTCGTACTCGGCAAATTTCCATCCCGGTTTGCGCGTATCGCGATCGTCGTATTTTACTGAAATACCTCTTGCTTTTAATTTGGCAATAATCTCATCCACTTTTTCGGTGATGGCAGCCAACTGATCCTCTTTACGGTAAATCGGAACAATCACCACCTGATATGGAGCTAATTTTGGAGGCAGTACCAAACCGTTATCGTCAGAGTGTGCCATAATCAAAGCTCCCATCAAACGGGTTGAAACACCCCACGATGTTGCCCACACGTAATCTTCTTTTCCTTCTTTAGTTGCAAAAGTTACATCAAAAGCTTTGGCAAAATTCTGACCAAGGAAGTGCGACGTACCCGATTGCAGTGCCTTTCCATCCTGCATCAGTGCTTCAATTGAATAAGTTTCCAAAGCACCGGCAAAACGCTCGTTGGCCGATTTTAATCCTTTTACAACCGGAACGGCCATAAAATTCTCAGCAAAATTAGCGTAAACGTTAATGATTTTTTCTGTTTCCTCGATCGCTTCTGCTTTTGTTGCGTGTGCGGTGTGACCTTCCTGCCACAAAAATTCGGCAGTACGAAGGAATAAACGAGTACGCATTTCCCAACGTACAACATTTGCCCACTGGTTACACAAAATTGGCAGGTCGCGGTACGACTGAATCCAGTTTTTATACGTGTTCCAGATTATGGTTTCCGAAGTCGGTCGAACGATCAATTCCTCTTCCAATTTTGCATCGGGATCAACCACTACTCCACCATTTTCTTCATCATTTTTTAAACGGTAGTGTGTTACCACTGCACATTCTTTTGCAAAGCCTTCAACGTGATCGGCTTCCTTGCTAAAAAAAGATTTTGGGATAAACAACGGGAAGTATGCATTAACGTGACCGGTTTCTTTAAACATGCGGTCGAGCTCGGCCTGCATTTTTTCCCAAATAGCATAGCCATAAGGCTTTATAACCATACAGCCTCTAACTGCTGAGTTCTCAGCGAGGTCTGCTTTAATTACCAAATCCTGGTACCATTGTGAATAATTCTCGCTACGCGAGGTCAATTCTTTCGCCATAATCTAATATTTGGTATAGATTTTGTTTTTACATTATTAATTTTGAGCTTACAAAGAAAGTAATTATTATTGACATTAAATAAACGGAGGATACCTTATGAAATCAAGATTAACATTATTAGGATTACTGGCTGTCATTCTGGGAGCCTGTACCACGGGAGGATATGTGTCAGGTACTTATTCCGACGACATCTATTTTAATCCGGGTGAAGTTCCTCCTCCAATTGCAGTTGAAGAGGTTGTTGCACAGGAACCGGTTCAGAAATCGGCCAACACCATGATCATCAGCAATATTGAAAAAAATGATGATGGTACCAACACCATGAACAACTACATATTTGAAGGTTCGGAAGAAGATGCTGATGTGTTGCGCTACAACATGGACCAAATGGACATGGAAGCCAGCGACACAACTGTTTACTACAACGATGATGAAATGAAATACGTAATAAACAACTATTACGATGGCGAGGAACTGGATTACGCTTACCGTATCCGCCGTTTCCACCGTCCGTATTTCTACGATCCATTTTATTGGGATAGTTGGAGTTATTACGATCCGTTTTATTACGACCCATATTATTCATCAATGTACTACCCTTCATGGTCACTTAGCTGGTCGCTTGGCTGGGGCGGATTCTATTCCGGCTGGGGCTGGGGTTATAATTATCCCTACTATGGCTGGGGCTACGGATATTACCCACCCTATTACGGTGGTTGGTACGGCGGAGGCTGGTATGGTGGCGGCTGGTACGGCGGCGGCTATTATGGCGGCGGCGGTTACTACAACGATTACGGAAGAGGTTATTCCTATGGTCAACGCAGATCAACCGGAACAAATGTATACCGTGGCGATGCCAACCGCAGGTCTGCTTCAGCAGCAGCTGCTTCGGCAAACAATAACAGAAGAGGTTCGAGCACTGTAAATAAATCAGCAAGTGCCAACGACAGAACTGCCAATTCAACAGCAAGACGTACAACCGGTACAACAACCCGGTCGGCTACAAATAATGCACAAGTTCTTACCGAAAGAAGAAGAGATTCAGGCACTACTACCCGCCCGTCAACTTCTTCGAAATCGGCAACAACTACACGAACTCAAAGTTATACACGACCAGGTTCGGCAACTACAAGCAGAACTTATACAAGACCGAGTAGTTCAACAAGCTCTGCAACACCTCGTGTTGTAACTCCGAGTAACAGTAACCGTTCATCTAACAGTTACTCGGCTCCAAAATCGACTTCAACGTACAACAGATCATACCGTTCAAGCTCTACCTACAACCGCAGCTCAAGCAGTGGTGCTTCTTCAAGATCGTACCGTGCTCCTTCATCAACAAAATCGAGCAGTAGTTACAGAAGCAGTACACCTAGCAGAAGTAGCAGTAGCAGTAGCAGTAGCAGTTACAGAAGTAGTGGAAGCAGCAGCGGAAGAAGTAGCAGCGTATCGTCGGGAGGTTCAAGAAGTTCGGGCAGCTCGAGCGGCTCAAGAAGTTCTAGTGGCTCATCAGGCGGAAGAAGAAGATAGCTTTAGTAACATTCCGGAACATTAACGACAAAAACTATTTGCCATGAAAAAGAATATTTCAATCCTTTTACTTGCCCTTTTCGTGCCCTTTTTTATGCAGGCACAGGATTTGCTCGATGCACTTCGCTATTCTAATATTCAGGTATCGGGAACAGCACGTGCCGGAGCAATGGGTAATGCATTCGGGGCTTTAGGTGGTGATTTCACTTCAATTAGTATAAATCCTGCAGGTTTGGGAGTTTACCGCTCGTCGGAATTGACCGTTACTCCAAAATTTACGTACGGCAAAACTGAAGGCAATTACATGAACACCTCAATGGAAGATACCAAATACAACTTTGCATTGAACAATTTAAGTTATGTAACTACCATTCCAACAGCGGCTACCAGCGAAGCAGGCCTTATCAGTATTAACCTTGGAATTGGTTACAACCGACTGAAGGATTTTAACAGCAACGCTTTAATGGGTGGTTCGGGAGTTACAAGCTCGTTTCTCGACGACCTGATTGAAAATGCAAACGGAGAAGATCTTAACGGTGCAGGCTGGAGCGATTTTTATGAAGAACTGGCCTATTATAATCCAAATACTGAATCGGGAGCTGATTTAATTTATTACGATGATGAGGCTGGACTTTGGCGAAGTGATATTCAAAAAAATCCGTTCGATCAGAATATTGAAAACTACCCGGTATCGCAACGCAAAAGTATCTCTCGTTCCGGATCGATCGATGAGTACAGCTTTGCCGTTGGATTAAACTTTAACCATAAAGTTTACCTTGGTGCTACCTTGGGGGTAACAGATATTTATTATCGCGAATCTAGCACCTACGAAGAGTGGGACCAACAGGGTAATATTCCGAATTTTGTTGATATGCAATTCGACAGTTACCTGAGAACTACCGGAACAGGTTATAACTTTAAGTTTGGTATGATTTACAAACCTGTTAACGAAGTTCGTTTAGGTGTGGCACTGCATACGCCAACTTTTTACGACATGCACGATTTCTTCCATACTGCTATGTATTCAAGAAATGATTTTGATGGAACAGGTGTAGTCGATGACTCGGGATTCTCACCACTAAATAATTACGACTATCAATTGCAAACTCCATTGCGAGCCACTTTTAGTGGTGCATTTGTTATTGCTAAAAAAGGTTTGATCAGTGTAGATTATGAATATGTTGATTATTCAACGGCAAAACTGAGAAGAGGTGGTGACGGTTATAACTTTACCAGCGAGAACCAGGAAATTAGTGATGCTTATAAATCAGTAGGTAACATTCGTGTTGGAGGAGAATTACGTGCAACTAACAATTTAAGTTTACGCGCCGGTTACGAGTATTATCCAACCGCATATAATTCAACTTCGTTAGGCAACGACCAGTTTAAATCTGACGACAAACTGAATATTTATTCGGCCGGATTTGGCTATCATTTTGGAAGTTTTACTTTCGATCTTGCATACCGTTTATCTCAACAACAGGAATACGAACTTCCATACAGCGCTCCTTCATCAGGTTACTACCCGGTGCCGGAAGCAGCCAAGTTTGACGGATCGACACATGATGTACTATTTACTTTAGGATTTAAATTCTAAGATAGAAAACGATATTTTAAGAGAGACACATTCCTACGGGGTTGTGTCTTTTTTTATGCATTTAATTTGGCTACAAAAGCGTCTTTAAAACTCAGACTCACCGGTAGCTTTACATCGCCCAGTTTTACCTGTTTTCCTTCGAGATAAACCACTTTCGATAACGACACCACATACGATTTATGAATCTGTCCGAAACGGTCTTCAGGAAGCTGTGCAATAAAATCTTTAAACCTTCCGTGTACCATTAACGATTGGGTTTCAGTAACAAAACGTACATAATCGCCCTGTGCTTCCAGGTAGATAATTTCATCGAAATTAAGCCGGTAATCTTTTTTATTGGCACGAACCATCAGGTGCTGCCCGGTGCTTTCGTTTCTGGAAGAAGAACGTTCGATAGCCCTGTTGACTGCAGTTCGGAATCGTTCGAACGAAACGGGTTTTAGCAAATAATCAACCGCATCAACCTCAAAACCTTCGAGCGCAAACTCGGGATAGGCAGTGACCAAAATACACAGTGGCGGTTCTTTTAAACTTTTTACAAACCCAATTCCGCTTAATTTGGGCATGTTTATATCCAGAAAAAGTAAATCAACGTGTTTCTCTTTTAATAACTGACCGGCTTCAAGCGCATCGTTACAAACTCCGCTTAACTCCAACTCCGGACAAGCTTCAATAAAATCGCGGATAACGTCTTGCGATAAAGGTTCGTCATCAACAATAATACAGTTTAATGTCTTTGTTCTGGCCATGCTTAAAACTAATTCAGTTGCACCTGTAAAAGTACTTTAAATGTGTCTTTGTTGTCCGAGATTTTAAGTTTGTGTTGATTGGGGTAGATCATTTCCAGCCGCTTTCTCACATTCTCAACTCCAATACCGTGGTATTTGGCCGAAAACGGATCGTTAGCTTTTCCCTTACTATTTTCAACCTCAAAATGCAAAACTTTCCCCGATACTTCGACATTAATCTTCACAAATGCATTTTCTGCTCCACCTTTCATTCCGTGTTTAAAACTGTTCTCTACAAAGGGAAGAAATAACAACGGAGCTATTTTTTTCTCTCTTATCTCGCCAACAATATTGAATACAATTTGGCTTTTGCCCGAGCGAAGATTCTGCATATCGATATAATTCTGCAGCATTTCCACTTCCTTTTCCAAATCGATAAAATCGGCATCCGACTCGTAAATAATATGGCGCATCAGGTCGCTAAGCTGAACGATCTTATCAGGCACTTCTTTTGATTCTTTTCGTGCCATGCTGTAAATGCTGTTCAGCGAATTAAACAGAAAATGCGGATTGATCTGCGATTTTAAAGCTTTTAGCTCCGCCTGCGATTTTTCCTTTTCAAGTTCTTCGGCACGGAACCATCCCCGCGCGAGGTGTAATAAACTGGAAATAAACAGGTAAATGGCAAAAAACAGTGAGATATCCCAAAAGCTGTAATAGGCTATAAAATAATAGCCCTTAAAGATATAGTCGATCAAATTATCGAATAAAAGCAGGTAAAAGCCCGATCCCAAAGCAGTTAAAACAAGCACTGCTCCAGCGTAACTAAAATAGTTACCACGCTCCCAAAGTAGCGGAAAAAGTAAATTCAGATTCAGGTACACCACACAAACAATGGGCAGATGAAAAACAGCCGCGTAAATCAGGTCGATTTGCTTTACTTCGGCCGATACTTTTAGTACGTTCATCAAGATTAAAAACGATAAACACCAAAACAGGATATGTTGTAATACCCTGTCTTTTAGAAGCCGGCCAAATGTTATTTTAAGGCGCCTGTTCATTTTTTTCGATATAACTCAACGTCTAATCCATCTTCAAAAGCTTCTTCCGAATCAACGTATTTCGTAACAAATTTTTGCAATTCTTTAGGCTTGGCAGTAAGCAATATAACATCGCCGTTATCCTCATGATGAATCCTGATTTTGTTTTCTTTTATCAGATCTTCCAACCATTCCGGATCGAACCATCGAATTTCGAGTTTATCCTCATAAACCTTTAATTTGGCAAAAGTATGCACCGGCACCAGATGCAAGTCAGACAAGGTAATATTGTCTTCATCTCCGTATTCTTCAATGTAAAAATCCAGAAAATACTCATCAGCCAGTTTGATTACATGCACTTCAAATTTCGATTCTTTCACTACTCCACTCTCGTTTGAAGTAAGGGTGAGTACATATCTTTTTTTGTCACGAATTCCATCTTTTTTATCACCAAGAAATGGATGGGTGAAATTCCACGAATCATCACCATCACCAAAAACAACATCCTGGTTATCGTCCTCGAACCATTCGCCCAACAGCAAATCGTTTTCAAATAAATCGTCGTCGGTATATAAAGGGTAAAAAGAATAGACTACACACCCCGAGAGCAGCAAAGTTATAATTGCGATTACTAAAATATTACGCGTTTTCATTTTGTTTAATTTTTTAATTTCTACTCAAATTTAGAGGAGATTTACTGCCTCAAAGAATTTTTTCGTTGAGATGTGGCTTTTTGTCGTTGAGATAAAAACACCGCTCAGCAGCAAAATGAAAACCCGTCTAAACCATTAAAACAGGTAATGTAATCCGATGTACACACCCGAATCGCCATCGCGTTCATCGGCGGCCATACCGTAGTCGCAACGAATTACAAAGTTCTCGTTCATTGCAACACGCAAGCCCAAACCAAACGAATAGTGCATGGCTTCTGCGTCGTTTTCGAAATAACTATCTAATGGACTTGGGTAAATTGCAGGAACAATGATATTGGATTTATCCACTTCAGACTTTTTTGTAACACGACCGAAATCGGCAAAAGCATTCAGTCCCAAATAAAAGTTGTTATTAATGAACTGGAAACGAGCGAATTTCCAGCGAGCTTCAACATTACCAAGAAATACACCATCGCCAACTACCCTGTTTCGTAATATTCCGCGCAACGAATTGGCACCTCCCAAACCTTCGGAAGTAGCACTTTTCATTACCGAGGTAATCAATTGTGTTTGATAATAAAAAGGAGCTGTACCGGTTAATGTAGTCTGGTAAGCCAGTCGATAGGCAAACGACAGATCGTTTGGTACAATGGTAAAATACTGGCGATGAATAAGGCTCAATTTTGTAAAACTGTGTTCGCCACCCAGAAACTCGGGAGACCCCAATAATACGGCTTCAGTCCACATTCCTTTCATCGGATTAGGTTCATTATCGCGGGTATCGTAAACAATACCGGCTTTTAATGTTGGCACAAAACCACCGTTGGCATCTTCGTCCGAAATAATCCCCCATTCACGGTATATTTCATACAATCCAGGTGCCTCGCTATGAGGAGGCAATAAATCTTCATCGTCTTTATTTTTATTCAGCTTGTCGATATCAACATAATCCAACTTAAAATTAAGCAGGTTAAAACCACCAACCCAGTCAAATTTTTCTCCGGCAAGATCTCCACGTAAATCAACTTTAAAACGGAATAACTTCCGGTCGTATTTATAAAACATCCGCGTTCTGTAATCCGACGTTTCATCGTCGTACCAGTCTTTGTTTACAACCGCATCGTAGCCATTAAATCCGTAAAAATCGTAGGCACGGTCACTTAAGTAACTAATATCGAGCGATGTCTTCAGTCCGGGAATAAGTTGATCCGAATCGTAGTTAAAACGATTAATCCCACTACCTTTTGTAAACCTCGACACTTCGAGATAAATACTGTGATTGTACTTCGGATAGCGGCTTCCGTCGCCATAATTAAACAGGTTAATCAAACCTCCATACTGAAATCCGAGATCGGTATCAAAAGTAACTGCAGGTAGTGCGCCAAAGTTCCAGCCTTGTTTTGTAAGGCTTTCCTGTGCATGAGTACCAATAACCAAAGAAAGTAAAGCAACGAAAAGCAGAATACGTTTCATTTTTGTTCGATTTTAGTTAGACTGAGAAAGTACAAGTAATAACATTTAGAATGAGCTGTATTGAAATACGTGGTCGAATATAACTAAAAATAGGATGATTTTATAATCAATTTCGCTTTGTGATAAATTGTTTACCGAACGGACTGCCTGTTGACATGAACGTCTATGATGCGGCGGCATGGAGTTCGATAACTCCGTTAAGCGAGTGGTCGGTTGCCAACGGATCGAAACCGATTGAAGTGCCTGATTTCACTCGTGGCGCCTGGAAAACCAATAAATCACTTGAACTGACTCTGGAAGGCGGAGGCACAACCAAAGTGAGAAATCTTAAGGCTGTAAACGCCGAAGGACAGCTTGATATTTAATTCTATCGAAATAAAAAAAGGGACGTTCTTACGTCCCTTTCTTCATTAATAACTCTATTATTTCCTTTGCTAAACGATTATCGGTCAGCAATGAATTTCTTTATTCAATCACAAATTCAAATTCTTCGTCGGTTGGAGGTGTGCACATATCATCGTTACAACTCATCCACTGAATGTAACCGCTAACTTTAGCCGGTTTTTCCGTCACCCAAATTTTATGCGAAATCGTAGCCGTTTCCTTAAAATAGCTCACTTCCATGTCAAAGGTTTTATCGTGTGCTTTTTTTGATGGAGTTACTTCAACAGCCTTTCCAAATTGCTTGCAGTTTTCCAAGGTCTCGAAGTTGAACGAAGTTTTTATTGGTCCACCTTCGTCCAAATCGACACCATATAATTTAAAACCGGCATCGATTTTTGCTGTTGCCACAATTTCGTACTGATTTCCACCTTTTAATGGTTTGATTTTTACATCCCATTTTACCGGAACCACCATTTGTGCCTGTGTAAAAACCACAAACAAAACAAATGCTGCTGCTAACAAATATTTTTTCATTTCTAACTATTTTATTGATTCGAAAACTTCTTATACGCTTAATTCATCCAAATGATTCTTCGAAACGTCAATTACATCTGATCCTGAAAACGCTGTGGTTCAAAAATAATGTCTACGATATCGGCACTTTTCAGGAACGAACGGGCTGCTTTTTCAATATCCTTAGTTGTTACACGGTCGAGAATTGCATCGTAATATTCCGGATCCAACATGTTTTCGCCGGTATCGTAATACGTTTGCAGTACATTCAGCCAGTAGCTGTTTTTCTCGTTCTGGTGTTCTGCATTTTTCTTCATATTCAATACCACTTTATCCAGGTCCGACTGTCGAACATTTTTCTGCACCTCATCAAGTTCCGCCAATACCAGCGATCGCAGATATTCAGCTTTTGTTGGATCACAGTCAAACCGGATCTCCATTCCGAGCCTGCTTTGTGGAATTGTTGATGCAGAACTTTTCACTCCTACTCCATAGGTTCCACCCTCTTTTTCCCTGATGTTTTCCATAAAACGGAGGTCGAGAACAGATTTTAAGATGCTATGGTAAATAACGTTTTCTCGCGAGTATTTCGCCTTGGCATTCATTTTCATGTACACCGACGATTTATTATGTGTAGGAATACCTATTCTGTAGGTATTATTTCCTTTCGGAAAATAATGTCCGTGATCCACCCACTTCTCTTTTTCTCCGGTACTGCTGATCGATCCGATATATTCTTCTACCAGCGGTTTTAAAGTTTCGGCATCAATGTCGCCAACGATAAAGAAATAGAAATCGCTGGCATTGGAAAAACGCTCACGATAAATTTGCTCCATGCGTTCGAAACTCATCTGATCGAGGTAGTATTTGTTAAAATCAAGTGCTCTTGGATTTCCATTAACCAGTATCGAATTCAAGGTATCTTTTACGATCTCACCAACCGATTTCACTTTGTTCTCCAGGGTTTTGTAATTCCGCGCCATTTGGTTGTCGAACTTTTCTTCGTCGAAACGCGGTTCTTCAAAACGCATGTAAACCAGTTGCAACATCGTTTCCAAGTCGGCAGGAGTTGAACTACCTGCAACAACGTCGATGTAAGGTCCCACTTTAAACGAACTGCTTGCGGTTTTTCCCGCCATTACTTTTTTATAGGAAATCGGATCCAGTTCGCCAATTCCAAAGGTCTTAACAAAACTGTTAACGGCAACCGCCGACGGCAAATCTTCCACCTCGTATATCGAGGTTCCTCCATAACTTTGTGCAGTAAGACGCACCGAATTTTTCTGAAAATCGGCAAAACGATAGATCACTTTGGCACCATTCGACAGCGTCCATTCAACCGCGTCAAATTCTTTCAATTCCTTTTCGTTTACAATTTTACCGGGCTGCGGCTTAACCGGAAGCAATTCGGCATTTACCGGAGTATGATCATTGTAGGCTGCTAAGTCGCTTGATTCAACAGTTGAAATGATTTCTTCAATTTCTTCCTGTGTGATAAAATCCACCTCGGCATTTGACGGACCTACCACGGTGTAATACCTGTTTTTATCACCCAGATACTTCGAAGCAACTGCCGAAACTTCTTCGAGTGTGATACCCGGAACCACTTCTTTTACAAACTGATAATTGAATGAAGACTCGGGTAACGAAGAACCTTTCAGGTAAACATTTTTCAGCGCCTTTCCATAACCGTCGGATGAAACCTGATCGCGTTTATTGTAGTTATTTTCAGCACCGGCAATCAGGTTCAATTTGGTTCTTTCCAGCTCACTTTCGGTAAATCCGTCGTTGAGTACTTGCTGGAAAACCGAATAAACTTCTTCGAAAGCCGTTGCCTCTTCTCCTACCCTGGCAGTGGCACTTACTTTAAATATTTTATAATCGCGAAGTAGACTTGCAACCTGAACTTTTGCGCCTAAAAACGGTGCATCGGCACTTTGCGTAAGTTCGGAAAAACGTTGCCGCATAAGGCTATTAAAGATGCTTAGAATATAGGTTTCACGGAGTTGAGCCATTGTACCGTCAGTTTGATATTTATGGCGAACATTCAGAGAAACGGTTACATTTTTTACATCGCGATCGGTAGCCACGGCATACATCGCTTCGTCATTATCAGGAATGGTATCAGCTGAATTACGCGATACCGGATTTTCGATGGCAGCGATCGGAGAGAATAATTCGATCACCTGTTTTTCAATTGCATCAACATCGATATCGCCAACTATAGCAATCGCCTGTAAATCGGTGCGGTACCAGTCGTGGTAAAAGCTGCGAATTTCTTTCGGATCGAAGTTTTTGATCACATCCAACTCACCGATCACATCGCGTTCGGCATATCTCGAACCGTTATAAACCGTTGGTGCCAGTTGCGCATTTACCCTAAAACCTGAGTTTCGGCGGGTGCGCCATTCCTCGGTAATTACACCTCGCTCGGCATCCAGTTCTTCTTCTGTAAGCGCCAACCCGTCGCACCAATCGCGTAAAATAATCAAACACGAATCCACTAATCCGTCAACGGCAGTTGGAACTTTACTGATGTTATAAACGGTTTCATCGGTGGTGGTATACGCATTTATATCTTTCCCGAATTTCACACCGTTACGTTCAAGCATGTCGAGCATGGTTTTTGCCGGAAAAGTCTCGGTGCCGTTAAACGCCATGTGCTCCAGAAAGTGAGCAAGGCCGTCTTGTTCGTCAGTTTCTAAAATGGCTCCAACATTTTGATAGATGTAGAAGCTGGCCCTTTTTTCGGGTACTTCGTTGTGCTTGATGTAGTAGGTCAAACCATTTGGTAAGACACCGGATCGAATTTCCGGATCGAAAGGTATTGGGCGCGACAAATCAGAAAATTGTTGCGCAAATAAATTCAGGCTCAAAAGAATGAGCCCACTAAGTATCAGAAAAAATTTATTCATTATTTCAATTTTTGAATCAAAGACGTGCAGAATTAGATTTCTGCTTTCTATTTCCCGTTAACAGCTATTTCAAGGAGTTCATTGCCCTGCTGCATTTGTTCGAGTTCGAACTGAACGTTCACTCGCTTTTTCTCGTGAGTTGGAGTTTTTTCGAGTGCAGATTTTTTGAGTTCAATCGCTTTTTGGGTGTATCCCTGGCTATAAAGTAAATTGGCCTGTAAGTTTTCAACTGTATATTTTCCGGGAATCAATTGATAACAGTAGTCAACCCAATTTGTCAGCCGGTTGTAATCGGCATCAGTTTCTGCAAACTGCAGATAAAGATGCCCGGTTTTAACAATTTCTTTTACAAGCGAATTTGCCTGACTGCCTTCTTTGTACTTCTTTTCATAAAATTCGTACTGGACATTTTCATTATCTTCATTGGCCCGCAGATAACCTTCGTAAAAGTCACGGTCTTCCTGTTTAATGTCCTCCAGCGATTTTGCATTCATAAGACTATCAACATAGGCTGTCGCCTGTAGCCTAAATGCAGGATAATCTTTTTTAAGCAAACTGTACTCCATTTCGTAATAGCCCAGCTTTTTAACGCGGCCGCTCTTCTTTTGTAATTCACGGCTTGCGTTTATAAAAGACCGCATCAGTTCGGGACTTTGAATTTTATAAGCTTCCTTTAGTGTCGATTGAATCATCAGGCTTTTCAACCTCGACAATCTCTTCTCTTCCTGTTGGTCTGCTGCTTTTATAAAAGTATCATAGTTGGTATCCAATATCTCTTCCGCTTTACCACCACACAACAAAAAACGTTGATTTTTGAGCAGAAAATGCATCATCTCTACGCTATTCTCATTCATCTCGGTTTGAACCTTTAACCAGGCTTCAATTCCATGATTTGGATTAACGCCAAACTCCACCATTTTACGACAATACATTTTCAGAAAAGCTTCGTCGTTCAGCTTGTTCGGGAACATGGCCTGCAAGGTTTCGAGGTTGTATTCGGCACCCAACGATTCTATTGCCTTATTACCAAATCCAACCATATCTCTTCCATGGCTGCTTCCGGTTCCCCGGTATATCATATTCCCTTCGCCGTCTACAAACATTAGTGTGGGGTAAGCATTAACTTCATATTTTTTAGCAGCATCGAATCCTTCTTTTTCCGCATCGAGTTTAATATTGATAAAGTGGCTGTTATAAAAATCGCCAACTGCTTTTTCCTTAAACGGTCCCGCAGCAAGTGTTTTACAAGGAGCGCACCACTGTGTGTAAAAATCGATAAAAATGAGTTTATCCTGTTGTTTGGCTTTTTGAACAGCCTCTTCGAAAGTAATGTGCTGAAATTCGATTCCCTGCGAAAAGCCAAACTGACTGAACACCAACATCACCATCATTATTACAACCGATTTTCTCATTCTATTTATTTTTCGTTTTCAATAAATTATAAACTCGCTCGCAGATTTACTTCAAAATCAATTAAAATACAGTAATCTTTTCTCCCGATTTCATTAATTCGATGTCGGCCAGAATTCCTGTACTCTTACCGTGGTCTTTTGTATCGTTTAATGCGATTTCGTATGCCTCCTCTTTTATTTCGATTGCTTTGGCCTTATCGTTTCCAAAAAGGTAAAGGATATTGGCATAGTCGCTCATAGTGGTTGCATCGCCAGGGAGCAGATCATAAGCCGTTTTCATCCAGGCCACCACTTCTGATTTTTCTTCTTCGCTTACAACAAATTTTGAATAACTATTTACCAGGCCGGTAATGGTTTGAGCCTCGCGAAATGCATAAGGTCTTGTTGCAAGTGCCTGCACATCGCCTTCTTCTCTCCGCTTTAAATTATCGAGGTAAGCTTCTCTCAATTGCTCAATATTAAGCGAGTTGATGTAGTTGACAATATCGTCGTGTACCATTGCTTTGTACTTCTCTCCTTCTCCTGCATTCAGGTAATAATAAGTGTAAGCGCGTTTTCGCGTCTCGTCAGAACGTTTTACTCCGGCTTCAACTGCACGATCGAGCGCGATGTCAAGAATGGTAGTATCTTTTTTCAGGATGGCATAATCCGTTGTTTTTTCCACCATCGAACGCGGAAGTTTCTGGAACTTTGCACGAACATCTTTCCGTACATAAAGTTTCCAGATTTCGGAACCTAAATTTCGCTGAACGATTTCATCGGCGATTCCACCAAAAACAATCTCCTGGTAATGTTGTGCCAGAAACTCAACCATTTCCTTGTCGGTCTCTTTCATAGTTGTCTGGATTGACAGGTAGTGCTCCAGCACTTCGGTATAATTTGTCGATTGACTTCTGGCCAGAATATCCAGGTATTTCCTAACGAATTTTTCGTCGTTCTTTTCGGTAACATAACGCTCGGCATAACGACCAACACTGTTACTATCGTTGGCATATTCAAGCGCCAGTTTCACCTCTTTCATAAAAGCATCCTTTTGCATATAGGCTCCAAAACGGTAAACCACCAAACCATCGCCATCGATAAAAACATAACCGGGCAATGCAGTGATACCATAACGGCTTTTGATCATCGGGCCTTCTCCACGCTCAACATCCACTTTTAAAGCAATCAGATGTTCGTCGAAAAATTGACCAACTTCTTCATCCTTAAAAACAGTTGAAGCCATTTTCTTACAAGGGCCACACCAAACAGCGTATCCGTCGATAAACAAAATTTTGTTCTCGTCTTTGGCTTTTTTAATTGCTTCTTCCAGACTACTATGCTCGAAATTAATTCCCTGTGCTCCTGCTGAAAGTGTAACTGCTAATAGAATCAGTATTGTGTATATAAATTTCATCTGCTTAAATTTTAATTTTTAGGACAAGGCACTACTTTTTTAAATCTTCCAGTTCTTTTTCTACCCTGCTGCGTACTCTGCTGTTCTCAGGAATTTTGTTTAAAGCGATTTCCTTGTATTCGATGGCTTCTTCAATTTTGCCTTGTTTTTTCAGTGCATCCGAACGTAATTCATCCATTTTATAATCGTCGGGGATTAACTCAGAACCGTAATCGATCCATTTATACAACTGTTTGTAATCCGACTTTTTCTCGGCACAGTACCGCAAATAATAACGCGCCACGCGGTTAATGATGTTTGTTTGCTCCAGTGCTTCCCTGCCTTTTTCCAGTTCTTTCAACTTCGCATTTCCCATCAAACTTGGCCGATATCTTGTTTCCTTATATTCTTTGTAGTAGGCCGCATCATCCAGTCTGATCTGCTCCAGCGATTTGGCGTTCATCACACTGTCTAGATAAACCGTGGCCACTTTTCTATACTCATCATATTCTTTAGCCAATAACAGATAGTCCATTTCGTAGTCCTTCAGGTCGCTTACATTCTTTTTGTCGTCAGGATATTTTTTCCATGTATCGATGTACAAACGCATCAACTCAGGACTTTTCTGCATGTAAGCCTGTTCCCTGGTATTTTTAACGATCGCGTACTTCAGGTTCTCGAGTTTTGTTTCTTCCGCTTTTGTTGCGATGTCCATGTATTCGTCGAAATTGGCGTAAAGAATGGCCTCTCCTTTTCCTCCCACGATAAGGTATTTAAAGTGCTCCATCAGGTACTCCATCATGTCCACATCGTCTTCTTTTATTTCTGTCTGAATTTTCAGCCAGTCATCAATTGCAGCAACCGGATATTCCTTATAACCGATCATTTTTTCGATGTACATTTTCAGAAAACGTTCGTCGTTATTCCCGCTTTCGTATTGTTTTTTCAAATCTGAAAGACTGTATCCACTACTCAGGGCATTCACCGCGTCGGTGGCCATTTGCAGGGTTCCCGAAATGCCTTTAGCGCCGGTTGCCTTATATACCATTTCGCCATCTCCGTTTAAAAACATAAGGGTAGGATAAACATGCACATTGTATTTGCGGGCTGCTTCACGGCCTTCCTTTTCGGCATCGAGCTTTACATTAATAAAGTCGCGGTTATAAACGGTTCCCACTTTTTCATTCGGGAAAACACCTTTTGTCATTCCCTTGCACGGAGCGCACCAAACTGTATAAAAATCGATAAATACCATTTTATCTTCGGCTTTGGCTTTTTCAAGCGCTTCTTCCAAACTAATGTGTTCGAATTCGATACCCTGTGCAAAGCTCTTCCCCTGAACAAAAAACACGAGTACTGTGAATAATAGAATAATCTTTTTCAAATCTTTCATTTTAACCTGTTTATATGATATCGTAAAATGTAGCTGTTTGTTACAATGAACGTTTCATAATAGAGACCCCAAAATTTGCATGCACGGGTGACAAAGTGTTGTCACCCTCACCAACCAGAAACTCTCGCTTTCATTAGTATTAACAATACATTTAGAACTTTCAAGCCGGGATCTTCGCAAAACTAGTTTTAGTCGCACAACTCAATCGCAAAACATAAACACCTGTTATAATGCCACTTACAACCCCCACTATTCATCAACACTAAAAGAAAAATATAAAAACACCAGCCTGGGAACACAAACAACTGTCGAACTTAGTCTTTTGTTAAACGGCATGCACCAGCCTATTTTAGCCATACATTAACGTATCATTAACAGGAAAAGGAAGTATTTTTTGGTGTTGGTGTCACCCTTAGGAAAATCCTGTAAGGATTAATAATCTCATGTTGACTTCAGATTGCTTCTCCGTCCGTTGACGGATCGCAATGACACGGAATCACAGGATAATGAGTTAGCGGACAACGTGAATCGTTATAAGAAATTGTCAGTGGATGTCCGCTGCCGGAGCCTCCCATCACAATTGTCATGGCGAGGAAGTAAAGCGGACGAAACCATCTTTACTCCGAGACCAGCGCTTTCAGCAATCGTTCGGGAATACCACTTGATGGCCGGAGCACGTTGTTGTAAACCAATTTTCCTTCGGGATTGATAATGGAAAAATGCGGAACCGCGGTAACTCCCAGTTCAGAATACAGTTTTTGCTTTTTAGCACAGAACAGATGTGTTCCTTTTGGCTTATATTTCTGCACGTAATTGGTCCACTTTTGTTGGTCGTCGACGTTATCTACCGAAACACGAATAAATTCAACCGGATAATCCTGCAACCTGTCTTCCAGTTCATCAAAATACGGAACTTCCAGGTTCGAAGGTCCCGACCAGGTTGTCCATATTTCCAGATAAATCCATTTGCCATGGTAATCGCTTAAGCGAATTGAATCGCCATGAACATTTACAGCCTGAAATTCGGGAAATTCGTTCCATTCGGTCGCTGAATATTCAGCATTTCCCTCAGCAGATTGAACTTGCTCAAGTAAAAATTCTTTCCATTGTCCACCATAATTTTCAATCGCCTCAATATATTCAGGATTCGAACCTTCCTGAAAAACCAACGAGTACAGATTACCGGTAACAATATAATCTTTAACGAACTGATTTTCAACATAATCCGCTAAACGAATCTCGTTCAAAATGTATTCTTTTCCATTGCCGAGTAGCTGTTTCGGATCGTGTATACGGAGATAATCGATGTAAGCATTTAATACCCGTCGGTAATAACCGGAGTAAATTGCTTCATCAATATTTGAATCGACGAGTGTTTCCTCAAGCAGTTTTAACTCATTCTCCGAATACTTTTCATAAGTCTGCGTTTGGCGAATTTTCAGACCAATCTCATTCTGAATACGGTAATATTTTTGATCGATCTCAACAAAACGCATAAAAGCAGCCGAATGATTTGGTACCCTCTTTTTGAAATCAGCGATGAATTGAGCTGTGCGCTCATCAATATCGTTATAAGTGGGCACAACCGGTTTTTTGATTATCGTCACACTCTTTTTGCTTCGATTATTTATAACCTGATTGTTTCGATTCTCCCATATTTTCGCCCGTTCCTTCTTAATCTGCTGAAGTAGTATATTTTGCTCTACAGCGATAGAATGGCCCGTAAAAACTGCACCGTCATCACCAACATGAATATTTAAAGAATCACCCGGCTCGAGGTAACACCATAAGTTTTCGATACTTGTTGGCGTTGAAAGGTAAAGCAGTTCAGGAACTTTGGTCCTTTTTTCGATATGAATAACTCCTTCACGGTCTTTTGCATTTAACTCCGATCGTTCCCAAATATTAAACAGGCCTTTTATACTAACCTTATTATCTTCGCGATTTGCAGAAGTTAAGGTAACCGTAACTTTATCGGAAACCGATTCTGTTTTACTGCACCCAATAAAAAGTAACAGTACAAAGGCCGGAAGTACTCCCCTGAAAAAAATTGTATTTGCAATTTTACCTCTCATTTTATTGAACACAGGTATTGCTATGGTTTGCTTGATTGTTCTATTTAAGTTCCTGTTAATTAATACTCGAAGAAATAAGTCAACAGTTTTGGTACACCATACCAATGTTCTGTTTTAACTAACTTGGTCATTTTTCCCTCAGCATCCAGTTCGTAAGAATAAGGAGGGAGGTCAATATCTCCCTCAAGTTCAGGATAGAGGAAACTTGTTCCCGACCAGACATATTTATGGAATAACAAGTCGTTCAGATAAGATGTACGCACGTCGTTTACGCCAATAAAAGGTGGTAAACCTTCAACAAAGGTTGGCATCAAAATCGGATCAAAACCGGTTCGGTACCTTCTGTTTTTATCCAAAATATCGTAGTAGCCATATCCTTCCCAAAATTCCGCGCAAATCTTTTCACCTTCTTCAAAGCCATCAACATATTTAATGTCTTTTATCTGTCTTTCGGCAATATAACTTGCAATGGTTCCATCTTCGTTGTACACAAACGATTCGGCCTGTATTTCTTCTCCTGTATCTTCAACCACTCCGCTACCGTAAGACCTTATCGTTTGAACCGTAATTTTTTCGAGTTGATTGGTACCACTGGTATAATAATAGCGGTTGTTTCTTTCGTACACATATGGATCGTCCCCGTCCTCTTCATATGAATACTTCAGGAAAGTTACATTTCCATCTTCATTATACTCGAGATTCCAGTTACTATAATGCCGGTTGTTGATATTGAACATGAAACTATCCAGACGGCCCGTTAATTCATCGTAATAGAAATCAATTCCTCCCTCTGTACCAAGTCGTTCCATCACATATTTCATCCGAACAGGTTTTGCTAAAAATCCTCTTAAAATGAAAATTTCGGTAATTCCTCTCTGACCGATATTGTCGACAACGATGATCTCGAATTTGTATTCTTTATCAGCCTCCAAACCGGTAAAAGAAAAAACTTCATCGAGTTCATATTCCGAAATGGCGCTATCGGGCACAATAGTTCTCAGTTCCTCTCCTTCAAACACAAAAATGATTGAATCGATGGTGTTCATTCCTGTGGTAATTGTCCCTTTAAAACCGTATGAAGGTGCGGTTAATGCCACATTTGTTCCGCCGACCAACGACAACTCGGGGAATGAAAACTTCTTAACGTTTACAATAAACCCTCGGTTAAAACTACGGTTATCGTTATCAACCACCTTAATTACGTAAGTAAGTGTGGTGTCGACAAGAATTTCGCGAAGATCGATTTCGTAGGTAAATTCAAACTCCGTTTCATTAGTATAACCAGTGATTTCTTCAATCAATGAATAATCGCGGCCGTTCAATACTTCAATTTTTGCCACACCGTTTGGCACATTCATCAGCAAATTAATATCGTAGTAATCGGCTGTATCGCGACGAACATCTACTTCGCGGTCACTTTGTAAATCAAATCCCGGGTCAGGAAAAGTAATATCCTGGTTACAAGCCATAATGGCGATTAAAAGAATCGCGATCCATAGTAGGGGTTTTATATTTTTTATTATCGAATTAACGGTCATACTGCTCAAATTTTAATTGTATAAAGTTGCCAGATCAGGATTATACGAAACGATGTCGATTCCCCATTCCATAAAGGTTTCAATCAGAATCTGAAATTTCTCTTTGATATACTCGGGATAATTTGCGAGCGCCTCAGCGTCGGTGTGAATCAATTCGTTAACGTAACTGTAGGCAAACATTCGTTTAGTGGGCACAAAATCGTAACCCGACTTTATTGCTTTATTAATGGTTTGGCCTTCAACAGTAATATTGGTTAAACCGTTGGGGGCGTTATAAAAATAGCGTGCATCAATAAAACCTTTTTCAAAAAACCAGCTTTTGTCTACCAGGCCGTATTCATCCACAACGTTTCCTTCTTCCTCATACACTTCACCAATATTACGATCCAAGTAGGCCGAACTGTAATCGTAGAAACTAAGCGGTAGCTCGTTGTACAAATCGTGCGTGTCCATGGTGTAGGTTAGAAACAGGAAAAAGTTATCATTTCGGTACTCGCTGTAGCGTTGAGCACTGTTTTCTACCACCATGCGGTTAACACCAAAAGCAAAAGAATGATCGTTGCCAAGCGAGTGCAACACTCCTTCGCCGGTGTCTGTGGCACGCGAGTCGGATAAGTCTAACATATCCATTAAACCAACGCTTGGTGTACTAATTTCGTCACACACCAATACTTTATACGGAAGGTAATCAAGAATATAGGCTGTGTTGTAATCGGTTCCGTTAAAGCTGATATTTTCTTTAAAATACTGGAATACATTTTCACTCAGAAAGTCGAGAGCAAAATCCACATCGGCAGCATCCAGCATTTCTATATCCACCTTTTCCCATTTGGCTGCTTCACTCCTACTTGATGCGGTATAGGCAAAATCGAGTGTAAAGTCGAAGTCATATAAAATGCCACAACCGTAGTTTTCATACATGTCTTTTACCAACGATTTTGATAAATCGACCTGTGCAGCAACTCTGTCCTCATCCACCAACGATGGTGTTAACGAAGATTCCTCCTCGCAGGAATAAATGCTTAATGCGATAAGTATACCAGCTATAATATTTTTGTACTTCATCATTCAGTTTTTCTTCGTGTTAACCTTACAAATTTTCCTTAACAGGTAGTTTCTCTAAACGCTCGTTGTTACGAATCAACGGATTATTCTCCCGCTCCTGCAAAGGAATGGGCAAGGTATAATTCGGATCGTCGGATAAAAGCGTGTATGTTTCTACTCCGTATTTTTGAGCTGAACTGTTCACCAGTGTGAAAACATGTTTAATCTCCGGGCGGTTTTCCATTCTTCGCAAATCGAACCAACGATGATGGTCTTCGAAACACAACTCCTTACGACGCTCAGTTAATATAAAATCGAGCACTTCGGCCTGGGCTTCCGGAAATTCGATAACCGACATATCGCTGTACCGGCGTTGTAACAAGTCTGATACATCGTTTATGGCTTCACCGGTTTGTCCGAGCTGAGCGTAGGCTTCGGCACGGTTCAGATAAGCTTCACTTACCCGGTAATTTCCATATCCCAGTTCGGTAAAGTCGCTCGAATATTTTTTGGTAATATAATACTCCGCTGTTCCAACAGTATTAATCCCAAAAAAGGCCACTTTACGTGCATCTTCATCCTGGTAGAGGTTGTACAATTCAGGGCTTGAACTGTAACCTGTTACAGTTTGCGACGAGCTTGTAAATACGGGGCTCAGCGTGTAAAACGAATACAGGATTTCGGTGTTATCTTCAGTTACAAATACGTTGGCAGCATTCATTCGCGCCAGACTTCCGTTGCTGATTACCTTTGTTGCAAAGTCGATTGCTTCTTCCCAGTTTTTCTGATACAATTTAACACGCGACATTAAAAGGTTGCAGGTATTTACATCGGGATGCCACTTACTTTTCTCGATTCCACTATTAAAAATCAGTTCTGTAGCCAGCGTTAAATCTTCCTCGATTTGATTGTAGCATTCGCGAACAGTGTTTCTGTAATACACCTGCTCAACTGCAATGTTTGTACGTAAGGGAACGCCCAAGTCGGCATCGGCAGTTTCGTCGTTAAAGGGTTGTCCGTATAAATTAAGCAAATTAAAATAGGAATGTGCCCTTACAAAATACGCTTCACCTTTAATGTAATCCTTTTCTTCCTGTTCACCATCGGCATCATCAATTTGCTCAATTACATAATTGGTAATGGCAATGTCTTCATATATTTCTCGCCAGGCTCTGTTTATGCTCGACAATTCATCCCCTTCTTCATCAATTTCAATCTCGCGTTGCCAGGTATAAACCGTTTTCCGCGAAACTTTTGTATCGCTTAGCGCATAGTCCACTTCGGTCATATTATCCGTCATGTAATCAATCGTCTTGAAAATCGGATATTCCTTATTGAACTCTTTTAATAAAAGGGCGGCGTAATGATCTGTTTTCTCAGGAACAAGCTTATCCTGATCCACTTCATCTAAAAAATCGGTACATGCTGAAGCAATAATCAACAGAACCAAAAACATCATATATCTAATATCTATTCTTCCCATCATGTTCATTTTTTAGAAACTCATATTTACACTAAATCCGTAATTTGGAAGGGTTGGTAATCCCAGTCCGATAACCTGTTCCGGGTCTTGTCCCTTTAACTTTTTGTCAAGCGACCACACGGCTATGTTACTCATTCGTAAACTCAGGCGAGCGTTCTTCACATTAATTTTTTCGCTGATAGTAGAAGGTACCTGGTACGATAATGAGAACGACTGCCAACGAATGTGATCGCCTTTTACTACTCGTGCATCACTGTAATCGTACATCCACCAGGCTGAAGTCCCTGACGGAACCACATAACCCAAATTACTCACATAATTGTCCGATGTCGGATCGTTTGAGAACAGGAGTGTTTCATCGCTCAAGCCCGGGATACTTGTATATTGTTCGTCGCCCGGGTTGCGCCAGCGGTCGTTAAACTCTGCCCGAACATTTTCGTAGGGGTATGGCATATTCTGATTACCGTTGTATAATTTCAGTAATCGTGTTTTATACCCCAGTTTATAGGTAAAATTCGCAGAAACAGTAAAACTCTTATATTTCAGTTCTGTACCAAATCCACCATAATAAAGTGGGATCCTGCTTCCTTCGTATTTTAATACACTTTTCAGGTGCTCGTCAATACTGCCACCCGTTTCGTCAACCAGATTTTTAAATGTTGGCAAACCGCTTTCATCCAAACCATCAAACTGGTACGAAAAGAATCCGTTCGACGGGAAACCGGTTGTATAAACTGTACCGTTCAGATAATCGCTAACCGACAGGTTCTGACTGGTTGCTTCCTCAAATCCTTCGAGTACACGGTCTTTGTCGTGCGAGAAATTCAGGTTGGTACTCCAGCTAAAGTCTTTACTTTTCACGTTTACCGTACGAATACTGAATTCGTAACTCTGCACGTCTTTACTTCCGGAGTTGTACAAATAGGCGGCACTACCGTTAACCAGCGAAATTGGTCGTGTTTGCAACAAATCGGTACTTTTCGAATAGCTGTAATCGAATGCCCCACTAATTCGTCCGTTGTACATCGAATAGTTCAATCCGAGGTTAAACGTACCGGTTCTTTCCCAGCGTAAAGTCGCATTAGGGAATTGCGACAGTGAAGCAATATTTTCGGAATAATAATTGGCATCGTTTTTACCGTAGTCGCTAATAATCAGATAAGGACTTGCGTTTGGCATCGATCCTCTGAAACCAAACGACGAACGCAGCGACAATTGTTCAAATACATTGTCGTTATTCCAGAATGCTTCGTTATGGATGTTCCAACGTGTTGAAACCGACCAAACCGGTTTAAACTTGTATCTTTCGTACTGACCGAAAGTATTCGATCCGTCGCTACGTAGGTTGAAGTTCAACACATAACGGTTATCGTACACATAGTTGAAAATACCAAACACCGACATGCTGTTTTGTACCTTGTCCGTAATACTTGGATAAACATCCAAACCACCGGCATTGGTCAGCCACGAGATCATGTATTTATATTCGTACGAATTTACATCGAGACCAACGATCGACTGATCTGTTGTATATTTTACAGCCGGCAACACAATAAAACTTCTTCCCTGGCTGTGGTTATATCCCGGCGACAACCAGCCGGTTGATCCCCAGAATTTGGTTGAACGTGCTTCCTGCGCGAGGTTAATATTCAGTACATGTTTCGAATTGAAAACCTTGTTGTAGTTTAACTGGTTGGTGATCGAAGTGGATTTCTGATCGACCATACCGCCCGAATAAATTCCTCCAAAAGGAACCATAGCATCGTTGGCAACACTGGTTTCGTCGAAATCGTTGTAATCAAAATAGGTTCGCAGTTTCGAGATATAAAATGTTTCTTCGGTAATGTACTCTTCCGACATGTTGGTCGTGTTCCTGTAACTGATCTGACTTTGAAAGCGGAAGTTGTTCAGGAATTTCCATTGCAGATTACCGGAAATGGTAAAACTTTTATTGGTAATGTTGCGCTGCGAATTTTCGATCTCGTTTAATACATTGTACCCACCGTAAATCCGTGTTCCATCCCGTCGGCGGTAAATCTCCTGGCTCTGGTAGAATAAATCTCCATCCTCTTCGTAAACCGGAATTGTGCGGCTGGTATAATAAGCTTCGTTAAATACGTTAATTGAATTGTGGTTGTATTCGGCTTCCTGAACCGAACCGCTGAACTTTAACGACACCAACAAATTGTCGGTAATATCCAAATCGAGGTTTGAACGGCCTGTAATACGATCCAGTCCAACACCTATTTCCGGACCTTGCTGATCGTCGTATCCAACCGAGAAATAGTAGCGCATATTATCTGAACCACCGGACGCACTAATAGAGTGCTGCTGCTGTAGCGATGGCTGATACAGGGCATCGAACCAATCCGCATTTAAAGTTTCGAGGTATGAAACCTGATTCTGGAACTGATCGAAATTATAGGTACCGTTCCACAATTGTTTTAAAGCACCTTCGTAACCCAGGTAATCAAGATTGGCATAACTGCTTACTGTTCCAAGGTTTTTTTCGTACATCTCGCGCGACAGGTCGATACGTTCTTTTGAATTCATCAGGTACATATCGGTATACCGTGGTCGATCTACAAAACTAAAACTTCCCTGGTACGAAATACTTGGTTTTCCAACTTTCCCGCGTTTGGTGGTAATTACAATAACACCGTTAGCTGCACGGGTACCATAAATGGCAGTTGCCGATGCATCTTTCAGTACATTTATCGATTCAATATCTTGTGGATTAACTCCGGTAAGCGCGTTGCCAATAAGATTAATATTATCGAAACTGTTAATTTCTGCTGCACTCAGCGGAACCGGATCTTCGTAAATCACCCCGTCAACTACCCAAAGCGGCGACTGGTTTCCGGTGAAGGTACTACCGGCTCTTACTCTTACTTTTGCTGCTGCACCGGGAGTAGAACTCACATTCGACACCATTAATCCGGTAGCTTTACCAACCAGCATTTCATCAACTGAAAGGGCTCCAATTTCGTCTAAGTCATCACCCTCGATAGTAGAAATTGCACTGGTAACTTCCCTTTTATCAATAACCTGGTAACCGGTTACAACCACCTCGGCAATTTCTTCAAACTGAGGTTTCATTTGAACGTTTAATATTCTTTTATCACCGATTTCAACTTCCTGCTGTTCGTATCCGATAAAAGAAAAATACAAGGCGTTGAATGAGTCCGGAATACGAATCTGGAAATTTCCGTCGATATCGGTTATGGTACCCAAACCAGAATTTTTTACGTTTACATGAACTCCGGGGATTGGCACACCATCCTCGTCAACCACGGTTCCCATAATTTGTTTTACGGTTTGACGTTGTGGCGCTGCACCTTTTTTAATGGTAATAACATCGCCAACCAGCTCGTAGGTATATCCTGAGTTTTTCAGCACTTCATCAAGCACTTCCTTAACGGTGACATTTTCTTTTTGAATGGTGATATTGTCGATTGCCGACACCTTATCATCATTAAAAAAGAAGCCATAAGAAGTTTGCGTTCTTATCTCTTTAAAAATATAGTCGATATCAACATTCTGAGCACTGATACTGATCTTTTCGGTTTGCGCATGAACAATCCCCGACCAGGTTAAAATTCCAAATAAAAAAATAAATCTTAATATTTTCATGTTCCTTATTTTCTACTGCGCCCGGAATTGGATCCCGGCAAATTATGTCGACACCGACAATTAAAAAAAGACTAAAATAAACAGGGTAAACTACTGCTGGCTGATTACCAGAGTTTGTTCCTCCTCTTCCAAAACAACCTTTAACGACTTTTCAACCTCCAGAATTTTCAGGAAGTCGGCAAGATTGCTGTAGCGTTTCAAATCGCCTGTAAACCGTATCTCACCAACACCTTCTTCCTCAAAACGGTAGTCAATGTCGTACCATCTACTGATCTTACTCATTAATGAGCTTAAAGGTTCGTTATTGAATACGAAGCGACCGTCTTTCCATGAACTGTATTCATACGGATCGACCTGATCGCGTTTCATATCGTTGCTGTTAATATCATAAACAACCTGTTCGTTGGGTTCCAAAAATTCAGTATGAACCTGTCCGTCGCCTTCTTCGATTTCAACCTTTACTTTTCCTTCTACCAGCGTGGTAAAAATGCGGTCGTCCTGCTCATAAGCCGAAATGTCGAACTCGGTACCAAGAACAGTTACCTGCTGCGATTTAGAAACTACAACAAATGGCCTTCTTTCGTCGCGTTTTACATCGAAATAGGCTTCACCTATCAACTCAACTTTACGCTGATCGGCTGAAAAGATTCTGGGGTAGGTTAATTGCGATTCAGAATTTAACCAAACCACGGTACTGTCTTCCAATACCAGTTGATACTCGCCTCCACGCGGTACACGTAATATATTTTTAACCGTATCAAGCGGAACTATTTTCTGCGGTTCGTAAAGCAAAATCCCTTCGTTGTTCGATATTTTAATGTTATCATCTTCAACAACAGTATTCTTAATCGCCTCGAGGTTAATAACCTCACCGTCAGGCAAAATCAGTTCAGCGGTTGTTCTTCCCGGGTTAATATTTATTTCTTCGGCAAGCAATTCATTATCCGAAAACGGGTTATCCCACGGTCCGAAAACCATCATAAGACCAAGTACAAAAACGGCAGCAACCGATGCAACAGCAGAATAGATTTTTATACGAAGATTTTTTGTTGCGGCTCTTTTCTCTATCTCCATACTTTTGATAAAAAGCCGCCATTCTTCGTCTAAATTAATGCTGTCAATAATCCGGTTTCGCTCAGCACGATTTTTCTCATCGCCAAGCTCATCCAGAAGTTTTTTGTTGCCGTTATCTGCCATCCAATCCTGCATTTCGGCCTGTTCTTCCTTGTTTAATGTACCAAGGAAGTACTTTGCCAGCAATTTGGACGAGGCAATCTGACGCAATATTTTATCTCTCAATCTCATTAATATATTTCATTAATAATCGTATGTAGGACGCAAGTGTTTACAATGCGGGTGACATCTGTGCATTTAATTGAAGAAATCAATCAATTGTATAAAAACGATAAACATAAACTGGCTGCCCAGTTTTTCGCGTAAAGCTTTATAAGCTCTTTTTTTAACCGTTTTTACGGTATTTATCGACACCGATAATTTTTGTGCGGTCTCTTCATTTGTCATTCCCTGAAGGGTAAGTTTAATTACTTTTCGTGCCTGAGGCGATAATTCTTTAATGGCCTCGTGTAACAAACTGAAGGTTTCTTCGCGTAAAATTTCTTCGAGTATTCGTTTTTCGGAAGGCAAATGCAGGTGTTGTTCAAGCGGATCTTTTGTAATTCGCTTTTCTTTTCGCAGCAAGCTGTAACAGGCATTTCGTACCAGTACATACAAGTATGCTTTTAGCGAATTCTCGGTAGCAAAATTTTCGTCGGGATTTTGCCAAAGTTTTATAAAAGCCTCTTGTGCAATGTCTTTCCCCTTGTGTTCATCATCTAAAATACGGGTAGCCAACACACACATCGACGGGAATAGCTGATCAAAAAGGATTTTGAACTCCTTACTATTATATAATACCTTCTTACCGGCTATTATCATTTACGGCTAAATTAAATTGCTACAAAGATAGGATAAAAAATGGCTGTTATTAATAACGAATATTAATAACGAACCGGGTTATCCAATAGTACATCATTAAGTCATTTAAGATAATAAAACTTGCCTTTTATAATAACAAGGAACGCTATATGGCTCTTTTATTGTGGATTAAGTTAACATTCTGTAACTAATAAACAGTTGACCGGCTGTCTTCCCAAAACGATCAAATGCTTACTAAATTCTCGGCAATCGAATCCTTAACAAAAAAAACAACAGGAAATATCATCTTTTTAAGATTTTTTGTCACCCGATATGCAACTCCTATGCGTCGTTCATACGTACAGAATTATAAGTAAATTCTAATTTTAAATTAAATATTATGAGAAAAATTTACCTTTTTGTTTTAATAATCTTGTTGGGAGTAAGCGCTAAAGCCCAATATGTAAATCTGGTGGCTAATTCTGCCGACGGCGAATTAAGCACCAGCCCTGCTGATATAATCGCTGTTGGAGACGAACTGGTTTATAGTGGTAGGTATAATTACTACGATTACTACAGTACTTTTTTTGGCGAGATTGTTACAAGAACCGGTTACGATACTGAGATGTTTATTTTTAATGCCGCTAGCGATACTATTTCAATTATCGACCTTAATACAGAAACCTCTGAGGCAACCGATGCAATGGGGGAAACATATACAAAATACACCAGTTCTTATTTCGACAATCCAATCGTTTACAACAATGTATTGTACTTTGAGGCTCAAACTAATGACACAACCCGATTGTTTCAATATGTACCTGGATCAGGAGCTCCTACTGCTGTGACTAATACACTGTTTAACTCTCCACAAATTCATAACGACACCTTGTATTTTTGTGAGGGTGGAAATGCACCAATTGGATATCTTGATGGAGCTTCCGTGGTAACCTTTTCTGCAATGGACACCTTAATTGATGTGTACAATTACGAGTTTACAATGCTCAACAATAAATTCATTGTTTCAGGCGAGGATGAAAAAACCAGCGCAGGTAACGAGCTTTATGTTTACGATCCGGCTCAACCTGACACTGTTGTTTTGTTAGCAGACATAAATGTTGGCTCAAGCAGGTACGATGATGCAAATGTGAGATACCTGACAAATGCTGGTGAAAAGGTTTATTTTAGGGTTTATACCTATAAAGGAACAGCCAGTGGTAGCACAGCTTATACCATCTGGGAAACTAACGGAACTTCGGAAGGAACAGTTCCTGTTGATGCAATCAATTCACAAATCGACAGTTTGAGCGCAGAACTCCTTTTTGCTGATGACGACATGCTTTACTTTTATGCTTCTGTTGGAGGATCGAGTACACACAGACAACTTTTCTCTTACGATACCTCGTCAGGTGTAGTGACTCATCTTTCTGCCAATGCTGATGAAAGACATTATCCGAAAGATATGGCGAAACTTGACGGTGTAATTTATTATGCCGGAAGTAAAGATTCAAGATCTTTTCTTTACAAAATCGAAGGTTCAGGTGTAGAGCTTGTAGATTCATTGGTTTTCGATGTTGAAAACCTTACTGTTTATGATGGTAAACTCTATTTCTCAGGAAATATGATGCTTCAGTCTGAAGAAGGTGGTTTTGTTGAAACAGGTGCAGAATTGATGGTTTACGATCCAAACAATACAACTGCCGTTAACCCATACCTATCTGACTTAACTTTGGCCGACACAACAATCGACGGATTTAGTACTTTCACCGGATCATACGAAGTAATTTTACCTGTTGGAGGTACTGCTGCTACAATTGGAGGAACACCAGCCGATCCGGCAGCCACTGTTACTGTTACACAAGCAACTGCGGTTCCTGGCGTTGCTACCATCGAGGTAGTTGCTGCTGATGGAGTAACAAGTCTTACTTATTCGGTTAATTTCCGTGAAGTTTCAACTGATGCTACTTTAGCTGAATTGAATGTTGCAGATACATTAATCGCCGGATTTGATCCTGCTGTTACCAGCTACGAAATTAAAATCACTTCCGACTCAATGGAAATTCCTGAGATTTCGGGTGTTGCTTTCGATATGAATGCTACAGTTACCGTAGTTCAGGCCGACACACTTCCTGGAACTGCAACTGTTACTGTTGTAGCCGAAGACGGAACAACTGAAATTGTTTACACCATTAATTTTGTTGAAACAATTACAGCGGTTGATGCTGTTTTTGAATCTCAGTTTAACGTTTACCCAACGGTAACCAATCAACACTTTAATGTTGATTTAGGAAGCAACAAAACAGCAAGAATTAGCGTATTCAGCCTTACAGGGCAAATGATATTAGATAAAGAATTCCACGAGTCACGTGCAAAAATAAATGTTGACAAAGCCGGAATTTACCTGATTCGTGTTGCTAACGAATCGGAAATGAAAACATTTAAAGTTATTAAACAATAGAATAGGTTTAATAAATAGTTTCACTCAGAAAAGGGCCCGCCTGTATTTAAGCGGGCCTTTTTATATTTGCAGCGATTTAATTCAATTACAATTTTTATACGATGAAAAATCTGTTCATATTTTTAATGCTGACGCTGGCAATACAGGCACAATCTCAGGAATCATTTCAATCGCTTTGCGATATGGCTCAGAAGGAGGTTGATGCTCAGAATTATGAAAAAGCAATCGAATTCTACGACAAAGCTTTAACGCTTAAAACCGACGACGGTACAAAAATGCGTTGGACTGCTTCGCTGGCAAGTGTTTGTGCATCGCACCTTAACGATGAACAGCTGGTATTAAAATACAATAACATTGCAATTGATTACGGATCGAACGATGTGTTTATGATGGACCAGCAACTGGAACTGGCAGAGAAATTTAAAGACGTAAACACTACCGAAAAAGTGCTACTTGCTGCAAGAAACCTGGATGGAAAGTACAAGAAATACAGTTTAAAACTGATGTACTTTTATTACAAAAACAAAAAATATACTGAAACCCTGATAACAGCAAATGAAATTTTAGGTATTGATTCGGACAATGTAAATGCGATGACCTATAAAGGACTGGCATTAAACGCCAACGGAAATACTGAAGAGGCACTGGAAAACTTTATGGCTGTTCTTGCTATTTCTCCCGACAACCTGAACGCGAATATTCAGGCCGGAATGATCAACTTAAACAAGGCACGATCGTTATGGGACACTGCGAATAAGAACTACGAGAAAAAGCAATCGCCAACAGCCCAGGAATACCACGATTACAAAAAAGAAATTGGGAAAGCAAAACCGTATTACGAAGCGTGTTTGCCCTTGCTTGAAAAATATAATGCGGCAAAAAACCAAAGCTCAGTAACAGCTGCTATTAAAGAAGCAAAAAGCCGTATAGAGGATTTAAATAATTTATAGTCCATTACAATTTAAAGCCCCCAGCCTTTTACACTTTATCTATAAAGTTAATCCCACACTTTATACCGTTCAGAACGGAAGAACACCTTGTATTCAAACAATTAGCTTTCCGCAAACAGAAGTATTAATATTCTTCGTAGCTTCTTCCCCCACTCTAATTTCATCAATTAGATGGTCGTTATAATGTCCATCCTTCATCAGCCCGGATTGACGGTTTTATGAAATAAAAAACCGCCGTTCAAATGAATGAACGACGGTTAATCCTAACCAAAATTAATCTATGAAATTGATCACTATTTTGTTCTACCTGTCCACCAAACTGGTGTATCGTGGTTGTTTTTACCTGCTACTGCAGCGAAGTTATCCGGGTTAGTGGTTTCTTCGCTTGAAGGATAATAGAATCTTTCCATCCAAACCCATTTATCAGAAACTGGTGCAAGAATACCATAATCTTTTTGCAGACGTCTGGTTTCGCTCCAAATCTCCCAATAGTTAAGAATGTTCAGGTGAGCAAATTTCTGATAGAAAATCTCTTTAATTTTATCGTCATCGCTCATCTGGCTGAAAGAATCACCTTTACCTTCCAGGAATGCGTCAGGAGCTGGTTGTGCAGCGTATGATCCATCCATAATGTTAGCTGGAATTGCAGGTGACGAAGTCACATCAAAAGTGTTCGATTTGTTGGTCTGGTAATACCAGTCGATTGATTCTGCAATCGCTTTTTTGTATTCCTCAACAGGATCGATACTACCTGCCGAACCAGGGAAACGAATTGCAGCCTCAGCCAACAACAAGTGAGTTTCTGTTGGTGTGAAGGCAGGATATTTCATATCGAAGTTATAATAAGTTACCTTATTATAGAACGAGAAATATGGCTCCAGGTGATCGTCGTATGCCCAATCTTTTGCATTGTTAATACGGTCTTCGTCATATCCCAAGGCCTGCATATCTGATTCGATTTCAGGGAACTGATCGTCGCCCCAAACATCAACACCAACGTAATCGCCCCACTGGTTTGGCTGGAATACAGTGTATAAACGTGGGTCGATCTGATCTTCAGGAGTATCAGGACCATCGTAACCAAAGATATCTTTTACCATAAATCTTGGTGCGTGGAAGTTGTACCACATTTCTTTCATAGCACGTGGCCAGTACCACTCCATTACGTGTGCGTAATCTTTTTCGGCCATACCGATAAAGTCTGCAGCCTCAGTAACCAAAGGAAGATCGTTACCAACAATGTCAGCAATTACTTCCTGCGATTTTTCAGGTGCAACACCCGAAATTCGGATGGCCATACGCAAACGCATTGAGTTGGCAAATTTACGCCACTTCAAAACATCACCGTTATTCAAAATATCGTGAACACGGAATTTTTCGTGCGCCAACGAAGTATTAAGATCGGTAGCAGCCAGTGCTGCGTCGATTGTTTTCAATTCGTCTAACAACGACATATAAATAGACTCCTGAGTATCGTATTTCGCCCAGAATTTCTTTTCGTAAGCACCGTTAGCTTCTGTATACGGTACATCGTCGTAAATATCAGTTAAACGCTGAAACATGTAGGCTTTAACCACATTAATACAGTGCACGTAAATTTCGTAGTCTGGTTTTTCTTCTTCCGACAAACCATTCAACATCAAATTCAGTACAGGAATGTTTTTGTTAAAATCTACATAAGTTTTGTTAAACTGAGTATTTCTAAGCGTTGCACCCGACCAGCCAGTCCAGGCTGTTACACTGTTATCAGGTACAGTGTTGTAATAAGCATAAGGGAAAGTTCCCAAACCTAATACGCGGTTAAAAGCACGCGACTGGTGGTAGCCAGGACCGTACTCCAGACGGAACAACTCGGTAGGTTGAAGTGCCCCGGTAAACAACATCTCGAAACTTGGTTCGGTTTGTTTCTCCGGGTTATAGAATTCATCTTCCAGTGTATCCTGACAAGACGAAAAGACTAAAAACATCGAGACAAAAGCAACAAGGGCTTTTCTGGTGTTTATTATATTTTTCATTTTAATCTTCATGATCTTCGTGTATTAAAATCCTAATTTAATTTCACATCCAAAACTTCTTACGCCTGGCATACCTGAGTATTCAGTGAATTCATTTGTACCTGCGTACGACTCAGGAGTAACGTTTGGAGCATCTTTGTACAGGTAAGCAATGTTGTTACCAAATACCGAAATGCGCGCACGTGTTAAAAATGTTTTATCCATAACCTTTTTAGGCAACTCGTAACCAAGTGTGATTCTTCTGAATGAGATATAATCACTCTTGTAAATTGCATCTTCAGTAATATCCATATAACCTTGCCAGTAAGTATTTTCGTAGTACTCCTGTGCTGAAATAAGAATATCGTTTTCAGAACCGTCAGATTTTACACCCGGAAGGATTACACCGTCGTGCAGGATAAAGTCGTATTTTGAATCGGCTGGTGTTGCTGCGCTGTGCGATTCCAAAAGAATTTTTTGGTTATCGGTATTTACGTAGTAAGCCAAACCGCCACGCTCTTCATCACGATATTTTAATGATTCTTTTCCTGTTCCGTTACCTTTCAGGTACATGTTTGTTTGCGAAATCAAAGTTCCGCCAAACTGGAAATCAAGGTCAAAATCAAGATAAATATTCTTGTAAGAGAAACTGTTGCTCAAACCACCGGTAAGGTCAGGTAATTGTTTACCAACTTTAACTTGTTGCTCGGTGTCGAACGCGTAAACACCATTCGATCCAACAACCAGGTTACCGTTATCGTCGCGCAACCAAGGATTGATGTAATACTCACCGTATTCGCCACCAACGTGTGCTTCGCGGCTTGCACCTGTAACACCCCACAATGGAAGAACTTCAACTCCGTCAGATAACTCTTTAATTTTAGTGTTATACTGCGCTAAGTTCAAAGTTGTGCTCCACTGGAAATTGCGAGTTAAAACCGGTTTACCTGTAAGTTGTAATTCAACACCCGAGTTTTGAGTGTTACCGGTATTTACACGAATTTTGTTTACACCTGAAGATTTAGGTACATCCAATGCAAGAATCTGGTCGTAGATATTTGCAGTAAACCAAGAGAAATCAACTCCAATTCGGTTTTGCTCGAAGAAGTTCAATTCAAAACCAAGTTCCAATTCTCTTTTTCTTTCCGGTTTCAGGTTTTCAGGAGGTAATTTTCCTTCTGCGATACCTGCTTCAAAGTCGGCAGGAGGCATTTCGCTTGATGCAGTTGCATAAGCAATACCACCGTAAGAGTTAATATCGAAAGCAAGGTTACCAAAATAAATCGGACCTGGACGACCTACGTCAGCAAACGAAGCTCTGGCTTTTGCATACTGAATAACTTCAGGTAAGTCAAGTGTCTCGCTGGCAATCCACGATAAACTTGCACCAGGATAGAAGTAGCTGTTGTTTTCAGGAGGCAGAATTGACGACCAGTCATTTCTTCCCTGGATTTCAACAAATAACTGATTTTTGTACGATAACTGAGCAGATGCCAACACACCGTATAAAACGCTTGAAGAACGGTAACCACCACCTTCAGCTTTTACGTCGTTACTACTGTTAGCCAACGAGAACCAGTTTTCAACCAAGAAGTTATAAGCTTTTGCTGAAACAGTACGGTCAGAGAAATTTTCGTAAACAAAACCAACTAAACCGCTGATACGGAAGTCTTCGTTAATTTCTTTATCGAAGTTCAGGTAAGCGTTGTTGTAAAGGTTGAAAATGTTACGTTCTGCAACCGAGTACCATCCCTGCTGATTATCTTCGCTTAATGGTCTGATTACTTTTTCTTTGTTCTCATTCATCTTTCTGGTCATATCGAAACCAGTACGTAAAGTAATCGATAACCAGTCAGTTAAGTCGATATTGGTGTTTAACGACTGAATAAGGTGATGTCTTGTTTCGTCGTAAGAGTTTTGTTTCTGACGCCAGTAGTAAGCCTGACTGATTTTGCCTGTCAGACCACCGGCAGCTTCTCTAAGTTCTTTGTCTCTGAAATACCAGTAAACACCTGTGTCATCAACAATGTTATTCGCCCACAAGTCAGTTTTCATATCACGGTTAATACCGTAAGTTACCAAACCATCCTGCATACGATATGGTGCATTATGGTTTAAAGTGTAGTAGTAGTTACTGATATAGTTGATCGAAATTCTTTTCGAAATATCCAGCTTTCCGTTGAAGCTGAAAATGTGGTTGTCCTGATCAGCACCAACTGCAGTACTTGTAAATTTTTTGTTGGTGTACGACACACGAACGTTACCCATATCGCCGGCATTGGAGATAGAGAAACCGTTGGTTTGTAAGTGTCCTGTCTGGAATAACTCTTTAAAGTTATCTTCCTGTGCAGTGTAAGGACGCATTTCGCCATCCCACCAAAGGATTTCACGTCCGTCCATTTTTGGACCGAAACCAGCTGAACCATTACCGTAATAAACCGGAGTTCTAACACCGTTTACGTCCTGGTATCTGAAACCGTCAGCATCAGTATCGGCTGCATTTGGCAATGCTGCACCAATACTAGAACCTGATCCGAATTCGTTTTGCAATTCAGGGAAGAAAGCCACCTGATCCCAGGTATAACTTGAGTTTACTTCAACACCAAGTCCTTTTTTCTTTGTTCCTGATTTAGTTGTGATCAGTACAACACCGTTTGCACCGGCATAACCGTAAAGTACAGAAGCTTTAGCACCTTTCAGAATCTCGATCGACTCGATATCTTCGGCGTTAATATCGTTAATACCGGTACCGGTATCACCACCTGTTCTGGTGTCTCTTCCTGTACCCGAGTTTTCGTCAAAGATTGGAATACCATCAACAACAAACAGTGGACGTGTTGATGATTCAGACGATAACGAAACTGAGTTACGAATGTTGATGATCATACCACCGGTTGGACCGTTGGCAGTACCCGAAACGCGTACACCTGCTGCTTTACCGTAAAGCGATGTAAGCGGGTTAACTGGGTTACCACTCTTTACAAGGTCGTCGGCTTTAATCGAACTCATTGAGTAACCAAGCGCTTTTTTCTCGCGTTTGATACCCAAAGCGGTTACAACTACCTCGTCAATACCCACTGCATCAGTCACCAAAGCAACATTAATAACAGAACGTGAATTCAACCGTTCTTCAACAGTTTTCATTCCCACAAACGAGTATACAATAATAGCATCTTCAGGAACCGAAATAGAGTAATTACCGTCGAGGTCGGTAATTGTTCCATTGTTTGTTCCTTTTTGAATAACGGAAGCACCCGGAATACCAAGTCCTTCTTCGTCGGTAACTGTACCAGTCACCCTCTGTTGCGCATAAGCACTACTTAGTAGCGCAAAGCACATCCCTAAAATCAAAAAAATCTTTCGCATAGATTTTGAATTTTAAATGAACTAGAAATAGATTAATACTTAGATTATTTATTCATATCGCTAAATAATTTTTGGAATAATTTGGCTGTAATTCCCAATAAACCGGAGTGTCGCCAGTTATTTGAGATTACGATTTTGGTATTTCCGGAAATCTGTTCCAAACAGTATTGATTTATCGATTGCTGAATAGGATTTAACACATACTGATTGGCCTCAGAAACCAATCCTCCTAAAACGATAACATCCGGATTTAGTAGCTGAATTGTGTCGGACAACGCTTTTCCAAGTGCCTGCCCAACATTATTTAATAGAGATATAGAAAGCTCGTCGCCTAACTTTGCTGCTGATATTATATCCCGTACAGTTATGTCTTCTGTATGGTTTTTAAATTTTTCAGTTAGTTGCGAGATTCTATTATTTTCTACTGCTTCGCGGGCTCTGTTTATCAACACATATGCTGATATTTCGGTTTCTAAACAGCCCCGTTTTCCACAGATACACAAGTCTCCGTCTTCTACAAATTTTATATGCGACAATTCGCCTGCAAAACCGCTTCCACCATTGTACAGGTTTCCATTAAGCACCATTCCTAAACCAACACCCCAGTTCCAGTTGATAATCATGGCATTTTTATAACCTTTGGCTTCGCCAAAAATAAATTCGCCATAAGCTTCCATGCGGGCGTCGTTGTTTACATAAACGATCTTGTCGAATTTCGAACTCAAACGTTCAGCAATATTTCGGTATTCTTCCTTTTTAATGGTATAGTTTACTCCCTGTTTCGAGTCGATCAAACCGGGCATAGCAATTCCTACCGCAAATACACTACTGTAATCAATAAAGTTATCTGTCAATATCTGACGCGATTCTGCGTACAATTTATCAACCAGGTTGTCATCATCGATTGAGGTTTGCACAATAGTAACCGGTGCCACCAGCTCGTTATGTGTATTGTACACACCAATCTTGCCACGGAAACGACCCAATTCGCAAGAGATAACAAATATGCTGTCGCGTTTTAATCCAAATAATGTTGGGCGTCTCCCACCTTTTGATTCACCGCTTCCACGGACTTCAACGAGCTTACTGTTACCAAGTTCTTTTAACAAAGAAATGGCCGTTGGTAAACTTACACCAATTTGTTTGGATAAAAATGTGGCTGAAAGTGTATCATTTTGATACAAAAGACTAAGGATCTTCTTCTTCCTTCGATAATTCTTTAGCGCATTGCCGGTGAGTTTCTGACCCTTTATATTTTCAAGAAGAATCATATTTTTGGAAACAGTCTAGTTTAATTAATCGCATGCAATTTAAGCAAATATTTAAACCAAAACCAAATCTTTGTTAATTTTTTTAGTAAGTATGCTAATATTACTTAATTAATTTCTCGAGAAGGACCAATAAATTAAGTATTCAAGTACTATTTACAATAAGGTATAAAAATGCAACGAATAGAATGCATTCAATTTTTCACCTACATTTCTACTTGACAATAACTTAAGCCAAATCGCCATCCTCATCTTATTCAGCATTATATACATAACATTGATTAGTGCTTATTAATTGTATTGTTCTGCCAGAGCTTTCAATTAAAGAAAAGGAGACAATACCCGATATAACTGATGCTCATTTCTGTTTAACGTAAATTAACAGTAAGATTTAAAAACAATAAATAATAAAATTGTTACATTCAGAAAGCTTAAAAACAGAGGAATTCTTTACGAAAAGAAGCAAAAGGGAAAATAGCTGTGATAAAAGCGCTTAAAATATATATTGCTGCGCTATCGATAATTGTGGGAGTTCAATCGATAAGTGCCCAGGTACCACAAGTTGATACTGCTGCGGCATTGGATGATATTTATAAAAAGCAGGACAATTTTTACGACAGTCTTGAAAACCGCGCTAACCGACGCAAATTAACAGGTTGGCTTTACGACGCAATTATAACACCTCCCCGCCCCTATGTCGATAAAAAAGCACTGGCACTCGATTATTTCCGGGAATATGAAGGAAAAATAATTGCTGAAATAAAAATTAATGCGCTCGATGTATTTGGTCCTACCTGTACCGACACGACTAAAAAAGCCGATCATTGGGCCGAGCGGGCTGCGAATACAATTCACACCAAATCGAATTTAAAAACCATACGCAAACTATTACTTTTTAAAACAGGCGACATGCTCGATCCGGAGTTGATGTACGAGAACGAAAGGATAATCAGGGATTTGCCCTATATTAAAGATGTGCGTATTTATGTGGAACTGGATCCAATCTATCCGGGTTTGGTTAATGTGCTGGTTTTAACAAAAGATCGTTTTTCGTTTGGAGTCTCGGGAGGGGTTAACGGCACCAGTTCAGGCGATATTGAGTTATACAACCGCAACATTTTTGGCGTTGGACACGAGGTTTCGGTAAAGTTTGTTGGCCACATTGAAAAGGAACCCTATCTGGGAGTTGAAACCTTTTACAATATAAAAAACATTGCAGGTAGTTTTCTCGACGTTCGCCTGGGGTACTTAAATACCTATCGGCGCGAGGGATTTGCAACGGAGGTGAACAAACCATTTTTAACCCAAAATATTAAGTGGGGTTACGGTGGTTATTCTGCCCGTATGTACCGAACCGACCGAATTACGAATAACGATCCGGTAAAAGTGGAAGAACCGCTTGATCTTTCTGTAAATTACCTTTGGGGAGGACGCAGTTTTAATATTAGCCCGCGACATGAAAATATAACCGAGCTGGTATTATCTGCGGGTATTAATAACTGGAACTATTTCGAAAATCCGGTAGTAGCTCCCGAAAACAGTCACTTTTTTTCCAATCATACCTTGTATATGGCGGGACTTACCATTTCGCAACGTCGTTATATCCAGGATCAATTGATATACAGTTACGGAATTACCGAGGATATTCCTGAAGGATTCAAAAACGAGCTTATTTATGGTTACGATGCCAATGAGTTTGGCGACAGGCACTACCTGCATTTTTTTACATCGAACGGTAATTTATTACTTAGCCGTAGTGGCTATTTATTTACCACTGCAGGAATTGCCGGTTATTTAAAAAAAGGTCGTTTTGAAGAAGGTATGATTTATGCCGACTTAAACTTTATTTCGAAACTGCATACCGCCGGGAAAAAACAGGTTAGGACCTTTGTTGATATGAATTATACACTTGGCATACGCCGTTTTGAAATTGAACACCTGACACTTGGAGAACGGGATCATATTCGGGGTTTCGACAGCGACATTGCCATTGGAAAACAACGATTAAACGTAAAGCTGGAGCACGTTGTATTTCTGCCCACACAATTCTACAAGTTTAATATGGCGATTTTTGGCTTTGCCGATTTTGGTGTTATTGGCACCAACCAGGAACTTATTTTTAAGCAGGACTACTACAGTGGCGTTGGCATTGGTATTCGTTTACACAACGAGAACCTTGTTTTCGAAACATTCCGCCTCCGTTTGGCTTTCTACCCATTCCATCCTGACGATATGAGTTTTATAGGCTTTGCACTCGACGAACAGTCGAAACGACAGTTTATATCGTTCCAACCTACCGGGCCGGAACCTGTGCGCTTCGAATAATTCTGAAATATTACGTCCGAAAGTCTAGAACTGGAAATAAATAAACGGTTGCATATCAGCCGATACGGATTGGTAAACGATAATTACAACAATTGCAGAAATCCCGGCTTTCACCCACATTGGCGATTCAATAAACCAGTTTTTAGCACGGTCTTTAATATCGTAACTCAGCCAGTGCGTTATAAATCCAAATAACATTACAAGAAATACCCATTTATATGCCACTAAAACTTCAGGTATCATCGAAAGTTTGAGGTCGGTACCTATTTGGTGCAGCATACCGCGAACCACGTCCATTGATTCCGAACGGAAGAAAACCCTCGTAAAAGTGATAAAACTAAAAGTGATAGCAATCTTCCAAATATTCACCAACCAGTTGCTGCGTTTCTCCCACGGGCTAATTTTTCGCCAGAATTTATAGATCACCAGTCCAACACCATTCAATCCTCCCCAAATAATAAACTGCCACGATGCACCGTGCCAGAGTCCCCCCAACAACATAGTAAGCATCAGGTTGATATTAGTGTTTACATGGCGTTTTACATTCGGGAAGAAATGTGCCAGCAATGCAAAAACCAACACTGCTCCGGCAAATATTGGCACCAGAATCAGTTTCCCGGCCAGAAGAACAATGATGGCCAGGATTATACCAAGACTGATGTAACTAAACACCGAACCTTCGCGGTTTCCGCCAATTGGGATATACAAATAATCTTTTAACCACGACGAAAGCGACATATGCCAGCGTTTCCAGAATTCGGCAACACTTTTTGCCTTATAGGGCGAATTAAAGTTTTGCGGCAAACGGTAACCCATCAACAGCGCTACTCCAATGGCAATATCGGTGTACCCCGAAAAATCGACATAAACCTGCAAGGAGTAGCCAATTAGCGCCATCAGGTTTTCGAATCCCGAGTGTGTAACCGGATCGGAAAAAACACGGTCTACAAAGTTTACGGCAATATAATCGCCAATAAATATTTTCTTGATCAATCCTTTCAGAATGATAAAAATGGCCCAGCCAAATTCTTCCTTCGAAAGGCGGTAATCTTCGTATATCTGTTTTACAAATCCCGATGCACGCACAATCGGTCCGGCTACCAACTGCGGAAAAAACGATACATAAAAACCAAAATCCACCAGGTTATTTACTGGTTTTGTTTCACCTCGGTACACATCAACCGAGTAACTTATGGTTTGAAAGGTGAAGAACGAAATACCAACCGGCAGCAAAATCTGATTCACCTCGAAATGTGTTCCTGTTGCTTCGTTGGCCCACAGTGCCAAATGATTAATCACGCTTAGGTCGGTTCCCAGCATCAGGTTTATGCTGTCCACAAAAAAGTAGGCATATTTAAAATAAGCCAGCAGTGTAAGGTTAACAACCACGCTTGCCGCAATCAACAGTTTCCGGATCAACTCACTCTTCGATTTGTATATTCCTTTGCCAATAAAAAAGTCGGTAAGTGTACTGAACAACAGAATAAAAAAGAAAAAACCACTGGATTTGTAATAGAAAAACAAACTCACCAGGAACAAATACCCGGCTCGAACGCTTCGGTTTTTGTTTTTGTAAACCAAAGAATATCCTGCCAGTACAAAAGCAAAAAACGCCCAGAAAAAGAAGCGTGTAAAAATTAGTGGAGCTGTTTTATCGTACAGGAAAATATTCCTTAGCAGGTCGTTAAGTTCTATTTGTTTTAGTAAATCCAAGTAATATCAATATCTTTTATTTCGAAGAATCAAACGACGGAGAAATACGGCTATCCCGGCTTATTTCAACGTCATTTTCTTCAAAATTATTATTAGTTGTAAGCTCTTTTTTATCTGTCAAAAACGTTTCAAAATCTTTAATCATTGCCGAGAAAAACAGGTCGGCGATCATTAAATATCCTTCGCGGGTAAAATGAATTTTATCGCTTCGCGCCAGTCCGTTGTTTTGCCAAAGCACAATGGAATTCAATCCTCCCATTACCGAAAACATATCCCAAACACCGGCATTGTATTTTTTGGCCATTCTGAACATACTGTCTTGCACCTTCTCACCATTTTTGTTCACGTAGCGGCGGTACAAATAACTGTCGTTATTGGTGGTAAAAACAATTAACGCATTTGGAGCAGCTGCTTTAATATTATCGATAAGCTGTCCGTAATTATCTTCAAAACGGCTTTGCGAGAAACGACGGCCATAGGCATCGTTAATACCCAATCCGAGAATTACCAGATCAGGTTTCAGCTCGGCTAATTGCTCAGTAAAAAGCTGGCAACGCAAAAATGCAGGAACATGAGCCCCGTTTACGCCAATACTGTGATACATCACTCCGTTTGGATTCGATTCGGTGGTCATTCCCAACAAGGTAAAATTACCCTGCGAATTGTATTCTTTTTCAAGCGTAATTTTCAGGCTGTCGACCCACTGATTGAGTTCAAAATCGACATATTCATCGGTTACCACCTTGTTTTTCAACAAAGCTGAATCAATGTCGACCGAATAATTCTTTGCTTTATTTTCGTACCAGATCCTCAGTTTGTTAAAACTGTAATCCAGTTCATTTTCTTCTTCCAGCAAAATCGTCAGCTCAGCTTTTGGCGAACTTGTAGTTGCCGACATTCCTCCAACTCCCAGCGTTCCACTTTTCTTGCGCTCCACATTCCTGAAACTTTGCCAGTAACCGTTGTAACGAATGTAGTATCCAAAAGGCGAGTTGGTGCGCGAAATCCGATAAGGAAACATATAGCCCCAACCGGCATTCATTTCACCGTTAAGTTGCTGAAAACGGTTGCGCATTTGCCCCGAAAACGAACCGGCCTGAATGTGAGAACCGCCAATTTGAACTATATTTACTCTTCCTTCGCCTGTGGTTACCAGTTGCTCCAGTTTTGAATAAAAACGATTGGCATTTGTCCGGTCTCCGGGATAATGCATTTCATTCAAATCGTAACGTACAAAATTGTACTGGTTAACATGGTAGAAATAACGGTCTTGCTGAGCAGAAGCTGAAGTAGAGAGCAGCATAACGAAGCTAAGGAGCAGCAAAGACAAGCCTCTAACCTTTACCGATTGCACTAAGATTGATGGAGATTGAATTAGATTGAATAGAGATTGAATTACGGAATCAAATAAGCTCTTGAAACTTGTAGCTTGTAACTTGAAGCTTTTCTGTAACAGATCTCTCTCCGTCAGCTGACGGATCGAGATGACAGAAAACTCGGAACTCGAAACTCGAAACTGGTTACTCCTAACTTTCTTCCCCATTACATCTCCTCCTCCAAATAATTGTTGTACTCCAGAATCAATGCATTGTAGAACATATTGGCCACCAACCGGGCTCCACGTGGCGAAAAATGCACATAATCAGGGCGCGCCAGTTCCGGCTGGGCATTCACCCACGAAGGCATACTGTTGTGCCCGCCCATAGCCTGGTACATATCCCAATAAGCACAGTCATTTTCGAGTGCCACCTGCATTAGCATTTCAACTACTTCCGGCAAATGTTTATAGGTAACGTACTTATCCTTTTTCTTTGTCGACATATCGCTTGGCCCGATAACAAGAATGGCGGCATCAGGACACATTGAATATATTCGGTTAATCTGACTGGCAAACCAGCGCCCGTAACGGTCAATAGCTTTTTTATCTTTTATGTATGGAATTACATTACCACCAAACTGCAGAATAAAAAATTTGGGATTAAGGTCCTTGTACATTTTCATACTGTGCTCGTAGTCAGCTTTTGTGAAGATCGTTCCTGAGCTACCACGCAAAGCAATATTATCCACAATCACTCCTTTTTTCGAAGCCAGTTCGATTCCATAAATATCAGGGCCATCGTAGCCTGAGAATTTTAACGTGACACTTGAAGTCGAATCAGGCAATTCGCAATCCATTACTGCATAATCAACATCAGGCAAAAGTGTGTCGCTTACAATGGTATCGCCGCGCGCAATTAACTGAACGGCAACCGGACGTTTGGTGTGCCCGTAAAACAGCCGCATATTTTCATATTCGCGGGTAAGTTTGTATGAAATATTGGATTTCGAGACATTCATTTCAGCCTCGTAAATAATCGAATCTTTAAACGGAATAGTGTCGCTGGCCAAAGGTGCATAACGCGAAAAAGCTCCCATAACACCATAACGACTGTGCTCAACCGTTGAGTCAACCTTTCCGTAGATCGGGTAACGTTTCCAGTTGTCGGAGTTCAGCTGATTGGCACTAAAAACATAATCGTAAGGTTGCAACGCAGGGCGCAAACCAACTCCGGTCCCGCCAAATTTCACCTGTAGTTTGTTTCGGAGGAAAGAAGTGATACGGTCACCTTCAATCTGACTGTCACCGTAATGCATAATGCGCACCAGCGAATCGTTGTTCAGATGATCGAAAAAGCGGTAAAGGTTCTCTTTTCCCAATTGTGTCATTTCAATGCGATGGATCGATTGCACCAAAGTATCATAATCTGCACGGTGAATTACTTCAACCACCGTATCTCCGGCAATGGTGTCTCGTTCAATATCCACTAGCGAATCAATTTCAAACTGCTGTGCTATAATTTCTGAAACATCAACGTACTCCACGTCATCAGCTCCAATCATATCAGAGAAGGTCGGCATATGAAAAGTCATCTCCCCCACCTCGAACCCGTCATTGGGCATCAGCCACATGGCGCAGGCCAGCAAAGCAATTACGCTCAATGTAAATGTTAATGTTTGTAGCGGCTTCATTGTACGTAAATGATTAGTTTCTGACCAATTTGAATTTTACGCGCATCGCTGATGCTGTTCCATTCCAATATTTTCTCGGGCGTTACACCATCGTATTTTTTTGCGATAACATAGGGTGATTCGCCACTTTTTACAACGTGCTCCACTTTTGTGGCCGACTCTGGAATTGAAATTCCGGGTAAAGCCGCGGAAGTAAAATAAGGAACTGCCGTTTTCGACACCTCTTTTTTAGCTTTCTGTTGCTGAAGTCCGCTATAATAGTCCGCATTCTCATTGTCTACGAAAATATCAAGCGTTTTACCCGCCTGAATTTTGCGTTCGTTGTAAATGTTGTTCCAGTATTTTAAATCAGCTACACGAACATCGTAATCTTCTGCAATAAAACCCAGTACATCTCCAGATTTAATGGTGTATTTGATTTTCGTTTTTCCTTCAATCTGCAAATCTTTTACCGGCTCACCCACATATTGACGATTGGGTGCCGGCGGATATTCAATCTTTTGCGCCACCACTTCAAACAGGGTTGAATCTACGCCATTGTAGATAGAGTCCTGCAGAAACAAAAAGTCTTGTTTTATTTTTTCAGGCAGAGTAATCGAAGCCTGCTCCGGAATTATCGAATAAGGATACTGCGGATTTAAAAACCGTAAATGCTCTACCGAAATTGGCAGCACTGCACTTATCTGATCAAAATGTGTTTGAAACCGAACTTTGGTCTCTGCTGTTTTTTGCGGTTCGTATGAACTTACATATTTATTGTCTTCCAAAAATCCGGCTACCGCCTGATAAGTCGAGATGAAATCTACCATCTCATCCGGAGCGATTGCAAAAAAGTCATTCAGCGAAAAATCTTCACCGGCCCGAAGACATAAATTCTTCACCTCAGTTTTTCCAAATACAAACGCCAGCAACGCTAGTTTAGTGTGATCGAATAATCTTTCATTCTTCTTAAACTCCCGAACCGCTGCATGAGTTGCCTTTTCTACATCAAGGCGTTCATCCACCAGTTTATCCACTGTCAAGCCGTTCAGCACGCCCTGAAAATGCGACAACTGCCACACTCCTGCTCGTTTGTACTTGCTTGTTGATTGCAAATTCATCGCAGAAAGAACTGCAGGCAGGTATTGTAATTCGTCACTCAAATCCGCCTTTTTTAATTCCTGTTTTATAAAAGAATTGTAATAATAAAATGATTTTACAAAGACCTCTTTTTCTGCTGAATTCAAGTTCATCAGGGAAGTGAAACAGGTTTCAAACTGGTGCTGATTGAGTGCATATTCTTTCACCTCATCCAACTCTTGTTCACCATCTGCATTTTCTATTTTGCCGGGAAAAAAAGAAGCATCATTCCATGGATATGTTGAAACCTGATTTTGGATTGATTGCAGCAGCCGATATTGGAAATCTTCGCCGTTAATACTGTCTTGTCCCCAATTTACCAGGGGAACAAACAACAGCAGAACCACAAAAATTCCAATTAAAGAACCCGGTTTATTTTGTACTAATCGTTTCAACTACAATTCTTGCAAAAAATGATACGCAAAAATATGATTTCCGATTAAACAGCCCACAAATATTACAAAGGAATTATACAAAATTATCCAACCCTTACAGGGTTGTTAAACAGATACCGGTAACCTTTTCTATTATAAACGAATCCGTACCGGATTCTTTTTCTTAAAGAAAACGCGGCAGGTGCTCATTTCTAGTAACTATCCCAAATAAATAATAAACTCAACAACCCTTTACGGGTTGGATAATCAAACGCTACTCTGTCACATGGTCACGCTCACGAATCTCCACCCTGCGAATTTTTCCGCTGATGGTTTTTGGCAACTCATCAACAAACTCAATTTGCCGTGGATATTTATAGGGAGCAGTCACCTCTTTTACGTGATTTTGCAACTCTTTTACCAAATCGTCTCCGGCACGATCTTTATAATCAGGAGCCAAAACTACAGTAGCTTTTACAATCTGTCCACGAATTTCATCCGGCACGCCTGTAATGGCACACTCCACCACAGCGGGGTGCGTCATCAGTGCACTTTCCACTTCGAAAGGTCCAATACGGTAACCCGAACTTTTTATTACATCGTCGGCACGGCCCACAAACCACAAATAACCATCCTCATCTTTCCAAGCCAGATCGCCGGTGTAATAAATTCCATCCGACATGGCTTCATCGGTAAGTTGTTGATTGCGATAGTATCCGTCAAACAATCCTGCAGGATAATTTTTATCGATACGAATTACAATCTGGCCTTGCTCACCGGCTTCGGCTGATCGTCCTTCGGGAGTCAGCAGATCAATATCGTAATGCGGACTTGGCAATCCCATCGAACCCGGTTTTGGTTCCACCCATGGCGAAGTAAACACCGACAAAGTAGTTTCGCTTTGACCGTAACCTTCGCGTAGTTTAATTCCTGTTAAATCGTAAAAACGGTTGTAAACTTCAGGATTTAAAGCTTCGCCTGCAATTGTACACCATTCCAGTGCCGACAAGTCGTATTTGCTCATATCTTCCCTGATCAAAAAGCGGAAAATAGTTGGCGGGGCACAAAGCGATGTTACTTGGTATTTTGAAAGCACTTCCAGAATATCGGAAGGTGTAAATTTTTCATGATCATAAACAAAAACAGACGCTCCAACCAGCCACTGTCCGTACAGTTTTCCCCAAACGGCTTTTAACCAGCCGGTGTCGGCAATGGTCAGGTGAAGACTGTCGTGATGAAGATTCTGCCAGTATTTAGCCGTAACAATATGCGCCAGCGGATACGCACTGTCGAGTACCACCATTTTCGGATCGCCGGTAGTTCCCGATGTAAAGCTTACGATTATCGGATCATCATTTTCTGTCGGTTCTGTTGGTCGCTGAAACGGTTCAGCATTTTCAATTCCTTGATGAAAATCTTCCCAACCTTCAGGAATAATCGGCCCGATAGAAACCAGTTTTTCAATCGACGGCGATTCGGGCAAGGCATCATTTACGTGAGTGGTGATTAGTTCATCACCATCACAAATTATGGCTTTTATAGTGGCTGCATTGTTACGGTAAACAATGTCTTTTTTAGTGAGTAAATGCGTGGCCGGAATAATTACCGCACCAATTTTATGCAAAGCGATAATGGTAAACCAAAACTCGGCACGGCGTTTCAAAATGGCCATTACCATATCACCTTTTCCAATTCCCAATGACGACAAATAACCTGCTGTGCGGTCGGTAATTTCTTTTAATTCACCAAAAGTAAATGAGCGGCTTTCGCCTTTGTCGTTTGTCCAGAGCAAAGCCCTTTTGTTGGGCTCTTTCTCCGCCCACCCGTCTACCACGTCGTAGGCAAAGTTGAAATCTTCCGGAATAAGTAACTCGTAGTTGGCTTTAAAATCTTCAAAGTCGGTAAAAGCAGTTTGTTTTAAGTATTTTTCAATCATGTAGCATCAAGTTTTTATTATAGAATTACGGCCAGAAATTTTACAGATTTCCCTTCCAATGCCTTCATTCCGTGTGGAAGAGTGGCGTCGAAATACAGGCTGTCTCCTTCGTTCAGTGTCAATTCTTTTCCTCCGACACTCAGCAGCATTTTGCCTTCCAAAACATAGTTCATTTCCTGTCCGTTGTGACTATTCAGATGAATTGGTTTTTCGTCGGCATCCGGCTCCACGGTTACAATAAACGGATCGGCTTTCCGTCCTGTGAACCCAGCTGCCAGTGCCTGGTATTTATACGCCCGGGTACGTTCCATGGCAGTTCCCTGCCCCGCCCGGGTGAGATAAAAGGATTTCATATGGGGCTCTTCGCCAAACAGCAAGGCGGTCAACCCAATATTATATTTTTTTGATATATTTTCAAGAACGCCAATCGGAATATCGTGTTTCCCCGTCTCGTATCCCTCATATTTTTCTGCGGACACTTTACAACTGGTTGCTATTTCATCAACAGAAATATTGAGCACATCGCGTAAACCTCTCAGCCTCATGGCTATTTCTTTAATTTGTCCGTTCATAATGTTTAGTTTCTTTAGTTTAGCTTAAAACAAAGTTATTCCTTTTTCTGTCTGATGATTCATTTTTTCGAATATCAGACAGTTTTAGTCGTAAATTTTAATATTAAGAATCTGATGGCAGATAAAACGACTTACAGGTTCTCGAAGAAATACTGGCTAACCTTGTCCATCAAGTGTACCCGGTCCTTTCCGCGAACGTTATGCGGATGAATCGGATAAGCAAAAAAGTCGACCTGTTTATTTTGTTTCACACACTCGCGCAGAAATTTCATACTGTGTTGCATTACAACTGTCTCATCTTGAACGCCATGAATCAACATCAGTTTCCCATCCAGGTTCTCTACGTAATTGGTCATGTTCGAATTTTCGTAACCTTCCGGATTTTCCTGCGGCATATCCATGTAGCGCTCGCCGTACATTATTTCGTACATACTCCAGTCAACCACCGGACCACCGGCAACTGCCACTTTAAAAATCTCAGGATGTTTCAGTTTTAAATTTAATGTCATAAAACCGCCGTAGCTCCATCCGTGAACACCAATCCGATTGGCATCAACATACGGTAACGAAAGCAGGTATTCAATTCCCTGCATCTGATCTTCTGTTTCAAGCACACCCAAATTACGGTGAATAGCAGTTTCAAAAGGGCGGCCACGATTTTGGGTTCCACGGTTATCAAGCGTAAAAGCTATGTAGCCCTGCGAGGCCATATAATATTGCCACCAGCGTGCCTGGTTATGCCAGCCTTTTGTAACCAGCTGCGAATGAGGTCCGCCATAAACGTAAACAACAACTGGGTATTTTTTTGCCGGATCAAAATCAACCGGAAGAATCAGACGTCCGTGCAAATCGTATTTTCCGTCTTTGGTTTTTAATGTTACCAGTTTGTTTTCGCCCAATTGATAATCTTCCAGCGGATCTTCCGACTGGAATATTGTCCTTTTATCCTTACCGTTAGAGGCCAGAACATCAACCCTGCCGGGCATTTCCTTAGCCGACCAACTATCTAAAAGATAAGTTGCTCCCGGACTTAAAGTTCCTCGATGGACACCTGTTTCCGTTGATAGTCGTTCGGTTTTTCCTGACTTTACGTCTACTTTATAAATGTTATTTTGTAGCGGATCGTCGATCGTGGATTCTATAAACAAGGTCTTTTCTTTGGCATCGAAACCAAGCATATTGGTTACTTCCCACTCTCCTTCTGTGACCTGCTGAACCAACTCGCCGTCGGTGTTGTATTTGTACACATGAAACCATCCATCCTGACGGCTCAGGTAATAAAATTCGTTCGGATTTACTTTTAAAAACTGAATGGGATAAAGTGGCTCCACATAAGTATCAGCGGTTTCTTCAAAAAGTGTTTTTACTTTCTCACCTGTTGCCACGTCGTAACAATTAAGCTGCATGTGGTTTTGTTCGCGGTTCAATTCCGCCATGTAAATGTATTTTTCATCGGGCGACCAGGCCACATTCGTAAGAAAATGATCAAGCGGCTCCCCGGTTTTCAGAAAAGTTGTTTTTCCACTTTCAATATTGTAAACGCCCAAAGTTACATGATGACTGGCCATTCCCGCCATCGGATATTTCACCGGGGTGTATTCGGCTTCACGGGCCATAAAATCAACCAGCGGATAATCCTTTACCATACTTTCGTCTTTACGATAAAAAGCCACAAAATTTCCTTCAGGCGAATTAAAAATACCTCCTGATATACCAAATTCATTTCTGTGCACGGTTTGTCCGTTTACAATTCCGTTTTCACCATCGCTGGTTATTTGTTTTGTTGTTCCATTGGCCAGCGTCATAAATAAATCATCTCCCTGCGTGAAAGCCACAAATTGCCCTTCTTCAGAGAAATTCACATTCTCTGCTTCTTCTGAAAGTTCAATCTGAAATTTCACTTCTATTTGATCAATGTCAACCACCCAATATTTTTTAGCTGCCGAAACCAGAAGTTCTGCTTGGCCGATCCAGCGGTATGACGGAAAACGTTTGAAGCCTGCACCGGTAATTTCGTTCAACTCGTCGAGCGAAACCACAGTAGTTTTTTCACCTGTTTTTGCCGATTCAGCAACGATAGATCTTTCTTCAACAAACGAAAAATGTTCATCATCCAACCATTGTAAGCCGGTCATCGACTGGGGATACAAATAAGTATATCGCCCGTAAACGGCATCTTCGAGACTCATTTGTTTGGTTTGGGCATAAGCAAAAGCTTGTATAAAAAGAAATAGAATTATTAGTTTTCCACGCATCGTATCAAATTTAAAATTGGAGCCCGAAAGTAGCAAAAGTTCTGCTTAACCTGCCATGAGAAATTACAGGCTTTCAGGCAATCGTATGTATTTTAACTGAGAGCTGAATCAGTTTTCCCCGCTTGAATGATCACTGATAATCACCCACTTTCCATCTATTTTTTGAATAACCAACGTAAAATGACCGGCCAAATCTCCAATTTCGCGGGTTAGCTCGAAACGCCCGATTAGAAAAACTGTTTTGGTGTCAATTTTTGAGATATCGAGGATTTTGAATTCCAGGTGCCCCATGGCAGTTTTATCAGGGTAACCTTTTTTGTAACTATCGAGTGTTGCCTGCCACCCATATGTTGGTCCACGTGAGCCCATAAAAACAAGCTTATCCGATTTCCAGTAGGTTTCCATAAACTTTTCAAGGTTGCCCTCATTCCATGCTTCGGCTTGTTTATCAAGCAGCGACAAAATATGCTCCTTTTCATTCTTTGAAATTTTTTCCTGAGCAAATGCGCTAATGGAAAACATCAAAAATATTAAGCTGATTACAAAAGTCCTTCTCATAAAATTGATTTTTAGAATTGGGTGTTGAAAATAGTGTATTTTTAAGGCTCACATTCAACAAACAAATAAAAATGTTACGATTCTCTCTTTTTTTCCTGCTGTTTCTTACTGTTTCTTCCGCTTTTTCACAACGATTGCGTGATTACAACATCACACCCGGAGTTATAATTCCCGGACAACTAAATGCCATTACCGATGTAGAAGGCGTAAAAGTTGGCCAAACAACACTCATTGAAGGCGATAATATTCGTACTGGTGTAACAGCCATTATCCCTCATTCCGGAGATATTTTCCAGGAAAAAGTACCTGCTGCCATTTATATCGGAAACGGTTTTGGCAAACTAGCCGGATATAGCCAGGTAGAAGAGTTGGGAAATATTGAAACTCCAATCGTTTTAACCAATACACTGAGTGTGCCGGCAGCCTGCAATGCATTAATCACTTACACGCTAAATCAGAACAAAGATGTTCGTTCGGTAAATGCTGTGGTTGGCGAAACCAACGATGGCTGGTTAAACGATATCCGAGGACGCCATGTAAAAGAAAAGCACGTTTTAAGTGCCATTGAATCTGCAACCACCGGGCCGGTTGAAGAAGGTAATGTAGGTGCCGGAACAGGAACCATTTGTTTTGGATTTAAAGGTGGGATCGGAACTTCGTCGAGAGTTTTGCCCAAAGATTTGGGAGGTTACACGGTTGGTGTTTTGGTACAAAGTAATTTTGGAGGCGTTTTAAAGATTGATGATTTTAATGCAGGTGAAGCTTTGGGAAAATTTCCTTTTAATGAATCGATACGCAACCAGGAAGACGGATCATGTATGATGGTTGTTGCTACTGATGCTCCTCTTGGACCGCGCAACCTGAAACGTCTGGCAAAAAGAGCGATGCTTGGTTTGGCAAAAACCGGAGGAATTGCGTCGAACGGAAGTGGCGATTATGTAATTGCCTTTTCAACAGCAACAGAAAACCGTATTCCTTATTCAGTTGAAACGCCCGTAATGGAACTTAAAGAACTGCACAACGATAAACTGTCACCACTTTTTCTGGCTACTATTGAAGCCACTGAAGAGGCCATTTTAAACTCATTGGTAGCAGCAAAAACTACAAGCGGAAGAGACGGACATACAATTGAGGCCTTACCTATAAAAAAGATCCTTGAGTTGCGTAATAAAGCTGAACATTAATAGTTTTTGTTTTTCTACTTTGACAACACACCTGAATATATCTTAAAACCGCAAATTGATTATCCCTAAGTACCCCAGCCCTAAAGGGAGAAGTGATAATCAATTCGCTCCCTGTAGGGCTGGGGTAGACGAATTGATTTCCAATACAAATATTGTCTTTAAATTTAAATTTGGGTAATCATCAATTTATTAGATTGATCAGAAAAAATATCTTATTATTGTAAAATAAACAATAAGTAAAAACAACTTATTTTTAAACCAATAATTCTAACGATCAAATCTAAATGAAATGAAAACCCTATTCTGTCTATTATTTCTCGTTACAAGCGTACTATTGTCTGCCCAAAACCGCGAAAAGGCCTTCGAAATAAACGAAAAGCTGGGGCGCGGAGTTAACTTTGGGAACATGTTTGAAGCTCCTACTGAAACGGAGTGGGGAAATCCGTGGAAACCGCAGTATCCGGGAATAGTTGCCGACCTTGGATTTAACCACATCCGCATCCCTATTCGCTGGGAACCGGCAGAAAGAAGCTCTTCAACTGATCCTTACACCATCAATACGGTTTTTCTGAACCGTATAAAACAAGTAGTGGATTCAACGTTGAACAACGGCTTGTACGCTATAATTAACATGCACCATCACGAGGCGCTTTACGACGATCCTGACGGACAAAAAGCACGGTTTTTAGCACAGTGGAAACAGATATCGGAGTTTTTTGCCGACTATCCTGATCAATTGTTATTCGAAATTCTGAATGAGCCTCACGGTAATCTCGACGCTGCAACTTGGAATACCCTCTTTTCTGATGCACTTACAACCATCAGGGAAGATAATCCGGAGAGAGTTGTATTGATCGGAACCGCAGAATATGGAGGTTTGGGCGGTTTATCAAAACTGGAATTCCCCAACGACGATAACATTATTGTTACGGTGCATTATTACAATCCGTTTTCATTCACACATCAGGGAGCTGAATGGAGCGATGGTTCGGACGCCTGGTTGGGAACGGAATGGACAGACACGGAGACAGAACGCCAAATCGTACAGAATGAATTTGCTCCTTTAAAAGCACTGGAACAGGAAAAGAATATTCCGGTTCACGTGGGCGAATTTGGTTCGTACAATAAAGCAGACATGGATTCGCGAGAGCGCTGGACAACCTACATTGCACGTTTTATCGAGTCGCAGCGATGGAGCTGGGCGTACTGGGAATTTAGCGCCGGTTTTGGCATTTACAATCCGTCTGACGGCACTTACAACGACCGTTTAGTTGATGCTTTGCTGCACAACGAAATGCCCGAACCGGCAAAATATGTGGGAACACCAGTTTACACCTCGCAGTTCGATCAAACAATAAGCGAATGGAATTTATCAGCAAATAACGGAGCAGAAGCAACACTGGCTCAAAACGGTGGAAATCTGGATGTAAATATAACAACGGCGAGTACTCAAGGCTGGCACATCCAGCTGGTTAAAAATAATGTGGTTTTGGAAGCAGGAAAAAAGTACCGACTTACTTTTAAAGCAAAATCAACTGCAGACAGAATCGCGTTGTCGTACGTTGGAATGAATGTTGATCCGTGGAGTTCGTACAGCGGTTACAACAGTATCAGTCTTACCGATACATTCAACGTGTATTCATTTGTTTTCGATATGACAACCACCGACAATAACGCCCGTATCGTTTTTGACCTGGGAACAGCTTCACCCGATATTTCGTTCGAATATGTTACGCTGGAGTCGGTTGAATTACAATTTCCAACTGCTGTTGAACTGATAAAAAATGTTAAGAGCCGTGTTTTCCCAAATCCTGTACAAGAAAAGCTTTGCATTGACAATACCGATGATTTCCAACAGCTTACAATCACAGATGTTTATGGTCAAATCTTCAAACAAAATCAACTTACAAATCAGCTCAACGAGATATCAGTGAATGAACTTTCTTCTGGCATATACTTTGTAACTTTAAGCAACCAAAGTAACAGACATACAGTTAAAATCATTAAAAAGTAAGTCATGAAGAAAATTATTTTAGCCTTTGCCCTTATTGTTGCAATGCTCGGTTCTTTTGCACAAGACAACAAAAGCGGCACAATTAAAGTGGAGGGAAAATCGGAAGTTAAACTGCTTCCTGAAGAAATCTGGTTCAATGTGTCGATGACAGTGAAAGATCAGGATTATAAAACCTGTGCTGATCTGGCCGTTCAGAAACTGGCTGAAATAAAATCACTATTCACTGAAAACGGGATTGAAAAAGACAAGATTAAAACAAATAGTTATTCGGTGAGGGAAATCCAGCGCCACGATCCAGAATTACGCAAAATGGTATCCGACGGTTACCAGGCCACCATTCCGTTGACAGTCCGCACAAACAGGGATTACGATAAAAACAACGTGATTTTTGAACTAATAAAAGATAACCTTGAATCGAATTTCAATATGAATTTCGCGCTTTCAGAAAAGCAAATTGCGGAAGTAAAAACAAAGTTGATAAAACTGGCCGTGGCTGATGCTAAAGAAAAAGCTGAAATAATTTCTGATGCTGCAGGAGTTGAGCTGGGTAAGATTGCAAATATTCAATACGGAGAACCCAATATTGTTGGAATCAACAATCCTCCTGCCCTTCGCAAAGCCGATATTATGATCCGTGATTACGCCTCTCAGAATGAAATTATCGATATACTTGAACCAGATGAAGTGAAAATGGGAACGAACATTGTTATTTCGTGGAATGTGCAATAATAGTTGATGCAAAAACATAAAAAAGGCTGTCCAAAGTAATTATCGGACAGCCTTTTTATTTATATAAAGTTATTGGTTATTACACATCAAAGCGATCGGCATTCATCACTTTATTCCAGGCTTTCACAAAATCTTTCACAAATTTTTCTTTGTTGTCATCTTGTGCATACACCTCGGCATACGAACGTAAAACAGAGTTCGATCCAAACACCAGATCAATGCGTGTTGCTGTCCATTTCACTTCGCCTGTTTTTCGGTTACGAATATTGTAAAGTCCATTTCCGGTAGGCTCCCAAACGTAAACCATATCGGTAAGATTTACAAAAAAGTCGTTGCTCAACGCACCAACATTATCCGTAAACACACCGTGTTGAGTTCCTGCGTAATTTGTTCCCATCATTCGCATTCCACCGATTAAAACAGTCATTTCGTGAGCTGTTAACCCCATTAACTGTGCACGATCAAGCATCAGTTCTTCCGGACTAACTACGTAATCTTTTTTCAACCAGTTTCTGAAACCATCAGCCAACGGCTCAAGCGGAGCGAACGACTCAGCATCGGTCATTGTATCTGTGGCATCTCCACGTCCGGGAGCAAATGGAACAGCTACATCCATTCCTGACTTTTTAATCGCCTGCTCTACTCCAACGTTTCCGGCCAATACAATTACATCGGCTACGCTAACTCCTGATTCAGCCGCAATTGGCTCAAGTACCGATAAAACTTTCGCCAGACGTGCCGGCTCATTTCCTTCCCAATCTTTTTGAGGAGCCAAACGAATTCGGGCACCGTTTGCACCACCGCGCATATCCGATCCGCGGAAAGTACGGGCGCTGTCCCAGGCTGTAGAAACCATGTCGGCAACACTAAGTCCTGATGCTGCAATTTTTGCTTTTACAGCAGCAACATCATAATCTGTTTTACCTGCCGGAACAGGGTCTTGCCAAATCAAGTCTTCTTCAGGAACATCCGGTCCGAAATAACGTGCTTTAGGTCCCATGTCGCGGTGCGTTAATTTAAACCAGGCACGTGCGAAAGCATCAGAAAAAGCATCAAAATCATTCATGAATTTTTCCGAGATTTCTCTGTATCCGGGATCCATTTTTAATGCCATATCAGCATCGGTCATCATCGGATTGTTGCGGATTGAAAAATCCTCCACGTCTGCAGGTTTATCTTCTTCTGCAATACTTACCGGCTCCCATTGTTGGGCACCGGCCGGACTTTTACGCAATTCCCAATCGTGGTTAAATAACATTTTAAAGAAACCATTGTCCCATTTAGTTGGCTCCGATGTCCAGGCACCTTCCAAACCACTGGTAACCGTATATCTTCCCTTTCCTGTTTTATGCGGGTTCTTCCAACCGAAACCTTGCTCTTCCACATCGGCAGACTCAGGATCAGGTCCCAAAATTTCGGCATTTCCGTTACCATGTGTTTTTCCAACAGTGTGTCCACCGGCAGTCAATGCTACTGTCTCTTCATCGTTCATTGCCATCCGGCGGAACGTTTCGCGCATTTGCATGGCTGTTTTCAACGGATCAGGTTTTCCGTTTACACCTTCCGGATTTACATAAATCAATCCCATTTGAACGGCAGCCAATGGATTTTCCATCGTTTCAGGTTTTGTCACATCATCGTAACGTTCGTCACTTGGTGCCAACCATTCTTTTTCAGCGCCCCAATAGGTATCCTTTTCCGGATGCCAGATATCTTCACGGCCAAACGCAAAACCAAAGGTTTTTAGGCCCATACTTTCGTAAGCCATATTTCCGGCCAAAATGATCAAGTCGGCCCAACTTACTTTATTGCCATATTTCTTTTTGATCGGCCAAAGCAAACGACGCGCCTTATCAAGACTCACATTGTCAGGCCACGAGTTTAATGGTGCAAAACGTTGGTTACCTGTTCCACCACCACCACGGCCATCGGCAATCCTGTACGAACCGGCAGCATGCCAGGCCATACGAATCATTAAACCACCATAATGACCCCAGTCGGCAGGCCACCATTCCTGGCTATCGGTCATTAAAGCCTTCAGATCGTTCTTTAAAGCCGCAACATCCAGTTTTTTTAGTTCTTCGTGATAATCAAAATCTGCTCCTAAAGGATTTGTTTTAGTGTCATGCTGATGTAAAATGTCGAGATTTAAAGCATTTGGCCACCAATCCATTACTGATGATCCGGCAGAAGTATTTCCACCATGCATTACAGGACATTTACCCTGCTTAGAATGATTGTTTTCCATATTATTTAGTTTAAAAATGAATTTATATAACTATCCCTCAAAATACGAAAAACATCACTTTTAAAAAAGGACTAAAACATTAATATACAATTAAATAAATACTAATTATTAATCATCAATAGATTAAATCTATTTTGTTTACAACTAAATGAGCATGATCGTTGCAATTCTTTTAACTGATAATTAAATCTTCCATTATAAACGATTGAACTTTCACGCGGTGTTGGGGTTCTGTTACTTTTACCGCAAATTTGAAAACAATGGCAATTACAGTTCATCCCGAGGCAAAAGCCTTAATTTTTGATTTAGACGGAACCCTGTCGAACTCGCTTCCGGTGCATGTTGAAACCTGGAAGGTCGTGGGAAAAAAGTATAATTTTGATTTTGATCCGAACATTATTCATGAAATGACAGGCCGCCCGACCATTGAGTTTGCCAAACGAATTATTGAGCAATACAATGTTGATGAACAACCTGAAATTCTTGTTCGAATGAAACAACAGGCATTTTGGGATGCGGCACATTTGCTTCAACCGATCGACGAGGTAATCTCGATTGTAAAAAATTACCACGGAAAACTGCCCATGTCTGTGGGAACCGGTGCAAGTGGAAAGAGTGCAGAAGTGCAGTTGAAAGAACTGGGTATTCGTGACTATTTCGATTTTGTAGTTTCAGCTGACGATGTACAAAAGCACAAACCACATCCGGAAACTTTTGTAAAATGTGCCGAATTAATGGGTGTTGAACCACAACTTTGCCAGGTTTTCGAAGATGGAGATCTTGGAATTTCGGCAGCAAAAGAAGTTGATATGTTTGTTACCGATGTGCGTGAACACATTGTTTACGGCGATTGGGCAATGACAGAAAACAAGTAAACGGAATTTATGGCACATTTTCTACTCGCCCTGAAAACTGTTGCGCCGCTGTTTCTCGTCATTTTTACCGGAACACTTTTTTCGCGTACAAAAGCTGCTCACGGGCCGTGGGTTGATGTGCTAAACAAATACGCACTGTGGATCGGATTCCCTGCATTGGTTATCGCATCGCTGATGCACCTCGATCCGCAAGGCGATTCCTATACAAAACTCATTCTAATCAATTCGGCCTACATTGCGGTGTGCATGTTGCTGGCCTTCCCCATTGCGCGGATTTTTAAACTTTCGAAACGGTTACGCAGTTCAATGTTTCTTATCCTCTCGTTCGGGAACGTTGCTTACCTGGGCATTCCAGTTCTTCGTAACAGCTTTGGCGACGGCATTTTGCCGGTGGCAGCCGTTCTGTCCGCTGTTTATGTTTTTTGGTTGCTAACGCTTGGTGTCATCCTTATCGAAGCTACGGGAGAAGAAACTATCCAGCCCAAAAAGTTAATGTTGAGCCTGGTTAAAAATCCACTATTGATCTCCGTTTTTGTGGGTGTGGCCATCGTACTATTTCAAATAAAAGTCCCTTCATTTATTGATAAAACTATCAGTCTTTTTGCTGAATCGGTAACTGCGGTAGTCCTTTTCTCGCTCGGAATATTTCTGGGGCAAAACAAAATTGGGGCTCCCCGCGAATGGATCAGGGTATTTGTTTTTGTAGCAGCAACCATGATTTTTTTCCCAATGTTGCTTCAATTTGGTATCCGAACAGCAGGCTTAGACGACCTACAATTAAAAGCTACAATTCTTGATTCGGCAATGCCACTCGGACTAACACCTTACGCGCTGGCCGTTCAGTATAAACTGGAAACAAAACTGGTCGCACGAATTGTGGTACTTGGCACACTGCTTTCAGTGATTATTATTCCGCTGTGGATAGCCATTCTTAACTGACAAATTGGTTCTCGCAGATTCCGCTGATGGCGCTTAATTTTATCCAGAGTCAACAATTCTTATCTGCGTAAATCCGCGAAATCTGCGTGAAACTTATTTAATGATTAAAGTCCAATTCCAGACCATCCAATTTTCCAATAAAAACAATATGACTTTCACGTGTCTCCATTATTAAATCTCCTTCCCCCAATTCAAAGCGTCCGCCAACTCCCTGCAAAATATATTCAAAAGGCTCGTTCTGAAAACACACCACTCCCTTGCAACGATAGATTTTGCTCTTATAAATATCGAGTGTATATTCCAGCCAATTAAGGAAATCGTCCCTTTTTAACGGTGCAGAAAAAGAAAGTGTTTTGGTTTGCACCAAAGCATGATTGCTTTTGTACGAAAGAAAAGAGTAGGCATTAAACGAATGTTGTTTCAGTTCACTCAAATCAAGCTCTTTTGCTTCTCCATAACTTGTCGACTGGATTTTTGCCAGCGGTGCCAGTTGATTCATTTTTGCAGCAAGTGCTTCTTGCTGCTTTTCATCCAGATTTTCCGTTTTATTTAGCAAAATAAGGTCGGCAATAGTTAACTGCTTATAAGCCATTTCCTCTTCTGGCAAATCATCAAAGTTTAGAGCATCAACCAAACAAATTGCACCGTTATATTCGTAAAGTTCTTTCAGTTCCTCATCAGCAAAAAAAGGTTGAATTACAGGCGCAGGATCGGCAATTCCTGTTGTTTCTATTAACAGGTGATCAACATTTGGGAAACGTTCGGCCAGTTCTTTTAGCACCAGCTCATACTCATCAGAAATGGTACAGCAAATACACCCCTGTTTTAATTCAAACATCTGACTGGCATCAATACCTTTAATCAGTTTTGTGTCGATTGGAACGGCACCAAACTCATTTTCAACCAAAGCAAACTGAGTATCGGGATTTGATTTCAGCAGGAAGTTGATAAAAGTAGTTTTCCCTGCTCCCAGAAAGCCGGTTATGATTGTTACTGGTATTTTATTTCGTCTACTCACTTTCTTTTAAACAAGTCCCCTTCAGGGGATTTAGGGGTTTGTAAAATTCACCCCTCGCCCGTCGATTGACGGGCACTCCCCTCAACGAAGGGAGACAATTCTTTTTCCAAAACCTATCTCTTCTTGCGACTTGAAACTTGTAGCTTGCAACAAGCTAAATCACTCCAAACAAATTCAAAATCACAATCAGCATGGCCAGAATCAAAACGTAACGAACATACTTTGCACCTCCCCGTACCGTAAAGTTGGCGCCCAGCCACGCTCCGAACATATTTCCGGCAGCCAGTATTAAACCCGCAACAATATCAACTTGTTTATTGTAAATAAAAATCCCAAGAGAAAACACTGTATAGATAAGCACAATAAAAACCTTTATCGCATTGGCACGCACCAGGTTATGACCACAGCCCAAAACCAAACCGGCCAGCAAAAAAAAGCCGACTCCCATCTGGATAAATCCACCGAACAAGCCTATTCCGAAGAAAATAATGTATTGCAGCGGCGATGGTCTAGGATTAACTTTCCCGATCTGATCGGTAATCCAGACTTCAGGTTTTAAGACTACCAACAGCAGCAAAACCACCATCAGTCCGGCAATGATTTTTTTTAAGAGATTGGGATCAATTTCAACCGCAAATAAGGCTCCGATAATCGACCCTACAATAGCGGGAACAGCGAGCCGGTAATCCTTTGTAAAATCAAGAACGTGTTTCTGCTTAAAAGTTTTTACTGCTATTACATTTTGAAGTAAAATGGCGATACGATTGGTGCCGTTGGCAATGTTGGCAGGTAAACCTATAAACATCAACAGTGGAATCGTTAACATGGAGCCACCCCCTGCGGTTGTATTAATAAAACCGGCGGCAATTCCGGTTCCGATGAGTGCCAATATCATGTACCATTCCATATCCAAAACGTCTAAATTTATTCAAATAAAATTATGACCTTAAAACGCATTCATGATTCACAAAACCAAAGTTAGTTTTATTTATTGTTAATTTACCCTCTCTCCTGTCTCTCCCTTACGAATGGAGAGACGATCAGGCTCCAAACCAAACAACTTTAAATTCAATTATCGATCTGACGTAGCAATGATCTACTGCCCAATCGTCCTTCCTTGCTTGCAGGGAAGGATAAGAGGATGGGTAAAGCGAATCACAGCTTCAATAAATTTCATAAAAAAAGCCCGAAAATAATTCCGGGCTTTGTATTCTTTAACTTATAGTTCAATTCTAGTAAGCAAACAGTGGGAAGTCCTTCATTAATTTGTGAACTTTTTCGCCAACTGCTTTAATGTATGCCTCATCGTGAATGTTTGCAATCGAGTCGTCGATCAACTGAACGATTTCAGGCATCAAATCTTCTTTTACACCACGGGTTGTAATAGCAGGTGTACCAACACGCAAACCTGAAGTTTGGAAAGGTGAACGGCTATCGAAAGGCACCATGTTTTTGTTAATGGTAATTTCGGCGTTTACGATAGTGTTTTCAACCAGTTTACCAGTGATTTCAGGGTATTTTGTACGCAAGTCGATCAGCATCGAGTGGTTATCAGTACCACCCGAAATTACTTTGTAACCCAGATCAACAAAAGCCTGCGCCATAACAGCAGCATTCTTTTTCACCTGCGCCTGGTATTCTTTGTATTCCGGCTCCAGTGCCTCGCCAAATGCAACAGCTTTTGCAGCAATTACGTGCTCAAGCGGTCCACCTTGCTGACCAGGGAATACAGCAGAATCCAACAATGAAGACATGGTACGAACCACACCTTTTGGAGTAGTAATACCCCATGGATTTTCAAAATCTTCACCTAACAAGATGATACCACCGCGAGGTCCGCGAAGTGTTTTATGCGTTGTTGAAGTTACAACGTGAGCATATTTAACAGGATTATCAAGCAAACCTGCAGCGATTAAACCGGCAGGGTGAGCCATATCAACCATAAACAATGCGCCAACTTTATCAGCAATTTCGCGCATGCGTTTGTAATCCCACTCGCGGCTGTATGCCGATGCACCACCGATGATCAACTTTGGTTTATGCTCGATGGCTAATGCTTCCATCTCATCGTAATCAACCATTCCGGTATCTTCTTTCACTTTGTAGGCAACCGGATTGTATAGAATACCCGATGAGTTTACATGCGAACCATGCGAAAGGTGACCACCATGCGACAAGTCAAGTCCGAGGAATGTATCGCCCGGTTTAAGAATTACACTCAACACAGCAGCATTAGCCTGTGCGCCTGAGTGCGGCTGAACATTGGCCCAGGCGGCACCGTACAATTCTTTAATACGATCGATGGCCAATTGTTCGGTCATGTCAACAAACTGACAACCACCATAATATCTTTTTCCCGGATAACCTTCAGCGTACTTGTTGGTCATTACCGAACCCATAGCTTCCATAACCTGCTCACTTACAAAGTTCTCTGAAGCAATTAGTTCAATTCCGCCCAACTGACGTTCGTGTTCCTTCTTGATAATGTCAAAAACCAAAGTATCTCTCTTCATCTTGTAACTGAATTAATTTAATGAATCGCAAAGTTAATACATTTTAATTCAGCCTTTTGATGATATTGGATAGATTTTGGAGATTTTTTGAACATTTAAGATAAGTTATTTAGGGTGTCCCGAAACCGGCTCAGAAAAATATATTTCAAAGATTTTAAACTTTCTCTCTCAATAAGCATCTAACAGAATTGGTGTATCAAAACTGACTTTCAAAAGATTTAAACATATCAATTAAAAAACCAAGATGAAACGAACAGTATTTTTAGTGATGGTGCTGATAAGCGCACTCGTAATTTCGTGTAACAACGGTGGTAATAATTCGCAACAAATGCCATTTGGCCGTGGAAACGGAATGGGTCCGGGAAATTTTGATCCGCAAGCCATGGTTGACCGTCAAATTGAAGAAATGGACGAAACCCTTGATTTAAGCGACGATCAGGAAGATCAGATCCGCAAAATTATGGAAGAAAATTTCGAGAACATGGCTGCTATGCGCGAAGAAATGCAAAACAGCGGCGGCGGATTTGAAGGAATGCGTGAGCAAATGCAAAAAGTACGCGAAGAACAAGACAATAAAATGAAAGAAGTTCTTTCGGAAGAGCAGTGGAATGAATACCAGGTAATGCAGGAAGAAAGAAGAGCAAGAAGAGGTCAGGGTGGTCCTGGCGGACAGGGAATGCCTCCTCAAAACTAGTTTGCAGTATTCAGTCGCAGTTGACAGGCTGAAAAAAAGATCCGATCTATACGTTATTAACACAGATCGGATCTTTTTATGCATAAAAACAAAGGATGCCATCCGTGTTTGAAATAACTCATACGTATGGCATCCCTCTGAAAACTGAGATTGCAAACAGAGACTAAATCCCCAGCATTAATTCTCCGGCATCTTTTCCTCCGGTGAATAAGAGTTCAGGATTCTCCAGTAATTTTTTCAGTTTTACAAGGAAACCTACAGAATCTTTACCATCGATAATACGGTGATCGTATGACAAAGCCACATACATCATTGGGCGAATAACCACCTGGCCGTTAACAGCTACCGGACGCTCAACAATATTGTGCATTCCCAGAATACCCGATTGCGGCGGGTTAATAATCGGTGTTGATAACAACGATCCGAAAACACCACCATTGGTAATGGTAAATGTTCCGCCGGTTAATTCTTCAACTGTAATTTTTTTGTTGCGTGCTTTTGCTGCCAGCTCTTTAATTTCCAGCTCAATTGCCGGTATCGTTTTACTTTCGGCATTGCGTACAATTGGCACCATCAAACCTTTTGGTGTTGATACCGCAATACCAACGTCAACAAACTGTGGCATTACAATTTCGTCGCCATCGATCTGCGCATTTACCATCGGATGGAAATCCATAGCCGTTGCTACGGCTTTGGTAAAAAACGACATAAATCCCACTTTAAATCCGTGTGTATCCACAAATTTTTGCTGATACTTTTTGCGCATGTCCATTACGTAGCTCATGTCGACCTCGTTAAAAGTAGTGAGCATTGCCGTTTCGTTTTTCACTGAAACAAGGCGCGCACTTAACTTTCTGCGCAGGCTCGACATACGCTGACGTTCTTCGTCGCGTGTAGCTTCTTTTTGCGGAATGGCGGCGGCAGCAGCTTGTGGTGCATTAACCACTGCTTCCACTTCTTTTTTGCCTAATCGTTTCAGGCCGTTAATCACATCGTCAACCGACAGGCCATGCTCTTTCATTATCTCTTTGGCAACCGACGTAACTTTTACTTTATCGTGCTCTGTCGAATCCGACACTGCAGGCTTTTCTTCAGCAGCTTTGGCCTTTGGCGCTTCTGCCTCCGGAGCTTTTTCTTCCGCTTTAGGTTTTTCGGAAGCCGCCGGTGCTTCAACGCTTGTATCGATGGTACAAACAACAGCCCCAACTTCAACAGCTTCGCCTTCTTCTGCTTTAATCTCAATTTTACCACCCTCGCTGGCTACAATCGTCAGCGTGGCCTTATCCGATTCAACTTCGGCTATTTCCTGGTCTTTGGCAACAACAGCTCCGTCTTCAACAAGCCAACTGCCAATTTCTACTTCGGTTATGGATTCTCCCGGACTGGGAACTTTGATTTCAATAATCATATTTTGGTTTTTTATGACGCTACAACTTCTTTTTGTTCAAAAACAGACTCCAGAATATGGTTGAGGCCCTTTTTGTGTTTTTCCATCAATCCCACGGCAGGACTGGCACTTTCAGGACGGGCAACCACTTTAAATCCAAGGTGATCGAGCTTGCGGTTAATAAACGGCCATGCTCCCATATTCTTTGGTTCATCTTGTGCCCATATTAATTGGGTAGCATTTGAGTATTTATTCCGGATTTCAGCAATCTGATTAGTTGGTATCGGATAAATCTGCTCCAAACGCACTATCGCAACATTTTTGATACCATTCTCATTCTTGTGTTTAAGCAGATCGTAATACAAGCGCCCCGTTGTAAACACAATTTTTTCCACCTGTTTTGGATTTGCAGCAGAATCGTCAATCACCTCACAGAAATGTCCTTCTGCCAGTTCTTCAACCGTTGAATGTACCATTGGATGGCGCAACAAACTCTTTGGTGTGAATACCACTAATGGCAAACGCATTTTCATTTTCACCTGGCGGCGTAACAAGTGGAACATGTTGGCCGGTGTAGTTGGCATTACAACCTGAATGTTATTATTGGCTGATAGCTCAAGAAAACGCTCCAATCGTGCCGACGAGTGTTCCGGTCCCTGCCCCTCAAAACCATGAGGTAACAAGAGTGTCAGGTTATTCATCAATCCCCATTTCTCGAAAGCAGAAGTCAGGTACTGATCGATTATTACCTGCGCCACATTGTGGAAATCGCCAAATTGAGCCTCCCAAATATTCAAACCATTTGGTTCGGCTAAGGCATAACCGTATTCAAATCCCATCACGGCATATTCCGACAGTGGCGAATTATACACTTTAAAACGCGCCTGATCTTCCGAAACATGCTTCAGCGGGAAATATTTATCCTCAGTTCCTTCAATTACAAAAGCTGCATGACGGTGCGCAAAAGTTCCACGCTCGCTGTCCTGTCCGCTTAAACGAACCGGGTGACCTTCAGCTACCAGTGTTCCGTAAGCCAGCAACTCTCCCATCGCCCAATCCAGACGGTTATCGTGAATCATCATTTTCCGGTCTGAAATAATCCGATTTACTTTTTTGAAAAATGGACGATCGGTAGGCAGGGTATAAATCTTTTCAGCTACATTTCTGATTGTATCTTCTCCAACGCCTGTTTCAACCAGCTCATTAAAATTGGCTTTCGAAGGCATTTCGTATTGTTCGTACTCCTTCACAAGGAATTTACGAATCTGTAACTTTTCAATTTTCTCCGATTCCTTGTATTTGCCTTCCAAAAACTGGTCGAACTCACGAACTTTTTCGCGCGATTCTTCGTGGGTCATTATTCCCAGTTCGTTTAACCGATCGGCATAAATATCGCGCGGATTTTTATGTTTTGAAATGGCTTTGTACAACATCGGCTGTGTAAAACGCGGTTCATCACCTTCGTTGTGTCCGTATTTACGGTAACACAGAATATCGATAAACACATCAGAATGAAACTTCTGACGGAATTCCATTGCCAGCTTAATTGTCCATACCAAGGCTTCTACATCGTCGCCATTTACGTGGAAGACGGGGGAACGGGTAACTTTTGCAACGTCGGTACAATAGGTACTCGATCGTGCCTCGAGATATGGAGTGGTAAAACCTACCTGGTTATTAATGACCAAGTGGATTGTTCCACCGGTTTTATACCCGGGCAACTGCGACATTTGGATGGTTTCGTACACAACACCCTGCGTTGCAATTGCAGCATCGCCGTGAATGACAATAGCGGCAGCCTTGCTGTAATCGCGTTTATATTCGTATTCAATCTGAGAACGAACCATTCCCTCCACTATCGGAGCAACTGTCTCCAGATGCGATGGGTTGGGAACCAGTTTCAATTTTACTTTTTTGCCAAAGTCGGTGACCACTTCGTTTTCGTAACCCAGGTGATATTTTACATCGCCCTGCGCAATGTCATCTTCGTATTCGGTTCCGTAAAACTCTTTAAAAATATTTTGATAGGGCTTTTCCAGGATGTTTGCCAAAATGTTCAAACGTCCGCGGTGTGCCATTCCCATAATAAATTCTTCCATGCCCAGTTCTGCGCCCCGCTCAATAACGGCATCGAGTGCCGGAATTATTGCTTCCGCTCCTTCAAGCGAAAAACGCTTTTGCCCAACAAACTTTTTGTGGATAAAATTTTCGAATCCAACCGCCAGCTTCAGGTGATAGAAAAAATGTTTCCGCTTTTCTTCGGTGTACTCTTCCGAGTTTTGAGTACTTTCCATTCGCTCGCGCAACCATTGCACAACCTCCGGGTGCCGCATATAAACATATTCAACACCAACCGAACGACAGTAAGTAGCCTCAAGATGCGCAATAATGTCTTTTAGTTTTGCCGCACCAATGCCAATTTCGTTACCGGCCTGAAATGTTTTTTCCAGATCAGCCTTTTCTAAACCGAAATTTTCGATATCGAGTGTTGGCGAGTACGTACGACGGGCACGAACGGGATTTGTTTTGGTGAACAGGTGTCCACGCTGACGATAGCCATGAATTAAGTTTAATATGGCAAATTCTTTATCGATATTGTCGAGTTTTACTCCCGACGGTTTCTCAGGGTATTGTTTACGGGCCAGTTCAAAACCCGAAAAGAACTGTTGCCAACTCTTATCAACCGATTCCGGATCTTCCAGATAAGATTGGTATAGGTTCTCAATCGCCTCGAGTTCCTGGTTTCCCACAGACGAAAATTTATCCATAGTTGATTTTTAATTAACTTTTATATGATATTGAAGAAACAATGCAGTTTTTTTATTGTTTATCTGCGATCATAGTTTTTTCCTATCAAAATTAAGCTTTCCTGATGATTTTTAAGCATGCTCAACAATTTTGGTTTTGAGAAATACTTTGATTGGCTATTTTTGCTGAAAATTTACGACAATGATTCAAAGAATTCAGACCTTGTTTATCCTTGTAGCCGGAATGTTAATGGGCTCGTTATATGTGCAGAAATTTGCAGACATCATCGTTAACGACCAACTGCATGTTTTTAATGCATTTGGAATTTTTAAGGATGAACAACTACTTTTTAGCGGTTTACCATTAATGATTCTGATCGGCATTATTGCTGTGCTTCATCTGGTGGCCATCTTTTTATACAAAAAACGCATTCTTCAAATCCGGATTCTTGGATTTTCGATGCTTCTAATGCTGGGGCTTTTCGGACTATTCTTTTATTTCACTTACGCGAGTTTCGAAGAAGTTAAGGTAGCTTTTAAAGTTGCGATTGCGCTGCCAATTGTATGTATCATTTTAGATTGGCTGGCTATTCGTGCTATTGGAAAAGACGAAGCCTTGGTAAGAAGCCTGGATAGAATAAGATAAAACCGAATGAAGAATGTCGATTAACGATTTTTGATTGGCGAAGTTGCGATACAAAAGCGACAATCACCTTTGAGATTTCTAAAATCATTATTCGTTAATCATCATTCGACATTCAAAATAATAAAGTTTGGTATTATGCAAGCAATGATTTTCGCCGCCGGTTTGGGCACCCGTTTAAAAGACGAAACGGCCGATAAACCAAAAGCTTTGGTTGAAGTTGGCGGGAAACCATTGTTACAGCATGCCATTGAAAAACTGACAACAGAAGGTGCCACCAGAATTGTGGTTAACGTTCATCATTTTGCGCCGCAGGTAATTGATTTTATAAACAGCAAGAAATGGGATGTTCCTGTTCTTATTTCTGACGAAAGTGAAAAATTGCTAGAAACAGGCGGCGGATTAAAATTTGCACAACACCTTTTTTCGCCAAACGAACCGATACTAATTTATAATGTAGACATTCTGAGTAATCTCAATCTACAGGATGTTTTTGCGGAGCATACCCAATCAAAAGCGATTGCAACTTTAGTTGTTCGACAGCGTGAAACACAGCGTTACTTTAAGTTCGATTCTGAACTCAATCTGGTAGGATGGATCAATAAAAAAACGGGCGAGACGAAAATATCAAGGCCTGAAAATTTTCAGGAAGCTACAGAAATGGCTTTTAGCGGTATTCATATTGTAGAGCCGGAGATCTTTGATTTTATGCCTGAGGAAGATCGTTTTTCTATCGTTCAGTTTTACCTCGAACTGGCAAAAACAAAAAATATAAAAGGCTACTTCGACAACTCTGATTTATGGATGGATGTTGGAAAACCTACTCAACTGGAGGAAGCTCGAAGGCTATTCGAATAATTCGTCTGATTTTTGAAACGCGCTAAGCGGTTCCAAACCGCTAAGCGCATAAATGCAGCTATTATTAACGACAAAATTATTTTAGCAACTTATAATTCCGGTACTCAAACAAACGTACCCCAAACAACTTTTCGACACGATACAATAATCGGTACTTAAATTTCATCTGAATTTTATCGGTGTCTACTTCAACTTCCCAGTTCAATCGTTTTATCCTGTTTTGCATTACTTCAGGTTGAGTGCCCTCAAAACGTGTTAATGCATCGTATTCTGCACCGTAATTAAATTCCTGCTCCGATGCTTTTTTTTGCGCTTCTTCCTCAGAAATTCCGTGGTAAAAAGCTTTTACCGAGTCAACTTTTTCCTGCATAAATTTAGGATGGCGTACCCAACCGTAATGATAAATTTCGGCATCAACAGGTACAACTTTTAACTTCTTCCCATTTTTCCGAAATCCCTGCGCATCTTTATACGAACGAACGGTTTTATCATTCCTAATCACCCGAATTTCGTTGCGGTACCAGTGTCTGCAATCGCCCACATAATCGTATGTTCCATAAAAATGGCGGTAGCGAAATAACAAGCCTTCAACCTCCTTTCGTTCAAGGTTGGTTTCCATTGCCTTTTTTATCACTGGAAGATATTTTTCGTGCACCACCTCATCGCCCTGAATGTAAAAACACCAGTCGTATTCTTCAGGAATCGTATCAATTGCTTTATTGGTTTCGTCGGCATAAACAAAGCCTCCTTCACGCAGATTATCATCCCAAACCGTATCTACTATATTGATCTTTTCCGGATCGATGTCTTCAATAATTTTTCGTGTATTGTCCTCCGATTTCCCAACGGCAACCACAAAATGATCGCAAATGGGCAAAACTGAAGTTATCGCTTCAATAATTGGGAAATCAAATTTTTCGGCGTTTCGGATAAATGTAAAACCACAAACTTTCACTGGATAGAATTTTCTGATTGGATAAGATAGATTTAAGTCAAAACAATACTCTCGTTTACTTTGGCTAAATTATAAATTAAAATGAACTCCGGTATTATTTCACAAATTGATTATCTCTGAACACCCCATCCCTAAAGGGAGTAGAGACAATCAATTCGCTTCCGCCATTTGGCGGATCGGGTAAACGAATTGATATTTTATTGATTTTACGCCAATAACGACTGCACAGAAAACGCAAAGGCATCGTTTTCGTTGCTTGGCACCACCGGGTATTTGTGTTTTATTTCGTGCGGCGAATTCTCGGTTAAAAATGAGTGCATGGTAAATTCCAACAAATCAAAATCGTTGTAATCATTTCCCAGCCCCATCGTTTCGTCTTTCGAAATTCCCAGTCGTTTGCAGATTTCGTTTACGCCATTTCCTTTTGATACTGAATGGTGAAACACCTCGATCCAAATATACCTAGGAGTGATTGGAGACGATGCCCGAATAACCCTAATCTCAGGACACAAAGCTTCAATCTCCGACTTCAAACGATTAAACCGTTCTTCGTTTTGTTTGATAATTATCAGAAACTGGCACAATTCTCCTTTTGGTAAGCTATCTGTTTTTAAAGGCTCTGCATGAGCAACATTGAATTTAAAATAGCGCTCAAACTCTTCGCAATCTTCTTTTCCACGATAATAATAATGCTTGTGATTATCCGGTACCGGAAAAAAAGCGTGGAAATTCACATCGCGACTAATAAAATGATTCAGCAGCTTTGTGGCCGAAGTTGCTTTTAAATTCTGATTGGCAACAAGTTGCCTGGTCTGCCAGTTGTAAACGCCGGCTCCCGATGAAAAAACTACGTAATCAAAAGGCAGATCGGGCTGCAGAACAGCTTTTACTTTCTGTAAATTCCGGCCCGTTGCTGCTACCCGAATAATCTTTTTCTCGCCCAGTTTGTGTAGCGCTTCAATATTTGCTTCACTAATCGTCCGGTCGTTTTTCAGAAACGTACCATCCAAATCGGTTGCAACAAGTTTAATGTTCTTCATCTGTCTGCTTTTTCACCGCTAAAATTAGCCAAAATCCGTTTATCCGAATATTCCGGGTTTTAAATTTCTGTTATACCAATTGTAATGTAATATGAAGCACAGCAAATTTTACATTTTACAATGGTGAATACCGATAGATTGAAAAAGATGTCCAGACGCTTCCGGACGCCATTTTGAAACTAATCGGTATTAATCGTGTTTATCTTCCAAAGCCACATGTTCGTCGAATTTATTTAATGTTTGGAACTCTTATGGATACATTTGAGTATTGTTTTATATTTGTGGCTTATTCTAAAACAGATAATCAGCAAAATAATGAGAATTGCACTAATTGGCTACGGACGAATGGGAAAGGAAATTGAGAAGATTGCACTGTCGCGTGGTCATGAAATTGGATTAAAAATTGACCTCGACAACCAGCACGACCTCACCATTGAAAATCTAAAAAAGTGCGACGTTGCCATCGAATTTACTATTCCTGCTTCGGCAGTAAATAATTATAAATTGTGTTTTGATGCCGGTATTCCTGTTGCTAGCGGAACAACCGGTTGGCTCGATAATAAAGAAGAAGTTTACAAGGCCTGCGAGGAAAAAAACGGAACTTTCTTTTACGGAAGTAACTTTTCGGTGGGTGTAAACCTGTTTTTCGAGTTGAATAAAAAACTGGCTGAATTGATGGCGCCACGTTCAGAATATGGTGTTGAAATGACCGAAGTTCACCACACAAAGAAACTGGATGCACCGAGTGGAACTGCAATTAGTCTGGCCGAAGATATTATCGAAAATCTGCCAACAAAAGATGGTTGGGTGAACGATGAAACTCCTGCCGATAACGAAATGAATATTAAATCGGAGCGCGTTGGGTTGGTACCCGGTATTCACACCGTTAAATACGAATCGGAAATCGACTTTATTGAAATTACACACAGTGCAAAAAGTCGTACAGGTTTTGCTTTCGGAGCGGTTTTGGCTGCTGAATATTGCCTTGAAAACAAAGGCATTTTAACAATGAAAGACTTACTTAAATTATAAAATAAAAATTAATGATACGTTCGATCCTGACAAATAAGTGGTTTAAGTTTATCACTGTAGGAACACTTTATGCCCTCTGGGTCATCTGGCTGGGAAGCTATTTATGGTTCCTTGGGCTGGCCATAATTTTCGACATTTACATTACCGAAAAAGTACACTGGGCATTCTGGAAAAAGAAAAACCCGCCCAACGGCAAACAAACTAAGGTTGTTGAATGGGTCGACGCTATAATTTTTGCTGTAATTGCGGCCACTTTTATCCGTATGTTTTTTATTGAGGCATACACAATTCCAACTTCATCAATGGAAAAATCGATGTTGGTTGGCGATTATCTTTTTGTGAGTAAAACAGCTTACGGACCAAAAACGCCAAACACTCCGTTGTCGTTTCCGTTTGTTCATAACACCATGCCAATTATTGGTGGTAAATCCTACTCAGAGGCAATCGAGCGTCCATACAAACGACTGGCCGGTTTCACTACTATAAAAAATAACGATGTTGTTGTTTTCCATTTTCCGGAAGGCGACACAGTGGCTTTGGGAATGCCAACCCAAAGTTATTACGATATGGTTAGAACCTATGGCAGAAGCCGGGTTTGGAGCGACAAAAGAAATTTTGGAGACATTATTTCGCGCCCGGTTGACAAACGCGAAAACTACATTAAACGCTGTGTTGGAATTCCCGGCGATAAAATTGAGATTATAAAAAGTCAGCTGTACGTGAACGGTGAGCCGCAGGAAAAATTTGACGGAATGCAATACGATTACCTCGTAAAAACAAATGGAACTGCTATAAATCCAAAAGCGCTGGACAGATTACACATTGCTGAAGCCGACAGAAATACTTATTCAAGTCAGCAATATTTATTGCCTCTAACCCAAAACTCGGCTGATCAAATTAAAGGTTTCGCGAATGTAGAATCGGTTGTAAAAATGCTGGAAGAACCCGGCGAAAGAGGACAAGGTATTTTCCCGAACGACAGCCGTTACCCCTGGAATGTGGATAATTTTGGTCCGCTCACCATTCCGGCGAAAGGAGAGACAATTAATTTAACAACAGATAACCTGCCGCTTTACCGTCGTATAATCGACATTTATGAGGAAAACGATTTGGAAGTAAACGGCAACCAGATTAAAATTAACGGCGAGGTAGCCACATCCTATACGTTTAAAATGGACTATTACTGGATGATGGGCGACAACCGTCACAATTCGGCCGACTCGCGCTACTGGGGTTTTGTTCCCGAAGATCACGTGGTTGGAAAAGCCAAATTCATCTGGCTTTCGCTTGACAAAGACAGAAGCTTCCCTGCAAACATCAGGTTTAAGCGTTTATTTACCAGGGTGCATTAACAATTAAAACAGATAATATTCGTTTAAAGGATAACAGGCAACTGTTGTCCTTTTTTTATAATTTCGAATTGATACTTGAAAACCATCAATTATGCAAATAATCGTCGTAATTCTGCTAATCCTGGCTGTTCTGCTAGTGATTTTCACCCTGCAAAATGCCATGGACATCACCCTCAATATTTTTTTCTGGGAAATAAAAGATGCGCCGCTGGTCTTGGTTTTAATCAGTTGCATTTTTTTAGGGTATTTAATTTCTGCGTTCTATTTTTACCCCCGCTTGTGGAAAGTAAAACACGAGAACAAACAAATGATGAAATTCAACAGCGAGTTGAAGGAGTTACAGGAATTAAACAAAATGAAAAAGTCGGAAGAAGTTACCGATCCTGAAGGAATTGAACTGGACGATGATGACGACGATGACGATACTTTTTTTAGGGACTGAAAATGAAAGATAATGCACTTTTGCTGAGCACTGCTTACTTTGCTCCGGTACATTTTTATACACGTTATATCCATCACAAAGAGGTTTACCTCGAGCAATTCGAGAATTTTACCAAACAAACCTATCGTAACCGCTGCCAGATTCTTGGAGGAAATGGCCCGATTGCTTTGGTTATTCCCGTTGTAAAAGGCCGCGGTCCAAAAGTTTTGATCAAAGACCTGCAAATTTCGTACGACGAAAACTGGCAGCGCAACCACTGGCAAACCATTGTTTCGGCTTACAACTCATCGCCGTATTTCGAATACTATCAGGATGAACTTTACCCATTCTTCGAGTGTAAAACAAAATACCTGCTCGACTATAACCAACAAATACACGAGCAACTTTGCGACTTCTTCGAGATTGAAAATAAAATCCGTTTAACCGAAGACTTTGAGCAAGTACCTGAAAACACTTTTAATCTGCGCGACGGCATTTCGCCAAAACAAAAACACAATCCCGATAACGAATTTCAACCACAAGCTTATACACAGGTTTTTTCCGAAAAATATGGTTTTACACCCGATTTAAGCATACTAGACTTGCTTTTTAACGAAGGGCCAAATGCTTATACTATTCTGTTACAAAGTTTGCAGAAGAAATAGCAGACGAAACAATCCCAGATGTTTGCTGTTTTGAATTTTATGAGTCGAAAAAACAGTCAGATAAAAATCGGTATTTTTTTAATGGTATTTTCCGGGGTATTTTTTGCTGCAACATTGATTATCCCGTTTTTTGATCTGCCAACCAAAACAAAAGTGGCCGCATCAACAACAAGTTTTATTCTCATGGAAGTCGTTTTTTGGGCAGGAGGATTACTGGTTGGAAAGGAACTGTTTACCAAATACAAAAAGCAACTTAATCCTGTAAACTGGTTTAAAAAGAAAGAACAAAATGGCTAATCAATAAAAGTTAATTTTTCAAGAAAGAGCCCCAACTCTCATCCCCCCGGAGCCCGTTTCCATCTTGCTTTTCACGCTGATTTTTTGTAACTTATCTGTTACACCAAAAATCGTATAGCCATGAATATAAATGATTACATTTCGTTTGCCTCAGCAAACCCGGTTTGCTATTTGGCAACCTGCGACCGAGACCAGCCCCGGGTAAGAACCGTACTCTTATTTTTTGCCGACAAAACAGGCTTCTATTTCGGAACACTCTCTCCAAAAGACATGTCGAAACAACTTCACCTCAATCCAAAAGTTGAAGTTTGTTTTTACAACAATCCGAAAGATCTGGCGCAAGCCAAACAAATGCGTTTAACAGGCACGGTTGAATTTGTATATGATCCGAAAATGATACATAAATTACACGAAGAACGCCTCTACCTGGACGATATTTCAGGCTATGATCTGGAGCCTATTAGCGAAATATTTAAAGTTACCGCCGGCAATGTGCATTTCTGGACTTTGAGCGATGTTCTGAATGAGGAGAACCTGGAACATGAGTGTTTCAATTTAAGCTAAGATTCATGAAAAAAGCAATGATCGCAACATTCTCTCAATCGGGTTCTACAAATAAAATTGCCGATCAGATTGAAAAAGGAATCACATCCGGTGAATGGGACATAGACCGTATAAATATTGGTCAAAACAGCAATACTGATGTTTCCGGGTACGACCTGGTTGGAATCGGATCACCAACCTATTTTTTTAATCCTCCCTTTATAGTTCAGGATTTTGTAAATGAATTAAAGGGATTAAAAAACAAGCCAACCTTCGTTTTTGTATTACACGGCACCTACGTAGGTGATTGTGGAAACTGGATTCGAAGAACTTTAAAAATGAAAGAAGCTAAAGATTACGGATATTTTACCAGTTATGGAGTCGACTATTGGATGGGATATATTAAACGCGGGACGATGTTTTCGCCTGACTCGCCAACCAAAAAAGAACTACATTCTGCCGAAGAATTTGGTAAATCTGTAATTAATTCTTTTTCAGAGCAACAACAGAATAAGATTGCGCCCTTTGATCCACCTACCCCGTTTGTTTACAGAATCGAGCGACTTTTGGTGGCACGATCTTCTGTTAAATCCTTTTATTACAAAACCTTCACGGTAAACAGTGACTGCAACAACTGTGGAATTTGTGTAGAAAAATGTCCGGTTAATAATATTACGCAACAAGAGGACGGCACATTAAAATGGGATTCAAACTGCCAGTTATGCGCAACATGCGAAATGAATTGCCCCAAAGATGCCATTCGTTCCTCGCTCGACTGGAAAACAATGGATCCGTTTATGAATTACAACATACGGATCTCAAAAAAGAAGAAGATACCCTTTGTACATGTAAAACATACTCATGGCAAAACACAATTGGTTGAAAACTGATTCTCATCCTACCGCTTTCCGGCTTAAATAAAAAGGCCTCAGATAATCCTGAAGCCTTTTATACTATAATTATAATTGTTCTTACAAGATTTTAAATCCAACTGAGATAATAAACGAAGTAGATTTACCATTTATCAGATCAGGGTCGTCGTATATTTTACTCGAATGTTCCATCCGAGCATCAAGTGTTAAAAACAATACATCAATTCCAACCCCATATTGTACTCCGAATAAGTTTTCATTAAAAAACTCATCTTTCAGGTATGGATCCAACTCTTTCGGATAATCGGCATCAGTAACAAAAGTGAATACAGGACCAGCCATAACCCGAAAATCTACCATCGAACTTTTTATCAGTTTGTATCCCAAAAGAACAGGTACATCAACGTTTTTATAATCAAAACCACCGGTCAGATCGAGAAGATCGTACGACAGATCGCCACCCTTTTTACTAAAATAAACTTCAGGCTGAACATAAAAGCGATCGAAACCTACACGCCCAAATGCACCCCAATGTACTTTTGTTATACCATCTGAACTTAGGTCGAAATCCCCTCCCAGGTTCAGATTTGAATAATGTACACCTCCTTTCAGACCAATATCAATAATGGGTTGTGCAAATCCAATTGCAGTAAATAAAACAAACAGTGAAGCAAAAAGTAGTCGTTTCATAACTATTGTGTTTTTGTGTTGTGTTTTGTTATAACGTTAAAATTCTAATTCAAGTATACGGAGATTTTATGAATGAACCGGTATCTTTCTGTCGAAAATTCAGGCATGAAAATTGTTTATGATCCCCTGAAAACAATTCAACCATGAAAAAGAATCAAACTCACCTACTTATATTTTGCACAGTACTGTTATTTACAAGCTGTGCCGCTCCGCAATACATTCACGACACCTCGAGTTACGAACGGCAGAAAGAGCTACGTGCAAACCGTAGCGGAAATGTTTTTGTTGATATAATGAGTGGAGTGGGATCGGTATTTGTTGCCGCCATGCTCGATTGCGAGGTCGACTATGTTCCATCGGATCAGGAATTTAAAAAATTAAAACTCGTCAATCCCACCAACGATACACTTTACATAAACATGTTAACCGACCTTGTTTGGGACAACGAAAATTATTGCGATTTTATGGACATTCGTATTCCTCCGAAGTTGAATTGCAAAGTAATGGTACCCATGCATGCAGCCTACCATTTATATTTCAGTAATACGCCCGAAAGCGAAGATGACGAGATGATTCAGATTTACACCACTGATGTTAAACGATTCACCCTTACCCCTGGAATGACACTTGAAGCTGATACCTCTACGCAAGAAAAATAAGCTACCAATATCCCAATTCTTTTTTTGACTTATTGCTTGACTTTTAACCGAATTGAAACAGCTATTTTCGCAATTTGCGCAAATCCTTCCATTCTCACTCCATTTTTCAGTAAAAATTAGTAATCGAATGCTTCGTTTTTGAATCGCTGTATAGAAACTAATAATGCACTTGTTCACCCTTGCATTTAACGGTTGATTTCAGCGCTTTCGTTGTCGTAACTTTATTTACGAAAACCAAAAACGCAACATTATGAACGTGGAAGAAAATATCATTTCACTCATTTCGGAGCAACTGCCTCGCAGCAAAAAACAGCTTAATGAACTTTTTCAATCCGATGCCGAAATCTTAAAAAAGAAGAACGGCTTTATGCTTTTTTCGGTCGACGATTTTTCAAAAGAAGATCACTTTCGCGCCACCGATCCCTTTCAATTGGGGAAAAATCTGGCGGTGGCAACTTTGAGCGACATTTTCGCTTCGGGAGGTGTTCCTCAATATTTCAGTCATTCTGTTGCATTAAATCCTGCAAAATGGGACAATTCATATTTGATTGAGTTGTCGCGTGGAGTTGCTGAAATTCTCATGGAAACAGGAGCGGCATTTATTGGAGGAGACCTTGGGACTTCGGACGAATGGCATTACACAGGAATTGCAATCGGACATTCGGATAAACCGCTTATGCGAAAAAAGACAGCACCGGGCGAGCTTATTTATATGACCGGAAATTGTGGAACAGGTAACCTGGAAGCTGCCTTGCAACTGTTCGATCTCGACAGTGACATTACCACCCAATTTGAACTCAGGCATAAAGAAGCCCGGTTAATACAGGAATTTGCCACAACCTGCATCGACTCCAGCGATGGAATTGTAAATGCACTGCGCACAATTTCCTCGCTGAACAACATCGGTTTTTTGATCGACCGCTTAAATCCCGATCCGATCGCAAGCGCTTTTATGGCCAAACTTAAGCTTCCGGAAGAACTATTGTTTTTGGGCGAATGTGGAGAATATGAGCTCGTATTTACGATTAAACCCGAAGATGAGAAAACCTTTTTGTCCGAAGCGGAAAGCAGAGAATTGAACTTCGCAAAAATCGGAACGATTCAAGAAGAAAAGAAAGTGCTTTTATCAGGCTCGGCGCACTATGATTTGAGTGATTTTAATATTGGAGGCCGGGATTTTGCCGATCCTAAGGAATACATTTTTGCATTAACCAAATACCTACAAAGTCATGAAAACAAAATCTCATAACGAGGAAGAAAAGAATGGCAACGGGTACAGTATCGATTTCTCGAGCGCCTGGAAAAATGGCCGAAAATTACCGTTGAATGAACGGATTAACCTGTTCCATGTTTCATTGCAAAACCAGGAAAAAGAAGACAAACATTTGTATATGCGGGTAATCGACTCGGCAACAGACCGCACAGTTTTAGCCTTTGATGCTGAAGGGAATGAAAGAGAAATGTTAATGTTCGGTTCGAATAATTACCTGGGTCTGGCCAACCATACACACGTTAAAGAAGCAGTAAAAAAAGCTATAAAAAAGTATGGAGTTGGAATTGCCGGACCGCCGCTGCTTAACGGTTATTCATCGCTGATGAAAGATCTCGAAAACCGACTCAGCAAATTAAAAGGAACCGAAGACACTATGATATTTACAAGCGGTTACAACGCAAATCTGGGTTTGCTTTACGGCTTGTGCACACCGCACGATCTGATAATTGCAGATGAATACAACCACGCTTCCTTTTTCGACGGCGTAAAACTGCTACGAGGAAGATGCATCACTTTCGAGCACAACAACATCGATGAACTAGAACATTTACTAAAAACACATAAAACCGATGGTGACCTTTTTGTAGCGGTTGAAGGAGTATACTCAATGGATGGCGACATTGCTCCGTTGGATAAAATAATCCCACTCTCACAAGAATATAATGCACACACCATTATAGACGATGCGCACGGAACAGGCGTTTTAGGTTTTAACGGCGAGGGCGTAATGGAAGAGCTCCGGTTAAAATGGACCAACGAAATAATCATGGGGACTTTTAGCAAAGCCTTTGCAGTAAACGGTGGATTTATCTCCGGCTCGCGGGAAGTGATCGAATACCTCCGTTTTATGGCGCGCACTTACATGTTTTCTGCCTCATTACCCCCTGTAACTATTGCAGCGGTACTGGCAGGTATCGATGTTATTGAAAATGAACCATGGAGACGAGTACAACTCAAAAAAAATGTATCGTTCTTAACACGCAAGCTGAAACGCTTTGGAATAACAACACCCCCACAGGCAGGAATTATCGCATTAAATGTTCCACAGGGCGCTAACATCAGAAAAATGGCCAACGATTTTAATCATGAAGGAATTTTCTTGAATGCGATTGAGTTTCCAGCGGTGCCTGCTGACAAACAACGATTTCGCATATCAATAAGTGCTAATCACACTAACGATGATCTAAAAAAACTGGTTGACACGGTTGAATTGGTTTGGTATAAACACAACATAGTTTGCAACGATTAAATAATGAGAACTGCGGTATTGATAAATGGGTTTGCCAACAATGGATCGGCGGAGAAAAAATGGGATCACATTGAGGATGAGGTAAGAAAAAATTTGCCCATTGGCACTTTGTATATTCATTTTTCGGAAACCGACAATCATATCAGTCTGATGGAAACTTTGGTAAATGAATACCGGGTAAAAAACTTTGTTTCTGCCGGAGGAGATGGCAGTCTCAATAATCTAATTAATACGCTGGCACAGGTTACCAACTATCAATTAAAACCCTTTAGTATTGGGGCGATTGGTTTGGGATCGAGCAACGATTTTCTTAAACCTGTGAGAAGAAAAATAAGAGGAATTCCAGTGAGAATCGATTTCGAAAACAATACAGAATCAGACCTCGGAATAGTTGAATTTCATGATCGAGACACTACCCAAAAGCAGCTTTTTATCGTTAACGCAAGTCTTGGTTTTACAGCTCAGGGGAACCGGCTTTTTAACGATGACAGCAACAAAATCATTCACTTTCTGAAACCACGATCAACCAACCTTTGTATTTTATGGACCATCGCACAAACCCTTTTAAGCTATAAAAACATTGATTTGGAAATTACTTATGATGAAAAGCAAATTTCAACCTGCGTTACCAATTTATCTATTTCTAAAAATCCCAATGTTTCAGGAAGTTTCTGTTACGATATTGATCCCGGTTCTGACAGTGGCTGCTTAGGATTTTACCTGGCCGAGAACTTCAATAGACAACAAATTCCCGGACTACTTTACTCGTTGTATCGAAAACAATTCTCCAAAGCTAAGAACTGTAAAACAGCGCTTGTGCAGTCTGTTGAAATCACATCTGCAAAGCCTGTCCTTCTCGAAACCGATGGCGAAATCATTGAAGCCTGTCGATTTCGTTTTTCTGTATTGCCCACAGCTTTATTTGTTGCCGATTAAAACTACTACGATGAAAAATGAAAATAATTTTGCACCGGTTTTCTCCCTCCGATTTCTGCAAGCACTTATTGTCCATATGCGCCCCTACTTGCTATTTGTTTCCGGTGCAGCAGGATTGGCAGGATTGGCGTTGGGCTGGCAGGAAAACAGTTCAATTACCAAGTTTGTAATTTTGTTTTTGCCTTTCTTTTTGGGCTATGGTTTTGGACAGGCTTTAACCGATTGTTTTCAAACGGACACCGATGCCATTTCTGCGTCGTACAGGCCACTGGTAAAGAAAGAAGTTTCGCCCAAAGCACTAGGAGGAGTTAGTCTGGCCGGACTCGTAATTATTGGAATCCCACTGATTTTATACAACCTCAACAACCTTATTTTTTGTTCGCTGGCAATAATCGGGTTGGCCACTTACACCTATTTTAAAAAGAATTTCTGGATTGCCGGACCATTCTACAACGGCTGGATTGTTATGATCCTACCGATTACCGCATTTTTAGCAGTTACAGGAAAAGACCTTTCAATACTCAATAACAGCACACTTATTTGGTTGTGTGTAATAACACTTTTTTCGTACGCGAATTTTGTATTGATTGGCTATTTGAAAGACATCACTGCCGACCGTGAAACCGGCTACAATACATTTGCCGTAAAATTTGGCTGGGATCACTCGGTTGTTCTCGGCGATATTTTTGTCATTATAATTGCTCTTGCTTCGCTGTTCCTTATCAATCCTGAAAATATAATCGCTTTTGCACTGTTCATTATTGCAACCTTTGTTGCTGTCTCTGGTCAACTCAAAGCACATTTTACTTCCATTAAAATCGAAGAAAATGCCACCTACCCCATCGTTTCTACGGTAAGGGCATTCATCCTGTGGCATCTGGCAATGATGATCACTTTTCAACCCAACTGGTACCTATTTGCCTTGTGTTACTACATTGTTTTTGAACTGGTTTTGTTGTTCCGACCTGAAAAAGGACAAATCTGACCGATCATGTTTGAGCTGAAAAATAAACGAATAATCATTACCGGCGCCTCATCCGGAATCGGGGAACAACTTTGTTTTGAACTGGCAAAGTACGATCCCAACCTGATTCTTATGGCCCGCAATATTGAAGCCTTAGAACAAGTCAGAAATGATTTGATTTCAGCAAATCCTCAGCTCTCCGAACCAATTATCATCAGTTGTGATATTTCCAGCGAAGCGGCAGTCAAAAATGCAATTAAACAACTATCACCCGAAAAAGCTACTATCGATATTCTAATTAATAATGCAGGAATCGGAATATACGGTCCTATAAAAAACACAGTACCGCAGGACTTCAAACAAATTTTGGATATCAATTTTTTGGGTGCAGTGAATTTAACCTATCATACACTACCCCATTTTCCTGAAAATCGTCCGGGAATGATAGTATTTGTGTCATCAATTGCGGCACTTTACGGCATGCCCTGTTACTCGGCCTACTCTGCCAGTAAAGCTGCATTAAGGTCATTTAGCCAAACCTTAAGAGCAGAGTTGGGCCAGTCCAAAATTTCGGTCTTACATGTTGCTCCCGATTATACTCAAACCCGGTTTTTCAGAAACGAAAAGTTCTTGCCGGGAGCCCACTTGCGGCACGACAAAATGGCAAAAGCTGAAGATGTTGCCCGCCAGATCGTTCAACAAATGAGAAGAAATAAAACTGAAGTTGCACTCTCGCTGCGTGGTAAGTTAATTGGGAAAGTGGCCGCACTTTCACCGGGGGTTGTCAGAGCATATTTTCGAAGAAGAGCCGGTAAATTATTAAAAATCTGAAGTCATGAAAAAGCCAAAACTGCTCATAATCGTCTTGTTTCAGAACCTTGGAGATGAGCGAACATATTATGCAAAATCGCCAGCGCCGCCCGTGTCGGGGGCTTTGCTTGCAGCTTTAACACCATCGATAGTAGAGATAGAATTGTTGCACGAAATGATCCGCCCCATCAACTACGAAACTGATGCCAATTACATAGCACTAAGCTTTATGGACTTTTGTGCTCCTCACGCCATCGATGTTGCCAAAAAATTCAGAGAAAAAGGGAAAAAAGTAATTGCCGGCGGACGTTATGCTTCCACGTTTCACGAAGAAATTGAAGATTACATGGATGCCACCGTAGTTGGAGAAGCCGAAATGATATGGCCGTCAGTTGTTCACGATTTGGTAAATAATCGATTGAAAAAAACCTACTTTGCTCCGTTTGCACCTCCTCTTGAAAATATCCCTCCTCCACGCTACGATTTGGTTGAAAAGGATTTTACGGTGCCGGTAGTAACAGAAGCAACACGCGGATGTATTTACAAATGCAGCTATTGCCAGTTAAATATTAATCCGGCGCCTCACCGCAAACGTCCAATAGCCGACGTGGTGAACGACTTACGCTCCACCCAAAAACTCCCACTTATGAAAAGAAAGATCGCCATGTTGCAAGACAATAATTTGGGTGGTGATTTAACTTATGCCAAGGATCTTTTGCGCGAAATTGCGAAGCTGAAATTATGGTCGCTGGGTGTGCAATTTAGTTTTGATTGCCTGCACGACGATGAATTTATCGACTTGCTTGAACAGGCCCATTGTGGCTTGGCATTTATTGGATTGGAATCGCTAAATGAACCCAGTCTGGCATTCGTACACAAAAAGCAGAACAAAACAGCAGAATACAAAGAGCTTTTTTTGAAACTAAAGAAACGAGGCATTTTAACATTTACAGGAATGATGATCGCGCTGGATGAAGACACTGAAGAATATTACGATAATCTTCCGGACAAATTGGAGGAAATTGATCCGAGCACTATTTTGTTATCTATATCAATACCAATACCGGGAACACCATTCCACAAACTGGTGAAAGAAGAAGGCCGGATTATCGATGAAAATGTGGCCCATTACGAAGGCGACCATCTGGTATTTCAACCAAAAAATGTTACAAAAGAACAGGTTTTCAGCGCCTACAAGAACATCAACAAAAAGTTCTATTCGTGGAGAAATATTATCCGACGTTGGTGGCGATTTATTACCACTGCTCATTTTAAAGGCAATATCTTTAAGCAGTTGTTCAGAGGTGTATTTCTGTCGGCGATGATGATGAAAATTTCGGTTTTTCAACGGCACCATGCACGAATGAAAGTTTATGAAATGCAAAGTTCTTAAGCAGAAAAGATTGAAAACAGATTGATTCAATCTTATCAATCCACTCAATCATTTCAATCTGAAACAAACTAGGAAAGCGACGAACGCATTACTTCCAATGCATGTAACTGGCTATTAAAAAAGCGATTGCGTTCTTTAGCTCCGGTATGACTTATTAAGTTTGATTTTGTAAGCAGTCCGCGAAAATATTTATCTAACTCAATACAAAAGCTCTGATTGGTTGTATTCAGTAAACTAATCACGTTGAAAGTAAGATAAGAACTGTATCCTTTATCCGTGCGAACTAAAATGGTATTATCATTCAAAACAACCTCGTTGTAATACAACCTGAAATTATCCTCCACCCCGTCGGGTTCGCTACCATAAAGAAATTTAAAACCTAACTCCGCCTCCTTCTGAATATGATGGATCCACTTCTCCATTTTGTCCAACAAGTTAAGCAGGTCATCCCTGTTTTTAAAAAAGCCGGAAACATAGTAAAACTCAATCTGGCTGAGCATGATTGTGAAGGTGTGATTGTTCCAAATCTCGATAGTTGGGATTTGAGTGGCAAGTGTCAGTGCCTTTCTTCCATTCACATAAGCCGAATTGTCAAGGTCATCAAAACTAAACATTTTCTCTTTGTACTCAGGAAACTGGAAAAGTGTTTTTTCCCAGAAAAAGACTTTAAAAGCAGCTATTTCAGGGATCTGGAAATAATGGAAAACAGGAGGATCTTTTGCCGCATAAATAATCTCACTCTGTTTTGAATCGTGAATACGTTTTGTATCCTCATATAATTTTTCCAACCAGTCACTAACCCTATAATTATCAGGATGAATAACCGAACAACTAAAATTAACACTCGATAAATCTTCTCCATTTAACTGGTCTAACGAAATATCGAAAAAGTCTTTCAAAACAAATAACTCTTCAAGAGTAAGTTCTTTCTCCCCTCTTATTCTTCGGTAAGCACTGTCCTGGCTAATACCCAATGAATTAGAAACTTCATAAACAAGTGAGATAGTCGGGGGTAATTTTTCTTTGATGAGTTGAAAAAACTCCTTTTGAATGGTACTAACCCGATTCATACAGTTAGTTTAAGTATTATTACCTGTTCAGTCTTTTACGGTTTGCTTGCGATTTTGATTCACATCAATTAAAGTTTATCATAAGAATAAATTATTAAATTCTATGAAATCATCCTGAAAAGGATTTTTGCGGAGGTTTTATAGCTGCTAACGATTAAAACAGCATTGTTAATATGTTGGTGATAAAATACTGATTTATAAACCGATAATTGATTGACTCAAGTTGATCTTTTTCGTAAATTGTATAAGTGTTTAGGGAGGAAAAATGAAAAGTTTTAAAAATAATGTGGGGACAGTTGTAGGGGTAGTAATAATTCTGACAACAGTGGTTCTGGTATTTCCGGTGGCTTTCGATAATCAAAAGATTTACAGCATTATCATTTACACATCAATAGCCATTCTGATTATGTTATTGTTTTTTCTGGTCTATCTACATTTTTTTGCTACCGGAAAGCATAAAAATCATTATCCCGATTGAATCAGATTGTTTATCCAAGGTATTTCTTAAATTCCCGATAATCTTTAACCAGTTTAAAGTTTCGCGGCAATTTAGGTGAGTGCTCATGCACCTGTCGGCCGGTAATAAATACCATCTGTTGGCGGTACAAGGCCTTTAATCTTTCAAGATAATCTTCCAGGTCCTCTTTCAAAATCGGGCTGATAAAAGCGGTAAATATATAATCCAATTCCACATGCGATCGTAGTTTTTCCAAATCGGCAAATGGTACCAACTGCCCCAGATAAATAACATTGTATCCTGAATTCGCCGCCAGATACGAATAAAACAACAAACTTAATTCGTGTAATTCTTCTTCTGGCAGATAAAACAAAATTGTCTTTCCTTTTTGGCCTGTTATACCAAGCGCATCAATTGCCGCTATTAATTTCTGGCGTATAAAATTAGTGATGTAATGTTCTTGAGCCGGGAAAATAGATCCTACCTGCCAGAAGGTTCCTATACGTTCGAACAATGCAAAAAATATTCGCTGAACCGCCACTTCAATACCATGTTTTTCAATAATTTCGTTTACCAACGCAGTAAAACCAACATTATCAAAATTTACCATAAAAAGTAAAAGCTGATCGATATAACCTTCTTCCGAATTTTTTGAATGGGCTACATCAAGCACTGTTTGTTTAATAGCTTCTTCATTCCAGGTAGCAACTTTCGATATTTTATACCCATTACGCACCAGTAGCGATACGTTTAACATGCGTTTCAAATCATCGTCGGTATAATACCTGATGTTCGTTTCGGTCCGTTCGGGGTTTAGTAAATCATACCTTTTCTCCCATATCCGTATCGTGTGTGCCTTTATTCCTGATAAGGTCTCTAAATCCTTGATTGAATAGCCTTCTGTTTTCATTTTAAAGCGAATTATATTGTCGTGCGTATTAAAACTAATCCTAAAACGTTGTCCGGTGTATTTTTGTTTAATCTTAAATATATAAATAATAAACAAAACAAATTTTACGCCTGTTGACATTTCTTTTAAAAGAATGTTCTGTGAATGCGATGGATTCTAAATTTTATTCCATTTTTGTAAATAAAAATTGCACACGATGATCAAAAGAACTCTGTTTATTACACTAATTTTTCTTTCAACAATTTTATCGGCAATCGCTCAAAACTATGCTATTGTTATCCATGGCGGTGCCGGAGTTATGTCGAAAGAAAAAATGAATGAAGAAGCGCGAGCTGAATACAAAGCCAAGTTAAATGAAGCGCTTCAACTCGGCGAACAACTACTAAAAGACGGTGCCACCGCCACCGACGTGGTTGTTAAAGTCATTAACGTAATGGAAAACTCTCCGCTTTTTAATGCCGGAAAAGGTGCTGTTTTTACACACGATGGCGTTAACGAACTGGATGCCTCAATTATGGAAGGTAAAACAATGAATGCCGGAGCTGTTGCCGGAGTTCAGGATATTAAAAACCCGATTAATGCGGCACGCGAAGTGATGGACAACTCGGAACACGTGATGTTGAGCGGAAAAGGAGCTTCGGAATTTGCCAAACAACAAGGGCTTGAAATCGTACCTAATAAATATTTTTACACTGAACGCCGTTACCAGTCGTTGCAAAGCTTGTTAAAACACGAACGCGAGCGAACAAACAAAGATAACACAGGGACGGTTGGTTGTGCTGTACTCGACACACATGGTAATTTGTGTGCAGGAACATCAACAGGTGGTATGACCAACAAAAAATACGGTCGTATTGGCGATTCACCTATTATTGGTGCCGGAACCTATGCAAACAATAAAACATGCGCCATTTCGTGTACAGGTCATGGCGAATATTACATCCGTTTGGGATTTGCACGCGACATTTCGGCGATGATGGAATACCAAAACCTTAGCGTTACTGACGCCTGTAGAAAAGAAATTGATAAGCTGAGCGAACTGAACGGCACCGGAGGTGTTATTGCTGTTGACGCCAAAGGTAATATTGCCATGGAATTTAATACCAGCGGAATGTTCCGTGGATACATAAAATCAAATGGCGAAAAGGAAATAGCTATTTTTGAAAACGAGTAATTGAATCCGCTGTTTAAGCTCAGGCAGGCACAGCAACAACCGGCATGAAATTTCTTTATCCAACATTCTTATTCGCACTTCTGGTAATTGCCATACCGGTAATTATTCATTTGTTTAGTTTTAAACGATACAAAACCGTTTATTTCAGCAATGTCAGTTTCTTGAAAGATATTAAAACGGAGTCGAAAAAGAAATCGAGGTTAAAACAATTGCTTATTCTGGCAGCACGAATTCTCACCATTATTTTTCTGGTGTTTGCTTTTGCACGTCCATTTATTCCGACGAATAACAATGCGCAAAAACAAAGCACGCAATTGGTTGCTGTTTATGTCGACAACTCGTTTTCGATGAATGCGCTGTCGGAACAAGGCCAGTTGCTCGAGGTTGCACGAAACAAAGCACTTGAAATTTGTATGGCCTACCCTCCGGGCACAAAATTCAGACTGTTTACCAACGACCTGCTGCCAAAACATCAGCACATTTTTAATAGAGAACAATTTATTCAGCAGGTTTCGGGTATTCAGGCAAGTCCGAATGTTGTGCCGATGTCGTTGATTTATAATCGTTATGCGAGCGAAAACAACGATGCAGAAGCAGATAAAAATCTCTATTTTATTTCTGATTTTCAGCGGAGTATAAGCGACATTAACAATTTCGCGACTCCGGAAATTTTCAGTTATTACATTCCTCTGGTTCCCAACGAAGTGGCTAACCTTTACATCGATTCGTGTTGGGTTGAGTACCCAGCACACCGTTTGGGGCAGGAAGAAAATATGTTTGTTCGCATTAAAAACAGCTCAAATCAGAATTACCAAAACCTGCCGCTGAAACTGTTCCTGAACGACTCGATTAAATCGATTACCAATTTTTCGGTTGAAGCCCAAAACGAAATTGTGGCCAACCTGAAATATAACAACACCGGAAGCGGACCACAGCTGGGAAAAATTGAAATTACTGACTACCCTTTTACGCACGATAACAACTGGTACATCAGCTATTTTGTTGAGCCGCAACTTAAGGCGCTTGCACTATACAGCAATGAAAACGACTCGAAGGAAGGGCTTAATTATTTAAGTGCATTGTTTAACAACGACGACTATGTGCAGTTGGATGAAATGAACAGCCAGAATCTGCAGGTTAATCGTCTGGTTGATTACAACACCATCTTTCTGCTGAACATCGACAACTTTTCAAGCGGATTGTTAAACGAGTTGGAAAGCATCATTCGCAGCGGAACCTCAGTGGTTTTGTTCCCTAAATTCAAGACCGATTTAACGGCGAATAATAACCTGCTGGCTACTTTTAATGCCAACCGGATTGTTCGTATTGACTCAACAGAACAAGAGATTTCAAGCATTGATTACGAGAATAAGTTTTACGCTGACGTTTTTACAAAACGTGAGAAAAATCCGGTGTTGCCACAAATTAACGGACACTATCGTTTTGCCGGCTCATCGCAAACCGACGAGAACACCTTGCTGGCATTCCAAAACGGAGATAAAGCCCTTTCGCAATTAAATTACCAGGATGGTAAAGTTTGGGTATTTGCCTTTCCGCTTTCGGAGCAAAACGAATCGTTTGCACGCGATGTGCTTTTTGTTCCAACATTGTACAACATCGTTTTAAACAGTTTACCTAAACAGGAAATTTCGTTTATAGTTGGTAAAAACAACTTTATAAATCTTCCGCGAAACCTGAAATTAGATCTTAACTCGCCAATCGAAATCGAGCAGCCAAAAACAGGAGAACGTTTTATTCCGGCAAAAACAATTTCAGGACGAAGTGTCCGTCTTGAATTTGGCGAGCAGATTACTTCCGACGGTCATTACCTCATTAAAAACGATGATCAAATTGTGGCGTCGATGGCCTTTAATTTCGATCGTTTGGAATCCGACCTTCGATATTTAAACAACAACGAAATTGAAAGCCGCCTGCAAGATGCCCAACTAACAAATGCCACTGTTATTGAAGATGTTGAAAGCAATTTCGCCGAAATTTTTAACGATATTCAAAACGGTCGACAATTATGGAAATGGTGCTTGTTACTGGCGCTCTTTTTTATCCTTGCGGAAGTTTTAATCGCACGCTTCTGGAAATAACAAGTTCAGTACAAATAAAAGGCAACAAAACTGATTTGCTGATAATTCTCACTGCTTTTTAACACCACTCGGTCGGTTGCTTTTTCAATCCAAAAATCGTATTTCTGCATTAAAATTAAACAACAGATTATGACTAAACTGAGTTCTGCAGACTACATGGCCAAAGAAGATAAATTTGGCGCTCACAATTACCATCCGCTACCGGTTGTACTCTCAAAAGGAGAAGGTGTTTTTGTGTGGGATGTTGAGGGGAAAAGATATTTCGATTTTCTGGCAGCCTATTCGGCGGTAAACCAGGGACATTCTCATCCGAAAATTCTAAAAGCCTTGACAGATCAGGCACAAACACTGGCATTGACTTCGCGGGCGTTTTACAACGACGTTTTGGGCGAATGGGAAGAATACATGACCAAACTGTTTGGATACGATAAAATGTTGCCGATGAACTCGGGTGCCGAGGCTGACGAAACAGCTTTAAAACTGATTCGTAAATGGGCCTACAAAGTAAAAGGAATACCGACCAACGAAGCCAAAATTGTGGTTTGCGACGGCAATTTCCACGGACGAACAATTACCATCATTTCTATGTCGAGCGATCCGGATGCATACAGCCATTATGGTCCGTACACGCCGGGATTTGTAAATATTCCTTACAACGATGTTGATCGATTGGGACAAGAGTTGCTGGATCCGAATGTGGCAGGATTTCTTGTTGAGCCGATTCAGGCCGAAGCAGGAGTTTATGTTCCTGAAGATGGCTATCTGAAAAAAGCCAGTGAGCTGTGTAAAAAATACAATGTGTTGTTTGTGGCCGACGAAATACAAACCGGGATAGCGCGTACAGGAAAAATGCTGGCTTGCGATCATGAAGATGTTCGCCCTGATATTTTGGTGCTTGGGAAAGCCGTTTCCGGTGGATTTTACCCGGTTTCGTGTGTACTTGCCGACGACGAAATTATGCTGACCATAAAACCCGGAGAACACGGAAGTACCTACGGAGGAAATCCAATTGCCGGGAAAGTGGCTATGGCGGCCCTCGATGTCATTCAGGAAGAAGGACTGATTGAAAATGCAGAACGCCTAGGAAAAGTTTTCCGCAAAGAAATGCGTGCCATAGATTCGCCGTTAATTGAAATTGTGCGAGGAAAAGGACTACTGAATGCCGTTGCCATAAAACCAACCAACGGCAATACTGCCTGGGACGTTTGCCTGGCTTTAAAAGAAAACGGATTGATTGCCAAACCAACGCATGAGCATATTATTCGGTTTACACCACCGTTGGTAATTACCGAAGAACAATTGATGGAAGCAATTGATATCATCAAAGCCACACTGAAAGAATTTGAAGTTTAATTAGCTTATTGTAAATAAAAAGTCCGGGGCTGTTTTTACGTTATTTATACAGCCCCGGACTCTGAATATATTTACAATCGAATTGCAAACTTCTTCAAGCGCTCATCAATCATTTCGTCCGGAATGATGGTTTTAAATGCCTCCCCCACTTCATTTAATATCCGCTCTTTCACAAAGTTTTTGTGGATAACGATCGACACTTCGCGGATGGCAGGCGGATCATTAATTTCCCGAACATTTTTCCGCTGCTCTTCACTCAACATGGGTAAATGTAATTCCGGGATTAAAGTATATCCGCCGTTCAGATCAACAATTCTAACCAACGTATCGATACTGCCTGCCTCAAAAACCTGGTTGTATGGCATTTTAGTGGTACAGAAATTAAAAACCTGGTCGCGCAAACAATGTCCTTCTTCCAATACCCACAATTTTTCTTGTGGCATATTCGACGGGTTAAGCGGAACATCTTTTAGCGGATGATCTGCAGCGAAATAGGCATAAAACCGTTCGTAGAATAAAGGAATTTCCAGAAAATCGGGTTCTCCAAGCGGCGTTGCGGCAATAAACATATCTACCTTATCCTTTTTTAACATTCGAATTAATGTTGCAGTATTCATTTCCGAAATAGAAAGTTGTACCGAAGCACAATTTTCTCCAAACGTTTTTATAAAACGAGGTACCAGGTAGTTGGCAAGTGTTGGAATTACTCCCATGTGTAATTTACCGGTTAACGAATCCGTTTCATTCCATACCAGTTCTCCAATTTTCCAAATCTCTTTTAACGAACGCTCGGCCTGTTCAATAATTTTTTCGCCAAGCGCAGTAGGCTGTATCGGATGTTTCGACCTGTCGAAAATATCAACTTCCAGCTCGGCTTCTAACTTTTGTATCATGGTGCTTAACGTAGGCTGTGTAACCCCACATTGTTTCGATGCAGTAACAAAATGCCTGTATTTATTCACCGCCAGAATATATTCCAATTGTTGCAATGTCATGATATTGATTTTATCAATACAAATATACATTTTATCTGTTTGATTGATATAAAAGCTAGCATTATGTTTGCCACAGAAATAAGAGAGAAACTCAATTAAGTTAAATATTAAAAGAAAAAATTATGTCACAAATTGGAAAACAAGTAGTAGATTTTGAAGTACAAGCTTTCGCAAACAACGATTTCAAAACAGTAAAAAAAGAAGATGTTTTGGGTAAATGGTCGATCTTTTTCTTCTACCCTGCCGATTTCACATTCGTGTGTCCAACCGAATTGGAAGACCTGGCAAACAAGTATGAAGAATTTAAAGCTACCGGTTGCGAAATATACTCAGTTTCTACTGATACCCACTTTGTTCACAAAGCATGGCACGACACTTCAGAAACAATCAAAAAAATCAACTACCCAATGTTGGCTGACCCAACAGGCGTATTATCACGCGGTTTTGAGGTAATGATTGAAGAAGCAGGTTTAGCTGAGCGTGGAACTTTTATTGTAAACCCACAAGGCGAGATTGTAGCTTACGAAGTTGTTGCCGGAAACGTTGGAAGAAACGCAGACGAATTACTTCGTCGTTTGAAAGCACTTCAGTTTGTTGCTGAAAATCCATCGGAAGTTTGCCCTGCAAAATGGGAAGAAGGACAAAAAACATTAGAGCCAAGCATCGACCTTGTGGGTGTGATCTAAAAAAAGCTCAAAAAAACTTAAAAATCAGGAGCAGCATTTTAGCTGCTCCTCCAAAAAACCAAAGTCATGTTACAACAAGCCATAAAAGATAAATTACAAGAAGTTTTCAGCCCGTTAAAAAACGATTATACCTTTCAGGTTGCAGTTGCAGATTCTCATCCCGACAAAGACCAGTTAATTGGCTTGTTGGATGATGTAGCATCAACCTCAGAAAAAATTAATGTTACTGTTGAAGCTGGAAAAGAGCTGGAATTTACTATTCTAAAAAACAACACACCCACAAACATTGTGTTTCGTGCAATACCAAACGGACACGAATTTCCATCGTTGTTAACCGCAATTTTAAACCTCGATGGTATTGGTAAAAACCTGCCCGACGAAGCGGTTGCCAACCAAATTAAAGGATTAAAAGGTGAGATTGTGGTAAAAAGCTACATTTCATTAAGCTGTACCAATTGCCCTGAAGTAGTTCAGGCATTGAATGTTTTAACGCTGATTAATCCAAACATTCGTCACGAAATTATCGACGGTCAAATTAATAAAGAAGAAGTTGAAACGCTCGGAATTCAAGCCGTTCCAACGGTTTATGCCAATGGAGAACAATTGCATGTTGGTCGCTCTTCAATAGGTGAATTGCTGGCAAAACTGGAAGAAAAAGTTGGCTCAGAGCCAATTGAAACTGCCCCAGTTGAAAAAGAGTACGACGTAGTAGTTGTTGGTGGTGGACCTGCCGGAGTTTCTGCTGCAGTTTACTCGGCACGAAAAGGATTTTCTGTTGCATTGGTTGCCGAAAAAGTTGGCGGTCAGGTAAACGAAACTGTTTCTATTGAGAATATGATTTCGGTACCAAAAACTACGGGAGCAGCACTTTCGGCTGATTTAATGAGCCACTTAAAAGACTACCCGATTGATGTGCTTGAAAACCGTCGCGTTGAAAATGTAAGCGTCAAGGACGGCATTAAAGAAGTTCAAACTTCGTTAAAAGAAACGTTTAAAACCCCTGCCCTGATTATTGCAACCGGTGCCAGCTGGAGACGTTTGGGCGTTCCCGGCGAAAACGAATACATCGGTTCCGGAGTCGCATTCTGTACACACTGCGACGGGCCGTTCTACAAAGGCAAAAAAGTTGTTGTAGTTGGCGGAGGAAACTCAGGTTTGGAAGCGGCCATCGACCTTTCGTCAATCGCATCGGAAGTTACTGTGATTGAGTTTATGGACGAGCTGAAAGGCGACCAGGTACTGCAAGACAAACTAAAAATATTACCGAATGTAAAAATTCTGACCAGTGCGCAAACTATGGCCATCAATGGCGATGGCAACAAAGTTACCGCATTGGAATTTAAAAACAGAGAAACTGAGGAAACAGAAACAATTACCACTGATGGTGTATTTGTTCAGATCGGACTACAAGCCAACAGTAAAGTTTTCGCTGAAGTGGTTGATACCAACCGCATGGGTGAAATTGAAATTGACGCACATTGCCGGACAAAACAAGCAGGAGTTTATGCTGCCGGTGATGTTTCGGTGGTTCCATACAAACAAATTGTAATTGCAATGGGCGAAGGATCGAAAGCTGCCCTATCAGCCTTTGAAGACAAGATTAAAAATAAGCTGGTTCAGAATTAACAGTGATACATACATTTTCGTTTTTGATTTATCCCGGCATTTTGTCGGGATTTTTTTTGCTGTAGATAATTGTGAAACTGCTAAACTGTTAAATTGAAAAAGGATGCTCAATACTCGAAGCTCGTAACTCGAAGCTAGAAACTATTTCAGCGGCGAATCGGGTTCGTTTTTGAAAACAGTGTAAAGAATCTGATCGACTACCCAGGCCCAGAGTTTTGCCACCAAAACAATTACTTTTCCATCCCAGAAAGAGACGATCATTTTACGCCGGCGGTTTTTAATGGCTCGATACATTATTGACGCGCAACGCTCGGCCGACATCATTTTATTTTCGTTACGTGGTGTTTTTCCTTGCTGACTTCCGTCGGCAACCAGCGCCGTTTCCCGGATTTCGGAAGCCGTAAAACCAGGTGCCACAACCAATACATGTAAGCCGGCACGCAGGTATTCTACCCGCAAAGTATCAAGGAATCCACGTACTGCAAATTTCGAAGACGAATAACCTGTACGTCCCGGAAGCCCTATATAACCACCGGTTGAAATCACGCCAACCACCGAACCTTTTTGTTCAAGCAGATGCGGAAGTGCATATTTAGTGCAATAAACTGTACCCCAATAATTCACGTCCATCACTCTTCTTAAAACTTCGGTTTCCACATTTTCGAGTGCGGCGCGCATCGAAATTCCCGCATTATTAATAAGAATATTGATTTTTCCGAATTTCTCGACTGCCTTTTCGATCAAATGTTTGCAATCCTCTTCAATGGATACATCCGTTTGTACCGGCAGTACTTCAACATTCGAAAGTCGTTCTTTTAGCGCTTCCAAACGCTCAATTCTACGTGCAGCCAACACAAGGTTATAGCCCTCTGCTGCATACTTTACGGCCAATGCTTTTCCTATTCCTGACGAAGCTCCGGTTATTACAACTACTTTGTCTGCCATTTAATATACCAATTGATAAGTCTGTTCGGTATTCCAGTTAATTGCGCTGCAAAATACGCATTTTTCTGTTGTTAATAGTGGATTGCCAAATATTATACAACAAATTACCGCAGAATAAATAAAAATGAATTTTGAGAAATTAGTCACACAAGCTGTCATTAACCCATCAACAGAAATATCTACTTGAATAGTTTTTTAAGCCCCTCGCCCAATTTATTCAATGAATTTTTCAAATCATCTTTTGTGGCATCGGTAACAGCTTTTTGTGTAGCGCTAAGATCAAGATTTACTTTAGCATCTCCAACCGGACCTTTCAGAACAACTCCGGCCGGTAGCATGGTAATCTTTTCATTTCCGGGCAACACCGCAAGAATTTTCTGAATATCGGGACCAAACATTTCGCGCTGAACATTAAAATCCAATCGCATATCGAGCAAACTTTCAGCATTTAAACTTCCGCTAATGGTAGTTTCCTGCCCGATCACTTTTGTAGTAAACGGACGTAACAAAAGGTTACCGTCTTCAACCGTTAGGTTTGCCGTAAAATCACCGATGGTTACATTCTTAAGTTTTTCCTTTTTCAGAATTCCACTCAGCTGGTTAAATAGTGGCGAATCTTTAATCTCAACATTACTGGTAGTAAATGATCCTTTTCCGTTTGTTGATGCAGCAATTAGGCCCATTTGCGGACTTAGTTGCCCTTTCATTCCCAGACTTGTGCTTAATTTTCCGGTACTGTTGCCCGCGCCAGGAATAAGTTTTCTGAAACCCGCAACCGTGTGGTACATGGTTGGAATATCGAAACCCGCAATATCAAAACCCAGATCGAACAGCGGCTGGTTTTGCTCTGTATTTTCGTAAGCTCCGTTCAAAGTCATTTTTCCGCCCAGCATATTCATGTCGAGTCCGTCGAGAACCAACTTTTTGTTAACAGCCCTAACTTCGCCTTTAACCGCGGTAATCGGAATCCGGTTAAAAACGGCCCTGTTTATTGTTGAACGAAATGTGATATCGATATTTTCCGGCACATCAAAAGCCAGCGTTTCCAGTTCCTGCTCCTCCGCCGTTGTTTCTGAACTTTGTGCAGCCTCTTCTTCCATCACCTGCAAAAGAAGCAACTGGTTTAGGTTTACGTAGTTTGAATTCAGCTGCAGATTCCCTTTTAACACGCCGTCTTTCATCACATAATTCAGGTAGTTACTCACTTTTCCCGATAAACGGAAATCGCTTTCACCTACCTTCAGTGTAAAGTTTCCAAGGTTGATATTTTGCGGCGAAAAGTCCAGTTGCCCAGATGGAATTACGATCTGCTGAGTAAGATCGGGCGTGTCGTAAACAAAGTTGTTCAACAGCACAACACCATCCGATTTTATTTTATCGTAAGCCTCTGCCTCAACATCCGAATAACGACCTTTGGCAAACAAATTCGCATCGATAATTCCCGACATATTTACGCTATCCATTGGCAGTGCGTCTTTTAAATGATCGAGATTTATTTTGCCAACGAATGCGCCGTCAAATAAGGGATCGCTAACCGGATTCGATATTTTCAAAGTCAAATCAACCGGATTATTACGAATTTCAGCATGTGCTTTATTGATGTTTATTTTTAGCAGATCGAGATCGCCTTGTGGTTTGCCGATCAGCATTTCGGCACTGATATTTTTGATTTCCTCGGGCATTTCGGCATATTTAAAATGGCCGTTATCAACTTTAACCTGCAGATCAATTTTCGGATAATCCTCATCAATATAATAACCCGAAACTCCTCCCGAAATAGTCGCCGAACCGGTTGTTGTAATTTCTTTTAAATATTCCTCGTAATCTTTGGGCACCAGCGCCAAAAAGTTCTCAAAATCCGATGCTTTTGTTTGTAGTTGCAGATTCAGAAAAGTAGTATCGTTGGGTACGCTGAAATCGCCGCTCAATTCAAGCGGCAAACGGTTTACCATCAACTCACTTTCGACGATCGTAAAAATCATCGACTCAAAATCAACGTCAAGCAAAGTCTTCAAATCCAGTGAAGTATTCGAAACATAAGTAATTCCTTCCATTGAATAAGAAAGATCGCGAACCACTCCTCCAATGTTCAGCTGGGTAGTATTTCCAAACATTTCGCCCGAAATAACAAGGTTAATGTCTTCGAGATCTGCACGCATTTTAGCCAATTTATCGTTGTAGATCAGACGCGCGTTGTTCACCTCAATTTTTTCAAGAGCCAGTTGAAACTCCTCTTTTTCAGAAGAACTTGTATTTTCCTTTTTGGCCGAATCGGAAGCCGGCGCCACATCCCAGTTCACATTCCCTGACTCTGCAACAACCAGATTCAGCGACGGTTTTTCGAGAAGAATCTCTTCGATACTGCGATCGGAACTAAAAAGTGATGACAAATTCATTGTAGCTGCAATACGAGGCACATTCAGCAACGTATCCTGCGCAAACTCCCCTTTTCCTTTAATCATCACGTCCTGCAGATCAATCGTTACGTTTGGAAAATTTTTGAACAACGACAGTTTCAGATCGGCAAACTCTACCTCGGCATTCAATTTTTTATTGAGGGTAGTTTTTGCAGTGCTTAAAATATTTTGTTTGAAGAACACCGGAATTGCCAAAACCGCTCCAAAAAGCACTACAATTACGATGAGTATGATTATAATAATTCGCTTCATAGATTTCTGTTTACTTATTCAAAAATACATCTTTAGAACGTTTAAGAACGTTAGAAGTTGTTAAAAAGTTGGAAGATTGAAGACGGAAGCATGAAACTGAAAATCATAGCTCGCCAAGCACCATTCTTCTTAGCAATTGTAAAGCTGTCTGTCCGGAGCGAACAATGTTTCGATCGCGCTGATCGCCAACAAAGGTGTACTTCTCAACTAAGGTTTTCTCAGGCCCCGAAACGGCAATCCACACCGTACCAACCGGTTTTTCCTCGGTTCCGCCTGTTGGCCCTGCAATTCCTGTTGTTACCACAGCATAATCGGCATTCATCACCCGTTTTACTCCCTCAACCATTTCACGCGCCACCTGCTCGCTGACTGCACCGTATTTTTCCAGGTTCTCACGACTAACCCCGAGCAACTTTTGTTTCATTTCGTTGGAATACGACGTAACCGAGCCATTGTAGTAGGCCGAACTTCCGGAAACAGAAGTAATAAGGTGTGAAATATAACCGCCGGTACAACTTTCGGCGACAGCCAGTTTTTTGTTTTGATCCACCAACTCGCGGCCAATTACCTCCGCGAGGGTTTCATTATCATATCCGAAAATTGCCTCTGGTATTATTTTTTGAAGCTTTTCAATTTCCTTTTCAACGTCCACCTTTAAGACTTCAACATCGCTTCCCATTGCAGAAAGTCGCAGCCTCACCGACATTGGATTGGGTAAATAAGCCAGCTTTATATGCTTTGGCAGCGCCTCCTCCCAATCGGCAATTCGTTCGGCCAGCATCGACTCCGGAACTCCCTGTGTTAATACCGTTTTATGGAAGATCGCTTTTGTTCGTCCGGTTTCGCGTAATCGTGGTAAAAGTTCGAACTCGACCAGGTATTTCATTTCAAAAGGCACACCCGGCATCGACACGAAAATAGTGTCGTTTTTTTCGAACCACATTCCCGGAGCGGTTCCCATTTTATTGTACAAAATGGTGCACGACTCAGGCAACATCGCCTGATCGCGATTCATCTTGTTCATGTCAATTCCACGGTGCTTAAAACGCTCGTAAATAGTTTTTAATGTGGGCGCGTGAAAAACAAGTTTTGTGTTAAAATACTCGCAAAGTGTGTGTTTGGTAATGTCGTCTTTTGTTGGTCCTAATCCACCGGTAATTACCACCAAATCGGTATGTTCCTCTGCGTTCTTTATGGCACGCATAATATGATCGTGATCATCGTGAACCGAAGTAATCTGGTAAATTTCAATACCATTGAGGTTGAATTGCTCGCCCATCCAGGCCGAGTTAGTATCAACAATTTGTCCGATCAGTATTTCATCGCCGATGGTAATTATTTCTGCTTTCATTTTTCAATTTATAGGTGCACCGTCGAAAAATTGCGTGCTGTTTTCTGGTACGCAAAGTTAACAATAATAAGACTTGATATTTCCCGCAATAGCGCAATCGTATTCCTTCACTTCCTAAGCATGATTTTCACAAAGGAAAAGCATGGAGTTGACGACTTCGCAATTCAACAGTTCAACAACTTTAAACTGTAAAGTCACGACTGCCCTTTCTATTTCTCAAACGTTTTTAAAAACGCTAAACGCTGCAATAAGGTTGGGTGCGAGTAATGAAAGAACACAAAGGTTTTATGGGGAGTTAAATTACTCAGGTTATTGATCGACAGCTTTTTTAAAGCCGATCCAAGCGCTTCCGGTTTATAGTTTTCGGCAGCAAAACGGTCGGCCTGGTATTCGTTTTTCCGCGAAAGAACATTCATAAAAATGCCGGTAAAAAATGAAATAGGCGAATATAACACACCAAAAGCAACCATCCCGATATGAAAGTTGGGTTCAGCAACTCCCAATGCCGCACTTAAAACCGGACTGTTGATCAGCAATCCAAAAACAAACAAAACGATAGCCGTTTGGACCAAACCGATCAATAGTCCCTGCACCACGTGTTTCTTTTTGTTGTGGCCAATTTCGTGAGCTAAAACAGCTACCAGCTCTTCGGTATTCAGGTCGTTTATCAAGGTATCGTAAAGTACTATTCGTTTTTTAGCTCCCAAACCGGTAAAATATGCATTGGCTTTTGTCGAGCGTTTCGATCCGTCGATCACAAAAATGTTATCCAGCTTAAAACCCACTTTCTGTGCAAAAGCGCTGATGGCATCGCGTAATTCGCCCTCTTCCAGCGGCGTTTGTTTATTAAACAACGGCACAATCAGATTGGAGTAAAACATAGCCATAAAAATGGAAAAAGCTGAAACAACGATCCAGGCATAAATCCAAAACATACTTCCGGTGAGTTGGTAAATAAAAATAACCAATGCCAGCAAACCGCCACCGATTAGTGCACTTACCAGCCATCCTTTCACTTTGTCGAAAACAAATGTTTTTGGAGTGGTTTTATTAAAACCGTATTTCTCCTCTATTTTAAAGGTGTCGTAAATTTCAAAAGGTGTATTTATGATATCGGACGCAAACATGATGATTCCGAAAAATATAAGCGCTGCAAGAATCGCATTTCCGGAAATACTCCATGCCCAGCCATCGACTAGTGCAAAGCCGTAAAACAGAAACATGGCTAAAGTTATGACCATGCTAAAACTGCTGGTTAATATTCCGAAGCGATGATTTTCGCGCTGGTAAGCCTGTTGTTTTTTGTATTTCTCTTCGTCGTAAATTCCCTTCACTTCTTCGGGAATGGTGTCGCTCATGGTCGTGGTATTCAGGTACGACAGGTATTTTTCGAAAATAAAATCAACAACAAGAATTCCGATAATAATCCAGAAAAGTATTTCATGCATAGCTTTGTCTATTTTGAGGCACAAATATAAGCGAAGTAATTTTAGTGTTCAACTGTTTGGTTTGCGCTACTCAAAAGCCATTAAACAAATAGGTAATTATCCCATAAAACTCTGATCTAAAAACTCCTGGAATTTTTCCTTGTAGTTATCCGAAACAGGAATAATTGTTTTATCGTCAAAAATAATCCGGTAACGCTCAACGATACGTACCCGCTCAAGGTTTACAATGTAAGAGCGATGAATCCGCATAAATTTTGCTGGCGACAACTTTTCTTCGAGCGCTTTCATACTCATAAGCGTCATAACAGGTTTTTGATCAACCTGATGAATCCGGACATATTCCCTCATACCTTCAATAAATTGTATATCATCCAGGTTGATGCGTATCAGTTTATATTCCGATTTGATAAACAAATAATCGTCGTTACTGTCGAACTGCTCATCGTTCTTTTTTACGCCATTTAACAATTCAAACTGGGTTAGTGCTTTTTGGGCTGCTCCGGAAAATTCGGCAAAGGAAAACGGCTTTAACAAATAATCAATGGCATTAACCTTAAATCCTTCAACGGCATATTCGCTGTAGGCGGTGGTGAATATTAAAAGTGGTTTTTGGCTTAAGGTTTTTACAAAATCCAAACCGTTAAGATCGGGCATATTTACATCAACAAACATCAGGTCAATCGTTTCCTCATCAAGCAAATCATAAGCTTTAACAGCACTTGTAAACTGCCCTGCCAATTCAAGAAACGGGACATCATTGATGTAGGCCGCTAATTGTTTTAAAGCGAGGGGTTCATCGTCGATTGCTATACACTTTAATTTATTCATTTACGGGTAGTTTTATGCTGATCTCAAATAATGTATCGGTTTCGTTTTTTATCAAACTGTAGTTGGTTCCGTAAATAAGGTCTAATCGTTTTTTCAGATTTTCAAGACCAATTCCGCTATACTCCTTTTTAAGGTTTGTATTGCCGTTTTTAGTGTTGCTAATTCTGAATATTAAAAACAAGTCTTCGGTTTCAACTGCAATTTTTACAAACGAATCTTTCTGATAACTCACTCCATGTTTAAACGCATTCTCCAAAAGCGAGGTAAAAAGCATTGGAGGAATTTTTACGCTGGGGATATTCTCAGGAAAAGACAACTCAATTTTTACCTCTTCGGTATAACGTAGTTTCATCAAATCGACATAACTTTTGATGAACTCGATTTCCTTTTTTAACGATGTTTTTTCTTCATCGGATTCGTAAAGCAAATAGCGCATTAGTTTCGAAAGCCGGATTACAGAGTCTTTTGCATCGCCGGAATTGACATCAATTAAAGCATGAATATTATTCAGCGTATTCATAAAAAAATGCGGGCTCAATTGGTTTCTTAAGAATGCCAATTCAGTTTCCAGTTTTTCCTTTTGAAGATCTTTTAACTTCTGTTCCTCAAATTGTTTGGTAATAGCCAGTTTTATTGCCAGATTAAATCCAACCACCAAGGTGCAAATTAGCAGATCATCAAGAATCCTTAAGTCCTTGGGAGGCATCATTCTTGCTGAGTACAGTCCTCCGGAAGGTGGCGGCATTCCCGGAAGCATTTCCGGATTGCTGCGAGGTCTCATTGTTTCGGGAGAAACCACAAGATCGTGAAGTATATGTCCGAAAGTTGAGTTCAGGTATGCAACTAATACAATGGTTCCGATCGTTATTGCGAAGTAGTACCAATGTTTTTTTCTTCTGAAAAAATATGGAAAGAGAAGATAATTATGGATCAGAAAAATGAGTAGAAAAGGGATTACACGAAACCATTCGAGCCATACCCTTTGCCAAAGGATTGATTGGCCCCCGGAAAACACTATTGGCATCAAAAAAACAACCACCCAAACGATGATGTTAACCAATAATTCAACACTTCTTAATTTTGTAATTTTTAACACCACTATTAACAAATTCAATAAATATAGTAATCAATCGTAAAAGAGCAAGGAGGACGGGGTGTCCTCCTTTGAACTCTTTTGGGTTGTAACTAGAAAAGGGTACGGTCATCCCTCATTTTTACCTTTTGTTTTTATACGATTTGAATGTGTACTACAAACCAAGCAATAACTGAAGAGCTGCGCAATCCGAATCAACAAACCGGGTGATTCTATCAACGAATCGGCTGCAACAACATTTGAGTGTTTAATTTCTTTCATCAACCTTTTCTCCGGTTAACTTTTTCATGGGCTATAACCAATGAAACGAGCATAAAAAAGTCTTCACATATAAGCGAATGATTATAACCATGCGAGTTCCATCTGTTGCAAAAAATAAACAGTTATAAACAGATGAAAAAAGGGAAGATAAACCCCTATCTCCCCTTTAGAAACCACTTGGTTAAGATTCACCAGTGTGTGTTCAGACCTATTTTATGTTTCTTACCAGTCTCACATAATTGTAGATTCGTATTGCATCTCCCTGCGGTCCACGTCCATTGGCATATTCCTCCGGATTTCCAACTTTTGGATCGCTGCGTTGCGAACCTGCTCCGTGAATATCAATCCATCCCCACATATTTCCCAGGCTGCGACCAAATGCCACATAAGCTGCAGCACTGCCACTCAGCTGACTGGCATGTGTTGTACTGCTCCAGTACCATGGAAAATCATCCTGTCCGGCTTCGTTAACAATTTCGGAGCAGCTAAACATTGGATTTATTGCTGCTGATCCCGTGGCTGCAGGCGAACGTTCGTAGTCCACAATACTTTGTAATTCTTTGGCATCGGGTAAGCGCCAGTCGGAATAACCGGCAAAGTCCGTCCCTTCGGCATAAGTCAGTGCATCCTGCCAAAGTATTCCCTCTCCGTTATCGTTTTGTTGCCACATCAATCCGGTTGCCAAATCAGAAATTGTTCCATCTCCATTGTCTTGAAACTGATTCTTGCCATACGAAGTATTTCCACGCACCAAAAGGTAGTTGAAAGCTTTTTTATCACCTCCCGGAAATTCAGTTCCATAAGCTTTAATACGGCCATCGGCAAAATTTACTCCGAACAGCATGTAGTTCACCTCATCACTATCATAAACCGTTGTTGTTGCACACTGCATATCAATAAGGCGCTCTCCTGCATTAAGGTCGCCGTAATCGAAGGCAAAGGTTGCGTTATCGATAAACGGAACCAAATTTCCCGTTGAGGTGCTTTGGGGACTAATATCTCTTCCACTAAAAAGAATGAGGGAATACATCTCTTTTATTGAAGGCAAACGCCAATCGTCATAGCCCGCAAAAGAAGCACCTTCATCAACAAGATCAAGAATCTCTTCGTAGGTAAGTTTGTCGCTGTAATCTATCGATCCGTCTTTGTTATGATCGAACGACTGCTGCCACATTAACCCGGTAATATTGTCCGTTACTGTTCCATCGCCGTTGTCGGTATACGCTGGCGAATTCCCCGGATAATTGGAATTCTGCCCGTAAAAAAGCTCGCCCGGCCCGGGTTTATCAATGGTTGAAAAATTATCGAAAGAGGTAGATTGATTGGTCCCAACAATGGGGTAGCCTGATATATCAGGCAATTGATTTAACTGTGCAACAACTTCCGGTTCGTTTTCCTGGCAAGCGCCCAAAAACGAAACGGACAGCATAATTGCAATAATAATTCTCGTTTTCATTGTGTTCTGTTTTAATTGCTTACAACAAAGAAAAGCAGATGCAAAGTCGAATAAAAAAATATTCAACGAACCGGTAAATTCTCTCAACGTTTCAGTAAATCAATGAAATCATATTTGCGATATGATAATTTTTACCACTTTTGCATCGTTGCAACAGATAAACTATGGAAAAATACATCGAGCTGTTAAAAACACTGATTGCCACGCAGTCGTTTAGTAAAGAGGAGGAAAATGCTGCCGCGGTTATGCGTGCTTTTCTTGAAAAAGAAGGGATTGCGTTTAATACAAAGGAGAACAACACCTGGGCTTACAATAAATACTATTCGGAAGAAAAGCCTACAATTTTACTCGACTCGCATATCGATACAGTTCGTCCGGCAAAAGGCTACACCAAAGATCCGTTTGCACCCATCGAAGAGGGAGATAAACTCTTCGGATTGGGAAGTAACGATGCCGGCGGTCCGCTTGTTTCGCTTTTGGCAACGTTTGTGCATTTTTACGAACGCGAAGATTTACCTTACAACCTGGTTTATGCTGCAACTGCCGAAGAAGAAATTTCAGGCCGACGTGGAATGGAAATCGTTATCCCGGAGGTTTCTCCGATTACATTTGCCATAATTGGCGAGCCCACCAAAATGGAGCTGGCCATTGCCGAGAAAGGTTTATTGGTGTTGGATTGTTATACCCATGGAAAATCGGGACATGCCGCACGCGAAGAAGGAGAAAACGCCTTATACAAAGCAATGGACGACATTGACAAGCTTCGCAATTTCGAATTCGATAAAGTTTCAGAAGTGCTCGGAAAAGTTAAACTTTCGGTTACCCAGATTGAGGCCGGGACACAACACAACGTTGTTCCGGATGTTTGCCATTTTGTGGTTGATGTGCGCACCAACGAACATTACACCAACAAAGAGGCCGCTGAAATTATCAGCCAACACATCGAATCGGAAGTAAAACCACGTTCTGTTCGTTTAAACTCATCGGGTATTTCGGCGCATCACCCTTTTGCATTGTTGGTGAAACAAAAAGGCATTAATATTTACGGTTCGCCAACCACTTCGGATCAGGCGATTATTCCATTCTTATCAGTAAAAATGGGACCTGGCGATTCGGCGCGTTCGCACACTGCGGATGAGTACATTCACAAAAGCGAAATTATTGCCGGGATTGAACGTTATATTGAATTGCTGGAAGAACTAAAACTATAATTAGCCGCCAATTATTCTTCTGATACGGTCGTCCAAAGCAGCCTGATCGGCAGTAAAACTTGCCAGTCCAGCCAGGTTTAATAGTGTATCAATTGCCAGTTCTCCACTTGCAATTCGATCGGCCCAACGCTGATGATTCGGTATTTTACCATCGTCGGCAATAAATTTATAGTCCTTTTCGCTGAGGTATGGAAACAAATCGCCGCAACCCGCCTCGTGTACCCGGTCGATCAACTCATTTTCATTTTTTGGAAGATTGGCATCCAGACTTTTGGCCAGTTCCAGTTCTTTTTCGCTCACCTCCCACAATTTTTCAGGAAAATACCTGGCAGCATCGTCGGTTAAATCAACCGGGTAAACCTCGTTCAATTTCGATTGAAAGTTACCATCCATATTTGTTTTTCCTTCGGCAGCAACCTTTGTTGGCATGGTATACACATCGGTACCGGCCAAAGAATCCAACTGTGAATAATGACGTAAACTGGCTGCGATTAATTTGGTTGGTGTTTCATTGTTTTTGGTTAATTCAGTAACAATATGCTCTGTTGAGATAACTGTCCGCTCGCCGGCGCCACTGCCACTTCCCAATTCATTATCTTTTATGTACGCTCCTATTCTACCAAGAAATACATTGCAATAATTGGGTTTGGTTATAGCTGCCACCATTGCATTTTGCCGGGCCGAAAACTCAAGCGTAAAATTGATCTTCACGCCAAGTTCACGAAGTTTTCGAGCGCCCAATAAACCGGTTGCGGTGTACGGAACCTTTACTATAAACTGATCGGGGCAAATGGAAAAATAGCGCAATCCATAATCAACAATCGCATCAAAATCGTACGCTGTGTTGGTGTGGAGTTCAACACTGACAAAGCCTCCAAACTTTTTAGCCAGCCGGATACCGTGTCGGGCATTCAGAATAAACGCGATCTCAACAATTTGTTCTTCTATCGGCAGGTCTTTTACGATTTCAACGGCCTGCTCAACAAAATCGTCGTAAATTCCTTTCTGAATTTCGTTGTTTACGAGTGTGTTGTTGGTGGTTAAAGCGGTCATTTCGGCCGACCAGTTTTTTTCGGCTTCCTCCATGTCGCCGGTGTCGAGCCAAAGTTCGGTGCCCGTATTTTTTAATCCCTGCCAGAAGGAATCGGAAACGGCAACCACCTTTGATTCATTTACATCTTGTAAAACAAATTGTTTGATCTTCTCTTTTAACGTTTCATTCATAATGGTTTAGCTTTGTAATTATACCATCATTACGTTAATTTAACTTTTGGGTTATACCCGCCAAATCAATACTTACTAACTACTTTTTAACATTATACACATTCTATTCCCGAAATATTGCCCGAATCAATAACTTTGTCCCCATGTTACAGGAAATCAGTGTTTCAGATTATATACAATTAGCCACTAAAGTTCCGCTTGTTGATGTTCGCTCGCCGGGCGAGTACGAAAAAGGACACATACCGGGCGCATTTAGCATTCCCTTGTTCTCGAATGATGAACGAGCAGCAGTGGGAACCGTGTATGTTCAGCAATCAAAAGAGGAAGCCATTGAGTTGGGTTACAAATACGTTACGCCAAAGCTGGAATGGTTCATTTCAGAATCGCGTAAACTGGCTCCCGATGGTGTTATTGCAGTGCATTGCTGGCGCGGAGGAATGCGCTCGCGGTCGTTTGCCCAACACCTTTCCGACAACGGTTTTTCAAAAGTTTATGTGATTACCGGTGGCTACAAAGCTTTTAGAAATTATGCCCTGGAATCGTTTAAAACCGAAGCCAAAATTTGTATTCTGGGAGGTTATACCGGCAGTGGGAAAACACATATTTTATATGCGTTAAAAGAGCTGGGCGAACAAATTATCGATTTGGAAGGACTGGCCAATCACAAAGGTTCGGCTTTCGGACGAATCGGAGACGGTAAACAGCCTACCATCGAGCAGTTTGAAAATGACCTGTTTTGGGAATGGAAAGATCTGGATTACGGCAGAACCATTTGGATTGAAGACGAAAGTCATCGTATTGGTTTGGTAAATATCCCCATGAACTTTTTTGAGAATATGCGCAGTCAACCGGTTATTTTCCTTGATATTGCTCTGGAAGAAAGAGCAGAATTTTTAGTTCGTGATTATTCGGCTGCAGATAAAGCCATGCTGAAAGATTCCATTCTTCGCATAAAAAAACGATTGGGAGGATTAAATACCCAAAAGGCACTGGAACACCTCGAAAGAAATGAACTTTACGAAGTAGCAATGATCTGCCTGATTTATTACGACAAATATTACCTGAGAGGCTTACGCAACCGAGATCATCAGGAGGTTTTCACCCTAATGTGGGACTCCATTTCTCCCAAAGTAATTAGTAAATCAATTGTTGAATTTTATGAATCCATCAGAAATAAAAAATATAAAGCTCACCCAGTATAGCCACGGAGCCGGTTGTGGCTGCAAGATTTCTCCTAAAGTTTTAAGTACTATTCTTGAGACTAAACTCGACATGGGAATTCAACCCAATTTGTTGGTTGGCAACGATAGCCGCGACGATGCAGCCGTATTGGATTTGGGCAACGGCACTGCCATAATCAGCACCACCGACTTTTTTATGCCCATTGTTGACGATCCGTTTACTTTTGGACGGATTGCCGCCACCAACGCCATTAGCGATGTTTTTGCCATGGGCGGAAAACCAATTTTGGCCATTGCCATTTTGGGCTGGCCAATAAATAAACTGGCGCCTGAAATTGCCCGCGAAGTCGTTGAAGGCGGCCGTCAGGTTTGTAAAGAAGTGGGAATAAGTTTGGCCGGCGGACACAGTATCGACAGTCCTGAGCCGATTTTTGGCTTGGCAGTTACCGGACAGGTTGATTTAAAAAACATAAAACAAAACGACACCGCTACCAAAGGTTGTCAACTGTTATTAACCAAACCACTGGGAGTTGGCATTTTAACCACAGCTCAGAAAAAAGGTGTTCTGGCAAGTGAGCACGAACAAACAGCACCCGAATTGATGTGCCAGTTAAATACTCCCGGTTTTGAACTGGCTAAAATAGAAGGCTTAAAAGCCATGACCGATGTAACAGGTTTTGGATTATTAGGGCACCTCACCGAAATGTGCGAAGGCAGCAAGCTTTCGGCACACATTGAACACGATAAAATTCCAACACTGCCAATGCTTCAACCTTATCTGGAACAAAATTGTATTCCGGGCGGTACCCTGCGCAACTGGGACAGTTACGGTCATCATGTTTCGATGAAAAAAGACAGCTACAAAAACATTTTATGCGATCCGCAAACCAGTGGAGGTTTATTACTGGCTGTTGAACCGGAAGCACTTTCGAAAGTGGAAGCTTGTCTTGCGAAGTTCAACATTCAGGCAACGCCATTCGGGCAACTGATTGAAAAAGAAGAACAATTAATTACGGTAGTTTAATATGGAACGAAACGCACACAAAGAGCCTGAGAAACAACCCAACAATCCGCTGCACGGAAAAACTCTTGAGGCGATTTTAGTGTTCCTGGTAAGCTACTATGGTTGGGAGGAATTGGGTGATATCATACATATCAATTCATTCCGGAATAATCCCAGCTTAAAATCCAGTCTCAAGTTTCTACGCAAAACTCCGTGGGCACGCGAAAAGGTGGAAAAACTCTATGTTGATACAGTTCGGAAAGCTTAATTCTTCTTTTAGTTACATTATCCTCTCGGCGGAGGTCAATAGAATGTTAACGTACTCCTTCCGTTAAACCAATTAAAAATCGTTTTGTTATATTGGCTGTGGTTCAAAATATGCCACAAAAAAAATTGAAAACAACTATTAACCAATTAATTAAAACGCAATGAGTAAGATCGTTCAATTTGGAGAAAACGTTGAGGGTTACACCATCCCGGTTTTAAACGAAAGAGAAATTCGTGCCGCAGCAGGTATGCTTTTTATGTTGATGTTTATTTCTATTCAACAAGCCACACAAGGAAATTTTACGCCCTTAAAATATGCTATTATCGTTTTCCTTACCGACATGTTAATTCGTGTGTTGATCAACCCAAAATATTCACCAACACTCATTCTAGGACGGTGGATCGTACGTAACCAAACGCCAGAATATGTTGGGGCACGTCAAAAGAAATTTGCATGGAAAATTGGAATTGCACTGGCTACTACCATGTTGGTTTTGGCCGTAATTGTAAATTCGTACAGTCCCATAACCGGTCTTATCTGTATGGTCTGCCTGGTATTTTTGTTTTTCGAAGCCGTGTTTGGAATTTGCCTCGGATGTAAATTTTATCCTTTATTTTTTAAAGACAAAGTTCAGTATTGTCCGGGCGAAGTTTGCGATATTAAATCACGACACGACATTCAGAAAACCAACTGGTCACATTTATTCATTGTTGTTGGTTTTGCAGCTTTTATCGTACTCACCTACTTTTTGTTTAACGAGCAGTTCGTAAAACCACCATTCGATTTGTTCGGATTAAACGCATAACAAACAGCATAAAATCAATTCGGTGGCGATGAAACGTGCTAAACATTTCTCGTCAGTGACCTGTGTTATAAAAGAAACTGTTATAAATCATAAGAATACCCATTTCCGTGTACGAACACGGTAAATATTATTTTATAGATTTGTTTTCAAATTAAATATCTAAATCAAATTTTATGATTCTTGGATTATTAAAGGAACACGGTAAGGAAACACGTGTCGCTTTACTTCCGGAAACTGTAAAAACTTTTACCGATCTGAAAGTTGAGGTATTGGTTGAAAAGGGAGCCGGAGAAACAGCCTACGCCACTGATGCTGATTATGAAGCCGTTGGTGCAAAAACAGTTTCGCGCGATGATGTGTTTGCCAAAGCCGAAGTTCTGCTGCAAATTCAGCCACCTGCTGACGGTGACACCGGGAGAATTAAAGATTCTCAGGTTTGGATTAGTGCGTTTAACCCGCTTTGGGATACCGCGCTGGTAAAAACATTCCTCGACAAGGGAATTACAACATTTAGCCTCGATCTGATTCCACGTACCACACGTGCTCAAGCCATGGATATTTTATCGTCGATGGCAACCGTTTCGGGTTACATGGCAGTATTGGAGGCAGCAACAAAACTACCAACATTCTTCCCAATGTTTATGACAGCCGCGGGTACCATTCGTCCGGCCAACGTACTTATTCTGGGTGCCGGTGTTGCAGGATTGCAAGCCATTGCAACCTCGCGAAAACTGGGTGCACAGGTACAGGTTTTCGATGTGCGTTCGGCAGTAAAAGAAGAGGTAATGAGTTTGGGCGGTAAGTTTGTTGAAGTGGAAGGTGCCACCGAAGACAAAGCTGCCGGAGGTTATGCAGTTGAACAAACCGAAGAGTTCAAAAAGAAACAGCAGGAAAAGATCAACGAAGTTGCATCAAAATCGAATGTGGTTATTTGTACCGCGCAAATTCCGGGACGTAAGGCTCCGCTTTTAATTCCGAAAGTAGCTGTTGATGCAATGAAACCGGGATCGGTAATTATCGACCTTGCAGCATCTACAGGCGGAAACTGCGAACTCACCAAAAACGACGAAGTTGTAGTTCACAACGGAGTTTCCATTATCGGACAATCAAATTATCCGGCACAAAAACCAATTGATGCAAGCCGTATGTTTGGCAAAAACGTGTTGAACTTTATGAAACTGATGATTGGAGAAGAAGGTGAATTAAACCTGAATTTTGAAGACGATATTGTAAAAGGAACCTGCATTACGCATGCAAAAGAGATTTACAACGAACGTGTTAAATCAGTTATCGAAACAAAATAAATGAATAAATTATGGAAAGTATATTAACTTTTTTAACCGAAAATAAAGATACGATATTCATTATAGTGTTATCGATATTTCTTGGATTCGAGGTAATTTCTAACGTTCCATCGGTATTGCACACTCCCCTAATGTCGGGAGCCAATGCAATTAGCGGTGTAATTATTATCGGAGGAATTATCCTTGTTGGTCACGCGTCATCTACTTTCGAGTGGATACTGGGTGCAATTGCCCTGTTTATGGCTACACTTAACGTGGCAGGAGGATTTGTTGTTACAGACCGCATGCTCGAAATGTTTAAAAAGAAGAAAAAATAACGATGAACGCTATGATATTACTAAATACATTAATGCCGGGACAAGTTGTTCTGGAATACAGTTATCTTCTTTCAGCCATTATGTTTGTTATCGGGCTGAAACTTGAGAGTAATCCTGCCACCGCCCGAAAAGGTAATTTCTGGGCTGCCTCTGGTATGATCCTTCCAATGATCACCACGCTACTATTAAATAAAGATGCTGCCGGCGAAGGAATTTCTTTGGCCAATGCCGGTGCGGTGATCCTGATTATTGCAGCCGGTGCAGTTGTTGGAACCGTTATGGCCCGAAAAGTAAAAATGACGGCCATGCCTCAAATGGTATCTTTCTTTAATGCTACCGGAGGTGCGGCATCAGCGGCTGTGGCTTTAATCGAGTTTACAAAAAACCCAAACCAGGCACTTTTGGTTACTTTGCTCGGTTTGGTTGTAGGTAGTATTGCCTTTAGTGGTAGTATGGTTGCCTATGGTAAACTGGATGGTAAAGTGGGCGATATTTTTGCCAAATTTATGACCTACCTGAACCTGTTCTTTATGTTGCTTATTGTAGCCATCATTCTACTGGTTCTGTTTGGAGGATTCGATCAAACCACGATTTCTTACCTTGTTTACGGTCTGCTGGTATTAAGCATTATTTATGGAGTTAGTTTTGTAATGCCAATTGGAGGTGCCGATATGCCTGTAGTTATTTCATTACTGAACTCGTTAACAGGTATTGCAGCGGCTATGGCCGGTTTTATCTATCAGAATGAAGCCATGATTTTGGGTGGAATTTTGGTTGGAGCTGCCGGTACAATCCTAACCATTCAGATGTGTCGTGCAATGAACCGCTCGCTGATTAACGTAATTATTGGTGCATTTGGTGGAGGTGGCGCTGCTGCCGACCGCGAACAGGGAAGTATCAAAGAAATTACCTTAAGCGACGCTGCTGTTCTTTTAAGCTACTCGCAAAAAGTAGTTGTAATTCCGGGATACGGTTTGGCGGTAGCTCAGGCTCAGCACATTGCACACGAGTTGGATTCGTTACTGGAAAGTAAGGGTGTTGAAGTAAAATACGCCATTCACCCGGTTGCAGGTCGTATGCCTGGCCACATGAACGTTTTATTGGCAGAAGCCGACGTACCATACGAACAACTGGTAGAAATGGACGACATTAATCCTGATATGCCAAATGTTGACGTGGCAATTGTGATTGGTGCCAACGACGTGGTAAACCCGGCTGCCTACGACGATCCGAGCAGCCCGATTTACGGAATGCCAATTATCGATGCACACCTGGCCAAAAACATCATTATCATGAAACGTGGAATGGGTAAAGGTTATGCAGGTATCGAAAACTTCCTGTTCTTTAACGACAAAACACGCATGTTGTTTGGCGATGCTAAAAAATCGATTACCAGTTTGGTGAGCGAAATTAAGAGCATGTAAAAAACAACTGTTACAATAAAACGAAATGCCATCTCCTTTTTTGGGAGGTGGCATTTTTTTGCATGAATAAAATGAGAATCCACCTTCTCTCATGTTTCCTTCCGCCAATTTAGATTAATTATATATTTATTATAATTCTTACTTAAAACTTCCCTATCAAACTTAATATTAGTAAATTACATCAAATTACAGCCGCTAACCAAGGCGTTTTTAGCAAATAACATTCAGCGCAAACCAGATGTTTTTACGAACAGTACGATCTTATTCTATTATTATATTCAGTCTTCTGTTGATTTCGGTTACGGCCCTCGCGGATAAAAACAATCCCCCACTTTTACCCGACCCGATCGCTGAATTCTTAATTTTAAATGACAGTTCCGGTCTGGAGTTTTCGGAAATACAAAAAATAAGTCCTGAAAAATTTTCCGATTATGAGGGCGAAAAACTTCATCTGAATAAAACATACTGGTTTAAAGTTGAGATTCTTAATTCTGAATTAGAATCCGATCAATCGTATATTCACTTTTACAATTACTTTTCGCGGGCGGAAGTTTTCCAACTTGACCCGGACAGCACAGTAGTAAGCGCAAAAAGTGGCACTTTGGTACCTGCAAAAGAAAGAGCGGTAAAGGGACTTTTTAAGGACATACTACCATTCAGGATGTCGGGAAACAGCACAACGACACTTTTTATCAAGGCCGACAAAGAAATGGAGCTTATTGACGATCTAAATGTTTCCATCCTCTCCGACGATACTTTTAACCGGTTCATTTCATTCAATACCGATGTGCAAAGTATTTTCGCCGGTGCCATTTTTATCGTTTTCCTTTTAAACCTGATTCTATTTATTCTTTCGCACGAGCGGCTTTATTTCTGGTATATTACCTACCTGGCCATCATGACAATTTTCTTCCTGAGTTATGCCCAAATTTTAGAGCGTTCGGTGTTATCGAATTACCCAAAGTTTGATCTATACCTCATCTTTAACCTTGCTTTTCATATCCCCATTTATGCGCTGTTCCTTAATGAATTACTAAGGGAGGAAAATGTTCCTAATGCACGGGGTTTCCTAAAAAAGTTTGCACTTGTTACTTTCGTTTGTGCCTGCATAATTTATGTGATATCGCGCAACAACTACCTGCTAAGCGCGAAGCTAAACGACCTCTTCCTTTTTGTGAACATTTTCTTACTGATTGGCTTCTTTTTCGTATTCTTTCGCAAGGTATCAACAACGGCTAAAGTTGTTTTTATCGGTACACAATTTATTGTTATTGGCGGGTTTGCAAGCATTGTCACCGACTTTATAAAATACAGTCCGTTTCATGTTTTTTATTACCAGGCAGGTTTTTCTCTGGAACTGATTTTCTTTACAATTTCGGTAAATTATATGCATCACAAAAACAAACTCACCAAAACAAAAGCACTGTTAAAAAATGCACAAATTGAAACGGAATATCTGCGTAAAACAATTGAAATTAATGAGCTGAACTCAACAATAGATCAGAAAAACAGGAACCTGGTAAGCAAAGCCATTCTTGTTTCAGAGAAGGAACAACTAATTGAAAAACTGATTGACGAACTTCAGCAGTTAAAATCAGGCGAAGCTGCAAAACCGGATATCGACAGGATGCTTTCGAGCCTCCGAACCAATCACCATAACAACAACTGGCCTGAATTTGAACTTCATTTTAAAAATGTCCATCCCCGGTTTTACGAATCGTTAAACGAAAAATATCCCGATCTAACAGCCAACGAACGAAAGGTTTGTGCGTTTATAAAACTTAATCTTTCAACAAAAGAAATCAGTCAGATTACCGGAAAAAGTATAAATACGATTAATGTTGCCCGTGCTCGCTTACGAAAAAAAATGAAACTGAATTCTTCGGAAAACATTTCAACTATCATTGCAAATATTGGTTAAACACACTCCTCTTCTTTTCTGAGTTACTATCTCATAGCCGTTCAAAATACCAGTTTTTTCTCTTTTGTACATATTTTGTCACTCCAAAATTTCGACGTTTTAGGGCTATAAATCATAATATTGTTGATGGTGTTTTCAACAACACTCAACACAAATTCTAAAACCTAAAAACCGATAAAAAATGAAAAGGGTCTTTACTTCACTTGGAATTATAGCAGTTATAATTCTTCTATCAGCGAACTATGGATTCGCGCAGGCTCCCGAAGGTATAATTTACCAGGCGGAAGCGCGAAACAGCAATGGCGAAATTCTTTCGAACGAAACGCTGGAAATCAAAATTACAATCCTTGAAGGTTCAGCAAACGGCAGTATTGTTTGGGAAGCTGCCCACGATGTGGTAACCAACGATTACGGGATGTTTGTACTTGTAATTGGCACCGGAACGAACCTCTCGGGCAATGCTTTTGAAGACATTCATTGGGAAAGTCAATCGCATTACCTGAATGTAATGATTAAAGAAAACGAAGCTGGCAACTGGCTCGACATGGGAACCTCACAATTTCTATCTGTGCCTTATGCGCTGCATGCCAAAACTGCCAGCGCACTTGTAACGCCAATGGAGAAAAATGGAAAAATTCCGGGAGTAAACGCACAAACATGGTCGCTTTTCGGCAACTCGAATACCGATCCTGAAAAGGATTTTTTGGGAACCAGTGATGCTACTGATTTGGTGTTTATTACCGATTATGAAGAACGCCTGCGGATTCAGAGCAACGGAGATATCAACCTTACAAAAAGCCTTGAAGTTGGCGAAGATTTAACGGTGAAACGTAACGTTTATCTGAATACCGAAAGCGGCGAAACGCAAAACAACGGTGCGTTTACTGTTACAAATTACAGTCCTACTCTGTTAACCGGAGCACTTGACGTGGAAGGTGCCACACAGCTTAAAAACACGCTGGAAGTTGACGGAGTATCCACACTCAATAATAACTTACTGGTTGATGGCAATACTACGCTCAACCGAAACTTAACTGTAGGTGGAACAACTAATTTAAATAACCCACTTAATGTAAATAATGGGAGTAAAACTCATCTCACCGGAGATCTGGATGTAGATGGTAAACTTAATGTAGCAGGCAAATCAACACTAAAAAACACTGCAGTTGACGGCACGTTGAGTGTTTCAGGGAAAACAACACTTAACAGCACATTAGCTGCTAATGGCCAGATTACTATCAACTATGACAAACCTGTTGGAGATGCGGAGAAATATAGTGATTATGCACTTCGCATTGAAGGAAGTAAACACGGGATTGGAATAAAATCGACCCAATTTCTTCCATCGCGACAAGACAATTTCATCACTTTTTTTGATAACCAGGGGAGTGCAAAAGGGAGAATTGAAGGCAATTCTGGGTTGGTAGGTCTGGCTTTAAGCGTGATTTACGGGATTTTAGAACCGGAACCTTTTTCCATCACCGGACCTTTTCCTGATACGCCTCTTGATGCCCAGGGTGATCAAAGTGGAGCTCAACCACTAGATATAGAGGCCGATGGAATTGATTTCACCAGTGAATATGCTGTTGAATTATACGGCATTGGCGTTAGTTTTACCAAATCAGTTATTGTTTTTGGTGTTAACTGTGTTGGAGCACTGGCCGGTGTTGCTGCCTTTGGAGATATTGACGACGTTGTATGGTCAGGTGTTGATGTTATTGCAGAATCAATTCAGTGGGGAATTTTTGAAATATTTAATACTGTAGGACTTGGTGTTGCCTTTGAATCCGGAGGGGCCGACTACGCCGAATGGCTCGAAAAAGAAGATGTGAACGAGTTTTTAACCTATGGCGAGGTAGTTGGAGTTAAAGGAGGAGTTATCTCGAAAGAGTTTAAACGAGCCGAAAAATACATGGTTATAACCAATAATCCAACCGTAATTGGAGCAATGCCCGACAGCACGAATACAAAAAAATATGAAAGAGTTGCATTTATGGGTCAGGTTCCGGTAAAAGTGATCGGCGAAGCAAAAAAAGGCGATTATATACTTCCATCGGGCAATCAGGATGGAATGGCAATAGCAGTTTCGCCACAAAATATGGCTGTAGGCGACTATGCACGTATAATTGGCACTGCCTGGAGCGAGTCGGACGGGAAAGAACTTTTCTCCTACGTAAATACTGCGGTTGGAATCAACTCAAACGACCTGGTTGGAGTAATTGAAAATATGCAGGGCATGTTAAACGATATGCAGTTGGCACTCGCCGAAGTTAATCCAAATTACACGCCTCAACTTTATGCAATGAGTGGAAATAGTAGTCAGGCGGTAAACACCATTACAACCTCACCTACTGCCAATGCACTGATGGTGCAAAAGAGTGGTGCAGCGCAGGCACAATCGGTAGAAGAAGCCATTCAGCAGATATCAGATTATGCTTATGCCAATAATCCGAATCTCGATTTAAGCCGCTTCCCCTACCTGGCTGAAATGTTTGAAAATCCGACTCTTGAAACTGCCGAAGCAATGGTTGAACACTACCAGGGCGTTTTGGATAAATTAATGGCCTTAATGCCAACCGAACCATCGGGGAATTAATGAAAGATAAAAACAATTAACATGAAACACAGTTTATTGTTACTTTTTACGCTCTTCTGTTTTCACCTCGCTATTGGTCAAAAAATTACGATTAACAGCCCAATAGTTGCCACGGCAGGAAATAAAACAGAAGTAAAAATGACAGCTTCTCCGGTAAACATTTCGAAATGGAGAATTGGAGAAATCTATCTTGTCACACTTCCTGAAACAGATTTGGATGATCAACTAAGGGGCGATTCCCGGCTAAAAGTCTTTCCAAATCCGTTCAGAGACGAAGTAAATGTGCAACTAAAGACAGATGTAACCGGTGTGTACCGCTTACTTGTTACCGACATTAGCGGCAGACAACAATTTTACAATTCCGAGGAGACAATAATTCCCGGTCAGTCTGTACAAATCAACCTGTCGCACTTGCGACCTGCGGTTTATATACTAACACTTTATAATGCAAATACGGATACAAAGTGGATGGTAAAAATTCAGAAACAATAGATTTTAAAATCCTATAATTAGTACCACTTTTCAACACATTTACCACCTTGACATTTTTTTTAGTTGAGGTGGTATTTTTTTGTCATCGCGCCATGAATTCCTGTTGTTGGTTAACCTCAAATTTTAAAGAAAGCGGTTAAATTTCGAAGTAACTCACAAGGCAAAATCAATAAAACATTAAACCCGTCAATTAATAATAATTATTAAGCAGGCTCTTACAACTGAAAACCTATTTTCGCGGGCTAAAAATTTCATTTATTTAAACATTTAAGAATGAGTACTCAAAAAATTGGAAATCCGGCAGTTGTAGGTTTAGCCGGGTTCGGATTAACTACCCTTTTACTGCAAATTCACAACATCGGACTGTTGGGCATTGGCCCGGTATTAGCCATGGGCTTTATTTTTGGTGGACTGGCACAAATGATTGCCGGATTTATGGAACAAAAAGTGGGCAATAACTTTGGTTTCAGTGCCTTTGTTGCTTATGGTTCGTTTTGGATCGGTCTGGGAATTATCTGGTTACTTAACCATTTTAACATTTACGCAGCATCGCATACCGATGTGGGTTGGTATTTGGTTGCCTGGGCCTTGTATACCTGTATTATGTTAGCAGCATCGTTCTATGTACACAAAGCGATGGCCGTTACCTTCATTTTATTGGAGATTGGGTTTATTCTGTTGATTGCTGGACACTTTGGTTCTCCAAAAATTAACGTAATTGCCGGTTACGAATTAATTTTCTGTGCACTTTCGGCTTGGTACATGATGGCGGCCATCATTATCAACGATCTTGCCGGGAAAACAGTTTTGCCACTTGGCGCTGCCTGGGCAAAAAAAGCAAACTAAGATTTAGTTATCATTAGCATAATGCAAGGGCTGATCGGAAAACGATCTGCCCTTTTTATTTTACATCGCGAATAATTTATGCGAATAGTCTTGGTAGGGCTGAGTTAAAAATCAGCAATATTTACCTAATAATCAGCCCCAAAGGTTTCATTTCTTCAACACTTTAATTAAATTTGCGGTGCAAACCATTTATTGAAAGGACGTACTCATGCTTGAAGAACAAACCTTAACGAGCTATGCTCCGGCCATGCGTTATACAAACGGGCAGCTTGAAAGTCAATTCAAAACAATTCTTGAAAATAAACAACTTGTCAATTTTGTGGAATCGATTTCGCAAATGGTGCTTATTTTAAACAGGCACCGTCAGGTTGTGTACGCCAACAAAAGCTACAAGGATTTTTGTGCGAATCTGAATCACGATCCGATAATCGGAAAACGCCCGGGAGAAACCTTCAATTGTGCCAATGCTTTTAAATCGTCTGCAGGTTGCGGAACTTCTGAATCCTGTAAATCGTGCGGAGCAGTTAATGCGATCCTCGAGTCGCATAAAGGAATTCGTTCTACACAAGAATGTCAGATTTTAACAAAGGACAATGATGCGCTGGATCTTGAAGTGACAGCCAATCCTTTAATTCTGGACGATGAGAAACTGACAATTTTTTCGGTAAATGATATCAGCGCCCAAAAACGAAGAATCTCGTTGGAAAGGGTTTTTATTCATGACTTGCTAAACAGTGCAGGTGCAATTTCCGGATTATCATCAATTTTAAAAGAGATTGACGACCCTGATATGATAAAAGACATTGCCGCAACGATTGAAGATGCTTCGCAAAGCCTTATCGAAGAAATTCAGATACAGCGCGAATTGGGAGCCGCAGAAAGAGGCGAACTTCATATGCAAATGAAGGAGATAAACAGCAGTAATTTTCTTACTGATTTGCAAAAAACTTATGCCAAACATGAATTAAATGCCGGCAAACCTATCCATATCAGCACCGAGTCGGTTAATTGCACGATGACCACCGACCCTGTTTTGCTACGACGCATTCTTGGAAATATGTTAAAAAATGCCATCGAGACGAACGTACCTCACGATATGATCACGCTGATGTGCAAAAAACGACAAAATGTTATTGAACTTTCGGTTCACAACAATAGCATCATCCCCAAAGAAAATAAAGACCAAATCTTTAAACGTTTCTTTTCGACAAAAGGCGGAGCACGTGGTTTGGGTACCTACAGCATGAAATTGTTTGGCGAAAAATACCTGAAAGGCAACGTCGGTTTTACAAGTTCTGAAGAAGCGGGGACAACATTCTACATTCAATTTCCTGTAAGTTAGTTCGGGAAAATTAGCACCTTAAATAGTTATTGGCAAGCTGCATGAAAACAGTTAAGCTTTGTATCTTTGTTCGTTTTGAATAAAATGATCAAAGAAAAGATTTATACCAAAATTATGACGCTTATAAACGAGCGTATTGAACTGGCGCAAGTGGCAATTGCAGCGGCAAAAGAGTCGCGCGATAACGAAACAAAAAGCAGTGTTGGCGACAAATACGAGACCGGACGAACACTGATGCAGCAGGAAGTGGAAAAAAACCGTATTCAACTGCACAAAGCTGAAAAATTAAAAACCGAGCTGGAAAACATCAACCTGAAGAAGAAATTTGATAAAGTTGAATTTGGCAGCCTGGTTTCCGACGGCAATATTCTGTATTTTATTTCTACCGCCCTTGGCAAGATCGACGTAGAAGAAACGAGCTGCTTTTGCATTTCGCTGGCTTCGCCCATTGGCAAAGCTTTGCACAACAAAACCGTTGGCGACAAGGTAAGTTTTATGGGTAAAACCATTGAAATTGCTGCAATCGATTAAAGTCATTCAATTGTTTTTCAATCGAAAAATCGGTTAACTTTAAGCATCTAAAACCAACAAAATATACTACAATGCAATCATCAAAACCATACTTTATTAAAAGAATATTTCTTACCGTTCTTTTTTTAATTGTTGTATTCAATTTCTCAACAAAAGCACAGGAATATGCCGTTGGTGCCGACCTCTCGTTTTTAAAACAAGCCGAAGACAACGGTTTTGAGTTTAAAGAAAACGGAGTAGCAAAAAAAGGCATAGAAATTTTCAAAGACCACGGCTACACCTGGATACGTCTGCGCTTGTTCCACACTCCCACACAACTACCCAATAATTTAGAATATACCATTGCCACTGCTCAAATGGCTAAAGAGAATGGATTTAAATTTCTGCTCGATTACCATTATTCCGATACCTGGGCCGATCCCGCAAAACAGTTCATTCCAAAAGCCTGGGAAGGACTTTCGCACGAAACGCTTGTGGACTCGGTTTACGAATACACCCGACAAACCATGATCGCTTTTCGCGAAGCCGGTGTTTTCCCCGACATGGTGCAGGTGGGTAACGAAATAAGTAACGGCATGCTTTGGCCCGACGGCAAACTGCCCGATAACTGGGACAACCTGGCAGAGCTGATTCAGGCCGGAATTAATGGCGTTTATGCCAGCTGCGGGAATACTCCCTGTCCGCAGATTATGATCCACATCGACAAAGGCGGCGATAAGGAATTCACCAAATACTGGTTCGACAAGCTCCTTTCGTACGGAGTGGATTTTGATGTAATGGGACAATCGTATTATCCGTGGTGGCACGGCTCAATACTCGATCTGCGTGAAACACTCAACTTTATGGCACGCGCCTACCAAAAAGAAATTATTGTGGTGGAAGCCGCCTACAATTTTGCACCGGCCGAATACATCGATAAACCGGCACCTTTTGCCGAATCGCCAGAAGGACAACGCCAGTTTCTGGAAGAAGTGAACCGTGTGGTACTGAATGTTCCAAATGGCTTGGGTACCGGCGTTTTTTGGTGGGAACCGGCTGTGGAAAACAAAGGATTTGGCTACCGCACCTATTTTGATGCCGACGGAAACGTTCAACCTGTAATTGAAGTATTCGACCGATTTACAAGATATTGAGGGATTGATGAGCTGAAGGACTTGATACTTGAATGCATAAATCCAAAGGCCGAGTTATCTGAAATTGATAAACTGATAAATTGCTGAATTGTGAAATTGAAAAACTACACTTTGAACTCAAATCCTTGAACTTTCTTCTTTGTGAAACTTTGTGGTTCCTCAGTGCAACTTTGTGGTTATTTTTTCATTATTGACAAATTGCTAAATCGTACTCGCGGCTCGAAACTTATAGCTAGTGGCTTTTTTACTTTTGCCTTTCTATTTCTACTTTTGCCTTAAAAATTATAAATGACATACATTACCGATAAAGATTTTAAAAACGAGGATTTCTCGGAAAAAGGGCTGAATGAGGCCGATTACGAAAATTGTAATTTTTCGAACTGTATTTTTTCGGGGACCAACCTAAGTAACTACTGCTTTGAAGAATGCACTTTCGAGGGCTGCGATTTCAGCAACACCAAAATTACAAATACCGCCTTTAAAAATGTGAGTTTTAAAAACTGCAAACTGATGGGTTTGCAATTCGATGAGTGTAATCCTTTTTTGCTTGAATTCAATTTCACCGGCTGTATACTGAATTACGCTTCGTTTTACCAACTTAAAATTAAAGGAACCCGCTTTAACCGTTGTACCATGCACGAGGTTGATTTTAACGAAACCGACCTTACAAAAGCGGTTTTTGCTGAATGCGATCTGGCCGGTGCAATTTTTAGCTTTAGCAAATTGGAAAAAGCCGACCTGCGAACTTCGATCAACCTGATGCTCGATCCGGAGCAAAATCAACTGGCCGGAGCACATTTTTCACTGGATATGCTTCCCGGATTATTAGGCAAATACAACATTAAGGTAGATTAATCATTTTTTTGTTGTTTTGCAGTATGGATCTACTTCTTTGGTTTGACTACATCGGAACATTTGTATTTGCGATAAGTGGTACGCTGACGGCTGCCGACAAACGTCTCGACTTTTTTGGAGCCACTGTAATTGGTTTTGTAACGGCTATTGGCGGTGGTACTATGCGCGATCTGATGCTGGGCGACACACCCGTAGCATGGATGCAAAACAACAATTATTTCTGGATGATCATTGCCGCCGTTGTGGTAACCATTATTTTCCGCCGGCATGTGATGAAACTAAAACGCACACTTTTTCTATTCGATACCATTGGAATTGCCACCTTTACTTTATTGGGATTAAAAAAGGCTTTGCTTTTTAATATCGATCCGTCGATGGCCGTGCTGATGGGATTATCGTCGGCAGTGGTGGGTGGCGTTATCCGGGATATTCTTTGTAATGAAGTACCGTTGATCTTTCACCGCGAAATTTATGCCACCGCCTGTATTGCAGGAGCTTTGGTTTACCTTCTCCTCAGCCGACTGGGCGTTTCCGAAGTAATCTGCGAAACAGCAACTGTATCTTCCATTATTGCCATTCGTCTTTTGGCCATTCGTTTTAACATTGCCCTGCCTCGTTTAATTAATAAGGAATAGAAGTATTGACTGAAGAAATGCAATTAAGCTGTCATTTCGATGAAGGAACGACCGAGAAATCTCACTCATCATAGCATATTTCTCCTCATAGTTCGTTGAAATTACATAAGGTTTTGATTTCTATTCTCAGGTTGAAATTACTGGCTCGAAGCCAGCTCCATGCAACAGATCTCTCCTCATACTTCGTCGAGATGACAGCTGTTCCCAACTTTAGCCTTTTGACTTTTAACTTTAATCTTTTGCCTTAATCCCCCTACCACTCCACCAACGACAACCCAAAACCAACAACTGTTTGCCGGTGGTTATAATCGATCATACTTTCGCCATAACCGGTAAATACCTGGGCATGGAATTTCAGGTTATCTACAATATTTATGGAATAAGCCAACCTGATATTGCCACGGTTGTTATCGCCAAGACGAAGACTGTGTCGGGCAGTGCAGTTAACCGAATGAATTCCTTTTTTCCAGGCCACCAGCAATTCGCTGCGCCCGAGATAATTTTCAATTCCGGGATTATCGTCGTCGGCCTCCTTTTCAGGTAATCGCCACCAAGGTTTAAACACCACCGATGTGTTTTTGCCTTCCATCCCAACTTGTGCCACAACGCGGTTCCAACTGCGCGACAGCGGATTGGCGCGACCATTGCTCTGATGATTAAAACCAAGTCCCATAAAAACTCCATTCATTCCGAAAAGCCGGTAACGAACCGGGAAAATAAACATCGCTTCGGGCTCGTAATTGGTTTCGCGAAATGGCCGCGACAAGTCGGTATTAAACACCTGCCAAAACGATGCCTGCGTGTACCCCACCCAAATATCACCACCTTGTTCTCCGCCAAAAACATCATTTAAAACTTTCGTTTTCAAACTGAGCTGAAACATCTGTTCCGTTTTATTCAGCGGGATGGGCTCATCAACATTCCGATCAGGATTATCGCTGTGTGGCATGCGGTTTACATTGTTCGACACTTTGGCCGCCAACACATAAACCGGTTTATAGGTACGTATCACAAACAAATCTTTGTCATCGTGTTCATGATCACCCAAATCCCAGTGATCGGCCAGGGTATTTTCTTCACCACCAAATAATTCCTGCGCAAACGCAGCCGGGACCGTAAACACCAATCCCATTAGCAGCATCGTAATTTTTATTTTCATCATAGGGCTTTTACATTACTAAGATAGGCAATAAGCTTGTGCACTTCCCCATACAATACTAGTTTGCCTAACATCTTTTAACAGTTTTGAAGAAGGAACATTTTGGTGAATGAGTGAATGACGGGATGAGTAAATGAGGGGATACGTGATTTTACGAGATTGAATAGACTACTACTTGTAACTAGCAACTTCTTTCCAAATTACTTTCATTCCACCCAAACAATCCTTAATTTCAACAAGCCAAAACGATTAAAAATGAAACTATTTATGAAAGTTGATTTCGCTCTCGTGATTGCTCTCGTTGCACTGATGCTAATAACTGGTTGTAATAACCCAAAACAGCAAAACACAACAGTTGTAAACCCAACTCAAAAAGGAAAAATATTCAAATTTGTTTCTGAAGATAACTTCTACAACTTTGAGCTTCAACACACCGGAAATGGTATCATTTTAAGCGATGTAGACCACAATAAAAAGTACACGATGGATCGTGTCCGGGCTGCAAGCGGCGAACGTTATGCCGATGACGACGGTTATGTTTTCTGGTCGAAAGGAAAGGACTTTACCTTTTATAAAGACGAAAAAATCATCACTCAAGGGCAGCTGGCTGAGAAGCCGGAACAGTCGATATTTGGCAATTATGTAAACGATACGTATTCTATACGTCACGAGGGTTACGATTGGATGGCGGTGACGGTAAAACAAGGTGCGGACAATTCCATTTTGGTGGCTGTGCGTTCGCGCGCCGACATAAAAAAACCTACCTGCTCGTTTGATGCGCAAGCCTTTCCAACAGATGAAAACACCTATGAATCGGTAATTGACGGAAAAACCATTGTTTATCAATTTACCGGTAATGCTATTACCATTTCCACAAAAAACGAGGCCGACGAAAACATGCTGTACTTCTTTTGCTCGGGAGGTGCCACTTTTGCAGGCAGCTACACAAAAATTAAAGAGCCGCTCGATGCCGACCAGGTGGACCAAACATCATTTATTAAGGTTTTACGTTTACAAGGCGTTGGTTTTACTATTTCGTCCATTGGGAAGAACGATAAAAACACCTTTACGGTAAATACCTTTGGTTTGCCACATGACTATAACGAAACCTTTGAAATTTTAGGATCGCGGGTAACCGGTGCCGAGGTGGAAGACCTGAATTCCGACGGATCGCCCGAATTATTTGTGTATACCCACTCGGATGGCAGCGGGAGTTACGGCAATGCGTTCGCTTTTTCAGTAAATAATTTAAAGTCGATGAGCAGGGTGAATTTCCCGCCAATTGCAGAAAACAGCGAATTGAACAAAGGTTACATGGGACACGATGAATTTGCTGTGGTAGAGAACCGGCTGGTGCAACATTTTCCGGTTTATAATGAAGGTGACACCAACGCCAACCCAACAGGAGGCACACGACAAATAAGTTACAAACTTACTGAAGGTGAAGCCATGCGGCAGTTAAAGGTTGATAGTGTTAATGAATACTGATGGAAGCGCGAAGATAGTAGCTAGAGGTTAGAACCTCGTTTCTTGTAACTTGAAACTTGTGTCTTATTCATTGCTCCTGATTGCATCGGGACCGCTCGACCATTTACAAGTGATCGTTCTACCCAAAATCAAAAATTATGATTTACCCCCGAAAGGGCAGCCTCGTCACTCGGCTTCCGGTTGCCATGTACAAAGCATTACATAAGGCCGGCATTAAGGGAGGTACCGGAGGTTCTCCCACACCGGTTGGTTTTTCATCACTTTCCATAATATGTACATGAGTTTGAGCGGGTGCATCGGTCATTCGGGCTACTTCATAGTCATGGAAATACTTTGAACCACCTGCCCGTTTTTTACGGTAATCTCACTTTTTAATGCCAGGCTAATTCCGAAAACGGCACCACCTTCAAACTGCGCTTTTATCCTGTCAGGGTTTACCGGAATACCGCAGTCAACAGCATAATATACATTCGGGATCTTTACATTCTTATATTTGTCGAGTTCAATTTCAACCACACAAGCGACATAAGTTAAAAAGCTGCTATGAACGGCAAAACCGCGAAACCGGCCGGCCGACAGGGCTTCTCCCCAGTTTGACAGCTCACGTACTTTTCGGATCACATCTTTTAAACGTTTGGTGCTTCGGGGGTATTCCGCTGGATTTGTCTGGTAATTACTAAATCCATCCACTTTCGAGGCAAAATCAATATTCCGGTCTTCGCCTATCAGTTCCAGTGCATTTTCAATCGGGTCCGTTTTACGTTTTTCGGCCACCTGGTCCAACATTGAATTTATTGCAAAAGCCTGGTGAATATTCGACACCGACCGCAGCCAGCCCAAGCGAATGTGTTTTGCCGAATCATTGGTTTCACACAGTACATTTTTTATATCGAAAGGCATATCAAGCATTCCCAGACATAATTCACCGATGGACGGCATTGTTTGACTCGGCCCCCAGCCGATACCTGGGTACAGTGCCCTGTGCAGCCACGCTGTTACTTTATTATTTTCATCGATACCCACCTTGATATATTGCGAGCTTATGGTATGGTAAAAATCGTGTTGGATATCGTCTTCCCGGGTCCAGATCAATTTTACCGGTTTATTCATTTTTTTCGAAACCAGTGCTGCTTCCACCACAAAATCGGGTTTGCCTTTTCTTCCAAAGCCACCTCCCAGCAGGGTAACGTTTACCCTTACTTTTTCTTCGTCGACACTGAGTGCGCGTGCTACAGCACCACGGGCCCATTGCGGCGACTGAACCGGTGCCCACACTTCGATGCTTCCGTCTGTTTTGCAATGCACCGTTGCACAAGGTGGTTCCATGGTGGCATGTGCGTAATGCGGTACCTGGTAGAATCCCTCAACAATTTCACTGGCATTTTTAAAAGCTGCTTCAACGTCTCCTTCCTTACGTTTTGCTATTCCCTTACGTTTTGTATTTTGTAGCTGCTGTTCCCAATACGCTTCTGAATCATAAGCGGCATGTTCCCCCTTTTTCCAATCAACTTCCAGTAAGTCTTTTGCTTTTAAAGCCGCCCAGGTATTTTGGGCAACAACAGCAATACCTCCCAGTGCTTTCTCTAGACCAAATGCCCAATCGGTGGTTTCCAGCTGAAATACACTTACCACACCGGGAACTGCCAAAGCCTTTTCGGCATTGAACGAATTTATGCCTGCACCATTTTCAGGATTTCGTGCAATAACAGCAATTAATGCCCCAGGAATAGTAACGTCGATGCCAAATTCTGCTTTTCCGCTAACAATATCCTTTAAATCATAAATCGATGATTTTTTTGATATGTAGTTAAAATCCTTTACGCTTTTTAAGCTTACTTCCGAATCATCAGGAATTTCTAGGGCCGAGGCTTTATCGGCCAGGTAACCGTATCCAAAAACCTTACCCGATTGATGAACAACGGTATGATTTTCAGCTTTACATTCCGAAACGGGAACACCCCACTCCAATGCTGCCGCTTTTATTAACATTAAGCGGGCTGTTGCACCTGCTTTTCGTAATAAATCGAAATGTTTCTGAATACTGTTCGAACCATCGGTATTCTGGTCTCCGTATTTATAATCGCCTGTTGCCTGTACCACTTTTACTTTATCCCAGTCGGCCTCCAGTTCATCGGCAATTATTAAAGGCAAAGTTGTTTTAATACCCGTCCCCATTTCGGAGCGGTGTGCATATAACGATACTTCTCCCGTACCCAATAGCTGAATATATACACCGGGAGAAAATACCGACTCCGCATCTCCTGTAAGATACTGGTTACGGGTGTTACACGACAACGGAACTCCCAGTAAGAGACCGCCGGTACTTACCGCTCCGATTTTAAGAAAGTCGCGGCGTTTAACTTTATAAATACCTTTTTTAGCTGTGTCTTCCATAGTATTTGGTTTGATGTGTCTGGCATTCTGAAGCATCTTTCGGTTGAGAACCTGGTCGGCCGGAATGCAAAACAAAAGCTGTTATTTCAAGCAACATGCTAATTATCACTTTGTTCATGCTTGTTTGTGAAAAGGCACAGCGCTTTTCATCTGCTCCTTTTCAGAAACTTATCCACAATTAGACTTATGTTTACCCCGCTACCGCGCGAATCCTTTCGCGTGGGTTGAAAGATTGCCCCGGTTCTCCCTCATAATTACCAGCGAAACGAAGTAATCTAATCCCCAATCACCACAAATAGTAGGTAGCATTTTACAAATTCACCATTTTTTGGGATTTCACACCTCACGCCCCCAATGTAATTTTGCAGGACAAAATCACAAGAAATGAAATACCTAAAAATGAAAAGTTTATTACTGATTACGCTGCTGCTGGCCGGCGGATTAATCACCCGGGCTCAGGAGACCGAAAATACCACCAATCAATACACCAACTCTGCCGATAACCTTTTAACTCAAAACAGCAAACTGCTGATTGGAGGCTACGGTGAAGTGCATTTCAACCAGCCCTTATCGGGTTCAACCTACAACAACGGAAAATTGGATGTTCACCGTGTGGTGATGCTTTTGGGCTATAACTTTAACGAAAAAACACAGTTTATCACCGAAATTGAATACGAGCACGTAAAGGAGGTTTATGTAGAACAGGCCTTTTTGCAATACAAGCTGAACAACGCCATTAATTTCCGTGGAGGATTAATGCTGGTGCCGATGGGAATTATTAACGAGTACCACGAGCCAACAACTTTTCACGGAGTTGAGCGCCCTTTGGTGGATAATACAATTACGCCAACAACCTGGCGTGAGATCGGTTTTGGGTTGAGCGGAACAATTCTTCCGGCTTCTCTGAAATACCAGGCTTACGTTATGAATGGTTTTAACGGCTACGATGGTTCTGCCAAATTAAGTGGAGCAAAAGGAATGCGCAGTGGCCGCCAAAAAGGCGCTGAATCGTTTGTAAGCTCTCCGAATTTTGCCGGTAAAGTAGAATATTACGGTATTCGCGGACTAAATATCGGATTGTCGGCTTACCTCGGAAAAACTCAGAGTAAACTTTACGATGGCATCGATAAAGATAATGACGCTGCCATCGCAGTGGCCGACTCATCGGTTGTAGGTATTTCAATGCTGGGACTTGATGCCCGCTACACCATAAAAGGACTTCAATTGCGTGGTCAGTTGTATTATGCAGGATTGTCAAATACAGATGAATACAATGTTTTTACTGGCAGCAACGGCAGCCTGAACGACGTGGGAAGTGCAATGATCGGTTACTACACCGAAGCAGCTTACAATGTGTTTCGTTCGGTAGACACCGAATTGCAACTGGTACCGTTTGTTCGTTACGAGTTTCTGAATACGCACAGTTCGGTTGAGGAGAACATTTCAAAAAATGCGGCTTACGAAAAAACAGCAATTACCACCGGACTTACGCTGGCATTAACAAAAGGAGCAGTTGTAAAAACCGATGTACAGTTTGTTAAAAACGCAGCCACCGATACCTACGCAAAAACGTTTAGTGCCGGAATTGGTGTAATGTTTTAATCTGTAAATTAATGAAGATCAAATCAGGAATATTACTATTTGTTGCTTTACTAAGTGCATGTTTGGTTTCTGCCCAAAAAGAGGTAGATTTTCAACCAAAGGCATTGGTAAAAACGCTCGAAAAATCGGGTATTGAGGAACTTTCGGGTATTGAAGAGCTTGCTCTTTCGGCCGATTATTCTTCCTCAAACGGAAAGTATTTTCTGGTAAATAAAAATAACGACAACGGTTACAAATACGTTTACGTCGGACGCGTACACAGCTGCCGAGCCGGTGGTTGCTCAGGCCCTAACGATGTTTTGGCGATTGGAGAATCGGAGTATTTCGATTATTACATGCTTTTTGACGCCGGTAAAAATGTTGTGGAAGTAAAAGTATTTAACTACCAGGCCACCCACGGACAGGAAATTACCGCCAAAGGTTGGCTAAAGCAGTTTATCGGTTACGATGGAAAAGACTCGCTGAAAGTGGACAAAGATATCGATTCCATATCGGGAGCAACCATTTCGGTTTATGCCATTACCGCCGATGTGCAAGACAAAACCGCCTTGCTGAAAAAGCTGCAACTTTAATTTGAATTAGTTTAACATTTGATACGTTTTAAAAGTCCCGGTTGATATAATGCCATTATCGATCGGGGCTTTTTGATTTAGCAAAGTCATATTTTTGAAACGGATTTCTGCTTTTTCCAGAACCGATGCCCCAGAAAAATAACTATCAGGTAAAGCAGCGCGAGATAGATTACAAGGTCGTTTAAAACCGAATAAATAGTACGGATGGAATGTATCGGAACTTCAGCATAAACGATTTTTTCACCACCGGTTAAACTATTGGCAGAAGCCAGAGAATTTCCAAGATAATCGGTGAAAGTAGTAAGACCTTTTCCATTGGCCCTTACAACCGAGAAACCATGCTGAATACCCGGTACAACAGCCATCTCGGCATGAAAAGGTGTAATTCCTTCCCAATCGAATGCCGGCACCAAAAGGATATCAATATTTGCATCACCCGCCTGTTTCAGGTAATGCGGCATATCCAGGTCGGCACAAATAACCGTACCCAGGCGACCAAACTCAGTATCGGTATAGGGCAGTTTTGAATCGCCTTTATTCACAATTGGCGCTTCAGCATAAGGGTGCAAAAACGACTTTTTATATTCCCATACAATTTCACCATCCGGCGCCACCAGTAGATCTACATTATTAAATGGCTTCTCTTCTGAATTAATACCGCTTTCAAGAAAAGCCATCAATATATACACATTTTCATCCGTACAAAATTTACTCACTTTATTTACTAACTCTTTCTTTTGTTCCTGACCGAGAATTAAAGCGGCCTCATTCCACAACAAAATTTTTGCCCCCTTATTAATTGCCTCACGTGTTCTGGTCATCATAATTTCAATAGTTGCAGAATCAGAAAACAATCCGGCTGGAATTTCAGAACCTGATCCATCTACCAGCTTTTTTAATGCTGCTTCTTCGTTTTTCACCACAGCATGAATATCGGTATCGCTTAAAATGGCAGCTACTTTAACCGTATTACCCTCAGGTTTGTGAAGTAACATGCGAACACTACCATACACCAAAATCGCACAAATTATTGCACTATAAATAAGTGTTCCTCTGAGCCATTTTTTTCGGTTATCGTAGTCTTCAATAATTCGGTTAGCTACCGGAGCAAACCAAAGCACCAAAAACGAAACACCAAATATTCCACCAATTGCACTAAACTGAAGTAAGGGTTTTACATCAAACTGTGTATGCGCAACCGATCCCCAGGTTCCAATGGCAAAACTGGCAACAAATTCTACCAGCACTGCAACCGAAGGAAAAATAAGTGTATAATAAAAGGGCATTTCTTTGCTGTATAAAAATCGATCGGCGAGGTAAGCAACACTATACAAAATGCAAAAGCTTAAACCGTTAAAAACATCCACTGCCGGAAGATGAAAAAGGTTGTTCCCGGTTTGCGAAAGCATTCCCGAGACAAAAAGAAGTAGATAGAAAAATACAAAATCGAAGCGTCTGGCGCGCCGAAAATAATACAAAAGAAATACCGGTGCCAACCAGGCAGCCCAGGCAATTGCCCAGTTAATACCGGCCAATGTTATTGTTGTTGCTCCAATAAGTAAAACAAGGCTTTTTATTATTGTTGATTTTGTTTTCATGTTTTCGTCTTTTATCAGCTTTTCCGAATTCACATCCGATTTGCAATTTCCTTTGGCTTGAATAATTCGTTATTTTTGAGTACAAAATTATTATGCCCACTATAAATTGAAATAGTGATTATTCATCATTTTTATGACGTATCGTACCGATCAGCTAAATACAACACGGTTGCAGAATATGGAGGCGCACAATTGTGCAGTCGACGAAAGCGACTACGAACGGATTCGGCCTAAAATTGAGTTGCTGCAACGCTTGGCAGAAGCCGAACGTTCGATGTATGCGATTTTCGATATGCACAAAGGAAATTATCTGCTGAAAAGTTCGGAGCAGCAAAAGTTGTTTGGCAAAGCATTATCGGATGAGCATAAAAATTTTGATGCAGATCTGATCTACCAAAACATTCACCCGGATGATCTTTCTTTTGTTTTGGAAACCGACAACCTGACCTACCGTTTTTTTGCATCGTTACCGGCTGACGAGAAAAAGGACTATAAACTTGTTTACGATTTTAGGATTAGAAATACGGAAGGAAATTACCTGCGCTACATGCACCAGGTGATTATTCTCGAACAGGACAAAAACGGGCGTTCGTGGCTATCGCTGATTATATCCGACCTGTTACCGGAACAAGCTGCAAATTCAAAATGCCAGCGCCGAATGATCAACTTAAAAACCGGGAAACTGCACTTTCTAACTGACGAAGAAAAATCAAATACAGAATATTTGCTTACCAAACGCGAACGACAAGTGCTCGAACTCATCGCTTTGGGTTACGATAGTAAAAGTATTTCTGAGAAATTATTTATCAGCGTTAACACCGTAAATAACCACCGTCAAAACATTCTCAGAAAAACTAGAGCGGAGAATACTACACAGGCCTTGCTTTACGCCAAACGACTTGGGATTATTTAACAGGAAGCTAGACTTCGTCCTAGAATAATCGCAACAAAAAAGGCACAGAAAAATCCGTGCCTTATATCTGATTGTAATTAAGATCTATTTCTTTAGCGAATGCAGTCCACACTCTTTTCCGGAGCCCTGCTCCCACCACCAACGTCCGGCACGGAAATCTTCGCCCGGCTGAATGGCACGTGTACAAGGTTGGCAGCCAATACTTACAAAACCTTTGTCGTGCAGCACATTGTAAGGTACGTTGTATTTCTTCACCCAGTCGATGGTTTCTTCCAGGCTCCACTCCATTAACGGATTGTATTTTACAATATCGTTACCGGCATCGTACTCAAAAAATTTCATATCGCTGCGGTTATCGCTCTGCGAGGCACGTAATCCGGTAATCCAAATTTCGTTTCCTTTCAAGGCACGTTTTAACGGAATTACCTTGCGGATGTAACAACATTCTTTGCGGTTTTCGAGCGAATCGTAAAAACTGAAAGGTCCCTTTTCTTCCAATAACTTTTCCACCTCATCAGTTGGCGGGAAATAGGCTTTAATCGGCTTCTTATATTTTTCGAGGGTACTGCGGTACACTTTGTATGTTTCAGGGAATAAACGCCCGGTATCCAAAGTAACCACATTTATGGGCAAATCGTTTTTGAAAATGATATCGGTGATCACCTGATCTTCGTAGCCAAAACTTGTTGTAAATACCACTTTCCCCGGATGCTGTTCAACCAGGAATTGTAATTTTTCTACAATCGTTTTTTCAGCCAGTTGGGCGTTATACTTGTCTGTAAGTTCTTGCATTTTTTTGTAATTATATTTTACCACAAAGTTTCACAAAGGAAGCACAGAGTTACACAAAGTTTGTCCTCATTTGCTCAATAACTCAATCACTTATCGGTTCTTTTGCCTTTTAACTTTTTCATTTTGCCTTGCTCTCCTACTCCACATATAAAACCAGTCCCTTCAGGTATTCACTTTCGGGGTGGTAAATATTCACCGGGTGATCTACTGGCTGGCTCATTTGGTGCAGGATACGAACATTTCGTCCGGCAATGGCTGCTGCAGAGAATACTGCTTCCCTGAATTTCTCTTTCGACACCACCTGCGAGCAGGAGAAAGTAAACAAAATTCCGCCTTTACGAATCTGCTCGAAAGCGCGGGTATTAATTCGTTTGTACCCTTTTAACGCCTGAGGTAGCGTATTTCGGTGTTTGGCAAATGCCGGCGGATCAAGAATAATCAAATCGTATTTATCCTGAATGTCTTTCAGGTATTCAAAACCATCGATCACTGTCGATTTATGACGTTTGTCTCCCGGGAAGTTAAGCTCCACATTCTCATCAGTAAGGTCGATCGCTTTTGCCGAGGCATCAACCGAGTGCACCGATTTGGCATCACCCTTCATGGCATAAAACGAAAAACCACCGGTGTAACAAAACATGTTCAACACATCGCGGTCTTTTGAATAATCCTGTACCAGTTTTCGGTTTTCGCGCTGGTCGACAAAGAATCCGGTCTTCTGCCCTTTTTCCCAGTCAACTTTAAAACGCAGGCCGTACTCCTTCACTTCAGTTTCCGATTCTGAGCCAAATAAGTAACCATCTTCCGATTTAACTTCGGCTTTAAACGGCAAGGTTTTTTCACTTTTATTATAGATCGCTTTTAGTTGATCGCCCATCACTTCCGTCAGGGCTTTTACCAGTTCTTCGCGAATAAGATACATTCCAATGGAGTGCATTTGCATTACCGCAGTTCCGTTGTAGAAGTCCACGATCAGACCCGGCATTCCGTCTCCTTCAGCGTGGATCAAACGAAAAACATTGGTTTCGGGGTTATTTTCAAAACCCAGTTTTTTCCGAAGATTCCAGGCACTTTCTATTTTGCTTTTCCAGAAATCGTAATCCGGTTCAATCTCTTCGAACGACACAATACGAATGGCAATTGATCCCACCTGGTAGTGCCCAATTCCTAAAAACTGGTCTTTATTTGAATACACTTTTACCAGCTCGCCTTCGGCCGGCGTTCCGTACATTTTTTTAATGGCTCCGGAGAATACCCATGGGTGAAAACGCAGTAATGACTGGTCTTTACCCGACTTTAATACTACTTTGACAAACTCTTTTGCCATCTCTAATTTTTTGAAAAGTTCTCGAAAATTTCCAGTGCAGCCCACGCATCGGTTGCTGCATAATATTGTTGTGCTTCTGTTAGCTCACCGGCTTCCCAGTTGGTAAGCTGCTGACCTTTTGAAATGCGGAAACCACAGGCAATGGCTGTCAGCTTTTTCAGGCTGAAATTCTGAATGCCCATTTCTTTGGCCTCATCCTGCAGCTCTACAAAACCACCCGGTTTAAAAGGCACAAATTCCTGCAGCCCTTTAATGTCGTCGCGGATTGCAACACCCGGTTTTATAATGCTTTCGTTAGCCAGCAATTCCACAATTTCGCGGGGTAAACCAATGCGGTTAATGCGGAATAAAAACGCCTTATCTTTCGTTGATAACTGCAACAAGGCCACTTTATTTACCACACCCTTTTTAAACGAAGGTTTTGTTTCGGTATCAAAGCCAATAATATCTGCTCCATTCAACTCCTTCATAGCCTGTTTTACCTGGTGTAAGGAGTCGACCAATACAATCTGCCCTTCGAACCGTTTTAACGGCAATCCCGACATTTCGTCGTTTGATATACTTTCTCTAAACATTTATTCTTCCTCTTGATCGGTTCCCCAGAATTTATCCAGCCACGCCGGATTTCCTTTTCCCGGAACCACTTCTTCGTTATTACTTTTTTCCGAAAAATCGGCACTGCTGTATACCAGCATGTGTACTGCACGCATAACATTTACCAGCTGCTGCCCCCAGAATTCCTCAAAATGGTAGATACACTCCGAAATCGTATCGTTCATTACTTCTTCGTTACCAATGCTGTAATTTGTGATACAATCCTTCAAATCCTGATAAATGTCCATCAGGTTTTCAGAAATACTGGCGCGAACTGTTTCTTCACCAAACTGAATATTCGGGTCGAAAACTTCGTAAAAACCATCGTGCTCTCCCAACAATTGCAACCATTTCTGATGCAATACATTATAGTCGAGCTCGTTTACGAATTTCTCCAATTCCTCGTCCATTACCATTTCAATCTTCTCAACAACCGAAGCCTTCAAATAGAGTAATGGCAGTAACTTTTGCAACTTTGCAAGATTTTCTTCTGCAGTTAGATGCGACACATTTTCGATGGTAGAACAGTACTCATTAGCCACTGTTACAAATTCAACAACATTTTTTGAATATACGATCTGATCCATACGAGCATCTAAATTTTCCGAATAAAAAACTGCTGCAAAAGTAGTAAAGATTTTTAAGACAGAGTAAAGAGATGGAAACGGGAGAATTATGAGATAAGGATTAAAGATTGAGGTAGATTGAAAGAGATTGAGAAAATGTAAGGGAAGAAAGTGAATGAGTTTATGCGCAAATGAGTAAACTTGAAACTTTTTCCTTTTTACCTTTTGCCTTTCTACTTTTGCCTTGAGTCCGCTACTCCTTCCACTCCAACAAATTATCAATGCGGTAGATAATTTTTTTGTTATCGAGTAACCACTTAATCACTTCGCGCATTTTTTGCTGTTCACCTTTTAACTTAAACAGTAGATTTTCGTAGGTACATGGATCCTCAAGAAGTTTTTTTACTTTTTTGCTTACCGTTTCGAACTCGTAATCGCTTAATGCCAGCGTTTGTTTTTCTTTGCAGATATCGCAAGTGCCACATGGTGCAGCATCAGTTTCACCAAAATATTGCAAGAGAATCTGGCTTCTGCATGTGGTTGAATCGGTTGCATAATGAATAACCGACTCTATTTTTTCGGTGTAATCCTTTTTACGCAGATCGTAATTCTCTTTCGATATTTTTATCCGATCGATATGTACCCGCTCTTTTGTGAAATAGATAAACGGTGTTTGACTGCTTGGAACATAATCGAGTACTTTCGACTGGCGCAAATGTTTGAGGTAATTATAAACCTGCTCGCGATTGAGCCCCGAACGTTTCGAGAGCAACTCCTCATCGATGGCCACATAACCACTAAATAATCCGGTATACGATCGTAATAACAGCTTTATAAAATCGTCGAGTTTTGCGTTGGCAACCTGGAATTTGTATAATTCATCGCGCGAAATCGGGAAATACACCCGCGACGGACTATCAACCTGCTCGGTAAATTCGAGATATTCCTGACGTTGCAGAATTTTCAGGCTATTATACACCATCGCCTGCTGAAATTTATAAGCCTGCGCAAATCCCTGCAAACTAAATTCGTGCACCTGCCCTTTTCCGTGCCCCACCGCAACCTGAAAATAGTTACAAAGTGAATCGTAAATACGTTTTATATTATCGGTTTCAGGAAACGAAACGGAGATGTGTTTTTTAAGTTTTGTGGTATCGGCATTATTATATAACAGTACCGCAGCCGATTTTTTCCCGTCGCGGCCTGCCCTGCCCGCCTCCTGGTAATACGCTTCCAGCGAATCGGGCGAATCAATATGAATTACAAAACGAACGTTGGGTTTGTCAATCCCCATTCCAAAAGCATTGGTGGCCACAATCACCCGTGTTCTTCCGCTAAGCCAGTCGTCTTGCCTTGAACTACGAATAAGATTGCTTAAACCGGCATGGTAATAACTTGCAGAAACTCCCTGCTGTTTCAGCTCATCAGCAATTTCGCGCGTGGCTTTCCGGCTGCGCACATAAACCACTCCCGAACCTTTTACCTTTTTTAATGAATCAAGCAGATATCCCGTTTTGTTTTCAACATGACGTACCAAGTAACTCAGGTTTTCGCGGTGGAACGACATTTTTAACAAATTCTTCTCTTTGAAACCCAATTTGTCCTGAATATCGTCGGCCACCTTTGGTGTTGCAGTTGCTGTAAGCGCCAGTATTTTTACCTTGGGCAGCAACTCCCGTACTTTTATAATACTCAAATAACTCGGGCGAAAATCATACCCCCATTGCGAAATACAGTGTGCCTCGTCAACCGTTAACAAGTTTATATTCATTTGCGCCAGGCGCTCCAGAAACCGTTCTGAATTCAATCGTTCGGGCGACACATACAAAAACTTGTAATTCCCCCAAACCGCATTGTCGAGCGTGAGTTTTATTTCGCGAGCCGACATGCCACTGTGTACGGCCAGCGCTTTTATACCTTTTTTATTCAGGCTTTCCACCTGGTCTTTCATTAAGGCAATTAATGGAGTTACCACCACACAAAGTCCTTCCTGCGAAAGCGAATAAACCTGAAATGTTATTGATTTTCCTCCGCCGGTCGGCATTAATCCAAGCGTGTCGTTACCGGCTGCAACAGACTCGATAATTTCGAGCTGCAGCGGTCTGAAATCGGGGTAGCCCCAATAGCGGGTAAGTATCTGCCTGAAGTCTTCCATTAATACAAATTAAGAAATCATTTTAACCTTTAACAATTTTTATTCTTCAAAAGTAGGCACAGCGCAAATAAATCAGCTCTGGTCCACTATTTTTTTGTAGTTTTGCGCTTTAATAAAAACATTAAAATAGTTAGGCATGTCGTTTCTAGAAGACAAAATTCAATTTGAAGGATTAACCTTCGATGATGTTCTTTTAATTCCCTCATATTCAGAGTTATTACCACGCGAAGTTGATCTATCTTCGAGATTTACCAGAAACATTGTGATTAACACGCCAATTTTATCGGCAGCAATGGACACAGTTACCGAAAGCAAAATGGCGATTGCCATTGCACGCGAAGGTGGTATCGGTGTAATTCATAAAAATATGGGGATCGAGGAGCAGGCACACCAGATTACAACTGTAAAACGTGCCGAAAATGGTATGATCTACGATCCGATCACCATCACTCCTGAGAAAAAAGTGAAAGATGCGCTTGATATTATGGCAAAATACAAAATTGGTGGTATTCCTGTTGTTGACGGACACGGACACCTGGTAGGTATTGTTACCAACCGCGATTTGCGTTTTGAACTGAATATGAGCCGTCCGATTTCGGAAGTAATGACCAGCGAAAACCTGGTTTCAACAACCGAATCAACCGACTTGCACAAAGCTGCTGAAATTCTTCAGCGTCATAAAATTGAAAAACTACCTGTAGTTGATAAGGAAAACAAACTTATTGGCCTGGTAACTTATAAAGATATTACCAAAGCAAAAGATAAACCGCTGGCTTGCAAAGATGAAAAAGGCCGTTTGCGCGTAGCTGCCGGTGTTGGTATTGCCGGCGACACGCTAGACCGTGTTGATGCACTGGTAAAAGCACAGGTTGATGCACTTGTTTTGGATACTGCACACGGACATACCAAAGGTGTGGTTGACATGCTAAAACGTATTAAAGCAAAATATCCGGAGAAGGATGTTGTTGCCGGAAACATTGCCACTGCCGAAGCAGCAAAACTACTTGTTAGTGCCGGTGCCGACGCCGTTAAAGTTGGAATTGGTCCCGGATCGATTTGTACCACCCGTGTAATTGCCGGTGTTGGAGTTCCTCAGCTTTCTGCTATTTACAATGTTTCAAAAGCCATTAAAGATGCAGGTGTTCCTGTAATTGGCGATGGTGGTTTACGTTACTCAGGCGACTTTGTAAAAGGTTTGGCTGCCGGTGCCGATTCGATGATGGCCGGTGGATTATTTGCCGGTGTTGAAGAATCGCCGGGTGAGACCATCCTTTACCAGGGAAGAAAATTTAAAGCTTACCGTGGAATGGGATCGGTTGAAGCCATGCAAAAAGGTTCGAAAGACCGCTATTTCCAGGACATGGAAGAAGACATTAAAAAACTGGTTCCTGAAGGAATCGCTGCCCGTGTTCCTTACAAAGGATCGTTATACGAAGTGCTTTATCAATTACTTGGTGGTATTCGTGCCGGAATGGGTTACTGTGGAGCAAGAAATATCAAACTTTTACAGGAAGCTAAATTCACACGAATTTCAAATGCCGGCGTTCAGGAAAGTCATCCGCACGATGTAAGCATTACACGTGAAGCACCGAACTACAGCAGCCGCCAATAAAAGCGGCCTGCCTTGTAGTAACGGCAGAAACGATTAAAAGCTACACAAGCATATTCGTTCAAATCTTAAATCGAAAGTTTAAAATGAACAGGATTTTATTTTCGCTGGTTCTTTTTGTTGTCTTTTCGCTGACGGCTTTTGCCCAACAGTCGGAAGTACTCTTAACAGTTGGCAACCAGGAAATAAGCAAAGATGAATTTGAACACATTTACCAGAAAAACAACAGCAACCTGTATTCGAATGAAGACAAAAAGTCGCCGGAAGAATACCTCGACCTGTTTATAAATTTTAAACTTAAAGTTGTTGAGGCCGAAGCCTTAAAAATGGATACCAGCCAGGCATTTATAACCGAATTGGCTGGTTACCGGAAAGAAGTTGCGGCCCCATATCTTACCGATATAGATTATAGCGAACATCAGGTAGAAGAACTCTACCGGCGAATGACGCTCGAAGTTGATGCCAGCCATATTTTATTGCGTGTCGATGCCAATGCTTCGGAACAAAAGAAAAAAGAGGTACTGGATAAAATAAGAGCGATTCGAAATGAGATAGTCGCCGGTAAATCATTCGAAGAAGCGGCTATCGAATATTCAGAAGACCCTTCGGCAAAATCGAATAAAGGACGACTCGGATATTTTTCGGCTTTTACAATGGTAGTTCCTTTTGAAGATGCCGCTTTTAACACACCCGTTGGAGAGATTTCCGATCCGGTAAAAACCGATTTTGGCTACCACATTATTAAAGTTCACGATGTTCGTCAGAACAAAGGTGAGATTCTGGTGGCTCATATCATGAAAAATATTCCACGCGAAGCTCCTGCGGTTGAAAAAATCAAAGCAAAAGCAGCCATCGACTCCATCTACCAGCTGTTGCTTGATGGTGCCGACTTTGCCGAAATGGCCAAAAACGAATCGCAAGACCGTCGCTCTGCAGTTCGTGGCGGCGAAATGCCATGGTTTGCAGCAGGAAGAATTGTTGCCGAATTTTCGGATCCGGCCTTTACGTTAAAAAACAACGGCGATTTTACTCAGCCGGTTGAAACTCCTTTTGGTTACCACATTATAAAACGCCTAAATGCACGCCCGGTTCCGCCGTTTGAAGAAGCACGGGCAACCATCGAAAGCCAGATTAAAAAAGATCCAATACGATTGGAATCCGGTAAAAAGGTATTTATCGAAAAACTGAAAACGGCATATAACTTTCAGGAGGATGAAGCGGCAAAAGCTCAATTGGCCGATATTCAGATAACTGAAAGTAACGATCTTCCTGCAACTACTTTATTTACAATCGACAATCAGGAATTTGGACCAAAAGAGCTTGAAGCATTTGTTGCGGACAATAAAATAAAATCAGGCACTTATCTTTCGGTTTACGACCGTTGGGTAAGCGATGAGATTACCAATCTCGAGGATTCGAAACTGGAAGAGAAATACCCTGAGTTTCGTTACCTGATGAACGAATACCACGACGGAATTCTGTTGTTTAATATTTCGCAGGAAAAGATCTGGAAATATGCGTCGCAAGACACAACCGGATTGGAAAAGTTCTACGAAAAAGATAAGAACAAGCACATGTGGGGCGACCGTTTTAAAGGTTATTTAATTAGCTGTAACGATGTGTCGGTTCGCGAGGAAGCTGAAGATCTTTTTGGTGCCGGAATGAATGCTGATGAAGTACTGGCCCATATAAATAACAACGGCGAAGAACTTATTTCGATTGAGAGCGGCGCCTGGGAAGAAGCCCAAAATCCTATTGTTGATTATTACGTTTGGAACGGCAAAGACCCGGATAATTTTGACAGTGCTACAACATTTATTCGTGGCGATAAAATTGATCCCGAACCAAAAACACTCGATGAAGCTAGGGGATTATTTATCTCCGACTATCAGAATTATTTGGAAGAACAATGGCTCAAAGAGCTACGATCGAAACACAAAGTTAAAGTGAATAAAAAACTGCTAAAAACCATCGAAGGTGCTTAAACAGCGAATCACATATGGTATTATCATTGTTTTGGCAGTTGTAATTGCCGGATGTTCGTCGGAGAGTAACGATGAGCCGGTTGCAAGCGTTGGAGAGAAAGTACTTTACCAATCGAAAGTTCAGGAAATATTGCCAAAAGGTATAAGCACGGAAGACAGCATTTCGATGAGCAACGATTACATCGACAAATGGATTAAGCAGGAATTGCTGATACAAAAAGCCGACGAAAACTTAAGTGCCCAACAAAAAGATTTAACCGCAGAACTGGAAGAATACCGTAACTCGCTGATTATTTACAAGTACAAAAACGAGCTGATTAAACAGCGAATGGATACCCTTGTTACCGAAGAGCAGATTGAAACTTATTACAACAACAACCAGGGAAATTTCAACCTGAATTACAGCATTGTTAAAGCAACATTTGTAATGATTCCCGGCGATCTGGCAAATCCGGAACTGGTAAAAGGGCTGGTTGCCGACACATCGCCCGAAGGACTGGACGAACTACGCGATTATTGCGGACGGTATGCAAAAAAGGTTAATATCTCGGCCGATGAGTGGATCAGTTTCCAGGCCCTGAAAAATAACTTCCCGGTTGAGGTGGAAGACGATGCTACTTTTCTGAGCCGAAAAGACCTGTATGAAATGAATGATTCAAATTATTATTATCTTGTCAGCATTCATGATTACAAATTAACCAACGACCTTGCACCGATCGATTTTGTGCGAAACAACATAAAGAACCTGATACTCAATCAACGAAAAATCAGGTTCCTAAAAGAAATTGAGGAAAATATTTACACTGAAGGTGTAAGAAAAAAGAAATTCAGAAAATATGATTCGAAAACAAATTAGCGAAAATAAGATGACTAGAACTTTTGTAACATTGATGCTTTTGCTGGCGGTACTTACCGGAGCAAATGCTCAGGATAAAGTTATCGACCAAATCGTAGCCGTGGTTGGTGGTAACATTATCTTGAAATCCGATATCGAAACCATGCACATCAATAATCAGGCTCAGGGAATTACCTCTGAAGGCGATATGAAGTGCGAGATACTGGAAGATTTTCTAATCAACAAACTATTGGTTGCAGAGGCCGAGCTGGATACCTTAATTACAGTTACACCAAGCCAGGTAAACCAGCAAATGGATGCCCAGCTGCAGATGTACCTGCAACATTTTGGTAACGAAAAAGCCGTTGAAACCTATTTCAACAAACCTATTGCAAGTATTAAAGCCGATATGCAGGAAGCTATTCGCGAGCAGTTGTTAAGTCAGCAAATGCGCTCAAAAATTGTAGAGAATGTAACGGTAACTCCATCCGAGGTGCGTTACAATTACCGTAACCTTGCTCCCGAAGAAATACCTACCATTCCTACACAATACGAGTATGCACAAATTACTGTTCAGCCACAGATCGACCTTGAGGAAGAAAACCGTGTAAAAGCCAAATTACGTGAGATTAAAAAACGTATCGAGAACGGTTCGAGCTTCGCTGCAATGGCAGTAATTTACTCTGAAGGCCCATCAGCAAAAGATGGTGGTGTTATCGGTTACTCAGGCCGCGCACAACTTGATCCGGCTTATGCAGCCGCAGCGTTCAACCTGAAAGGCGACAAGGTTTCGAACGTGGTAAAAAGTGCGTTTGGATACCACATCATTCAGTTGGTTGACAAACAAGGAGGAAAAGTAAACACACGTCATATTCTGATGAAACCAAAAGTTTCGGTAGAAGCAAAAGAAGAAGCTTACGAACGATTGGACAGTTTGGCCAACCTGATTCGTAAGGATGAAATTGCATTCGACCAGGCAGCACAAATGTTCTCGTACGATAAAAATACCAGGAACAATGGTGGTATTGCAATCAACGGAAACACCATGTCGTCGAAATTTTCAATTGAAGAAGTTGATGCCGATGTAAGTAAAGTAATTACCGCAATGAACCTGAATGAAATTTCAAGGCCTTTCGAGACCATCGATGCGGAAAACCAGCAGGAGATTTACAAAATTATTAAGCTGCTGAAAAAAATCGATTCACATAAAGCCAATCTTCAGGACGACTACCAAACACTTTCCGATATGTACCTGGCCAAAAAGAAAGAAACGGTATTGAAGGAGTGGATTGCTGAACGTCAGTCGCAAACCTATATCCGTATCGACAGAACTTACGCCAACTGTAACTTCGATTTTGACAACTGGATAAAATAACCCACAAATTTTATTTATGAATTTTAAGAACGACGTTGAAGCCTTAGATGCACTTCGGGCCAAATACGAAGACCTGAAGAAAGAGATAACCACCGTAATTTATGGGCAGGATGAGATTGTAACTCAGGTTCTGATCTCGCTGTTCAGCCGTGGGCATGTTTTGCTGATCGGTGTACCCGGACTGGCAAAAACCTTGCTGGTAACTACCATTGCCAAAATTCTGGGATTAAAATACAACCGTATTCAGTTTACTCCCGACCTGATGCCATCAGATATTATCGGTACTGAAATTCTCGACAACGAACGTAACTTCAAATTCATACAAGGACCTTTGTTTGCCAACATTATTCTGGCCGACGAGATTAACCGTACACCGCCAAAAACTCAATCGGCGCTGTTGGAAGCTATGCAGGAACAATCAGTTACTGCTTCTGGTCAGCATTTTGAGCTGGACAAACCGTTTTTTGTACTGGCTACGCAAAACCCGATTGAGCAGGAAGGAACTTATCCTCTGCCCGAAGCGCAGCTCGACCGTTTTATGTTTTCGGTGTGGCTCGATTATCCAAAACTGGAAGACGAAATTACGATTGTAAAAAATACAACCACCATACAAAATACCGAGTTAAAGCCGGTAATTTCGGGTAAGGAAATCCTGTACTATCAGGACCTGATTCGTAAAATTCCGGTAAACGACAACGTATTGCGTTATGCAGTTACATTGGCGGCTAAAACCCGTCCGGAGAATGAAAATGCGGCAGAGATTTCGAACCAGTACCTGAAATGGGGTGCCGGGCCACGTGCATCTCAATACCTTGTGTTGGGAGCTAAAACTCATGCAGCGTTGCATGGTAAGTACTCGCCCGACATTGAGGATGTAAAAGCCGTTGCACCATCAATTCTGAGACACCGGATTATCAAAAACTACAAAGCCGAAGCTGAAAATATTTCAATCGACGAAATCATCGACAAATTGCTTTAATGTCTTTTTATCGTTTTAATACTAGCGCTCGATTGCGCATTTTAACCTCGCTCCTTCTTCTATCTGTTCTTTTTCTTACAACAGAAAAAGCTGCAGCCCAAGAGAAGAAACAGGTGGAAATTATACAGGCCGAATCACTTGTACAAAGCCAGAGTATTGCCAATGCGCAGCGCCTTGTAAACGATGTTATTATCAAGCACGAAGGAATAATGATGTATTGCGACAGTGCCTATACTTACGAAGGCTCGAACCGGGTGGATGCTTTTGGCAATGTACATATTAATCAGGGCGACACGCTACATCTGTATGCCCGCAAAGTTTATTACGATGGCGACCGCAGTTTCGCGCAGGCCATAAAGAATGTAAAGCTGGTAAATCCGGAAATTACTCTTTACACCGACACGCTGGATTACGACATGAACTTAAACGTTGGTTACTATGATTGTGGCGGAAAGATCGTTGACAGCACCAACACACTTACAAGTAAAGTGGGACAGTACTTCCTCGACGATAATGAAGCACATTTCACCGACAGTGTAGTAGGTTTTTCCGACAAGTACACTATCGACAGTGAAGATCTTCGTTACAACACACAAACCGAAGTGATCTTTTTTAAGGGGCCAACTACAATTCGCGACTCGGTAAATACACTTTATGCCGAAGATGGCTGGTACAACACACAAACCGGCGAGGCCGATCTTAATCTGCATCCAATGGTTTATAACGACACCCAGTCGATAAAAGCCAAACAAATAAGTTACAACAAAGAAAATGGCGATGGCTTGGCTATAGGAGATGTGTTTATCGAAGACTTTGAAAATCGCACTATAATTCAGGGAAACAAGGTTATTTATAACGAAGAAAAGGAAACGGCGATTGCCACCGACTCGGCTGTATTTATTACATACAACGAAACCGACAGCCTCTTTTTACATGCCGACACATTAAAAAGTATTCCCGACACCATTGATGGAGAAAACCTGGTGATGGCCTACTACGGAGTACGTTTTTTCAGAAACGACATACAGGGGCTCTGCGATTCGCTGATGTATTTCACTAAAGATTCGTTGGTTCAACTGCACCGTAATCCGGTTATCTGGAGCGAACAACACCAGCTTAGTGCCGACTACATCGAAATGATTCAGCACACCACTGCTCCCAACGAAATGCACCTGAAAAAAAATAGTTTTATTATTTCGAAGCAGGATTCGGGGCGGTACGATCAGATAAAAGGCAAAAACATGACCGGTTACATCGTTAATGGCAAACTACGAAATATTGATGTTGACGGTAACGGGCAAACCCTGTATTATGCCCGCGACAAAGAAGCCGTTATTGGATTGAACAGAGCAGAAAGCAGCAATATTGGTATCCGTTTTAAAGAAGGAAAAATTGATGCGATCGCTTTTCAAAAACAACCCGAAGGACAGTTAAAACCAATTTTGAAACTGGATGAAAGCGAAAAAACGCTACCCGGATTCGAATGGAAAATCAAACTACGTCCTCTCTCCAAAGACGATATTTTCTGGCGACCTGAAAAGAAAGAGGTGACTGAAGAAGAAGAAAAAGTAACTGGTCAATAGTCATTGGTCATTAGGTATTAGATATTCGATACTGTTTATTGAGACTGTACTAAATCCAACATCCAGTATCCAGTAACAGATCTCTCTCCGTCCACTGACGGATCGAGATGACACCAACTTTTGCCTTTCACTTTTACCTTTCTACTTTTTCCTTTTGCCTTCAAATAAAGTTACTTCAATGTTAACGCATTACAGACATTTCAGTATTATTCTTCTTTTTTTAATAAAAAAGCCCCATTTCATTTTCATTTTAAAATAATATTTTCATATTTGCAGGAAATCATAAGCAAATGACAAAAAATATCAACATTTCTCTTCTTAGCCTCATTATTGGTATTCTTCTTCTAACAAGAAAGAAATGAGAATGGTGTGTTGATTAACGATATTGGATTAAAGAAGCCATTCTCAATTTGAGGATGGCTTTTTTAGTACAAGAAAGCTCGAAACTGAGCTTTATGATTTGAAAAAGAAACTTGATTAGACAGCAAAATAAAAATTGAAAAACAAATAGATCATGAGCGACAGACTTTACATTTTCGACACAACTTTGAGAGACGGAGAACAGGTCCCGGGTTGCCAGTTGAACACGGTAGAAAAGATTGAAGTTGCCAAAGCATTGCAGGAATTGGGAGTTGATGTTATTGAAGCAGGATTCCCTATTTCGAGCCCCGGCGATTTTGAATCGGTAGTAGAGATTTCGAAAGCGGTTACATGGCCAACAATTACAGCCTTAACCCGCGCAGTACAAAAAGATATTGATGTTGCAGCCGAATCACTCAAATACGCCAAAAAAGGTCGTATCCACACCGGAATAGGAACATCTGATTTTCATATTTACCACAAACTCAACTCTAATCCCGATGCAATTATCGAGCGTGGTGTTGAGGCAGTGAAATACGCAAAAAAATACGTTGAAGATGTAGAGTTTTATGCCGAAGATGCAGGTCGTACCGAGAACGAGTACCTGGCCCGCGTAATAGAGGCAGTAATTAAAGCCGGTGCAACAGTCGTAAATATTCCTGATACTACCGGTTACACTTTACCACACGAATTTGGTGCAAAAATCAAATACCTGATGGACAACGTACCAAACATTCACAAAGCGATCATTTCAACACACTGTCATAACGATTTGGGAATGGCAACTGCCAACACTATCTCAGGAATTCTGAATGGAGCTCGCCAGGCAGAGGTTACTATTAACGGAATTGGTGAACGTGCCGGTAACACTTCTTTAGAGGAAGTGGTAATGACATTAAAAACACATTACAAATCGCTGGGAATTGAAACCGGTGTAAATACCAAGAAAATTTTCGGAACCAGCCGCTTGGTTTCAACATTGATGAATATGCCTGTTCAGCCAAACAAAGCAGTGGTTGGTCGTAATGCGTTTGCACACTCATCGGGAATTCACCAGGATGGTGTATTGAAAAACCGCGAGAATTACGAGATCATGGATCCGGTTGAAGTGGGTATCAACGAATCGGCGATTTTATTGACTGCACGAAGTGGACGCGCCGCACTGAAACACCGTTTGGAATTGTTAGGTTTCGAGTTGGATAAAGAAAAACTGGACGAGGTTTACGAAGAGTTCTTGAAATTGGCCGACAAGAAAAAAGACATCCGTGATGACGATATCGCGTTATTGGTTGGCGATGCAACACGCAAAGAGCACCGAATTAAATTGGACTACCTGCAGGTAGTTACCGGAAAAGGATTAAAACCGATGGCTTCGGTTCGATTGAATATTGCAGGAGAAAAATTCGATGCAACAACTTCCGGAAACGGACCGGTTGATGCAGCGATTAAAGCGGTGAAAAAAATCATCCACCGCCAGGTAATCATCGAGGAGTTTCTTGTACAGGCCATTACCCGAGGAAGCGACGATATTGGAAAAGTACATATGCAGGTAGAGTACGATCAATCAATCTACCACGGATTTGGTGCACACACCGACATTATTACTGCGGCAGTTGAAGCTTTCCTTGATGCAATAAATAAATTGCCTGTAGGAGAATAAATTAGACTAAGAACAAATGATAAAGACAGTTCATCCCCCTCTATCCCCCTTCGAAGGGGGAAGGCGACGAAGGAGCAGGGGGATGAGTGTTAAAGAGAATAAAAGTTGAATCCATATACTAAATGGAAAGAAATCATGACAGCAAAAACATTATTTGATAAAATTTGGGATGCACACGTGGTGAAGCAAGTTGAAGGCGGCCCAAATGTATTATATATCGACCGTCACTTTATTCACGAAGTAACGAGTCCGGTTGCCTTCTTAGGATTGAAAAACCGCGGATTAAAAGTATATCGTCCGGATCAGACCACTGCTACTCCCGACCATAACGTTCCAACAATCAACCAGCACATGTCGATTAAAGACGAGCTTTCGCGCAACCAGGTTGACATGCTGAAAAAGAACTGCGATGAGAACGGTATCGTTTATCACGGATTGGGAACTGAAGGACACGGCGTGGTGCACATTATCGGCCCTGAAATGGGTTTAACCCAGCCGGGAATGACCATCGTTTGTGGCGACAGCCACACGTCTACGCACGGAGCTTTTGGAGCCATTGCTTTTGGTATTGGTACCAGCGAGGTGGAAATGGTTTTGGCCAGCCAGTGTATTATGCAGCCTAAACCAAAGAAAATGCGCATCACCGTTAACGGAACTTTAGATAAAGGTGTAACTGCAAAAGATATCGCATTGTACATCATCTCTAAAATTTCAACCAGTGGTGGTACGGGTCACTTTATCGAGTATGCAGGTTCGGCAATCACCAGCCTGTCGATGGAAGGACGCATGACACTTTGTAACCTGAGTATTGAAAGTGGTGCCCGTGGTGGTATGATCGCTCCGGACGAAACAACTTTCAACTATGTAAAAGGTCGTCAGTTCGCTCCAAAAGGTGAAGAGTGGGACAAAACCATGGAAAAATGGGCGGAGTTAAAATCTGACGAAGATGCTGTTTTCGATACTGAATACACATTTGATGCTGCCGACATTGAACCGATGATCACTTACGGAACAAACCCGGGAATGGGAATTGGCGTTTCGCAGACTATTCCAACTTCAGAAGGAATGGAAGGAACGGACAAAACAACTTACCAGAAATCGTTGCAATACATGGGATACAACGAAGGCGATGCCATGAAAGGCAAGCCGGTTGATTTTGTATTTCTTGGAAGCTGTACCAACGGCCGTATTGAAGATTTCCGCGAATTTGCCTCTTTTGTAAAAGGAAAGAAAAAAGCCGACAACGTAACTGCCTGGTTGGTACCGGGATCAAAACAGGTACAAAACCAGATTGAAGCTGAAGGACTTGTTCCAATTTTAGAGGAAGCAGGTTTCCAATTGCGTCAACCGGGATGTTCGGCATGTTTAGCAATGAACGACGACAAAATTCCAACTGGTAAATATTCTGTTTCAACTTCGAACAGAAACTTTGAAGGTCGCCAGGGACCGGGTGCTCGCACCTTGCTTGCCAGCCCGCTTACAGCAGCCGCTGCCGCAGTTTCAGGAGTTATTACAGATCCTAGAGAAATGATGTAGAACCGCACAGCGCAAAGCGCACAGAGCGAAGCGAGAAAAATCGCTAAGCACTCTGCTCTTAGCACTCTGCAAAAATTGTAAAAAATGGCATACGATAAATTTTCAATAATAAATACTTCGGCAGTACCACTGCCAATCGAAAATGTAGATACCGACCAGATTATTCCAGCTCGTTTCCTGAAAGCTGTAGAACGTAAAGGATTTGGCGACAACCTTTTCCGCGACTGGCGCTATGAAAACGATGGAAGTCCAAAAGCTGATTTCCCGTTGAACAACAGCACCTATTCCGGTAAAATCCTGGTTGGCGGCAAAAACTTTGGTAGTGGATCGAGCCGCGAACACGCTGCATGGGCCATCTACGATTATGGTTTCCGTGTAGTTGTTTCAAGCTTTTTCGCCGACATTTTTAAAGGAAATGCGTTGAACAACGGCCTCCTACCGGTTGTTGTTTCACCAGAGTTCCTTGAGCAAATCTTTGCTCAGATTGAAAAAGATGCAGATTCAACTTTCGAAGTCGATCTTTCCAATCAGAAATTCACCATAACTGCTACTGGAGAATCTTCTGATTTCGAGATTAATCCGTACAAAAAACATTGTTTGCAAAACGGATTGGATGATATCGACTACCTGGTTGAAATGAAGGAGCAAATAGCAGAATTTGAACAGGCGTAATTATATGGAGGGTTTCACCGGAAGTGGGACCCTCTCTACATAAACAGACAGACAAAAATGACAGGCAAAGCAGTAGAAATTTCAGGAAAACTCCTGACCATTATGGATACTACCCTGCGCGATGGCGAACAAACCTCCGGGGTGTCGTTCAGCGACGGGGAAAAACTAAGTGTGGCCAAGGTGTTGCTTGAGGATGTGATGGTAGACCGCATTGAAATAGCCTCTGCACGGGTATCTGAAGGAGAATTCAAAGGTACTCAGAAGGTGATGAATTGGGCGGCACAAAAAGGGCACCTCGATAAAGTTGAGGTCCTTGGATTTGTTGATGGAAAAATTTCGCTGGAATGGATTGCCAAAGCCGGAGGAAAAGTAATTAACCTCTTGTGCAAAGGATCGTACAAACACGTTACCGAGCAGTTACGAAAAACGCCGGAACAACACGTGACCGACATTAAGCAGGTGCTGAACTATGCCGACGAAATGGGGATCAGGGTGAACATTTACCTTGAAGACTGGTCGAACGGCATGCGCAGTTCGAAAGACTACGTGCACTTTATGATATCGAGCCTGAAAGACGAAAAGGTGGAGCGTTTTATGCTTCCCGATACGCTGGGAATCCTTGATCCGGACGAGACTTACGATTTCTGTCACGAAATGATCGAAAGCTTTCCAGATGTTGAATTCGATTTTCATGCACACAACGACTACGATTTGGCCATTGCCAACGTTTTTCATGCGATGAAAGCCGGAATCCGTTGTGTACACACAACCGTTAATGGTTTGGGAGAACGTGCCGGGAATGCACCACTCTCGAGTGTAATTGCCACGATTAAAGATCACCTGCAAATGAAAACCCGGGTGAACGAAGCCCAGTTAAACAAGGTTTCGAAACTGGTAGAGTCATTTTCAGGAATTCGTATTCCAACCAACAAACCGTTGATCGGCGAATTTGTATTTACACAGTGTAGTGGAATTCATGCTGATGGCGACAGCAAAAACAACCTTTATTTTAACGACTTACTTCCTGAACGTTTTGGCCGTACACGCCAGTACGCTCTGGGGAAAACTTCGGGCAAAGCCAATATCAAAAAGAACCTTGAAGACCTTGGTATTGAGTTAGACAAAGAGTCACTGAAAAAGGTGACAGACAAGGTTATCGAACTGGCCGACCAGAAAGAGACCATCACCAGTGACGAACTTCCATATATTGTTGCCGATGTGTTGGAAAACGAACTTTTTGAGCAACGGGTAAAAGTGGTAAATTACTCCATCAGTTACACTATGGGATTGCGTCCGATGGCCAATGTTTCGTTGGAAATTGATGGAAAAGTTTACGAAGAATACAGCGACGGTGACGGACAATACGATGCTTTTGTAAAGTCATTAGGAAAAATTTATAAACGCCTCGACAAAACATTCCCGATATTAGTCGACTATGTGGTAACCATTCCTCCGGGCGGAAACACCAATGCCCTGGTTGAAACGGTTATTACCTGGCGCAACAACGATCACGAATTTAAAACCAAAGGTTTACATCCCGACCAAAATGCAGCCGCAATTTTGGCCACTACAAGGATGTTGAATGTGCTGGAAAATGAGTTTGATGCCGCAAAACTGGAAGAATTAAAAAACGAAAAATAAAAACGACCTCGGACGTACACTTGTATATGTCCGATAATTAATAAAAAAATGAAACTGAACATTGCATTATTGCCCGGTGACGGGATCGGACCTGAGATTGTTGATCAGGCTATGAAAGCAGTGAAAGCTGTTGCAACTAAATTTAATCACGAATTAGAATACACCGAAGCACTGACAGGTGCTATTGCCATCGACACTGTTGGAGATCCGTATCCGGAAGAGACACACGAACTGTGTATGAAATCGGATGCCGTACTTTTTGGCGCTATTGGCGACCCAAAATTCGACAACAATCCAAAAGCTCCGGTTCGTCCTGAGCAGGGTTTGCTGGCCATGCGTAAAAAACTGGGATTGTATGCCAACATTCGCCCGGTAGAAACTTTTGAATCACTGTTGCACAAATCGCCACTTCGCCGCGAGTTGGTTGAAGGTGCTGATTTTGTTTGTATCCGTGAGTTAACCGGAGGAATGTACTTTGGCGACAAAGGCCGCAAAGACGATGGAAATACTGCATATGATACGTGTATTTACACACGTGAAGAAGTTGAGCGTATTTTAAAACTGGGATACGAATTTGCTGCCAAACGCAACAAGAAGCTTACTGTGGTTGACAAAGCCAACGTATTGGAAAGCTCTCGTTTGTGGCGTGAAGTAGCGCAGGAAATGGCTCCGAATTATCCTGACATCAAAACAGAATATATGTTTGTTGATAATGCTGCGATGCAAATTATTCAGTGGCCAAAGAACTTCGATGTTATGGTTACCGAAAATATGTTTGGCGATATCCTTACCGACGAAGCCAGTGTAATCACCGGATCGCTTGGATTGTTACCTTCTGCATCAGTTGGTATACATACTTCGGTATTTGAGCCAATTCATGGTTCGTACCCGCAGGCAGCAGGTAAAAACATTGCTAACCCGATTGCTACAATCCTTTCGGCTGCAATGATGTTCGAATATGCTTTCGACCTGAAAGTAGAAGGTAAATTGATTCGCGAAGCAGTTGCTGCATCAATGGCTGAAGGATTTGTAACCGAAGACATTGCCGAAGGACCAGCACAAAGTACATCGGCAGTTGGCGACTGGGTCGCTGAGTGGATTGCAAAGAACTAAGCAGTTATACATTACGACATAAAAAAACCTTCAGGAAAACTCCTGAAGGTTTTTTTATTTATTACACCTCATCAATCGTTGCAGGCGGTTCTATCTTCTTCCAGATAATCGAAAAATCCCATTTCAAAATCAGTTTAAATATTATCAGCATGATTACCGAGGAAAGAACCAAAACAATGGATTCACTCACAGGATCAGTTTCTTGCTGAAAAAATAATGAGGGAGTTTGAAGCGCTGATTCTTTACTGGTGACCAATATTGCCCCCAAAGTATTATTAATAGCGTGAATGCCAATTGCCAGTTCAATACCGTCATCAAGCACGGCTGTTATTGCGAAGGCCAAACCAAAAACAAAATACGATGGCATCATCATCCAAAATCCATGTTCCTTTACTTCCGGGTTGGCGGCATGCATCAGCGCAAACAAAACCGAAGGAATAAGAATAGCCGCCCACACACGTTTGGTCCATCCTGCAACTCCCTGTGCCAGGTAACCTCTAAAGATAAATTCTTCGGTACCCGATTGAATGGGAATTAAAAGTACTGCAACAAAAACCAGGGGGATAAACAATTCCGGCTGAAAACGAAACTCGAGTTCGTCGGGACTAATCAACAACTGTGCGAAAAATAATACCAACATTATCAATCCCCAAACGCCAACTCCCAGCCAAAACCGCTTCCATCTGAAAGCTTGTCCTCCGTTTACAAGATCTTTTGCTGTTCGCTCATGAAACGATTTGATCAATACAATTCCTAAAACCAAGGTTAAAATAAATGGCAGAATCATAAGTGCCAGCCCTAGGTTCGGATCAATTCCGTAAGAAGATAGGTCCATTGCATTATCCGGTGCAGGCACCTGTCCCCCATTTTTAGCAATAGATACTGCCATTACAACAATAAGCGGAATGGCACCAACAATTTGCCCAACCACCAATGCAATAGCGATAACCACCAAAAATTTCCACCACTGATTTTGGCCGTCGAAGGCCCGTGTTAAATGTTTCATTTGTTTTGTTTAATCGAAGGATTTAGAAAAAACGAAATTAAAATATATGCCGTAACCGGCAAACATAATTTTAAATACATTTTTGGTTTAAATAGTGTATGAAAAAAATGACCCACACTATAAATATTTCATTAAACACTTTCATTTAAAGAAAACATTTATTTACTTTGTATTTCAAAGTACTTTTAAAATGAATGACTCAGAAAAGCTGTTAAACGAATTAAAAGACATCCGCAACATCATGGAGCGCTCAAGCCGTTTCCTTTCACTGAGCGGATTATCCGGAATTTTGGTGGGCATCTACGCGCTTATTGGTGCATTTTTTGCCAACCGAATCGTACATCAGTTTCCCTACACCATACCACAGGAAAACTTGAACGAAGTACTCACCTCCATTTTTGTTATCGGGATTACCGTATTGGTTCTGTCGCTTTTCACCATTTATGTTTTAACGGTTAAGCAGGCTAAAAAGGAGCAAAAACCCATTTGGGGACCGGGCTCAAAACTGCTACTGATCAACTTGCTTATCCCATTGGCAACCGGCGGAATACTAACCACAGTTCTTGCTTTGCGTGGTTATTACGGTGTAATAAGTCCATGTTTCCTCATTTTTTACGGACTCGCTTTGGTAAATGCAGCAAAATATACCCGCCCCGAAATTTTAAGCCTCGGATTGGTTGAAATTGTTTTAGGACTGTTTGCGGCAATATTTCCGGGTTACGGACTCTACTTTTGGGCTATCGGTTTTGGAATCGTTCACATTATATACGGGTTCATGTTTTTAAATCGTGAAAACAAAAATTCATAAGCGTGAAGAATCCGATTCAAAATCTGAATAAGGCCTTTGAAAACAAAGTGAGACTGGGGGTTATGGCGGCCTTAATGGTGAATTCGCGTCTGAGTTTTAACGAATTAAAAGATTTGTTAGAATTAACCGATGGCAACCTGGCCAGCCACATTAAAGCCTTGGAAAAGGAAAAATTCATCTCGGTGAATAAAACCTTTGTAGGCAAAAAACCCAACACTACTTACGCTGTTACCACAAGTGGCAGCAAGGCTTTTGAGCAGCATTTAAAAGCATTGGAAGATTTAATAAACAATCAGAATATACTGAATAAATAAATTTTTTTATCTACTTACTTTGTATTTCAAAGTACTTTTAAAACAATTAAATCATGGAAAAACAAGAAACCATTTTAGACCGCCTGGGAATCAGTTTCCACAGAACTCTATCATTTAAACTTTTAGTGATCGGGATGCTAATTATTATTCTGCTGATACCTAAAGTAATGATACTCGACCTGATTGGCGAACGCCAGATCAGCTCGGTGCAGGTTGTAAACGAAGTGATGAGCAAATGGTCGAACGAACAACTCATCAGTGGCCCAGTCCTATTTGTACCGTTTAAAAAGAAAATTTACAACGAGGAGGAAGAAAATTACAACGAAGTGACACGTTACGCTACTTTTCTGCCTAAAGAATTGTCGGTTAACGGAACACTGCAACCTAAAGAATTAAAACGCAGCATTTACAATGTTGATGTTTACGAAGCAGAATTAACCATTGCCGGGAATTTTGCGGACATCGACCTCGGAAAACTAAACATCGAACCTGCAGATATCATCTGGGACGATGCACAACTACAACTTTCGATTAGCGACCTAAGAGGAATCAATAAAGGTTTGGAATTGAATTGGAACGATAAACCCCACACATTTTCTCCAGGAAAAGTCTCATCCCCGATCGGACACAGTGGCGTTTCCATTCCGTTGAAAGAGCTATATGCAAACGACCTGAACGGGGCATTTTCGATTAAGCTACAACTAAAAGGCAGTCAAAACCTGATGTTCACGCCACTGGGCGAACAAACCACTGTTCATCTGGAATCGACCTGGAACGATCCCGGTTTTACAGGTAACTACCTGCCCGCAGATCGCAATGTGGACGACAAAGGATTTCAGGCCGACTGGAGCGTGTTGCATTTTAACCGCAACTATCCGCAACAATGGGTAAGCACCAACAACTCGCTTAACCAAAACGATATTGAAAACTCAAAATTCGGTGTTGAAATGGTAAGTCTTGCCGACCATTACCAAAAGAATATACGAAGTGCCAAATACGCCATACTTATTATTATCATCACTTTTGTGGTATTCTTTATGTTCGAGGTGTTATCGAAGCAACGCATTCACCCGTTTCAGTACATTATGGTTGGATCGGCAATCAGCATTTTCTATTTACTGCTGTTATCCATTTCCGAACATCTCGGTTTTAACCTGGCGTACCTGGTTGCAGCTCTAGCAGTAATTATACTCGTATTCTTTTACACACGTAGTTTTATGTCGGAATTCAAAAATCAACTGGGTACCTGCTTAGGATTAGCAGGCTGTTACCTCTTTATTTTTATCCTGTTACAACTTGAATCGTTTGCATTGCTGGCAGGAAGCATCGGATTATTTGTTCTTCTGGCAGCACTAATGTATTCTACCCGTAAAGTAAACTGGTATAAAGAGTAAGAATCTACAATATCCTTCCGGTACATGCCGGGAGGATATTTATAAAATTATGAGCCATGAAAAATGTTTTTATAGAAAAGAGATTGCTCAGTTTTAAACATGCATTTAACGGCATTAGGCATTTGTGGAAAAATGAAATAAATTTTCGAATTCACATTTTAACGAGTACTATCGTGATTGCGTTGGCAGCGCTCGTCGAAATTACCAGAACCAAATGGTTACTGATTTTTATTTGTGTAGGAATTGTATTAGCTGCCGAGGTTTTCAATTCAGCAATTGAGCGCATATGTAATTTTGTTTCTCCGGAGAAAAATACACAGATCAAAATCATAAAAGATATTTCTGCAGCGGCAGTTTTAATCGTTTCTGTTAGGACTGCAATCATTGGTGCATTTATCTTCTGTTAAAAGTCATAAAATCTATTTTGCAAGCTTGCTTTTAGCGGCGTCCAATATATCTTTGCAAAAAAACTGCACAATGAGCGACTCGAAATATTTTCCCCAATTAAAAGATATAACCACAGCAAAGCACAACCTGTGTGAAATAGTGCTTCACACACCGCTTCAGAAAAACCTGAATCTTTCGGAAGAATTCAATGCCAATGTATTTTTAAAACGCGAAGATCTGCAGATCGTACGTTCCTACAAAATACGTGGAGCTTACAATAAAATAGCACAACTTTCGGATGCCGAACGCGAAAAAGGAGTGGTTTGCGCCAGTGCCGGAAACCATGCGCAAGGTGTTGCCTACTCGTGCCGTTTGTTAGGAATTGAAGGCAAAATTTATATGCCCACAACAACGCCGAAGCAAAAAATCAAGCAGGTTAAAATGTTTGGGAAAACACATGTTGAGGTGATTATTACCGGTGATACCTACGACGATGCCCACCGTGCGGCTTTGGAAGATTGTCAGAAAACGGGTATGTCATTTATACATCCTTTCGACGATCCGCAAATTATTGAAGGACAAGCAACAGTTGGGTTGGAGATTTTGCAGGATTCCACAGAAACCATCGACTACTTGTTTATCCCTATCGGCGGTGGTGGTTTGGCGGCCGGAGTTGGGGCATGTGTTAAACAAATCAGCCCGAACACAAAAATTATTGGTGTAGAACCAGCCGGAGCACCATCGATGCAAAAATCGTTGGAAGCCGACCAGGTAATTAAGCTGGAAAAAATAGATAAGTTTGTTGACGGCGCCGCTGTTCAGCGTGTTGGTGATATTACTTTCGAAATATGCAAAACGGTGGTTGACGAATACCAATCGGTTCCGGAAGGAAAAATTTGTACTAAAATTCTGGAACTGTACAACCGCGATGCTATTGTTATTGAACCGGCCGGAGCTTTGTCGATTGCTGCTCTCGATTTTTACCGCGAGGAAATTAAAGGGAAAAATGTGGTGTGTATTGTCAGTGGAAGTAACAACGACATCACCCGCACCGAAGAGATAAAAGAACGCTCCTTACTTTACGAAGGATTGAAACATTATTTTATAGTGCGCTTTCCACAGCGTGCAGGTGCCCTGCGTACTTTTGTTGATGTAGTACTTGGCCCCACCGACGATGTTACTCATTTTGAATACTCGAAAAAAACAAACAGGGAAAAAGGCCCGGCTGTTATCGGAATTGAGGTACAGAAAAAAGAAGATTTTAATGGTCTGGTAAAACGTATGGATGAAAATGGTTTTATATACGAGTACCTGAATGAAAATCCGGATCTCTTTCAGTTTCTAATCTGATTCAGTCAAATACTAATCACCAGTATAAAAAGGAGCCATCCGTCAGTTGACGGATGGCTCCTTTCTTATATATCTACGAGATTATTCTTCTTCTGGAGCAAGGTATTTGTAAACGATACCTGCCAAAATCGCACCGATTATCGGGGCTACCCAGAACAGCCACAATTGTCCGATCAACTCGCCGTTACCGGTAAAAAGTGCCTGGCTGGTACTACGTGCCGGATTTACCGAAGTGTTGGTAACCGGAATACTTATGAGGTGAATTAAAGTTAAACACAAACCAATGGCAACACCTGCCAGATATTTTGGTGCTTTTGAATGTGTTGCTCCCAAAATGACGATCAAAAAGAAAAATGTAAGCACCACTTCGCAAACCAGGGCTGCAACCATTCCGTATCCTCCCGGAGAATATTCCCCGTAACCGTTTGATGCAAAGGTTCCGATTTCAGTACCTGCCTTACCTGTTGCTATAATGTAAATTACGCCGGCACCGGCAAGAGCACCAAGTACCTGAGCCACAATGTAAGGTATAAGCTCTTTGGCATCGAAACGGCCGCCAATCCACAAACCTACTGAAACAGCAGGATTTAAATGACATCCGGAGATATGCCCGATTGCATACACCATGGTTAAAACGGTTAAACCAAATGCCAGTGCCACACCCGCAAAACCAATTCCCAACTCAGGAAAAGCAGCTGCAAGCACAGCGCTTCCACAACCTCCGAGAACCAACCACATGGTTCCGAAAAATTCAGCAACTAATTTTTTCATACGTTTAATTTTTATTTGGAATTACATTTAGATTTACGAACAACAAATACATACTCGATCTATTTGTTTTATTCACTGTAAGTTATGGCTATTGAAAGAAAAAAACAAATGTTTAAACAGGAAGGCAATTACGAATGGTAGAATAATAATCTGATTTTTATATCAGTTCCTTATTTGATCAAATTGCTGCAAAACTCAAAATTTTATATATTTTTTTCTTTCAATTGCAGGAAGTGACAAGATTAATTTGCAACATCATTGAAAAAGGATAAATTAGCGACTCCTAAATAAAACCGACAAAAGAAATAAACTGTCACTAAAATAAATTGCCAAATCAACGATGGTTTGGCCTGATCCTAAAAACTGGCAAAGAAGGTATGAAGATTCTGAAGATTAAATTACACTGGCAAATTCTAATTGCTCTGGCACTGGCTGTTCTTTTTGGTTATTATGTTCCTTCGGGAATAAAATACACAGCCTGGATGGGCGATATCTTTTTAACCGCACTGAAAATGGTTATTGTACCATTGATTTTAAGTTCAATAATTTCAGGGGTTACCAGTATGGGAGGCGGAAAAAGTCTTGGACGCCTAGGTGGCAAAACAATGCTTTATTACCTATCAACCAGTACATTGGCAATTCTTACAGGATTATTACTTGTAAACATCATCCGTCCCGGTGTTGGCATCGAAATGGGATTAACCCAATCGGTTGAGGGTTTAACTGACAATGTTGGTTCGATCAATGAAATTCTGATGCGAATTGTTCCTCCCAATATTTTTAGTGCCATGGCGAATGGAGAAATCCTTCCCATCATTTTCTTCGCAATCATTTTCGGAGTATTTATTACACAAGTTAATGACAAGTACAAGAGTTCACTAACCACCTTTTTTGAAGCAGTTTTTGAAGTGATGATGAAAATGACCATGTTCATTATTAAATTCACTCCGCTGGGAATTTTTGGAATTGTTTCGCGCGAAGTAAGCAGAAATGCTCATCAGCTGGCTGACTTAGCCGGCGGCATGGCCATTTATATGTTAACAGTTGTATTGTCGTTAGGTATTCACGCTTTCGTAACACTTCCGTTAATTCTTCGATTTGTAGCAAAAGCCAAACCTTTCAAACACTTCAACAACATGGCAACTGCCTTGTTAACAGCATTTTCAACAGCTTCATCAAGTGCCACGCTTCCTTTAACCATGGAAGCCGTAGAACACAAAAGTGGTGTATCGAATAAAATTACGAGTTTCACTTTACCGCTGGGAGCAACGGTGAATATGGATGGAACGGCACTGTACGAGTGTGTTGCAGCCATGTTTATTGCTCAGGTTTATGGTATTGAATTTACTTTTATACAACAAATTTTAATCGTTGTTACCGCTCTGTTGGCATCAATTGGAGCTGCCGGTATTCCAATGGCAGGCCTGGTTATGCTTACTGTAATTCTTACTGCGGCCGGTTTACCGCTTGAAGGAATTGGATTAATTCTTGCCGTTGATCTTCCGCTCGATATGGCCAGAACTTCAATTAACGTTTGGAGCGACAGCTGTGGTGCCGTTACGGTAGCCCGATCGGAGAAAGAACCAACAAATATCGCTATTTAAGAACTCGTTAAATTACTTTTGTTTGTAGTTTGAATGCTGGTTTGTCAACCTGCCGTTTTCATTTGTTTGAATTCCACAAACAACATGTTTTAGACTGCAAAACTACAATTTCAATCTACCAATTACAGGTGAGAAAGAAATAATCACGCTAGACGAATATATCTGCTTATTGGCAGAATATCAATGGATTATTCAAATAAATGCCTTACCATTGTATTGTAAATGCATTTAACATTACAATGAAAATCTTTAAATACCGGGTACTTAACCACATCCTGTTTTGGATATTTATATTTACTTTTTATACCATCCCCTACCTTTTGTCGTATGGTTTTGTATTTGAAGCATTTATAAACATCATTTATATTCCGGTTGATATTGTTGGCGTTTACATTGTTATCGAATATCTGATTCCGAAGTTTGTCTTTAAGAAGCGAAATTTTGGAATCTTTATCATCGGAACCGCCGTAATTATCGCGCTTAACATTGGTATTTCTCAATTTATAAAATTAAACATTCAGCCCTTGCTGGGATTCTGGGTAGTTCGCCGTCCGTTTAGCGCCGAAATGTTTTCGTCATTACTCAATAATTTTATGATTATTGGTACAGCCACTGCCTTTAAGCTGTTTAGCTATTCATACAATATTCAGTTAACACAATCGGAACTCGAGCGCAAAACCGTTCAGTCGGAACTCGGTATTTTGCGTTCGCAGGTAAATCCGCATTTTCTTTTTAACGTTTTAAACAATATCGACGCCCTTATTTTCGAGGACAAGGAAAAAGCATCGAATGCCATTGTTCTTTTATCGAAGATTATGCGTTATATGCTGCAGGAATCTACACACGAGAAAGTGAAACTGGACAAAGAACTGAGTTATATTGAAGATTATCTTGAACTGGCCAAGTTGAGTTTTGCTGATCCCGGATTCCTGAAATTTGAACAAAACGGACACCCCAATTCGCAAATGGTTCCTCCGCTGTTATTTATACCCATCATCGAAAATGCGGTGAAACATTGCAACAAACAATCGCAATCGCCGGGAGTGGTTATTAACTTCGATATTGAACCGGAAAGTATTGAGTTAAAAACTTCGAACTTTGTAAAACGCAACAACTTTAAGCTGCCCGACAGTGGTACCGGAACAGGGCTAAAAAATGTTGAAAAGCGACTAAAACTCCTTTATGGCAGCAACTTTACTTTTGATATTAATAAGGATATGGATAAATTTGATGTGCACATAAAAGTGCCGGTTTAACCAAAAAAACGTGTTTCTTATGAAAATGAATTGTATAGCTGTTGACGACGAACTTTTGGCCTTAAAAAAGATTGAACGTTTTGCCGATAAAATTGACTACCTCAACCTTTTGGCTACTTTCGATAATGCCTTGTCAACCTTTTCGTTTTTACGCGAAAACAAGGTCGACCTTATTTTCCTCGATATACAAATGGATGAATTTACCGGCATCCAGTTGCTCGAAACCATAAAAGATCCGCCATACGTAATTTTAACCACTGCTTTTGATGAATATGCACTAAAAGCCTACGAGCTTGATGTGATCGATTACCTGTTAAAACCCATTCCGTTTGAGCGTTTTGTAAAAGCCACTGAAAAGGTTTACGCACGTTTTTTAAAGGACCAAAACAGCCACACTCCGGCTCAGGTACAACAACAGCCGGAAGAACAGAAAGAACACGCTGATTTTACCTTTATTAAATCGGGGAATAAAACGGTTAAAGTATATTTCGATAAGATCCTGTACATTGAAGGACAACGCGATTACCTGCAAATTCATACCGAAGACAGCCGGATTATGACCCTCCTGAATTTCAAAAAAATGCAGGAGTTACTCGATGATCAGAAATTTATTCGCGTTCATAAATCGTATATTATTTCAATCGACAAGATCGACTACATCGAAAATAACACTATAAAAATCAAAGACAAACTGATTCCGGTTAGCAGCACCTATAAGATTGCTTTTCAGAACCTGCTTCAGAAAAAGAATTTTATTTAAACAACTCCCCTTTCCTCTGCCTTTTTAACAAAATTTCACGCACAATTTTTTGCTATTTTTCTATTTTTGCAAGCGCTTTTAAGAACGAAAAAACCAGTAAAAAATGATGCGAAGTTTTCAGATTTTTATTTTGTTTTTTGTTTTGCTAACTCTTACGAATTGTAAGAAGGCAGAAAACGACATCCTGTACAACAAAAAGTACATCGACGAGATTAAACAAGCCAGAAAAGAAATCGGCTTTTACTTACAAAGTAACTTAATTCCGGGCGCACAAATTGCCATTTCCAAAAACGGCGAATTGATTTATTCCGAGGGAATTGGATTGGCATCGAAAGACCTGGAAGTAAAAACAACCCGCGACACAAAATTCCGGATTGGTTCGCTTTCAGAGATGTTTACCACGCTTGCCTATCTTAAAATGGTGGAAGATGGTACGCTTATTCCCGATTCTACGGTTCAACATTATTTACCTGAATTCCCGAAAAAACAACTTCCGCTAACGGTAAAAAACCTAGAAAATCACACTTCCGGAATCCGGGAAATGAACAACCAGGAACGCAATTGGACTGCACTTAATGTAGGAATTGAAAAAGGTCTCGAAGTCTTTCAAAACGATGAGCTGATGGCGCCTCCGGGAGTTTTCCAGAAAGAAAGCCGCTTAAACTTTAACCTGCTTGGCGCTATTATGGAAAAAGCCACGGGCAAACATTTTCACGAGGTGCTGAAAGAATATGTTACCGATACCTTGCATTTCGAAAATACGGTACCCGATAATCTGTTTGGAACCGTAAAAGGACGTACTGATTTTTACGATCATAATATTATTGCACAGGTGGTAAATTCCACTTCTCTGGATTTAAGGTGGCGCCTTCCGTCGGACGGGCTTTTATCAAGTGCAGAGGACCTGGTTAAAATGGGTAATGTTTTCCTCAACTCTGATTATTTGAACGCTGATACACGCGAAATGCTATTTCAACCTGACACACTGGGAAATAATACGGTGTCGCAATTTGTAAATGGCTGGATTATTCTTCACGACAGAAAAGGCAATCTGGCTTATGGCCGCGAAGGGTACGTACACGGTGGCAGCTCTGCGGTGCTTATATTCCCCGAAGAACAGCTTGTTTTGGCCATGACTGCCAATCTCACCCAGGATCGGGCAAATTTTCCCTTGTTTTTAGTGGCCGATTTTTTCCTGCCAAAACAGGGTGAAGCCAGAGAATAGGATTTTATTTCGAAGCGAGAATACAAAGGGTTTCTACAAAAAGTTTTATTTTAGATTTGTTAAACAAAACTTTTTATGGAAACCCTTATTTTTTTGGGAATAATTATCGGGCTGGCAGGAGGAATTGCCGGAACCATTTATTTTTACAAAAGCCGCAACGAGAAACAGCTGCAGAGCCAATCGGTTTTATTGCTGGAAAAAATAAAGCAGGTTTGTAAGCTAATAACTGTTGAAGGCGAATTCTCGGAGATTTTCACCCACCGTGATGAAAAAAACCTGTTCTTCAAACTCTTTCAAACAGAAAAAAAAGCCTTGCTTATCGTTAAGGCAAAAGTGATGATCGGCTTCGATCTTACCAAAATAAACATCGAAATTAATACCCCTAAACGACAGGTCCGGCTTTCACAATTTCCTGAACCCGAAATTCTGAGCATCGATAACGACCTGGAATATTACGATGTACAAAAAGGGATTATCAATAAATTTAACGAAACCGATTTAACCAACATGAATAAAAAATCGAAGGAGTTTATTCGCCAGAAAGTTGAAACCAGTCACCTGGTGCAAATAGCAAAAAGCCAGGCAACTGACACGGTTTCACTTATCCGTCAGTTAATAGAATCAGTGGGATGGGAACTGGTTGCCGAGCACGGTAAATTAAACAGCGGAAAATCCCCGAAAGAGTTAATCAGTTAATTGTAATACACTGCAAAATCTTCGGGCATTTCGTCCAGTTCTTTAATCTCAATATCCTTGTAAAAAACTTCGGCGGCCTCGCTTTGTATCTGAATTTTCCCTTTATCCAAGGGCAAAGTTTCACCATCCTTAATGTAGCGTGAATTACGCAATACCATCACCACTTCCCCATTTACAATATGAATGCTATTTCCGTCGAAACAGACTAATTCCAATGTATTCCATTCTCCCGGCGCTTTTTCGTAATTTCCACTGCGCAGACAAAATCCCTGAATTTCTTCATCCTGCCCCATTGCCAAAAAAGGTTGATTTACATCGGCAACCGGATTCATAATATATTCGGGTAAATACGCTCTCACATCAATTGCTGAAGTGATCTGGCTCCAGTAATCGCCCAGGTGACCTTCCATCACCTGAAATTCCTGCGATAGCATCCAGGTTCGCCAGTATTCTGCACCAAGTGGCCCAATGGAATGGTATAAAATTCCGGAGTCCATCAACAGGTTTTTACGCGGATCAAACTTCTTGTCTCCCCATTTCATTTTCAGCCGCAAGTGGTAATTGGCATATTCCTTTTTTGTAATCAGGCAACCATAAATCTCACCGCTTATCTTCAATACTTCTTCGCCTTCATCTTCAGTTACCGTAAATACATTGAATCCGTCTTTATTTAAACCAATCGGAGGAATCAGGTTCCCATCTGCATCTTTGGGTTGTTGCCCATCGTACCCCAGTTGGTGCTTATAGCTTAAATACCTGTCCCACTTCGAAAGATCCTGGTCCATTAGCGATTCCCACTCATCTGGTGTTGTACTGCAGGATAAAAACAGAAAAGTAATCAGTGCGAATAGTATTGAATTTCTCATGTTCAGAAGTTGCATCTTATTTTGTTAAAGTATTGTCGATTATCGATTTGAATTCGTTGGCGTAGTCGAAATTATTTGGCATTATCTGTGTTGCAGTTATAATAATTAGCTGGTCAGTCGGATTGATCCAAAAATTTGTGGAAGCCGCTCCTGCCCAGCTATATTCACCTGTTCCAAAATCAACAGCACCGGCCAATCCGAATCCTGCATTTCCGTTATCGTAAGTTGCCGTTTCAGGAAGTTGGTTGCTCATAATCATTTTCACTGTTTCGGGTTGTAAAATTCTGGCACCATCCAGTTCTCCTTCGTTCAGCATCATTTTACAAAAACGCGCATAATCATCAATCGTTGAAACCAAACCTCCACCTCCAGAGTAAAGTGTAGCAGGTTGTTTAAACGCCCCAGCCATGCCTTCTTGAGCAGGTGTCAGCATTTTATCTTCTCCTTGATTGTACAAATCACACAAGCGGTCGTGTTTTTCTTCAGGTACATAAAATCCTGAATCGTCCATTTTAAGTGGTCCAAAAATATGCTCCTGAAGGTATTCGTCAAACGGTTGTCCCGAAAGCACCTCGACAAGGTAACCGGCCACATCAATCGAAAGTCCGTACATCCACCGCGCTCCGGGTTGAAAATTAAGCGGCATATCGGCCAACGAAAGCATTTTATCTTCCAACTTTCCATCCCAGCCACTAACATTATTTACACGGTAAAGCGAATCAACATAACCCGGATTCCAGCCATACGAAATTCCTGAAGTGTGCGTAAGCAAATGGCGAATCGTCATTTCATTTTCCTGAGGTTCCAGACTAAAACCATCTTCATTTGGAGAGTAAACTTTACTACTGCCATAGTTCGGAATATAATCCGATACTTTATCATCCAGATCAAATTTTCCCTCATCGTACAAAGTCATCAAAGCAACAGCCGTAACCGGTTTACTCATCGAAAAAATCCGATAGATGGTATTCTCTTCCAATGGTTTTTCATTTTCCCGGTCTGCATAACCTTTATTCATCCTAAAAACCTCTTCACCATCTTTAATTACCAGCGCCGAAAATCCGGCCAATTCCCCTTCATCAATATATTTTTGAATAAGATTTTCTGCCGCTGCCAATGAATCGACAACTGCACCGGAATTTGCCTTCTGTTCTTTTGGTGTTGAATTACACGCTGTAACCAATAAAACGAGCAAGAATAAAAACGGGAAATAAGCTTTGAAAGATTTCATGAGAATGAGTTTTTTGTTAGTTTAATTTTAATCCGAAAGGTCGATACATTCGGATATTTTCAAATTTAACAAAAAGCTGATCCAAATGGCGTCTGACAACTAATTTTCTGTCCATAATCCTAACTTTTTCAGACTGTAACACCTTTTGCAGGCTCCTCCATTTTAACCCTGTCTTAACAAGAATCAACTAATCACTACAAAGGCGTTGCGGAACATAAAAAAGGCAGTACTTTTGCGGCGTCAAAAAAACAGGACAACATGGGATACACAAGCAATACGCTGATTATCAGGAGAGATTTATTAAAACAAATGGTCAGGCTATTTGCCGATGGAAGACTGGTTGAAGAAATCGACCGTATTCCTATTCAAATGGCGCCTAAACGACGTGAAGCACAGCACCGCTGTTGTATTCACAAAGAGCGGGCTGTGATAAAATATAAGCTTTTTCCTTTGTTGGGTTACACTGTTGACGACGAAAAGGATGAACTGACTCCCCTGAGTGTTTATGCTGAAATTGCCCAAAACCGCACGCAGGTTAAAAAAGAAATAATGACGGTGGTTGACGAAGCCTGTACCAGCTGTGTAAAAGCGCAGTATGTGGTGAGTAACCTTTGCCGCGGTTGTGTGGCTCGTCCGTGTATGATGAACTGCCCGAAAGACGCCGTTAGCATGGTAAACGGGCAGGCACAAATAAACACCGATAAGTGTATTAATTGTGGCATTTGCCAGAAACAGTGTCAGTATCATGCTATTATTCATGTGCCAATTCCGTGTGAGGCAGCTTGCCCGGTTGGAGCCATTTCGAAAGACGAATACGGCGTTGAACGCATCGACGACGACAAATGTATTTACTGTGGAAAATGTATGGTGGCTTGTCCGTTCGGAAGTATTTTCGAAGTTAGTCAGCTCATCGATATCCTGATGTGCATCCGAAAAGAAGAGCACACTACCGCCATTTTTGCACCGGCAATTCACGGTCAGTTTAACCTCTCAACCGGACAAATCGAAAGTCTGTTAAAAGAAATTGGTTTTAACGAAGTGGTAGAAGTTGCCGACGGAGCACGTAAAACCGTTGAGCACGAATCGGCAGAATTTCTGGAGCGACTCGATGAAGGCGCACCGTTTATGACAACCAGCTGCTGCCCAAGTTATGTGGAAACCGTTGAAAAACACGTAAAAGGATTAAAACCATTTGTTTCGGACACGCCATCGCCGATGATGTATGCCGCCGACATGGCACGTGAGAAAAACCCGGATACTAAAGTTGTGTTCATCGGGCCATGTATTGGTAAACGCAAAGAAGCCAGGCGTAACGAGAAAGTTGATCACGTAATGTCGTTTGAAGAGTTGAATGCACTTATCGTTGGACTTGATATCGATTTGGGAGGATTACCCGATAGCGAAAGCCGCAACAATGAGAAAACGCTCGACCGTGGATTTGCGTTATCAGGTGGTGTTACAGCCGCGGTAAAAGCTGAGCGCCCTGAGGCAAATATTAAAGAACTGGTGATTAACGGAGTGGACAAAAAAGCTGTGGGTATGATGAAAGCTTACGCACGCGGAAAAGCGCCAGCCAACTTTATTGAAGTAATGGTTTGCGAGGGTGGCTGTATTAACGGTCCGGCATCGCTGGGCGAAATGGCCGGCAACCGCAAACTTTTTAATACCAACCTGAAATAAAACGAAAACATGAATTCACATTTTCAGGAACTTATCTTACAATCAACCGGAGCTAAAAATCTTCACAAAATTGAAGTCATTCAGAGTTTGTGGAGCGGATACGGCGAAATCGTACGTTTTGGGCTGGAAGGTTGTGAACTTGAAAGTGTGGTGGTAAAACATGTTAATCTCCCCGAAGGAGGATCGCATCCACGTGGTTGGAACACCGATCTTTCGCATCAGCGGAAACTAAAATCGTACAAAGTGGAAACGGAGTGGTATAAATCGTTCAATAAAAATTGTGACGATAATTGCAAAACGCCACAATGTTACGCGCTGGAAACAAAGGGCAGCGAAGTGTTAATGGTTTTTGAAGACCTCGACAGCACAGGATTTGCAGAACGTTTGAGTTCTTCGGTTAACTGGGACAACATAAATGCATGTTTGTTTTGGCTGGCCAATTTCCATGCGACTTTTATGGGAGTTAAACCGGAAGGTTTATGGAGAATCGGAACCTACTGGCACCTTGAAACCCGCCCCGAAGAGCTGGAAGCAATGGATGATCTTCCGCTAAAAAATGCAGCCTTAGCTATTGATAAAAAACTAAGCGACAGTCCTTTTCAAACGCTGGTGCACGGCGATGCCAAACTGGCCAACTTTTGCTTTTCGGATAATGGCAAAAATGTTGCAGCTGTCGATTTTCAGTATGTAGGCGGTGGTTGCGGAATGAAAGACCTGGCTTATTTTATTGGAAGTTGCATGAGCGAAAATGATTGCGAAAAATACGAGCATAAACTGCTCGACATGTATTTTGCTCATCTGTCTGACGCACTTCAAAAGAAAAATTCGACAGTTGATTTTAAGGCATTGGAAAACGACTGGCGAAATTTATATCACGTTGCCTGGGCCGATTTTCATCGCTTTTTAAAAGGCTGGCACCCGGGGCACTGGAAAATCAATTCGTACAGCGAACGTGTTTCGCGCGAAGTCATTGAAAAACTCACGGTGTAACCGCATCTTTGTGTACCTTTAGCGCATAATTACATCATCAACGATCTGTTCTGATTATGCGTTTAACTACTGAAAATTTGATTACCCTCTCCGAACTTGCCATTGAAGCTGCCCAAAAAGCAGGCGCTTTAATCCGTGAATATTCCACAAAAGAAGTAGTTGTAAAAAATAAAGAAGCTGCCGACAGTCTGGCCTCGCAGGTAGTTACCGAAGTGGATGTAAAAGCACAAAATGCCATTTTGGAAGTGCTGTCACCATCCATTTCAGAGTTCGATCTGGCTTTGCTAACCGAAGAAAGCACTGACGATAAAAGCCGTTTCGAGAAAGACTATTTCTGGTGTATCGATCCGATGGACGGAACACTGGCTTTTACAGAAAAAACTCCCGGATACGCCGTTTCAATTGCGCTGGTTTCAAAATCGGGAGAACCGGTTATCGGTGTTGTTTTCGATCCAACAACACAAAATCTGTATCATGCAGTAAAAGGTCAGGGCGCTTTTAAAAACCACAAAAGCTGGCAATCTGATTTGGAACTGAAAGGTAAAAGAACTTTTACCCTCCAAATGGACCGCACTTTTCTGAAATACGAACATTTTGATGAATTTATTTCCGAACTGGAAGAGAAGTTGCAAGAATTATCTATCAACGAATTGCAACTACAAAAACGGGCCGGTGCAGTGTTAAATGCCATCTGGACACTCGAGCAAGCCCCGGGGTGTTATTTTAAACTTTCGAAACCAACACCCGGCGGCGGAAGCCTATGGGATTTTTCTGCTACAGCGTGTATTTTTAACGAGCTCGGCGCACCGGCAAGTAGTTTTGATGGCACTCCACTCGACCTGAACCGAAGCGATTCTTCGTTTATGAATCACCGGGGTGTTTTGTATGCGTCAAACCAACTCGTTGCCGATTTCATAAAAAAAGCCCCTTCACTTTTAAAAAGGTCTTAATTCTGCACCACCTTTAGTCAATGCGAAGATACAGGAACAACCTGCAAACATTCTCATTATTTCGTTAATGAGATGACAAAACAATCAGTAAAACCTCGGTCGCGAATTTGTTTCATCACATCGGTGGCTTCATCGTTTGAATGGAAATGACCAACCTGATAATTGTACAGTTCATTGTTGTACAGCGCAATTACCCCGTATTCATTGATAATATCTTTTATAGGCGCAAAGCTGCTCTGAACATTAATAGGTTCCTGCGTTGATATTAACTGCACCCTGTAGATTGGCTGCAACGAACCGGATGATGCCGTTTCAGTAGTTGTCTCAGCCACTTCCTCTTCTTCTTTTATCTCATCATCCTCAAAACAACTGCTAAAAAATCCTGGTTTTAATGCCCCTGCATTCATACGGGTTCCACCTTTGTACGATCCCGGATTATATTCCTGCTCTACTACATTATCCGTTAAAAACGAAGTCACTTTAAATTCGATCCTGCGGTTTACAGCGTGCTCTTCTTCCGTACATTGCACCGAATCGCTGCATTGGTTCAGCAACTGACTTTCACCATATCCGCGAGCTACCAGCCTGTTTCGGTCAACTCCCTCTGCCACTAAAAAGTTTACCGTTGCCTCTGCCCTTCTTTGAGAAAGTGCCATGTTATATTCTGCCGAAGCGCGGGAATCGGTATGTGCCGACAATTCAGCTGTTATTGGATAATATTTCATCAATTCCACGAGTTCCATCAGCACCGGCTTCGACTCTTCGCTAATAGTTGCCTTATCCAAATCAAAATAAATATCCTGGAAAATAAAACGCTGATCCAATTCAAGCTTAGTCAGCAAAAGATCGCGTTCGGCAAATGTGTTTTTTACGGAATTATCGGACGGAGTTACCTGTAGCATACAATCGTAAATGTACCCGTTTTTCATGGCTTTCATCACATACTGTTCGTTACGATCAACGGTCGTTTCAAAATAACCTTTGTCGTCGGTTTTTAAAATTTCCACTTCATTTCGGGTGGTATTTAATACAAAAACGGTTGCATCGTAGATGGGCTTGTTCAAGCCAAATTCCTTTACAAAACCGCCAAGTACCAAATTGTTTCGAAGGTTCTGAAAAGAATAGATATCATCCGATCCTGCGCCGCCGGGACGATTTGAACTAAAAAGACCTTCGGTGCCGTTTTCTTCAACCACGATACCAAAATCGTCATACGAAGAGTTGATTGGCTTTAACAGATTCTCCGGCTTTTTCCATTCCGAATCGATTTTTGCCGACCGGTAAATATCCAGTCCGCCAAATCCGAGATGCCCGTCGGAAGCAAAGTATAAAAGCGAATCGTTGGCCAGAAACGGAAAAACTTCGTTGCCCGATGTATTTACCTCCGATCCAAGATTTATAGGATCACTCCATTTATCATCATCCTGTAAGTAGCACAAATACAGATCGGATCCTCCGTAACCACCCGGCATATCAGATGAGAAAACAATCTCCGAACCATCGCTTTTTAAGGCCGGATGCGCGACTGAATATTCCGAAGAATTTAAAAAGAAAGGCTCGTAATGAAGCTTTTTTCCATCAGTAATATGCGCAAAGTAAATTTTCAATAGATAAGTTTCCGGCTCCCCTTTTTCTTTCTTTGCATCCTTTGCCACGGTTTTGGTAACATAAACCGTCTTCTCGTCTTTCGAAAAACTAATTGGGCCGTCGTGATACGACTGATTAAAATTCTTATCCATCTGTTCCGGTGTGGTCATGGCATCGCCAAAATTACCGGTGTATTCCGGCTCTGTATAATACAGGTTCAAATAGTAAAAATTTGTCCAGCCATAGGTTGAATTGTCGATCACATCCAGCCGACGATCGGAGGTAAATACCATTCCGTTTTTATAAAATGCCGGACCAAAATCGGAGTATTCCGAATTTATCGACCGAATATTTATCACATCAGCCATGGGCGGTAATACCAGCCATTCTTTTATATCGATACAAAAGTCATGGTACTTCTGTGCATCGAGACTATCGGGACATGCTTTTATAAACGTGGAAAAAGCATCGGCAGCTTCGTTATACATGGCCATACTCCGCAGCGCCTGACCTAAATAATAATAATTCAGGGTATCGGCATTATTAAATTGAAGCACTTTCTGATACCAGTTAGCTGCATTTACCACGTCGTTTGTTAAACGATAGCAGTTCGCCAGCTTTTGTGTGGCTTCAAATCGCTCATTAGTTTCACCCGAGTCGGCGACTTTCAGGTAATAAGGTATGGCTTCAGCATAATTAAAATATTCGTAAAGCTTGTTCGCCTTTTTAAGCTGTGCGTGGGCACCAAAGCCTAAAAGTACTGTGAGTATAATTGTTGTTACCGTTCGTATATTCATTTCGCAGGTTTTCAAATAGTTTTTAATCAGAAATAACGAGGTGTCTTCATACGTTTGGCTGTTGCAATGTCGAAACCAAGCCTGAATTCGTGCGTGCCTTTGTTATGCAGCTGCAGATCATTCATCATTAAGTCGAACGAATAACCCAGTCGGAGGTATTCGGTAATTCGAAACTCTGTCAGAAAAGCAACCGTTCGTTGAGTTCGGAATGAAAGTCCCACCCAAAATGTATCGCCAAATAAAAAACTGGCGTTAAGATCGACCTGCGGCCTAACGTTCCCTACAACCTTTGTAAGTGCCGATGGCCTGAAAACGATTTTTTCATCGATTGGGATTGCCATCCCCAGCATCGCATAATAGTGCCTCGAAAGTTTTGTAAACGTATTTTTCCCATCAACTTTCCCGGAGCCATATTCATTTTCGAGCAATTGTTTCGACGATAAACCGGCATAAAACCGCTTGGTTTGATAATACACCCCCAGGTTCATATCGGGACTTAAACGCTGAACATCCTCAGGACTGAAAACCGCATCAGGATACTCGGTGTCAATGGCATTCCAATCGAAAGTGAAATACTTTACACCAAACTGAATTCCAAACGAAAACCACCCTTGTTGAGTTTGAATACGGTATGAATAAGTACCCATTGCCCCCTGGTTTATGGTTGGACCGATCTCATCGCGATACAGATATGCTCCCAAACCAACGTTAGAGTTTTTCAGTAAAGTATGCCCCGATAGCGTTATGATTCTTGGAGCACCGTCGATACCCACCCATTGATAGCGATTCAGCAGATCAACTGTAAAGATTTCGCGGCTGCCGGCATAAGCAGGATTCAGCACCAGTTTATTAAACATGTATTGCGTAAACATCTGATCTTGTTGCGCAGCAGCTGAAAATCCGGCTAATAAGGCAATTACCAGTAAGGCTTTTTTGATATATTTAATTTTCTTCATCTTATTAATTTCCTCCTTTAATATGAACCCAACCGGCATAAGACTTCACTCCAGTTAAAGTAATGACAAAATAGTAAGTACCATCAGGAAGCAGCTTCTCATTCTTGTTTGTTCCATCCCAAAATACGTTCACGTTGTCGTAATTTTGGAACTCTCTAAGCTTGTCTCCCCACATATTAAAGATCATAACTTCATTCCTCGGAAATTCCTCAATTCCCCTAATCGCCCAGGTATCGTTAACACCATCGCCGTTCGGGCTGAAGGCGTTGTAGAACCCGATCAGTTTATCATTGTCTTCCTCCACATAAATTGTTATTTCGTCGGTGGCCGTACACTGTGTTTCCGCATCGGTAACCAAAACTTCGAAGACGGTGGTAACATCCAGCGGCTGTGTTAAGGTTGTAGCAGCCTTGTCATCGGTTACAAATACCGCTGGGTCCCAACTGTAGAAGTAATTTCCTGATCCGTTTGAGACCTTAACCGTCAACTCTGTTTGGTTGCCAATAAAAATTGTATCATCAGGACCTGTCTCAACCAACAACTCAGGGTAAATTTGCAGATGAACCAAATCGTGGATAGTATCACCCGAACATGCACCATCGCCAACAACCAGCATTATTAATTCTATTGTACCGTCCTCATTATCGGCTGGATAGTATGATGGAGTCAGTGTTTGCTCATTTATCAACTCTCCGGCACCGTCTGTAGTCCAGAGCACAGAACTGTAGTTTTGTGCAGTTGCACCCTCAATTTGTATCGGCACACCATAACATGTGGCGATATTTGGTCCGGCATCTGCTTCGGGCGGACTGCCAAATAACAAGGCCACCTCATCACTTGTTTCAGCACAATCGGTGCTCGCAGTTAAGGTGAGTACAACACTACCATTTAGTTCATCAGCTGTACTTGGCGTATAACTGGTAAACAATTCAGCTGGATTACTAAAACTACCCGAACCATTTGTTGTCCATTTCAGAGTCGCATAATCCGGAGCCTCAGCACCTGTGGTACTGTAAGTAGTTCCTCCACATAACTCAGCATCAATACCGGCATTTACATGCATCGATGAATCGCTTGCACTTACCAATACATTCTGGAAACAGAAGACCGAATTTCCCGCTCCATCGGTTATAATCCATTCTACCCGACTATATCCTATCGCAAAACTGTAATTCAGTTCAGTTCCCTGGATGAGAGCGCTTGTTGAATTATTAGGATTGTAAACCCTGTACGAAACCGAATATTCTGCCGATCCGCAATTATCGCTTACAGTTGGAGGAATAAGTTCAACATCTGCCTGACAGTTTTCGGCATCGGATGTTAAAGTCAGATCGGGACTGCATTCGATCATCGGAGGATTTTCATCAACGATGGTTACATTGAAGCTACATTCCCAGGTCTGCCCACTGGTGGTTTCGGCAATAACATATTTTACCTTACTCGTTCCGGCATCAAAAACGTATCCGCTCACATCGTCGGAACCGGTTTCTGTTGTTCCATCAGGATTCGTAACTTCCCAAACTATTGCCGCATCGCAATTACTTCGTGCCAGCAACGGCGATAAACTTCCCGGAATCGATGTCCATGAACATGAACCTTCATCTGTTGCACGTATAATATCCGGCTGACAAACAATAATTGGTTCTTCGGTGTCGGTTACAAACACATTAAAACTACAGGTTGATGTATTACCCGAAGCATCCGTAGCAGTAAATTCGATGGTGTAAATTCCGGCGGTGAGTATACTTCCCTGTTCAGGACCGGCAGTTTGAGCAACTGTTACATCCGAACAATTGTCGGTCGCAACCGGAATATTCCAGATTGCACCACCTTCGCAAGCTCCGCTTGGTAATCCAACCGTAAATGTAACTCCCGAAGGACAGTTTACAAATTCAGGTGCTTCTGAATCGATTACGGTTATTGTTACCGAACAGGTTTCTGATTTTCCGTTCGGCTGCGTAGCTGTCCAGGTTACAACAGTTGTTCCAACCGGGAAGATTGCTCCATCTAATGAAACAGGATTTCCCCAGTCGTAAAAATCATGTGATAGCGTAACATTACTACAATCACCACCCACAACTGCATCAAGACTTGTACCGGCTACTTTGTAACCACATAATCCCGGTGTACTCTCGAAAGTATATGTGCCTGCAGAAGGACAAGAGACCTCAAGTGTGCAATCGCTAATCTGAATGATTGTTGGATCGCCGAAATCCTCAGGATTATTTTCTCCACCCGGTGCGGGATCAGATCCATCCTGCGAGGTATCAGAAAGGCCGTTACCCAACGGATCAGTTGCCGTTACCATGGCAGTATTGGTATAGTTTCCTGCTGAGAATATGGTGATCCGAAGAATGACAGAGCCCGATTGCAAGGCACCCAGCGAATTATTTTCTGCAAGTAAATTCACATCCGACGAACCGTTAAACGAGGTATTAACAGCAAGAATCTCGCTGTAAATCTCGTTTACTTCATAATTTCCGGCTCCAAAAGCAGCATCGAGATTATCGTTCAGTTTAAGATCGATTAAATCGACATCGCCATAGTTTTTGATTCTGAAATTAAACAGAGCAGAGAAAGAACCATCTGACAACTCTTCGATCGAAACCAATTGTTTGGCCAATCCGATATTTGGATGCGTATTTATACTTATTATGGTTGGATCGCTAAAGGCATCAGGATTATTCCCTCCACCCGGAGCAGGATCTGCACCATCGTGCGATGTATCAGTCAAATTATTTCCGGCAGGATCGTTACCTGTTACAGTGGCAGTGTTTTCATAATATCCTCCCGATAAAATTGTAACACGAAGATCAATCGAACCTGTTTCTCCAACCTGAAGTGTATTATCATCAGCAAGCAAATTGATATCTGCTGAACCATCAAATGCGGTATTCACAGTAAAAAGTTCGCTGTATATTTCATAAACTTCATAATTACCGGCTCCAAAGGCTGCATCCAAATCGTCGGTTACAATGATATTTGTAAGTTCTACATCGCCATAATTTTTAACCCTCAAATCGAAATGGGCAACAAAGTGTCCACTTGTTTCCTGATTAATAGATACAAGCTGTTTTGCCAATCCAATGTTTGGATTATCCTTAAGTAGAATATCCGCTGAATCGGAACCACTCAAGATATCTCCACCGGGCGAATCACCGCGTCCAATTGCAGTATTGGTATACTCTGTAATTGTCGGATCACAATTTTCCAGTCTAACAGTCATCACCACAGACTTTTTAATTCCCACCTCCAGCGTATTTCCTGTATTCAGAATTTCGGTGTCGGTGTTTCCGTCAAAGTCAAAGTTCAGGTTTAAGTTTGCTGACGTCATCCCTGTAATGGAATAATCGCAGGCACTTACAAAAACAGTTTCCAAATCATCTGTTATACTTAAATTACTCAAAATTACATTACCGGTATTCTCCAAACTGAATTCAAATAATATGGTGTAGCTTCCATCGTTGTTCACAGTCGCCTGAACCACTCTCTTCTCGAATGTAAGTCCCGGATCTTCGCTAATTGCAATTGTCATCGAATCTGTTACCTGCGGACAAGAACCGTAAGGGATAGCAGTAAGTACGACGGTGACTGTGCCCAATTGTCCCGGATCAGGATCAAAGAGTGGCGTTAAGGTTGAAGTATCGCGCAGGGCTCCACCTCCAATCAACTCCCAGGTAAAATCTTGTGCATTTTCAAGTTCAGCATCAAGTATCTGATAGGTTTCGTCCGGGCCTATCGATACATCACGACCGGCATAAACACTTGGCTCCTGCCATAAGGTAAGCACCATTTGATCCGACGCTTCACCACAACGACCCTTTCCGTACGCCGTTAGTGTAAGTTGAATTTGTCCATCCATCCAATCGGCTTCACTTGGCGTATAGGTTGCATTCAAAGCAGTAGAATCGCTAAAGTTACCGGAGCCGCTGCTTATCCATACCACACTGTCAGAATTCGTTACGACACCATTTAGTAGGTAACTGCCATCACTTGTGCAGATATTTGCATTTTCTCCGGCATCAACCGTTGGTCTGCCTTCATATTCAATTTGAATAAGAACCGAACATTCTGTTTCATTTCCTGAACCATCAACCGCCTTAATATCAACAACTATATCATTACTTATGATTGTTCCTGCGGGTATATTTTGTGAAAGACTCACCTGGCAGTTATCAGCAGCATCCGTGATCAAAGTTATCAAATCGGGTACAGTTCCCTCACAATTTTCATCTGCCGCAACAGTTTGTGTTGGTGGACAGGTAAATGTCGGTGGCGTAGTATCGATTACTGTAAACAGCGTAGTACAACTGTCGGTGTTGCCCTGTGCATCCGTGGCTACAATCGTAATTGTAGTTTCACCCAACGGAACAAACGTGCCTGCAACAGGTTCTTGTGTGATCGAAATGCCATCAGTACAACCTCCTCCACTGATCGTTGCAGCAAAGTCAGGAACAGTGCCTTCACAGTTTGTATCGGCATAACCAACTTTTGATTCAGGACAATCCAGTGCCGGTGCTATGCTGTCGGTGATCGTAACTGTGGCCTGGCAGGTGGATTGGTTACCACTCTGATCGGTTACAGTTAAAATGACGATGTTATCTCCAATATCATCGCAGGTAAATTCTGTGATGTCCAATGACAGGCTCACCGCGCTGCAATTATCTGTTGAACCTCCATCAACATCTGCCGCTGTAATATAAACACTGCCGGTCATATCCAGCGGACGTTCGATATTCGTACAAACTGCTGTCGGCGAGATTGTGTCTTCTACCTGAATCAGTACCGAGCAACTGGTTTCGTTGCCACTTGCATCAGTGGCTGTAATTTCTACCGGGATGTCGTTATTGATCAGTGTGCCGGCGGAGATACTTTGTGCCAGTGTTACTTCGCAGTTGTCTGTTGCATCTGTTACAAGTGCCAGAAGATCCGGAACCTCGCCCTGGCAGTTAACATCGGCGTAAACCGTTTGTGTCGGTGGACATGTAAATGTCGGTGGAGTTGTATCGATTACTGTAAGCAGTGTGGTGCAGCTGTCGGAGTTGCCCTGTGCATCCGTGGCTACAATCGTAATTGTAGTTTCACCCAGTGGAACAACCGTTCCTGCAACAGGAGTTTGCGAGATCGTGATACCATCAGTACAACCTCCGCCGCTGATCGTTGCGGCAAAGTCTGGTACTGTACCTTCACAGTTTGTATCGGCATAACCAACTTGCGATTCAGGACAATCCAGTGCTGGTGCTATGCTGTCGGTGATCGTAACAGTTGCCTGGCAGGTGGATTGATTGCCACTTTGGTCGGTCACAGTTAAAGTGACAATGTTATCTCCAATATCATCGCAGGTAAATTCTGTAATGTCCAGTGACAGGCTTACTGCGCTGCAATTATCTGTTGAACCTCCGTCTACATCTGCCGCTGTGATATAAACACTGCCGGTCATATCCAGCGGACGTTCGATATTTTGGCAAACTGCTGTCGGCGAGATCGTGTCTTCTACCTGTATCAGTACCGTACAACTGGTTTCGTTGCCGCTTGCATCGGTAGCTGTAATCTCAACCGGGATATCGTTATTAATCAGCGTTCCGGCGGAGATACTCTGCGCCAGTGTTACTTCGCAGTTGTCTGTTGCATCTGTTATAAGTGCCAGCAGATCTGGTACTGTTCCCTGGCAGTTGACATCAGCGTAAACCGTCTGCGTCGGTGGACAGGTAAATGTCGGTGGCGTAGTATCGATTACCGTAAACAGCGTTGTGCAGCTGTCGGTGTTGCCTTGGGCATCGGTAGCCACAATGGTAATTGTAGTTTCCCCTAGGGGAACAATCTCACCAGCTACAGGTGTTTGTGTGATCGTGATACCATCAGTACAACCTCCGCCGCTGATCGTTGCGGCAAAGTCTGGTACAGTGCCTTCACAGTTGGTATCGGCATAACCAACTTGTGATTCAGGACAATCCAGTGCAGGTGCAATGCTGTCGGTAATTGTAACTGTGGCCTGGCAGGTGGATTGGTTACCACTCTGATCGGTTACTGTTAAGGTGACGATGTTATCTCCGATATCGTCGCAGGTAAATTCTGTGATATCCAATGACAGGCTAACAGGACTGCAATTATCTGTTGAACCTCCATCAACATCGGCCGCTGTAATGTAAACGCTGCCGGTCATATCCAGTGGACGTTCGATATTTTGGCAAACCGCTGTTGGACTGATTGTGTCTTCTACCTGGATCAGTACCAAACAACTGGTTTCGTTGCCACTTGCATCGGTGGCTTTAATTTCTACCGGGATGTCGTTATTGATCAAGGTGCCGGCTGAGATACTCTGTGCCAGTGTTACTTCGCAGTTGTCATCAGCATCACTAATTAAACTAAGCAGATTTGGTACCGCCCCCTGGCAGTTGGCATCAGCGTAAACCGTTTGTGTCGGTGGACAGGTAAATGTCGGTGGCGTTGTATCAATTACTGTAAACAACGTGGTGCAGGTATCGGAGTTGCCTTCGGCATCCGTGGCGATGATCGTGATCTCGTTCTCGCCAAGTGCTACGGTTGCGCCTGCGGCCGGTGTTTGTGTGATCGTTATACCATCTGTACAACCTCCGCCGCTGATAGTTGCGGCAAAGTCTGGTACTGTACCTTCACAGTTCGTATCGGCATATCCTATTTGTGACTCAGGACAATCCAGTGCCGGTGCTATGCTGTCTGTAATTGTAACTGTGGCCTGGCAGGAGGATTGATTGCCACTCTGGTCGGTTACGGTTAATGTAACCGTGTTGTCACCTATGTTGTCGCAGTTAAATTCTGTGATATCCAATGACAGACTGACTGAGCTGCAATTATCTGTTGAACCTCCATCAACATCTGCTGCTGTGATATAAACACTGCCGGTCATATCCAGCGGACGCTCGATATTTTGACAAACTGCTGTCGGCGAGATCGTGTCTTCTACCTGGATCAGTACCGTACAACTGGTTTCGTTGCCACTCGCATCCGTTGCTGTAATCTCTACCGGGATGTCGCTGTTGATCAGCGTGCCGGCTACAATGCTTTGTGCCAGCGTTACTTCGCAGTTGTCTGTTGCATCTGTTACAAGTGCCAGAAGATCCGGAACCTCGCTCTGGCAGTTAACATCAGCGTAAACCGTCTGCGTCGGTGGACAGATAAATGTCGGTGGCGTGGTATCGATTACCGTAAACAGCGTAGTACAACTGTCGGTGTTGCCCTGTGCATCGGTAGCAACAATCGTAATTGTAGTTTCACCCAAAGGAACAATCACTCCTGCAGCAGGTGTCTGTGTGATCGTGATACCATCAGTACAACCTCCTCCACTGATCGTTGCGGCAAAGTCTGGTACTGTACCTTCACAGTTTGTATCGGCATAACCAACTTGCGATTCAGGACAATCCAATGCTGGTGCAATGCTGTCGGTGATCGTAACTGTGGCCTGGCAGGTGGATTGGTTACCACTCTGATCGGTTACAGTTAAAATGACAATGTTATCTCCAATATCATCACAGGTAAATTCTGTGATGTCCAATGACAGGCTGACTGAGCTGCAATTATCGGTCGATCCGCCATCAACATCTGCTGCAGTGATGTATACGCTGCCGGTCATATCCAGCGGACGCTCAATATTCTGGCAAACTGCTGTCGGGCTGATTGTGTCTTCTATCTGGATCAATACCGAACAACTGGTTGCATTGCCACTCGCATCCGTTGCTGTAATCTCTACCGGGATGTCGTTATTAATCAATGTGCCGGCTGAGATACTTTGTGCCAATGTTACTTCGCAATTGTCATCAGCATCGCTGATTAAGCTGAGCAGATCTGGTACTGCTCCCTGGCAGTTGACATCAGCGTAAACCGTTTGTGTTGGTGGACATGTAAATGTCGGTGGCGTGGTATCGATTACTGTAAACAGCGTGGTGCAAGTGTCGGAGTTGCCTTCGGCATCCGTAGCGATGATCGTGATCGCGTTTTCGCCAAGTGCTACGGTTGCGCCCGCGGCCGGTGTTTGTGTGATCGTTATACCATCGGTACATCCTCCGCCACTGATCGATGCGGCAAAGTCTGGTACTGTTCCTTCACAGTTTGTATCGGCATAGCCAACCTGCGATTCGGGACAATCCAGTGCAGGGGCAATACTGTCGGTAATCGTAACAGTAGCCTGACAAGTGGATTGGTTACCACTTTGGTCGGTCACAGTGAGTGTTACTGTGTTATCTCCAATATCATCGCAGGTAAATTCTGTGATATCCAATGACAGGTTGACTGCGCTGCAATTATCGGTCGATCCGCCATCAACATCGGCAGCAGTAATATAGACACTGCCGGTCATATCCAGCGGACGCTCGATATTTTGGCAAACTGCTGTCGGCGAGATCGTATCTTCTAACTGGATCAGTACCGTACAACTGGTTTCGTTGCCACTCGCATCAATGGCTGTAATCTCTACCGGGATATCGTTATTAATCAGCGTTCCGGCTGAGATACTTTGTTCCAATGTTACTTCGCAGTTGTCTGTTGCATCTGTTACAAGTGCCAGCAGATCTGGTACTGCTCCCTGGCAGTTGACATCGGCATAAACCGTCTGCGTTGGTGGACAGGTAAATGTCGGTGGCGTAGTATCGATTACTGTAAACAACGTGGTGCAGCTGTCGGAGTTGCCTTCGGCATCGGTAGCCACAATGGTAATTGTAGTTTCACCCAAAGGAACAACTTCGCCGGCTGTCGGCGTTTGTGTGATCGTAATACCATCCGTACAACCTCCGCCGCTGATCGTTGCGACAAAGTCTGGTACAGTGCCTTCGCAATTCGTATCGGCATATCCTATTTGTGACTCAGGACAATCCAGTGCCGGTGCTATGCTGTCTGTAATTGTAACTGTGGCCTGGCAGGTGGATTGGTTACCGCTCTGGTCGGTTACGGTTAAAATGACAATGTTATCTCCAATATCGTCGCAGCTAAATTCTGTGATGTCCAGTGACAGGTTGACTGCGCTGCAATTATCTGTTGAACCTCCATCAACATCTGCTGCTGTAATGTATACACTGCCGGTCATATCCAGCGGACGCTCGATATTTTGGCAAACCGCTGTCGGCGAGATCGTGTCTTCTACCTGAATCAGTACCGTACAACTGGTTTCGTTGCCACTTGCATCAGTGGCTGTAATCTCTACCGGGATATCGTTATTGATCAAGGTTCCGGCTGAAATACTTTGTGCCAGTGTTACTTCGCAATTGTCTGTTGCATCTGTTACAAGTGCCAGAAGGTCCGGTACTGCTCCCTGGCAGTTGACATCGGCATAAACCGTTTGTGTTGGTGGGCAGGTAAATGTCGGTGGCGTAGTATCGATTACTGTAAACAGTGTGGTGCAGCTGTCGGTGTTGCCCTGGGCATCGGTAGCAACAATCGTAATTGTAGTTTCACCTAGTAGAACAACTTCGCCGGCTGTCGGCGTCTGCGTGATGGTAATACCATCCAGACATCCAATTTCAAGTATCTGTGCTCCAAAATCTGGAACAGTGCCTTCACAGTTTAGATCGGCATAAGCAATTTGTGATTCCGGGCAATCCAGTGCTGGAGCAATACTGTCGACAACAGTTACTGTGGCAACACAAGTACTTACATTTCCACTTTCATCGGTCACCGTTAATGTAACCGCATTAGCCCCAATATTATCGCAGTTAAATTCACTTTTATCTATTGACAAACTCACTGGACTACAGTTATCCGTAGAACCTCCATCAACATCTGCAGTAGAAATACTTGCCCTACCCGTGATATCGAGAGGAAGAGTAATATCAGTGCATACAGCCGTTGGAGATGTTGTATCAACAAGCTGCAAGATTACTATACATTGAGAACTGTTGCCCGAAGGATCGCTAACCGTTACGATAACAGGCAGATTATTACTTATCAGCGTTCCGGCCGGTGTGCTTTGAGTAATTGATACCGGACCGCAATTATCCAGTGCATCGGTAATACTGTCGGCGAGATTAGGTACCTCCGCCTGGCAATTAGTATCCAGATAAAGTGTTTGCATTCCCGGACATGTAAATTCCGGAGCAATAGTATCTACCACCGAATAGATTGTAGTACACGTATCAGCATTTCCCAAAGTATCAGTAGCGATTATGGTTATTGTAGTGTCTCCCAAAGGAACCACGGCATCAGCCAATGGCGATTGTGTAATAATAATACCGTCAGAACATCCTATACCGGCTATTACAGTACCAAAATCAGGCACGGTTGTCTCGCAATTTTCATCGGCATAGCCTATTTGTGTAGGAGGACAAACCAAAACTGGTGATATACTATCGAGAATTGTAACAATAGCGAAACAGGTATCCGATTTTCCATATTCATCGGTTACAGTCAACTGAACCGTGTTATCGCCAATATCATCACAGCTAAAACTGTTTATATCAACACTAAAACTCAGCGAACTGCAGCTGCTACTCGATCCTCCATCCAGATCTTCGGGTTCAATGTATGCCGAACCTGTCAGGTCGAGCGGAATTGATATGTTCAGGCAAACAGCATCGGGTTTAGGTATTTCAACCAAAATATAAACCGTTGCCGGATGACAAGCCGATGGACTACCATCATCACAAACCTGATAAATAAACTGATCATTTCCTTCGAATCCGACATCCGGTGTATAGCTAAAACTACCGTCGGCGTTAAACGATAGTGTTCCATTTGCTACTGTACTAAGCAATGTAAAATTATTCTGGGAATCGCCTTCCTGGTCGTAGTCATTCACCGAAACATTGTCGGAGACTGATTCTCCGCAATCAATCATATAAGCATCATCAACGGCAACCGTTGTATTGGTAGCCGAAGAAGTATTCAAAATCTGAATGGTAACCAAAGCTGTGTCACACAACGAAGGGCTGCCATTGTCACAAATTTCATATTCAAACGAAACCGGACCAACAAAGTCAACAGCAGGCGTAAACGTATAAGTTCCGTCTGCGTTAATTGTCAGACTTCCCGAAGCAGGTCCGCTTACAGGTGTGGTATTAATGGTAATATTATCGCCATCGGGATCGAAATCGTTGGAGAGTAACTGTCCATTTACAGGCGAATTAATTTTAGCTGTAGAATTATCATTGACAGCAACAGGCGAACGGTTTTCATCAGCAAAAGCCGGAATAACTTCAATAACAACAGTAGCCGTATCACAAATACCATTATTGTCACAAATCACATAATCAAAACTATCTTCTCCTGTAAATGCCTCGTTTGGCGAGTAGGTATAACTACCGTCGGCCACAAAGGCAATACTTCCGTTTAACGGTCCATTAAACGGCCCGCTAACCGTTACGTTTTCTCCAATAATATCGTTGGTAAATACCTGACCGGTAACAGGAATGTTTTCAAGTGTTGTGTTTACATCATTTTCGGCAAGAAGCGACAGCACCACCACAATGCTTTCTTCAAGATCGTCACCGGCAGTGGTGGTATCCTGTTGATCGAGACTGACATTACTTATAACATTGGTAATGGTGTCACCGGCTGTCCCTACATCGACTTTTATCGGGATATAAATTTCAGCCGCATGCGTTACAGCAGAAGATGGATAACTTTCTGCTCCAAGCGTACCGATCTGCCACAATCCTGTACCTGAATCATAGCTGCCCTGTGTTACCACCGGACTTCCGTTTGCAGTTAATCCGGCAGGTAGAAGATCGTTTAAACTTACGTTGGTTGCCAAGGCAGTACCTTTGTTGATCACCCTGATCAGGAAAGTATCTGTTGCGCCTTCTGAAAGTTCATTACTTCCTAAAATGTTTTTGGAAATTACCAGGTTTGTATAATCCTGAACATACACACTGGCGGAGAGGGTGTCTCCTACCGAAGTTGTATCGGGCATATCAGAAACTGCCGCTGTTACCAAATTGGTAAGCTGCGAACCTGAAGTACCTTCCTCAACCAGGGCATCTATTCCCAGGTTAACACTTTCTCCTGGACTTAAAGTACCAATACTCCAAACTCCGGTTCCACTATTAAAAGTGCCATCTCCGTAGGTAGTAGCCTCTTCAACAGCCAGACCATCAGGAATAATATCATTCAGTTCAACATTAGTGGCCACTGAAGGACCGTTGTTGCTTACCTTCACATTAAAGAAAACAAGATCCCCCTCGTTAACCAGCGTATCGGGCTGGGCAACACTTTCAGAATATCCAATTCGCAAAAGTGGTGCTTTTGAAGGATCCTGCTCGTACGAAACTGCAGCTCGGGCATTTGCTCCCACGCCCGATATCATAAATGTAATGGCACTGCTTTCTGAAAAACCAGCGCGATTAACAATTTCCTGGATAATCGAAGTTAAATCAGGAGTTTGCTGATCGAGGCCTTCTTCGCCGGCAATCCATGAAGGAGGTTCCCAACTTACTGACGAAGTTGTTGCGCTTCTTAAAGAAACATTAAAAAGACTGCTTAAGAAAGTAGGCGAATCATCGCTGGCATGCCCTACGATCGTATAATTGGTTGTTTCGCTATTTGTTGCATTAGCATGAAACTGAATATACGCATTCTCAATTATTGCTCCCTGAGGAATATTCAAATCAGAAAAACGTAATGCTACCAGTTGCAAACTATCGTCGTTTACCAGTTCCAGACTCGTTGTACTAATTAAAACATCACCTCCATCCGATTCCAGAACATCATCGCCTCCATCTTGTATCCTGACTGAAACCTGAGTGTAATCGAGGTACGAATAGGTTAAATCGGAAAGTGTTTTAACGGTTACAAGATCGGCCTGATCGTCAACATAAATAGGTGTAGGATCGTTTTCATCCTCCTCGGTAGGATCGCCATTCAGGTTGGTATCGGTTTGGCTTCCGTTGTCAGAAATATCTGTAACCAAATTTCCATCCGCTCTTTCACCACTTGCGGTGCAAGACATCCAATACGTTCCACCGGAATAAATCGTAATGGTAAGTTCGATATTTGTTGAGGCACCACTGACAAGCGAATTGCCGAGTGGCATTAACATGTTTTGATTGGTATCGCCATTAAAAGTAGTATCCACGGCAAAAGAAGTACTGAATATTTCCTCCACCGAATAATTGCCCACTCCAAAGGAATCGACAAGATTATTGACTACCTGAATATTATTTAAGTTACCGGATCCAAGGTTTTCAACCCTGATATTAAATAAGGCATCGTATGAACCATCGCCATTGGAAACTAAAGAAACCAATTGATTCGCAATTCCGATAACGGCGTCGCAGTCGATGATTGTAATAGCTGCACACTCGGAATACAATTCGGTACAGGCCGGATCGTTTACCGAAACCAAACACCTGAAATAGCGTGTTTGTCCTTCTGCCGGCAACACATTGTCAACGTATGTACTGTCGGTTGCTCCAACAATATCCTGCCAACCCGATTCGCAATCGAAATCGCTGAACTGCCACTGGTAAGAAATTGTTGCCGAGCCGGCATCAACAACCACCGACAAAACATCTTCGGCACCTTCGCAAACTTCATTGTCCTGCGGATGAACTAAAATCTCGGGAACAGAAACAGTAATAGTTTCTGAAACCAGATCGTTACAGTTTTTGCCTTCGTCGTTTATCAATACACGGAAATATGTTTTTGAATAAAGTGCATCGGTAATGTACGTGCTGTCGGTTGCGCCTGTAATGTTGACCCAATCACCGGTACCGGTAGTGTCTTTTTGCCACTGGTACTGGTAATCTCCCAAACCAAACTGCGCTTCAACATTTAAGGTTGCAGTAGTACCCGCACAAATTGTCGTGTCGGCTGAAAGGGCCACAATTTCAGGTTGCGGATGAATAAGCAAAGTATCAGGTTCTGAAACATCCAAACATCCCGACTCGGCTTGTGTGATCAGACATCGATAAAATATCGTGTCTGTTTTGCCGGGTGTAGTAATGTTAATATTTGCGGTTGTATAACTAGCCGAATCGGCTCCTGTTCCACCGGAAACATCAGCCCAACTACCACCGGCGATGCTGTCCTGCCACTGGTATATGTAGCTGCTTCCGTCAACACCGGCATCTACTTCAACGGTAAAAGTTTCGTTGGTTCCATCACAAATTTCTTTTAGAATTGCTGCGGTTGTGTCCACCGGATCGGTAGCTGCATTAACCAAAACTGTATCGGTATAAATTGGCGAACAGGCCGGATCGGTTGGTGTAACCACACAACGGAAATAATGCAGTGACGTTAGCAAAGGCGCTGAAGTGAAAGAATCGGTGTCGAATCCAGTTCCATCTGTAATTTCAACATCTACGCTACTCCATGGCCCGCTCGGATCGAGTGCGTGTTCCCACTGATAATCGTAGGTCATGGCCAGTTGAGTATCCACTTCCACTGTCATTGTATGTTCTCCTCCGTCGCAAACATCAGCACCAATCGGCTGCACAGTAATACTTGGCACGTAAACAGTGGCTAAATTGGATGCAATTACATCGCATCCAACGCCATCGGTTACGATCACCTGAAATTCAGTATTCTCGGTTATATTGGTTGCGGTATAAATACTGTCGGTTGCTCCTTCAATGGTATTCCATGTTGAAGTTCCCTGCGGTCTGCTTCTCCACTGATAGCCATAATCTCCTACTCCTTCGCTCACTCCCAACGACATGGTGTGCGAGTCGCCACTACATACGGACACACTTTCGGGGTGCGGAGAAATTACCGGATCGGGATGAACAACAACAGTTTTACATGCTGAAATAACTTCACAGCCCGGCTCATCCTGGGTGATAATACAACGGAAATAATATGTAAGTGGAATAGTTAACGCAGAAGTTGTATAAGTGGCTGACGTCGCTCCACCAATATTGCTGAAACCTGAGTTGCAGTCAATTGTTGACACTTGCCATTGGTAATTAAAGCTACTTCCGCTAACTCCTCCCGAAACCGAAACGGAATTTGTAACAGTACCACCAACACATATATCTGCATCTCCAGATTCCGAATCGATGATCGGATCGGCAACTACTTCAACGGCTACAGCGTTACTGGTTAAGGTACAAGTCACAGGTGAATCGGAAGTAATTTCACAACGATAATAGTATACACCTATCGGTAAAACATCAGTGGTTAAAGTTGTTGATGTTGAATCGACGATATCATTCCAGTTGGTATTATCAGTTGAGATTTGCCACTGATAGGAATACGAATAAGCCCCATCTGCACTCATTTCAAGGAACAGATTTGCTGTTCCGCCTTCGCATAAAATTTCGTCTAGCGGTTGTGTTTCTATTGTAGGTATATATACGGCAACTACTTCGGAAGTAACGTTATCGCAACCAGTATTATGGTCCTCAATTACCACTCTATAGTACGTAATTTGCGTGATCGATTCGGTGGTATACGAGGCCCCTGTAGCGCCACTAATATCACTCCAATTTCCTGTGCCTGTTGTACTGGTTTGCCAACGATAAGTCAGATCGGCTCCTCCATCTGCCAACACACTCATGGTATGTGTATCGCCATAACACAGGGTATCTCCTTCAGGTTGAGTGATAATGGATGGATCGTCGAAAATGGTAATAACTGCCGAGTCGGAAATTGCAGTTCCGCAATCGGTTACGATTACCCGATAAGCATATTCTCCGGGCGTATCGTAACTTGGCGTTGTATACGTTCGTGATGTTGCACCGCTGATATCTGACCAACCACCGGATGCGGATAATGTATCTACCTGCCACTGATAAAAGTATGCTCCGGTACCACCACTTACAGAAACGCTCAAAGCGGCATTACCACCAACACAAAGATCCTCACTTTCAGGTCCAATAATAGTCACGTCGTCATAAACGGTAATTACCATTTCGTCGGTCGAGGTACACTGGTTACTGTAAAGTGTCCAGGTAAGCGTATATGTGTTTCCGGGAACAAGTCCCCGAACGATTGTTTCGTGATCTGTTGAATCATCAAAAGAAATGGAATTTGCCGGTTCAACCGACCACACACCATGTACCACTGTATCAGGAGAAGAAAAGACTGCAGGTGTATTTGCATTAAGCTGTACGCTATCGGCATTACAAACACCAATATCAGGTCCTGCATTTGCTTGCACCGGTGCATCGAAAATCTTAACGATCACCGAATCGCTTTTTGATGGACAGGTTTCATTGCTTACCGTATAAACGAATACATAAGACGTTGAATCATCTGTTACCACTGTACCGGCAACCACCGTCTCGGGATTATTTGGGGTAAGTAAAATTGCGTTTGTAGGACCTGAAACCTGACTCCAGACTCCGGTTCCCACCTCAGGTGGAGTAGCCGCCAAAACAACTACATCAAACTGACAATAGTCGAAATCTTCACCGGCGTATGGATCACTTGGTTCAGCATAATTTGTTATGGTAACCGTATCTTCGGAGGTACAAAAGCTTTTTGAGGTTTGCCAAACAAAACGAAAAACACCCGGCGTTAGGTTCGACACACTGGTTGTTGCCGAATCGGGAAAGTCAATTATCGGTTGAACCTCCTGTCCCTCATCAATGAAAGTCCAGGCACCATCACCAATTTCAGGAACAATGGCATTCATATTTATCGTGCTTTGCTCACACAATTCCTGATCTTCTCCGGCATCGGCCACACTTGGTTGATTTTCAACGAGGATAAAAACGGTATCCGACGAAGACGGACAAAGCGGACCATTACTAACTGTCCACACAAAACGGTAATTGGCAACAGTTCCTGCCGCGGTTGGACTGAGATTGGATACGGTGGTATGCGGATCAAGAGGTGACTCGATAACCGGCTCTGTGGCACCGGTACCACTCAAGTAATACCAGTGTCCAACACCAACCATATCGGTAGTGTCGGCACCTAAAGTTGTAAAAGGTTCACAGGTTATAAGCTGTGGATTACCGGCATCGGCCTGCGACGGTGGTTCGTAATTTTCTACTCTGATCTGATCAGTATTAGAACAGGTTCCGTTGGCTATTTCCCAGCCAAAAACAAAAATACCATATTCCGATCCCGGATCGGGAGTAAAAGTAACGTCAGGTGATGATGCATCGGGTGAGAATGTTCCTCCGCCCGGGCTGTACAATACGGTCCACTGACCTGTTCCGTTTGAGCCGTCATAATCCAGTGCACTTAAATCGAAGCTGCCTGCACCACAAAGTACCTGATCGGGGCCGGCATCGGCAATATCAGGTGGCGGATATAAAGTAACAGCCATTGTATCGGAAGTTGTACAACCTGCCGTATCGATGGTATAACTAAACAAGTAGGTTTCGGTGAGTACCAAATTTGAAGCAGTGGCAAAGTTAGCTGAAGTTGCTGTTATAACTGCCCCAAAGTCAGTGACCTCTTCCCAGGTTCCTTTACTGGCATCGTTACCGGCCAATTCAACTGCAGTAATGGTATTACAATGTTCCTGATCGGGGCCGGCATCGGCCAGAGGAACAACATACAAAATCAATGTATCGGTTTTAATCGGACAATAGGCACCTCCAAGTCCGGCCCAGGTTAAAACATATCTTCCCATTACCAGATTCGAAAGTTCGGCTTTCGGATCGGTGTGTGAAGAAAATACAGGGTTGGTAGGTCCTGTAACAATCGTCCATAAACCATTGCTAATATAATTGGCATCGAGTGTGGTGGAATTGGCAGCACAAATTACCTGGTCAGGTCCGGCATCAGGAGTTTCGGCTCTTTCCGAAACATTAACTACAACCGTATCACGAGTTACATCGCAAGCATTGTTGCTTACCTCCCATATAAACCAATATGTACCTTCAACAAGGCCGTACATCATGGTTGTTGGCGAAGTAATATCTTCAATTACAACGCCCCCTGCTCCGTATAACTGAATCCATTCTCCTGTTCCGATAGTCGGACTGGCAGCACTCATATAAATGGTATCGCCACAAATCTGTTGATCTGGACCTGCATCGGCCTGAGAAGTTTCAGCTGCTATCGTTATCATCACCGTATCCACGGATGGATTACAACCAACACCTGAGCTAACCGACCACTCGAAATAATATGTTCCGTCGGCAGTGACAGTTACAGTTGTTGTTGGAGATGAAGGAGTGGTAATATTCGCTCCTGATCCGTTTACCTGCGTCCAGGTTCCAGTTCCCGACCCGGGATCACTTCCTGCAAGATTAAATGAGTTTGTTCCGGAAGTATAACATGCGTCAGCACCGGCATCGGCTTCAACAGGACCAACTGTTCCGGTAACTTCAACCACACAGGTATCGTAAGTTATTCCACATGCGTTTTCGTGCGACCATACAAACAAGTAAGTTGAATTAGGCAGCAAGCCCGTCACTTTTGTATTCGGATCACTTTTATCGGAAAAAACAATCCACGATTCATCGGGAATAACTTCCCAGTTTCCCCACTCATTTAAAATTGGTTCATTCCCGTCGAGGTAAACCGGTGTTTGCTGACACACCACCTGATCTGGACCTGCATCGGCTTGAGAAGGAATAGTGTCGGCTACAACGATTTTAACAATTTGTTCGTGCGGGACACTTAAAGGACCGTTTATGATGTTCCATTTAAATTCATAGGTTCCACTTATTAAATCGCTAATTGGGGTAATTCTGGTATGAGGAGAAGTTATGTTAGCCGTATTCGGTCCTGATACCTGAGACCAAAGTCCTGTGCCATCGCCGGGATCGTTACCCGACAGCGAAGTATTTGTAACATCACAGGCTAAATACTGGTCGGTTCCGGCATTTGAATTTTCTGCTTCGCGCGATACCACAACAGCTACTTCATCCAGTGCCGTTTCACAATCGCCACCAAAAGCGGCAAACTTTCTGATCCGCACAATGTAGGTTCCGGCAGTTTCGAATCCCAAAACAAGTGGAGATGAATCAAAGGAATACTCTTCTGTTGGAACTGATTCTAAAGTTTTTATTCCATTGGGGCTGCTTATAAGTCCTCCAACCGGCCCCGACACAATACTCCAGGTAGTTTCACCTGTTCCGGTTTCTTCAAATGGAATGGAGTCTGATACCTGCCCTAATTGCATTATAATGGTGCTGGGGATAATATTAACCGACGGTGATTCGGCATACGATATATGAACATCGGCAGAACTTACACAACCGGTAATTGGATTTGTTATGGTATAACGAAAAACATAATCGCTTACTCCATCAAGATTTTTAGCCAGGGCAATATAATTGTCAGCATTCTCAATAACCACATTCGGATCATCCGGGCTCACCAGTGTCCACATTGCTGTTTCGTTGGCATAAAGTGGTTGGTTCGCATCGAGAATAATTTCGGTACGTCCATCACAATACACAGCACTTCCACCCTGAGCATCCGTAACATCAGCTGTAGGAGCCGGAACAGTTATAGTTACCTCGTCGGATCCACTGGCACACGGTCCTTCAACCGTCCACCTCAGCGTGTAAGTTCCTTCTACCAGGTTCGAAATGCGGGATGTATTCGAATTTGAATTGGCAATTGTAGGTGAATTTGGTCCGTCGAGAACCGTCCACGTTCCTTGCTGTCCATCAATTCCACATCCACCCGACGAAGCATTTAAATTGGTACTTTGAGTAGTGGAATAACAATTGTCAAGAACGATATCGCTGCCTGCACTAACCGGCAGATCGCCTCCACGATTGGTAATAACTACTGTATCGCGACTTATACAACCGTTGGCACCAAAAATAGTCCAGACCAAACCAACCGCCCCACAGGAACTTCCATCAACTGTTATGCCTGCACTCGGATCGCCACTGATTTTTTCCGATATGGATTGAGTTGTAAATGTAATACCATACGATTCATCAGCAAAGCTCCATCTTCCGTACTCATCTTCGCCGGGTTCATTTGCACTTAAAACATAATTACCCGGGCAGTATGTTTGATCTTCACCAGCGTCAGCAATAGTAATAGGATCAGCTAAATAAGTCACATCCTGCGAAACCAGTGTTCCGTCTTCGCAAGTTGCCGAAAGCCTGAATACATAAGTTTGGCCACCAACTAAACCAATTATCTTAGTTTGCAAATCATACGGATCAACAATGGCCACACTTGGTCCGGAGACCTGGCTCCACGATGCCGTTGAATCAGGATTGACAAATAAACCTGCTGCTGCCCCGTCGAGGGTTGCGGTCTCGTTTATACAGAAATCACCGTTGGTACCTGCATTCACCGTACAGTTTTGTCCTTTTGTTTCTGAGAATCCGAACAAAATTAAACCGGAAATAAATAAAAAACGTAAACCTGCTTTTAAGTTTAAATAGCGTAAAAAAGAAGGGCATTTTATATTCTGCTGAATCATAAATTTGGTTTTAGGTATCCTGTTGCAGTTCAATTTCATCTGATAATGAACTTCATAAAATATTGAATAAGTACGTAAGTTAATGCTTTTTGAGCATACGTGTCAAGTGTCAGAAACGGGTTTTTGGGTCAAAATCTGGAGAGTCAGCACCTTATTTTTTTATACAATAAGTTATTCTATGTTTAACTAAATATTAGGAACAATAACTTTTATAAATTGAAAACAGAATAATTCCATAAAAGAAATGATAGTTGGATTATACGTTCTTGAAAACGAAATCTGAGAATGGAAAGCCGAATCAGAAAATACAGCTAAGTCAACGAACTAACTTGTGGCTGCCGCGACAGCTGCCCAATCAGGAAAAACAGTAACATCAATATTAAACACCAAAACGCCCCAGAAATACATTACCAGCGTTGCAACAATAATCCCGGCAAGGTTGAGCAGAATGCCGGTTTTAACCATATCTTTTACCTTGATGCGGTTGGTGCCAAAAATGATGGCATTGGGAGGCGTGGCCACCGGCAACATAAATGCCAATGAAGCCGCCAAAGTTGCCGGTATCATTAACAACAAGGGATTAACTTCGATGGTAGTTGAAAGCCCTGAAAGAATAGGCAGAATCATTTCGGTGGTGGCAGTGTTTGATGTTAGTTCAGTTAAAAACGACATCATGGTAACGTTGGCAAAAGTTAGCACAATTGGTTTCACATTGGCAAGACCGGCCATTTGTTCGCCAAACCAAACCGAAAGTCCGGACTCTACAAATCCCTGGGCCAGTGCAAAACCACCGCCAAAAAGCAAAACAATGTTCCATGGAATTTTTCGGGCGGTTTCCCAATTCATTATCCGCTCCCCTTTTTCCGATTTCGACGGCAGGATAAAAAGCAGCACCGCAATAAATATGGCCACTGTACCATCGTTTATGTACGATGGATTTTTAAACAATTTCGACCAGCCCGGTATCTCAAACGTCTGAATGGTAAATCCGGAACGGAATATCCATAGAAATGCCAGGATAACAAACATAATCAGTACAATCTTCTCCTCGGGTTTTGCTTTTCCCAATGCATTATATTCTTCACGAAACTGGTTGATGTGAATCTTTTTCCAGCTTTTTTTGGGTTTGTACATCATAAAAAGTAGCAGCCATGCCATTACAAATAACAGCACAGTTACCGGCAGCGCAAAAATAAACCAGTCGGCAAATGAGATTTCTGTCATCTCCGGAAAAATAATGCTTACAATCCGCGCAAAGGATAAATTAGGCGGTGTTCCGACTAGCGTGGCTACACCGCCTATCGATGCTGAATATGCGATTCCCAAAAGTAAACCGATCGCGTACTTTCCCATTTTCTTTTCGCCCAGACTTTCTTCCAGTTTTATAATTATCGAAAGGGCGATTGGAACCATCATCATAGCTGTTGCGGTGTTCGACATCCACATCGAAAGGAAAGATGTTGCCAGCATAAATCCCAGTAAAATCCGCCCGGGACTTATCCCCACAACCAGCAAAATCCGCAATGCAATTCTTCGGTGCAAATTCCACCGTTCCATGGCAAAAGCCATTAAAAATCCACCAATAAAAAGGAAAATGAGGTGGTTAAAATACATGGCTGAAATGGTTTTACCATCAACAACACCAAACAAAGGGAAAAGTGCCACCGGCAACAATGCCGTAACTGCCAGCGGAATGGCTTCGGTTATCCACCAGATCGCCATTAACAAAGCAATGGCAAAACAATAAGTTACATTTCGGTTTTGCGGATCGAGGTCGGTGAAAAGAATTACAAACAAACTGATAAGCGGCGCCAGGATTAACGCCCACTGCCGGACTCCCGACGGTTTCGTGATAATTAATTTAGGCATTTTAGTTTAATTCGTTTTCCGAATTTAGTACAACACAACGACTTATACAAAAGCACGAATCCAAATTACTCACGTATAAACTACTTTATTAGGCTTCAAATCCGTAACTTGAATGGAACAAAACTCAAAAACATGTATACCTATAAAGCAAAAGTTGATCGCGTTGTAGATGGCGACACCATCGACCTGGTTATCGATCTTGGATTTAAAATCACCACGTTTCAGCGCATCCGTCTTCGTGGCATTAACACCCCTGAAACGTACAACGTAAAAAAAGATTCGGAAGAGTACAAAAAAGGCATGGAAGCCAAAACATTTGTTATGGAGCGGATTTCGGCTAACAACAACGAAGTGATTGTTGAAACCAGCAAAGAAGTGGGTAAATTTGGCCGCTACATTGGTGTTATTCGGCTTGCCGACAACGAGCAAACGCTAAACGACGAACTGGTGGAAAAAGGTTTTGCAGTGTATGCCGAATACTAAACCGGTGCTTCTAAAAAACAAAAAAGAGCACCCGGAAATCCGAAATGCCCTTTTTAACACAACATCAAATTAGCTTTTAGAAATATCTTGGTGAAATCACTTCTTCTTTCTTAAATTTCAATTCGTATGATATCATTACTTCGTGGGTACCGTGGCTGTAATTTTTCAGGTTAGTTGTTGAAAAATCAATGGCATAACCCACTCTCAGTTTTTCAGCAAACATAAATTGAGTGATAAATCCAAACGAATCGCCGGAACGCCACATTCCGCCCAGCCAAAGCTTTTCTTTGATCAGGAAATTACCGGTTAAGTCAAACTGTAATGGCGCACCTGTTTCGCCTGTAAACGATGCTTTGGTTAAAGCTGTTGGTTTAAATTTTACGTTTTCACCCAGGTCGAAAACAGCTCCTGCAATCAGGAAATAATGGCGCATCTGCCCGCTTATCGAAAAATTCTCATAATCGTTTTCAAAAGTACTGTTTACCACTCTCGGAATGGAGAATCCAACATAAGCTTTTTGGCTGTACAGAAAAGCTCCTACCCCAAAGTTTGGTTTTAATTTCGAATTGATCTCGCCAACAAACGACGGATCTCCCGGATCGAGAATATTATGCGCTGCCAGGTTGTGACTATAACTGGTAAAACCACCTTTTAATCCCAAGCGAAGTTTTAAGGTCTCGCTTAACGGAACCAGGTACGAATAATCGCCATACACATAAAAACGTTTTACATAGCCCACTTTATCGTTAATAACATTAAATCCTAACGCTACTTTTTCGTTTTTTAGTGGCGCCTGAAACGAAAAGGAATAAGTCTCCGGGGCACCTTCGAATCCGGCCCACTGCTGGCGACCAAGTACCAGAAATCCAACCGACTCCCATGTTCCGGCATAAGCAGGGTTAATGGTCTGCGTATTAAACATGTACTGTGTGTACATCGGATCTTGCTGAGCTTTCGATACAACACTCAACAAAATCAACAGTGCGCTAAATCCTATTTGTATTCTTGTTTTCATCTTGTGTTTCTTTTGTTAATCATTAATTATTCAGGAAAATTGAACCGGCAACCGGAGTAGAACCATCTCCCAGGTTCAGCACATAGAAATAAGTTCCTGTTGGTGACATATCGCCGCCAATTCGCATCTTGCTGGTACATTTTCCATCCCACCATGCATCTGTTGATCCCCAACGATCCTCATTTCCGTAATCTTCTTTTTCGTAAACCAAATTTCCCCAGCGGTTGAAAATCTCGATGCTGGCGTTTGGATATTTTTCGAAACATTCCATTTTAAAGTAGTCGTTGTATCCATCCTGATTTGGTGAAAATCCGTCAGGAATAAAGAGGGTACATTCATCTTCAGTCTGAATGTACATATCCTGTGCGTCAGCTGTTTCAGGAGTATCTCTCCAATCTCTGATTCCATTGTTTTCTTCATCCTGAAGTGGTGCATTACTTCCGATTGGATTTGTAGTTTGCGATCTTCCCGAAACAATATCGTAAACTTCATCCAATCCGTCGGCATCCATATCTTCTCCAAGCGGAGTAGCATCTGCTTCTTTGTTAAAGTTTAAATCATTTCCTTCAATCACATCATCAATTCCGTCGTTATCAGAGTCAAGATCCAAATAATCAGGAGTTCCATCTCCGTCGGTATCCCAGGCTTCGTAATAAACTCCACCAAACTCTGCGTCGTAAACATCGTCCCAGCCGTCGTTATTGCTGTCAACTCCCGATGGAGCAACATAATCGTAGTAACCGCCTTCACTAATTGTCGATTGCCATTCAATGTTATCAACAATACCGTCGCCATCCGAATCAATATCCAAACGGTCTACAATTCCGTCGTTATCCGAATCGATATCAAACTCGTTATCATCCATTTCGTGAATATCCAGGATTCCGTCGTTGTCATCGTCAATGTCATCAACATCGGCTATGTTATCACAGTCAGTATCCACCAAAATGGTGATCAGAATTTCTGCCTCCGAACAAGCTTCCGGATTAACCGACGAGCAAACGCGGTACGACATAGAGTAAATACTTTTTGTCAGATTTTCAGCTGAGTAGAATAAGATACCGTTCTCGAAAATAAATCCGTCAGGCAGATTTTCAATCGACACCATTACGTCTCCGTCAATTCCAAGGTCGTTGCTAAGAATATTGATTTCGCCTTGAATTTTACTATCCGAACAGGCCACCAAAACCAGGTTATCGCTAACTGCTTCGATAGCAGCCTTGTTACAATCGTTGGTTACTGTCAGATTTAAAATAGCTATTGAATCACATCCATTTACGGTTTCGAAAGTTGCTGTATAAACACCACTTTCGGTGTAGGTTGTTTCATTCCAGGTGAAAGAATCACAAGCTGAAATAATTTCTTCAATCTCAATTGAATTGTTTATTGTAAGGTATAAAGTCGCTGTTGAGTCGCATCCGTTTACGGTTTCGAAAGTTGTTGTGTAAACGCCACTTTCGGTGTAAGTTGTTCCGTTCCATTCGTAAAACTCACAAGCTGAAACAGTCTCTTCTGTTTCTAGTGAGTTATTGATTGTCAGGTATAAAGTGGCAATTGAATCACAACCATTTACTGTTTCAAAGTTTGCAGTGTAAACTCCGCTTTCAGTGTAAGTTGTTCCGTTCCAGTCGTAAGACTCGCAAGCTGAAATTGTTTCTTCAGTTTCTACTGAATTGTTGATTACTAAATCCAACGTTACAATAGAATCGCAGCCGCTTACAGTTTCGAAAGTTGTTGTATAAACACCACTTTCGGTGTAAGTTGTTCCGTTCCATTCGTAAGAACCACAAGCGGCAACTGTCAATTCAATTTCTATTGAATTATTAATTGTAAGATTTAAAATTGAGGTAGCAGTGCAACCGCTATTGGTTTGTGTTGTAACGTAATAAATTCCGCTTTTGGTGTAAACTTTTCCGTTCCATTTGTACGAATCACAAGCAACAACTGTTTTCTCGGTAACAGAAGAATTGCTGATTGTTAGCTTCAATGTAGCGATTGAATCACAGCCATTTTCGGTTTCAAAGTTAGCGGTATAAACGCCACTTTCAGTGTAAGTTGTTCCATTCCATTCGTAAGACTCACAAGCTGAAACTGTTTCTGCAGTTTCTACTGAGTTGTTTATTGTAAGATTTAAAGTCGCTGTTGAGTCACATCCGTTTACAGTTTCGAAAGTTGCTGTGTAAACGCCGCTTTCAGTGTAAGCTGTTCCGTTCCAGACGTAAGACTCACAAGCTGAAACTATTTCTTCTGTTTCTACTGAGTTATTGATTGTCAGGTCCAGTGTTACAATCGAGTCACAGCCAGTTACAGTTTCGAAGTTTGTGGTATAAACACCACTTTCGGCGTAAGTTGTTCCGTTCCATTCGTAAGAACCACAAGCGGCAACTGTCAGTTGTATTTCTATTGCATTATTAATTGTCAGATTCAAAGTAGCAGTTGAGTCGCATCCGTTTAATGTTTCGAAAAACGCTGTGTAAACGCCACTTTCAGTATAAGTTGTTCCGTTCCAGTCGTAAGACTGACAAGCTGAAACTGTTTCTGAAGTTTCTACTGAGTTGTTGATTGTCAGGTTTAAAGTGGCGACTGAATCACATCCGTTAACAGTTTCGAAAGTTGCTGTGTAAACGCCACTTTCAGTGTAAGTTGTTTCGTTCCAGTTGTAAGAATCACAAGCTGCAACTGTTTCTGAAGTTTCTACTGAGTTGTTAATTGTCAAATTCAAAATCGCAACTGAATCGCATCCGTTTACTGTTTTGAAGTTTGCTGTGTAAACGCCGCTTTCGGTATAAGTTGTTCCGTTCCAGCTATAAGAATCACAAGCTGAAACAATTTCTGAAGTTTCTACTGAGTTGTTAATTGTAAGCTTCAAAGTGGCGATTGAATCACAGCCGTTAACGGTTTCGAAAGTTGCCGAGTAAACTCCGCTTTCAGTGTAAGTAGTTCCGTTCCAATCGTAAGACTCGCAAGCTGAAACTATTTCTTCTGTTTCTACTGAGTTATTGATTGTCAGGTCCAGTGTTACAATCGAGTCACAGCCAGTTACAGTTTCGAAGTTTGTGGTATAAACACCACTTTCGGCGTAAGTTGTTCCGTTCCATTCGTAAGAACCACAAGCGGCAACTGTCAGTTGTATTTCTATTGCATTATTAATTGTCAGATTCAAAGTAGCAGTTGAGTCGCATCCGTTTACTGTTTCGAAAGTTGCTGTGTAAACGCCACTTGCAGTGTAAGTTGTTCCGTTCCATTCGTAAGCATCACAAGCTGCAACAGTCTCTGCAGTTTCTACTGAGTTATTGATTGTCAGGTTCAAAGTAGCAACTGAATCGCATCCGTTTACTGTTTCAAAGTTTGCTGTGTAAACTCCGCTTTCGGTGTAAGTTGTTCCATTCCAATCGTAAGCGTCACAAGCTGAAACTGTTTCTTCTGTTTCTACTGAGCTATTAATTGTCAGGTTCAAAGTGGCAACTGAATCGCATCCGTTTACTGTTTCGAAAGATGCTGTGTAAACTCCGCTTTCGGTATAAGTTGTTCCGTTCCAGTCGTAAGCGTCACAAGTTGAAACTGTTTCTGAAGTTTCTACTGAGTTATTGATTGTCAGGTTTAAAGTCGCTGTTGAGTCACAACCGTTAACAGTTTCAAAGTTTGCAGTGAAAACGCCACTTTCGGTATAAGTTGTTCCATTCCATTCGTAAGCGTCACAAGCTGAAACTGTTTCTGAAGTTTCTACTGAGTTATTGATTGTCAGATTTAAAGTCGCTGTTGAATCACAACCGTTAACAGTTTCAAAGTTTGCAGTGAAAACGCCACTTTCGGTATAAGTTGTTCCGTTCCATTCGTAAGCGTCACAAGCTGAAACTGTTTCTGAAGTTTCTACTGAGTTGTTTATTGTAAGATTTAAAGTCGCTGTTGAGTCACATCCGTTAACTGTTTCAAAGTTTGCAGTGTAAACTCCACTTTCAGTGTATGTTGTTCCGTTCCAGTCGTAAGAATCACAAGCTGAAATTGTTTCTGAAGTTTCTACTGAGTTATTGATTGTCAGATTTAAAGTGGCAACTGAATCGCAACCGTTTACTGTCTCAAAGTTTTCGGTGTAAACTCCACTTTCAGTGTATGTTGTTCCGTTCCAGTCGTAAGAATCACAAGCTGAAATTGTTTCTGAAGTTTCTACTGAGTTGTTTATTGTAAGATTTAAAGTCGCAGTTGAATCGCATCCGTCTACTGTTTCGAAGTTTGCTGTATAAATTCCGCTTTCGGTGTAAGTTGTTCCATTCCATTCGTAAACGTCACAAGCTGAAACTGTTTCTTCAGTTTCTACTGAGTTGTTAATTGTCAAATTCAAAGTGGCTACTGAATCACATCCGTTTACTGTTTCAATGTTTGCAGTGTAAACGCCACTTTCAGTGTAAGCTGTTCCGTTCCACTCGTAAACGTCACAAGCTGAAACTGTTTCTTCTGTTTCAACTGAGCTGTTAATTGTTAGATTTATAGTTACTGTTGAGTCGCATCCGTTTACTGTTTCGAAGTTTGCTGTGTAAACTCCGCTTTCGGTATAAGTATTTCCGTTCCAGCTGTATGAATCACAAGCCTGAACATCAACGGTTGCTGAAACATTCGGATTAACTGTTATTACAGCATTAGCCGACTGCAGTATCACCTTCTCGCCTACCGGACACAGAAAATTTTCATCTTCAACTAAAACTCTGAAAATGGTAGTTTCAGTCAGGTCCTCTACAAGATAAGTTTCTTCCGTATTGGTTATATCAGTCCAGGTTTCTCTGTTATCTGTACTTGACTGCCATCCAATAATTTTTCCTTCGTAATCATTCAGTGTTAGCAGTGTACTATTATTTCCCTCGCAAACACTTACTGCTTCGGGTGTTAAATTTCCACCAAGTCCGATTCCAAAACCAACATTTGTCTGGTAACATACCGAAGAATGTGTATCACCTCCTGCAAATGCAATATATCGTACCAGGTTAACAACATTATATGCTCCTGAAGAACAGATATTATCGAAAACCGACAATGGCATCAAAACCTCGAAGAATTTACCATCCTTACCTGTATAATTTCCAATTGCTGATTGAACAAGACCGGAATTGTCGATTTCAAGTTCTACACCATTCCAGCGATACAAATCAATTTTTGCGTTTTTTACATTTACTTCCAGTACCAGGTCGGCTCCTCCAACATAATATTCCTCACCGTATGTATCGTATTGCAAACCTGTTGTGGCATCATTATCGCTGTCCATGTACATTCTGAAAATTGCACTTCCGTTATTTCCGTTTAAAAAACCAAGAAGCAATTCCGAGTTAGCTGTTGTAGTTGCCCATATCTGTTCAACCTCGCATGTGGACGATGCTTCCGGATCAACAAGAATCGTTTGAGCCGATGCAAAATCTGCGTCGCTATAATTTCCATCAAAAACCTGTGCATAGCTATTTTCTATCCCGGGAAGTAAAATCAGCAAAGCAATAAACAGTACTGCTAAACCTGATAAAGGGGATGAAATTTTAATTTTACTTGCTACTGAAGTTTTCATATCATTTTTCTTTTTCAAGAAACGATACAAATCGAAAAGAAATCTAAGTAAATACGCCTGTTGTGTTACGAATGACTTGGTTTGTATGTGAATTCATTCGCTGGTTTTACGGCGATTTAATACAGTTTATTTTACTACCTGATTAAATGTTTTGTTAGATTTTCTTTTTTCATTTTTTGCGTCCTTGTTGTTGTGTTTAAATTCTGTAAAAGCGTACTTCATTCTAACCAACTCACATGCCAAAACATATAAATGCTTATTCTTCAACCCTTTAGGGCATTTAACAAAACATTTCATCGATCTCATTATGGGACACATTGTTTCATTTGATCCATATTGAATCCTTTTCCCGAATTAAATCCACAAGGAATATTGTATTATTATTAGAACAAATTGAGTATAAAATGCATTTATTTAAAAATGGGAAAACATATGACGGCTAACTTTCTTATTTTTATATAGCGGATACAATCACGATAACAGACTATACATGACAGCTCAAAGCAATAAATTTGGAACAGCACCAGTATTTCTTACGGCCATATCTACGATATTAGGAGCCATTTTATTCCTGCGTTTTGGTTATGCAGTGGGTACCCTCGGATTTTGGGGAGTTATCCTTATTATCTTTTTGGGCCACCTGGTTACCATTCCAACAGCACTTGCCATTTCTGAAATTGCAACCAATAAACGTGTTGAAGGAGGTGGCGAGTATTTTATCATTTCGCGCTCGTTTGGACTGAACATTGGCGCAACCATTGGTGTAGCCCTGTTCTTTTCGCAAGCCATCAGTGTGGCATTTTATGTAATTGCATTTACCGAAGCATTTGAATTCTTTTTTAACCTGCTGGCCGATAAATACGATTTTCTTTTGCCACGGCAGGTAATCAGCTTACCGGTTATGGCCGGTCTGGCGTTGCTGATCATTAAAAAAGGTGCCAATTTGGGCGTTAAAGCACTTTATTTTGTAGTGGGGATTTTGTTTATATCAATTATTCTGTTCTTTCTCGGATCAACAGAATTTTCGCAAACTGCAAGTCTGCCTTTTTCAGGTGATCAGTTCCGTAACTTCGACAATTTTTTTGTTGTATTTGCGATTATTTTCCCGGCTTTTACTGGAATGACGGCCGGAGTTGGTTTATCGGGCGATTTAAAAAACCCTTCGAAATCCATTCCACTCGGGACGGTGCTGGCAACAGTTTCGGGCATGATACTGTACGTTTTTATCGTATACAAACTCACTATTTCAGCATCCACTGAGGATCTGTTGGAACACCAGTTGATTATGGGTAAAGTTGCTATTGCCGGTTCGGTAATTGTACCGCTCGGACTGGCTGCATCAACACTTTCTTCGGCTTTGGGATCGGTAATGGTAGCACCACGTACTTTACAGGCTTTAGCGCTCGATCGTGCTTTCCCTTCGAAACGAATTAACCGCTGGATATCGAAAGTAAATCCGGCCGATAACGAGCCACAAAATGCATCGATAGTAACTGTGGCGATCGCCTTTGTTTTTGTGGCACTTGGCGATGTAAATGCCGTTGCATCCGTCATCTCCATGTTTTTTATGGTGACCTATGGTTCCTTGTGCCTCATCTCATTTTTGAATCATTTTGGAGCCTCACCGTCGTATCGCCCCACTTTCCGCTCACGCTGGTACCTGTCGCTGATCGGTTTCCTTGTCTCAATTTGGGTTATGTTTAAAATCAGTACTCCTTATGCGCTAATGGCAGGTGGAGCAATGACCTTGATTTACCTATACATTAACCACTATCACAAACACCGAAAAGACTTTGCATCGTTGTTTGCCAACTCCCTTTTTCAGTTAAACCGCAAATTGCAGGTACATCTGCAGAAGCGCAAAAAAATGGTACAACAGAATGAATGGCGCCCCAGTGCCATTTGTATTTCCGATAATACAACCCATAATAATCGGGCTTTTCAACTGTTAAACTGGATTTCGTACAAATATGGTTTTGGCACTTTCCTCTACCTCATCGAAGGTTATTATTCTTCCAAAACCGTTGAAAAGGCCGACCAGGTTCTCAACCAAATGATTGAGGAAGCCGATGACGAAGAAAACTACGTATACATCGACACCATTATTTCGCCATCGTACACTTCGGCAATTGCGCAGGCCATACAAATACCTGGTGTCGCCGGGATGGAAAACAATATGGTGATTTTTGAATACAACAAAGAAAAACCCGATAACCTGGGGAGAATTATCGAGAACTTCTCGCTGGTAAACAGTGGCGACTTCGATATTTGCGTTTTGGCATCGTCGCCTAAAAAGATGAAAATTCAGAATGGCATCCACATCTGGATCAATTCGTTCGACACCGAAAATGCCAACCTGATGATCCTGCTTAGTTTTATTATTCTGGGACACCCCGAATTGAAAAAAACGAGCATCGAGATTTTTGTGGTTTGCCACGAAGACGAAGTGCAGCAATCAAAAGAAGAAATGAAAAAGCTGGTACTGTCGGGACGAATGCCGATTACCGAAAAAAATATTAAGATTATTCAGCGTACTGACGAGATTTCTACCAAAACTATTATCTCGCAAAAATCGAAAGATGCCGGTTTAATTTTGGTCGGGCTGCGCGAGGAAATGATAAAACACGAAAAAGAAAACACTTTTGCGGGATACGATGATCTGGGTACGATTTTGTTTGTGCATTCAAAAGAGCAAAAGGCAATTGAGTAACACATTTTCTTACGCTTGCTGAACAAAACAAAATATTTCGTATCTTCCTAAACGAGCAATTTCGTTTTACTACCTATGAATATTAGCGAATTTATTACTGAGCATACCGGATTGTCAGTACAAACACAATCGGAGATTCTGTTTTCGTTAATTGTAATTATCCTGCTTTCGGTTATCCGGTTTGCCATATTAAGAGTTGTGTGGCGACAGACGGAAAATGTTAAAACCCGCTATCAATGGAAACGCACACTTTCATTTGTCATTCCAATTGTTACGATCGTTTTGGTTGGAGCCATCTGGCTGCCGGCATTCGAACAGTTTGGGGCCTTTTTAGGTCTGTTCTCCGCAGGTTTGGCCATTGCTCTAAAAGATCCTTTAACCAATCTTGCAGGGTGGTTTTTTATTGTCACACGCAAACCATTCGTTGTGGGCGACCGTATTCAGGTTGGTGAAAACACCGGCGATATTATCGACATCCGTCTGTTTCAATTTACAATGCTCGAAATCGGCAACTGGGTAGATGCCGACCAAAGTACCGGCCGAATTATCCACCTTCCTAATGGAAAAGTTTTTATGGAACCACAGGCTAATTTCAGCTCCGGTTTTGAGTACATCTGGAACGAAGTAAAAGTAAATATCACCTTCGAGAGCAATTGGGAAAAGGCTAAAAGTCTGCTTGAAACAATTAGTCAGGACTATTCAAAGGATATTCATATAAAAGCTCACAAGGAAATTCAGGAAGCCAGCAAAAATTATATGATCTATTACAAACATCTCACTCCAATTATTTACACTAAAGTTATGGAGTTTGGTGTGCGTCTTACTATTCGCTACCTCTGTAATCCGCGGCAACGACGAGGATCGGAGAATATAATCTGGCAAGATATTCTTACTGCTTTTAATAAAGAAAACGATATTCATTTCGCTTATCCTACCACGCGGTTTTACAAAGCCGGCGAAGCATCAGAGTAGCTAAAAACGATGTACACAAAGCCGAGCAACTGGGTTTTCATCATGTAATAAATGGCCAAAACAATATCCCTGTGGAGGACTAATTCCCTGATCCTCTATATTTAAATTCTGTTAAATTTCGATTGTTGCAAAACAATTTGAACACTATTAAGTTATACATATCGAAAAATCTATATGATTCGATAATCTTAACAATATAGAACAGTGAGCAAAAAAACCGTTTCTAAAACTGCCTCATTGACTTTTCTACTTACCCTGATTTTTTCGGGTATCGCGTTTGGTCAAAACTGGCAAACCGATTTTCAGCAATCACTACAAACTGCTAAAGCAGAAGACAAACCCATCATCCTGGTATTTTCAGGTTCGGATTGGTGTGCGCCGTGTATGAAACTGGAGAACGAGATCTGGAGTTCAGATGTGTTTAAAAACTATTCGGCCGAGCATTTTGTGCTTTACAAAGCTGATTTCCCGCGTAAGAAAAAGAACCAGCCCGACAGCGAACAGGTGAAAGCCAACAAAGAACTGGCCGAAAAGTACAACCAAAAAGGTTTCTTTCCGCTGGTGGTAGTGTTGGACGAAACCGGCAAAGTGCTGGGAGAAACGGGCTATAAAAAACTCTCGCCCGACGAATACATCAAACATCTTGAAACTTTCGTGAACTAATGGTTCGCCAAATATCAATACTGTTGGTTTTAGTAACAATGGGGCTGCAGGTTTTTGGCCAGCAACCTTATAAACGAACGCTAAAACTTATGGGAAGCCGTTTCGACATTACTGTTGTTGCCAACAACGAGCAGGAAGCAAACGCTTATATCGACCTGGCAGTTGAAGAGATTCAGCGCATTGAAAAACTAATTTCCTCGTGGGATGCCAATTCAGAGACTTCAGCTATAAATAAAAATGCAGGAATAAACCCGGTAAAAGTATCGCCCGAACTCTTTGCATTGATCGAACGGGCCATTCAGATTTCGAAGTTAACCGACGGTGCTTTCGACATCAGTTATGCTTCGATGGACCGCATCTGGCATTTTGATGGAAGTATGACGGCCATGCCTTCGGAAGAAACCATTGCTTCCTCGGTGGCAAAAGTTGGTTATGAAAACATTGTGTTGGACAAAGCTGCTACAACTGTATTCCTGAAAAAAGAGGGAATGAAAATCGGTTTTGGAGCCATTGGAAAAGGTTATGCAGCGGATAAAGCCAAAGCATTGCTGATCGACAAAGGTGTTAGCGCGGGCATTATCAACGCATCGGGCGATATGAATACCTGGGGCAAACAACCCGACGGCTCGTACTGGAAAGTGGCCATTACCAACCCAATGAACAAAGACAAGGCTTTTGCACTTCTACCTATTAAAAACGGGGCGGTGGTAACCTCGGGCGACTACGAAAAATATGTAAAATTTAACGGCATCCGCTACGCACATATTATCGACCCACGAACCGGTTATCCGGCACACGGCATCATCAGTGCTACCGTATTTGCACCAAAGGCCGAACTGGCCGATGCCCTGGCAACATCAGTTTTTGTAATGGGAATTGAAGTGGGAATAGACCGCATTAATCAATTACCACAAATCGATTGTATTATCGTTGACGACAAAGGAAATATTCATCAATCAGAAAATATTAAAATCGAAACAGAATGAAGATGAAGAAAAAAATTGTTTTACTGGCCGGACTGGGCATTATGCTTTTCAGTTCGTGCACAGTGCTTAAGGAGTACGAAAAGGTAAATATAAACGATCCGGATATGGCGCTGGCCGACCGCAAGATCGATAAATTCCAAACTACTTTTCAATCGTACAGAGAAGCTGCTTCGGGAGCAAACGGAGGTAAAACCGGTGGCGGATGCGGCTGCAATTAATCCATTTTTCAGACATGAAGTACTTATTTAGTTTATTATTGATTGGTTCAGTACTCGCTGTTAGTGCCCAGGATGATATCACGGCGGGCGAATACAAAAAACGTGTACTGGAGCATACCGAGATAGATTTTCTGGTGAATTACTACCAGCAGGATGGAGAGAATGCCGCTGTTACCGGTGGCTACGGAACGGAGGAATTACAAGATCTTTCGCCGACAATTGTTGTGGCCGTTCCGCTGAACGACGACGATGTACTGACGATTAACGCCAATATTTCAGCTTACACTTCTGCCTCATCGAGTAACATTGATCCTTTTGATGGCAAGCAACCGGCCGATCCTTTTGTGGCCAGCAGCGGGGCATCAAAATCGGATGTATGGGCAAATGTGGTTGGAAGTTACAGCCATAGTTCCGAAGACCGGAACCTGCTGTGGAATGCAAACCTTTCGGTTTCAGCTGAATTTGATTACACCTCGTTTGGTTTTGGCGGAGGACGCACCTGGTTATTCAACGAGAAAAATACAGAATTATCGCTGAATGGTAATATATACCTCGACACCTGGAAACTTCTCTACCCTATCGAACTAAGGCCTGAAGGAGGTTCATTCCAGCAGGTAGTTCCCGGTTACGATCCGTCGTTTAACGAGCATACCAGCAAAGGACGAAACTCATACTCTGCCGGTATTGGTCTTTCGCAAATACTGTCGAGCAGAATGACGGGATATGTATCGGCTGATTTTATTTTACAGGATGGATTGCTGGCGACTCCGTTTCATCGAATTTATTTTGCCGATAAGGAAGATTACTTTTACGAGAACTTCCAACTGGCTGATGATATTGAGCAGCTGCCCGACTCACGCTTTAAAATTGCGCTGGGTGCCCGGCTCAACTATTTTGTAAACCACCGGGTAACACTGCGCACCTATTACCGCTATTACACCGACGATTGGGGAATTACCTCGCACACGGCAAGCCTTGAAATTCCGGTAAAGATTACCGATAAGTTTACGATTTACCCGTCGTACCGGTTTTACAACCAAACGGCCGCCGACTATTTTGCGCCGTACAACGAGCATTTGTCTACCGAAGAGTATTACACCTCGGATTACGACCTGTCGAAATTTTCGGCCAACAACTACGGATTTGGTGTTAGCTACACCGATGTGTTTACGAAAAGCCACATCTGGAAACTGGGCTTAAAAAGTATCGACGCCAAATTCCACAAATACGACCGCGATTCAGCGTTCTCCGCATCGATGTTCTCATTTGGGGTTAAGTTTGTGGTTGATTAAACAATGTACTACGATTCCTGATTAAAGCCCGGGGCTGTATTGATTTTACACATACAGCCCCGGGCTTTTTTTTATTTCCACTTTTCTGTTCAGTTACATCCACTCACTTCCGCAACTACCTCCTTACTGGCTTTCATAAACACCTTTAAACAACAAGGTTAACTTCATACTACTTTTTAAAATTTTGTTTAAAAAAATGGTGTTAAAAATCTTTTTTATCCGTATGTTGTTAGTCATAAAGAGAACGAGGAACATTTTAGGTGTTCTTCCCCGGTTTTAAAAACATAAATACATGACAAAATTCTTTCTCATTACTTTGTGTTATGCATTTTTCTCACTTGTTTTTGTAGCCAGAGGAGAAAACGTTGGAAAACCAAACGTTGAAAGCAATAACATCACAACAGACTCCATTCAGCAGGAAAAAATACTTCACGAATTAAACGCATCAATTCTGCTTGCAGAAGAACAGAATGATCTTGAACAAGTTGCTTCGCTCTATCACAAAAAAGGGAAATACCTTTTAGATCAGGTTCGCTATAACGAAGCACAGGAGGCTTTGCTAAAAGCTTATGCATTAATCGATAATGTAAACGATTTAAGTTCAAAATACGCCATTAACCTTCATTTAGGAATGTCGTACTCCTTTCTTGGCATGTTACCTCAGTCGTTCCCGTATTTTGATGATGCTTATGCGCTGGCCGACTCCGTGGGCGATCCGTTGTTTATTGCCCGCGCCCGACATTTTGCGGCGACAAAAGATTTGGTTAGCGGCGAATTTGTGGAGGCTGCACGAAAACTTTATAATTCGTACCAGGTATTACTGGAAAACAACGATACTACCCACCTGTTATACATATGCAACGACATTGGTGCATTCTTCTCCATTTTCGCGGAAAACGATTATGCCCTTGAATTTTTTAATTATGCATTGCATTACGATAGTCTGGTCAATACTCCGGACAGATCGTTCAGATCGCTGATTTTGGCAAATATGGGAGCTATTTATTCCGAGAATTTAAAAGATTACACCACGGCAGAAAAATATTTCAAAGAATCGCTGGCTGCTTCCAAACCTAATACAAGCTGGCTAGACCAACTTTATGCCCGGTCGTACCTGGCGGCTGCACAAATTCAGAATGAGGACTACAACACAGCTCTCAGCTTTTTTGAGAAGGCGTATAACGATGAACGGCTCGAGAGCATGTCGAGCTATTATCCTTTTGTAGTTACCCACTACGGTTTAGTGCTTTTTAAGTTGGGCGATTACGTCAAAGCAAAACGTATAAGCACCGAAGCGTACCAGCTTTCGTCGGCAATAAATAGTTGGCAGGAAACTCGGGTGAATTTAGAAACGCTTTATAAAATAGATAGTATTAATGGAAATTACCAAAGTGCATTAACGCATTACCAGGGGATGATTGAAGCGCAGCGTTCAAAGCTGGACGAAGAAGGTAAAATGGAGTATATACGCCTTGAAGTGGAGCAGGAGATTGAAAAAATGTCGGCTCAACGCGAAGAATTATTGGCGGCAAACCAGGAATATATCGGAACGATTCAAAAACTGACAAAGTTAAGCGGCCGGCAAAAACTCGTAATTCTGCTATTTGTAGTACTTGCAATAGCCCTTTTTATCGAATTACTTCGAAACAGAAAGTTGAACAAGCAATTAAAACAAAGCGAAGAGGCATTAAAAGTATTAAACCAGAGCCTGGAAAAAAAGGTAAAAGAACGAACAATCGAATTAGAAAAAGCTAACCTTGAGTTGCTTCAATTAGATGACGCAAAAACGGAATTTCTGAATATTATCAGTCACGAAATACGCACGCCTTTAAACGGAATTGTAGGTATGCTCGGCATTCTCGATGTAAGCGAATTGCCCGACAACCTGAAGGAGTTTCTGAAGATCATCCAGATATCATCCGACCGTTTGGAAAGTTTCTCGTATAAAGCCCTCGATATATCGATGCTTGCCACAAAAGCAAAAGAAGCACTTACTTTGTATAGAGGAAATTTGATAAACACCATAAAGATTTGTATCGTGGAGAAACAACCGCAACTGGCCGAAAAGCAGCTGGAGGTTTTAACCCGTTTCAATGTTAATGAAGCTGTTTTCTCCTACGATGAATCGTTACTAAAGAAAGCCATTTGTATGATTATGGATAATGCCATTAAGTTTGCGAATGAAGCAAGTCAAATCACGGTAAGATTAACGAAAATCGAAAATGCTTATGAAATTTCCATAACCGATATCGGTGAGCTTTTCCCTGAAAATAATGACGAGATTCAGATCAGACCATTTAAAACGGGATTTAAACATGTTGATATGAATCCGGGGCTTTCGCTTTATCTAAGCAAATTAATTTTAGAAGCACACGACGGCAGTGTTAGCCTAAAAAATAACGAAGATGGCGTTACTGTTCGGTTGATTATACCCAAACCATAGTAATTAAACACAAACAATCTCATCTACTTCAACCTGATCGTTTTAATGTGTATCAGCCGATAAAACGTTCGGCAACTTTATGTTCGATCTCGTATCGTAAATATGCTATTTTAACACCAAAAGTTGTTATACAACATTGAACACATGCGGCCCCCGCTCCTAAACACTAATACTCAAATAATTAGATTTATATTAATTAAGCTCCAAGGAGTAAACATGTTTTATACCATATCTCAGGTCGATAAAAACGAACAACAACTTGTCTTCAATAATTGTTAATTAGCGATAAAGAAACCTTTCTTTTACTTGCACGATTACAAACACTTAAAAAATGAGGGCTAACAACTTATGAACGACGACATTATCAAGTGGAGAGAAGAATTCAACACCGGAATTCACAGAATTGATTTAGAACACCGCATTTTTCTGGAGTTAATGAATTCTTTTAAATTTGCCTTAAATACCGAAAGACCCAAGGGAGAATTGCTCAGGATACTTACCGAAATTGAAAAATATGCAGTTTTTCATTTCATCAGTGAAGAAAACTGTATGTCGATGATTGATTATCCTGAATTGAAAGATCATCAAATCCATCATTTTGAACTTCTCGAGCAATTAAACCTGGTTAAATACGGAGAACACGAATTCTCAAAATTTTATGATTTTCTGAAAGACTGGTTTATTAATCATACCGTATCGGAGGATATGAAACTCAAAGAATTTGTGTCGGAAAATAATATTGATATTAATCGCATACGTTACAACATAAGTGTATGAACAACATCGACCTGATTAACTTATTGATTATTGATGATAAACCCGAGAATTTAAAATTAATCTCTTCGTTTTTCGAGGATGCCAACTACATTATAAAAGCTACGGTGTTGCCCGATGAAGCCATTAATTTTTGTAAAGAAATTGAGTTCGATTTAATCCTTCTCGATATTCGAATGCCAACCGATGGTTTTCAGGTTTGCGAGTCGTTAAAATCGACAATAAAAAATGCTGACACCCCGGTTATTTTTATGGCCGAGAAAACCGATTTAGAAAACATTTCAAAAGCGTTTAAATCGGGTTGCCGCGACATTATAACCAAACCTTTCCAACTCGACGAACTGATTTCGAAAATAACAACACACTCATTGTTGCATATTCAGCATCGTAAAATAAATGAGCTGATGTCGGCCAAAGACAAAATATTCTCCATTATTTGTCACGATATGAGAAGTCCGTACCATTCGCTCATCGGGTTTTCAGATTTACTTCTCGAAAACCTAAATAATACCGAAAATACCGAGGCTTACAAGTATTCGCAAATCATTAATAAACTATCAGTTAAAAACCTTGAATTATTAGACAGTCTGATTGGTTATGCGCGAAACCTTGAAAAAGCTGCTTTGGAATCGTTTGAGAAAATTAATGCCACAAGTTTAATTTCGGAAGTACTGCAAATTGTACAACCTTCGGCACTTTTAAAAGATATTAAGCTAATACAGGAAATAGGCGGAGCTGCGGAAATATATGGCAAGAAAGACCTGATTGCTACGATGATTCGTAATTTTTTAAGTAATGCAATTAAGTTCACGAATAAGGGTGGCCATGTATCCATACAAACAAAACAAGCAGGCGACTGGATTGAGATTATTATTTCGGACAATGGTATTGGTATTGAAGACAAGAGGCTAAAAACATTATTCGAATACGGCAAAACAAAATCAAGCATGGGAACTAACGGAGAAGTTGGTACCGGTTATGGTTTAATGCTATCGAAAGAAATTATTGACAAGCACAACGGAAGAATTACCGTGGATAGCCAGCCCGGAATTGGCACACAGTTTAAGATTAGTCTTCCTAAATACAAGTAAACTGATCGCCGAAAACTTCTTTCTGAACTTAACCAAAGGCGATGATAGCCAGCCTTACGTTTATCAAGAAGTCTCTAGAAATTCGTTTTTGTTCCGGAGAAAGTTGATTTCACAATACTAACACCCGATCCAACAAAACCATATGTTGTGACAACAAAGCTGACTCTTGTGAAATAACCAAATATTTCATTGGCTAACAAACCGGATAAATAAGCATCGGAGCCGGGATCGGCAACAGGAAACATGGCAAAAGAAAGAAATATATTGGTATTGGTAAAGGCGCCAATTACCAGAGCCCAACGAATATGCCAGGCAATTTTTGCCGGAGCTGCAGCTATTCCCAGTATCAGGGCAGTCCCGAGAAGAAACCCGATGTGCGTTTGCAATATGCGATGCGGATTGCCCGGTAATAGTTTTTCCACTACCGCCATGCCGTTGTATTTACCAATTAGTGTCCAGGCTAAAATTAAGGCAATGATGAGGTACAAACCGGCAGCACGCAACAGGAGTATGTCGTTGTTTTTTAAATGCTCCGTATAAAGTTTACTTTTTTCGAAAGTGGAAAGAAAAATACAAATAGCTGCTCCGCCAAATCCATAAGTCGTAATAATAAAGCTTATTCTCATCAGGAAGCTAATCATGTTATTGACCGGCAAACCCGATATGTAGGCTTCAGATCCGGGATCGGCAGAAGGAAACATCGCAAAAACGATGACCGAACTGGAGTTGGTAAAAGCACCAATTACCATACTCCAACGGATATGCCAGGACAGCCTTACCCGTGTTGCTGAGGCTCCCAATATCAAGGCACTCATCAACAGAAAATCGAGATGCCCCTGCAATATGCGATGAGGATTTCCCGGTAATATTTTTTCCACCCAGGGAAGTGCACTGTATTTGCCCACCAAACACCAGGCCAACAGTAAGCCAAAAATAATATACAGTCCCACCGCACGGAATAAGAGTTTGTCGTTGTTTTTCATCGCTTGTCAGTTTGAGGTTATTTATTACTTACAGTGTACCGGAAGAGGCTAATGCCTGCTCCACCGAATCCATAAGTTGTGATGATAAAGCTGAACCGCGACAAATAGTGTGCAATATCATTTATTTTGAGTTCCGGCATATACAAGTCGGATCGCGGGTCGGTAGCTGGAAACATAGCAGACACCAGAAAAATGCCCGAGAAGGTGAAGGCTCCAATAACCATACTCCATTTTATGTGCCAGTACAAAGGAAGCTCAGTGGCCCTCAAACCCAGTGTAAGAGCACCCATATATAGAAAATACAGGTGTGCCTGCAATATTCGCTGAGGGTCGCCCGGAAATACAGCCTTTACATAACTAACGCCGCTGTAAGAGCCAATCAGGCACCATGCCAGGAGTAATCCTATACAGACGAATAAACTACCTCCGCGTAAGAGGATTTTGTCATTGTTTTTCATGGCTATTCAGGTAAATGTTGTTTTTTATTCAGCGTCGATCGTAAGAGACTAATGCCCGCTCCACCAAATCCATAAGTGGTAATTACAAAGCTGATGCGGAACAATGCGTGTACAATATCATTCATTTTGAGTTCGGACATATACAATTCGGAGCTCGGGTCGGTAACCGGAAACATGGCAAAAACCAGGAATATGCCCGAGTTGGTGAAGGCTCCAGTTACCATACTCCATTTAATGTGCCAATAAAAAGGCACACGTGTGGCTCGCAATCCCAGAATGAGGGCACTCATCAATAAAAAATCGATGTGTGCCTGGAGGATGCGCTGTGTCTCTCCCGGAAAAATGGCCTTTACAAAACCTAAATCTGAGTAAACACCTATCAGGCTCCATGCCAGTAGTAATCCGATTATTATATACACCGCCCCTCCCCTTAATAGAATTTTATCGTTGTTTTTCATGGTTAAACTTTTTATGGGTTATTGATTTTATCGTCACCGGCAACGGAAAAATGAAACACCACGAGCTTCGCGCCCTGTGCACTGGCTTCGGCAATCGCATTGCAGGCTTTTTCCAGGGTCTTCTCCCTATTCATAAAAACGGGAGCTAATCGCGCTGCGGCAACTTTAAACCTGGTTGGGAATTCGGCTTTATTACTCTGAGCAAAAACCGGCAGCAAAAACAACTGAAGTACGATGCTAAATAATAAAGTGCTTAAAAAGGGAAAATGAATTTTCATTGCAACAGATTTTAGAGGTGAAATTTTGCTTTAATCAAAGTTGAAAAAAACACCTTTATGTCGCCTATCTGTCATGTTGCAAATGCTATCAACTTTTTTTTACAAGCTATCAATCATGTTGCAAAAATCCATACAACTTGCTCAATTGCAGTGCCTATGAAGAATATTTTGGATTAGAAAAACCGACTTTGCGTACAAGTTCCTGAAAAGCAGGCTCGTTGTGAAGCGGTAAAAACTGGGGCTCCGTTAGCAACCAGGGAATCTCCATATCGTGGTGCTGATAGGAGATTTCGAGCCACTCCAGTGCCGAGGCCGTATCGCCTAACGAAGCGTAAATTACAGCAACAAAAAAGGCGTAGGAACCTGAAAAGCCTTCGTCCTTTTTATCTTTTAATTCCTGTAGCAGGGCCATAACTTTTTCCGTGTCGCCCAATTTGGCATAAGCGGCCCCCATCCATCCCAACATTCGGGGGTAGCGAATTCCTTCCATATCGATTGCCTGCTGAAAAAGGGAAATAGCTTTGGCATATTGTCCGGTATTCAGGTACAGAAAACCACTGTTGTCGAGCGTGAAATAGTTATTGAAAATCTTAAGTCGTTCAGATGCAAATTCCTCAGCCTTTTCATATTCGCCTAAAAAACAAAGTGTCAGAATCATTCGGCTGTTGGGATAATGCGGATGATTTCGGTTTAGCCGGTTTGACATTTCAAGTGCCAACTCGTGCTTTTGTACAAAATTCAAAAGATCGATGTAAACACCAAGCGCTTCGGGGTAATTGGTAACAATCGCTTTTTGATATTCCTCTTCTGCTTTCTCAAAATCCCAGTCGCCAAATACATGAATAAAACCTTTTAGTATGTGAACCTGTATCATTCCGGGTTCCAGGTCTTCGGCTTTTTCAAGCAAAGGGCGCACCTGTTTAAAGGATTCGAGGGGATGCAGCGATGCATCAAAAATGCATGCTTTTGATATAAGGGTTTGAGCAATCCCGGCATAAGCCAGAGCAAAGCTTGAATCCAAAGCTATGGCTTTATTAAAATATTCAATCGATTCATCAAGGCTCGATGGCGTGTAGATCCTGCGAAGATGTTCTCCTTTAAGATAAAGGTCGTATGCTTCCGGATTTTGTGTCATTCCCTGATCCGGACTTTCTTTTGCATCTACCGCAGTTTTATTAAACACAGGCCATAAAACATAAGAAATCAATAGTAATGAAATGAGAACAACACTACTTGCGATAATTCTTATCCTATGTTTTGAGGGATTGGCTTTACTATGCGAAATGGAAGAACCGTTGTCGAGTAGAACATTCTCCTGCCTGTATTTTACCGCACTGGGCGCATAACCAAAATAATCGGTAAAGCAGGAAGTAAAATAACTGGGACTGTTAAATCCAACTTTATACGCCACTTCAGAAACCGTAAACTCCCCATTTTTCAGGTACTCCAGTCCTCGTTTTAATCGGTACTCCCTGATGAACTGACTAATTGACTGCCCGGTGTGTTTTTGCAGGTTACGATGAAGGCCGGACCTGCTCATGCCAAGGGCCTGAGCTAAAAGCTCAACACCAAAATTCTCATTATTGAGATTCTTCTCAACCTCTTCTTCCAGTTTTTGGCTTAATGGGATTTTATCCTTCTTCTGGTTTAACGGGTTATTATGTTGTGGGTTTGCGTCCATTAATAACAAAAATATAAATCTTAGCGATATATGAAACTAATCACATATATATATTAATCTCTCAACAACGACCTCAACCCTCACAATTTATTTTTCTTTTTGACTATATTTAGCTGTTGTCAAGCTAGGAATTATTGAGATGTAAATAGCCGGATGAATAAAATTCAACTATCAAAACATCGTTAATAATCTTAGCATCTTAATCTTATAAACAACTCATTATGAAGGCCAGATCACAAATTATTTCTTTAGTAGGAATACTGCTTTTACTTATCGCCTGTAACCATCAAACAAACAATACGGAAGTTGATTCAGGAGCTATCGTTGAGCAGGTAAAAAGTCAGGTCGAGGCTTTTTACACGGCCGACACAGCAATGAATGCCCAGGGAGTGATTGATTTATTATGGCCGGAATATACTATGTTAACCGATGGCAATTACAGTACTTACGATGATATAAAAGCCGGAACAGAACCATTTATGGAATCGCTGGAAGCCTTTCATACTAAATGGACAGAGTTAAAAATTATTCCGCTTGGAAATCAGCACGCTATTTCTTCGTTTATTTTTACGGATTCCATCGTTGCTAAAGATGGTACAATCACCCAATCAACCGGACCAAATACCTTTGTTTGGGAAGAACGAGACGGGCAATGGAAGTTGATTTACGGCGATGCCGACCATTACACGGTAAAATAGTTTATTTCACTATCGTATCAGGGAAAAAGCTTACTGCTTCATTATAAGTAATGCATGAATAAAAATGCACTTTTTTGTGTATATTTAACAAAATCAAAATTACCGAATACATTGAATAAGTCGCTTGCAAAAACAGAGTGTCTTCTTTTCGAAATGGTGCACTAAAAAAAAATAGAAACTATGAAAAAGCTTAGACTAGTTGCAATTTTGATTTTTCTTTACCAATTAGGAAGTGCACAGGAGTTTCAATTCCCTATGTTTTTTGAAGATGCTGTTGGAAATATGGACACATTGACAATCGGTTACGACATTAATGGAACTAAGTTAATTGACTCAGCATTTGGTGAGTCGAATATAATTGAAATCCCACTCGACTCCATCTTCGATGTGAGAATTTCAGATGCATTCATTAATAATGGAGTCGCATCTTTTCATACCAAAAAGCAGATCTTACCCGATTCATGTTCAGGATGGAGGTTTCCTGTAGTTTCGATTGATATTAAGTGTAAAAACTGGCCGGTTACCGCAACGTGGGATAATTCGTTGTTTAACACCGAATGCAGAGAAGGTAGTGTTTTCACCAGTTTCCGTCCGGGTGGTTGGTGGGACGTTGTCGGATTTTCAAGTGATTTAAGTAAAGTTGAATTAGCAAACGAATACCAGGTGACTTTTACATCAAATTATAAGCCTTCTTCAGCATATAAGGGTAACTATTCTTACATCAATTCGTCAAACGACACTATTCCTGTTTTTTGGATGGCATTCGGCGATTCAACAATAATTACTCTGGATGTTGAGAGTATGTCGTTGGAGTTTAATTTATATCCCAATCCTGTTAAAGACTTTTTATACATTGACATTCAAAATGACTTTATAAATGATATCAGGCTTATCGACATGTTAGGGAGAAGTAAACTTGTTGAGTTTAAGGATGGATTTATTGATATGAGCGGGTTTCATTCAGGTTATTACCTGATTATAATTAATAGAAAAGACGGGAATACAATAAGTTCGAAGATAATAAAACAATAACGCTTGGTACCAATTTGTAAATTGCATTGAGGGGCTTTTAGCGGCCTGATACCTCCGACTGCATGGGGACCCCCAACCTAATAAAAACAATTAATTGCAGTAGGAAATAATTATAACTACCTTTGATAGTATCATATGATAGTATCAGCAATTAGATCCATGAAACCACCATACGAAATAACAAGTAGGATTTTAAATCAGATTGCTTCTATTTCAGAAAAAATTGGAGAAGTAAATGCTGCCCATTTAAATAAACCACCAACCGAATTAAGAAAAAGAAATCGAATTAAAACGATTCAGGCCTCGCTTGAAATTGAAGGAAATACAATTACGGTCGGACAAATTACCGACCTTCTCGACAACAAAAGAATTCTTGCTCCGAAAAAGGATATCCTCGAAGTCAAAAATGCAATCAATGTTTACAATCAGCTGAATAAATTTAAGGTCTACGAATTAAAATCGTTGTGCAAAGCACATGAAATTTTAATGAAAGGTTTGATTAAAAATCCGGGGCAACTCCGGACAGGTTCGGTTGGAATTGTAAAAGGCAGCGACATCGCCCACTTGGCACCTCCCGGAGAAATGGTTTATTCATTAATGACTGATTTGTTTAACTACCTCAAAAACGACGATGATTTAATTCTTATAAAAAGTTGTGTATTCCATTACGAATTTGAATTTATTCACCCATTCACCGACGGCAACGGAAGAATAGGAAGACTTTGGCAAACCATGATTTTAAAGGAACACGCTCCTGTTTTTGAGTTTCTCCCGATTGAAAGTCTGGTAAAATCTAGACAACAGGAATATTACAATGCCCTTGGTAAATCAGACAAACAAGGAACGTCCACTGCATTTATCGAGTTCATGCTGGAAATTATAAAGGATGCTTTGGAAGAGTTATTAAAAGTTCAGAATATAAGTTTGACCAACAACGACCGGATTTTGAATTTTAAAGCGCTAATTGGTACAAAAGAATTTTCGAGACAGGACTATTTAAGAGCATATAAAAATATAGCTCAGGCAACTGCAAGCAGAGACCTAAAAGCTGCAGTTGACGCTGGAATTATAGAAAAACAAGGCGACAAAAGAACGACTAAATATAAATACAAATAAAACCCGACAATTGGCGTAAGATGTATCTTTGTTGCCGTTGTGCAACCGTTTTAGCGAATTACAAAAATCAGATAATGAAAACACGAAAAGAAATAAAGGAAGAATACAAGCAGATGAAATTCTCGATGGGAGTTTTTCAGGTAAAAAACCGTTCGAATAACAAGGTATTTATCGATAACAGTGTCGATATAGCATCGAAGTGGAACAGGCATAAAACCGAGTTAAAATTTGGCAACCATAAAAATCGCGAACTACAAAACGACTGGAACGAAAAAGGTGAAGATAATTTTGACCTTGAGATTTTATCGGAGTTAAAACAAGATGATAAGAAAGTAATAAATTACGCGAAGGAGCTAAAGTTACTGCAACAGATGCTTATCGACGAAATGAATATTCCGGAAGAACTCAGATACTAAAACACAATGGATTACATAAAAATAAATAAAAAACTGTGGAACGAACGTACTGAAATTCATTACGATTCTGAATTTTATGACATGGAGAGTTTTCTCAACGGGAAAGACTCGTTAAACCCAATAGAGCTTCTGTTACTGGGAGATATAGAAGGCAAAAAGGTTTTGCATCTGCAGTGTCATTTCGGACAGGATACCCTTTCGCTTGCCCGCCACGGTGCTTTGGTAACGGGTGTCGATTTTTCGGAAAAAGCCATTAAAAAAGCTCGTCAACTAAACACTTCATTGGGACTAAATGCAACTTTTATACAAAGCGATATTTACCAACTCCCGGAAGTTTTGGCTGAAGAGTATGATATTGTTTTTACCTCGTATGGTGTGCTTGGCTGGCTTCCCGATATGAAAAAATGGGCCGAAGTTGTTGGCCGTTTTTTAAAACCCGGCGGTACTTTTGTGCTGGTGGAGTTTCATCCGGTGGTTTGGATGTTCAGCAACGATTTTAAACAGATTGAATACAAGTACACCGATTCCGAACCCATTATTGAAGAAGAGGAAGGCACTTATACCAATAAAAATGCACCGATTAAAAAGCAGTCGGTAAACTGGAACCACGGTTTAAGTACCGTGATGAATCCACTGATAAAAACCGGGTTTAATATCACCGACTTTAAAGAATACAACTATTCGCCTTACAACTGTTTCGAAAATACTGTAAAAGTTGCCGACGGCCGGTATAAAATAAAAGGACTGGAAGATAAAATTCCAATGGTTTATTCGATAAAAGCTGTGAGGTAAACTAATAAATTCCGGTCTATTCTTTCCACTTTTTAAATACCAGAGTGGCATTGTGTCCTCCAAAACCGAAACTATTGGTAATGGCCACATCAACGTTTGACTGAACACTTTGCCCGGTAACAATATTTATCGTTTCCGGAATAAGTGGATCGAGCTCCGAGGTATTAATTGTAGGTGTAATAATTCCAGTTTCAATCGCTTTTATACAAAGAATCGATTCCACCGCACCGGCAGCACCCAACAAGTGGCCCACCATCGATTTTGATGATCCAATCTTAAGTTTCTCCGGATTTTCGCCAAACAAACGACGCACTGCATTTATTTCGCTTACATCGCCAATGGGTGTTGAAGTAGCATGAGCATTCAGGTAATCCACGTCATCCGGCTTTAATCCGGCTTCGGTTAATGCCAGTTCCATAGCTTTTGCAGCACCTTCGCCTTCGGGGTGTGAGGCAGCCACGTGATAGGCATCCGATGTCATGGCAGCACCCACAATTTCGGCGTATATTTTTGCTCCGCGTTGTTTGGCGTGTTCGTAGTCTTCAAGAATCAATGTTCCAGAGCCCTCTCCCATCACAAAACCATCGCGGTTTACATCAAATGGTCGCGATGCCTGTTCCGGGTGCTCGTTGTTCACCGACAAAGCACGCATGGCATTAAAACCACCAATGCCCATTTCAACAATTCCGGCTTCCGATCCGCCGGTAACAAAAACTTTAGCCTTGCCGAGTTTTATGTAGTTGTAGGCATCCATAATGGCCGTGTTTGATGTAGCACACGCTGATGCCGTGGTAAAACTCATGCCTTTTAATCCGTATTTCAGCGAGATGATTCCCGATGCCATATTGATGAGCATTTTGGGGCCGAGCATTGGACTAAAACGTGGAATTCCGGTTTTAGCAAACGCCATTGTCTCTTTTTCGTAGACATCCATTCCTCCCTGTCCCGATCCCCAGATTACGCCAATGTCGTACGGATCGATACTTTGTAAATCCAGGCCGCTGTCGTTCAGCGCTTCTTCAGTAGCAATTAAAGCATACTGCGAAAAAAGGTCGGTGCGCTTAATATCAGTACGATCGAGGTAATCCTTTACATCGTAATTTTTAAGCTCGCAGGCGAACTTTGTTTTAAAATTTGTGGTATCGAATCGTGTGATTGGTGCAGCTCCGCTTTTTCCCTTTACTGCGTTATCCCAAAATTCGTTTATGTTATTGCCGATTGGAGTAATTGCTCCAATTCCGGTTACTACAACTCTTTTTCCCATAAATTAAATTGCAGACCAACAATTTGCGGTTTGCACAACTTTTTATGCTTTAGTTACTGATTTCTTCACAACGCACAGATTGTTGTGAGACGCAACAAATATAGCTACTTATTTAAAAGAAGCGATTTTATTCTTTCGTCTCTTCAGTTTTTTGGCCGATCAGAACCGAATTAAAGCGTAATTCTGTTCAAATGTAAACCTTCGCTTTGTACTGATCGTGCATATTTTAAGGCCGGTTTACCAAAAAGCATGATATAGCCCAGTTCATGGTCTTCAGGAATACCAATCTGGCGTTCTAACTCCGGAGCAAGAACTTTCAGCACCATTTTTATAAATCCGTTCCACAGAGTTCCTATTTCATACGAATTGGCGAGCAACTCGAAATAGCACAATGCAATGTGACAATCAGCATCGGGCGAAGCAACAGTTTTTGGAGCCGAGGTAATTAAAACATGCGGTGCATCGCGAAACAGCACATCAATTTGTTTGCTTTCCCATAAACGTTGCAGATCGTTTAAAAACGCCATCCGTTCGGGAATTTTTCCTGCAGCATTTGCTTCTTTAATCGCGTTATAAACCGCATTTCGTAATTTACTCAGCTCGCTTTTCGTCTCGGTTACCGAGAATAACACTTCATTTTTATTGTGCCCGGTTGGAGCATATGCAGCTGTTGCAAGCAATTCATAAATGAATTCCGGCGCCAGTTCATCGGCTTTGAATTTACGAATCGAGCGACGTGTTTTTATAAGTTGTTCCAATGCCGCGGGTTCAACAATATTCTTTTTTACTGGGATGCTGTCTTCCGGCTTCTTCCCCCAAATGGAGAGCGCTGCTGTTGGACAAATAGCCAGACAGTGCTGACATTTTATACACTGCGCTTCTTTGCCTTCTTTAATCTCAGGGTATTCGCTTTTTGGATTGATTACCAATGTTGGACAATCGGCCGCACACAAACCACATTGCGTACATTTCTCTTTGTCAATTATAAAATCGATCATTTTGGTTTTTATTTTTGGTCATGACAAAGATACAGCTTGATACAAAAAGAAATAGCTTTGGAGGAGTAAGAACATGAATGATTGCAGAGAGTTAATTTATAGCTGTAGTCGAAATCCAAACACCGGCAACTCTTCCTGCATAAAGTCCAGATCAGAAGAACGTTTAAAACCCAGTTTCTCGTACATATTCCAGGCAATACGCATATATTCGGTTGAATGAATAATGAGCTCACCAACTCCATCATTTTTAGCTTTGTCGATACAAGCCAAAGTAATTTCGGTTCCTAAACCATTTCCCCGAAGTTTGGGATCAACGGCCAACAAACGAAAACCTGCTGCATTTTCCTCTTGTGTTGCCGTTCCGCCTGAACCGTAATATTTCATATCAGAAAAGTAAACAACAGCACCTCCAACCTCTCCTTCAGAATCTACTGCCACCAATAGTTTAGTACAAGGCTTTTTGCACCACTCACCAATGTTGGCAAGCATTTTATAATACTCAGGCTGATCATTCTTTTTCGGAAATCCTTCCAGTTTCGAATAAACATTTACCATTAATTTACCAATCGCCTTGTATTCCTCGCTTTTGGCTTCCCTGATTTCAAAATTCTGATTCATGGTATGAAAATACTTCAATTTCCATTGCTTCAGAAATATTTCTTCTTGAATTTATGCGAGATACTTTATGATTCTTTTCTGCTACATCATTCCAAATGAAGGAGCTGGCTAAAAAATAGAATAAATAGCTACACCCTTTTTTTTTTAATGGCTTTGAATCTTTTGGGATAACGATTGAACTTTTTTGAATAAAAAAGCAGCCGGCAAGCCAACATCTTTGCATCAGTAATAACAATTAAAAACAATAACGTTATGAAAGCGATATTAGGAACAATCCTGGTTGTGATGCTTTCTCTGGGAGGATACGCATCAACCAAAAAATCCGGAGAAAATAAGACAAAGAACCCGGTAGAATTTTCGGTAGAAATTCTGAATGTCTCTCCTGAATTTAAAGAAGGAGAAAATGGAACTATTGAGATGAGCAGTGCCTTTCTGGCGAAACAGAATAACTCATCGGAAGAACTATTCGGCTCATTTTGGGCCGAGTTTGAATACGACGGAGGAAATTCCTCTGAGATGTATAATGTAAAGAACTGGAAGATAAATGACATCCGTTTAGCTGAGGACCTGTCTTCAGAGGACAAAGATCAACTTGAAACTGCCTTTTACCTGGAATTGGAAACGCATTTCAATGAACTTCCAAAGAGTGCAATTGATGGAACAAAATCATCGAACAGCGCGATGGAAGCAACATTTAATACAGATGCTCCCCCGATTATTTATAGTAATCAACCATCGGCGCTGATTGTTATTGATGGCGAGCCCTTTTACGAAGAACTGGATAACCGCTACTCGAGAATAGCCAACACCGGAGCATTTATAGTAAAAGATAACAATCAAGGTAACTATTTCATGTATGGAGGTGGTCTTTGGTTTACGTCTGACGATGTTATGGAAGGCTGGGAATACACCAGTGATGTAGCAAACCGTATAAAACGAGTGATGAAAAAACACGCACGCGAATTGTACGACAGCATGCAAAATGAGCAGTTTCAGGCTAGAACAGTACCCGATATTATTGTAAGTACCGAACCGGCAGAACTTATTTCAACCGACGGTAGTCCAAAGTCTGTGCTTATAGCGGGTACGAAGCTGATGTATGTGGAAAATTCGGATGCAGAACTTTTTCGGGATATGAATACAAACAAGTTTTACGCATTGTTCTCAGGCCGCTGGTTTGTTTCCGACCAACTGGAACGAAACTGGCAATACGTTGAGCCGAGTGAATTACCGGGCGATTTTGCAAAAATTCCTGAAGCCCACGATAAAGCAAATGTACTGGTAAGTGTTCCCGGAACAAAAGCGGCTGAGGATGCAGTTCGCGATGCACAGGTACCGTCGGTAAAAAAGATAGATATTACAACTACCTTGGATACAAAAGTTGAATACAACGGAGAGCCGGAATTTGAAAGAATCGATGGAACGGAATTATCGTATGCGGTAAATACTTCCAAATCAGTTTTAAAATGGAACAATAGGTATTATTTGGTAGATGATGCAGTTTGGTACAATTCTTCATCGCCTTTTGGTGCCTGGCAAATTGCAACACAGCGTCCTGAAGGTGTAGAAAATATACCGGCTGATAATCCGCTTTATAATATACAGTTTGTTCACATTTATAAAAATACCGACCGTGAGGTTTATACCGGATATACATCGGGTTATACAGGTTCTTACATTTATGGTCCTACAGTGGTTTTCGGAACCGGTTTCCACTATCACGGATGGTACGGTCATTTTTATTACCACCACCCGATGACTTATGGCTACGGATTTTTCTACGATCCGTTTTACGGATGGGTACCGATATACTCGCCGTGGTTTGGTTCATCGTTTTACTGGAACTGGCATTGGCATTGGGGATGGGGTTGGAATCACTGGTATGGATACCGTCCGCCTTATCATCGTCCGCCTCATCATAAGCCACCGTTAAAACCGGAACATCCGATTGCGCGACCGGAACGACCAACCACCCGGCCTCAGCAGCCTACAACACGACCAAGTCAGCCAAGTATGCGTCCGACGCAGCCGAGTACTAGGCCCGGTCAGCCGAATGTAAGACCAATATCACCGTCAACACGGCCAAGTCAGCCTATGATGCGACCAACTCGACCAAGCACGCGACCAATGCAACCGGCAGCACGACCTAATCCGGGGGCTATACAATTACGACGTTAAGGAAGCAGTTAAAGAAGTAAGCACCATTGACATGTACTTCGCATTTCAAACTTTAACTATATATATCACCTGGCGAGATTCTGCTCTGAATAAAGATCAGATCTCGCCTTTTACTTACAAATTACCAGTACTGTAATTGTGCCGATGAATCGTTATGACGATCATGAATAAATAACAATAATGTTCTGCAGTAAGCAAACGAATTCATAAGGAATTACCAGAAGCTCAAAAAAAATTGAATCAGTTTCGTTTGTTATTACTGTTAGTTTAAAACGGGGGTAAGCCAGAGTGCTTGCCCCTGTTTATTTCAAAGTTCGATTGGTTCACAAATCCCCCCCTGTCAAATGTGAACCAAATAGAATAATAAATGAACCAAACCGATCTGACACACAAGGCCTACCAGGATAAATTTGCAGCAGTAATAACTTATAAAACAATTAGATATGAAAAGAAGAAATCAAAGCATTTTTATCCCAATTAAAGTAGGAGTAAATTCTCTACTGAAACAATTTAGGTACAAAGAAAGAACATCGCAGATGGCAGTCATTTCAAGCTCATTTGTAAAAGTTGGAGATATTGAATACGAATACATGAGCTCGAAGGCAGTAGACGTAAACGACTTCTACACTATGTATGACCTTGATTCGGAGCGTACAGTTTATACCCGTGAAGTACACTGTAATACCTCTTTCATTTTCGGAACGAAAGCATTAAAAAAGACCGATCGTACTGTACCCGAACCAGTTAACAACAACAAACAATCAACTGTCTCAATACAATGGACTGAGATAAGGGAACAGGACTTATTAAACGAAGCGTACCTGGCAAATATGAATTAATTCTACCAGTAATTACCGATGACAGCTATTCCTTTTTTAGGTTTAGCTGTTTTTTTTTGCAGTAGACTGTTAACCAAAAAAGGCTAAAGGAAACTGTGTTAGAAAAAATAACTTAGAAAAAGTTCTAAAGTCTCATAAATCCCGAAAAAGGATTTCCATCGTTTGGTGCCACTTGGAGCTATTTTCAATTTACCGACAATCAAATAAATTAGCATTATAGTTGCTGAAACATTGCTGGATACCGGTTTGTGGTATTTCTTAACGCATCAACCACTTTGTAATAAGTCCGCGCTTCCTAATCTGCAGCAATCTTTTAAATGACCGGATCATTTGGATGATTAATGATGCCATGAAAGGTCTTTAAAGGGCAGGCTATACTATTTCAACACAAATACTTTACCCTTTATAAAATCAATTTCTGAATGCAGATTCTGTTTTCATTTTATTATCGAAAACGACAGCGTTTAACGTAAATAATAGGATCTGTGAGACGGCTATTTTGTTCTGTTGAGAAGCTTCTGGGGCCAAAAAAAAGGAGACTCAGAGAATGTTACTCAAGTGCTTTGACTTAAAGTAACCCTCTGAGACCCCTCTTAAAATTCAGTTAAGACCTGGAAATCTTTTAGAGACTGATTTTCCTAGTTCACGTTCGGCTCAATGTAGGGAGGAAGTGGCTGCTCAATTGTTTCCGGTGGTAAAGGCTGAACCGGGTCCTCGTAATATGCATCTTCATTACACGATGCTAAACTCATTCCTAAACCTGCAATCAATACAAACGCTACTGCTAATTTTTTTAATGTTTTCATTTTTAATTCTTTTAATTATTAATACTTGTTGTTTTTTATTACACTACAAAGATGCAGCATAACCAAGCAGCTTTCTTATCCAAAAGAATCAAGTAGTTATCATGAAGAATCAAACTAAAACAAGCATAAAAAAAGACCGGTATTAACCGGCCATACCTCTAAAAATGTAGTTAGAGTTGATCTCCCGTCAAGAGAATTATTAATAATGTTTTTTTCTTTTTAATTCTTATTACCAAGTAAAGATGTGGGTGTATAAAAAATGGATAACCCCGCAGCTCCATTTGAAAATTCAAATTTCGCTACGAGGTTCGTAATGCAACAACTAAGTTATGAAAACCTATCCATTCAATATCAGTTAATTTCCATATGATTTTATGCATAGAGGAGTATGCTGCGTTTACTGCTCCTGTGGTAAAGGTTGAACAGGATCTTCTGAACAAGATGGAGATATCATTCCCAAACCACCTAAAAACAACCCCGGATAAGCAAGTGCCTACCCGGGGTTGAAACTCAATAATCTACTATACTATTTCTTCCGATCTAGTTATTATGATGCTCAACTTCAACATTTGTGGGATTGTATACTTCCACAGGAATCTGATGTTGAATATCAACCGGCTCCTCGAAATAAGGATCTTCTGAACACGATGCAAATGTTGCTCCCATTGCTACTAATACTACAAACGCTACTGCTAATTTTTTTAATGTTTTCATTTTTAATTCTTTTTAATTATTAATACTTGTTGTTTTATTTTTACACTACAAAGATGCCGCACAGTCATCCGACTTTCTTATCCAAAAGAATCAGACATTTATCAGGATGATTCAAAATAAAATAACCAGTGCTGTGTCTTCTTCCTGAAACGAATTCGAAAAATAAATCCCGAATAGCCAACTGCTTATCCGGGATTTAAAATTTAAAACGATTTTCGTTTTAGTTACCATGAAGATCGATTTCAACATTTGTAGGATTGGTTATTTCCACAGGAATCTGATGTTGAATATCAATTGGCTCCTCGTAATAAGCATCCTCATTACACGATGCAAATGTTGCTCCCATTGCTACTAATACTACAAACGCTACTGCTAATTTTTTTAATGTTTTCATTTTAATTCTTTTTTAATTAATACTTGTTGTTTTATTATTACACTACAAAGATGCAGCATAAGCGAACAGCTTTCTTATCCAAAAGAATCAAGTAGTTATGGAAAAGGGTTAAAGTGTTGGGATTAAGAAAAAAGTAAGGATTACCGAGCCCCCACCTGACCGGGAAGCACTTGAAATTGCTCTTTAAAAGCTTTGGAAAAATTGGGAATAGATGAATAACCCACATCGTAACCCACTTCGGTTACCGAAAGCCCCTGCATTAAAAGTTCCATGGCGTTTTCGAGCCGGATGTTTTTAATGAACTGGTAAATTGATGTATCATAAACAGCATGGAAAAGACGTTGCAATTTACTTTTACTCATTCCGGTTTGCGCCACTAAATCGGCAACCGTTGGCGGTTCCTGGTAACTATTTATTAGCTGAATTTTAACCTGCTCAATAGTGTGTAAATCATCAGGATGAACAGATAATTTCTTCGCCTGGTTTTGAACACGAAGATAGGTTCCGCCAGCGGCCTGAATGAAAAGTTCGATAGTTTTATTGTATAAATACGAAGCTCTAAATTCTTTGGTAATCTCTCCGGAAGGATGAAAAACCTGCCGTAAGTTATGTTTCATATCAACAGTTAACGGTACATGAAACATCGGATTTTTATATTCTTCGAACAGGTTCCGCACCAGTTCAGGAAATAACAGATACTTTTCGAGCCGTTTTATCCATTCCAGGTTAAACGTTAAATACACCATTTTGCATTCCGTATTTTTATGCCAAATGCTGTTTATCGTCGATTCGCTTGAGTTCAGCATAATTCCTTCACTCGCTTTTTTTATCGTACTGTTTACCCATTCGTGAGTATCCAGTTGATTTTCAAAAGTCTTAAAAGAAATAGTATAATTCCAGGGATTGGACGGGTCGGGAAAACGTTGAAAACGAAAATCCTGTAAGGTTTTAAAATGACCAATGTATAAACTGCAGTTCTCAGCAGGGTAACACTCAAAAGTGCCAGTTCCAATATCGGGCAATATACGATAGGTATTTTCACCCTCTAAAACTGCTATCCGATTTAAAATATCGTCAAATCTGTCAATTCTGTCACTGCTAACATTAAGAGCCATTTTCTACTTATTCTCTAAAAGTTTCAAGATTAGTAATGAAACAGAAAGATAGAGAAACCTTAACAAAAGAAAAAATTATTTAGCCTCTCACTTCATTAGAAAGATTATCTTTTCTAAAATGAAAGTCCCGAATATTACAGCTTCATGTAATACCCGGGACTTGCAGCTAAAGTTTTCTAAATCAAATCGAATGTTACATGCTTAATCGTATTCGGATACTTAAACGGGCCATGGTAATTTGGCGTCACCGGAGCTCCTAAATCCATTCCGATGTCCATAGTTTCAGTAGCCGAGAATCGGGCGGGTACAACTTTATCGACTTTCCCTTTTCCAACTTCTTGTCCATTCACAAATATCTGGGCAGTACCGCCACCGCCCCATTCTTCAGACTCCTGGGTGTAAACCATTTTTACTTCTAACTTACCTTCAGGCAAAGTAATATTCGATGAAATATCGTAATGGTTCATATGAAAAAAGTTATAAGAGTAGTGCAACCTGTTATCTTTTATATAGAATGTATACCCGGCTGCGCTACCACCGGTAGCAACAATCACTCCTTCATCACCTGGTTTATAATCCAATTCTGCTGTAATACTATGTGTTCTTGCATATATTTTTGGAGCTGATCCTTCGGGTACGCGAACAGTTCCCTGCATATAAGTAAACGAATTTTTGCCCTTTGTTAATGATGGTCTTTCAGGATTCGAGGCCCTTTCCACAAAGCGGTCATCCAATGGATAAACACTATATTTTTGGGCTTCTTCATCAAATAGCCTTTTCAATTCTTCCAGTTTTTCAGGGTATTGATCGGCCAGGTTATTCGCCTGCGAGAAATCTTCTTCGATATTGTACAACTCCCAAACATCGTTATCGAAACCAATAGATCCCTGAAGTTCCCATGGTACTCCATGAAATGATGCTGCCACCCAGCCTTCATTATAAATTGCACGATGACCTCCGGTTTCGAAGTATTGTGTTTTACGTGTGCTTTCTGCATCTTTATTATCGAATGAATAGGCCATACTAACGCCAGCCATATCCAACTGCTGAACACCATTAACCTCCTGAGGAACTTTAATATTTGCTATCTCATAAATAGTGGGCACAATATCAACCACATGGTGAAACTGAGTACGTATTTCGCTACTAGCTTTTATTCCTTCAGGCCACGAAACAACTAAACCGTTTCGGGTACCACCAAAGTGTGAAGGCACTCGTTTCATCCATTGAAAAGGAGCAGTTCCAGCCCAAGCCCATGGCACAGCAAAGTGATTTTCGTGGTTTTTTCCTCCAACTTCATCCATTAATTCCAACTGTCGTTCAATACTGTCAGGAAACCCGTTTTGGGTCATCATGTTGTTTAAAGTACCGGTCATGCTTCCTTCGGCACTGGCACCATTGTCACCTACAACATACATTACAATGGTATTCTCACCACCCGGTAGTGAGCGCGCTTCTTCTATCAGCTTTCCTATATAATAATCGGTATGCGCTAAAAAGGCGGCAAACACTTCCATTTGATTGGCATATACTTTTTTAGCGTCTTCCGTTTGGTCTTCCCATGCAGGAATACTTTCAGGGCGTGGAGTTAATTTTGTGTCAGCAGGAATAATTCCCATTTTTTTCTGACGCTCCAAAGTATACTCTCTCATCTTATCCCAACCGTCATCAAATTGTCCTTTAAACTTTGCGATCCATTCTTTGGGAGCATGTAAGGGTGCATGTGCTGCTCCGGGAGCAAAATACAGGAAATACGGTTTTTCATCATCTAACGATTTTTGATTACGAAGCCAGCTAATGGCATCTTCTGTTATATCCTCGGTTAAATGATATCCTTGCTCCGGAGTTTTACCTGGCTCAACCGGAATTGTATTTTTAAACAACTGAGGTTCCCATTGACTGGTTTCACCTCCCTGAAAACCATAAAAATACTCGAATCCCATTCCTGTTGGCCATCTGTCGAACGGGCCAATTGGGCTGGTTTCCCAGTCGGGTGTATTGTGCCACTTTCCCCATGCCCCGGTACTGTAACCGTTTTGTTTTAGTACCTCTGCAACACTGGCTGCATCTTTGCCCCAAATACTATGGTAGCCGGGATAACCAGTTGAAAGTTCTGAAATCGTTCCAAATCCCATTTGGTGATGATTTCTTCCGGTTAGCAGCGCCGCTCTAGTCGGGCTACAAATACCGGTGGTGTGAAACTGAGTATATGAAACACCTTCTTTTGCCAGTTTAGTTAACGCGGGTGTGGAGATTGGCCCTCCAAATGTTTCGGCTTGTCCAAAGCCCACATCATCCAATAGTATCAAGATCACATTTGGGGCATCCTCAGGTGCATGTAGTGGTTGCGGGTAATCTTCTTTTGAGTCTTCAAATGTCCTTCCAATTTCCCCTTTAAATTCGGGCAATCCTTTCGGAAGTTTTTCTCCTTCCGGTTTCTCTGTTGCACAGCCTACAAACAGCAACACTGCCAACAAAAAGCCTGTTAGTGTTTTTATTTTTTTCATTTTTTATATTTTATGCGATAAAAGAATTTAATTATATCCAAAAGGATAAGTGGATTCCGTGCTATCAGTGATTTTGATAAATCTCCTAATTACCATCCGAAAACCACTTCTCAATATTTTAATAATCCTTAATCAAGATTATTCATTACGTAGTTGATTGAACAGGCTGCCCATTTTACTTATTGGACAGCCTATTTTTTATCTATTGATTAATTCTCTATTCAATATCCACTTTAACGAAATTGATTTTTCCTGAGAAACGGTTATTGTACTCGCCGTAGTTTGGAGTAACGTTCGTTCCTTCGTCGAAGCCAACATCGGCACCTTCATCTAATGAGTAAAGGTTTGAGATGGTGTTTTCGATACGGCCTTCGGCAATCTTATTACCATCTACTAAAATAGTCATGGTACCACCTTTCCCAAGTCCTCCTCCATCGTATTCAAATTCGTAAACAAGGGTATGTTTGCCCGCGGATAATACTTTATTACTAATTATATCGTAATGTTCTACACCTCCCCAGTTATAACTGTATGCAGGTTTTCCATTCATCATATATAAACTGTAACCGCCAAAACGTCCACCTTGAGCAAGTATAACCCCGTCAGCGTTATTCCCGATTTCAATTTCGGTAGTGAAAGAAAGGCTGGTGTTTTTAACATTGATAAATGCGTTATCCAACATCCGGTACATACCGTCGTACACAGTAAGCGTTTTTCGACCTTCCATTAAATCAGGTCTCCCTGCCTCTTTTGCATTAAAACGCTCGATGGTGCGGTCGTCAAGTGGCAATACATTGTATTTCTCAGCTTCTTCCATGAACAAAGCTTCCATCTCTTTAACCTTTTCAGGATACTGATCAGCAAGATTTGTGCTTTGGCTAAAGTCTTCTTCTACATTAAACAATTCCCATACATCATCGGCTAGTGAACAGCGTGGATGCAATTCCCACGGAGCTTTGTGCACAACAGAAGCCATCCAGCCATCATGATAAATACCGCGGTTACCTGCTATTTCGAAATATTGGGTAGTGCGTAATTCCGGTGTTGAAGGATCTGTAAAAGTTTCAATAAGGCTTGTTCCTTCCATAGGTAATTGCTCTACTCCATTAACACTTACAGGCTGAGGTAAACCTACTGCATCGAGGATAGTGGGAACAATATCGATAGCGTGGCAGAATTGCTCACGAATAACTCCCGTTTCCTCAATATGACCCGGCCAATCAATAATCAATCCATTTCGGGTTCCACCAAAGTTACCGGCAATCTGTTTTGCCCATTTAAAAGGTGTACAACCGGCAATCGCCCAACCTGAAGCATAATGCGCATATGATTCATCTGTTCCAAATTTGTCGAGGTTCTCGCTTAAGAATTCAACTGACTCGGGTATTGCATTGAAATACACATTTTCGTTAAACAATCCTGTTGCCATTCCTTCAGCACTGGCACCATTATCTCCAAGTATGTAGATAAATATGGTATTTTCAGCAATTCCCATGTCTTCAATTGCATCGTAAAGTCGTCCAACCTGATCGTCGGTGTGTTCTCCAAATGCTGCAAATACTTCCATCTGACGGGCATAAACTTTCTTTTCTGTTTCTGTCAAATCATCCCAGTCTTTGATGTAGTCAGGTTTCTCTGCCAGTTTGGTACCTTCCGGGACTATACCCATTTCAATCTGACGAGCTAAAGTTTTTTCGCGCAATACATCCCAACCTTCGTCAAACTCACCTTTATACTTATCCATATATCTGTCGGGAACATGTATCGGGGCATGAACAGCACCCGGTGCAAAATATACAAAGAATGGTTTATCAGGAGTTAATGCTTTTTGACTTTTCATATACAGGATTGCTTTATCAGCCATATCTTCGGTTAAGTGATAATCGGGATCTTCCTCATCCATTTCCACTTTTGTTGTGTTATGGAAAAGAGCAGGGCGGAACTGGTTGGTTTCGCCACCCATAAAACCATAAAACTCTTCAAAACCTTTGTAATTCGGGTAACGGGTCTTAGGTCCCGAAACACTTACTTCCCATGGTCCGGTTTCGTGGTTTTTACCATATTGCGCTGTGTTGTAACCATTCAGTTTTAACACTTCAGCAATGGTAGCACAACTCTGTGGTGTCATTCCTGTGTAGCCCGGGAATGAAGTTGCCACATCGGCAATTGCGCCCATCCTGTTGGTATGATGATTACGTCCGCTCAATAAAGCGGCGCGAGTAGAAGAACACATAGCCGTTGTATGAAAACTATTGTATTGGAGTCCCTGCCTGGCCAGTTTATCTGCTGCCGGCATTCGAATCGGACCTCCAAAAGCACTACTTTGTCCGAATCCCATATCATCGAGTAATACAACAACTACGTTAGGGGCGTCTTCTGGAGCCTTCAGTGACCATGGCTCAGGAGGTGTAGCATCCCTGGCGTCGAGTTCGGTATATTTTGGAAGTTCAGGAGGAGTAATTGGCAGAACAGTTCTGTCAGGTTCACCTGAAGCGGCTTGCGTTTTACCAAGCTCATTTGAATTTTGCTGGCAAGCTGAAAATAACAGAATGCCTGCTAATAATGTTACTAGTTTCATAATACTTTGTTGTTAAAATTTATACTTATTTGTTTTGTGATTTGCTTTAGCATTTTTCACATTACAAAACTAGGTTGTACCATTCTCAATGATTTATCAATAAGATTCATACTCATATCCATTCGAGTTAGATCATCATTTTTTTGAAAGAATTGAAGATGAGCACTTCGTCTAACAGTCTAAAAAAAACTGAAGAGTGTAGGAATTCGGAAAACTAAAGACTGTTTTTTCATTTGTAGGCACCTAAAGAGTTAGTAATTTCCGAAAAAGATACAAACAAATGATTGTGTATCAAAATACGACACGCCTTAAATAAGCACAAATGTTTACAAACACGAATTATAAAGGGAGTGATGTTTGGGGCACCAGGATAAAGTACTCAGGTAAAAAAGTAAACCCCGTTACTTTAAAATGTAACGAGGTTTCTCAATTAATATTAATGTAATATTTTAAGCTTTTATAGCGTAGAAAAATATTTCTTCTTAAAACGCAGTGCCACATTAACCAAAGCAATCATAACCGGCACTTCAACCAGCGGACCAATAACCGCGGCGAAAGCTTCGCCGGAGTTCATTCCGAAAATTGCAATGGCAACTGCAATGGCCAACTCGAAATTGTTGCTGGCAGCCGTAAACGACAGCGTGGTACTTTGCTCGTAATTGGCACCAACTTTCTTGCTCATAAAAAACGAAAGCAGGAACATGATAACAAAATAGATCAGCAAAGGAATGGCAATGGCAACCACATCGAGCGGGATTTTCACAATGTATTCCCCTTTTAACGAAAACATTACTACGATGGTAAACAGCAGTGCGATAAGTGTAAGCGGACTAATTTTTGGAATAAATTTTCGCTCGTACCAGGTTTTACTTTTTACCCGAACCAAAACAAAACGGGTTAGAAAGCCGGCAGCAAAAGGTATTCCGAGGTAGATAAGTACACTCTCCGCAATTTGGGCAATGGTAATATTTTCAACTGCCGTATTTGTTGGCACACCAAACCATCCGGGAAGTACGGCAATAAAAAACCAGGCATAAACCGAAAAGAACAACACTTGAAAAATAGAGTTAAAAGCTACCAAACCGGCAGCATATTGCGTATCTCCTTTCGCGAGATCGTTCCAAACAATTACCATCGCAATACAACGTGCCAAACCAATCATGATGATTCCGTACATATACGGAAGGTTGGCGTTATCCTGTCCGGGAAAAAGTTTAAAGAATAAAATCCCCAGCGCAAACATCAGCACCGGGCCAATAATCCAGTTTTGAACCAGCGAGAGCGTTAAAACCTTGTAGTTTTTAAAAACGTCACCCAACTCTTCGTACCTGACTTTGGCAAGCGGCGGATACATCATCAGGATCAATCCAATGGCAATGGGTAGATTAGTCGTACTTTCTTCCGATGGTTTTAACGCTTCCCAGAAATCAGCAATTCCAGGGAAAAAGTATCCTCCCAAAACACCAACGGCCATGGCCAGAAAGATCCACAAGGTAAGGTAACGGTCGAGGAATTTTAAACGCTTTTTTGATGGCATATCATTTTTATTTGAGAATGACAGATGTAAATATCAAGCTAATAATTGGCAGTAAGCAAAATGGCAATAGGCAAAGTTTGTAGCGTTTGTCTATTGCCAACTGCAAATTGCCTCTTCCTTTTAAAGTTGCGGTTTAATATCGTCTTCGTAAAGCTTAAAAAATCCGGCTTTAATCTCGTCGCGCACACGCTGGAATTCGCTCCATACAAATTCAGGCGTTCCTTCTGCATGCGACGGATCGTCGTAGCCCATGTGCAAACGGTGTTTTACTTTACCAATAAATGCCGGGCAAACTTCGTTGGCACCGCCACAAACAGTAATTACATAATCCCATTCGTCGTTCAGATATTTCTGAACCGAATCTGATGTGTGACCACTAATATCCAGACCGATTTCGGCCATAGCTTTTACGGCCCCCGAGTTTAATTTTCCTGAGGCTTCCGTTCCAGCTGAAAACACTTCAATTCGTTCATCGAACGATTGTAAAAAACCATGTGCCATCTGGCTGCGGCAACTGTTACCTGTACAAAGAATTAATACTTTCATTTTATTTATCTAATTAAATTTTACGATGTTTTACATTCATAATCTCCGGCATCCAGGCCATTTAAGAATTGTTCGATTATCGCTTTCACTTCAGTAATCTTCTCCGGATTTAAACAATATTTTGTGCGAACACCTTCGATGTGTCCCTGTATCAAGCCGGCTTCCTTTAACTCTTTAATGTGCTGATTAACGGTGGTTCTGCCCAATGGTAACTCTTCCGACAGATCGCCGGTTATGCAACTGTTTGCTTCCGCCAAATACTGAAGTATCTTTAACCGCGCCGGATGCGCCAACACCTTAAAATAAGCTGCCTGCGTTTTTAGCTCCTCATCAAATAAATCTGTCTTTGATTGTACCATTTTTACAAACCTTTTTTAACGACGTAAATATACGTCAAATTTAATTACGACGTATATATACATCTAAAGAAATCATTAAATTAAGGTAAACTGAATCTTTTTAGTTTAACAGATTCATTTAAAAATTCAATCTGTTTTACCCTAAACCCAAAAGGGAAGCAAATTGATTTTTGGGTTTCACCCTTTAGGGTTGGGGTAAAAGTCCAAAAAATTGTATTAAAAAAGATAACCTGTTAAAGTAGAATTATGTACTAAGGTATTGGTTTTAGAACCATTCGCGTTTTCGGAAGATAAGAATACCAATTACCGCCAGAATAATTGAAATTCCGAGTATCAGAAAAAATGCCCAACGGTGTGTTTCCAGGTTGTTTGGAACATTCATTCCGTAAAAACTGGCAACAAGTGTCGGGATCATCAAAATAATGGAGATGGAAGCCAACTGTTTCATTACCACGTTCAGGTTATTCGAAATAACCGATGCAAAGGTATCCATCATTCCACTTTGAATATCGGAATAAATCTGCGCCATATCCAAGGCCTGTTTGTTTTCGATAATGGCATCTTCTAAAAGGTCTTCGTTTATCTCGCTTATCGAACGTCGGTTTGCATTCTTAAGTTTGGCTAAAACCAGCTCATTTGCTTTTATCGATGTAATAAAGAACACCAGGCATTTTTCCATTTTCAGCAAGCGGTTCAATTCCTTGTTCCGAATCGATTTTTCCAGATCCTGCTCAATAATGGCCGTTTGCTGGTTGATGTATTTCAGGTAACTCAAATAGGTATTTGCTGTACGTAAAAACAGTTTCAACGCAAAGTTCAGAACGTCTTTTACGGGACGATAATTATCGCGGTAAAGCGAAGGACTTTCGTAAGGAAGCACCTCGTTTTCTACCTGGCACAGCGTAATTGTAAAACTATCTGTCATAAAAATTCCAAGCGGAACCGTAAAAAACGGGACTCCGTTATCCTTGTCAGGCACAGGAATACGGATAATAATCAGCGACCACCCATCATCGTACTCAATCCTCGAGCGTTCGTCGGCATCAAGAATATCCCTGACAATATCTTTTGGCATTTTAAAGCCTTCAGTAAGTAATTCGAGTTCTTCGGCGTTGGGTTTTGTTACATTAATCCAGCAACCTTTTTCCGGCTGATCGATTTCAATATAACCGCCAAAGGTTTTGAAAATTTTCAACATGGTGTTACCTCCTTTTCTTTAGTTACCAACAGGAGGCAAAAAGGCCCCTTATTGGTAAGAGTTTAACTTCAGTTTTCGATGATACGGGCCTTCGTCCATATTTAAATTTTTTGTGATTTCGCTTGCAAAGGTAACCTTTAACACACAAAACACTGTTTTTGATCAAAGAAATATGTTAATGAACTCTTAATGATCAGCTAGGAACTGCTATTAACAACTCGATAAGAAACGTTAACGCTAATTAACTTTTATTCTGTTCAATTCAATCGGCAAAGCGCTACCTTTAGGTATCGAATAAAGAGAGAAAAATGAGATGGATTTTTTACATCGTATGCTTTTTGCTTCTCGGAATAAATTCCGCGAGTGAGGCTACCATTTCATCTCAACAAACTACCAACACCACAGTTGCAGCACAACCAATAGAATTTTATTATTCCACTTCACCTGTTGTTTTTATTTCTGAAGACCTGGATTCAGATGGTTTTACTTTAGGTTCCGGCTTGTTGGTATCAGACACTTTGGCCTCTTCTTTTTCTGAATACGAGAACTGCACGGTTCAATTTAAACCGGCAACTTACTCCTATCTTTTATCCGTTTGGTTGATTGACCTTCCCCCGCCCTCTTTAGTGTGATCCATATATAAGTAATAGGTACGAACCTATTCTTTTTTAGCAGGTTATGCGCTTTCCGTTCAAGGAAAAAATTATTCACACTAAAAAAACACAATAATGAGAACAATACAATATTTCAACGAATACCCTCAAAATCAAGCAATTCATCTTGAAAAAGTAAACGACAGTTCAAACCAGGTAGAAATTGCCGATATAACATATAATCAGGACAGCAACCTGGAGCTTGTACTTCAGTCTCCACTGTTTATTCGCACCCCGCGAAACATTAAAATTGCAGGCGACCGGCTGACATTAACGCTTGAAGAGTTTGTTCGGGCCGAATACCCCGACCGGGCTCCGGAGTTTGCGTGGGCCAGCTTTTTTTATCATACCTATGTACGGTTTCATCACATCTCGTTTTTATTGCCGGGAGATGATTTTTACATGATAAAATCGGCAGTAATTCCACAAGACCTTTACCTGAAGATTGTTTTAGGAATGGCAGATTAGTAAGAGTTTTTTGTTTTTGTAACCATAATGAGTTCATAGAAAGAGGGCAAGTCACAACGACTACCCTCTTTCGCTTTTCTCCTATTTTAGTTCTTTTTTAGGCTTTAATCTTTTCGTACAAGCCTAATAATTTTGTCTGGTAAATTTCTTTGATTTGTTCTTCCGCTTCACCAATAGGTTTTACAGGAACCAGATCTTTCACCTCATCTGCCGACATACCGGATTTAAAGAAAATGGATAGCGATTTTTTTAAGGTAGCTTCCACAGCTTTCTGCGCTTCTTTTTCTTCCAAACCGGTAGCTTCTGCAACTTTTAGCATCTCTTCCCACTGGAACCAGAAATAGGTAGGTAACATGGCAGAAACTATCGCGTATCCTTCGAGTTTATTTTCTTCCACCTCGAAGTTTTTGCCCAAAGCTTTTACCAGTTTCATAAAGCTCTTTTTGGCTTTTTTCTCGGTTTCAGAGTGAAATGCTACGGGATTGTATCCTTTGTTGATAAAGGATGTTGCATTCGGAATCATCCTTACAACTTTTGACGTTCCCAAAGCACCGGTAATTTTTTCGATCGTTACTTTTGGAGCCAGGGAAAGCACCTGTGTTTCTTCCGTAACAACGTCTTTTATAGCTGCCAACGTTTCGGCCATTACCGGCGGATGAACAGCCAAAACAACCAATTGTTGTTGGGCGGCTTCATGTGCCGATTCGGCTAATTCAATCCCAGGAAATAAATCGTTTAGTGCGCTCAGCGTTTCGCTGTTTGGGTCGAATACTTTAACGTTTTCAAAACCAACTTTTTTGTTTTGAAATGCCTGCAGAAAGATCTTTGTGATCCGTCCGCCACCAATAAATCCAATGGTTTTTGTTTTCATTTTTATGGTTATTTATCGTTAGTTGAAACTTGTTACATCACATAGTTAAAAATGAAACCCACAATTACAATTCCGGTGGCAACAATACCCACAAACGCCGCAATTAGTTGCCACTTTAATACCTTTTTCAGAATGATTATTTCAGGGAGCGACAAGGCAATAACCGACATCATAAATGCCAGGGCAGTACCCAGCGACACTCCTTTATCGATTAATACACTTACTATTGGGATAATTCCGGCTGCATTAGAATACATCGGAACTCCCATTAAAATGGCCAGCGGAACACCGTACCAGTTTTCTTTTCCAAGAAGCGAACCGAGGAAATCTTCAGGAACATAACCGTGTGCTCCTGCCCCAACAGCAATACCAATAATAATGTAAATCCATATTTTGCCAACAATTTCGCGTACCGAATCAAATCCTTTTTGAATACGATCGCTAAACGAAAGTTTTTCTTCTTCTATTCCCCCGGCACCTGCTTTTACGCTGTAAACCCACTCGGCCACATATTTTTCCATTTTTAGTTTCCCGATCAGCCAACCCGAAAGAATAGCGATCGTTAATCCGGTAGCCACATAAATAAGTGCCACTTTCCAGCCAAACAGACCTACCAGTAAAACAAGTGCTACCTCGTTTACCATAGGCGCTGCAATTAAAAACGAGAAAGTTACTCCGATGGGAATTCCGGCTTCAACAAATCCCAGAAACAGAGGAATTGCCGAACACGAGCAAAAAGGAGTTACGATACCTAACAAGGCCGACATTATATTTCCGGTAAACAAGGATTTTCCTTGAAGCATTTTCCTTGTCTTCTCTGTAGAAAAATAGCTGCGAATAATGCCCACACCAAAAATAATCAGCACCAGTAGTAGCATTACTTTTGGCACTTCATAAATAAAAAAGCGCAGTGTTTCGGTTAAATGTTTTCCGGCGGTCATCCCAACTACATCGTCGATAATTAAATCGGCAATATTTTGCAGGTTCATGTACAACAACAGCCAAACTGGTAACATAAAAAGGGGTAATAACCAACCGTTTGTTTTTCTATTCAAATAAATCACTTTCTCTCTCATCACTTCTCCATTCGTATTTTTACGAACTATTTCTTTAAAATTTTTTATCTCAATAATCGCTGCACAATCCTACTCAGCAATCAACTTTATCCACAACAGCAACACTTTGGCTTATCCGATTTCTGCTCTCCCAATATCGTGCGAATAGCATCAGCACAACATTTTCCTGAAGGATTTAGTGTCTTACAATCCGAACCGGTACATGCGCCGGTTGTTTCTTTTATATCCTGCAAACTTTTAGCGCCTTTATCCATTGCCGACCGAATTTCGGCTTCGCTAATATTTTTACAATAACAGATTATCTTATCCATGGCAAAACAAATAGTACAAGAATATAATAAACACCAACTCCGATAAACAGCACGGCAATTACTCGGCGAAACCAAATCTCAAAGGTTTTCATTTTGTTGTACAGGTTACCAATCGAACCAATGCTAAAGGCGATTAACCAGGCAAAAATGATAACCGGTATTCCTGTGGCCAGTGCAAAAACAATTGGCAGGTATAATCCGCTGGCACTGCCTATGGTCATCGGAATCAGAATTCCAAAATACAGTACTCCGCTGTACGGACAGAAGGCCAGTGCAAAAACAATCCCCAGCAACAAGACACCCCAAAATCCGCTTTTCGAACGGTTTTGCATTTTTTCGGTTAGCGAACCAACTCCCGGAATGGAGAGTTTCAAAACACCCAACATAAAAAGTCCGATTATAATAAGTAGCGGACCTAATATTTTTTCGCCCCAGGTTTGAAAAAAAGAAGAGAACTCGAACTGACTCGCACCAAAAAAGAACAACAAACCTATCGCGGTATAAGAAAAGGCACGTCCTAAGGTATAAACCAGACCGTTAAAAAAGACTTTTCTCTGGCTGGTAATATCTTTACTGATGTAGCCAATTGCAGTAATATTGGTTGCCAGCGGGCAAGGGCTTATGGCGGTCATAAGCCCCAGCATAAATGCCGACAAAATCGGAATTTCTGAGTTCTCAAAAATTGTTTGTAATACCTCCATATCGGATTAGAGCATCGCGTCGATTTCAGACTTCAGTCTCTTTTCAAATTTTTCGGGTTTGGTGCGCGCATTCATAAATGCAGAACTGGTAAGGTCAACCATCTCGTCGCCTTTTACCAGCAACAACGTTTGTCCGCTAACCTTATACTTCTTCACCAAAGGATTGTCTTTGTCCTCTTCACGGTTGATCGACTCGAAAGTTACTTTCCCTTTGTAGTTCTCTTCAATCGTTTCTTTAGCTACTTTCTCAACTGCCTGACAAGTTACACAACGGCTGGTTGCATGAAAATAGTAGGCTTTTACCTCGCTTGATTGCGGAACTACCGCACAACCATCACACGACGCAGCAGGACCGCTTTTGGCTGCACCTGAACAACATTGTGCATTGGCTGAAATGGCTCCAACAAAGAGCATAATACTTAAAAGGCTAATTAATTTCTTCATAATATTGCTGTTAAAGGTTGATGTTTATTTTACTAAATCGGTTTTTGCGGTTAGTAGCTACGACAACAATTCTTTTAATTCTTTGTCTCCCGGAAGTCGTCCGCTCATAACCACTTTTCCGTCAACTACCAGTGCAGGTGTATTCATTACACCAAATTGCATGATCTTATAAATGTCTTCCACTTTTTCAATCGATGCTTCAACGCCCAATTCGCTCACTGCATTTTTTGTCCGCTCTTCCAGCTTTTTGCATTTTGCGCAGCCGGTTCCTAATACTTTTATATCCATATTTCTTTGGTTTTTTTATTTATTGTCCGCTCATACACGAACGATTTGTATTCTCTTTAGTCCAGATTCAGAAAACCTTTAAATAACTCCTGCGCTTCTTCCCAGTTTTCTTTGTTCACACAGTATTTAATTCGGGGGGCTTCAATTTCTCCCTGAATCAATCCCGCGTCTTTTAATTCTTTTAAATGTTGTGATAACGTTGACTTTGCAATTGGCAGCTCATCGCTTAAATCGCCACTGTAACAACAACTTTGTTTGCCCAGTAATTGTAATACATAAACACGCACCGGGTGTCCGAGCGCTTTTGCATACCGCGCAATTTTTTGTTGCTGATCTGAAATTATTTGTACTTCCATCTATTATTCTCCATCTCTTTTTTCACCTGTTAACCTATCTTTTTTGCGATTCCCCCTTCAGGGGGATAATCTGAGGTACGAAGATAGGGGGTGCATTGTTCGTTGTTCGCAAAAATACGAACTGTTTTCCGTAATGTAAACTTATCATCACCATTTTTTAATTTTTATTTTATATCGCTTGCGACATAATAGATTGTTCTTACATTTGTATCGCGAACGACATAATTAAGAAAACAAATAAAAGACAATTAAAATGGAAAACAATTTTTATCAATTCACAGCAACAAGTTTACAAGGTAAAGAAGTTGCCATGAACTGCTACAAAGGAAAAACAGTGTTAGTGGTAAACACGGCAAGCAAATGTGGATTAACTCCACAGTTTGAAGGTCTGGAAAAACTGTACAAAGACTACAAAGACAAAGGATTGGTGATTCTGGGATTTCCGTGCAACCAGTTTGCCAACCAGGAACCCGGCGACGAAAAGTCAATTTCTGAAGGTTGTTTGTTAAACTATGGTGTTACTTTCCCAATGTTCTCGAAAATCGATGTAAACGGTGATGAAGCCCACCCCATTTATAAATACCTGAAAAAAGAACTGCGCGGAACTTTGGGAAGTAAGATCAAATGGAATTTCACCAAATTTCTGATTGATGCAGATGGTAATCCGGTGAAACGATTTGCACCAACCACCAAGCCTGAAAAACTGGAAAGTGATATCGCAAAACTTCTGCAAAATTAAATCAGAATAGTAAGCACTGAAAATGAAGTTGCTGTTGAAATGCATAACAGCGACTTCATTTTTTATCTTTACAAGAAAATTTGACGACATGGAATTCGAACAGCTAAAACTCAGTAATCAGCTTTGTTTCCCCATCTATGCGGCCTCGCGTTTAATAACACGCACTTATCAGCCAATGCTCGACGAACTGGGAATTACCTATCCGCAATACCTGGTTTTAATGGTACTTTGGGAGCACGATTCCATGCCGGTAAACACCATTGCCAAAAAACTGATCCTGAACACCAACACCATTACTCCGCTTTTGAAAAGAATGGAAGTGCAGGGAATTGTAAAACGTACCCGATCGGAAGAGGACGAACGAAAAGTAACGGTTACCCTAACAGAAAAAGGCAACCAGTTACGTACTCAGGCTGCTGAAATACCGGAAAAACTGGTTGCAGAGTTCGATACCGACAAAATACCTGTTGAAGACCTGATCGACTTGCGGGATAAACTAAACCGCCTGATTGATTCAATGATTTAATCTCGATCCGAAATTTCATTGAAACTCCTTTAGCATTTCCGCCCCGGAACTCGCTGCTTGCTTATAAATTTTCTAATTTTGCACGAAATTCAAGCAGCAGTACTATGAACAAGCGTCTACTTATTCTTATTGGTCTGATTTTAATTTTTCAGGCTTGTAATCGCGACGGGGCAAAATACATTGCCAACAACGGAACAATTTATGGCACTTATTACAGCATAAAATATGAAATCCCGGACGGAGTCGATCTGCAACCTGACATTGAAAAAGAACTGCACCGCCTGTCGCGTATATTTTCGCATTACGACAAAGAGGCGACTATTACGAAAGTAAATAGTAACACGCCTGTTGAACTCGAATCCGAATTTGTAACATGCTTCTTAAAAGCTGAGGAAATTTCAAAAATTACAAATGGCGCATTTGATATTACCGCCGGTCCGCTGATTAGCGCTTGGGGATTTGGACCTGAAGACCGTGAAAAGATGACGGCAGAAAAGGTTGATTCACTAAAAGAATTTTGTGGATATGAAAAGATACGTCTCGAAAACGGACAGATCTTAAAAGAAAATCCGCACATGACCATAAATATGAGTGCCATTGCCAAAGGTTACACTTGCGACTTGATCGGTGAATTTCTGCAAAAGAAAGGCTGCCTGAATTATATGGTGGATATTGGTGGCGAGGTTGTTGCCAAAGGAGTGAACGATAAAGACAAAATCTGGACAATCGGAATCCGTGAACCAATAGAAAATCCTTTTGAGAATGAATTAAGTGCTGCTTTAATGCTCAATAACCGAGCAATGGCAACTTCAGGGAATTACCTGAACTTTTACGAAGAAGACGGTAAAAAATATGCGCACACCATCGACCCGATTTCAGGTTACCCGGTTCAACACAGTTTGTTAAGTGCTTCGGTTGTTGCCAACGATTGTATGACGGCTGATGCTTTTGCCACTGCTTTTATGGTGCTTGGTAAAGATGTAGGTATTGAAATTGCACGCCAGGTACCGGGAATGGAAATCTATTTTATTTATGCCGACGAAAGTGGTGAAAACCAGGTTTATATGTCGGAAGGGTTTGGCGAAATGCTCAGGAAACAAAAAAAGCCGGTTACTTACCGGCTTCTGTATCTGTTGCTAAATTCAATTTTTTGAATTGCAGTTCTTTTCGGGCTTCACGCTGTGCCAATTTATCTTGCGTTGTAGCACAGTGAACACCATTTTTCTTTAAATGTGCGTTTCCTCCAACATGTGTATTCGGGAATTTTCCTCCTTTAAGAAAAACAATCCTCATCGCCATTCCCAACATACCAATGCCTAACAAGGCAACTGCTAATAACACTACTTTTAAAATTTCCATATTCTAAACCTTTCAAACTTTGCGTTGCAAAATTAAAGTTTTCTAATTAACTAACCCTATCTAAATAACTAATTTAACGGCAAATTGTTGCCATTCATCTAAAAGTTTCGCCGCTTCACGCGTCAATTTTGTACATTCATAAAAACAAAAAACAACAAGTCATGGAAAAACACATCAATGTAGTTGCTACACTACAAATTATCTACAGCATCTTAGGTCTTTTTCTTGCAGGAACCATCTTTGTTCTCTTTCATATTATTGGAAATTTTGCTGATGATCACGATGCACAATTTGTACTTTCAATCATCGCCAACGTAATCATGATTATTGCGTTTATTGTAAGCCTCCCCGGAATACTAGCAGGAATTGGTTTATTAAAACGCAAAGAATGGGCACGAATTCTCACACTGGTCATTTCTGTACTCAACCTGTTTAGTTTCCCAATCGGAACCGGTATCGGTGTTTACTCAATTTGGGCACTCGTACAACCCGAAAATGTAGAAGCTTTTAAAAATTAACCTGGGAAAATCTTTTCCTATTTTTACAAAAATATATTTTCAACATGAACCTCATTCAACTTAAAGAACGTGCGGAAGAAAAAAACCGCATTGACAAACTTTTAAATCGTACTCAAGAAGAACTTACCCAAGAAGAAGCAAAATTAATTCAACTCAAAAAAGAATTACATAAGGAGTTCGAAGATGTAAAACGACTGGAAGAAGGTGGTTTGACCAACCTTTTTCACGAGCTGCTCGGAACCAGGGAAAAGAAGCTCGATAAAGAACGGCAGGAATACCTGGCAGCCAAACTTAAATATGAGAATTGCCAGAAACAAATCGAAAATCTGAAACAAGAAGTTGAACGCCTGAATCGCGAATTACAACAATGCGGAAATCCTGAAAATGATTATAAAGCGCTTTTGTCAGCAAAAGAGCAGCAACTGAAAGTCGCAAACGACGATACGCTAAAGAAATATGAAAATGAGCTTGGCTACTTTTTTTCACAAAAGGAAGAAGTGAACGAGGCCATAAATGCCGGTAAGATGGCCATTAAAGGATTAAAATTGGCATTAGCATCTTTGCGAAAAGCTCAAAACTGGGGAACCTTCGACATGGTGGGAGGAGGATTAATAGCTACCGCCGTAAAACATTCGAAAATGGACGAAGCAAAAGCCCTGATTCACGATGTGCAGTATTGGTTGCGTAAATTTAACCGCGAACTTAACGACGTTCAGGTTAATGAAGTAAGTACCATGGATTTGCAATTGGATGGCTTGACAACTTTTGCCGATTACTTTTTCGATAACCTGATTATGGACTGGGTGGTGCAAAGTAAAATTAACCGCTCGTATGATGGATGTCTTGATGTATTAAACCAGGTTTCCCTAATTGTTAAACAACTTGAGTCTGCAGATTCTACTTTGACCAACAAATATCAAGCAACCAAAAAAGAACTGACCGACTATTTGGTACAGGCGTAAACGATCAAATTTATTACTTTTACCTTCGCTGAAAGTAAAAATATGATTCAATACGAAATACGGGTTACCGGCCGAGTTCAGGGAGTGGGTTTTCGATACTATGTGCAACAACAGGCCAAATTATTAAATGTTACCGGTTGGGTGCGAAATACCGTGGATGGAGGTGTAATGGTTTTGGCACAAGGTCCGGAACCTGCAGTAAAAACACTGATAGATTACCTTTGGATCGGTCCTCCCCTCTCCCTGGTAAAAAGTGTTCATCCTGCCCAACTTCAGGTAATAGAAACGTACACCGACTTTGAAGTCAGGTATTAACGTTTATCCTTACTGCTTAATTTGAAAAACTAAACCACACAAAATTGGAAAAGCATAACTATCATATGAGCCCGGAACAGTTCCGGAAAGAAGGCAAAAAAATAATCGACTGGATTGCTGATTATTACGAACAGATCGAAGATTATCCGGTCCTGTCGCAGGTAAAACCAGGTGACATTCTCAACTCTTTACCGGATGCAGCACCTCAACAAGGCGAAAGCATCGACGATATGATCAAAGATCTGGACGAAAAAATTATGCCGGGAATTACGCACTGGCAGTCGCCCAACTTTTTCGCCTATTTTAATGCCAACACTTCTTTTCCTTCAATTTTAGGAGACCTCGTTTCCTCAGGGCTTGGTGTGCAGGGAATGTTATGGGCAACCAGCCCAGCGGCAACCGAAGTTGAAACAAGAGTACTCGACTGGCTGGCCGGCATGATGGATATGCCCGAACAATTCCGTTCAACCTCATCCGGAGGTGGTGTTATTCAGGATACCGCATCAACAGCAGCTTTAACAGCAATTATTGCTGCACGCGAACGAATTACCGGGTTTAAAACAAACGAAGAAGGACTGGATAAAAAACTGGTAGCTTATGTTTCGTCGCAAACCCACTCATCCGTTGAAAAAGGGATAAAAATTGCCGGTATCGGCCGAACGAATTTGCGATTGATCGACGTTGACAAAAATAGCTCGATGCGGGCTGACCTACTCGAACAACAAATACAACAAGACCGCGCCAACGGATTAATCCCTTTTTTTGTTTGCGGAACCATTGGTACAACCTCATCAACCGCAATCGATCCCCTCTCGGAAATTGGCAGAATTTGTAAACAGGAAAAATGTTGGTTTCATATTGATGCGGCGTCGCTGGGAACTGCCATGCTTTGTCCGGAATTCAGACATTTGGCCGCTGGTGTTGAACTGGCCGATAGTTACAGTTTTAATCCGCACAAATGGATGTTCACCAATTTTGACTGTAATGTATTTTGGGTGGCCAACCGAAAAGAACTTATCAATACCTTCTCCATTCTGCCGGAATATTTGCGCAACAAAGCCACCGAATCGGGAGAAGTATTTGATTATCGTGACTGGCATATTCAATTGGGTAGACGTTTCCGGGCGTTAAAACTTTGGTTTGTAATTCGTCATTATGGTGTAGAAGGACTTCAGTTTCTTATTCGGCAACATGTGCGACTGGCCCAGGAATTTGAAAAATGGGTAAAGGATTCAGAAAACTTTGAAGTAGTGTTTCCGACAACAATGAACCTGGTTTGCTTCCGCCATAAATCCGATGACGATTTTAACATGAAACTGATGAATACCATCAACGAAGCCGGCAAAATATTTTTTACCCACACAAAATTAAACGGGCAGGTTGTACTTCGAATGAATATCGGGCAAACACATATTGAAGAAAAGCACGTTAAAAATGCCTGGGAAATAATTCAGCAAACTGCTAAAGACTTACAATCAGCGAAATAAATTTTTAAGGAAGTATAAAAATTACTTTTTTACTTCCTTTTTATAAAACTTACAGACCTCAGTTAATCCACATTTTTCGCATTTTGGTTTGCGCGCCAGGCAAGTGTAACGTCCGTGTAAAATGAGCCAGTGATGTGCTTTTGGTACCAATTCTTCCGGAATATATTTCATTAACTGCTGCTCGGTTGCCAACGGAGTTTTTGCATTTGTACTTAAACCAATTCGAGCTGCAACTCTAAAAACATGCGTATCAACAGCCAGTGCCGGTTTATTGTACACCACCGAAGCAATAACATTTGCTGTTTTTCGTCCAACGCCGGGGAGTTTTTGCAGGTCATCAACATCACTTGGCACTTCTCCGTCAAAAAGTTCAATAAGCTTTTGTGCCATTCCAACCAGGTGTTTGGCCTTATTATTCGGATACGAGCAACTTCTGATGTAATCAAAAACTTCTGCCGGTTCCACCTCTGCCATTTTGTAAGGTGTCGGAAAACGTTTCAGCAATTCCGGGGTAATTTGATTCACCCGTTTGTCGGTGCATTGAGCCGACAAAACAACAGCGACTATTAACTCAAACGGATTTCCATAATCGAGTTCTGTTTCCGCAATGGGCATCGTTTTTTCGAAATAGTCAATTATGTAATCGAAGAGTTCTTTCTTTCTCATAATTCAATTTTTTTCAAAAATAAAAGATTTTTTTGTCGGTTAGTGTAACAAAACGGAGAATGTTCAGTCCTATTAGTACAACTACTTAATCACCGTTTCTCCCCTTTTAAGAAATGGTTTTAAGTAATATTTAAACAGCAAAATAAAAAGCCGGCTCCCACCGGCTTTTTTCTTTTTTGAATGTTATTAAAAGTAAATGGTGAATAAAAAATACCCCGAAATTCAGAGTTCATCTAAAAATCAAGCAGATAAATTCTATTTTTGTTTGAAATTGTGAAGGAGATTAAGTTTTGAAGAGAAGAATTTATTTTGTCGTTGTGGTAATTGGGTTGGCGATTCTGGCTTTAAAATTACAGTCGTTCGTTAGATCGGGAGCACCGGAAATACAAGAACCCAAAGAAATTGCTGTTGCTGAACCGGAGTATAATCCGGCAGTTGAAATTGAAAACACACTTACCCAGTTCGACAGTCTGCTTGAACAAAATTTAAAAGAATCAGGCACAGTTGGTGCGGCGGCAGTTATTACCTACAAAGGAAAAATTGCGTTGGTAAAATGTTACGGTGTCCGAAAAGCCGGAGAAAAAAATCCGGTGGATTAGAATACTGTTTTCCGACTGGCTTCTGTTTCAAAATCGGTAACCGGTGTACTTGCTGGTATTCTCGACGAAGAAAACATTGTAAAACTGGATGACCGTATTGTTGACTACCTGCCTGATTTCAAACTAAAAAACTCAGAATACACCAATCAACTTACCGTACGTCATTTATTGAGTCACACCTCCGGGTTGATTCCACACGCTTACGACCTGATGGTTGAAGACAAAGTGCCGTTGGAAAAAATCATCGAACGGTTGGATCAGGTGGATTTAACTGCAGCTCCCGGCCAACTTTACGGTTACCAAAATGTGGTTTACAGCATTTACGATCCTGTTACATCGGCAAAAACACAAAAGTCGTTTGAATCAGTGATGAAGGAGAAACTCTTTCAACCCTTCGGGATGGCTGATGCATCTGTAAATTTTGAAGATTTTAAGAACAACGATAACAAAGCATATCCGCATTACAACCGTGGCCACAACCGCTACAGCCCAATGCGTTTGAACGATCGCTATTACTCAACCGCACCGGCTGCCGGAGTAAATGCCAGTATTTCAGACCTTGGAAATTTCTTGTGTGCCATCACCGACGATGAATCTGAAGTTTTTGATTATAAAGCGCGTCAAACGGTATTTACACCTCAGGTAAATTCTCCGCTAAAACGGACTTATTTCAGAAGCTGGGGACGTGATGTAAAAGCTAAACGTTATTCAATTGGCTGGAGAATTGTTGATTATAAAGGTCGCGAAGTTGCTTATCACGGAGGTTATGTTTTGGGCTATAAAGCAGAAATTGCATTGTGCGACCAGGAGGATATTGGCATTGCCATACTTAGCAACTCTCCGAATAGTGCAACGGCTAAAAACATCCCGGCATTTCTGAACATGTTGTTTGATTATAAAGACAAATTAGCCCTTGAAGAAAAAGAGAACGAAGATTCTCCTGTAAACAAATCGTAAATCATGAAACCATACTTACAAGCAGAAAACCTCTCGAAACGATGGGGAGAGTTAATGCTATTCGAAGATATTTCCTTTACAGTATTTGAAGGTTCAAAAGTTGCCCTGATTGCTAAAAACGGAACAGGAAAATCAACATTGCTAAATCTTTTGGCCGGTAACGACACGCCTGATGAAGGTGTAATTACACTTACCAACGATGTAAAAGTTGGGTATTTTGAGCAGATTCCGAATCTGAATCCCAACAACACCGTTATTGAAGAGATTTTTGAAAGCGACAATGAAAAAATAAAAACGGTTAAAGCTTTTGAGTTGGCCGTAGCTCACAACAGGCAAGACGAAATTGCAGCTATTTCTGCAAAAATGGACGAGCTAAATGCCTGGGCAATCGAAGTGGAGATTAAACAGATTCTTACTGAGCTAAAAATTAATTTTCTGGAGCAAAAAGTTGCCGAACTTTCAGGTGGACAGCAAAAACGATTGGCACTGGCAAAAGTGCTGATCAACCAGCCCGATTTAGTTATTCTTGACGAGCCTACTAACCACCTCGATCTGGAAATGATTGAATGGCTGGAAGCCTACCTTGAAAAAACGAAATCTACCTTGTTGATGGTAACGCACGACCGCTATTTCCTTGATCGTGTTTGTAACGAGATCATCGAAATGGAAGACAACCAGATTTACCGTTACCAGGGAAACTACTCGTATTTTTTGGAAAAACGCGACGAACGTATTGCCATGCAACAGGCCAGCATAACCAAAGCAAAAAACCTGATGCGCACAGAAATTGAGTGGATGCGCCGGATGCCAAAAGCACGGAGCCACAAGGCAAAATACCGTGTCGATGCGTTTCAGGACCTGAAAGACAAAGCCTCGCAAAATATTCACGAAGACAAAGTGGAAATGAACGTTAAATCGGCTCGGCTTGGTAAAAAGATTGTCGAGTTGGAGCATGTTTCCAAATCTTTCCCCGGCGTAAAACTGATCGAAGATTTTTCGTATAAGTTTCAACGATTCGAGAAAGTGGGAATTGTGGGTAAAAACGGAACCGGGAAATCGACGTTTCTAAACCTGTTGACCCAAACACTTACACCTGATTCCGGAGCGGTTGATATTGGACAGACCATTAAATTCGGGTACTATCGCCAGGAAGGAATAGCTTTCGATCCGCAGGACAAAGTAATTGAAGCGGTGCAGAAAATAGCCGAGTTCATACACTTTGAAGATGGCTCGAAAATGAGTGCCACACAAATGTTGACACGTTTTCTATTCCCGCCCGAAACGCAATACAATTATATTGAAAAGCTGAGTGGTGGCGAGCAGCGCAGGTTGTACCTTTGTACGGTGCTAATGCAAAATCCGAATTTCCTGATCCTCGATGAGCCAACCAACGACCTGGATATTATGACACTCAATGTGCTGGAAGATTATCTTCAGTCGTTTGCAGGTTGTGTGGTAGTGGTTTCGCACGACCGCTTTTTTATGGATAAAATTGTGGATCACCTCTTTGTTTTTGAAGGTGAAGGAAAGATCACTGATTTCCCCGGGAATTATACGATTTACCGCAATAAAGTTGAAGAGGACGAACAGCAAAAGGCAAAAGCGGAAGCTAAAATTAAAGCGGAAGTTAAAGCACAAACTGAAGCTGCAGCAAAACCGGTACAAACTCAGACAAAGAAGAAATTATCTTTTAATGAGAAACGCGAGTTCGAGCAACTGGAAAAGGATATTCCAGAGCTGGAAGAACAAATAACAGAATTGGAAGAGTTGCTCAATTCCGGGAATCTCAATCACGACGAATTGTACGAAAAATCGTTGCAACTCGACGACATGAAATCGCAACTCGACGAAAAAGAGTTACGTTGGTTGGAATTAAGTGAGTTGGGGTAAAAAGTTACTGATTAAATATCCTCGAACTCTACACTGGTGTAGTCTTTTACAGGAGCTTCTTCTTCAACAACTTCTTCGGTCTCAGTTTGTACTTCTGCTTCCTCCCGCACCTCTTCAGGTTGTTTATCGTGAATAAACTCAACCACTTCCTGCAGACTTTCTATAAACTTGGTGAAGTCTTCCTTGTATAAAAAGATCTTGTGTTTTTCGTAGGAGAATTTACCGTTGTCACCAAAGCGTTTTTTGCTTTCGGTAATGGTTAAATAGTACTCATCATTTCTTGTACTTTTAACATCAAAAAAGTAAGTTCTTTTACCTGCACGGATTACTTTTGAATGAATCTCTTGTTTGAATTTACTGTCTTTAAACTTAGCACCCTCCTTGGTTTCACCACTTTCCATTCTTCAATATTTTGGTTTTTGGACTCAGTTAGATTTCAAAAATAGAAAAATATTTGACAAATTTTCATAATGTGTCACGTAGCAGATTTATTCCGTGGCAAAAAACACTATTTATATTGATTCCAGAATCAAAAATCCATTTCTAACTATTTGGAAAGCAGCCACAAAAAAAGGGGACATGAACATGCCCCCTTTCCTGAAAAATATATGGTTTATTTATAAATTTCTTTTTTCGCCGATAACAAGGTATTCAACAATAACGATGTTCGGGTCATCGGGCCTACTCCCCCCGGTACCGGAGTGATGTACGAACATTTTGGAGCTACTTCGTCGTACAATACATCGCCTTTTAATTTCCAGCCAGATTTTGTTTTGTCCGATTTTACGCGGGTAGTACCCACATCGATTACAACAGCTCCTTCCTTAACCATATCAGCAGTTACAAACTCAGGAACACCCATTGCAACAATTAAAATATCAGCATTGGCACAAACCTCTTTCAGATTGGCAGTGCGGCTGTGTGCAACTGTTACAGTGGCATTAATGGCCTTTTGCGACATCAACACACTCATAGGGCGGCCAACAATGTTACTACGGCCTAAAACCACACAGTTTTTACCACTGGTTTCAATGTTGTAACGTTTTAGCAGTTCAACAATTCCGTATGGAGTTGCCGACACAAACGATGGCAAACCAATTACCATTCGTCCAACATTTATCGGGTGAAATCCATCAACATCCTTTTTAGGGTCGATAGCTTCAATAACTTTTTGTTCCGAAATATGTTTTGGCAGCGGTAACTGAACAATAAAACCGTCCAAATCGTCGTCGTTGTTCAATTCTTCCACCTTGGCAAGCAATTCTTCTTCGGTTACATCATCTTCGTAACGAATCAACGAAGACTTAAAACCAACGGCCTCACAGTCTTTAATCTTGTAGGCAACATAGGTTTCGCTACCGCCATCATGACCAACCAGAATAGCTGCCAAATGAGGTTGTTTGCCTCCGTTGTCGATGATTTGTTTAACCTCTTCTGCTATTTCCTGCTTTATTTCAGCAGCTACTTTTTTTCCGTCGATCAAATTCATAGTATTTCGTATAAATGATTTCTTCTTATCTAAATATTGCGAGGGATTCTCTAGAACTTCCGTCCTTGTCCCTGCATACCCGACATCATACGCTGAACGTTTTTACCCTGCGACACCATACGCATCATTTTACGGGTTTCGCCAAACTGTTTCAGCAAACGGTTTACTTCCTGAACATCGGTTCCCGAACCATTGGCAATACGTTTTCTGCGGCCTCCGTTAATCAACGATGGATTTTCGCGCTCTTCTGGTGTCATCGAGTAAATAATCGCTTCGATGTGTTTAAATGCATCATCGTCGATATCCATTCCCTTCAATGCTTTTCCCATTCCCGGGATCATTCCCATCACATCTTTCAGGTTACCCATCTTTTTAATCTGGTTAATCTGTTTCAGGAAATCGTTAAAGTTGAATGTATTTTTTTGCAGCTTTTTCTGCAGGCGTTTTGCTTCTTCTTCATCAAATTGTTCCTGGGCTTTTTCAACCAGCGAAACAATATCACCCATTCCCAAAATACGGTCGGCCATACGATCGGGGTGAAACACGTCGAGCGCATCAACCTTTTCGCCTGTACCTACGAATTTAATTGGCTTTTCAACTACCGCACGAATCGAAAGTGCAGCACCACCGCGGGTGTCACCATCAAGTTTGGTAAGAACAACACCATCAAAATCAAGTCGGTCGTTAAATTCTTTAGCCGTATTTACCGCATCCTGACCTGTCATTGAGTCAACTACAAAAAGAATTTCATCCGGATCGATGGCTTTTTTAATGGCAGCAATTTCGTTCATCATCTGCTCATCAACTGCCAAACGACCGGCGGTATCCACGATAACCACATCGTTACCGTTGGCTTTTGCTTGTTTGATAGCTGCCTGGGCAATTTTTACAGGATCCATGTTACCTTCTTCGGTGTAAACCGGAACATTAATTTGCTCGCCCAAAACCTTTAGCTGGTCAATCGCAGCCGGACGATAAACGTCTCCTGCAACCAAAAGCGGATGACGGCCTTTTTTGCTTTTCAGCAAGTTTGCCAGTTTTCCGGAGAACGTTGTTTTACCAGAACCCTGCAATCCTGACATTAAAATTACTGCCGGTTTGCTTTTTAGTTCGATATCGGTAAAAGTACCACCCATTAACTGAGCCAGTTCGTCTTTCACGATTTTCACCATCATTTGCCCCGGTTTTACTGCAGAAAGAACATCCTGCCCCAAAGCTTTAACTTTTACGTCGTCGGTGAATTTTTTGGCAATTTTAAAGTTAACGTCGGCATCCAATAACGCACGACGAATATCTTTTAGCGTTTCCGCCACATTGATCTCGGTGATTTTCCCTTGCCCTTTAAGTAGTTTAAAGGACTTATCCAGCCTGTCGCTTAAATTCTCAAACATGCTTTTACTTCTTTTTGAAAATGAGGTGCAAAAATAGCAAAAACAACACAAAAGATGAAAGGAATTTCTGCAAAAAGAAAAAGCCTGAACGATTATTGAAAAACTGTAGAAAACATTATTTGTTTCGTACTGTTTTCATTTTCCATCAGATTATCATAACTTGAAGCAAAACTTCCTGATTTAAATAGCAAATAACAGTTTTGATTAACCATATAGTAAAAACACATTATGAAAAAGATTACAATTTTATCCCTACTGATTTTTATTTCCGGTTTAAGTTTTGCCCAAAGTATCGATAACCAGTTTTATTTTCGGTTTGGTTACTCCAGTCCTTCGTGGAAACATTTCGGATTGGATGAGCAGGAATTTCAATCATCGGGATTTGATTCAAAATACGGAGCCAACTTCGAGTTGGGATCCATCTTTTTGATAAAAAGTATTTTGAACCGAAACGATATGTCTTTTGGAATAAATGCCGATTACCTTTATGCGGTTTTCAATAATTTTGAAGCAAAAACCTATAGCGACATTCTCGAAACAAATATTGGCATTTTCCGTGCCGGCTCAAAAGTTGGTCCATCGTTTACCTACAGCCCGGTTGACAAACTTGAATTTGACGTTTATGCAAAACTTGACTTTGCGTGGGGAACCGGCCTTGTTACCTACTTTGATGATATGATCGATGATGCCGACGAGTTTTTTCTGAGTAAAGCTGATTTTGGATTTTCAACTGGTTTAAACGTCCGCTATGGGATTTTGCTGCTTGGTGTTGAGTTCAATACGATCAGTACGGAGTTGGAAAGCGATGATTACTCCGATGTTTACTGGCAACAACTGGTAACTTTAGAGAACGACTCAAAAAAATCAAAACTTCCGTGTACAAACTTTACAATCGGACTCAGTTTTTAATATTCTTATAGCTATATTTTCAAAAACCACATTGTACATTTTAACAATGTGGTTTCTTTTTTTTACCACAGCTTGTTAACGTTCCAAATTAAAATCCATAAACCATTGTATTTCAATTGCAATAGTCGTAAATTGCATTAAAGACTTTTTAGTCTTTATTTATTTTGCAATCAATAATTCAAAAAAAGCAACATGAAAACAAGGTTAACACTATTAACAATGCTTGTACTATTCGTTGTAGCAACGGTGTATGCAGGCGACACAGAACTTCCTAAAATGAACATCTCTCAAGCGGGAGACGAAATTGCACTACTGGCGTTTAACTCCAGCGTTCCAAAAACATTCGAGGTAACGGTTACCGATGAAAGTAATTCAATCATCTATTTTCATAAAACAGAAAAAAAGAAAGCCGATTTTAAGGAAAACATCGATTTCTCGGCACTTGGCGATGGCACTTATTGTATCTGCATTAACTACGGCAACCAAAGTTTGAATAATAAAATAATGGTTTCGGATCATAAAATTACAACTTCAACCGTTCAACATTTATACGAACCTTACATGAAACTCGATGACGATAATTTGAACGTATCATTTTTAAATACACCCCAAAAACGTGTTTATCTGAATATTTATCAGAACGATGAACACTTGCAGGGATTCAATCTGGGTAAAAAATTAGAGATCCAGAAATGTTTCGACATTTCGAATTTATCCAGCGGTGAATACCAGGTAGTTGTTACCGACGATTTTAAAGATCATATTTTTACGTTACGTAAATAGCGTGAATTTTATTAGTTAGCTGCTAAACCATCCAGTTGCCCCTGGATGGTTTTTTTGTTTTATAATCTTCTTTTGAAATAAAAGTTCCTTGCCTACCTTTGCTGTTTCTAGAAAAAGAAATATGCAAGACAAAATAATAAACCTTATCGCCCAAAACCTTGATTTACGAGTTCACCAGGTTGTTAATACCATTCAGCTTTTTAACGAAGGAGCTACCGTTCCATTTATTTCGCGTTACAGAAAAGAGCGTACGGGAAGTCTCGACGAAGTACAGATTCAGCAAATAAAGGAACAAAATGAAAAGTTTGTTGAGCTGGAAAAACGCAAAGAAACCATCCTGAAAACCATTGATGAACAGGGCCAGTTAACTACTGAACTAAAATCGAGAATTGAAGATTGTTTTGATGCGGTAGAACTGGAAGATATTTATTTACCCTACAAACCAAAACGCCGGACAAAAGCTACCATAGCACGCGAAAAAGGACTTGAACCGCTCGCAAAAATTGTAATGAAACAAATGGAACGCGATCCGGAATACCGGGCCAACCTGTTTATAAACGACGAAGTACCATCGGTTGAGGATGCACTTTCGGGTGCCCGCGATATTATTGCCGAATGGATGAGCGAAAACGAACGTGCCCGAAATATTGTGCGTAAAGGATTCGATCTTGGCGCTTATATTACTTCAAAACTAATTAAAGGAAAAGAGGAAGAAGCTGCCAAGTTTCGTGATTATTTCGACTGGAGCGAAGCGCTGAAAAAATGTCCTTCGCACCGTTTACTTGCCATGCGTCGTGGCGAAAACGAAGGTTTTCTGCGTGTTTCAATTACACCAAACGAAGAACGGGTTTTGGAAAATCTGGAACGTTTTTTTGTAAAAGGCAATAACGACAGCTCGGAGCAGGTTGCACTTGCCGTTAAAGACAGTTTGAAACGCCTCATCCAACCATCGATTGAAACAGAATTTGCCAAATTATCGAAAGAAAAAGCTGATACCGAAGCTATAAATGTTTTTACCGAAAACCTGAAACAGTTGTTACTTGCTCCTCCGTTGGGACAAAAACGAACGTTGGCTATCGATCCGGGTTACCGCACGGGTTGTAAAGTTGTTTGTTTAGACGAGCAGGGAAACCTCTTGCACAACGAAAATATTTACCCGCACAAACCGCAGGAAGAAAAAAAGATGGCGGCTAAAAAAGTAACATCCATGGTAGAAATGTACCAGATTGACGCCATTGCCATCGGTAACGGAACGGCCAGCCGCGAAACCGAAGCTTTTATAAAAAAGCTGCGCTACAATCGCGAAGTTCGTGTTTATGTGGTAAGCGAAGACGGAGCCTCGGTGTATTCCGCCTCATCGGTGGCCCGCCAGGAATTTCCGCAATACGATGTCACCGTGCGTGGAGCCGTTTCTATCGGCCGCCGTTTAATGGATCCACTTGCCGAGTTGGTAAAAATCGATCCTAAAAGTATTGGCGTTGGTCAGTATCAGCACGATGTCGATCAGAAAAACCTTAAAAACAGTCTCGATTCGGTAGTTGAATTAAGCGTGAACGCCGTTGGTGTAAACTTAAATACTGCCAGCAAACATTTGCTTACTTATATTTCAGGGCTTGGACCACAACTGGCCGAAAACATTACCACTTACAGAAAAGAGAACGGTTTGTTCGAATCGCGCGATGCACTAAAAAAAGTGCCTCGAATGGGTCCGAAAGCCTATGAACAGGCTGCAGGATTCCTGCGTATTCCTGATGCAAAAAATCCATTGGACAATTCAGGAGTACACCCCGAATCGTATAAAATTGTTTCAAAAATTGCGAAAGACCTGAACTGTGAGGTAAAAGAGTTAATTAGAAATGAAGAGCTGATTTCTAAAATCGATTTAAAGAATTACGTAACTGCTGAGGTTGGCCTCCCCACCCTAACCGATATAAAAAACGAATTACTAAAACCGGGCCGCGATCCCCGAAAACCAATTAAAGTTTTTGAATTTGCCGATGGTATTTTTAACATCACCGATTTGCAGGTTGGTATGGTACTTCCCGGGATCGTGAATAACATTACCAAATTTGGTGCATTTGTGGATGTGGGCATTAAAGAGTCCGGATTGATCCACGTTTCTGAAATGGCCTATCGTTTTATCTCCGATCCGAACGAAATTGTAAAATTGCATCAGCATATAAAAGTGCGGATAAAAGAAGTTGATATTGCCCGAAAACGTATTCAGTTATCATTAAAAGGAGTTGACCAGGAGTAAATTATGAAAACGATTAAAATATTACCAGTTGTATTGCTTGCAGCGCTGCTGTTTTCGTGCGCTACAAACAGCAAAACCGAACATCGCAACCCGCATAATCTGCCACTAGTAAATTCTGTGGGAGAATACAAAACTCAAGTTGCCGGAAATCCGGAAATGGAACTGATTGACCTTGAAACAGCGATTGAAAATGTAGTGCTGGATATCCGTTACGCAACTAGTGATAATTTCACAAAAGAAGTAATTTACCGATCGCCCAAAGCTTACGCCCGGAAACCAGTGGCTGATGCGTTAAAACTGGTGCAGGATTCATTGGAATCGTTAAATATGGGATTAAAAGTCTACGACGCTTACCGTCCGTATGCTGCCACACTTAAGTTTTACGAAGTTTATCCTGATCCGGATTTTGTAGCCAGCCCGAAAACCGGATCACGGCATAACCGGGGATGTGCTGTCGACGTTTCGCTGGTGAATTTGAATACAAAACAAGAACTTGAAATGCCAACATCTTTTGATGATTTTTCGGAAAAAGCCCATTCAGATTACATGAATCTGCCGGATGCAGCGATACAAAACCGCTCCATCCTGATTGGTGTGATGTCGCATTTTGGGTTTTCAGTGATTAGTTCTGAATGGTGGCATTTTGATTATAACGGTTGGCAAGATTTTCCGCTGATGGACCTGTCTTTTGAAGAGCTTACAAATTAGGATTCGAATTGTACGGATCAAAAGGTTTTTCGGGTGTTACAACCAAAAAAATAACATAAACCAACAACCCCGGAAAACCGGCAGAAAACAGCGATAGCAAAACATAAAGCAGGCGCACCAAAACCACGTCAACCGAAAAATATTCGGCAATACCTGCCAAAACCCCACCCAACACTTTGTTGTGCGAACGATATAAACGATTAGCTGCCATCGCAATTCCTTGTTTATTTCTTAACCCGGAACGATTTTCCGGGCCCTGCTATAAGACGTGATTTTTAGTCCTCGTCTTCTTCCGCCAACAATTCTTCGTTCTCGAATTCTTTCTCCAGAAATTCTTCGGCTGCCTCAACCAACTCCGAAATCAAATTCTCGTCGCCGGGTTCTCCATCTATCCAGTGTATCTCCTGGTTATTCCAGAAATCATCAATGTCAGCTTCAACAATAAAACGCGGTGTTTCGGTGTGCACCACAAAAATAGTATCCGGAGTCTCCATTGAATTGTCGGCCAATAAAAATTTTGGTAGCATGATTAATTGTTTTTAAGTTGCTAATGCGAAATTACGACAAAATCCAATCGAATTCCAGTATTCATAAAAGGATAATCAAAAAGTAATAAACAATGTTACGTTCAGTACGATTCGCCGGACAAACGATCACAAAAGATGACATTTCTCAAGATTTAATAACATTTTAAAAATAAAAACCTGCATTTTTTAACAAATTGAACAGGATTACTATTTTTAGCTCGATTTTTGAAACAAGCATGCGCTAACACTGCCTGTTCCCGGGTAAATATTCAGCCATACAAGTTCATTAATCACCTTTTGAATTAACAATTCAACGAATAAAAAAAACTGCAAATAATGAACAAGCTCAATGAGATTCTTTCAACCATCGACGGCCATATTGGAGGCTCGGAATGGTTCGTATTTTTATTACTCGGAACCGGTATCTTTTTTACCATTTATCTGAAATTTCCACAGTTCCGTTACCTGAAACACTCGCTGCGAATTGTAAGCGGAAAATTTGACAAAGAAGGCGACGAAGGTGATACATCGCACTTTCAGGCTTTAACCACAGCTTTGTCAGGAACTGTTGGTACCGGAAACATTGCCGGTGTGGCTTTGGCCATTCACCTGGGCGGTCCGGCAGCACTTTTCTGGATGCTGGTAACGGCTGCTCTGGGTATGACCACCAAATTTGTGGAAGTTACTCTGTCGCACAAATACCGCGATAAAGCAGCCGACGGATCGATTGCCGGTGGACCGATGTATTTCATGAAAAAACGTTTGAACATTCCTTTAAAAAACAATAAGGTTTTAAAAACCGGAACACTACTCGGAGGTATTTTTGCCGTTGCAACCATCCTCTCATCTTTTGGTACCGGTAACCTGCCACAAATTAACAGTATCTCCAATTCGCTGTTCGAAACATTTGGCATCAACCATATGGTAAGTGGCGGATTTTTAGCGGTGTTACTCGGTTTGGTAATTGTTGGTGGTATTAAACGTATTGCCAATGTTACTTCGAAACTGGTTCCATTAATGGCCATCATTTATTTTATCGGAGCACTGGCCGTTATCACCTACAATTACGACAATATTGTACCATCAATTGTTGCCATTTTCGCTGATGTTTTCAGTGGTTCGGCTGCCGTTGGCGGTTTCCTTGGAGGAAGTATTGCTTTTGCTTTTAACCGCGGTGTTAACCGTGGATTATTCTCGAACGAAGCTGGTCAGGGATCGGCGCCAATTGCCCACGCCGCTGCGCGTGCACACGAGCCGGTTTCGGAAGGACTGGTTGCATTACTTGAACCATTTATCGATACGATTATCATTTGTACACTAACCGGACTGGTACTTTTATCGTCGGGAGTATGGACTGAAAAACACCAAAACCTTTTTCAGAATACCGATATCGTAGTGCTTAATGAAACCTATTCGGAATCAAACGAAAGCGATGTAAACCAATTACATGATTACCTGGTTGGAAATGCTGATTTACCAATGTTTAACGACAATCTGCAGGTACAAAATGGAGAAATTATCAATCAGCCTACCATTTTACATGCCCGTTCAGTAGCCGAAAACATTCGCGTATTTGTGGATAAACAACCTTATTCGGGTGAAATTAAAATCACCGGCGGAAAAATTGACAGAAGTCCAAACAGTCCAAATCCAAAGAATCTGTCGTTAGAAGGAAAATCGTTAATGCACAGTGCACCGCTTACCACCATTGCCTTTACCCGTAGCTGGTTTGGCGATTACGGAAAATACATTGTGTCGATTGGCCTGCTGATGTTTGCCTTTTCAACAGCCATTAGCTGGTCGTACTACGGTGGCCGCGCGGTTACTTACCTGTTTGGCGTAAAAGGTGTTGTTTGGTACCGACTGGTTTATGTTATCGGCTTTTTCCTGGCATCATTTACCGACACTACAATTGTTTGGACACTTTCGGGAATTACCATTGCACTTATGACTATCCCTAACCTCATCGGTCTGCTTTTCCTTTCAAAAGAAATGAAGAGCGAGGTGAAATTGTTCTGGGTGGAATATGGCAAACGCTTCCCGGGCGAGAAAATTCCAAAAGGATAGTTTCTGTAAACCGTCGCAGTCTACATCAGAGAAAAGATGTCATTTGTTAAATAACGAATGACATCTTTTTCTTTTCTTAGCAGTATTAATCATTCAGTTGAAAAATGAAGAATTTATTCATTTTATTTTGCCTTGCTTTTATAGTATTTACTGCGTGCCGGCAAGAGAATAACACGAACTTCGCGCTTGTCTCTGAAAGCTACATTTCCGACACCTTACAATACGCTCAATGCCACGCATCAACTATTATTGAAACGAAAAACGGGCTTCTCCTTTCGTTCTTTGGCGGACAGTACGAACGCCATCCCCAGGTTAGTATTTACACCGCTGCCTTTGAAAACGGACAATGGCAAAAACCACAAAAAGTTGCCGATGGGAAAATTGATACAACCTATTTCCCAACCTGGAATCCGGTTTTGTTTAGAAACACAAACGAGCAGATTGATCTTTTCTATAAAATTGGCCCCAGCCCAAACGACTGGTGGGGAATGGTAGAACATTCAAACGACGAAGGAAAAACATGGTCGGCACCCGAAAAACTGCCGAACGGAATTCTTGGTCCTATCCGTAATAAACCGATTCAACTAAACTCAGGTGTTATCCTCAGTCCTTCAAGCATTGAAGAAAGCCATGAGCTTTGGAAAGCACATATTGAACGATCAACCGACAATGGACAAACATGGACAAAAATTACCATTCCTTCTCCCGATTCAGTAAAAGTTATTCAACCAACGCTACTTGTTTATCCTGATGAAAGTATACAGGCGCTTCTGCGCAGCAATCAAAATGTTGTTATGGAAAGCTGGTCGCACGACGAAGGAAAATCATGGTCGGAAGTTCAACCAACTACCATTCCTCACCCGAATTCGGGTATTGATGCTATCACTTTACAATCGGGAGCAAAGTTACTGGTCAATAATCCATTGCCAGGTGGCAACTCATGGGAAGCCGGGCGAAACAAACTCGACCTTTATTATTCCGCGGACGGGAAAATCTGGAATACCATTATGCACTTGGAAGATGAACCGGAAGGAGAATTCAGTTATCCGTGTATCATTCAAACAACTGATGGATTAATTCACATAACTTACACCTACAATCGCAGGCAAATAAAACATGTGGTTTTGAGCGCTGTAAATTAGAAATTTAGCCTATTGGATTCGCCTCTCAAAAGTCTGCTGGTGAAAAACTTTGTACTCTAAACTCCTAACACTATTTTTGCAGCTGATTAAGAAAAGGCTATGCAAAACATATATCCAAATAATTTCGAGGCAAAAATTGGTTTCGACCGCATTCGCGAAATGATTTCCAACAAGTGCATTAGCACGATGGGAAACGAGTGGGTGCAGGAAATGCATTTTCAATCGTCGTACGATACCATTTTGCAACAACTGAATGAGGTGAATGAGTTTTGCAGAATCATTCGCGAATTCGATAGTTTCCCGGCCACGCACTTTTATGATTTACGTGAATCTTTGCAAAAAATTCGGTTGGAAGGTCGTTTCCTCGAACCCGAAGAATTGTTTGACCTGAAACGTTCGCTGGAATCAGTTCGTGCCATCGTAAATTTCTTTTCGAAACAAGAAGACGAGGTCTTCCCTATCCTCAAGCAAAAAACGTCGCGGGTTCAGGTGTTCCCATACATCTACGACCGCATTGATGTGATCATCAATAAATTTGGGAAGATACGCGACAACGCATCGCCGGAGCTGGCACAAACCCGCCGGAGTATTTTAAACATGCAGTCGAGCATGTCGAAACGTTTGCACGCCATTTTAAAACAGGCGCAAAAAGATGGCTGGGTGGATGACGATGCATCGGTTTCAATCCGTGACGGACGTGCTGTAATTCCTGTTGCAGCTGCCAACAAACGTAAACTTAAAGGTATTGTTTACGACGAATCGGCCACCGGAAAAACATCGTATGTTGAGCCCAACGAAATCGTGGAAATGAACAACGAGATCCGCGAGTTGGAATATGCCGAACGCCGCGAGATTATTAAAATACTTACCAATTTTGCTAACGACATTCGTCCTTACCTGGAAGAGCTGGCCTACTCCTACGACTTTCTTGGCGAAATGGATTTCATCCGGGCAAAGGCTCTCCTCGCTGTTGAATTTGACGCCATCATACCGGAATTTAAAGAAGAACCGATAGTAGAGTGGTACCAGGCCGTTCACCCGTTGCTATTAAAAACATTAAAAAAAGAGAATCGGAAAATTGTTCCGCTCGATATAAAACTTACCGACGAAAAACATATTCTACTCATTTCAGGACCCAATGCCGGTGGAAAATCGGTTTGTTTAAAAACCACCGGTCTGCTGCAATACATGCTGCAGTGTGGTTTGCTTATTCCTGTTAACGAAGCTAGCCGCACAGGAGTTTTCGAGCAACTTTTTATTGATATTGGCGATGAACAGTCGTTGGAAAACGACCTGAGTACGTATAGTTCGCACCTGATGAACATGAAACATTTTGTGCGCAACTGCAACGAAAAAACGCTGATCCTGATTGACGAATTTGGTACCGGAACCGAGCCAATGTTAGGCGGCGCCATTGCAGAATCCATTCTCGATAAATTGACTCAAATTCGCACATTTGGTGTAATTACCACGCATTACACCAACCTGAAACACTTTGCATCGTCGGCCGAAGGAATTATAAACGGTGCCATGCTATACGATTCGCAACACATGAATCCGCTTTTTAAACTGGATATTGGCAAACCGGGCAGTTCATTTGCTTTTGAGATTGCCCGAAAAATTGGATTACCTGAAGATATTCTGGAACATGCTACCGAAAAAGTGGGGAAAGACCATATTGATTTCGATCGAAACCTAAGGCAAATTAACCGCGACAAACGGTATTGGGAAACCAAGCGTATGAAAATCCGCAAAGTGGAAAAAATTCTTGATGATACAGCGGAAACGTACGAATCGGAATTACAGGAAATTCAGAAACAGCGGAAAGAGATACTGAAAAAAGCAAAAGAAGAAGCCGATGCCTTGCTGAAAGGTGTGAACAAACGGATTGAAAACACCATTCAGGAAATTAAAAAAGCACAGGCCGATAAGGAAAAAACAAAAGAGGCACGATCGAAACTAGGCGATCTGAAAAAAGATATCGACCGCAAAATTACGGGCAACGATTCGCAGATCTCTAAAAAAATGGAGAAACTGCGTCGACGTGAAGACAACCGGAACAAACACCGCCCCGATGAGTCGAAAAAGCCTTTAACCAAAGAAAAGCTGGAGAAACGAATTGAAATGCGCCCCGGCGATAAGGTGCGTTTAAAAGGACAAGACACCATTGGCGACCTTATTGAAATTAACGAAAAAAATGCGGTGGTTGCTTTTGGTCAGCTAATGACAACAATGCCAAGTAAAAATCTGGAGCGCATCAGTAATAATGAGGCGAAAAAACTGGATAAAAACCGTGGCGGACGAGCATCTGTTTTAACAGAGAGTTTTTCGCAACGTCGCCTGAGTTTTAAACCTGAAATTGATATTCGCGGTCAACGTGTGGAAGAAGCCATTGCTAAAATTACCGAATTTATCGACGAAGCGATTATGTTTGAAGCAGGGCAGCTCCGAATCTTACATGGCAAAGGACACGGAATTTTAAAACAAAGTATCCGCGATTACCTGCGATCGGAACCAATGGTTCGCAGCTACAAAGATGAGCATGTTGACTTTGGTGGTGCGGGAATTACAGTGGTAAATTTGGCACTTTAAAAGTGTAATTCTAAATACAAATGCTTACAAATAGCTGAAAGCCAAAACAAATTAATTGTCAGTAAATTCAGCAAAATCAGCGAGCAACAAAAATGAAAACCAATTTCAAAGTAATAGCATTTGATGCCGACGACACCCTCTGGGTAAACGAAACATTCTTCCGCGAAACCGAGGAAAAGTTTTGCGCTCTCTTATCGGATTACAGCACTTCGGATGAAACTATGGAAGTGCTTTTTGCCACCGAAATGCAAAATCTTGAAGAATACGGTTACGGCACCAAAGGTTTTGTGCTTTCGATGATTGAAACGGCACTAAAGATTACCGGCAACAAAGTGCCGCAACAAACTTTGGCGCAAATTATTGAGTTGGGTAAAACGCAGATCAATCAGCCGGTTGAATTGCTTGATGGTATTATTGAAACACTGGAATACCTGAAAGCAAAAGGTTACAAACTGATTGTTGCTACCAAAGGTGATTTACTTGATCAGGAACGAAAACTACAAAAATCGCAACTGGAGAAATACTTTCATCATGTGGAAGTAATGAGCAATAAAAAACGTGCTGATTACCAAAAGCTGATCCGTCACCTTGAAATTGATCCCGAAGATTTTCTGATGATCGGAAACTCCTACAAGTCGGATATCGAGCCGGTTGTACAACTTGGCGGTTTTGGTATTCACATTCCATTTCATATAACCTGGATTCACGAAAAAACAGATGAAATGGAAGAACATCCAAACTGGATAAAACTAAATACAATTAAAGAACTCGGGCAACTTCTGTAAACCTCCTTTATACCCGTTCCTCTCACCAATAAATACATCGTTTAAACATTTTGCCGGCTCCCTGCTTTAATTGTAAAGTACATTAACAAAACGATTTTACTTTCAATACTAAAAAGCGCATTAAATGAAAAAAGTAACAGGCATTGGCGGAATCTTTTTTAAAACAAAAGATCCGGAACAAATGAAGGATTGGTACAACAAAAATCTTGGACTAGTAACAAACGAATACGGATCAGTTTTTGAATTTCGAAAATCGGATTCACCGGACGAAAAAGCCTACTCGGTTTGGAGTCCGTTTAAAGATGACACCGATTATTTTGAACCATCGGAGAAAGAGTTTATGATCAACTACAGGGTTGAAAATATTGAAAAACTGGTGGCCGAATTGAAAGAAGCCGGTGTAACAATTTGCGATGAAATTGAAACCTACGAATACGGAAAATTTGTCCATATCCTCGACCCGGAAAACAACAAAATAGAACTTTGGGAACCTGTTGATGAAGTTTTCCATTCTATGTACGAAGGAAAAACCACAAAATAGTATCTTGCAATAAAATCAATTATTATGAAACCCGGTTTCCTCATAATACTGTTTTCGTTGCTGTTCATTTTGCCCGTACAATCTTCAGCGTCGGAAGTTCCAAACGATACGACTTACATTTTTCTTAAAGATTATGGCTTGTACAAAACCCGGAAAAAGAATGCCACAAAGTACTTCTACAAGGCACTGGAAGATTTAAAAACAGACCAACCAAAGGTTTTGGTATTCTCCACCGGCACTTACCATTTTTATCCTGATGGATGTATCATTAAAGATTATTCTGAGGGAAATACAACGAACAAAAATCCGAAAGTTTGTGCGTTTCATTTTGAGAATATAAAAAATCTGGTGATCGACGGTCGCGGTAGCCGCTTGATTTTTCATCAGGAAATGCAGCCCTTTACTTTCGACAATTGCCAAAATATCACGCTCAAAAACCTGATTATCGATTGGGAGCAACCTTTTGTTGCCCAGGTCGAAATACTAAGAGTAACCGACCATTACATCGATATCGGACTAGATCCGAAAGAATCGCCCTACCGCTTGGTTGAAGGGAAAATATTTTTTGACGTAGGCAATGGCAATTCGAATGAATGGAATGGGACTTTGGAATTTGATCGGAAAGGCCGATTTATCGTTCCACAAACCGGAGAGAATCCCTGCTTAGGAAAAGACTGGGACTTGTATCACGCAGAACCCACAATGCCCGGAATTGTGAGACTACACTTCGAATTTCAACGAAAGCCCCAAATTGGGAATTACCTTGTTATGACGCATTCCGTATCATCGCAGGCTGGTGTTTTTATTCACCAATCGGAGCATACTGAAATAAATAACCTGAGAATATTTCACTCGGCTGGCCCGGGCATAATTGCAAATCGTTGTAACGATTTAACCATTGATCGCTATCAGGCAATCCCAAATCGCTCTAATAATCGATATTTTTCGGGCTTAAGCAACGGTCTTCAACTAGCTAACTGCAAAGGAGATATCGAAATCAAAAACTGTACATTTCAGGGATTAATGGGTGACGCAATCGTTAGTGGCAACTCAACCTTCAAATCAAACGGAGAGCTTAATGATATAAATACAAACTCTGAACTACTTACTATTGCAAACAATAACTTTAACAGTTGCCGGGGCAGCGGAATTGTATTAACAACGGCCGGTACCGTTGAGATTAAGAACAATACTTTTGAAACCAGCGGAAGTGCAGTTCTTATTACTGCAGAACCGAAAAATAGCCATCAAACAGAGGCTATTAAGGAGGTAACAATAGCCAATAATACATTTAAAGCCTATTGTAACTCCAGCACTTACAACTTGTGTGAAGCTGTTATTTCCGTTTTCCCCACTATCCCGGAAATTAACGAAAAGTCTCTCCCCTATAATAAAAATATCAGTATTGTAAGTAATCAATTTAATCCTTTTGACTTTCCGTTAATCTATGCATTGTCGGTTAACGGACTTGTTTTTAATAACAACACCATCACCGAAAATTTGGAGTTTGAACCTTTTCACGACCGCCAATACAATTTCAGCTTTGATTATTGCAGGAATATTACTGTTACGGGAAATATTTTCTCTGATGATGTTCGGGGTAAAAATATGCTTTTAAAGAAAACATCACCGGATCAACTCAAAACCGATCTGGCTGAAACTTTTAGCATTGAAAGGTACTAAATACTGATACCAACATTCATAATTTCTGACATCGTAGGTCAATAATTCCTAATCTGATTGCAGGGCTAAATCCGTTAAAAATATTATTGTACTTTTGGCGCTGGACGCAATTTTCATAAAATATTTAAAATACTGTTGGTGGTTCCACTGATGAGTGGTCCTGCTTTTTCAGTACACTTTTTGAAGTGGTTTGTAAACACAAAAACCGTTCATTTTTTGAACGGTTTTTTTCATTTGCTATAATTCGGAAAGAATAAATATTTAGAACTCTGTCTAAAGAGGGAATATATTTTATTTTACATAATTCTAAAATATAAGCAAAAAGAAAGGGTAGAACTAATGGACGCTTTTTAATGATGATTGATAATTTACAAACCCCTTTATACAGAACCAATCAAATTAGAAGTCGTTCTACCCTGTTATACAAACCCTATATTTTTATTTTCCTAATTTCGAGTTATAATGAGCAAGCTTTAGACCAAAAACTATAAATACCTGTTTATATGACACTTAAGCGTGCCAAGCTTTATTTGCCGCTTCCCGATATGGGACATTTTTCTCAAATAGACTCAAAAACGATCTGCCCCATTTAATATAAGTGCAGGGTAAAGTGTGTTACTGTATGGAATTGTAGAGCAACATAATCTCAAGGGAAATTCATGGATTTAATACCTACGGTAATTGATAAAAAGAACAAAAGCGAGATAAAAACAAAAGGCAACTCAACAGTTGCCTTTTTATATGTTCTTACGTCTTCGTAAGATGTAAAAGAATTGTGCCATTTTTAAGTGATCAGGTTTCAGATCTTTTTGAGGTATTTTGCTAATCCTCCGATCTGCTTCGATCGTTCTAACTCAATCAAAGTTATGAATAACAAACACAAAAACCTTGAACACACATGGCATTTCAGCAATTTTCAGCAAATAGCTGACATGCCTCTCAGCGTTTTTGTCCTCACTCTAAGCAATAACATTTATGCGATAGTTGTATTAAAGTTAAAGAGCTATTCATGAACCATTGAAAGGGGATTTAAAATTGAAGCAAAAGAAAAGGGCAGTTCATCAACTGCCCTTATTAATGTTAACCCCCAAACACACAATAGGTCTGAACGACCTATCAACAGCAAAATAAATAATTCTTTTTTATTTACACAAATAAACAGGTGTATTTTAGGCTATTTTCAGCAAATTGCTGATACGAGACTCAGCAATTTGTCAATTACTTTAATGTCAACGACTAATGAAACTGGTAATTACTGATGTATAAAACAAAACCCGGAACAAATTCCGGGCTATTTATTTTCATGTAAAAATGATGATTTAAAGCTACCTGTTTTCCTCCTTCATTGCCAAAAATGCTTTGTACGATTCTAATCCTTCTACCCGGGCAAAGAATTCGGCATTCATATCAAGCGTTCCGAGTTCAAATAAACGTGTCCAATCTTCCTGTGCACCTTCAATATTCCCTCTTTCGTACCTGGCCAGTCCACGCATTAAAAGCAGACTTTGATCGTATGGCATATATTTGATACCGTGTGTAAAAAGACGTTCTGCTTTTTTTGATTTTCCATTAGCGTAAAAAGATTTTGCGCCTTTTTTAAAACAATTTTCAGAAATGGCAAGAAATTTTTCATGTGCTTTTTCCGCGTTCTCCTCTATTGAAAAGACAATTGACACTTCCTGCTCCATACTAACTGGGATACCATCCCTGATACCGGGTTTCCACTTGCCATTTGTTGACTCAAGGACACGAACAATTTCTTCATTAATAACCGGACAAATGCCATTAACAATGTCAATGTTTGTAACTTTACCAAGGGCATTTACCTTAAACTTAATTACCTCTGTGCCTTCGTTTGCACAACTTACAGCTTTATCAGGATACTTTATATTTGTTACCAGGTAGTTGTGCAAGTTGTTGGCATCCGGAGCTGTCAAATTAATGTAGTTATCAATGCCTGTAAAAGCAGGCGGCGAGATTGCAACTTCATCAATTTTTTTGTTAAGGTTAGTGTTTTCGTTTTGACCGAGTGCCAGCAAACATATACAACATGCCAGCATTGTAATTAATAATTTTTTCATGGCTTTTTATGGTCTTTAATTAACATTAATACTTTGGTTTCTGATCGCTTTTTCCCTCCTTTCCTGGTCAGAAACTTTTAATATTCAAGGTAAGCCAAATACCAAAGTTATTACTAACAACTATGTTGCAATTGTTATACATGATTTTAAATCCTTTAAATTATGAGCGATTATTTAAACTATGTCTCACCTGCTGAAAACTCGAAAGTCTAGATCTCATAAAACATGAGTTTAAAAATTCAGGAGAAGAAAATAGTCCGGTGGATTCGTTTTATAAAACCTGGAGCATTACCTGAAAAGGAAGAATGAAAGGATGAGCACGAGAATAATAATAAACACGAAGTACAGAAGACGCCGGTATTGCTTTGATCTACATTTTTTATTTTGTGCTTTTGTTTTATGGATGAAAGGTGGGATTAAAACTTTAGCATGTTTTTTATATTCACCCGGCGAATACCCAAAATAATCGTGAAAACATTTATTAAAATAACTTGGGCTTGCAAATCCAACCGAATATGCGATTTCTGAAATGTTTTTGTTGCTACTTAGCAACAGTTCCTTTGCTCTCAGCAATCGGGTTTCACGGATAAAACAACTCGCCGACAGCCCCGCATAGGTCTTTAATCTGCGGTGCAACTGCGATCTGCTTAAACTGACTTCTTTTGCAAGATCTTTTACACAAAAATTATCATTGTTCAGCTTGCTTAAGACAATTCCGCGTAATTCAGTTATAAATTCAGATTCATACTCAACATCCCTATTTTCAGTTGTTGCCAACACATCAGTTTTGGTTAACTATTATTTTTCCCCGATTTTTAGTGTGCCCGCGAATGGAAATTCGCTATTACATACGTTTTTTTTGAAAAAAAGATATGAGTTTACTGACTTAAAATTGGTTAAATTATTTGTTGACTATCGTATTTAGGGAGAGTTAAGAAGGCATGGCGATGTATTTTTGTATGAAGCTTATGAGTTAAAACTTTATTTCACACACCAAGCTGAACATCTTCGCGTTCCCTTCCAACTTTGTGCAATGTTGAAGTAGCCAATAAATTTGATTTATAAAGATCGGAAATATATTCAACTGCTTTTGGATACGTTTCAATATCGCGCCGAACTTCCAGAATGGTAATATCCGGATCGGGATTATCTACCATTTCGTTGTAAACAGGTGCCCTGAACTCAGTACACGGAACCAAAACCTCATTCTCGTAATTATATCCAAAATCATTGTGGCGGGCAAAAACAAATTCCATGTCCGTTTTTCCAAAACCCATTTCGTAGAACCTTGCAAAACACAAATATACCTTACCGTCAGGCAATCCATAAAAGTGCACCGGATAATGGGTTGGCAGAAATGTCATGTACGATTTGTGGATTAACTTGCTCAATAATTTCATAATATGCAAGTTATAGTGGTTTTGTCGTTTGCTAAATTAACGAAAAATAACACTGCTCCAACTGATAAGTTTTATCGAAATGTTAAAAAATGTTATGCTAAATATTAAATGCGTTAAAACCCGGCTGAAATTGTAACAAAAAGGCGGTCCCGATAATTCGGAACCGCCTCTTTCTGTATGCTATATTAGAACTTTTATTTTAAGCTAAATGAAGATTCAAGACCTTCTGCAGAATTTGGTCCAACCCACAGGTTAAAATCACCGGGCTCAACATTCCATTCACCGGAAGCACCGTAGTACTCCAAATCTTTTGTTGTTATTTCAAAACTTACCACTTTCGATTCTTTTGGTTCCAGGGTAATTTTCTCAAAGCCTTTTAACTCTTTTACCGGGCGAGAAATACTACCAACCAGATCGCGAATGTATAGCTGAGCAATTTCTTCGCCGGCTACCTCTCCGGTATTTGTTACAGTTGCTTTAACTACAATTTTACTATCCGCTGTTAGCTCAGTGCTTGACAGTTCCAAACCGGAATAACTAAAAGTTGTATAACTTAAACCATAACCAAACGGATAAAGCGGTTCTTTGCTCTCGTCGGTATAGTGCGACCAGAATACATTTCCTTCACCATTTGTTGGGCGACCTGTATTAAAATGGTTGTAATACAATGGCTGCTGCCCCACCGATTTTGGGAACGATACCGGCAGTTTTCCGGCAGGATTGTAATCACCAAATAACACTTCGGCAATTCCATTTCCGGCTTCTGATCCCAGGTGCCAGCATTCAACTATTGCAGGAACGTTTTCAGCCATCCAGTTAATCTCAATCGGGCGACCGTTCATCAAAACAACCACAACATTTTTATTCACTTTACAAACTTCTTCCAACAACTCTTGTTGTAGTCCTTTCATCGAAATATCAGTCTGGCTACGGCCTTCACCGGTTTGCCAGCAATCTTCACCCAAAGCAATTACCACAACATCCGATTTTGATGCCAACGATTTTGCAGCTGCCATTCCGCTTCTGTTGCTGGTATTGATTTTCAATTCTGTAACAAATGAGCGATAACCAACAGTATAATCCGGTCCCTTGGCAAAACTGATTTTCGAGGTTCCGGTAGTATTTTTTATTCCTTCAACTAAAGAAACAGCAGAATTGGTAATTGCTTTTGCTCGCCAACTTCCTAACGGCACATCTTTGCTTTCGGCCAATTCGCCAATAACAGCAATACTTAAACCATCCTTTTTCAGAGGTAGCAAATTGTTTTCATTTTTCAACAATACAATACTTCTTTTGGCCGCTTCTTTTGCCGCTGCAAGGTGCTCGTCGCAGCGCATAACAGTTTTTTCGCGCTCAGGATTACAGTATTTGTATGGATCGTCGAACAAGCCAAGTTTGAACTTGATTGTTAAAATTCTGCGAACTGCGTCGTCAATTAAAGCCACATCAACTTCACCTTCGTTCACTAATTCTTCCAGGTTATTAATATAGGCGTTACCTTCCATATCCATATCCGAACCGGCAGTAATGGCCTTCAGAGCAGCTTCCTTTTTATCGGCAGCAACTCCGTGTGGCAAAAGTTCACCTATCGAGTTCCAGTCGGAAACTACAAAACCATCAAACCCCCACTCGCCTTTCAAGATATCGCGTTGTAAGTATGAACTGGCAGTGGCCGGTGTTTCGTTAATGGTATTAAAAGCGTTCATAAATGTCGCCACTCCTGCGTCAACACATGCTTTAAACGGAGGGAAAACAATGTTATGCAAAGTTGGATCGCCGATTTGTACCACATTATAGTCGCGGCCCGATTCGATAAAACCATAGGCTGCAAAGTGTTTTGCACACGCTGCAATAGTTGTTTCATCCGAAAGGTCATCGCCTTGGAAACCTTTTACACGGGCATATGCCATTTTAGCTCCCAGGTACGGATCTTCGCCCGAACCTTCCATAAAACGTCCCCAGCGGGCATCGCGGGCTATATCTACCATCGGTGCAAAAGTCCAGTGTAAACCAACTGCCGATGCTTCAACAGCTGCTATTCGCGATGATTTTTTTGCCAGTTCCGGTTCCCAGCTGGCAGCTTCTGCCAACGGAATCGGAAACATCGTTTCGTATCCATGAATTACATCGTAAGCCAAAATAAGAGGAATTCCCAGGCGACTGCTATCTACCGCCCAACTTTGGATGTTGCGGGTAGCTTTAGCGCCGGTAACGTTCAGCATCGATCCGATTTTTCCCTCTTTTACCATAGTATAAAAGGCCATTGAATCAACACTTTCCGGAGCAGGACCGGTCATTTCCCAGCGTGAAGAGTACTGGTTTAACTGACCAATCTTTTCAATTAGGGTCATTTTTGCCAATAAAGCCTCAACTTTTACATCAATGGCCGAATCAGCTTCTGAAGTTTTAGTTTTGTTGTCTGTTTGACAAGACACAGCGATAATACTCATTACAAGTAAAGAAATAATTAGTTTATGCATTAGACGAAATAAATGTTTTTACTTATTGTATTTTTTACAGTTTGGACAAATATAATATAAAATGCTACTTAATTCCTACTGTTTTAAGCAAATAATAGAATTATAAGGCTGATTTTTACCGTTTCAAAATAAGGAGGTTACGTTTATGGACTTATGATTAGATTAAAAGCTGGCTGAAGAAAAGCCGAAGAATTAATTGGAAGTATTTAAATACTGAATAGCCTGCAACAGCAGCTTTCTGTAATCTTCATTTTCGTAAGTACGTTTGTCGTGGCCCGGCTGAATGTAAACAATTGTTGAGGCGTTGTAATGGTTTTCCCAGGCCACGTATTCCGCACTTTTTGGATGCCGTGTTCGCAACAAGGGCTTTACTTCATCCGAAATCCGGATGTTGTCGTAAACTTCGTCGAAAAAACGTAATTCGCGAAAACCTGCTGTAACAGGCGTATAATTTTCGATGGAGCAGTACACCCACACATCATGTTCGTACTCCGACCATTCATCCTCCGGAATATTATCGTTCTCCTCTACATAACGACCGCCAATTAATTGCTCAAAAGCCGGCCATTTCTGATACGAAGCCAACGCATGATGTAAAAACAAAAAGGGCTTCCCTTGTTTTGTCAGTCTCAGGTAAGCAGCCTTTTCATCGGACGAAATATCGTCCCACATGTCGTAAAATACCAGCACGTCAAACTCACTGCCAAGACCACTTGCAATTTTGTTGTTGGCTTCCGGCTGTGCAAAATGTTCGTATTCAATTTCACTCATCTGGTCGAAAAGGTTAAAAAACTCAACGGTATCGTAGCTGTGTCCGCCTGTAACCAACATTACTTTTATGGGTTGAGCATGGGTAAGAGAAATAATTGTACTGAATAAAAAGAAAAGTAGAAGTTTCTTCATGTTGCGTGGTTTTAGTGTAGAAACTGTTTTAAATCTTCTGATACCTAAAATAAGAAATTCATTGAATTCAGAAGTATAAAACTTTATTGTCAGCAAAAATTAGCCTATTTTTGATTGAAACAATTCTTAAAAAACACATAGCCATGAATAAAAAACTTATTCAATTTCTATTCTACATCTCGTTATTTGCCGTTGTTTTTGTTTCGTGCGACGAAATGGACGACGTGGAAACACCGGTTACCGGTAATGAATACCTGGTTGAGGCCGAGTTGCAGTTTTCGATTCCCAAAACAATTATTGATTTTACTATTGCCGCAGCAAGTATTGAATACCCGGAACTGTCGGAAATCAGCGATCTGATACAATCAGGAGTGGACGTGTATAAAATTACTTATAAAACTACTTTTAACGACAACTCTGTGATTGCCTCGGGCATGGTTGCCCTCCCCGATGTTGCCGGCGAATATCCGGTTTTAAGTTATCAGAACGGCACAAATACGGAACACAGTAAAGCGCCGAGTGTTGATTCGGATAACCAGCTTTTCCAAATTCTGGAAATGATGGGATCAACAGGATTTATTATTTCACTGCCAGATTACCTCGGTTTTGGAGAGGCTGACGATATGTTTCATCCTTATTTACACCGCGAGTCGACTGTACAAACGGTTACTGATATGCTAAAAGCAGTTCGCGAGTTCATTGATGATGAAGATGAGATTTCACTAAATAACGACCTCTACCTTGCCGGGTATTCGCAGGGTGGTTGGGCGACCATGCAGGTTCAGCAAGCCATTGAAGCCGACGCCGGTTTTGAATACGATTTACAGGCAAGCGCGTGCAGTGCGGGGCCATACAACCTGGTGACACTTAATGAATATGTGGTAGGTTTGGAGGAATATCCCCAACCCTATTTTCTGGCGTATATTTTTAACAGCTACCTGCAACTTGGATTAACAACGTCAATCGAAACGGTTTTTAATGAGCCTTATGCAGCTAAAATTCCAACAATGTTTGATGGAATTACTTCGGGATCGGATTTAAACGCAGAGCTGACAACCACAATTACGGACTTATTCACTCCGGAATATCTTGCCGGATGGAATACAGAAACAGCGTATATGGATGTACTCGACATGTTGGATGACAACAGTGTTCCGGCATTTCTTCCCACTGTGCCAACCAAGCTGTTTTACGGAACAGCCGATACTTATGTGCCGCCAATTGTGAGCGAAGAAAAGTATGATGAATTTATAGCTGCCGGAGCCTCAACAAGCTTAGTTCAGAAAGTTCCTCTTGAAGGACTGGACCACACCGGTGGAATTCTGCCTGCCGGACTCGCATCTATTCTTTGGTTTATTGCATTGGAAAATGTTACCATGTAAACATTGTTTAGTAAAGGACAGCATGTTGCATTTTAAAATACAGTTTTTGTAATTCGGTTAAATACTCCCATCCGAAAATTTGATCGATAAAATGTTGGACACTTGTTCAGGTTAACAGAATAGTTTAAGTTTGTACGCGTAAAATTAATGCATGTTAAGATTTAATTTGGATTCCGTAAAGTAAATAACCTTAAGCAGTTGGCTTTTGGTTATCCCCTTGTAGTTCTCAGCCAGCTTCTTGTCTGAGTTATTTTCATATTATTTTTACAAATCGCCTGAAACCTTAAATTGCAAAAGTAGCATCGTGTTTTGGGCAAATAACATTTACAAATGAGTAAGGAAAATACATCTATACACGAATTCGATTTAAATTTAATTTGCGAATATTTTTCTCAGCTTGAGCGCCAGGGACCTGGCAGTCCAGAAGTAACAATTAAGGCACTGAGTTTTATCGAAGGCCTTTCCGAGACCTCCAGAATTGCAGATATTGGCTGTGGAACCGGAGGACAAACAATGGTTTTGGCACAGCATGCTCCAGGTCACATACAGGGGCTCGACCTCTTCCCCACTTTTATCGATCTCTTTAACAACAATGTACAAAAGCACCACCTGCAAGAGCGCGTAAGAGGCATCGTTGGCTCCATGGACAAACTGCCATTTCAACCTGAAGAGTTTGATTTAATCTGGTCAGAAGGAGCCATTTACAACATTGGTTTTGAGCGCGGATTAAAAGAATGGAAAGAGTTTCTGAAACCGGGTGGCTATGTAGCAGTAAGTGAAGCATCGTGGTTTACCGAAGAGCGCCCGCACGAGATTGAAGAATTCTGGCTGGACGCTTATCCCGGAATCGATACCATTCCGAATAAAATAGCACAAATGCAACGTGCCGGTTATGTCCCGGTGGCATCATTTAATTTGCCGGTTAACTGTTGGATTGAGCATTTTTATGCTTTACAGACCGAGGCTCAAAATATTTTCTTGCAGAAACATGCAGGAAACAATGCTGCTGAAGGTTTTATTGCCAACCAAAGGCACGAAGAAAAGTTGTACTACAGGTACAAGAATTTTTATGGGTATGTATTTTACATCGGAAGGAAACTATAGCAGTTGAATAGTAAGGATCGCTTCTTTTTTTGAAAGCGATCCTTGTTTTTGCCTTTTATTACTACCTGATGCAAGCAGTGTTTTTGTATGGTATTTTATTCATCAGGATTCTCGTCTTCAGCCAGCTTATAGGAAATAGCGAACCGTGGCCGGCTGCCTATATTTAAAACTTCACCCTCGTTGTATTTCAGTAGTCGAATTGTAGTTGAATCATTTTGCTGCGTTAAATAATCCTGCACCATCTGCAGGCGTTTATTTTCGCGGTATAAAATAATGCTGTCAACTTTATCCGCCGGAGCTAATAAACGCTCGTAATCCTGAATTACCAACGAATCTAGTTTCGTTTCGTTTTTTAAGTAGTCGAGGTAGTCATTCCGGTGCATAGCAGGATTCTTATTCGTTTTGGCTTTGTAGTCATTCTGAACAAGCTCAGTTGCTGCGTCAATTCGCTCAAGTTTTCGGTCGTTCATGTATTGCATTTCAACCAGTAATTCCGGTTTTTGCTGCTCCAAATCAAGCAACAAGTCTAACGATCGGCGTTGTTTGCCCGTTAAAGTTGTGTCGCTGTAAATCATTGTTATTTCTTCCAGTTCTTTAGGATCGGCACCCAGCAAGTTACCAAGAGCTCTAAATGGTGAGGACACTATTTTCCCCATAAATCCTTTGAAAGTATTCCACACAATTTTACCAACATCAGTTTTTGGATCCGACAGATCGCCCGTTACCGGAATATCCAGATTCACATCACCATTCTTATCTTTAAGAATAAACAAAGCCAGCTTAATAGGAACATCGTATAATCCTCCAGTTTTGCGCCCCATCTCAACATTACGGATCACCAGCTCATTTTCGCTGTTCAACTGTTTATTCAGAATGGTAGTTTTATTTCTGTAATACATGTCACCAAACAAAATTGGCAAGCCGGCATAGTGTTTCGAGTATATATTTATATCGGGCAACTGAAAATCGGATAACACATAATTCAGCTCAATATGTTGAAAAGGATCGTATGGATTCCAGCCCAATTCAGCTTCCAGATTACCACGTTTATTAAGCTTCATACTCGAAGTAATTTCCAGCCAGTTGCTGTTTAACGATAGAGAATCCATATCAACATGCACCTGCGAAAGTTCGTAATTAAATATCTCCTTCATTCTCTGATCGCTAAAATCAATAAGCCCACTATCAATTACAAATTTATCGATAAGAATATCGTATGTTTCAGCTGCCTCACTTTCTGCCGATCCTGAATCTTCCTCATCTTCTCCCATAACCATCATTTCCTCAAAATTCGAGAGCGAATCGATCAGGGCAAAATAGGTGTATGGCCCGATAATTTCAATCTTACCAATTTCGGCTTCATACATTAGTGGCTTCGACCGGGTAAGCTCTAACCGGGTTTTCGCTGCTCCCAGAACTTCTTTATCAGACGGATCTGTAAACATCAAACTATCAACACTTGCACTTCCGGACAACGACAAATGCATCAAATCCTCCTGATTACCGTTGAGTTGCACCACAGCATCCATTGTGCCTCTCATATCTTTAAAATTCATGTATTCCTGAATGTATGGCAAGAAGATATTAAGCGCCAACTTATGCAGTTCTGCTTTACCAGAAAAGTCACCCGTTTGCGAATTAAAATCGAAGGTTGTGTTAATGCTGCCACCATCTCCAATATTAAAAGCCAGGTCAGCAGAACTTTCCGCTCCACCCCAATAAATTTGGGGGATCAGGAAACTAATATTCTGCATCCCGATTGTATGATCCAGCTGGGTATCAGTGTAACGAAGCGCGCCGTTTTTTATCTCCAGTAAATTCAGGTTTAAACGATACGGATCGGTTTCAGTTGTGTCTACTGCAACTTCCTGCTCTTCTGTATCGAAAAACTCAATCAGGTCGGTAAAATTAAAAATTGTATCAGTTTGAATAACTTGCGAATAAGGATTCACCAGTTTGAATTGCTGTACGTTAATTTCGTGTTTGAATACACGTAGTGGTTTCATGTTCAGCAATAGCGAATCGAAGCCAACAAAAACATCGGTATTGTTTTGCTCGTACATGGCAACATTAAACACCTGCAAAGTAGAGGTAAAATAGTTGTACTTTATTTTTTCGATACTGATGTTTCGCCCTGTAAGTTCAACACCGTTTTTATTGATGTAATTTTTGATTACTCCCGGTGCAATGGCAAGAATAACTATCACAATCACACTCACCACAGCAAGTACGATAAGAGCGATACGTTTCCATTTTCCTGTTTTTTGTTTTCCTTCTTTTGCTCCCATATTGGCAGACTGTTATTGCTGAACTTGTAATTTTTGAGATTAAAGTTATGGTATTTTACACATAACAACAATCAATTTTTCTGGTTTAATTTTCTGAGAAAATTTGGGTAAGAACACCCTTTCGAAGATGTCTTACTACTCTAAAAACTCAAAATAAGTTGGTAAATTATGTCGTTTCAGGAAATCACATACATTAGAAAGCTTCACCTATGCGGAAATACACGCCCCAATCGTCTTTACCCAGTGCCGCATCAAGACCAATGTTAAACTTCGCCTTTTTAAACGCCTGGTAACGGTAACCAACACCAAATCCGGGGTAAAGATCCCAATCAAAGTCTTCGGTTGGTGAACCATAAATGGTGGCAAGTCCGGCAAAACCTACCAGCCCCATACGATTGGCAAAGTTATAACGGTACTCCCCTTGTACAGCCATTAAACCATCGCCCCGGTATTTTGCCTCAGAGTAGCCTCTGATATCGTTTCCGCCAATAACAACCTGTTGTTCAAAAGCAATGTCTCCAATACCAAATGTTCCTGAAAAACGCGCTGCAATAACATCTTTATTGTCGCGTGCAGGGAAATAGGTATTGTATTCGGTAATAATTTTATTGGCTTCTATATCGTTACCCATCCACTGAGGAAAAGAGTTCCATTTTAACCTGATTTGTTTTCCGCTAAACGGATAATAAACCTCATCGCGACTATCGTACAACAAGATATACTGCAGTGAGTGAGTTTCTGTTGTGGCGTCGGGTTGAACCTCATCTTCGTATTCGGTAAAATGATGGGCAAATGTATAGTTCAAACCAAAATAAAGTTCAGAAAGAATTCTTCGCTGAACGCCAATGCTTACCATGGTAGTTTTTGTCTTGTAATCGTAAAATCCCGGAGATACATCATAATCGTAGTAAAACTGTGAAATATGATTTCCGGTTGCCCCGTAAAATTGAATTCGCCATTTGTCTTCGGCCAGATGCCAGCGGTTAAAAAATCCAATAAATTTTGAGCCGTTGGTGGTAAAAACGCCTGTTAAACCGGATAACGATTTTGGAGAGATCGTATCGTTCGGATTTAGCCGGTACATTGCCAGCGGTAAAATACCATACATAAAATCGAGATTTCTATTATAGCTCATATATGGCATCAGGTTAAAATTGAAATTCTTTTCTTCTTTTTCCTGCTTGGCTGAAATACTGTCGTTAGCAACAGATTGAGCATAACTACTGAATGCGCTTAACAATACAAAGGCGAGGATCAAATATTTTCTCATATTATAAGAGGTTGATTATTTAAGTATAATTCCTAGTAATTTATGAAAAATCACTCATATAAATGAAATTTTTTGTGCGATTAAATAAATTACCAATTGTTGCATTTTGAAGAATTCGCCCTGTTCCTTTTTTCGTTTCAAAGTGAGTAACAGCGTAAAAACATTTCGCACCACAGAATTAAAGTACTGAAAACAAGCCAGTAACCCTGATTTTTAATATTGACGGGCCACACTGCTAAACAAGAAATTCTTATCTTACCATTTCAAAAAACATTCAGGCATGTTAAAAAAAGTTCCACATACCTATGTAATCATATTTTTTCTCATTGTCATCTGCGCTTTGCTAACATGGCTTATTCCCGGTGGTGAGTTTGAGCGCGAAAGTGTAATTGTAAATGGTGTTGAACGCAGTGTTATAAAAAGCGGATCGTTTCACGAAACTGAAAGCCAACTACAAACCTGGCAGATTTTTTCGTCCTTTTTCGATGGTTTTTTGCGCACCTCAGATATTATAGCACTGATTTTACTGATTGGTGGTTCGTTCTGGATTTTAAACGACAGCAAATCAATTGATATTGGAATATTTTCGTTTCTGAAAAGCATCAGGCGGCTCGAGAAATCGAAAATTCTGGCAACTATTGGCGTGCAAAATATTGTACTGGTCGGTATAATGACCGTTTTTAGTTTGTTTGGAGCCATCTTTGGAATGAGCGAAGAAACCATTGCTTTTACCATAATTTTTGTTCCGCTTGCTATTTCAATGGGATACGATTCAATTGTTGGCGTTTCGCTGTGTTTTGTTGCTGCCGCGATGGGATTTGCCGGAGCCTTTTTAAATCCTTTTACCGTTGGCGTTGCCCAGGGACTTTCGCATATTCCCCTGTTTTCAGGTTTGGAATACCGTATTTTAATGTGGGTTATAATTAACTTTTTTGGATTCGCATTTATTCTTCGTTATGCCGCCAAAATAAAAAAAGACCCATCTATATCTGTCGTGTACGAGGATGATGCATACTGGCGATCGAGAAGTGGTAGCACAGACGTAAAAACGGAAAAAATAAAACCTACTGTAGCTTGGATTGCGATGCTTATAATTTCAGTTGCACTTATTCTGTTTTCTTTCGTAACTCCGGAGAGTTCAATCGCCATTGGCAACAAGGTGTTCAATATTCCTGCAATCCCAGTTGCCACGATGTTATTTATTGTGATGGGGATTATCACGCTTCGTCATTCGGTGCAGTATTTTATTTTAAGCCTGCTCACATTTACCATCGTATTTTTGGTTATAGGAGTAATGGGCCATGGCTGGTACATTAAAGAAATTTCCACCATATTCCTTGCCATGGGGATTTTTGCAGGCGTTGCAGCCAACAAATCGCCCAACGCAATTACTAAACTTTTTCTCGACGGCGCAAAAGATATCCTTCCGGCGGCACTTATTGTTGGTTTGGCCCGTGGCATTGTTGTAATTCTCGAAGACGGGAAAATTATCGATACCATTTTATTTTATGTTTCCGACTCGATGCAGAATTTTGGTGAAGTGGGAACGGTTGGAATCATGTACTTGATACAAACAATGCTAAATGTGTTTATACCATCCGGTTCGGGACAGGCGGCTCTTACAATTCCGATTATGTCGCAAATATCTGATCTGATCGGCATTTCGCGCCAAACTACGGTTGTTATATTTCAGCTTGGCGATGGATTTACCAATATGATTACCCCAACAAGCGGCGTGCTAATTGGTGTTTTAGGAGTGGCACGCATTCCCTACGAAAAATGGTTTAAATGGGCGGCTTCGTTTATCTTGATGCTAATCGTTATTGGATTCTTACTGATTTTACCGACTGTATTTCTAGAGCTTAACGGATTCTAGCCATCTCCGACACAAATCCACAGTTATCATAATCATGGGAAAAAGACATAAAAAAAGCCCGCATGCGCGAGCTTCAATGTCTTTATGCTGAGCGAACTATTCTTCAATAGAAATTGCTTCAACCGGACAAACTTCTGCGCATGAACCACAGTCAGTGCAAAGCTCTGCGTCGATGGTGTAAATATCACCTTCTGTGATAGCGTCAACAGGGCACTCATCGATACAAGTACCGCATGCAATACATTCATCTGAAATTTTGTATGCCATAACAATGAATTTTTTAGTTAAACATTAACGTTTCAGCAAATGTACAAAGTTTGTCAAAAAATCAAAGTTCAAAGCGGATATAATTCCTATGTTTTACAAACAACACCTATATTTAACTACAGAACAGACACTTAACCACATATCCTATGTTAATATTCAATTAATCTTCTTTTTACGAATTTTACTAGGGTCAAATCAATTGGAATGGTAGTTCTGGCGTATGGTTTATTGTTCCTGATCTAACAGTTCTACCTGTTTTCGTAAGTCAGCTTTTTGGTAATAATTTTCGTGGGCAAAATTCAGAAATTTAAGAATTCGGAAAGCATTGAATTTCTGAAAAAAACGTAGCCGGAAACTTTCTAAACGCGAGCAATTATTATTTAAATCATCAAGATCGACACTGAAATTATCCAATAGAAGGAATTGTTTTATCGGCTCATTTAAAGTATTTACAAACTCGGAATATTCGTTTGGCTGAGTTTTAAAAAGCTGATCCTTTTTTGCAAAAAACTGCTCTAAATCTTTAAAGGCTTTAAAATTATAAGTGAGCTGCAAATCTTCCTCTCCCTTCATCCATTTTTGTAAAATCGGGCCTGTACCAAAAGGCACCCTGTTTGATAAGCGTGCCGAAGGATGAACTTTGGTTGTTGTTATTTCGCCAACCGTTCCCAACTGCACCAGGTTTTGCAGGAAATAGAAATCTTCGCCCGCTTGCCGACGATTCATTCCTCCGCGTTTTACATATGCTTCGGCCGTTACCGCAAATGCCGAGCCAATGGTAAACATCGAATACGGATAACCGGAATAGTGTAAAGCTCTTTTATAATAATTAAGGTAAAGTTCGTAAAGCTCAATGCCCTCAAGGTGTTTTCCGCTTAATTGTTGCTTTTGATGCTCGAAAGCCACTGTCGCTCCAACATGTTTCGGAAAATCGCGGAAATGTTTTTCGATTGCAACCAAGTAGTTTTTTGCAACCAAGGTATCGGCATCAAGCGAAACCAATATTCCATCTTTACTATCGTTAAGATTAAATCGCCTGATTGCTTCATCCATTCCCCGTTTTCGAGCCAGTCCGGCTCCAGCCCATTTCCTTTTAAGCTGAACCGGACCAACAACAAAAAAGTGAATTCCTTCTTTTTTGTTTTTAGCGATCCAGGCATCGGCATCTGTTTTGGTTTGCTCATTTTCCCGGATCGTAGCTTCTTCTGCTTTTTCAGAATGATTAATGAGCACGATAACTTCGACAGCAACTTCGGGCAAATCGCATTTATTTAAAGATTCTAAAGTTGCAACAAGATCCGGCTCCCTGAAACAAGGAATAACAACTATTAATCCCGGCTTTTGTTCCGGTAGTTTATTTATAAGGATTTGGTGCCCGTTTTTCTGCAAATATTTATCGGCAAACATAAAACAAAGCTAAAATAAAAAGCAAAAAAAATCCGGGCCTTAACCCGGATTTCAATATATCTGTAATTATTGTTTACTCAGCTTTAGCTTTTTCGTATTGCTCATTAAGTGCCTTTAAAACTTCTCCAGTAATATTATTGGCATCAGGCCCGATCAATACATTCGATCCGTTCAGAATAAAATCGTATCCTGCTATTTCGTTATACTCATTCAGGTAATCCATCAAATTATCCAGAATTTTATTGTTATTCGTTTGCTGAATTTCAGCCAACTTTGTCGATAACTCCTGGTCCAGTTTCTGAATTTCCTGTTCTTTTCCTAACAAACGATCGCGTTCTTGCACTGCACGTTGTTCAGTTAAAAATCCGCCACGCTGCAATTTCTCCTGGAAAGCAGCTGCTTCTTTTTCAAACGACTGACGTTTTGTGCCATATTCTGTTGTATAAGCTTCCTGTTTTTTGGCGAATTCATCGTGTAGATCTGCCGACAAATTGTAGTTTAAAATTACCGAATCAGCTTTGATATAAGCAATTTTTAATCCGTCACCTGAAACTCCGATTGCAGCTTTAATTTGGGAAGTGCTGCCGGTTGAGCCACTTGTAAAGTGTAAAACATATAAAACTATTACTGCAACAAAAAGTACTACACTTACTACTAACGATGTTCCTTTCATCTTCTTAAAATTTTAATTTCATCAGTTTTTAAAATACAGGTAAATCTTATCACCCATATTCCTATTAAACATTTCGGTTCAATTTTTAAATCCCGACAAAGATACTTTTTTAGCGGAAATGCACTACTCTTATTAACTTTTTTTTGATGTAATTAATAATCAATAAGTTCTAAAAAAAACCTGCATAAAATCATACTCACTCACTGATAAACATCATTGCAATCGAGTTGGTGCCCATACTATTTTTACGCTGCACAAAATAGTATTTACCTAAATTATAAAATGTTGAATAAGTTGATTGCAAATATGCTTCCGTTTATGCCGAAGAAACTCGTTTGGGTTTTCTCGAAAAGATATATTGCCGGCGAAACAATGGAAGAAGGACTGCTTGCTTCTAAGCTGTTGAATGAAAAAGGGATTGAGGTTACTGTCGATATTTTAGGTGAATTTATAACGACACTTGCCGAAGCTGAAAAAAACCGCGATGAATACCTCGAAGTTATCGAACGTTTTACTGCTGATAATGTAAAAGGTAATTTCTCTATAAAACCAACCATGTTCGGATTGCTTATCGACAAGGAAGTATGTTACACGCATTTGCGCGAGGTAGTTAAGTTTGCTGCCGAGAAAGATTCTTTTATCCGCATCGATATGGAAGATTCGCAATGTGTAGATATGGAAATTGATATCTTCCGTCGTTTACGAACTGAATTTCCAAAACACGTTGGATTGGTTCTTCAGGCTTATTTACGTCGTACCGAAAGCGATATTATTGCATTAAATGATATAAATAATAAAAACTACCCAATCAGTTTCAGGTTGTGTAAAGGAATATATGTTGAACCGGAACACCTTGCTTTTAAAGGTTACGACGAAGTTCGCGAGCATTACCTTACCGATTTGAAATACATGTTTGAGAACAAAATGTACGCGGGAATTGCCACCCACGATAAATACCTGGTAGAGGAAGCATTAAAATTGATTGAGGAAATGAACATTCCTAAAAACATGTACGAGTTCCAGATGCTTTACGGAGTAACACCCGAATTGCGCCAGTCAATTGTTGACGGAGGACACAAAATGCGTGTTTACGTTCCTTTTGGGCAACAATGGTTTAACTACTCGACCAGGAGATTAAAAGAGAATCCAAAAATGGCTCAACATATAATTAAGGCACTTTTTATAAGGGGTTAATTTTAGGAGTTAAACGCTAGAAAGGATGGCATTGCCATCCTTTTTTGTTTTTATTCAGTTTTCAAAACAAGCTCTGTAACCGATCTTTTGGGTACATGATGCACGCCTGCTTCATCGCGCCAGTATTTAATATCGTTGTTTCGCACCTGTTCCAACACAACTTCCTCTGCCGGTTTTCCGAGAGCGATTATCCACAACAACTCGTGTTGCTCTTCAAGTTTCAGTAATCGCGCCACTTTCGATTTGTTTACCGAACCGATCATACAACCACCAAAACCATCCTCAACCGCACCCAGCAAGATACTTTGCATGGCAATTCCATCGTCGCAGTAATGATTTTCAGAGATACTACGATCTTTAATTACAGCAATGTATGCCACTGGCCGCTCTCCTTCGGCAGGACCTTTCCAATTGCTTAAATAACCAGCCCACCCCAGAAAAGGAAATATTTTTGAACATAAATTTTCGTTTGTAATAACGGCATATTTTAAGGGTTGTGCATTACGTCCGCTGGCCGACAAACTTGCTAATTCAATCCATTTTAATAATTGTTCGGTCGAAATTTTTACAGATTCGTCGAACCGCCGGTAACTTCGGTTACGGGTAATTAGCTCTTTAATCATGGTTTTTATTTGAAGTTAAGAATCAAAAATAAAAGAAAAAAAGGATAAAAGTGAGGCTAAAAAAGAATTGCTGACCAAACTTAACCACTAGAAAAAATAACCTCACTCTACCCTTTTCAACAAAACGAGATTCATTTGTATCTATTGTACAGAGTTCGTTTAATAAATGTTAATTCGTTGGTCAACATCAAATAACTTATAAACACAATGTTCTCTTTTTCAATATTTATTATAGTTTTGTGGAACAGAACAGAATAGAAATTCTGAATTTAGACTAACACCATGAGCAACCTAAAATTCACGATCGAAAAAAATTCGAACGTTTTAAAATTCCAACAATTAGTAGACGCCATTCTCGATTCTATCAGCCGAAACGAGCTGAAAGAGGGCGAAATGCTTCCTTCGGTAAACCAGATTATGAAAGAATGCAAGCTATCGAGAGACACCGTTTTTAAAGCTTATGCCGAACTAAAAAAACGTGGTGTAGTTGAATCGGTTCCCAATCGTGGCTATTTCGTAACCCAAAAAATTACCAAGATATTTCTGTTTATCGATACTTTTAAGGCTTATAAAGAAGTACTTTATCATTCCATTTTAAATCATCTGCCTAAAAATATTAGTGTCGATTTGCATTTTCATCATTACAACATCGATCTTTTTGAGAAGATCATTACCGAAAGTGTTGGCCGATACACCAAGTATATTGTTATGAATTTTAACCATAAAAAGGTTAAGAGCATCATTGACAAATTGCCGCAGGAACAACTACTAATTATCGACTGGAAAATTAATGGCGAAGGAAAATCATGCGTTTATCAGAATTTTGGTGATTCGGTGTATAAATGCCTCGAGGAAAATAAAAATGCAATAGATAAATACAAGAACTTTGTGTTGTTCTACCCTACTTTTACGTATCACCCGCGCGAGGTTGTCGACAGTTTCGAACAATTCTGTACCGATCACACGATTAAGCACAAGGTAATTTCCACCTTCGATGAGTTTAATCTGCAAAAAGGTGATCTGTATTTTCTTGTAAGCGACCGAACCCTGGCACGTTTTCTCGACCAATGTTCCGAAAAAGGGTTTGAGCCGGGTAAAGATGTTGGTGTGATTTCGTACAACGAAACGCCAATGAAAAAATATGTAAAGGAAGGAATCACGGTAATTTCAACCAATTTTGAACTAATGGGTCAAAAAGCAGCCGAATTCGTGCTGAAAGGTAAAGCCGTAAATTTTGAAGTACCAACCACATTAAAACTCAGGTCTTCACTATAAATATGTTATAAAACACTTTTCTGATAGTTTGAGATCAGCTAAAATACATCTAATTTTGCAAGCATATCAGAACAGAACAGATTATAAACTAAATAGAATAAAACAACTGTAATCATGCACTTATTAGGATTCGACATCGGAAGCTCTTCAGTAAAGGTTTCTTTGGTAGAAGCAAACAGCGGTAATGTTGTGGCTTCATCGTTTTACCCCAAACAGGAAATGAAAATTACTGCACATAAAGCAGGATGGGCGGAACAGGAACCGGAGCTTTGGTGGACAAACCTGAAATTAGCACTTGCAGAAGTTCTTTCAACGTCGAATGTCGACAAAGAAAGTATCGGGTCGATAGGTATCTCCTATCAAATGCATGGATTGGTTATGGTTGACAAGAATTTGCAAGTACTTCGCCCTTCAATTATATGGTGCGACAGCCGTGCTGCAGTTTATGGCGATAAAGCTTTCAACGAAATTGGAGGCCAGCGTTGTTTAACCAACCTGTTAAACTCGCCGGGCAACTTTACCGCATCGAAACTAAAATGGGTAAAAGAAAATGAGCCGGAGACTTTTGCTAAGGTTCATAAAATTATGCTTCCGGGCGATTACATTGCCATGAAATTAACCGGCGAAGCACAAACAACAATCAGCGGACTTTCTGAGGGAATCTTGTGGAATTTCAAAGAAAATGATTTGGCCACCCTGTTGTTCGACAACTATGGTTTTTCGGCCGATATCATTCCTGAAATTGTTCCAACATTTGCACCATCTGGAAAAGTAAGTGCGCAAGCTGTTACAGAACTCGGACTATCAACAAAAACGACAGTGAGTTACCGTGCCGGCGACCAGCCAAACAATGCGCTGTCGCTGAATGTACTGAATCCGGGAGAGATTGCAACTACTGCCGGAACTTCGGGTGTAGTTTATGGTGTTAGCAACGAAATTAAATATGATCCGCAATCGCGCGTAAACACATTTGCACACGTTAATCATACGCAGGAAGATCCCCGACTTGGTGTTCTGCTGTGCATTAACGGAACCGGTATTTTAAATGCCTGGATGAAAAGAATGGTTGCCGAAGAACTTTCTTATGAAGCGATGAACGAACTGGCTTCGAATGTTGCCATTGGTTCGGATGGTGTCGCTATCCTACCCTTCGGAAACGGTGCGGAACGTGTTTTAAACAATAAAAATATCGGTTCGCAACTAAGTGGAATCAACTTTAATATTCACCAGAAAGGGCACTTATTACGTGCAGCTCAGGAAGGAATCGTTTTCTCGTTTAATTACGGAATGGAAATTATGAAAAACATCGGAATTAATCCGTCGGTAATTCGTGCAGGAAAAGCGAATATGTTCCTCAGCCCTATTTTCAGAGAAACACTTGCCGGTATTTCAGGAGCTACCATTGAATTGTATAATACCGATGGATCGGTTGGTGCAGCACGCGGAGCCGGTGTTGGATCAGGTTATTACAAATCGTTTAACGAAGCATTTGGCAGCCTGACGAAGCTGGAGACAATTGAACCAGATTTAAAGAAAAAAGCAGCATACGAAGAAGCTTACGGCAACTGGAAGAATTTATTGGAGAAATTTATCTAAATCATTCCGCCGAAGTTTCAAACAAATCAATTCAACAACAATAATTTAAAATAAGCAATATGAGTACAACAGTTTATTTCCCGTCAGTGGAAAAAATCAAATTCGAAGGAAAAGACAGTAAAAATCCATTGGCTTTCCGTTACTACAATCCTGAAAAAGTAGTTTATGGAAAAACGATGGCCGAGTGGTTTAAATTCTCAATGGCATGGTGGCACAGCCTGTGCGCCGATGGTGACGATCCATTTGGTGGTCCTACACAAGATCATCCATGGGTAGGTGCAGCTGATGCTTTGGAAGCAGCAAAAAATAAAATGGATGCCGGTTTCGAATTCATGTCAAAAATGGGTATCGAATACTACTGTTTCCACGATGTTGACTTGGTAGACGAAGGTAACAGCATTGAAGAATATGAAGCGAATCTGAAAGCAATTGTTGAGTATGCAAAAGAAAAACAAGCTGAAACAGGTATTAAATTGATGTGGGGAACTGCTAACGTATTTTCTCATGCACGTTACATGAACGGTGCCAGCACAAACCCTGATTTTGATACGGCTGCACGTGCAATGCTTCAAATTAAGAATTCGATTGATGCTACAATTGAATTAGGCGGTAAAGCTTATGTATTCTGGGGAGGACGCGAAGGTTACATGTCGTTGTTAAACACAAACATGAAACGTGAAAAACAACACCTTGGAACTATGTTGCAAATGGCGCGTGACTACGGTCGTTCAAAAGGTTTTACCGGAACTTTCTTAATTGAGCCAAAACCAATGGAGCCAATGAAACATCAGTATGATGTAGATACTGAAACTGTTATGGGCTTCCTGAAAGAATATGGTTTGGAAAACGATTTCAAAATTAATATTGAAGTAAACCACGCAACTCTAGCAGGTCACACTTTCGAACACGAATTACAATGTGCTGTTGATGCCGGTATGCTTGGAGCAATTGACGCTAACCGTGGCGATGTTCAAAACGGTTGGGACACCGACCAGTTCCCAATTGACCTGTATGAATTAACTCAGGCAATGATCGTTATTCTTAAAGGTGGTGGCATTCAAGGTGGAGGTACTAACTTCGATGCAAAAATCCGTCGTAACTCAACTGATTTAGACGATTTATTTATTGCACACATCAGTGGAATGGATGTTATGGCGCGTGCATTGGAAACTGCAGCTGCTATTTTGGAAGATTCTCCTTACGAGCAAATGCTTGCCGATCGTTATGCTTCTTTTGACGCAGGTAAAGGTAAAGAATTTGAAGAAGGTAAACTTTCGTTCGAAGATGTTTACGCGTATGCTAAAACAAACGGCGAACCAAAACAAATTAGTGGTAAGCAAGAGTTGTACGAGGCAATTGTAAACATGTACATCTAGAATAAAACCGGATTGTTTTGAATCTTTTATTAGATTTATTGTGAGAAGAATATATACTAAATATGAATGATTTGAATACTCATTTAATGCATATATATTACACATATCTGAATTTGATAGATCAAGACTTATCTTAAAATATTTAAAGAAAGCCCGGTTCAAAAATTAGGTTGAACTGGGCTTCTTCATACCACACTAACATTACCAATACTATGAAGAACAATAGTTTTTATATTTTTTCGATTACCATTGTTGCCACACTCGGAGGATTACTCTTTGGTTACGATACTGCTGTGATTTCGGGTGCCGAAAAATCAGTGCAGGCATTTCTTATCGACAGCCAGGGATTAAGCACATTAATTCATGGCTTAACCATTTCAAGTGCCTTGATTGGTTGTATTATCGGTGGCGGAATATCAGGAATTTTTGCATTAAAAATCGGCCGTAGAAAATCGCTGATGATCGCGGCTTTACTTTTCTTTATCTCAGCACTCGGATCAGGGTTTCCTGAGTTTCTGTTTTTTGAAAGAGGCCAGGCCACCATGGGTTTGTTATACATGTTTAACGTTTATCGTATAATTGGTGGAATCGGCGTAGGTATGGCGTCAGCAATTGTTCCGATGTACATTGGCGAAATTGCTCCTGAGAATATTCGCGGACGTTTGGTTTCTATAAACCAGTTTGCCATCATCTTCGGAATGTTGGTTGTTTACTTTGTGAACTGGGGAATCGCCAACGGTCAAACACTGGATTGGATCAATGAAGTTGGCTGGAGAAGAATGTTCTTATCCGAGTCGATCCCGGCCGGGTTATTTGGAATTCTGCTGTTCTTCGTTCCTGAAACTCCTCGCTACTTAACCTTGAAACAAAAAGATGATGAAGCTCTTGTGATTCTTGAAAAAATTAATGGTAAAGACAGGGCTAAAGAAATCCTTAACGATATTAAAGCTACGGTTGAAAGCCATTCAGGCAAATTATGGTCGTACGGAAAACTGGTGATTATTATCGGTATTCTGCTTTCTGTATTTCAGCAGTTTGTAGGAATAAATGTGGCATTGTATTATGCACCACGTATATTCGAAAGTATGGGAGCAGCTAAAGACGCGTCGATGTTACAAACCATTGTAATGGGCTTGGTGAACGTTATTTTCACCGTTGTAGCCATATTAACGGTTGACAAATGGGGACGCAAACCATTATTGATGGTTGGTTCAATTGGTATGGCAGTCGGTATGTTTGCCATTGCGGGTTTAGCTCTTTTTGAAATTATTGGCACCAGCACATTGGTGTTCATTATTATTTATACTGCATCATTTATGATGTCGTGGGGACCAATTTGCTGGGTTCTTATTTCTGAAATCTTCCCGAATAAAATTCGTGGACGTGCAGTTGCAATTGCCGTTGTGGCGCAGTGGGCAGCTAACTACTTTATTTCATCAACCTATCCGGCCATGATGGAATTTAGCGGCGCTGTAACTTATGGATTCTATGGATTAATGAGTTTACTGTCTTTCTTCTTTGTTTGGAAGATGGTACCCGAAACAAAAGGAAAAACTTTAGAAGAGATGGAAAGTCTCTGGAAAAAATAGTAAGAAAGCTCGAAGCTGGAAGTTGGAAGACCGAAGAATAAAATCAGATGAGATTAATTTTTCTTCGGTCTTCTTGCTTCGTGCTTCCTACTGCTTAACTCTATTTTGGTTCCCAAAAGCAACGTTTTGGTGAAACAATTTTTTCTTCGGCCTTCAGCACTTTCATTGCCTTATCCACATCTTTTTTATCTAATCCGGCAGCTTCGGCAATCTCTCCGGCCTTCATTGGCTTTCCGGCAGCCTGCATAGCCGCCAATACTTTTTCGGTACTCATATTCTACTGATTTTTTTATTCTGCAAAACGTTCTGAAATTACTTTCCAATCAACAATGTTCCAGAAATCGGCAACGTACGCAGGACGTGCGTTTTGTTTATCAAGGTAATATGCGTGCTCCCAAACATCACAAGTCAGCAAAGGTTTTTTTCCATCGCGTAACGGATTTCCGGCATTACTGGTTTGAACGATTTCCAACTCTCCTTTTTCATCAACAACCAACCATGCCCAACCCGAGCCAAACAAAGTTGCTGCCGCTTTCGAGAAAGCTTCCTTAAAAGCATCGAACGAACCAAATTTAGCATCAATAGCAGCTTTCAATTCGTCTTTTGGCTCTTTACATCCATCAGGACTGAATTGCATAAAATAAAATGTGTGGTTCCACACCTGAGCCCCGTTATTAAAAATACCACCTTCGGCCTTTTTAATAATGTCTTCCAGGCTTGCATTTTCAAACTCAGTTCCTGCAATCAGGTTGTTAACGTTATTCACGTATGCCTGATGGTGTTTTCCATAGTGGAACTCGATTGTTTTTTCACTTATTACTGGTTCCAATGCATTATTTGCATATGGAAGTTTTGGTAAACTAAATGCCATAATACTTCTTGTTTAAAGATTATTAATTTGATTTTTTGTTTTCTAAAGGTACAACGTTTTAGGGGCAAAAAGGATTAGTTGATTTGTTAATTTGGATGGAGTTTAAATAAATAGAATGTTAAGCAACTCTTAATATAGAAAAAGGGTATTTATATGTGAAATCAATGAACTATCCAGTAAACGATATTAATCGAGTCTTTTTATTTCCCGAACAATATAAATGGGCCTTCTCTTTATCTCCTTTATGGTTTTTTCAAAATATATCGAAAGTATTGTAAGTACAAGAAACATTAATGAGAAGGACAGAGAAATGAAAAATATAATCGAGGTATAACCAGAAGGAATCGAATCTGCAACAAAATACTGAACAAGCGAATACCCCCCAAAGGCAATTGTAAATAGAAAAAACAGTATTGAAATAAGAATCACAATTCGCAAAGGTTTATTCGAAAATGCGAAAATTACATTAAATGCTAATTTTAATAGTTTGTAAAATGAATAGTTACTTTCTCCGAATTCTCTTTTCGGCGCATTATATTCCAGCACACTAACATTAAATCCGAGTTCCTGAATAAATCCTCTTAAAAATCGGTTGTTATCCCTAAATCCTTGCTTTAGTATTTGTGCAATATTATCTGAAATTAAAAAAAAGTCAGATGCGTTTTTTTGAAACTTAACAACAGATAATTTATTTATTAAAGTATAAAACATTCTTGATAATGAACTTTTGATTAAGCCATGATCCTCTCTGTCGACACGTTGCATCAATACGATTTCGTGTCCGTTTTCAAAAGCTTTTAGCATATCACGTATTTCTGCAGGGGGGTGTTGCCCATCAGCGTCAAGGCAAATCACAGCTTCTCCTCTTGCATTGTCAACCCCTGCAAGCATTGCTGCTTCATGACCAAAATTTCTGGAAAACTGTATAAACACGTGCTTAACATTCTGATTATTAGAATCACATGATTTCTCAATCTTTTGCTGTGTGTGATCTAAACTACCATCGTTAACCCAAAGTATTTCAAAGTTGTATTCATCCAATTTTTTCAATTCTGCAACAAGGTTTTTTGAAAAAAAAGCAATCCCACTTTCTTCGTTGTACATTGAAACGACTATACTAACTAGCTTCATAAAGTTTCCGTTTTGCACAAAACTAAGTTATTTATTTTTGAAATAATCCTTTATTTTTAGCTTCTTTTACATATTGTCATTGATTAACTTTGTATCAAACATTGAAAATATACTGAAACTACAATTGTAATGCGCAATAAATCCACTAAAACCAAACAAAAGAATTCGATCACAAAAAATGAACCTCATTCGAAAAACATGATCGTTTGTATTGTGAACAATAATAATTTCAGCAAAATTGCTGAAAATAATAATACTGCGTTTGTTGTGATCGACCAGGCTCTTCGACAAGAACAGTTCGATAACATCAGACAATATAAATATTGTGCAATTGTTGATGAATCGAGGATAGATTCAGGTACTTTTGCGTCATATCTGCTGTCTACAAACATCCTAAATGCAAAAGAGGTCTATTATGCCCAAACCATAAAGGGTAATTTTATCGGGAAGAATTTTGAGTCATTGTTTACCAAAATTGATAAAGAAATTTATAATACTCCTTTCTTAATTGCTCAAACCGAATCGATCCTTCCATTTATTGAGAACCTCTTTAACAATAGTAACTTCCTAAAATCAGTAGCATATTATTGTCAATTAAATTTTTTCAGGTTTCTTCCTCTGAATAATGAGATTACAGAAGCCACAGAAGAATTGAAAACAAAACAATTCATAAGAGAGATTGGAAAAATAAAAATCCACAATTCTTTTACCCTCCCATTTAAATACCTTTTATCAGGTGAATTCTTTAAAGATCTGTTTTCTCCGGTTAACCAGTTGAAAAAAGATCTCTCGTTCAGAAGTCTGTTTATGCTCCTGAGTATTGCAATGCTTTTTATTATGCTGGCAGTGGTGAAGGACTATGGAGTTACCGGTGATGAACCAATCGGGAAACGACATGCCGAAAGTGTAATCCGTTATTTTACAGATGGCAGCGATGCAAAATGGGCAGAATATACAGAAACAAACATGGAATACTACGGTTTTTCAGCTAATGTAATTGCCGGTATAATTAGCCATGTTACTGAATGGAATGTGTGGAATGTTCGCCACTACACCAATACTATAATTGGTTTTATCGGGCTACTTTTTGCAGGTTTGTTGGGTCTACGTATTGGAGGTGGCGCAGGAGGCTTACTGGCATTGCTTTTTATGTTCCTTACTCCGAGGTATTTTGGAAACTCCATGAATAACCTCTCTGACATACCTTTTGCCACGGGGTATATAATTGCGACTTATTATACCATTCGCTTCTTTGATTTCTGGCCAAAAGTTAAATTACGATATTTTATCGGTGTTATTATCGGGATTGCATTTACCATCAGTAACAGGGCACCGGGAGTATTACTTTATGGATATTTCCTTCTTTTTGCAGGCTCTTATTACCTATTTGTCATTTCAGGTAAAGAATTTTACAAGGTGGCTAAATTCAAAAATCAAATTTTCAAGTTTGCAGGTTCTTTTATAATAATTGTTGTATTCAGTTATTTCTCCAGTCTTATTCTTTGGCCAAAGGGTCTGGAAGAACCGTTAACAGCTGTATATGATTCGATCGTAACTTTTTCAAAATTCCCCTGGTCCCTCACAACACTTTTTAATGGTATTCAGAAAATGTCAAAAAGCCTTCCTGTAAGTTATGCACCAACTTATCTACTTATTGGAATGCCTCTTTTTACTATTGTTGGATTTGTTGCCTATATTGTATCAATTGGTAAAAATTATCGTCCTAATCCAATTATGATCTTACTCGTATTCGGATGCATCTTCCCAATTGCCTATATTATTTATCAAAAATCGAATATTTATGGAGGTATGCGTCATTTAACCTTTGTTGTAATTTTTTATGTGGTTGTAGCTTCTAAAGGATGGATAAACCTCATCGGATTTTTCAAAAACAGATACAAATTAGTACCTATAATCGGTTTAGTAATACTTATTTTCCTTCCCGCAAGACACATGGTGGCCAACCATCCTAACCAGTATATATATTTCAACGAACTTATAGGAGGTATGAAAGGCGGCTATGCGAATTATGACCTTGATTATTATTACAATTCGGTAAAAGCCAGTTCTGATTGGTTAAAAGAAAACGAAGATCTTAGTGACTCACTAATTGTTATAACAAACGCGTCATATACTGATTATTTTGATGATTATCCAAACGTAAAAATGACTTATGCAAGATATTATGAATCATCAAGAGAAGATTGGGATTATGCCATTTACTCAAATGTTTTTATTAGGCGAGAACAACTTTTAGAGGGTACATTTCCTCCTGCAGGAACGATCCACACTATTGACGTTGATGGTTATCCTGTTGCAGCAATTTATAAACGGTTAAGCAAAGAAGACTTCCACGGATATGAATCATTAAAGAAAGGAAAAACTAAGGAAGCTAAACAACACTTTAAAAACTACTTAAAACTAAATCCTAAGAGTGAACAGGTACTGGAAGGTTATGCAAACGTAATGATGAGGGAGCGAAAATTAGATTCAGCTTTAATTTATGCAGATAGTGCTTTGGTTTATAATCCTGACCAGATTGCCGCATACCTTTTGAAAGCTACTGTTTACAATTCTCAAAAAAAATTCGATGAAGCCTTAGTTGCAGCAAACAACACATTAGACCTCAAAGAAGAGTTTGCTGAAGGCCAATTTCAAAAAGGTATTGCATTAAAAAACCTCGACAAACCAAACGAAGCATTAAAAGCATTCCAAAAAGCTGTTGCGCTGAAAAAGGATTATTATCAGGCACACATACAAATGGCTGACATTCTAATAAATTATAGGAATTTTAAGAAAGCATTGGAAGTGTATAATAAGGTTCTTGAATATAGAAAAGATGATTTATACGCCAAAGTTTACAGTGCAAAATGCTATCACTTGCTAAATGACAATGCAAATGCGAACAAATTACTTAGCGGCTTACCTGAAAGAAATTTCGAAGTAGTTAAAGTAAAATGCAGAATGGCCATGCAACAAAATGATTGGAATAATGCAGGGCGCTATTTAAATATGGCCCGAAACATTAATAATAATCCTGAGTTATTTGTCCTTAGGGCGCAATATTTGATGCAACAAAGACAAGTTGATTTGGCCAAACAGAACCTCGACAAAGCTATTGAACTTGATCCGATTAACAGAGAAGCGCAAGCACTACAAAAGTCTTTTACTCAAACTGTGCAAACCGTTACATCCAATAGTCAAAAAGAGGAACCGAAACCGCAAGAATCAATAATGTTTCAAGATCCAAAACCAAAGAAAACCAGCCCTATTAAATTTCCGACGAAATAGCGAACAACTTATTAACATAAAACAATAAAAATAAGCAATAAAAACCCCGGAGCCTCTGCTCCGGGGAAAAAACCAAAAATCAACTAACCTTTAAACCGCCTGGCGACTTCATCCCAGTTGATGAGATTCCAGAATGCATTCACATAATCCGGACGTCTGTTTTGGTAGTTCAGGTAATATGCATGTTCCCATACATCGATCCCCAAAATTGGAGTTCCCTGAACTTCGGCCACATCCATCAGCGGATTATCCTGATTGGGCGTAGACGAAACCACCAGTTTATTGTTTTGAAGAACCAACCATGCCCAACCCGACCCAAAACGAGTCAAAGCTGCCTTGGTGAAGGCTTCCTGAAATTTTTCTATACTTCCAAATGAATCATTTACTGCGTCTAATAAAACGCCTTCGGGAGCTGGTGCACCACCCGGTGCAATAACTTCCCAGTACAAATTGTGGTTAAAAAATCCACCTCCATTATTACGTACTGCTACTGATTGTGCAGACACTCCACTTAAAATTTCTTCAATCGATTTTCCTGCAAGATCAGTTCCTTCAACTGCTCCATTCAGGTTTGTTGTATAACCTGCATGGTGTTTACCGTGATGGATCTCCATTGTTCTTGCATCAATATTTGGCTCTAAAGCCGTATAATCGTATCCTAATTTTGGTAATTCAAATGCCATTTTTATTTTTATTAAAAGATTTAAATATATTAATTTCCTTAGCAAAAATATACGCTATTTAGAATTAATCCAAATCTCCGAATAATAAAACACATTGAAATCCTTTATTGTTCATAGACGGAATTAATAAATAGTCGACATTAATCCGTTAAACAATAAAAACCAGCTAAAAACCTAGGTTACAAGCACAAAAGAGAAGATAAAATATTTAATTACTTTTATTCATATAACCGCTCTACCAATAATATTACCTTTGCCACCTCACTAAAAAAGATGAATAAAAACATTTTAAAACTTGCCATTCCCAATATTATCAGCAACATAACTGTTCCGTTGCTGGGATTGATCGATTTGGCTTTAATGGGGCATCTTGGTTCAGAAGTGTACATCGGTGCCATTTCACTTGGTAGCGTGATTTTCAATATAATTTACTGGGGATTTGGCTTTTTGCGAATGAGTACCTCGGGATTTACAGCACAGGCTTTTGGCGAAAAAAAGCCGGCAGAAGCCATTACCATCCTGGTTCGTGCCCTGATACTAACTTTTATTATTAGCATATTTATTCTACTTCTACAGTCCCCTATTGCCTGGGGGAGTTTTAAAGTAATTGGCGGAAGCCCAGAAGTTGAAGAGCTTGCTGAAGCTTATTTCCGAATCCGTGTTTGGGCCGCACCTGCAGCATTAAGTCTTTTTGTTTTCAGCGGTTGGTTTTTGGGCATGCAAAATGCACGTTACCCAATGATTATTGCAATTTTGGTAAATATTGTAAATATCGTGCTGAGTGCTTTTTTTGTTTTTGGTCTGGATATGAAATCAGACGGTGTGGCGTTGGGAACGGCCATTTCGCAATATGTTGGTTTGGTTACTGCCGTAATTTTGTTACTCAAAAAATACAGAGAAATGTTACCAAAAGTAACAAAAGCAGGTATCATCGATCTAAAATTTCTATCGAGTTTCTTTAAAGTAAATTCCGATATTTTCATCCGTACTTTCTGTATAATCGTTGTATTTACCTTTTTCACTTCAAAATCGGCCAGCATAAACGATACTGTGCTTGCAGTTAATTCAATCCTCCTGCAATTTTTAATGTTCTTCTCCTTTTTTATTGATGGTTTTGCTTTTGCCGGCGAAGCATTGGTTGGGAAATTTATAGGTGCCAAACAAATTGAAAACTTAAAAAGGGTAGTAAAACTTTTATTATACTGGGGCTTGGGACTGGCAATTACTTTTACCCTACTCTATTTAACCGGCACAAATTTCATTTTAAAACTGCTCACCTCGCAACAAGATGTAATTCAAACAGCCCAACAGTTTCTAATTTGGGTAGTACTGATACCGATCGCCAGTGTTGGTTCTTTTATTTGGGACGGGATTTACATCGGGGCAACAGCATCGCGGGCAATGCGAAATAGTTTGTTGGTTTCAACTTTTCTGATTTTTGCACCGGTTTATTATTTTTTAAATCCGATATGGAATAATCATGCGCTTTGGATGGGAATGTTGCTTTTCATGTTTTCGAGAGGAGTTATTTTATCGCTTATGTACAAAAAAATGATTTTGAAACCAATTTCAGGGAAAGTTTAACTCAGATTACATAAAATATCCAATACCCAATTTAGAATAATCAAGTACTCAAAATTGGATATTGGATATTGAAGATTTAATATTGATAATTTCTTTCTCTCTATTCACCAACAGCTTTCAACCAAGCTGCAGCCATTAATTCGGCACCGGCCATTGAAGGATGCACTCCATCTGGCGTCCAGTAAGTTCCCGGAGCGTGTTTAATGGCCTCATCAAATACTTTCTGAAAAGGAACCCAAATGGTTTCAAACTCGTCTGAGATCTTTTTCGCAGCCACCTGGTATTGTTGCATTGGCTCAATCCATGTTTCGTCAACTGCACTTGTTTTTAACACATAAAATGGTTCGCACAAAACCAATTTCACAGCCGGAAAAGCTTCCTGTGTGCGTTTCAACAAAGCGCGGTAATCATTCTCGTAAATCTCAATGGTGCCATCGTAATTACCATCGCGGGTGTGCCAGTAATCGTTCACACCAATTAATATACTTAACACATCCGGTTTCAATTCCAGACAATCCTTTTCCCAACGATCCGCCAATTGAAACACTTTATTTCCACTGATACCACGGTTATAAATAGTAAGTTGCTCTTCAGGATATGTATTTAATAATTGTGACGCTGCGAGAAGCGCATAACCATTTCCAAACGACCATGCACGGTTAGGTGTTTCATTTTGTTTGTCGCGCCCGGCATCGGTAATTGAATCACCCTGAAACAACACCGTGTTCCCTTTCAAAAAAATTGATTCTTTCTTTTGTTCCGGTTCAGCAACACACGCCGAAACGATACTTGAAATACTTGCAGCAGCAACTGCTCCCGCGGTTGATTTGTATAAAAAATTTCTTCTGGAAATACTCATCTGGATCTATTTAAGTTGATTTAGAATAACAAATGTAAAAAATTTATGGCAGCTGTTTAACATTATATCAGAGCTAAATTCTTCCATAATCTCACTGATCTCGAAATACAATAATAAATTACAAAAGCCATTTTGGCAATTTTCGAAAACTATCCGTTATTTTAGTCTCGTTTTAGGATAGCACTATGGATTTAACACAATTATCATTCAATACGCCGGTTGAGTTGATCAACCAGGCCACAAAAGACACTCTTGTAGGGAGCCTCGGAATTGAGATCACAAAAATTGCAGAAGGTACAGTTGAGGGAATGTTGGATCTCTCTGCAAAAAATTCGCGCCCGGGAGGCATTTTACACGGCGGTGCCAACCTTGCAATGGGCGAAACACTGGCCGGTTTGGGCAGCATGTTACTGGTTGATATGAGCGCTTATGAAGTGCTCGGAATTATGGTAAACGGCAATCACACAGGCGTATTAAAAAAAGGCAAGGCGCTGGCGGTTGCAAAAATCGTTCATCGGGGCAAACAAACGCATGTGTGGAATGTTGATATTTGCAATGAAGAAGGGAGATTGATTTCATCTGTACGTGTTACCAATATGATTACTGAAAGGAATGACCGATAACGAAAGATTAATACATCTGATCGACGAACTCGTTACGCTTAACTGCTCTTTTGCCTTATGGTCTGTACCCGGCGATAAAACGCTTGAGCTTCTGATTTCGTGTCAGGAAGCTTTGATTTATCCCAATGAGGTGAGTCGTTTAAACGGACAGGAAGGATTTGTTTTTGCGCCTTATCACGTCAGCGAGGAAAACCCGCTGATTTTATTAAAACCGGATATTTATAAAACAGGCATCGAGGAAATCCTAAAATTGAATATGGATGATGTAAAAGTGTGCCAAAAAGAAGTGGTAAACTGCACATCGCATTACGTAATTGAGAAAGACGAGTATTTGTCAGATATTGAGCAAACGGTAAAGACAATAAAAAATACGAAACTGGCAAAGGCTATTGTTTCGCGTATTATTCCGATTGAACGAAAAAATGAATCGCTGGGAAAATTGTACTCCCAACTATTCGAGCAAACGCCAAACGCTTTTGTGTATATGGTAAATTTGCCAAAAGCCGGTTTGTGGATGGGGGCCACTCCCGAGATCCTGTTAAAATCAGAAGGCAAAACGATGGAAACCGTTTCGCTGGCTGGAACGCAGCCCCGTGTTTCAGGAACGGAATACGGTTGGAGCACCAAAGACATTGAAGAGCAAGCCTTTGTTTCTCGCTACCTGGTTGATCTGTTGTATCGGTTTGATATTCACCGCTACACCACTCGCGGACCGGAAACATTGGAAAGCGGCAAAGTAGCGCACCTGTTTACCAGTTTTCTATTTGCAAAAAAGAAACTCGACGACTGTCTTGGTGATTTTATTGCCGAGTTGCATCCAACACCGGCAGTTTGTGGTTTTCCAAAATCGAAAGCCGATAAATTTATTAGTACCATCGAAAAACATGATAGGCGGTACTACAGCGGATTTCTTGGTCCGTGGCAGCTAAAAGATTCAGTAAGATTATTTGTAAATTTGCGCTGCATGGAAATAATTCCGGAGAAATACATGCTTTATGCAGGTGGCGGAATTACTTCGCGGTCGGTTCCCGAAGAAGAATGGGAAGAGACCAACAACAAAGCAAAAACCTTGTTATCGGCAATAGAAGCTATACGACAGAATGATCTCAACTAAAAAACACGTTCAACAACTGGCAGCACTTCTTCATCAGAAGGGAATCAACGACGTGATTATTTCTCCCGGATCGCGAAACGGTCCGATGATAAACACTTTTGTGGGAAGTGGTTTATTTAACTGCCGCAATGTAGTTGACGAGCGTAGTGCAGCTTATTTTGCGATGGGTTTGGCGCAAGCGCTGAAAAAACCGGTTGTTATTGTTTGCAGCTCGGGTACAGCGACCTTGAATTATGCACCAGCAATTGCCGAAGCTTTTTATTTAAATATTCCGCTAATCGTAATCACTGCCGATCGTCCCGAGTACTGGATCAACCAGCTCGAAAACCAATGCATCAACCAAAAAGGGATCTATTCGAACTTTGTAAAAAAAGAATACAACCTTCCGTTGGAAGAATCGGAAACTGAACTGTGGCAAGCTGCCCGCGAAATAAACGAGTGCCTGAATGCTGCCGTTTCGGGGAAACCGGCGCCTGTGCATATCAATGTTCCACTGGAGGAACCGTTGCATGATTTGCTTGACGAAGAGTTGCCGATAATAAAAGCCATCGATACTAAAAAATCAGTTTTAGAGATTGATAAAGCAAGTCTGAATAAGTTTGCTGCTGAGTTAAATGCATCGAAGAAAATACTGATCCTTGCCGGGCAACAAAATCCGGATCTGGAACTGGAAAAACTGCTTGCAGCATTTACTGAAAAAACCGGTGCCCTTGTTTTAAAAGAACACCTGGCCAACCTGACTGATGAAAGTTTTTGCGGAAGTATTGATACGATGATGGCGGCTATTTTAGAAGAGGTTCCTGCTGATTTTCAACCGGATATACTGATCTCTTTTGGCGGACATTTTGTTTCGAAAGCACTGAAACAGTTCCTGAGAAAAAATAAGGCTGGTCAACACTGGCACCTTTCGCCGGCCAACGATCATTACGATACTTACCAATCGCTGACAGAAGTTGTGCAGACCGATGCTAAGACTTTTTTCTCACAATTAATTCCGGAAGTAAGTGATAAAAACACAGCATATCTACAACGTTGGACAACCAAGGAAAATGAAGTCAATCAACTTCGGGATAAATATATTTCAGATAGTCGGTTTTCTGATTTGAAAGTCATTGCTGAAGTTGGCCAATATGTTCCTGAAAATTCGGTTGTACATTTAGGAAACAGTTCACCTGTTCGTTATGCATTAATTGCAGATTGGACAACCAACACCACTTTTTTAAGTAATCGTGGTACCAGCGGAATTGACGGGCCAATGTCAACAGCAGTGGGTTATGCCTCTGTCTCTGAAAAGATAAATACTGTACTTATTGGCGACTTATCGTTCTTTTACGATTCAAATGCGCTTTGGAACAATTACATTGGCGATAATTTAAGAGTCATCGTAATCAATAACGGCGGCGGAAATATTTTTAGTCTGATAAAAGGACCCGGTGAATCACCAGCATTTAATAAGCATTTTTATGCCGAAAACAAATTCAAAGCACTAGGCATTGCTCAAACTTTCGGGTTGGATTATTTAAGTGCTGAGAATGAAACAGAATTAAAAAATTCACTTGCCGAGTTATATTCCCCAACAAGAAAAAAACCGACTATCCTGGAAGTTTTCACCGATGCAGAAGTGAATACAAAAACTTTCCGGGGCCTTTTTAAGTTTGTAAAACAATAAAAACAACATACAATGAGTACAAAAAGACAATGGGAAACCATTAAAGAATACGAGGATATTTTTTTCGATTATTACGACGGAATTGGCAAGATTACCATTAACCGCGAGCAGGTGCGGAATGCTTTCCGACCAACTACGGTAAACAATATTAGCGATGCGTTACATATTTGTCGCGAGGACCAGCGCATAAATGTAATTGTGTTAACAGGTGCCGGAGATAAGGCATTTTGTGCGGGTGGCGACCAGAATGTAAAAGGCACCGGTGGTTACATCGACGAAAATGGGATTCCACGACTGAACATTCTTGAGGTACAGAAACAAATTCGCAGCATGCCAAAACCTGTAATTGCCATGGTGAATGGATATGCCATTGGTGGTGGTCATGTGCTACATGTAGTTTGCGACATTAGTATTGCCAGCGAAAATGCCATTTTTGGACAAACCGGACCTAAAGTAGGTAGCTTCGATGCAGGATTAGGCTCATCGTACCTGGCAAGTGTTGTGGGACAAAAGAAAGCCCGCGAAATTTGGTTTATGTGTCGTCAGTACTCGGCTGCCGAAGCGCTTGAAATGGGATTGGTAAACAAAGTTGTTCCGCTAGATCAGCTGGAAGACGAGGTAGTTGCATGGGCACAAAAAATGCAGGAACACAGTCCGCTGGCATTGCGTATGCTAAAACTTGGATTGAACGCAGAACTCGACGGTCAGATCGGAATTCAGGAATTCGCCGGAAACGCAACCTTGCTATATTACCTTACCGAGGAAGCACAAGAAGGAAAACATGCTTTCCTTGAAAAGCGCAAACCAGACTTTAAGAAATACCCAAAATTTCCATAATAAAGTTGCGAGACACGAGTTACGAGTTAAGCGAAGCGAATTGAAAATCGGCCACAGCCAAATCCCGACCGCAGCGTCGAGGTATCGAGTATCAAGCATCAATTATCTAGAATCTAGTATCCAAAATCAATTATGGCAACAGCAAAAAGTTGGGTAAAAGCTTCACGGTTACGAACACTGCCACTGGCATTGTCGGGTATTTTAATGGGCTCGGCACTGGCAGTATTTTGGCATGGGTTTAACTGGCTGATTTTTATTCTTGCAATGCTCACCGCAACGCTGATACAGGTGTTCTCGAACTTCGCCAACGATTATGGCGATTTCCAAAAGGGCACCGACAATCATCAGCGATTGGGGCCAACACGAACAATGCAGGGCGGAGAAATCACCATCAAAGAAATGAAATCCGGAATGTTTGTAGTTGCCGGACTAAGCTTTTTGTTGGGAATTATTTTGGTGTTCGCCGGAACCTGGCATCACAGCCCAACTGCATTTTTTGTATTTATCGGACTGGGAATACTGGCACTTTTAGCCGCCTATTTCTACACTGCAGGCAAACGATCATACGGTTATATCGGATTGGGTGACTTGTTTGTATTTCTCTTTTTCGGATTGCTACCTGTGATCGGTGTTTTTTACCTGCACAATAATGTTATTGAAACTGCTGTTTGGCTGCCGGCCATCAGTATAGGATTCTTTAGTACCGGAGTTTTGAACCTGAACAACACCCGCGACATTGATAACGACAAGCAGTCTGGGAAAATAACGATTGCCGTAAAACTTGGTCCATTAAGAAGTAGAATCTACCATACGATAATTATTTTACTGGCATGGATTGCACTGATCGCTTTTACGGTTCAACAACAAAAAACAGCATGGCAGTGGTTATATCTTTTGATATTGCCAATTTCAATAATCGACATCATCAAAATATTTCGCATAAAAGACGGACGCCAGCTTGACCCGTTTTTAAAACGGTTGGCACTGCAAACTTTGGCATTAACATTACTATTCTCGCTTGGATTGATATTAACATGATAAAAGCCCGCTTCCAAAAATATGAGCTGCATTTTAAGCAAGCTGCCGGCACATCGCGGGGGGTGTTAAAAACACGCACGGTTTGGTATTTATTTTTGGAAGAGAACGGCGTAACAGGACTTGGCGAATGCGCTCCACTACCAGGATTGAGTATTGAAACGCCTGAACAAGTTGAAGTGCAGTTGGATAAAATCTGCGCTGACCCTAAGCTTTTCATAAATAATATTGACTTGTTAAAAGATATTTCATCGCTGAAATTTGCTTTAGAATCGGCTTTGCTGGATTTGAAAAACGGCGGAAAAAGAGACCCATTTCCGTCAGCGTTTTCACATGGAAAGGAAGGTATTCCAATTAATGGACTGATCTGGATGAACGAGATCGAGAACATGCAGCGCCAGATAGAAGAAAAACTGGCAGCCGGTTTTCGATGTATCAAACTAAAAATTGGAGCAAAAGATTTTGAGCAGGAACTGGCACTTTTAAAAGCTGTGCGCGAGCGTTTCTCAAGCGATCAGATAGTTCTTCGTGTAGATGCCAACGGCGCTTTTGATAAAGATTCTGCTGACGAGAAATTGAAACGACTTGCCGAGTTACAGCTTCATTCCATTGAACAACCGATACCTGCAGGACTGTGGAACGAAATGGCTGAATTGTGTAAAACCACTCCCCTGCCCATCGCTCTCGATGAAGAATTAATTGGCATAAACGACCGCAGAGAAAAAATACAACTACTCGATACAATCCGTCCTCAGTTTTTGGTTTTAAAACCAAGTCTGCACGGTGGTATTTCGGGTTGCGATGAATGGATTAATTTGGCCAACGAACGATCCATTGGTTGGTGGATCACATCGTACCTGGAGTCGAATATCGGTTTAAATGTCATTGCACAATGGGCCTTCACGAAAAACACCACCATGCATCAGGGCCTGGGAACCGGCCAGCTTTTTACCAATAACATTGAATCGCCACTTGAAATTCGTGGCGAAGAATTGTGGTTCAATACCGCAAAATCATTCGAAATGTAATGGAACTGTTTCCGTCACATATTACCATAAATGGGCAATCGGGAAACATAAAAGAGTTGCTGCAACAGAAACCTAACAGTGAGTGGGAACAACGCTGGGTGGAATTCTTGAAAGAATGGTACAATCCAAATGACTATATCGAAGTACAAACATCGGGAAGTACGGGAACACCAAAAACCATAACACTTAAAAAGGATTTTGTGGCGTCCAGTGCACTTCGCACCATTCGCTTTTTTAATTTGCAGAACGGTGACCGCATTTTACATTGTCTGCCCAGTCGATACATTGCAGGGAAACTGATGACGGTGCGCGCCCTAATAGGCAAACTCGATTTACTGCTTGTTGAACCGGCATCAGACTTTACAAGTTTGCCAACTGATAAGCCCATAAAATTTGCGGCTATGGTTATTAACCAGGTAACTAAGTACCTGGCACTGCCAGAGCAAAATATTGAAAACCTGCTGATTGGAGGTTCTGCTATTCCTAAACCACTGGAAGAGCAACTGCAGCAAATTTCAACACGATGTTATTCGAGTTACGCCATGACGGAAACGGCAACTCACATCGCCCTACGCAAATTAAATGGTAGCGACAAAACTGAATGTTACCAATGTCTTGATGATATTTCTGTTGAATTGGGTGAACGCGATTGTATCAGAATTTTGATGCCGGGACTTGAAAACGGATTCATTCAAACCAACGATTTGGGGAAATTAAAAGACAGTCATCATTTTAAAGTACTTGGGCGAGTTGACAACGTCATCATTTCAGGAGGAATAAAATTTCTGCCCGAACAAATCGAGGAGAAATTGGCAAAAGATATGCCCCTTCCCTATGCAATCGGTTCGGTGCCGGATGAAAAACTCGGCGCGAAAATAATTCTGATAATTGAAGGTAAGGCAGATGAGAATATGAAAACCAGCATAGAGACTCACTGCTCTAATCTACTTTCGAAATACGAACAACCAAAGGACATCCGTTTTATCGAAAAACTTCCACGCACCGAAAATGGCAAGATAAACCAGAAAGAACTGAAAATGATTCTGAAAAATTAAGCTGCCAGTAAAGCTTGTCTTTTTAGATGCTGAACAATAATTTTATTAGCTTTGTTTTAGCCTATTCGACAAATTGAAACAAACTCAAGATGGATAAATTATTAGAATATAATCCGATATTACTGGCTCTTGGAGCTACGCTTTTCACCTGGTTTTTAACCGCAGCCGGCGCATCAATGGTGTTCTTCTTCAAATCGATTAATAAGAAGATATTAAACTCGATGCTTGGTTTTGCTGCGGGTGTAATGATAGCGGCCAGTTTCTGGTCCTTATTAAAACCGGCTATTGAAATGGCTGAGGCGCAAGGCGAACTATCATGGAAGCCTGCTGTAATCGGATTTTTAGCGGGTGGAGCTTTTCTTTTGTTAATCGATAAGATTCTGCCTCACCTGCATATGGGTTTATCCATCGACAAAGCCGAGGGGATTCCAACAACTTGGCAGCGAAGCATACTCCTGGTGCTGGCTATTACGCTCCATAATATTCCTGAAGGACTGGCTGTAGGCGTTGCGTTTGGTGCGCTGGCCAATAATCCCGACATGGGGATTCTTACCGGAGCTGTAGCCTTAGCGATGGGAATTGGACTGCAAAACTTCCCCGAGGGAGCTGCAGTTTCTATTCCGCTGCGCCGTGAAGGATTGTCGCGATGGAAGTCGTTTAATTACGGACAGCTATCCGGGATTGTTGAGCCGATGGCAGGAGTACTGGGAGCTTACCTGGTTTTAACCATCGAACCGCTGTTGCCTTATGCCCTGTCGTTTGCAGCCGGAGCAATGATTTTTGTGGTTGTGGAAGAATTGATTCCCGAATCGCAAAGAGGCAACGAAACCGATTTATCGACCATTGGTGCCATGTTGGGTTTTGCCACCATGATGCTGCTGGATGTAGCACTTGGTTAGATCATTAATTTTATTCAATTAAAAAAATATTAAACAGATGAAGACAACACCACAGCATAACAAGCGAGTGGCAGAAATGACATTTGCCGCAGTATACCCGCACTATGTAGCAAAAGTGGAGAAAAAAGGAAGGACAAAAGAAGAATTGCATCAGGTAATTGAATGGCTGACAGGCTTTAACGAAAGCAAGGTTCAAGAAATGATCAATACAAATGTAACTTTTGAGACCTTCTTCGAAAAAGCTGAATTAAATCCAAAAGCTGAATTAATTAAGGGAGTGATTTGCGGTTACCGGATAGAGGAAATCGATAACGTTCTGACCAAACAGGTACGATACTTAGATAAACTGATTGACGAATTGGCGAAAGGCAGAAAGATGGAGAAAATATTGCGAGAATAGTAGATTTGATTCAAAAAGCCATCCTTTAATTTCAAACCAACAAAATGACTAACAAAAACCAAATAGAAGAGTTACTTCAGGAACAGGATCTTACCGAATATAAATGGATCGATCCGAAAGAAATTGTTGTAGCACAATGGGTACGTGTTAAATGTTATTTTGGCTGCAGCGATTACGGTCTTGGTTCGTGCCCGCCCAATACGCCGTCGGTAAGCGAGTGCGAGCGCTTTTTTAAAGAATACAAAAGTGCACTGGTTATTAAACTGAATAAATTTGCCGACAAAAACGACTATCCTTCCGATTGGTCACGAGAAATGACTAACAAACTTTTGGGAGTGGAACGGGCTGTTTTTCTAATGGGTCATCCAAAAGTTTTTCTGTTAAACCAAACCTGTTGCACCTTGTGCAACGATTGTTCGGGTAACCGACTCGAATGTCACGATAAAAGAAACGCACGCCCAAGCCCCGAGAGTTTTGCGGTGGATGTGTACCAAACCGTACAAAAAGTGGGAATGGAAATCAATGTGGTGGCCAATAATCCGGGTGACATGAATCGGATTGCCCTGCTTTTAATCGAATAATTCGAAAAGAGTACTAAAGCTCAGTTAAAACATTCAACGAAACCAGGTGTTCAATTACACCCCATTCTTTTAAAAACCAATTGTCCTTGTCGATGTAAAACGAGCTGATGGAGGAATTATTTATGGAGAATGAACGTGGCTCATCCAGCTTAAGATTAAAGGTTCTATACATCATCATTTCCAGCACCAAACCATGCGAAACGATCAGTACTTTCTGATCCTTATACTTACTGGCAAGAGCTTCAATTTCCGATGTTACACGAGTATACATCTGCTCAATACTTTCGCCACCGGGAACTACAAATCCGGGATTTCGTTCTTTATAACGGCGAAATTCTTCGGGGTACATTTCTTCAATCTCCGCAAAGTTCTTTCCTTCGAAAATACCAAAAGAGCGTTCACGTAAATTCAGGTTATATTTATGCGGTAACGACAGTTGTTTATTGATGATTTTGGCAGTTTCCACAGCGCGCTCAAGATCGCTGCTTACAAGTACATCAAACTCACGTCTAACCAGTGCCTCTGCTACCAATTCTGCCTGTGTAATCCCGTTTTCAGAAAGCTTACTGTTACGCTGCCCTTGTATGCGTTTCTGCACATTCCACATTGTTTCTCCGTGTCGTATTATTGTAATTTCTGTAGCCATTGCTTATTCAAATTTGTGCGAAGATGAACTATTTTTCTTCTAAAAAAGATAATTCAGTATGATATTATCATGAAGTTTGTGTTAGGAGAGTCCGAATAAAAAACAAAAAGCCACCCAGAAGAGCAGCTTTTGATTTATCTTTCAAAGTAATCTTAGATCTTTTCCGGAGTAGGCATTTCCAGCAGTTTATCAGCCATTGCGTTAGCCAACTTAATCAACTCTTCCTGCGTTTGCACCTTCATATTGCCTTTTTCTTCGATCGGTTCGTAAACCATATCCCACTTAATTTTTTCGGCAAAAGTTTTCAGGTTTTTCACGCCGCCACCGTTCCACGAGTAGTTACCAAAAATACCAAGTAAGTGATCTTTTGGCGCCATGTGTTCGATGGTTGTAAGCAGTGTTTCCACATTCGGGAACATCGCATTGTTATACGCCGCGCTACCCACAATAAATCCTTTGTATTTAAAAATGTCGTTGATAATGTACGAAGAGTGTGTTTTTGAAGCATCGTAAACACGGATGTTTTTGATACCGCGCACCGAAATCTGACGTGCAATGGTTTCCGCCATTTTTTTGGTGTTTCCGTACATTGATCCGTAAACGATAACCACACCCCGATCCAAATCGTAAGAACTCCATTTGTTGTAACGCTTCAATATCCAGTTCAGGTCGCTGCGCCAAATTGGACCGTGCGTTGCCGCAATCATTTTAATATCCAGTCCGGCAAGTTTTTTAATAGCGCGCTGTGTATGCGGACAATATTTACCAACGATATTGGTGAAATAACGCATCACTTCCACTTCGTAAAAATCAAGGTTGATCTCGTCATCGAAAATACCACCGTCCATGGTTCCATAGCTACCAAAAGCATCTCCCGAGAAAAGGATTTTGTTGGTTTCTTCGTAAGTCACCATTGTTTCAGGCCAGTGTACCATCGGAATCATCTGGAACTGCAACTTGTGTTTTCCCAGATCAAGTACATGATCGTCGTGCACCATGTGCACATTTTCCGGTTTCATGTAATATGATTCCACAAAACCAAAAGTCTTTTTATTACCTACAAGCGTAATATTCGGGTAACGATGAACGATTGCTTTTAAAGCTCCCGAGTGGTCGGGTTCCATATGGTTAATAATCAGGTAATCCACCTCGCGGTCGCCAATAATTTCTTCAATGGCATCAAGGTAATCATCAATAAAAGCACGTTCAACGGTGTCAACCAGTGCAATCTTTTCATCAACAATCAAATAGCTGTTATACGAAACCCCGTGTGGGATTGGCCAAATGTTCTCGAACAAGTGAGTACGGCGGTCGTTAAATCCCAAATAATAAATATCTTCTGCAAGATTTACTTGTAGCATAATTTTCAGTTTTTATATCATTTTTCCAAACACGCACAAAATTAGTGAATTTCGGCTGACAGCCCATAAAATTATTTCGTACTGCCCTTATTTAGAATATGGGTTAAGAGAATGTTAGGTAAACAAGATTGATAAGAGATTGAAAGTAGATTGAATTTTAGATTGAATGAGATTGCTTCAGTCGTTCCTCCCTCGCAATGACATTGTTTATAGAACATACCCGGCAGCGGACAATGAAAGATTTCCTTTCGGCAAGATTTATGGTTGTCCGCTGCCCAATCCTATAAAATACTTGTCATTGCGATCCGCCAACTGGCGGAGAAGCAATCTTGCAAATTAGAGTTTTGCCAACTGCCAACTACTGGTAGCTTGTGGCTAGTAGTTGATTTTATCAATCTTAAATTCAATCTTTCTCTGCAACCGAAAGAATTTTATCTTTGGGGCTGAATTCAAATTAGAACTATGTCGATTGATCAGAAAAGCCGTGCCATGACTTTCCCTCGCGTTGGAAAATTCATTATAATATTTTTTGCTGCCGCATTTATCCTTGTCGGCGCGCGGGGATATCAGCTTTACCAGTATATTTTTCAGGAAAATGTAAAAATCGATTATCTGATACTGGTTTCAGATGATGATGATATAAAGAGTATTACCGAAAAACTCGAATCCGACGAAGTCTTAATCAATGTAAAGGCTTTTAAATGGGTGGCCAAAAAGAAAAAATATTCCGAATATATGCGACCGGGCCGTTACCAATTAAAAAAAGGAATGAACACCAACGAATTGGTGAATATGCTTCGCAGCGGCGCGCAATCACCGGTAAACATTACTTTCAACAATGTTCGTTTTAAAGAAGAACTGGCCGGAAAAGTAAGTAAGTACATTAAAGCCGATTCTACCTCGTTATTGCAACTGTTTTCAGATGAACAACAGATCACCGACTGGGGATTTACAGACGAAAATTTCCGTGCCATGTTTATTCCGAACACTTACGAAATGTATTGGACAACATCCGCCGAAGAGTTTGCCCAGCGCATGAAAACGGAGTACGATCGTTTCTGGAACGATACGCGCACTGAACAGGCAGCTAAAATGGGGTTAACACCGCAACAAGTGGTTACACTGGCCTCCATTGTTCAGTCGGAAACTTTAAAACCCGATGAGCTGAAAACCGTAGCCGGACTCTACATCAACCGCTTGAATAAGGGAATTGCATTGCAAGCCGACCCAACCGTAAAATATGCTGTAGGTGACTACTCCATCAAACGGGTTTTGAATAAACATCTCGAAATCGATTCGCCATACAACACCTACAAATATGCAGGTTTACCACCGGGGCCAATCTGTTTTCCGGAAATAACTTCGATTGATGCCGTACTGAATTTCGAAGATCACAATTACCTGTATATGTGTGCTCGCGAAGATTTTTCGGGCTACCACAATTTTGCTAAAACGCTCAGTCAGCATAACAAAAACGCGAAAAAATACCGCGATGCGCTCGACGAACGACGCATTTATAAATAAGCTACAAATCCTGAAGTAAACTCCCGAATCATCCAAAAAATATAGGTGTAAACCTGTTTTATCTCGTCTTGAATAATGATAACGAATTTAATTACGTTAAAATGAAAAAACTGCTCATCCTGGTGCTTAGCCTGTGTGCCACCACTCTTTTTGCCCAAAATAAAATTTGGGAAGATCCCACTTACATTGCCAAAAACAAAATTCCGGCAAGAGCCACTTCTTACTCTTATAAATCTGCTGATGACGCCCTGAATTGCGATCGTGAAACTTCGAGAATGATTTCGCTGAACGGAACCTGGAAATTCAATTTTGTGGAAAAGGAAGAAGATCGTCCGCTGGATTTTTATAAGCAGGATGTTTCCGGCTGGGATGACATTGAAGTTCCGTCGAACTGGGAGATGAAAGGCTACGGAACGCCAATTTATGTAAGTGCCGGCTATCCTTTCCGTCCGGAATTGCCTGCCGAAGCACAGGAAGATCCGATTGCCTGGTATAAAAAAAACTATGATGTTCCGGAAGGATTGTCAACGGAAGAACTTTATCGTAGGTTTTATGCCGAGGTTGGTTCAAAAATAGTTCCGCAACCACCTTTTATTACACGTGACAATGCAGTTGGATCGTACGCTCGTACTTTTACGATTCCTGAAGATTGGAACAACCAAAAAATTGTATTGCATTTTGGCGGTGTAAGTTCAGCCATGTTTGTTTATGTAAACGAGCAAAAAGTGGGTTACAGCCAGGGCAGCCGTTTGCCAGCCGAATTTGATATTACAGATTTTGTAAAATCCGGCGAAAATAAACTCGCAGTTCAGGTTTTTCGTTGGTGCGATGGAAGTTATCTGGAAGATCAGGACCACTGGCGAATGAGTGGTATTCACCGAGAAGTGCTGGTGATGGCACAACCAAAAGTAGCCATCGAAGACTTTTTTATCCGCACTCGTTTAGATGCCAATTATCAGGATGCGCTTCTGCAAATACGTCCAACTCTTACTCGCGGTGCCGATGTTGACACAAAAGGCTGGACACTGGAAGCCGAATTGTACTGCCCGCAAAACAACAAGGTTTTGCAAGCTCCAATCACCAAAGATGTTGACGACATTATTTACGAAGGATATCCGCAACGCGACAATGTATATTTCGGATTACTGGAAGAAAAAATCATTAGTCCGGAACTGTGGTCGGCAGAAAAACCAACACTTTACACTCTAGTACTTTCGTTGAAAGATGCAGATGGAAACATTGTTGAAGCACGTTCTGCAAAAATCGGGTTCCGCGAAATAGAGACTAAAAACGGGCAGCTTTATGTAAACGGAAAGTCCATAAAATTATATGGTGTTAACCGTCATGATCACGACCATCTGAACGGTAAAACGGTTACTCACGAAGATATGGAGAACGACGTGTTGTTGATGAAACGTTTCAATTTTAATGCGGTTCGTACAAGTCACTACCCTAACGATCCGTATTTCTACGATCTTTGCGACCAGTACGGCCTTTATGTGCTCGACGAAGCCAATATTGAAACACATGGATTAATGGGCTACCTCACCAACCAATCGGAATGGCACACGGCATTTCAAGACCGTGTAGTTCGCATGGTGGAGCGCGATAAAAACCATCCATCGATTATTGGCTGGTCGCTCGGTAATGAATCGGGAATGGGACCAAACCACGCCGGGGCTGCCGCTTGGGCGAAAGATTTCGATCCTACACGTTTTATCCATTACGAAGGAGCACAGGGGCAACCGGAACACAAAGATTACAAAGCTTACGGATCGCCGGAATACAGAGAATTAGGAAGAACTGCCAATCCAACCGATCCGCTTTGGGTTGATGTGATCAGTCGTATGTATGCCAACCTCGAGGATTTGGAAGCGCTGGCAAAAAGCCCGTACATCAGTCGTCCTATTATGGAATGCGAATATGCACATGCCATGGGTAACTCTTTGGGTAATTTCCAGGAATACTGGGATTTGATGCACTGCTACCCGAACCTGATCGGAGGTTTTATTTGGGACTGGATCGATCAGGGAGTGCTGACAACCGATGAAAACGGTAAAGAATTTTTTGCTTACGGTGGCGATTTGGGCGACATGCCCAATGACAATAACTTCTGTATGAACGGAGTGATCGCATCCGACCGCACACCAAAACCACAAACCTGGGAAGCTAAATATGTGATGCAGCCTGTTCAAATAACTGCTGTTGATCTGGAAAACGGACTGATTCGTATATTAAGTCGTTTTAATTTTGTCAACCTAAACGAATACCAGGTTAGCTGGACTTTAAGTGAGGATGCTACAGAAATTCAGTCAGGAACGTTGAATGGACTGAGTCTGAATCCAGGAGCAAGTGCAGTAGTTGAAATTCCATTTGACGAGATAAAAACAAAAGCAAATGCAGAATATTGGTTGCGTATCAGTGTTCAACTGAAACAGGATAAAAACTGGGCTAATGCAGGTCATGAACTGGCCAAACAACAATTCAGACTTCCGGTAGAAACAGTTGCCTCAGTTAAAAAAGAAAATAAACTTGCCAATCCTAATTTTACCGAAACCGACTATCTAATCTCAGTAACAGGTAAAGGCTTTAAAGTTGATATCGATAAAGAAAGTGGTTTAATTGTTAGCTATCAAAAAGGCAATGTCCAACTTATTACATCAGCATTAAAACCGTATTTCTGGCGTCCGTTAACCGATAATGATGAACGTGGATGGAGAGCGCAACAACTTATTCCTTTCTGGAAAGACCTGCCGGAAAAACTAACTGTAAATAAATTAAAGGCTGATGCCTCCACATCAATTATTTCAGCAGATCTGAACTACGAAGGACTGAGCTTAAAACTGGTTTATACATTTACCAACGATGGAACAATAGACGTTAAATTTGACCTGGAGATTCCGGAAGAAATGCCGGAGCCAATTCGTGTAGGAATGAGCATGGGCGTTTCAACCGACCTGCAACAAATGAGCTTTTATGGTAAAGGTCCATTTGAAAATTACTCCGACAGAAATGGCGGGGCTGAAGTAGCTATTTACAACGGAATTGTTGATGACTTTTACTACGACTACACCAAACCACAGGAAAGTAGCAACCACACCTGTGTGCGTTGGCTGGCGCTTACCAATAATAACTCAGGACTGATGGTGCTTGGTGAAACACCACTGCAAACTTCAGTTTGGCCGTATACTGCCGAGAATATTCATGAAGCACAACACCCGACAGAACTGGAAAAAGCAGATGTTTTAACGGTCAATATCAGCCATAAAATGGCCGGTGTTGGTGGTAACGATACGTGGTCGATCAATGCACGACCAATAGAAAAATACCGACTATTGGAAAAAGAATACAGTTATGAATTTAAGCTGGTGCCACTGTCGAAGGCTAAAGACTTGCAAGAAATTTATCGCTATACAAAATAGAAAAGGCAGACTTTAATCTAAACCATTAAAAAACCGGCTTTGTTCCTCTAAGCCGGTTTTTATTTTTTTATCAGTGTTCGTTTTATAACTCAGCAACAACTGAGCGACTTGCTCTATTTGCTTTTTCCCGGGCTTCTTCCACCGAGTTAGCTCTTGCCAGACAAACTCCCATACGTCGTTCGCCTTTTACTTCGGGTTTACCAAATAAACGCATTTGCGTATCCGGATCACTCAAAACTTCTGTAAGGTTAGAGAAAGCCACTTGTTTTGATTCTCCTTTTACCATAATCACACTACTTGCCGATGGCCCGTGAAATTTGATGTTTGGAATAGGCAAACCTAGAATCGCTCTAACATGCAAAGCAAATTCACTCAAATCCTGAGAGATCATTGTTACCATTCCGGTATCGTGCGGGCGAGGCGAAAGCTCGCTAAAATATACAGTATCGTTTTTCACAAAAAATTCAACTCCGAATAAACCGCGGCCGCCAAGCGCTTCAACAACTGTTTTTGCAATGTGTTGTGCTTCTGCTAGAGCCTTTTCCGACATGGCTTGTGGTTGCCACGATTCCTGGTAGTCGCCACCTTCCTGACGATGACCAATTGGTTCGCAGAATGACACTCCCCCAACATGACTGATCGTTAGCAAAGTAATTTCATAATCAAAATCAACAAAACCTTCTACAATCACACGGTCGCTATTTCCACGGGCACCTTCCAGTGCGTAATTCCAGGCGTAATCAATATCGCCAGCACTTTTCACCACACTTTGTCCTTTACCCGACGAGCTCATGATCGGTTTCACCACACAAGGAAATCCAATTTCCTCAATCGCGGCTATAAACTCTTCTTTTGTTCCGGCAAATTTATATGGCGAGGTAGAAAGCTCCAATTCTTCGGCCGCTAAAGTTCTGATTCCCTCTCGATTCATAGTCAATCGCGTTGCATTTGCTGTTGGAATCACATGAAAACCTTCCTTCTCCAACTCCAGCAATTTATCGGTAGCAATGGCTTCCACTTCCGGGATGATGTAATCAGGTTTTTCAGTCCGGATAATTTCTGCCAACCGATCGCCGTCAAGCATTGACGCCACATAATAACGATCGGCAACCTGCATGGCCGGCGCATTTTCGTAACTATCAACCGCTATAACTTCCACGCCGTAACGCTGAAATTCGATTACCACTTCTTTTCCTAATTCACCCGATCCCAGCAATATAACCTTTGTTGCCGTTGGCGAAAATTTTGTTCCCAAAACTACCTTTGTGCTCATTCCTGTTTTTTCTTTTTTTTGAAACGACAAAAGTAAATTTATTTACGACTGTACATTTTAATACAGGCGCCTGATACTGTTTTGCTAACATTTTGTTGAAACTGAACAATAAACCGTTTACGAGAATTTATTTTGCGGGATGAACAAAGTAAATTCCCCAATAGTTATCCCTGTATAAATCACTCACTATGAACTCAATAAAAAAAGAACAAATTAGCCAGGAAGTTTTCGACCTGTACGATGATTACGCTCATAGCCGAATCGATCGCAGGAAATTCGTTGAACGCCTTTCAGCCTACGCTGTGGGGGGATTAACCGTTTCGTCGCTTATGAGTTTTATAATGCCCAACTATCAGGATAAAATTCAGATTAAAGCAGATGATGGACGGCTGAAAACAGAAACAATCGAATACCAATCGCCCAAAGGTGGAGGAAAAATTAGTGCCCAATTATCAAGGCCGGCGGGGAATACAAAAAAACTACCCGGAATTGTTGTGGTACACGAAAACCGTGGTTTAAATCCTCACATTGCCGATGTTGGCCGACGTGCAGCTTTGGCGGGATTTATTTCCATTTCGCCCGATGCGCTGAGCCCGCTGGGAGGTTATCCGGGGAATGATGATGACGGCCGAACCATGCAACGTGAACGCGACCGGGACGAAATGCTGCAAGACTTTATTGCTGCTTTCGAAACGCTGAAATCACATCCTGAATGCGATGGCAACATTGGTGTGGTTGGTTTTTGTTTTGGTGGCTGGATATCGAATATGATGGCGGTTGAAGTTTCTGATTTAAAAGCTGCTGTGCCATTTTATGGCGGTCAGCCTTCAGAAGAACAAACAAAGCAGATTGAAGCACCACTTCTGCTGCATTATGCAGAACTGGACACACGCGTAAACGCAGGATGGCCGGACTATGAAGCGGCTCTGAAAAAATACAACAAAGAATACACCACACACATGTATCCGGGAGTGAATCATGGCTTCCATAATGATACCACACCACGTTATGACGAAGCTGCGGCCAAACTAGCATGGAGTCGTACCGTCGACTTTTTCAAAGAAAAACTGGTTTAAGATTTTAGCTCCCCCCTACTGATTCCGACATAATTTTGTTTCTTTACAAAAACACAAATTATGTCGGTTACAATTGATGGCGCAAGCTATAAAACCTTTGAAACTCCTCGTTTAATTCTTCGCCCGGTTCAGGAAATGGATGCGAATTTTATCTATCGTCTGTTCCGCTCCGAAAATTGGCTGAAATATATTGGCGAACGAGATGTACATTCCGAAGAAGAAGCGCGTGTTTACATTCGGGAGAAGATATATCCACAGTTGAAGAAACTTGGCTACGGAAACTACATGGTTATTCGAAAAGCGGACGATGCAAGGATGGGCACCTGCGGACTTTATGATCGTGAAGGGCTGGAAGGTATCGATATTGGATTTGCTTTTCTTCCGGAGTTTGAAGGTCTGGGGTATGCGTTTGAAGCTGCTGAAAGAATAAAAAAAGCTGGTCTCGAAGATTTCGAAATTGAGAATATAACTGCAATAACCGCGAAATTTAATCTACGTTCGCAGCGATTATTAGAAAGACTTGGATTGCGTTTTACAAAACATGTAACACTGCCAAACGAAACTGAAGAAATTATGTTTTATCAATTGAAGGATTGATGCAGATTGATTTTAAGATTGATAGAAGATTGACGCACAAAGCTAGAAGTGTCAATCTCGCAACTTTTGCATTTGAACTTTTGCCTTTTGCCTTGTTTTTTACTCTTCATCCAATTCTACATAAAGCTGCGTAGCCTCAACTTTGGTAACCACTATTTTTTCGTCTTTATCGATAAAACCGGTAACAGCAACTGCATCGTACACTTCGCCATCAATGTTTATTTTTCCTCCGGGACGTAAAACGGTTTGCGCAATTCCCTTTTTCCCTTTTAAGTCGAAAAGTTTGGTTTCAACGCTAACAAAACCTTCATCAACATGCTGAACCGTATTCAAGGCAAAGTTTTTAAACATGCCGTGCTCAGCCGTAAACATTCGTTTCCCAAGATAAAGAGCGAGAATAAATCCACCGAAAATACCGATGACGACAGTGGCAATTGCTGTTCCAACACCTCGCATTTCAACACCTTCAAAATCAAAATGTACATTATCGATCAAACTCAACACCAGACCCACAAAGACAAAAGTTACTCCCAGCGCTCCGGCAACTCCGAAGCCCGGAATGACAAATATCTCCACCGCAATAAGAATCAGCCCGACAATAAAAAGAGCGATTTCCCAATGTTCTGCCAAACCTTCGAGATAAAGCGGCATGAAATATAGCAAAGCAGCTAAAATTGCAATTCCCAACGGGAAACCTATACCAGGCGATTGCATCTCGAAATAAATACCCCCGATAATAGCCATAATCAACAATCCGGACACCATTGGATGAACAAGTAAGCCAATGATTTTCTCAATTACGGTTGGCTCATATTCAAATAGTTCATAATCGTCAACGCCAACCTGGTGAAGTACCTCTTTTACAGTTTCGGCTGTTCCTTCGCAATAACCATGTTCCATCGCCTCCGAAGGCGTGAAAGTCAGCACTTGTCCGGTATCAGAAACGCCTTCAACAAAAATGCGTTCATCGACCATAGCTTCTGCAATTTTCGGATCGCGAAACCATTCAATTATAGTATCACCACTGGCTGTAATTGTAGTATCTTTTCCATGCGCTTCGGCAGTGGCCCGCATGGTCGATCGCATATAACTCTGGTATTTATCGGGCATGGCCGCGCCGGTTTGATTTACCACCGTTGCCGCACCAATACTGCCTCCCGGACGCATGTAAATTCCGTCGCAGGCAATTGAGATCAACGCTCCTGCCGAAGCCGCATTGTTGTCGACAAACACATAAACCGGAATTTTGCTTTGCAGAATACGGGTGCGAATAGAATCCGCATCAACCACAGTTCCGCCATACGTATTCATGTGAATCAGAAATACATCGGCTTTTACCGAATCGGCCTCTGCAAAAGCCTGGCTCACCTGACGGCGAGTGGCCGGGGTAATTTCGGATTTGATATTCAGAAGAAACACTTTTTTCTTGTTCGCCTCCTGAGCAAAAGCACCAAGAGTGGCAAGTACAAATAACAAAATCCAGAAATTCTTTAGCTTCATGGCATTGATTTTTTTCAAGTTCCAAATTACAAAAAACAAATTACAATTTATGCCCTACTTTGAAAAGCAATTAAATCAGAATCACCGCCACAAACAGGCAAAATCCTCGCGCAGTTAAAGAATTCTAAATTCGTTCGGCTGCCAAAGAGTTAGTCCGCTTAATTTTATAAATTTGCAGCTTAATTCTAAGTAATGACAATGGAACTTAATACATTAACAGCAATTTCGCCGGTTGACGGCAGGTACAGTAACAAAGTAGAAGGATTGGGAAAATATTTTAGTGAATTTGCCCTGATTAAATACCGCTTACTTACCGAGATCGAATATTTTATCGCCCTATGCGAAATTCCTTTGCCACAACTTGCAGATATTCCTGTAGAAAAACTGGACAAACTTCGTGAGCTTCATAAAAACTTTTCGCTAGAAGATGCACAACGAATAAAAGACATTGAAAGCGTTACAAACCACGACGTTAAAGCTGTTGAGTATTTTATTAAAGAAGAATTTGACAAACTGGATTTAGGCAAATACAAAGAGTTTATTCACTTTGCGCTTACCTCGCAGGATGCCAATAATACCGCCATTCCAAAATCGATTCAAGATGCTTTGGAAGAGGAATATTACCCGTTGTTGCAGGAACTGATCGAAAAGTTGCTGACAATGGCCAGCGAATACAAAGACATTCCGATGTTGGCAAAAACACACGGACAACCGGCTTCTCCAACAAAAGTGGGGAAAGAGATTAAGGTGTTTATCGAACGTATTATGGTGCAGTTGGTTCAGCTAAAATCAATTGCCATCGACGCTAAATTTGGCGGAGCTACCGGTAATTTCAATGCACACTATGTAGCTTATCCTGATATTAACTGGGAAGAATTCGCTAACAAATTCCTGAAAGAAAAACTGGAATTGAACCGCTCGCAGTTTACCACACAGATTTCGCACTACGATAACCACAGTGCCATTTTTGATGGATTGAAGCGTATCAACAATATTATTCTGGATTTGGACCGCGACATTTGGACGTACATCTCGATGAATTACTTCAAGCAGAAAATTAAAAAAGGTGAAGTAGGTTCTTCAACGATGCCACATAAAGTTAATCCGATCGATTTTGAGAACTCGGAAGGTAACATCGGAATTGCGAATGCAGGTTTTGAGCAGTTGGCACAAAAGCTTCCGGTTTCGCGTTTGCAGCGCGACCTTACCGACTCAACTGTTACCCGTTTTATTGGTGTTCCGTTTGGTCATACCGTTATCGCGATTAAATCGACGTTGAAGGGATTGAACAAATTATTGATCAACACCGCTGCAATTGAGAAAGATTTGGAAGACAACTGGGCAGTGGTTGCCGAAGCAATTCAGACCATTTTGCGCCGCGAGTTTTTCCCAAATCCATACGAAGCGTTAAAAGATCTGACCCGTAAAAACGAGGTGATCAACAAAGCGGCGATACACAATTTTGTTGACGGTTTAGACGTTAGTGATGCTGTAAAAGAGGAGCTAAAAGCGATTACACCTCAGAATTACACTGGAATTTTTTAATAAAATATAATGAAGACGGCATGACAACTTCGGTCTTCCGTCTTCAAACTTCCGTCTTCTACATATGAAAGACTTCTTAAAACTCATGAAACGATTTGTTCCACCCTATCGGTGGAAAGTCGTCATGAACATTATTTACAATATTTTAGGTGCACTTTTCGGAACATTTTCGTTTGCCATGCTAATTCCGGCACTCGATATTTTGTTCAAAACAAAAGAACTGGTAACTGAAAAAGTGGAATGGGCATTAAGCGCTGACGCTGTAACCAATAACGTAAACTACTACATTAGTTCGTTTATACTTCAACACGGCGAACAGGATGCATTACTGCTTATTGGTTTAATTCTGGTGATTGCCACGCTTTTTAAAGTTGGTTTTACCTACCTGGCCGATTTTGTACTTATTGCCTTGCGCAACGGCGTTGTGTACGATATCCGTTCGCTAATTTACAAGAAGATAATTGGCTTGCCTTTGGGCTATTTTTCGGAAGAACGAAAAGGCGATATTATGGCCCGAATAACCAGCGATGTGCAGGAAGTGGAAAACTCCGTCGCCAACTCGTTGGGAATGATGATTAAGAACCCGATTCTGATTATCGTGTTTTTGGGAGTTATGATTTACATGAGCTGGTCCCTTACCTTGTTTGTGTTTGTTATGCTACCAATTACCGGTTTGATTATCGGCAGAATTGGACGCAGCCTGAAACGTGTTTCAACAAAAGGGCAAAATAAGCTGGGCGAGATTCTGTCGATTATTGAAGAAGATCTTTCGGGATTACGTATCATCAAATCGTTTAATGCCGAAGAAAAAGCCATAGGACGTTTTCAAAACGAAAACCAGAATTACCGCTTAATAATGAACCGCCTGATGTGGCGCCGTCATTTGGCCCACCCTGCCAGTGAGTTTCTGGGAACAATTGTGATTGTGATTGTTTTATGGTACGGAGGACGAATTATTCTGGGAGACAATAATTCATCGCTCACTGCATCTGAATTTATTGGATACATGGTATTTTTCTATGGAATCATCAACCCGGCCAAAGCATTCTCTACAGCCCTATATAGCGTTGAAAAAGGGCTGGCTTCGATGCAACGTATCGATCATGTACTTGCCGCGGAGATTACAATCGTGGATAAAAAAGATGCTAAAGACATCGAATCGTTCGAGAAAAATATTGTTTACAAGAATGTAAGTTTTGCATACGAAAAAGCAGAAGTGCTTTCGAATGTAAACCTCGATATTCCTAAGGGAACAACCGTTGCATTGGTTGGCTCATCGGGTAGCGGAAAAACTACCATGGTTGATCTGTTACCACGATTCTGGGACATTACTTCGGGAAGTATTGAAGTTGACGGAACCGATATTCGTGACCTGAAACTGAAATCGTTACGAAACCTGATTGGAAATGTAAACCAGGAACCAATTTTATTTAACGACTCCATCAGAAATAACATTGCTTTTGGCATTGAAAATGCCAGCGAAGAAGCAATCATACAAGCGGCTAAAATTGCCAATGCGCACGATTTTATTTTAGCCACCGAAAAAGGTTACGACACGGTTATTGGCGACCGTGGCGATAAACTATCGGGCGGACAAAAGCAGCGTTTATCGATTGCTCGTGCAATTTTGAGGAATCCGCCGATTTTAATTCTGGATGAAGCTACATCGGCTTTAGACACTGAATCGGAAAAACTGGTACAGGAAGCTTTGGAAAACCTGATGAAAAACCGTACATCACTGGTAATTGCGCACCGTTTATCTACCATTAAACATGCAAATCTGATCTGTGTGTTACACGAAGGTAAAATTGTGGAGCAAGGCACCCACGAGGAGTTAATGGAGCTTGACGGACGTTACAAGAAATTACATGGAATGCAGATGTTTTAAAGTAGCTGCGAGTTGCTAGCTACGAGCCTCGAGCTACCAGCTTTTGGTTGTTAATGCCGGTTACTTGTTACTGAATTCGATTGCGTATATAATTAGCTAATAACAAGTATTTAGTATCAGTTAAGTTGACGCTAGCTACCAGCTACAATTTTTCATTTTAGCAGTTTTGCAATTTATTAAACCACAGACTTTCACTGAGAAGTCAAAGAGATGCACGAAAAATCCAGCATCGAGTATCCGGTAACCAGTATCTAGTTATTAGCCGCGAGATGCAAGAACATCAACCAAATGAATGGTTTTAATTGGTAGTTTCTGCTTTTTAATGTAGGCCTCCATATTCATCAGACACGAAGCTTCTGTTGATACGATATATTCGGCACCTGTTTTTAGTGCGTGTTCAACCTTTTGTTCGGTCATGGCGGTTGAAATATTGTGGAATTTTGCTGCAAAAGTTCCACCAAACCCACAACAGGTATTCAAATCCTCCATTTCAATCAATTCGAGACCACGCACCTCGCTAAGCAATTTTCGTGGTTCCTCTTTTATGCCATATTCGCGCAAACCGGCACACGAATCGTGAAAAGTAACTTTATGATTAAAAGATGCTCCTACATCGGTAACTTTTAAATGATTCACCAAAAAGTCGGTAAACTCAAACACCTTTTTCCGAATCATATTAGTCTTTCTCAGCAATTCCTCGTCTTCCTCAAACAATTTATGGTAATAGTTTCGAATAAAGCCTGTACAGGAAGCTGATGGCGCCACAACCATATTTGCCAGCTCAAAATCATCGAGAAATTTTGTAGCCACGGTTTTGGCCTCTTTCCAGTACCCGCTGTTAAAAGCTGGCTGACCACAGCAGGTTTGTTTCGGATTGTATTTTACATCGCAACCCACCTTTTCCAGCAGACTCACAAAACTTCCTGCAGTGTCAGGATAAAACTGATCGATAAAACAAGGAATAAAAACGTCGATTTGCATTGACTTGAATTTGTGGTGAAAATAACACTAAATAGCTGAAGATATAAAATTTTCAGAAGGAAATTATTTCAAATAAAAAAGGCCTTACTAAAGTAAGACCTTTCTGCTTTAGCACGGGAGGAGAGACTCGAACTCCCGACACCTGGTTTTGGAGACCAGTGCTCTACCAACTGAGCTACACCCGTGTTTCATTTTGCGTGTGCAAATATAGTAATTCAATTCAAATTACCTAAGCCCGCGAAAGAAATAATTTCAAATACATTCATTCATCGAAAAAGGAATAATCGCTCCTATTTTTTCACTCCTTATTACTAACGAATTAGGATAAACATAACTATAAAAATGCAGTAAAATCCTGATGTTTTTATGGTGTTTCGTCTAAGCGAAAACAGGTTTCCGAAACATAATTTTGTGACATGTTTTGAAAAAGGCCTTCAAATTTTCTATACACTCCTAAATTAGAGCCACTTAAAACCGTTTTGGAGCAAAAAGTTATCAACAGATTGGAGCAAAAAAAAATCCATCAGAAAACTCTGATGGATTTTGCGGAGAGAGAGGGATTCGAACCCCCGGTACCTCGCGGTACAACGGTTTTCAAGACCGCCGCATTCGACCACTCTGCCATCTCTCCAGATGCGGTGCAAAAGTAGATTAATTTTTTAAAGTACAAAACACTTTTCGACAAAAATTATAGAAATTACTTAAAAAAAAAGATTGCTAGGGTTTGGTTTTTTGAAACATATTTATGAATTTAGCTAAAACTTAAAAAAGTTCTCTGAAACGCTTGATTTTACTGAATGTTTGAAGACTTTAAACCCTATATAAAATAGAAAAATTCAAAATATTCAATATAAAGTACTTAGAACTAAGTTATTTATTTTCAATCACTTAATTAATTATTTAAAATTTTGCCTTATGAACAAAGCTCAATTACTTGATGCGATGGCCGAAAAAGCAGGCCTTAGTAAAGCTGATGCTAAAAAAGCTCTTGACGCATTTGTAGGTGCTACTACTGATGCTCTTAAAGCTGGAGACCGTGTTGCCCTTATTGGATTCGGTTCTTTCTCTGTTTCTGAACGTGGTGCCAGAACTGGTAGAAATCCTCAAACAGGAAAAGAAATTACTATTCCAGCTAAAAAAGTTGTAAAATTTAAAGCTGGTGCTGAATTAGCTGACGCCGTATCGTAACTATACGAGTAGGTAAAAGAAATGATTAGAGGGAAGCAAAACGCTTCCCTTTTTCATTTAATCGAATCAAACTTTACTATTATGGACAAAAAACTTCTTGAATACCTTTCCGGCTATCTTACGCCCCAGCGACTCGAACTTTTTGATAAAGTAATAGATAGCCGCACCAGGCACATTACTGTTGTTTTGGAGGATATTTTCCAGAAACAAAATGCAAGTGCTGTTTTGCGTACCTGCGATTGTTTTGGTATTCAGGATGTACATATTATTGAAGACCGCAACGAATTTCAGGTAAATCGCGAAATTGCAATGGGATCCTCGAAGTGGTTATCGTTACATAAATACAATAGTAAAGAGAATAACGCCCTTGATGCTATACAAACACTAAAAAAACAAGGTTATCGTATTGTAGCTACCACACCTCACAACAACGATCAGGAATTGCAGGATTTTGACATTACTGCCGGAAAAACTGCCCTTGTTTTTGGATCGGAACTTCCGGGAATTACGGATACAATAATGCAGGAAGCCGATGAATTTCTGAAAATTCCGATGTATGGCTTTACCGAAAGTTTTAACATATCGGTTTCGGCAGCTATCATTTTACATCATCTCACGCTGAAAATGAGAAACAGCAAAGATTTAAACTGGCAATTAAGCGACACCGAAAAAGATGAGCTGAAATTCGAGTGGATCAGAAAAACCATTAAAAGAAGCGAGCTGATTGAAAAGCGTTTTTGGGAGGAGAATAAACGGAAATAAACCTCCAATCTCTGAATTAGCAATGATTTTATATCATCTTCGTTTTACGAACGAAAAGCCGCCAGAGAATAATGAATTTCGATTAGCTAATGTTGATTGACGATTTCCAGGAAAACACAGATAGATTGTGATTCACTTCTTCATTCAGCATTCGTTAATCATCATTCTGAATTCAGAATCTATTAAAACTAATGCTGCTGAAATTATTTCGAGACTTTGATTGTAGAATCGTAAACATTTAACTTAAAACCTACCCTGCCCTTTTTGATTTTTCCCAGTTTACCGACTGACGACCTTTTACATATCGGACCATCCCCAAAATAGAAGCGTAATTGATCATTACAAAATAGTACGGTACAAATAATACTTTCAACCGTACCTTTCTATTTTCGAAATACCAGCCAAAAGCAGCTGCCAGGTAACATATTAGTTGCAGGTACAACATTATAGTATAGAAACCAGTATCGCCCCAACTATTATTGGTCTGCACAATTAAAAGGTTTACAATAAATAAAAAGATTAACGCCGGTGGCGCAAATGCCCAGCGTAAAACCTTATGCGAAAAATACTGCCAGGTTAATATTCCGTTTTTGAACGGATTAAGCAATCCTTTTAAGCGAAGAATAGTTTGAATTCCTCCGGCAGCAATTCTCACTTTTCGCTTTAATTCTTCCTTTACATTCAACGAAGCAGTTTCCTCGGCATAGGCATTTGGAGCGTACGCAATTTTATAGCCGCGTTGAGCGATTCGCAACGATATTATAAAATCATCAAGCAAAGTGTCGGTTTCTACATCCTCAAAAAGTTCTGTTCGTACGGCAAACAACTCGCCAACTGCCCCAACTGCCGAATTTAATTCCCAATCCTTTCTTTTCACCCACGACTCAAACTTCCAGTACAAACCTTCTCCGGCACCTGCAGCTGCTTCCTCATCATGTTGAATAATTCTTTTCTCGCCGGCCACACACCCCACTGTGGGATCTTTAAAACAGTCGACTATTTCGCGAATTGAATTTTTGCCGAGAATAGTATTTGAATCGGAGAAAATTACGATCGGAGCTTTTACATAGCTCATGCCGCGGTTCATGGCGTGCATTTTTCCCCTTCTCTCGGATTGATGATACACTTCCAGTGGATCGATTCCTTTTAGAATCTCCTGACTACCGTCGTTTGATCCATCGGTAACCCATAAATACTGGATTTTCTCTTTCGGGTAATCGAGCGAAAAAGCATTGTTCACCTTCTGCTCAATGTAATCTTTTTCGTTGTATGCAGTCACAAACAAACATACTTCAGGTTCGAAGTCTCTGTTTTCGGTTGAGGCTTTTAGAGGCTTGAACAATTTCTTTACGCCAACAAAAAACCACAACACAAGCGCATACCCCAAGTAAGTATAAAACAGAATGAATAAAAATACCCAGAAGAAAACGCTTAAGATCATTTAGTGTATTGTTTGTAAAATCCGGTTAGTTTTTCAGTGATGGCTAAGTTATCAAAATTCTCGCGGATAAAAGCGGCGGCATTATTTCCAATACGTTCGAAATAATCCTTGTCTTCTATTAATTGCGAAATGGCAGCAATAAAACCAGTCGCGTCGTTGGCAATCCGGATATCCTCTCCATCTGTAACAGTAATACCTTCCGCGCCAATCGACGTAGAAATGATACTTTTCCCGAGGGCCATTCCTTCAATAATTTTTATGCGCATTCCGCTACCCGAAAACAAGGGAACGATCATTATCGCTTTCGAATTCATAAACCGGTAGGCATCGGCAACTTCTCCCTCGAATACCACTCCATCAACGTTTAATTTGTCGATTAACCATTGCGGAGCATTTCTTCCGGCCACATAAAAACGAAGCTCCGGATATGTTTTGTGAATCTCCGGCCAGCAATTTTCAATAAACCATAAAACACCTTCCTGATTGGGCGCCCATTCCAACGATCCCAGATGAAAAAGTGATGGGAATTCCATTTCGCTTTTATCCGCTACCAAACGCGAAGTATCAACGCCGGTTTGCGAAACAAGTTTATCTTTTACATTTCCCAATTTATCAAGCCGATCTCCGTCTCTGGAGGTAATCGGCACCAAAACATCGTACGAATTCAACAAACCCTTTTCGAAACGTCTTATCCTTTTTGACAGATTTTGCAGGTATATCTTTTTCAGCCCGTGCGATAGCTTTGCTGCCCGTTCCCAAATTTCGAACTCAACATTATGCGCTCGGTAAACTACCGTGGCTTTGGAGTATTTTCTGATTACAGGAATATACGGGCACACATAAAGCCCTTCCAATTGAATAATATCAAACTGATTATTAGTCAATAATTCAACCAATGCGTCACTGAAATTTTTATCGATAAAACGAACCGCATTGTATGGTTTTTGTGAAAAGAGAAGATTTACCAGGGCAGCAAAAGCATTTATCCGGGCAGGAACATCAACCAGTTTAAATGTGGCCAACTGTTTTATGTCTTCAGGAATTTCATTTGGTTGAACATGATGTTTTAAGGTATTCATGGCCAAAACGGTCACCCGGTGACCGAGCTGCGAAAAGCCCCGGGTTAGGTTCATACAGGCGATGGCCCCACCATCCTTGGCCGGAAAAGGAACCTTATTTGTCACCTGGAGTATGTTCATTTGGGTTTATTTCTTTGACTTCTTTGAGAAAAATCGATCCAAACCTAAACGTGAAAACAGTTTTGTATAAGTTTCGGACGACATTATTGCCGAATCGGTAGCCGCTTTGTATGTTAACCAAATCCCTACAGGCAAGAAAATATAAGACGAAAACCACATTCCGTTAAACATCGCCCACACATCTTCCCGTGCGGTTTTTTCGCCACTCATGGAAACAATATAATACAGAATGAATAAGAAAATGGAAACCACTACTGGCATCCCCAATCCTCCTTTCCGGATGATAGCGCCCAAAGGAGCACCGATAAAGAAAAAGATAAGCACAGCCACCGACAAGGTAAACTTACGGTGCCGCTCCATTTTGTATTTATTCAGATTCTTCTTTTTATTATAGAGTTGTCCCTGAAACATATTAACCTGTTGCATATTGCTACGTGCACGATCCAGTGCTGTTTTGGCTATATCGGCCTGCACCCATTTGTCCAAGCCACTATAATAGGCATCATAATCAAAAATCGTGTCGGCTTTCGGATCGTTTATTTCACGTTTTAGCGAATCCTCTCTCACGGTGAGGTTGAACATCCGTCTCGAAATAGTAGGATTAATATTGATCTGCAACATATATTTTTGCAGCCTGTCGTGGTAATCATTGCTTAGGCTGTCGTCGGCCACTTTTAACTGGTCGATGGTAAGCATCCTGTACTGGTTTTTAAAGATGCTTTCATCACGTCGGTTAAATTCAAAATTTCGAACTTTTACCCTGATGGTTTGCTCCTCAAATTTATTTCGTTGATAAGGATACGTTTCTTTTTTGTTTCTATCCTGTTTTTGCTCCTGGTAAGTTACACCATGAAACAATTCCAACACCATGTACTTCTTGTCTTCAGTTATTCGCAATAAACCCGAATCAGCAACCGTAACACTTTCGTTGGGTTTGTTTTTTGTGTGGTCGTAAATAAGCAGATCGTACAGCATTTTGGTGTCGTTATTTCGTTTTCCAACTTTAATGCTGTACCCATCCATTTCGTTGGTAAACACACCTTCCTGCAAAACAAGTTCAGGGCGTTGTTTTTTTACGCTATATAATAGTGTCGAAAATTTCAGGTTGGTTTTTGGCAGTACATTATTGGAAAAGAAAAAAGCTGCTCCGGTAATAAGTACCGCAATAACAATTAACGGACGCATTATTCGGAACAATGAAATTCCTGAAGCTTTCATGGCTACCAGCTCATAATTTTCGCCAAGGGCGCCAAAGGTCATTATTGATGCTAATAACATTGCCAGCGGAAAGGCCAGCGGAAGCATAGCAAACGATGCATAAAACATCATTTCTGCCAATACTTTAAGATCGAGCCCTTTTCCGACCATGTCGTCGACGTACCTCCATAAAAACTGCATGAGCAGTACAAAAAGCACGATAAAAAAGGTCATAAAAAATGGCCCTAAAAACGATTTTATAACAAAAAGGTGTAAACGCTTCATGTACTTTCTTTCTATCTGAAAACGCTTACAAAACTAAGTTATTTTAGGAATTAGTAAAGTAAAAATGGTTAAGAAACGTTATTGAGATTGTTTGTTCTGGTTTAATAATCTTAAATCTTATAACTACGAACCTAAAACATGTTTGAGATCGGCAATCTGGGTGTCCCACAAACCACGTGTTTCATCCTGTTCATCTTCATCGGCAAAATCGGTAATTAATAGTGATACATCTCCGGTAAGCTCATCGCGGGTAATTCTAAATTCGAAATAAACATCGTCCTCATCAACCCAGTTAAAACGCACCAAACGGTTTTCTTTGTGTAAGGTCATCTCCGCAGTTTGTTCCGATCCGTCCCAAATAAAAGTGTAACGTTTTCCGCGAACACGAACATCGTCGGCAAACCACTCGGTTAAGCCGGAAGCCGTGCTTAGTCTGTTATAGAGTACCTTGGGAGAGCAATTAATAAGGTATTCCAGGCTGATTTTCACTTTACTAGTCATAAGTTTGATTTTCGGCAATATAATTAATAAGAATGTAACTTACAACAGGTTAAAAACGCGCAAAGAAAGTTCTTTTGAAATTTTACAAAAATGGGTAGTGTGATTAAAAATAAATACTATATTTGCACCGCAATTTTGAAAAACACGGCGAGGTAGCTCAGCTGGTTAGAGCGCATGATTCATAATCATGAGGTCGGCGGTTCAAGCCCGCCTCTCGCTACTTACAAAACCACCACAAAGCCTGTAATTACTGATATTACAGGCTTTTTTTATTTCTTTTCGAGACACATATGGGACACAGCGTATGGATTACTGACCAACATACAGCCAACAGATAAACAGACAATATTGCTACAATCAACGATTTTTTTGATACAATCAAAAAATTTTCGGCATAGATAAAAAACCTTTGGATGTTGCCAATTTAGGCTCCTGTAAATAATTGATTTGTCGCTGTGGCCAAGCAGTGGATTGACTGATGGCTGAATTATCACACACCGGAAAGAACTAATCAGCAAACTTCCTCTGCAAGCCCTGGAGGTGGATGTGGAATCGTTAAATCACTTTTACCTCCAACCATGCGCAAACCATCTCGGAACCGATTGGCAGAATAACTATCTTCGTATGCGATAGGGAATCCGTCTGGATAAGTTAAATGTAGCATTTCAACATACCATCCAGCATAAGACCAATCTGAACCTTTACCAGCTTCGGCTATTCTCGGGAAACGTTGAATAAATAGTTTCGCCATTTTGCTTGGAGTAATATATCCGGCATCACTCCATCCAAAATAATGGTTTTCTAGCCCCGAAGTATAGTTTACACTAACACCATCTTCAAAAGAATACTGCAATGCTCCATTTGATTTAAGGATATTGGTTGCCGGTGTAATTGAACATCTCCAGTGTAATCCTGATGGAGCCATACCCGGTGCTATCCTCAGTAGCTGATAACCTCTTACATGAAGCTCTGAGACCATCAATAGTACCTTTCTATATACCGAATAATTCATCCGAAGGTGGTTTTGAGCAATTAGATAAGTGGCTTCACATACTTTGCCAGCTTCATTCCTTTAGAAACCTCGGTTCCATAACTTGGATTTAATCCCGACATTTCAATGATTTCCTTGATACTGTAATTACGTATCTCCTCTGCATATTTAATCCCAAACAAGTGAATCATTGATACCGCTTCACCTTTCATTGCATTAAAATACATATCGGCTAACTTTTCGCTTAGTTCCTTTTCAGTCATAGGTTATTCGTTTTGTATGTTCTACCATAATTCCAAAAAGCTATCTTCAAGTATTGTATAATCAATACCCTGTGAATCTCTAATATTTATGGTCTTCCCTTTTGCTAAAGGATGATTTAGGAAATAGTACAATTCCAATTCTGAGGCCAGTCCATGGTAAACATAGGAAGCAATAGCATACCCATAGATAAAAGAATATTCATCAGTCCAAAACTTTTTTTGTAATTCGGAGGGGACATTATTATCTACAAATTCCTGGCTTATTCTTACTTCAAAATAAAAATCATTTGCTTTACGAACTTTGTTCTTCGATGCTACCATTCTTAAATTAAGGACAGTGCTTTTCGTGTACAATTTTCGTAGGAAATCCATTAAATTTTCCCTAAAAGCAAACGTAAAAAATAACTGTATAATTTTTCCACCGCTTTCTGATTTACACGAACTACTATAAGCACATTCTGGTTCTGACTTTAAATCTATGATTTCTTTCAACACATCCTGATCAACTTCGTTCGATTCGTGAAATGTAAGAGTAAGATGATATATCAATGCTTGTTTCATGTTATTCGTGTTATTCTTCAACGTCAAAATCCAAACCCAACTGGCTGGCAGATTCTTTGGTAATTTTAAACTGTGTACTGCTTTCGCTTAAAGGAATTGCTGCTGTTGATTTGCCTTTTACCGTAACAGTCACTTCTACATTGTTATTCATCAATGGTGCAATAAAGCTGGTAAAAACCTGACTGTAATTGGCTACGTCAACCTTACCGGAAATTGTAATTGATTTATATACCTTATCTGTTGGTGCCGGATCATGACCGGATCCCGGATCATTAGGTGTTGGATAAGGAGACGGTTTCGGTTTTGCTGGTTCTTCTGGTTTAGCTTCTTGGTACAAAGATTTATCAACCAGCCAGAAATCATCTGATGTAACATCAAAACCAAATGGTGACTGTCCCAGGTATATTTTTGTCCAGTTGCCCTTTTCTCCTTGGGCAATGGCCAGTTGATTTCCATTACAGAATCTCAACAAACTGGTTTGCAAGGCATCAATACTACTAATCATTGGCTTATCGTTGTACCGAAGAAAAGCCTCATACACTTCTTTCACTTTAACCGGAGTTTCAACAGTTGGTATCAGTCCATGTGTTTTAAGTATTCCGAATCCAACACCATCAATCAACCATTCTTCATCTTTTAATTGCTGAATGATGTTCGAGTTAAATTGGACATCCAGCGTATCTCTAAACTGAGCAATTTTAATCTTCTCTATCGTACCTTTTGTTCCGGCTTTGATTATTAACGAATAAGCTACTGAGATTGATTTTTCGATCTTTCTATTTAGTTCCCCTACCTTTTCTTTAAGCTCTCCTTTCTGCGCCTGATTAAGCTGTGAATTATATTCCGATCTGATTTTATTACAAGCCATCAGTTCTCTAAGTTCAGTATGAAGCTGGCTCATTCCAACTTCGGTCGGCACAAGAAAAAGTAAGGTATTACGATAGATGCGTTCGTTATTACCTCGTTTGTTAGCCAGTTTTTCAATGTAGGGTTTTAATTTGCCATTTACGACATCGGCATTTACTAACAACGATGGATGTGCGACAACCAATGTAAGCCTCTTTTGTTCAGGCAAATCATCCGTGGGATTTATAAGTGGTGTATATAGTTGAAATCCTCGTGACCTGTTAGTAATACGATTGATGATTTCTGCTTCAATCTCATTCAGGTTTATATCTCCTTTAGCCTGATTAACCAGAATGTTCAGGTTTGGTTCTGTTTCAAACCAATATCGTCTGTTACCACCAACATCTGAATAGTGTAAATAATGTGCCTCTGCTTCCAGCATATCAATAGCACCATTAACCGAGTTATGGTTATAACTATCAGGTTTCAGAACCATCAGTTTCAAATCCTGAATACCCACTCCTCGGTTAGCACCTTCACCACCAAAAGTGTTCATTAGAATTGTTGACGCAACTCCCTGGCTAATTGAGAATTTTTTATATTCCTGTTTGTTGTTGTCTATTTTAAACGAATTAGAGTTTGTGCCGGATACATCAGCCCGTATTACAGCATCAAATCCGTTGCCCCAAAGTTTTTTCATTTGAGATGTTATGGCATCCAAATTCCCTAAATTGAGATCTGAGGTATGTATAAGCCCCTGAACTCCTCCCAATGTTCCCTGCCGCTTCCACAAATCGGCAACAATGGAACCTAACATTCGTAATACTCCCCTTGTTCTCTGAAAATCGCTATGGCTCGCCCAACGTTTTTCAAACACATCAATAAGCTCTGGGTGAAAAGGATAGGCTTTTTCAATTCTTTCTTTGTATGTCCCCCTTGCTGCGTGCTTTGGTATTTCGTGGTTAAAATCAAGGGTTTTGTAATATTCGTGGTAGTGTTGTATTACCTTATCTATTTCTGTCCTATCTCCTAAATCCTCGAATAGCCTTCTACGGATCACTTCAAATATTTCATCTCCTTCAACAGGTTTAGTATCCTGACCGACACGAGATAAACGATTATTCAAACTGATTAGCACCTCTGCTCCTTTTTCCGATGATGCCACCTCTAATGGACTTGCAGGGAGCGTAACTACCGCAACACAATTATTTGTTGAGGACACAGACTGGGTTAATTCTTGAACAAAACCAATGGTTTGATCTGCAAGTGTTGTTTGCCCCACTGCTACTCCAGAGGCAGCCACGCAGTAATGAGCTAACTCATCAACAAGAATTAGTGACGGAGAGCTTATCTCCAATACTTTCTTAAATAGACTCCCTAAGGGACACGTTCTATTTTCATCATTTGGTCGAACAATCTCATATGCTTCCTTCCCTCCAAGTTGCCATGCTAATTCTCCCCAAATAGTTTGAATGTGAATACCATCAACATATCGACCTTGTGTGGGATCATTTGTTGATTCAGTAAATACTGCTACTTTGGCATTTTCAAACTTGGGAACACCAATCTCTCCAATTATTTCATTCGTAAATTCCCAATCTGCAATTCCTTTTCCTTCTTTTATTAAATGAAATAGCGAAATAAGGCTATGGGTCTTACCTCCACCAAAACCGGTTTGAAGCGAAATAACACGATTTTCAGCTTCTTCGTTGCCATTAAGTCCATTTATGACTTGACGTGCAAGATTTTTTAATCCTGAGGTAAAATAAGTTTTCTCAAAGAATCTTTCAGGATCTTGGTAAATATCCCTTCCCTTGCCCATTGCCACATCACCCAAATTGGCAGCAAACAATGACTCATCAAGATGTCCCCTTTCAATATCTTCATGGGGGCGAACATTCATAAACCAAGGTGTAACATTACCCGATAGCTGAGCTGATGGAGTATCAATCTTTTTTGTAGTAGATGGTTTTTCTACTTCTACCACTTTTACATTTTCGGGATAAAAACCAAGACGGATTTTTTTTAACTGCTCAGCAATGCTATCCATTTTTATGTAGTTCAGGATACGAATCATATTTCCAAGCATCCTTATGGCATCGTCTTGATCAATATCGTGAGTGTGCGCCCAATCGTTACGTACCTCAACTATTTCTTCCAGCCAGGTGGGCAAACGATTGGTATTACGGCCAAAGTCGTCTTTAAAGTAATCCTTATTATGTATTGAAAAATGTTTTAAGTGTCCCCAATCTATTAATTCGACCGGATCTTTACCTGCCATTAATCCTTCGTCCCATATCTTTTGATGTTGTGGCAGCAAATCGTCTTTATATACAATTCCCCAGTCTTGACCTATTTTAGCTATCATTTTTTCAACCAGGTAAATCCTGAATCCTTTAATGAAAAGCTCCCCGGCATCCTGTAATTCTCTATTTTGTGGTTTATTAATATTGACCATGATTTGATTTTTAGTTTTTTACATTTCCAGCTGTCCTTGTTCGGGAGTTTCCTGTTTCTTTTGACTGGCTTCACGAATAAGGCTTTCTTTATTAGCTATAAGGCCACTAAGTTGCTTGTGGTCACCCTGCCCAACGGGCAGCACTTCTGCCAACGCAGTACATATCCTCCATAACGGAGCATCATTAGTAGGTGCCATTTTGGCCAAAAAATTAATTAAGGCCATCCGATTACCACCTTCATATAAAGCCATAGCCTTGTGTATTTTGTCGATAGCATTATCTGAAATCTTTTCTCCAAGTTTCTGATTTGCCTTGTTGCGCCCTGAATAGCCGGATAAACTTTCTTTACTACCAGAAGTTTCAAAGATTTGGTGTTGGTGCAGCAACGAAACTTCAATGGATAAACCTACCTGGGTAATACGCATTACATCATCGTGTTCGGCTTGTGTAAAACCAAAGAGGTTAAGCCAGCCAATGTAGAACTTAGTTACCTCATCGGTATCAATATCGCTGATTATGGCATTAAAGGCAGCCTCTCGTGCCATTTCCAATAACTCAGCTACTGTTACTTGCGTGCCATCGGCTTTTTCGACCATTTGATACTGGCCAAATTCGCTAACGGCTTTACCGAAACAAGCAGTTAGTAGATCAGCACCACGGAAACCGTTGGAATACAATTCCCGAACTTCAACCTTAATTCTTGCTTCAATGTTCTTTTTTACTTCCTTAAATCCGGCATAACCTTCTTGAACATTTGGCTTACAGGCAACTGTTACAGACGATGATAGAAACGCCTTATTTGTTTTTAAAGCTCCGGTCATTTCTGTATCATTTGCCCAACTACCTGTAATGTTCATATTAGCACCAAGTATAGAATTACAAAGGGTTGTCCATGCTTCCGTACTTTGATGGGCAAACATTATACTTACTACTCCCGAAGTTTGTTCTTCGATAGCAGAAAATATTCTCTGCAATTTATTCTCAAAATGCTTCTTGGCAACATCCATCTTTCCTCCATGATGATGTTTTAAGGCAGTGCACTCTTCCGCTTTTGGTGTTTGAGGTGTGGCAAAATTAAGTGGAAATACATTTCCCAGTGTACGTTTTAGCCACACATAAAAAAAGTCAGAAATATCAGCATAAGCAATAGCATCATAATATGGGGGATCGGTAACAACCGAATTGATTGATTTGAAATCGAATTGGGAGATTTCACCACTTGACGAATTATTACATTGTGCAGAAATGGATGAATCACTTTCTGAATTAATGTAGCGTGTTAACCAGTCAATTTGATTTAAGGCACTGCCTGAACTTGAACAAAATGGATTAGATTCAGGAAAGTCAAATACCATCGGAATAGCCTGCCTCCCCATTGGTCTTTCCAGTTTTTCACCACCTGTATGCCATACCCCAAATGTTGTATTTACAATAGCAATCCTGTCAATTAAAATACCGAGGTAAGTTAGCAGCGAATTTGAGTAATCATTTTTGGGGATTGTTCTATTTAGCAATTCTTCTTCGATTAGTTTAAATTGTTTTAGTAAAGCTCCTAATGATGCCAACTGTCTTTCTGAGAACATCTGTCCCCACTTTTCTAACCCCCATGTACAGGACGGAAGTGCTTGTGTGTACTTTACAGGCATCATTTCGTTAGGACGTTCAAAATCTGTCTCAATAGAGTTGAGAATATCAATTTCCTGTTTTGTAGGCAACCTATAATTTTTACCTCCAGTATCTTCTTCAATTACTGCAATTAGTTTCTGTGATGTATTTTTTGATAGAAACTGTTTTTTTAAGGATTTGACATCAGTTGTATTTCCACAACAGGGACAAGACAAATTTCCTCTTGCCATCCAACCATTCCCTTTATATTCTCCAGTCTTAATTTCAAACTCAATTTGATTGTCAATAATTAGCGGATTCAAATAAACCTTTTTACCAGGTTTATTTACTAAATAAAACCTTCCTAATAAAGGCACCTCAGCCTTGCAACTTGGATTCGAGCAAGTACCAACGTGAGCCCAATAGTAGGCGACTGGCTTCTTCCCGTTTACAGTTGGGTAATACTGTCCAATTTCATTTTCAGCACCAGCCAGCATTTGCCGAGAATAATACTCCACATCAAATGCCAGACGATTTTTAATGTTTATGTAATCAGCATTTTTTATTTCCCTGTATTTGGTTTTTGCATCTTCGTAACCCTCAATTTCAAGCATATTTTGCAGGCTATAACCTACGTTTGGATCAGCCACGATGTTATTTTCTAATGATTTGAAAAAGGCTGAATATCGTTTAATAAATTCGTCTCGGGAATAAGTAATGGGCTTGCCATATTTTTGGGGAAACTCTACACTACCACGTTGAATAATATGTGCCACCGGATTAATATCATTGCCATAAGTGCGACACCCCAGTCGGGCAGCTTCAAGAGGTATAGCACCTCCTCCTGCAAAGGGATCGAATACCTTTGGCATACGATCGAGATAGGCATCAATGGCACCGATTAAGGCTTTCTCTTTGGCTGTTACATCGACTGTTGCAATGTGTCGATTGGTGGTACCATACAAGTCTTTTTCTGCTGTTGCAATGCCATCCCAAAGTTTGCTATATCGTTTTTCAAGCGTGACCAAATCGGCCTTATTTCCATTGTTTAAGGAGTTATGTGCTATGAATATTAGTTTACGAGCAATGCCAATAATCTCGGGACTGTTTTTGTTTTCCCACTTAATAAGCGAACCATCGGATAGCTGTTTTTTAGAGGGTGTTTTTTTACCGAGTTTTTCGTTGGCAACATATTCGTCAGAGAATTTGCCAATAAACATCAATAAACGGTTACGCATATTGTCCTCCATCGGATCGATAGCGGCAGTATGTGGAATATCATCGTACGGGCTGTAATTTTTATCGGCCAGGTATTTTGCCACAGCTTGTTGGAATTGTACCGGACAGTTTTCATCCAATGGGTCTGGCACCAGGCTGGCAAACACTACGGCACGACAAACTGGCAATGGCCGTCTTGCCCACCATAAATGCAATGTTGATATATGCCCATGGCGAATTGATTTGTCACGTACACTTTCTGCCGACACCTCTTTTACCGGCATGGCAACTTCTATTAATTTTTTTGGTTCCATTAAATGTTTTCGATTTTATTGATCCATTCGTTAAAACGAGGACATCTTTCACGAATTTTGGCTAATCCTATCTCTTCGGCCAATGTTGCGCCATAAACTACTTTATTATACCCTACAATATGGCGTAAGAGTCTTTTTGACGGAGCTGTTTTCCTCCCCCTATTAATCTCCTCTGGATTCTGGCAATTAAAAATAGCCTCAAATACAGGATAATCAACAAATTCTTCTTCGAGAAAATTATGAAGGAAAGGTCTTAATTCACTAAACAGGATTCCTTCAAATTCGTGCAACTGAATGTATGGAAGGAATCTGTTTCTATAAATATCGGGAATAGCTTGAAGCATACCTTGTTCAAGATGTTCCATTCTTCTTGATTTATCGGTCTCTTGATGTGCTTCATCCCAGTCTGGATAATCATAATCGCCAGGAATACCATAATAATCAATCAAAGTACTGACAATCGCACTCCCATCCTGTTTAAAATGGGTAATTATTTGATCCTTTAAGGATTTCCAAGGCACAATTCCCCCACCCGACTTTTTAATCAAAGGGTATTCGATAAATATATTTTTTGGAGCGAAATAAGGGACAAGTACATCTTTACAGAACTCTCTTTCAGTTGGCCCCTCACATATTATAATAATACGCTTAATGCCACTACTCATTCTGGTTGTCCTCCTTTCAGAATATTTCTTTGCCACAGATCACCAAGGCTGTATTCATCTAACCAGTGTTCGAGTTCTTTTGAACTTAGCCGGTTAAACAGGCTTTCACCATTCTGTTGATTAACCGTTATTACATCTTCTGGTTCAAAATGATTTACCAAGTCTGCTGATTGAGTCGCTAAAATAACCTGCGTTCCTTTTGCAGCAACACTTTTAATCATCCCTGAGAGTTTGGTAATAGCAGTTGGATGTAGTCCCAACTCTGGTTCATCTATGATGATTGTATCAGGCAGTTGGGGCTGCATGAACAAAGTGGTAAGGGCTATAAAACGTAATGTCCCATCCGAAAAGTCATTCGCTCCATAAATGTTAGAACTATACTTATCTTGCCACTGCAATTTTAAGTAGCCCTCTTTATTTGGCTGAAAATAGAAATCGGAGAAAAATGGCGCAATACTTTGTATCGTCTTTATAATCCGATTATATATGATTTTGCTATCCTCCTTTATTGAATACAGATAAGCTGCAAGGTTTTTTCCTTCTTCGTATAGAAAATAACTATCGTTTTCAATATGGCTGAGTTGTTTAAATGGTGAATTTTTACTGGTATCATGAAAGTGATATTTTCTAAATCCTTTCAAAAATCGAATTACATATTTTGCTCGATAATTGTCAGTCCTTTTAATATATGCTTCATTTCTTTTTGTTGAAATGTCCCATCCCTTATCACCTCGAAAGAGTAAATATTCATTCATAAAAACAAATCCACTTTCACCTAAGTGAAGGGTTGCAGAATAACCATTTAACTCATTATTGAAACTAATTTCAAACTTTAATTCTGAGGTAATCTTAGCTCCTTTGTGCAATATTTTTTCTTCCCCTCCTCTAAGAGCAATGTACTCGGCTAAGTTCTGCTGATATACCTGGTTAAGAAATTCAAAGAAGGAAATAAAGTTACTCTTCCCTGAACCGTTTGCACCAATTATAATATTAATTGGTTTAATATCTAAGTTGATTTCTTTGATTGATTTATAACCTGCTATTTTTACATAGTCTATCATCGTTGTGTATTAATTTTTCGCAATCTATCAGTTCTGAGCAAATTTAATTATAATTTTTCCATTCTTTTTCTGAAAGAAAATATTGCACCCCCTTTGATAATTTCTCGTATTGAAGATTTTTGGCTGGGTTTTGAATACGAACCAATTCAGGTTTCGATTTACAGTTGTACACTATATACAACCATGCCGAATCGCCCAACTGTCCCAAACGAAACATTTCATTTTCTGATAGCATAATACCACCGATAGTTGCCCGGCCTTTTACTTCAATATATTTTTTAATATGCTCTGGGCTTGTACTTCTGATGTCGTAGCCCAGATTTAACGATGATACATCTTCGGGAGTCCACCCGTTACTGCGCTCGTAAGCAGCAGCATAATCCATGGCGATTTTTTCAACCTCATCGTCACGTTTCATTCCGTAATGTTTTTGATACTCTATCTGGTTCAAGGGAACAACATAGGCACAGCCCATAATTTCCGGCTCCTTTGGTGACAGTTGAGTCATAGCTTCCAACTTTTTATGTCGCTGCTCCTTCCGAACCATTAAGTCCTGGATTTTTGCCTGTTTCTTCTGGATTTTGTCGTTCACCTTATTGTCGCCCAGAAGTATCTTACGTTGTAACTCATTTATATCGTTAGTCACGTCAAAAATGATGTTATTAAACGCTTCATCAAGATATAGTTTACGTTGAGAAATATCTTCCTTGATACGCTTTTGAACTACCTCAAACTGCGGAGCAGTTATATTTGTAAAACACCATTCGTTTATCAATTCCTCTTGTACCGGCTCAGGTGTGTCAATCTTTTTAGCAAAATCAGAAGGAGGTTTAAGGTCAATAAGTTTTGCCGGAGAGGTACCTGACAATTCGTTGTTGTGGTCATAACATACCAAATGTATTGTTTCATCGGCAACGTTTTCATGGCCTTTAGATGGCCTATTGTCTGTAATCTGAGACTTGACAACAAATGCTAAATGAGAATCGGTATCCTCTGGTGAAACAAGGATTGTACCCTTCATCATTTCTTCACGGTACTGGTTGCGCACAACCTTTAACAAGGCATCGAATATCGGATTTCCCGGATTCACATAAAACATTTTCGCACCGAGATTATTAAACTGGAAATCAAGGAATACCTGCTTATCAAAACATAGTTGATACTCTGTCAGGTCTGCTGAAATGTTGTAATCTTCACGTAATACATGAACAATAGCATCGGGAATAGTAACGATGTGATAAACTGAACTATTGACTTTTTCCAGTTCTCCTCCCATGAATGTATAAGCCTTTTCAAAAAATTGCTGTATATATATTGGCTGGAGCCGTCTTTCATCTGATTTTTCTTTCAGTTCTTTGGCCTTTTCATAATCCACATCGCTGTGCGCCATTTTTTCTTTCTGCTCCTTAATCTTCTTTTCAACATTTTCCTTGGTAAGGCTGGCATCAATAGTAACATCGAATTTTGTTTCTTTGCGATTGAATGTGGAATTAATTATATCTTCCATAGCAACTTCTTCAAAGACATCACTGATAACATCATAAACCCTGTCGTTACCAATCTGCTCTCGGATTAAGTCCAGTTTAGTTAATAATCGCTGTAATACATTACCTTCTCTTGTATTTTGTGCAACCATGTTAAAAACAAGTACATCCTGCTTTTGTCCGTACCTATGAATACGCCCCATTCTTTGTTCCAGCCGGTTTGGATTCCACGGAATATCCCAATTTATTAGTAACCGACAAAACTGGAGATTAATACCCTCTCCGGCAGCATCGGTTGCAATTAGTATTTGTGATTCTCTTGCAAAAGCAGCCTGGGCTTGCCTCCGTTCATCAACCGATTTACCACCATGAATAGTTTCAACAGTATATCCATTATTTGAGAGCCTATCAGTTAGGTACATTAAAGTATCCTTGTGCTCAGTAAAGATTACGAGTTTTTCATCCTTGTTATCGAATACTCCTTTTTCTTTTAATAGCCGTTTTAAACGATGAAATTTAGCTTCCTCTTGTCGGCTGTTATAAAGGTGTTCGGCAAAATCAAAAAGCTGCTTAACCTGTTCTTTCTCATCCCGCAGTTCAGAAGGGCTTTTAGCTGTGGTAAAGAGTTTAAATTTCTTAGGATCAGATAAAATGTTTTCCAAGCCATCCTTTTCATCATCATCCAAATCATCGTAATCATCAATATTGGTCACTTCCAAATCGAATTTCTGTCGCTGTTTCCAAAGGCTTGGATTGTCTGTTAATTCTTGTAACAATCCATTCAGTGCATCATATCTGTTTTTTAATGTTCTGTAAATGGCAAAGATGGAACTTGTAAGCCTACGTTGCATTACCATTAAAGCCAGTGAAACATGAATATTGGATTGCTGCTGAGCTTCCTCCCTTCTTTTCATCAGGTAGTTGGTAACCCTGTCGTACAAACGTTTTTCCTCTTCCGTAAGTTTGTACATGATAGTGTTGGTGGAACGCTCCTTAAATAATGGTTGCTCTGACCAATCTTTCATTTGTTCCTTCAACCTGCGAATAAAGAATTTATTGATGCCTGATTCATTGATTTCATTAATCCGTGAAGTAACCAGACTTTCACTGGCAAAAATATCTTCATCCAGCAGTTGTAATAGGTTTTTAAATGTATCTGCTCTTCCACGGTGAGGTGTAGCTGTTAATAGAAGAAGATGTTCTGATTTGGTGGAAATTTTTTCAAGAGCCTGGTAGCGTTTACTACGGTATCGCTTATGCCCATAATCGAAAGCACTCAGTTTGTGCGCTTCATCCACAACGACAATATCCCAACTAACCTCACCAAGTACATTTAATACATCTTCTGAGCGTATAAAGTCGATTGAAGTTACCAGTTTGTCGTTTGAGGAAAAGATATTCGGATCGGCATTAAAAGTTGCCCTATTAACCAGCTTAAAGGGTAGATTAAACTTCAAGCCCAATTCATCTTCCTGCCATTGCTTGGTCAAACCACCCGGAGTAACTATTAAAATGCGTTTTACCAGATCACGCATCATTAGTTCTTTAATCAGTAGTCCCGTCATAATTGTTTTCCCTGCACCAGTGTCATCCGCAAGCAGGAACCTTATATTAGGAAGTGGTAGTAGATATTTATAAACTGCTTCAACCTGATGCGGCAGAGGATCAATAACACTACAATTAACTGCAAATAATGGATCGAACTGGTATGCTGAGTTAATTCGTTCTGCTTCGGCAAACAGTTTAAATTTTTCGGGATTACCGGTAAAATTGAATGTGCCATCTTCGGAAATGATTTCCAGCTTTTCCAGTTGGTCTTTGGTTAACAGCTTATTGTTGGACACATTTGAGTTAATTCCAACATAATGAATTGAAGTCATACTTCCCAATGGAGCAATCTTTGTCACTCGAACTGGCTCATCGGTAAGTAAATTTTTTATGATCTGGCCGGTGGATAGGTTCATAACGATTAGTGAGATCAGTGTTCAAAACTTTTATTGTAATTTCCCGAAATTAGCAATATTTTTCAGCAATCGGCATATAAGCCCTCTTTTACTTAACAGCATATTATAACATTTATTGAATTTGGAAACCTGGAGCGACATCATTAAAAAGAAGTATGGGGAAAGTGAGAAAATCAAATCGTTGGATAAGAGTAAATTGCTTGCCTTAAAATATCACGCAGTCGAAAATTTCGATTTATTCTATCATCTTAATTTCAGTGTCAGTAAAATAAAACCCGGGCATAAAAACTTTCTGGCAGTTCAGCTTCTTCAATACTCCGTTTTTTTTGATAACAATGAAGATAAAATCACTTTCTGCCAGAAGATTATTGACAAATTAGAACTGGATATTGAAGGAACATTCAAGAATTATCCAGACGACCGAGAAGGACTTCTAACCTTTTTTCGCATGGAATGGGATGGGCACAGGAAAAAGAATAACAAAACCGATGAATCAGAAGCCCTATTAAAACGTTTGTCATCCATAGAGGAAAGGGTAAGCCTGATCCCGCAGTTACAGCATTGCATTGTAGAGATGATGAACGCAAAATCCAAAAAGACTCAAAAGAGATCACCTTCCAAAGTTAAGTACGAGGACTTGTTTAAATATAAAGAAACGCCAGAAGCCTTAAAGGAAATTTTCAGAAAGCATGGTTACATCGACAAAAACGATTGTTGGCAGGGACAAACTGGAGCGAAAAATGAGCTGGCTATTGCATACTTCGTACTTAAAGAGCCAGAATACGGTTTTCAACTCATAAAGCAAGGAGGTAAGAAACCTCAACTTATTGCCCTATACCGTGAGTTTGGACTACAAGTCTCCGAGCAGTTAGTTAGCAATACATACGTGACGATTCGTAATTTAACTACCCGGCCAAGTGAAAGTGATTCACATGACGAATTTAAAAGGACATTCAGATCACTATTAAATCATAGAAAATAGCTCAGTTTTGCCTTTTTTTATTTCCATCCTTTTCCTTGTGGAAATAATGGAAAAATAAACTTTACCCCATCCAATACCTTCGTGGAAAATCATACACCATGAAGGGAATAATCATACCGCTTACCGAAGAAGAACACGAAGCTCGTTTAAGAGCGATTATCAGGGAAGAACTTCAAAATTACAGTTCTCAAAAGCAGGAAATCATTTACAAAACCAGGAAGGAAGCAGCCAGTAAATTGCACATTTCCTTACCGACCTTGAATGAGCTTACTAAAAAAGGCATTATAAAAGGCTACCGGTTAAATGGAAGGGTTCTGTACCGGGATGATGAACTTGATGCTGCATTGACCGAAGTACAACCCTTGAAATATCGTCGATAATGGAAGGCTGGGTAAAGCTACACAGGAAGCTATTGGGAAAACCGATTTGGCTTAATTCAACACCCGAGCAAAAGACTATTCTCATGACTTTGCTGATGCTGGCGAACCACCAGGAATCTGAATGGGATTGGGGTGGCCAAAAATTCAGAGTATCTCCCGGGCAATTCGTAACAAGCCTGGATTCGATAGTTATAAAATCAGGAAAGGGGGTGTCAGTAAAAAACGTAAGGACGGCACTAAAAAGATTTGAAAGCCTTGGTTTTCTGGCAAACAAAGTGACAAAGCACGGACGTATCATAACGATCTTAAATTGGGATACTTACCAACTTAAAGACGAGCAGGGTGGCAAGGCAAGTGGCAAAGCTGCGGCAAAGCTGCGGCAAACGGGTGGCGAAACGGTGGCACCTAACAATAATGAAAAGAACGATAAGAACAAGAAGAAGGATTTAGCAGAGCGAAAAAAGGATTTCGCGTCTGCGCTCCAACAATTTCAGAACAAATATGGAAGCGATATGCTTAAAAACTTCTTCGACTATTGGACGGAGCCGAACCCATCGGGTAAAAAAATGCGAATGGAAATGGAAAAAACCTGGGATACTGCCAGACGCTTAAACCGATGGAACAAAAACTCCTATTCCAACAACGAGCAACGCCCAGGTCAGATTTTAAAATCATTAAATGAAAACAACAATAAAAAATTAATAAACGATGCAGGATTTTAATAAAGAAATAGAACAAACTATTTTAGCTATGAAGCAGAACTTTGGCTTTAAGGAAAGAGCATTTGAATCTTTTTCATTTGGGTCAGTCCCAGAATGTAAAGTCTTGTTGGAACAGGCTATGCTGGCAGGAGATAATACGATGAGTAAATTTACCTATTTACCAGAATTTGATGAAGTTGCAGATTGGCTGTCCGACACTAAAGGGAAAGGCCTGTTTTTAACAGGAAACGTAGGACGAGGCAAAACTAACATTATCCACTATGTGTTACCGGTTTTATTCATGGCTAAATTTACCAAGGTGGTAAACTGCTATAATGCAGAGGATGTTAACGCCAAATTTGCAGAAATAAGAAGGAAAAAATTTATTTCCATTGATGAAATGGGTGTTGAGCCGATTGTAAATGATTATGGCGCAAAGCACGAGGCAATGAATAATGTTTTTAATATCGCTGAAACTGAATCGAAGGTACTTTTTGTATCATCGAACCTTACCGGTTCAGAAATACTCGGAAGATATGGCGTGCGAACAATGGATCGGATAAAGCGTTTATGCCGGGTGATAAAGTTTTCTGGCGAGAGCTTACGTCGATAGAGCAGGTAACATTTACAACACAATTTATACAGTGCCGGGGCAGTAGTTCCCGGCATTTTTTTTTTGGTAGCTGTGTGGCAAAGTTGCTATCTCGTCCTTTCGATTTGAAGCCTGGTATCAATGTTAGCTAATCGGCTAAATCAACTTCACGCAAATACTTTCTGCGTTCCCGCAACACAATATATCGTCTATATCTTTTTATCCTAAAGTCCTCGGTTTCGACCAGCGAAAGAAGCATATCGGCTTATACCACTATCCAGCAATTAAAAAACTGCCACAATATCGACATATATACTGCTCCACTTGCTCTGCAAAGCGTACCAATCTTCATTTTGATCAATCATACATAACCAACGAAAACCAACAGCATTACTACCAGAACCGATAATAAAGCGACAACTTTACAGCAAAAACCATCACCCTTTCGACAGAATACCGACAGAGCGAAAGAAGATAGCAATCAGAGAAATGGAAACAGCATGGACAAAGTAGGTCAATTCAAAATTGATGCGACCTATTACATCGACCAGTGGAACCGACAGAGACCAGAATAAATCTCAGGATCAGCTTAGTATGACCAGCCGGGAGATCACACAGATCACAGGCGAAGAACACCAACATATACTAAGAGAATGTGATGTACTGAACGACAATTACGAAAGGTTAGCCCTGCTCAAAATTGAGCAGTGATACTACCATCGTCCAAACACTGGAAATCAGCGACACAGAGAATGAGCATGGCTATAATCTCCGCCGTGAACTATCATGCCGATAATAGACAGATAAACAGGGGATACATATTTTTCAGATCGACAATGACCAGCCGGGAGATCGCACCGATAACTGGCAAACAACACAAACACGTTATGGAAGCAATTAGAGTGATGGAGCCATCGTGGGAAAAACAGCCGGATCGAAATTTCGATTGGGGCATTATCCGGATGCAAACAACCAACAGCGACCGGAATAAATTTTAGGATCAACTTACAATGACCAGCCGGGAAATCGCACAGATCACAGGAAAAAGACACGATCATGTATTGAGAGATTGCGATGTACTGAACGAACACTACGAAAGATTAGCCCTGCCCAAAATTGAGCAGGGGTACTACCTTCATCCAAATACTGGAAATCAAAAGCATAGAGAGTACACTTTAAATAAAGCACAAATCTTGGAACTGGTGTCCGGCTACAGTGCTGAGTTGAGGATAAGAATTGTTCGTGCGCTGGAAGAAAAGGATCAACAGTTAAACTTGTTTGAGTTTATGGCTGTAAAACCGACAACCAGCCGAAAGTAAACCGATGTAGTAAAAGAATATAGCTTAAAGCAAATGTAATTTCTAACCTAAACACAGGAACTGATCCTTTATGCAGACAGAGCATATACCCTGAGGTTTTTGCAACAATACAGTCTCGTACTCCGTCATTGACTAAGGTAATGAACCGTGCTAACAGAAATTATGAAAAGCGATAAGTAAATGGCCACAAACAATCGTAAACAACTATAACCAGGCAATTACTCCATACACACAGGATAACAATTCAACTTATCGGAGTCCTTAATATGTTACCAGTCTAATGCCTATGGAATTAATATTTTCTGATCATAAGGTCAAAGAAATTCATCGACTTTGTCAATTTTTATGTAAATTCAAAATCCAATTCCCATCCAATGGATATTGAAAACAAGCACATACCGAAAGATGCCGAATACCTTGCAAGGCGAGTATTGCACCATAACGAGTTTAAGTTGTACTCGTGGCAGGGACGTTTCTATGAAGTTAATTTTACATACGGCACTAATGAAATATGGGAAATTAAGCATCTTAGCGGTGAAGTTACGTTGAACCTATATATCGAAGCGATGAACCGCACCGGGGTGCCGGAACCAGGAGGACGTGATCGTTATGGCACACTGAACGAAACTGGGCAGATCATAGCCGGGATTCTGAAAACCGACCATCTGGACTTCTACTACAAGTTACTCTGGGATCAACACCTACACTGGTATTGCGATATGATGGAAGTCCGTGCAGCCTATCTATTGGACGATATTCTTACTGGTGACATGAAGGTTACCGAAGCCAGAGAAATTGCCATAAAACAACTACTTAAAGGCGATCCACAGAGACATATACTGCCGCCATATATCAAGAAATACAATGTAGGTGGAATAGAATTTCCGAATTGGTTTATGCACCGGAAAAGTGAGCAGAACTGGTTAATTGAAAACCAGAGCGCATTTGATGACGGAATCATACAAGTTCATCGTAGGCTGTATGAATATGGTGGCTGGGAAGATGCTACGGCAGAGGATTACCTTGATGACTAAAAATGCTTCTGACAGTATAATTTTAAGATTATGAAAGTAATCCAATGGATATAGAAAACAAGCACATACCGAAAGATGCCCAATACCTCGCCAGACGAGTTTGGAAGAACTACATAGTCAAGCTATATCTGTGGATGGATGCTTATTATGAGGTATGGTATGAATATGGTGCAGACTACATTTTCAAAATTGATCAACTAAACAGTATCAATGACCTTGACTTATATATTGAAGCTATGCACCGCACCGGAACACCGAAACCAAGTGATCGTGATCGTATTGAAAAGCTGAATGAAACCGGGCAGATTATTGCCGGGATACTGAAATCCGACCATTTGGATTTCTACTACAAGTTACTCTGGGATCAACACCTTCACTGGTATTGTGATATGCTTGAAGTTCGAACAGCCTATCTCGTGGATGATATTTTAACTGGCGATATGAAGGTAACCGAAGCAAGGGAAATTGCAATCCGACAACTGTTGATTGGCGATCCTGAGAGACATATTAAACCGCCTTATATTAAAATAGTGGAAGGTGAAAGAGTGATACAGTATCCCTGGTGGACATATAATCGCAAGAGCCTGGCTGGACTTCTTATTGATGATGAAATTCCTTATGGGGAAGGTATAAGTGAAATTCTTGGCTGGATATATTCATATGGTGGATGGGAAGATGCACCCAGGCAAGAATACTGGGATGAACAGACCAAGAAAATTGAAGAAATCAAGCGTAAAAGAGGAATGAAATAATTTACTTCATTAATAAAATAAACACGTTTACTAAAATTTATATCACTCCTTATGAAATCCCTATCTGAATACTGGCATATCTGGATACCTTTAATGATAATTCTTGTATGTTCAAGATTTGTTTATTACATCGCTACACACGTTACATATGGGGCAGTTGGCGTCAAGGATTCTCTCTCAAATGAAAATAATCGCTATACAACTTTGTTTAATGTGAAGTTTGATTTTTGGACTCGCAGTAGCCTGTTTTTAACGGGAGTAATTGAAACAGAACATGAACTTTGTAGAAATGATGTCCTAAATATTCTTGCGTTCACCAAGAGAAAAAAGTTATTAAATGGGTACGAAGAAATTAGAAAACAACCAGCTTCAACGTCTCATTACTTTAAATACGAATATTCCATTCATGGAGAAGGTTATGTCATTTGGTACAGAAAAACTGCTGACTTTGAACTTCAAGAAGAAAATGTATTTGCTGATTACTGGTGATTTATGAGTAGATCAGAACCACTTTGCAAAGTAATTAAATTAGTCTTAACAAAATCGGGGGAGGAAGGAATATTCAGTTAGTTTCTTTACCCATCCGAGCAACTTCCTCCATAGTAGGAGAATCCATCGGCTCACGAACTGGCTTAACTCGTTTCCTGGATAGTGGTTCCATTCGTTCGCTATACAAACGCCTACCAACTGGCTGGATCACCGACAGATCATTATTAACCGGATCGCTGATACGCTCCGATACAGGATATGCATTCAATGAATGTGCCGGATACGGATTAAGCATATCAAGCACCTGCGACAACGTATTGTTTGTCGATAGCCATCGCCTCTCAGAATACTCTGGTACGATCACTGGCATCCGGTCGCCCCCCAGCTTCCTGATCAACGGATTTGCTACGGTTGTTAATATGCCAAATGAGTAGGATTCATTGCCATCTGCATCGGTAGTTTTATTCCACAGTCCGGCAAAGCCAAATGGTCGCTTCTTATTTTTCATATAGACCAAGTGTGGTTTTTTATCAATGTCAACAATAAACGCATCGGCAAGAACCAAGCATCGCTGCTCCCGAATGATCTTCTTGTAATTCGGTTTTAGGAATATAGCTTTTGATCCTGTATAGTGTGGATCGTTGCTCAGGTTACGATCTCCTTCTGCCCGGATGAAGTTCACGGTGTACTTTTCCACTCCCTGTAAGCCGAAACTGAACGATCTGATGACCTTTGATGGTTTTCGTTCTTCATAGTAGGCTCGTATTACCGGACTCATTCCGTGTATTTCTGCCGATTCATTTAAGCCGGGTATGATTACGTAAGCGTTGTTCCCTGGAGCAATGTTATATGATGGGATGTATTCTTCTCCTTCCGGCAATGATGCCATATCGAATTTGGATCGGATTCTTTGGTAGCTGCTGGCTAAAACGTATCGGTTGAACATCGTATGATATTATTATTATCAAAGCTGTTCTGATAAGGTAGGAAAATACAAGTCAGGTTAAACAAAAAGTGTAAAATTTATGTCTAAAAAAAATTTCTTCACCCTAACAACAAAAAGCACCGAAATATCAACAATTCCAATGCTTCTACTGTACATTTTGTAGTGTAAAAGCTAATTTTACCCGTTGAAGATATTTATAGTATAAAAATGCAATTATTGGACACATCAGTTAGCCCTCTTAACTACCTTCAATTCCAAATCAACCACACTCCTTGTCTCTTTTAGGTTCTTGCGTAATGCGGCTGGATCTTCGTTAATATACTTACGTAAGGTTTTAAAATCAGTGTGCTGAGTAATATCCATTACCTGAGGAATTGGCATTTTGGCTACATTCAATAGCAATGAGACACACGTTCTACGCCCAGTGTGCATTGTTATATGTCGATGTAGAGGTTCTGTTCTAACTAATATTTCACGCCCTCTCATACGCTTGATTGATACCAGGCGATCAAGCCCTGCTTCTTCGGCAGCTTCCTTGACATAGTCATTAAACTTTTGATTGCTTATTTCAGGCAACTTGAAGTTATATTTTTCCAATATCGTTAAGGCTGGTGCAATGTAACCAACAAAAGGGACTATTGTCTGCTTGCCAGTTTTCTCAGCAGTAAAAATCCATGCGTCATCAACAATATCTTCCTTCTTAAAATTAGAAATGTCCCCCCAGCGTTGCCCCGTAAATGCAGCATAACAAAATAAATCTCGAACTTGGTCTAACCTTTGATCCCTGGAGAAGTCATGCTCATAAAAGTTTTTTAGCTCCTCAAATTCCAGAGTTACTATTTCCTGTTTGGGTTTTCGGCTTGAAGAAAAGTCTCTTCTCTGGAACTCCCTGTTCGTATGATACCCTCTTTCCAGCGACCATTTCATAAAGTTTTTTAAGTTCTCTATATATTTTGCAACGGTATCATCCAACAAGCCTTTTTCACATTTACCATTTTCATCCTTTCTCTTTGGATTATCAACTTCCATCAATAAATAATTCCGGTAATCATCATAGAAATTCAGATCAACTTGCGAAAAAGTAAAGTTTCGGTATTTTTTTTTCGCACTGGTGAACTCAGTAAGTGACTTTTTCAGTGTTTTATATTTCTGTATTGTACGAGAAGAAACCTTAGTTTTGTTCCGTTCGATATAAGCATCAAGCACATCAAAAAAACCCGTTCCTTCCTCAAAATCTGGCATCTGTTGATTCTTTACAAACTCAGTAATCTTATCCTTCACCTGGTTAAAGGTTATTTCCTTTGATTTTGAGGTTAAACCATTATAAAAATCGACAATTTCTTTCTGTAAGCTATCTATCCGATCATTAAACTCAAAGCTCCCCGTAAGTGATGACTTCACTCTTTGCTTCTTAAAATCCCATTCTCGTGGTCTAATCTTCAAGTCGGTTTTACATTTAAATCTGTGCTTCCTATCGTATCCGAAAACTACAATTATCGGGACTTCTATCGGTTTGAAAAAATTATCTACACGCTTTCCCTTTTTTTTATTTTCCCTAACCTTTTCGGAGGTTCCCTCCTTATAAGGATCACGTAAAACGAAATTAATATTGGCCATGACGATACCTTTCTTATTACCCCAAAGACTGAGACACATTTGGGACACAATGTATTAATCTTATTTAATTTTATTTTCCATAAAGATAAAACAAATTCTACACAAACCCCATGAACAAAGGCATATTGTTTTCTCACTACGATAATTTATGAAAAATAAAAACAAGAAAAAGTAGCCCGCCTCTCGCTACACCGAAAGACAAGTACAACAAAAATTAGTACTTGTCTTTTTTGTTTTTATCCAAATCATACACGATCGGATTCTTCAAAAAACTCAGCTTCCTCATTCATACTTCATCCGCCCCGCTCAAATTCCTCTTTGATTTCAGAATCCCTAAAAACAAATTATTAGTAATTTTATAAAACGTGACAGCTTCGATATCTTTTTGATGACATAAATCATGTCTAATATTTTATTGTTAGCAACACATTATTTATTGTGTCATTTTTTTACGTAAAAAGCTTTAAATTTTACATATTGCATTCATTCATCGATGCCAATTCGTAATATGAATATCCAATTAAAAAACCATACTCAATGAGAAAAAATCTAAAAACCAGCTTATCTGCATGGCTGTCAGCAACTTTAGTTTTTACTGCCGTTCTTGGCTATTCGCAAGAGAAGAAGCCTGTTCTATTAGGAACCGAGCGGGTAAAAATGTTCGAAAACCAAAAATCACTATCTGAATCCTCGCCATACAAAGATTACCACTGGCAATTTATTGGACCAACCAACATTAGCGGACGATGCACCGACGTTGAAGCCATTTCACCCAGGGGAGACCAATACACCATTTGGGTCGGATCTGCTACAGGAGGCGTTTGGAAGTCAGTAAACGAAGGCACAACCTTTGAACCGGTTTTCGAGGATATGCCAACTGCTTCAATTGGCGATCTGGCTATTGACCCACAAAACAAAGATGTGGTTTGGGTTGGAACCGGTGAGGCCAACATTTTCAGAAGTTCGAATGCAGGATGTGGAGTTTTCAAAACCACAGACGGCGGAGTATCATGGGAATTAATGGGTTTGGAAAACACCCACACCATTGGAAGAATTAGAGTTCATCCAAAAAATTCTGATATCGTTTATGTGGCAGCAACCGGGCACGAATGGACTCCTAACAAGGACCGTGGATTATATAAAACCATCGACGGCGGAGCAACATGGGATAAAATTCTCGAGATCGATGAAAATACAGGAGTGTTCGACCTGGTTCTTGATCCTTCAAATCCGGAAACACTTTACGCCACAAGCTGGGAAAGAATGCGTTTAAAATGGAACGATCCCAGAACTTTTGAGAAAACAAGAAACTGCGGAATCTGGAAATCGACTGACGGCGGAAAAAGCTGGAAAGAAATCAATAACGGACTACCGGCAGCCAAAGATCGCGGTCGCATAGGAATCGACATTTCTCTTTCCAATCCGAATGTTCTTTACGCCTTGCTCGACAATTACGAAATTGCATACGAAGCAAAAGAAGGCGAACTGGATTCGTACAATCGCCAGAAAGAAGATGTAATAAAAGGTGCTACCGTTTACAAATCGACCAACGCCGGCGCAACCTGGCAACAAACCAGCGGTTTAACCCCCGAAACAAAACTCTACATGGAAAGACATTCGGGAACTTATGGCTGGGTTTTTGGCCAGATCAGAGTTGATCCGAAAGACGAAAACACCATTTATACGTTAGGAATCTGGCTAAACAAATCGACTGACGGAGGAAAAACATTTACTTCTATCCGCGATCCTCATGCCGATCACCACGGACTCTGGATCGACCCCATCAACCCGAACTACATTATCAATGCACAAGACGGTGGAATTACCATTTCGTACGACAAAGGCGAAAACTGGAAACATCCGATTGAAGCGCTGCCGCTGGCACAATTTTATAACGTAGCTTTTGATTACAACACACCATTTCGTGTTTTCGGATCTATTCAGGATCATCACAGCTTTTACGGAACCGTAGATATTTCGCGCGGAAAAGACAGAGTACAACCTGTAGAATTTGAGCACACTCTGGGAGCAGAAGGAAGCACCCACGTGATTGACCCACGTGATAACAACACCGTATACGCCAGTGTTTTTTACGGCAATCTGGCACGCGCCGAGGTAGATAATTATCCTGCAAGCACCAAACAAGTACTTCCACCAAATTTACCCGACGAACCGGTATTGCGCGGACAGTGGGTTTCGCCGATTGTAATGTCGCAACACAACAACGATATTATATATTTTGGTACCCAATATGTAATGAAATCGGTGGACAAAGGAAGTACCTGGGAAAAGATCAGCCCGGACTTAACTTTTAATGATCCCGATAAATTTGGGGATATTAATCACCAAACCATTCAGTCACTGGACGAATCGCCACTTCTTCACGGTTTACTTTATGCCGGAACCGACGATGGCCGCATTTGGAGAACCAAAGACGGTGGTAAAAAATGGGAAGAAATTAGAAACGGAGCCGTTCCTCAGCGCTGGGTATCCCGAATCGTTGCATCGAAATACGAGCTTGGAACGGTTTATATGACACAAACCGGAAGACGCGATGATGATTTCCAGGTTTATGTATGGAAATCAACTGATTTTGGCGAAACATGGAAAGACATCTCAGGCAATATTCCTGTTGGACCAGTAAATGTTATTCGCGAAGATCCGTTTAATCCTGACATTTTATACCTCGGCACAGATGCATCGGTATACATTAGCAAAGACAAAGGAAGCAGCTGGGACGTACTGGGCGATTTACCGTTCGCTTATGTGCATGATTTGCAGGTTCATCCACGCGATAACATGCTTATTATTGCAACACATGGTCGCGGTATTTTTGTAATGGATGCAGATCCGATTAATGAAAAAGAAAAACTTACACGCCGCAGAAGATTTGAGCCGGAACCATAGAAATAGACTTACACTAATTAATAAAGGTCGTTTGTTTCTAAAATAAACGACCTTATTTTTACCTAAAAAGCATTTTATCATGAAGAATCTCTCCAGAATATTCATTTCCATTTTTCTTTTTACGTCAATTACTTTTAATGCTTCTGCACAAGATGATGCCTCAAAAAAATACGAGGCATTTCAATATAGGAATCTTGGAGCGTACAGAATTAGTGCATGGGTTGGCTCACTGGCTGTTCCTGAAAACCCGGGAGAAAAACACAAATACACCTGGTACGTTGGTCCGCGCAGTGGCGGAATCTGGAAAACCATAAACAACGGCACAACTTTCGAATGCGTATCTAACTCGTTTGGAACTTCTTCCATCGGCGATTTTGCCGTTGCTCCGTCTGATCCCGAAGTTATTTGGGCCGGCACAGGCGAAGCATTTAACGCCCGCTCTTCCTACAGCGGAAATGGAATATGGAAATCAACTGATGCAGGAGAAACATGGAAGAACATGGGCTTGCATGATTCGCACCACATTGCAAAAGTGGTTATTCATCCCAAAAATCCAGATGCTGTCTGGGTGGCATCAATGGGTCATTTGTTTTCGAAAAATGAAGAAAGAGGCATTTTCAAAACCACTAACGGCGGCAAAAACTGGGAAAAGGTTTTATACGTTGATGACGAAACCGGTGTAACCGACTTAATTATCAATCCTAAAGATCCTGAAATCTTATACGCTGCCACATACCAGAAAGAGCGCACTGCCTGGACTTTTGATCCGGGTGGCGAAAAAAGCCGTATTTACAAATCTACCGATGGTGGCACTACCTGGAAAGTACTTGCCGGCGGTTTGCCTACCGGTCCTCTCGGAAGAATTGGCCTTGACATTCATCGGGCAAATCCTCACATTCTAGTTGCAGTAATTCAAAATCTTAATGTAAAATCCGGATTCGATCCAGACGCCCCGGTTCCTTTTGATGAATTTACCGACCATTCTTTCGACAACCTGATTGGAGGTGAAGTTTACATTACCAAAAATGGTGGTGAAAAATGGAAGAGAATAAATGATCCGGAAACAAACGATGTGAGCGGAAAAGCGGCATACAGTTTCAACAGAATTACTATCGATCCGGTTGATCCCGATAAGATTTACATCATTGGTGTGAATATGTTTTACACACTCGACGGAGGCAAAACCTGGCCCGGATTTCGCGAACAGGAATTGTTTCAAACCAATTTTGGGGATAATAGAATTTTCTGGATCGACCCTAAAGATCCACGTCACATGATGCTTGGTTCCGACGGAGGAATCTACTCGACTTTCGATGGCGGATTAACCATGAATCACTACTACCACATGCCGCTGGGAGAGGTTTATTCCGTTGAAGTTGATAATGAAACTCCATATAATATTTACATAGGTTTGCAAGATCACGAAACATGGAAAGCACCCTCGAATGGATGGTCGGGACAAATTACCCCTGCCGATTGGGTAATTACCGGAATGTGGGACGGCATGTATTCCAAAGTTGACCCGGAAGACAACAAGAACATTTATATTACCACCCAATTTGGCTCGCATCAACATGTTGATCAGGAAACCGGTGAAAGGGTTTCCATTCTGCCGGAAGCAAAAGAAGGTGAACATTATCGTTACACCTGGACTACCCCACTGGCAATTTCGCCACACAACAGTGCAATAATTTACACTGGTGCTCAAAAAGTTTTACGTTCCTTAGATCGTGGAGAAAACTGGGAAGAAATAAGCCCTGATTTAACGGATAACGATCCGAATAAAATCCACGGGAAAGGACATATTCAATATTGCACAATTTCTACCCTTGATGAGTCTCCGGTAAAAGCAGGCATAATTTGGGTCGGTACTGATGACGGCCATGTACAACTTACAAACGACTTCGGTCACTCATGGACAGACCTGACATCGAATTTGGAAAAAGCGGGTGCTCCTGCCAAAATGTGGGTAAGTAAAGTGTTTCCGTCAAACCACGATGTTGCCACGGCCTACATTTCAAAATGTGGATTTACTGACGATATTTTTGATGCGCACATTTACGTTACCCACGATTATGGAAAAACATGGAAAAAGATCACCAATGGACTTCCTAATTCTCCGGTGAATGTCATTATTGAAGACAGGAAAAATCCGGCGCTTCTTTTTGCAGGAAATGAAATAGGCGTTTATGTGTCGACTGACAAAGGCGAAAACTGGACATCCTTTAATGCCAATATTCCAAATGTTGTTGTTAAAGACATGCTGATTCACCCCAGGGAAAATGATTTAATTGTGGGAACTTACGGGCGTGCAGCCTGGATTACTGACATCAGCCCGCTTCAACAACTTACTCCTGAAATTGAAAAGAAAGAATTGCATTTGTTCGATATTGAACCAAAACCACAAATGAACTTCTCGCAGCAGGCTCAGTGGGGAAATTATCAAATGACCGGAAGCAATCATCTGAATTCACCCAACGAACCCAACGGACTTGAAATTTGGTACCTGCTTAGTGAAACTTTAGATGAAGAAACCAAAATTGAGATCACAGACAAAACCGGAGAATTGGTTTACGAAAAAACGTTACCTCAGCAAGAAAGAATTGGCAAAATATATTGGCCAACTTTTAAGGCCGCTGAAGGAGAATACCAGGTTACCTTAAAATGCGGAAGCATTTCGGAAACCAAACCAGGAATTGTTTTAAAAAGGTGGCAATGGCCGGTACTTAATTATTCCGGCAAAAACTAAATAAATTTGAGACAGGAAATAAAAACAGGATGTTCGCATTCGGGTTTTTACTTCCTGTTTTCTTTTAACAAGCCCTGAAAAGGCTAGCTTCTTCTAAGGACTTTCAAACTTTAGGAAATAAAAAAAGCTCCGAATTTTTTCGAAGCTTTTTAATGGTGTGACTCAGCTGGGTCTCGAACCCAGGACCCCATCCTTAAAAGGGATGTGCTCTACCAACTGAGCTACTGAGTCATCCTTTTAGCGCCCCTGTTTCTCAAAGGCGGGTGCAAAAGTAATCATTATTTTTTTTCACACAAATAAAGTTGCACCAACTCGAGAACTTCCTTAAAAAAACACTCATATATTTCATTATCCGGCTTGCTCAGCCTAGCGAATTTCGGAAAATAAAAAAGCGCCTAAATCAACGATTTAAGCGCTTTCGATTCGGAATGATTTCCGACTTGGTGACTCAGCTGGGTCTCGAACCCAGGACCCCATCCTTAAAAGGGATGTGCTCTACCAACTGAGCTACTGAGTCATCCTTATAGCACCTTTGTTTCTCAAAGGCGGGTGCAAAAGTAATCATTATTTCTTTCCACACAAATCACATGGCCATTTTTTTTAAAAAAATTGAATTTAGTCTCTTCTTATCGCCATCATTTTCATAAATCGCACACCTCTATTCTCTCGCCACCCATACACACCATGCACATTTACAACAATTTACCATGCATTTGGTTTTGAAGCCAATTTAATTTCAGACAATTTATTTGATGAGAATAAATTTTAATATTAGTTTTGATTTTCTCAAGCAGCTATAGCTTGGGATGAGGGACAACTTAATACCGCATCACTTTGATTAGTACCGAAGGATATATTGTACTTGCCATTATTTTGTTAACAATTATTGCCCTGGCGAAGGAATTGATGCGCCCGGGACTTATCTTTTTTTCTGCTGCCATCATACTTGTAGCAACCGGAGCAATTACAGATAAGGAGATGTTAGCCGGTTTTTCCAACAAAGGAATGATAACAATTGCCATTCTTTTTATAGTGAGTGAAGGTGTACGACAATCCGGAATTCTTAACCGACTGGCACAAACCTATCTTCCGCGAAAACGAAGAAAAATGGTTTCGCTGATTCCGCTGATAATGCTGCCGGTTTCTATTTTATCAGCATTCTTAAATAACACTCCGGTAGTTATCATTTTTGCACCAATTATTAAAAGGTGGTCGGAAAACCTAAACCTCTCTTCAAAGAAATTTCTGATTCCACTCTCCTATGCTACTATTTTTGGAGGGATGTGTACACTTATCGGAACGTCAACAAACCTCGTTGTACACGGTTTAATTTTAGAGAACGGATACGAAGGATTCAGCATGTTTGAACTGGCGAAAATTGGTGGTTTTATTGCCATCGCCGGCACTATTTATATGACCGTATTTAGTAATAAACTGCTTCCCGGAGAAAAGATTTTTTTCAACTCAAAAAGCTCGACCGAATACAAGGATTACCATTACGACATTGTTATTACGGAGAACAGCAACCTCATTGGTCTTGAAATTAAGAACGGCCGAATGAAAGAGCTGAAGGGGATTATTATTCAATCCATTAATCGCGAGGGAAATATTATTGAGACCAAAAAAGGTTCGTTTAAAATATTAGCCAACGACACGCTTCTCGTAGCCGGAAAATCGGATCGTTTAAATTACATCCTGGCAAACTCGAATGTAAAACTGAGTGGAATTGATTTAATAAAAAATGTCCCTAAGGAAAACCTGAAACAATACGAGGCGGTTTTATCGCCACGGTTTCCGGCAATTGGTAAAACAATTCACGAATTTAACTTTTACGATCATTACCAGGCAGTTGTACTTGCGGTGCACCGCAACGGAGAACGTATTACGAGCAATAAAGACAAACTTAAATTAAAGACCGGTGATAACCTGGTCCTGTTAACAACTGAAAAATTTATTGAGAACTGGGGCGAATCAAAAATCTTTCTGCTCACTTCTTACATCCGCGACTACAGATCTACAGGAACTTTCTGGAAAAAATGGATTGCATTTATCATCCTGCTTGCGATGGTAGTAGGAACAACGATCGGAAAATTTATTGAATCGCCCGGAGGTGTAACACTCGACATGTTCTTCTTCTCGTCTATTGCAGCTATGTTATTGATCTGGCTAAAAATTATGCCGCACCAAAAATACACCAAAGCCATTAGTTGGGACGTATTAATTACCATTGCCTGCGCCTTTGCCATTAGCAAAGCCATGCAGAATTCAGGAGCAGCTGAGGCTATCGCGCGCACAACCATTAATTTTTCAAAAGGATTCGGTCCGTGGGGAGTTATGGCCGCCTTATATATTCTCACTGCTATTTTCACTGAAATTATCACCAACAACGCGGCAGCAGCACTGGTATTTCCAATTGCACTGGCCGCATCGCAACAGTTAAATGTCGATCCAAAACCATTGTTTGTTACCATCGCAATTGCGGCATCGGCAAGCTTCTCGACACCAATCGGTTATCAAACCAACCTTATTATTCAGGCAATTGGTAATTATAAATTCCGCGACTACCTAAAAATCGGGCTTCCGCTTAATTTGCTCGCTTTCATTTTATCGATGTTGCTCATTCCTTATTTCTGGAGCTTTTAATCAACTCGGCAACTCCATCCTTATTTAAATTCATTCTTAAGAAAAATTCCTTCTCCAGACAAAAGCTTTTAATCGTAAAGCCAACCGGAATAAAATTCTATATTTGCATTCGTTTCAACAGAAGAGAAGATATTTAATACAGCTACAGCCTACTATTGGTAGATATCAGCAACATACCCAAAAATAAACATTCCGGGCTGTACTAACTAAAATAAAATAGAATGGATAATTATTCATTAACCAACCTTCGCGAACTTGAGGCAGAAGCCATTCACATCATCCGCGAGGTGGCAGCCGAGTTCGAAAATCCAGTTATGCTTTATTCCATCGGGAAAGACTCGTCGGTAATGGTTCGCCTGGCCGAAAAAGCATTTTATCCCGGTAAAGTTCCGTTTCCGTTGATGCACATCGACTCGAAATGGAAATTCCAGGAAATGATCGATTTCCGAGACAGCTATGCAAAAGAGAAAGGCTGGGATTTGATAGTACATTACAACAAAGAAGGTTTTGAAAGTGGCGTTGGTCCGTTTACTCACGGTAGTAAAGTTCACACCGATATTATGAAAACGCAGGCCCTGCTTGGTGGTCTGAACAAATACAAATTTGATGCTGCTTTTGGTGGCGCCCGTCGCGATGAAGAAAAGTCGCGTGCGAAAGAACGCATTTTCTCGTTCCGCGATAAATTCCACCAGTGGGATCCCAAAAACCAGCGTCCTGAGCTTTGGAATATCTACAACAGCCGCGTTCAGAAAGGCGAATCTATTCGTGTATTCCCTATCTCGAACTGGACTGAGCTTGACATCTGGCAGTACATTCGTTTGGAGAATATCCCGATTGTTCCTCTTTATTACGCCAAAGAACGTCCGGTTGTTGACATCGACGGCAGCCTGATTATGGTTGACGACGAACGTATGCCAAAAGAATTGCGCGACAAAGCTGAAATGCGTAAGGTACGTTTCCGTACGCTCGGTTGTTACCCGCTTACCGGTGCTATTGAGTCGGAAGCCGACACCATCGAAAAGATCGTTGAAGAAATGATGACCGTTACCGTTTCGGAACGTACAACACGTGTTATCGACTTCGACCAGGAAGCAAGTATGGAACAGAAAAAAAGAGAAGGGTATTTCTAAAAGCTGCACACAATGACTACAAAAAAATTAAACATACAAGAGTTTCTGGATCAAGACCAGAAAAAAGACCTTTTACGCTTACTTACTGCAGGATCGGTTGATGATGGCAAATCAACGCTTATCGGACGCCTGATGGCTGACAGTAAAATGCTTTATGAAGATCAGCTTGAAGCCTTGCATCGCGACAGTAAACGTATTGGTCATGCCGGTGAAGAAATTGACTACGCCTTGTTGCTCGACGGTTTGAAAGCCGAGCGTGAGCAGGGAATTACCATTGATGTAGCGTATCGCTACTTCTCTACAGCCAAGCGTAAATTTATTATTGCCGATACTCCGGGACACGAACAGTACACCCGTAACATGATTACCGGTGGATCAACTGCCAACCTGGCCATTATCCTTATTGATGCCCGCCACGGTGTAATTACTCAGACCAAACGCCATACTTATTTGGCCAACTTGTTGGGAATTAAACACGTTGTGGTTGCCATTAACAAAATGGATTTGGCCGATTACAAACAGGAGCGTTTTGAGGAAATTAAAGCCGACTACAAAGCTTTTGTTACCCAACTCGATATACCTGATGTAAACTTTATTCCACTGTCGGCTTTAAAAGGCGACAACGTTGTGGAAAAAGGAGAGAATATGGATTGGTACCACGGTCCTTGTTTATTGGAGTTTTTGGAGAACGTTCATGTAAGTTCAGACCGTAACTTCGACGACCTGCGATTCCCGGTTCAGTATGTATTGCGTCCGGATATTAAATTCCGTGGATTCTCGACTTCAGTAGCTTCGGGTATCATTAAAAAAGGAGATGAAGTGATGGTGCTGCCTTCGATGAAAAAATCAAAAGTCGAGAAAATCGTTACTTACGAAGGAGAACTGGACTATGCTTTTCCACCACAATCCGTAACCGTTACACTCGAAGACGAGATTGATATTTCGCGTGGCGATATGTTGGTTCACCCGGATAACTTACCACGTGTTGAGCGTCAGTTTGAGGCCATGCTGGTTTGGATGGATGAGAACGAAATGAACCTTTCTACACAGTTTTACATCAAACAGGCCAACAACAATACAAAGGCTCGTATCGACGAGATTAAATACAAAGTGGATGTAAACACGCTTGAAAAATCGAACATCGAAAAATTCAAGCTGAACGAGATCGGCCGTGTAGTGATCACCACTACCAAGCCACTTTTCTTTGATCCATATAAAAAGAACAAACAAACCGGTTCGTTTATTCTAATTGACCCGGTAACGCATAACACATGTGCGGTGGGTATGATCATCGATAAGCTTGGCAGCAACAGTCTTCCGTCGCGTATTACCGATGTCGATAAGGCAAAAATTGCCAAAGGTGAACCGCTTGTAAAAACCGAAGAATACATTAAGAAATACAACCAGAAAGGTGAAACTATCTGGATTACCGGCCTTCATGGTTCGGGTAAAAATGAATTGGCATTTAGTCTGGAGAAAAAATTGTTCGACAACGGCGCAACCGTTGTGTTGATCGACGGAAGTTCTGTACGTTCAGGATTAAGCCGCGAGCTTGACTTCTCTCCTGCCGACCGTGCCGAGAACCTTCGTCGTGTGGCTCATATTTGTAAAATGCTGAACGACCAGGGAATTATTGCCATCGCTTCATTTATTTCGCGTAACGACAATTTACGGAAGCAGGTGGCTGAAATTATTGGCGAAGAACGTTTCCATTTATTGCACATGGATGCAGATTTGGAGTATTGTAAGCAGAACAAACCGGAACTTTACGAACTGGCAGAACTGGGAAAAACAAGTGGTTTACCTGGTTTTGATTTAGAATATGAAGTTCCAACAAATGCAAAACTGGCTTTCAATCCGGAGCAGAACGAGGAGAATCTGGATGCAATTTTGGATTATTTAGCTCAGAACAAAGTATTTCCTAATCACTAGAAATTTTTTGAGATGAAGATATTAGTAACAGGCACAGCGGGATTTATCGGGTTTCACCTTGCCAATAAATTATTGGAGCAAGGGGTGGAAGTTGTAGGTATCGATAATATCAACGACTACTATTCTACCGATCTGAAATATGCCCGTTTGGCTGAAGCAGGAATTTCCAAAGAGGCTGAAACCTGGCATAAAAAAGTTGTCAGCACAAAGAATCCGGCATATTCGTTTGTTCGGATGAACCTGGAAGACCGCGAGCAAATCGATCAGCTTTTCGAAACCGAGAAGTTCGATATGGTTTGTAACCTTGCTGCACAAGCCGGTGTGCGTTACAGCATCGAAAATCCGCGAGCTTATATCGACAGTAACATCGTTGGCTTCATTAATATTCTTGAAGCGTGTCGCCATAACAACATTCAGCATTTGGTTTACGCCAGCTCGTCGAGTGTATATGGCAACAGTGCAAAAATGCCATTGTCGGTTAACGACACTGTGGATAACCCGGTGAGTTTATACGCGGCCACCAAAAAGAGCAACGAGTTGATGGCACATACCTACAGTCATTTGTTTGGTATCCCAACAACAGGACTGCGCTTTTTTACGGTTTACGGACCGTGGGGACGCCCGGACATGGCCTATTTCTCGTTCACAAAAAACATTCTCGCCGGAAATGCCATTAAGATATTTAACCATGGCGATCTGTACCGCGATTTTACCTATATCGACGATATTGTTGAGGGAATCATCAAAATACTGAACGGACCTCCAATAAGGGAATCTGGAGCTCCGTACAAGGTGCATAACATTGGAAATTCAAGCCCGGTGAAATTGATGGAATTTATCGAAACCATTGAAAAAGCGCTGGGACAGGAAGCCGTTAAAGAATACCACGATATGCAACCCGGCGATGTGTACAAAACCTACGCCGATGTAAGTGCGCTGGAAAAAGACTTTGGCTACTCGCCCGATACGCCGCTGGCGGAGGGAATTGGCGAGTTTGTAAAATGGTACAAAAAGTTTTATCAAACAGCATAGATTTAAAGGGGTAACAACAGTTGCCCCTTTATTTTGGCTTGCTATTAAATAATAATTGTTCCCCAACCGTCCGGCAAGTCACAATCAAATGATAATTGGTTCACCAAATGCTTCGGCAGCTAATTATTAAATCATAACGCCTCCACTTTCCCTTTTTTCCGTCTTTTATTAAACGATATCGCCCCCAACATCGGCTGCCTGCCGGAAATCGTTAACAAGCAATAACACTTCATTAACATAATTGCGTTTCAGGATTATTAACTTTAAAAAATAACTCTAAATTCTATTTCATGAAAACGTTTACTCTACTGCTGTTTTGTTGTACAATACTTCTTTTCAGCATACCTCTGGCCCATGCTTCAACTCCTCAGAAAAAAGAGATACCTAAAGTTGAAGAGCTCGATAATGCCCCCAACCTGTTTAAAAGCGATAACATGTATTTTAGCGGTCAGCCCAATCTCGAAACCTTTGAATGGTTAAAAGAACAGGGTGTTGATTTGGTCATCAATCTTCGCACAGAAGGTGAAAACGAAGATTTTGCCGAAGAAGCATTTAACGAAGAAGAAATGGTTGCCAAATTAAAAATGAATTACGTTTCGTTGCCGGTTTCAGGATATGATGGCTACACGCCCGAAAACCTGGAGAAATTTGCTGAGGCCATGAATGGCAAATACAAAAAGGTATTAATTCATTGTGGAAGCGCAGGCCGGGTTACCTATTTCATGATGGCTTACATGGTTGAATACAAAGGATACAAACTGGCAGATGCCATTGCATTTGGCAAGCAGATAAAATTTTCGTTTCCACTGGAGAATTTGCTAAAAAAAGAGATTGACTGGCAATTGAAATAGACTGAAAAATTCAGCGAGTGACAATAAATTGTCATAGAAACAAATGATTTAACTAACTTTAATCGGGCAAAAGTAGAGATACGGTTAAATGCCGGGCTTTACAAAAGCCATATTTACAGTTTTAAAACATCTATCTTTTCAGCTATTTAAATAAAAGTGCGGGTTCAGTAGAATAACACGAATAGTAATCAATTTTAATAGTATGAAAGGAAATATAATATTCTTTGCATTAATCCTCATAACCAGTTTTAATGCGGCCGGACAATCAAACACTACAATTTCCGGTCAGGTTACAGATAAAAATACAAAAGCAGTAATTCCTTATGCTTCGGTTGTCATTCTATCTGAAGATAACAGTTTGGTGAATGGTGGAATTACCGACGATGATGGCTTTTTTATCATTCAGGGTTTAGAGCCGGGAAACTATAGGCTGGAAGTATCATTCCTGGGCTACAACAATTTTCAAACCGACATATTAATCGGGACTTTAAATCAAAATTACGATGTTGGCAAAATTACTTTAGAACAATCGGTAACGCAACTGGAAGAAGTAACTGTAAAAGGCGAAAGAAGCGAAATTGCCGACGAGCTGGACAAAAAAACATACAGCATGAGCAACTCGATCGCTCAGTCGGGCGGGTCGGTTATGGATGCTATGAAAGCCATGCCTAGTGTATCATTCGATCAGAATGGCAGAGTAATATTACGAGGCAGCGACAAAGTTGTGGTTTTGATTGACGGGAAACAATCGAGCCTCACCGGTTATGGCAACCAAAAGGGCTTGGATAACATTCCTGCTTCCAATATCGAACGAATTGAAATCATCAACAATCCTTCGGCAAAATACGATGCCACAGGAATGGCCGGTATAATCAACATTGTTTATTTAAAGGAACAACAAACAGGCTTACACGGTAACGCCGGTTTGGCATACGGGCTGGGAGCACTAACCAAGCCAAAGGAAGATTTACCAACTGATTTGGGAAGCTTTTCTCCAACGCCAAAATATATTCCAAGTCTTGATTTAAACTACAAAACCGATAAACTAAGCTTTTTTATGCAATCGGAAGTTCTCTTTCAGAAGCGACTGCCTAATAACGAATTTACCACGCGGTATTACAACGATGGAAGAACGATTGCATCACAAGTACCTGAAAACCGAAAGCAAACGCATTACATCGTAAAAGGAGGAATTGACTATCAATTCGATGAAAGTAACAATTTGTCATTTTCAGGAATTTATGATTGGGAATCGCATATTGACTCTGCACAGGTTCCGTATATCTATTTACATACCAATACCAGAAACCGCTACATAAACTGGAGAGAAAAAGAAATAACCGGATACATGAATTACATGCTACATTATTCGCATGCGTTCAAACAAATCGGGCACGAATTTCATGCACACCTCCAATATTCAAAAGGATGGGAAGATGAAACCTATCATATAAACGACAGTTCCGCCATCAGGCAAAATGGCAGAGATGTTACCAGCGTGCTTGGAACTGAGCATACGACAACTTTCACGATTGATTATACCAAACCATTAACATCAGGGCGAATTGAAACCGGTGCAAAAATCCAGATACGAAGACTGCCGGTAGAATACGAACAGGAAAGAGGCGAAAACTCCATTTTATACCCCGGTTTGGGTAGCTGGACAAAATGGGGCGAATCGATTTACGCAGGATATATTAACTGGGTACACGAAAAAACAAAGTATTCTGTAGAGGCCGGATTAAGAACAGAATACACAGCTGTTTTTTACGACATGGATGAGGCAAATATTTATTACACTCAGAATGACAGTTACGATTATTTTAAACTTTTCCCTAATATTCGATTAAGCTATAAGTTTAATGAAAACAACAAAGTTTCGCTGTTTTATAATCAGAGAATTGACCGCCCCGGCGAACCGGAATTGCGCATGTATGCAAAATCAGACGACCACGAACTGGTTAAAGTTGGAAATCCTTATTTGCGGCCGCAATACACAAAATCGGCCGAAATTGGCTACAAAACAAACTGGCAGCAAGGTTCACTCTTTCTTTCGGGGTATTACAGGTTTATTACCGACGAATACATGAGAGTTTACACACAGGATACCAGCAGGGCAGAGTATGATGTTGTCCTGAAAAGCTACGCCAATACTGGTAAATCTACAAACCTTGGATTTGAATTGGTCTTCAACCAAAAAGTATCTGATTTTTATGAGCTATCAGGGAATTTGAATATCTACCAAAACAAAATAAAAGCTTATACCGGAACGCTGTTGTTTCCATACGAACATACATTTAATGTAGATCAAACAACCGATAATACCTGGGATTTTAAAATTATCAATACAATTACATTACCGAAAGAATTACAACTTCAGCTAACAGCATTGTATTTTGCCCCTAAAAACATACCACAAGGGAAGCAACTTTCAAGAAGTTCAATCGATTTGGGCATGAAAAAGAAATTGTGGCAGGGAAAAGGTGAATTCTCATTTGCGTTTACCGATATTTTTAATCAATTCGGAATTGAGCAGGAAATAGATGGAGATGGATTTTCTGCAGAATACCAGAACTATTACGAGACCCAGATTATACGGGTTGGTTTGAAATATAAATTCTAAGATATTGAGAACGACTACTTACAAAAAACAGTTCCCCATCACTAAATGAAGAACTGTTTTTTTGTTTTATAAAAAAGGCAAGCCTGTAAGCCGGGTCCTGTACCCCGATAAATCGGGGCCTTTATCATTTATCTAGTCCCGACATCACTGCCGGGATCCTGCAGCCTACCCCTCCAAAGTCTCTTGTGCGTTGAGAGCAAAACGGGCCGTTTCGCTGTACCGCAACAGCGGCAAACACTTTGGATATACATGGCTTTGCAACCCGTGAGACGTACGGCTGGTGATGTTGCCACCTCCACCGGTGCGCTTTTACCGCACCTTTTCACCCGTTCCCCGCTGTGGACACGCCACAACAAGGTGGTTATTTTCTGTTACGTTGCTATCCTCTTTCAAAGATCTTCCCGCTAAGAAGCACGGTGCCCTGTGTTGCCCGGACTTTCCTCTCTCCCGATAAATCGGAACAGCGATAAAGCGGCTTGCCGGCACAAAAGTAGAAAATAGTTTCAAGTTACAAGTTTCAGGTTGCAAGTTTGTGTTTTAAGAACGTGCAACTTGTAACCTACTATCATTTTCGCAGGATTACCATTGTAGCTCCATAGCCATACTCCTTAAACGAGGCGTCCTGGAAATAATATTTTTTGAATTTTCGCTTGAGCAGATTTGTTACTTCCTGTTTTAAAACGCCCTGACCCACTCCGTGAATGAATACAATTCTTTTCGTGTGATTTTTAATGGCGAGGTTCATTTCCGATTCAACAGTGTCCATTTGAATATCCAACATTTCGCGGTTACTCAAACCTTCAGAGTCGTCAAGCAACTCGGTAATATGCAAATCGATCACTACCTCTTCAGCATTTCGTTTTCGTTCTTTTCGTTTTGGTGCTTCAACAGCTTCCTTCGCTTTAACCACCTTTTTGAAATCATCCTGAGTTAACTTGTCCAACTCTGTTTGAAAAGTATCCGAAGTAATCTTCAACACCAATGCATTCTTTTTGAAATATGTATTCTCGCGAAAAGTAGATTCTTTATAAAATTTGACCGGATTTACCCGGAACTTCTTCACCATCGGCAGGTTCCATTCACTTTCTGTATCGCGGAAATAGATCAGTTGAAATCCAAAATCAGGCAAATCGCTAAAATCCTCCTGCACCAAAGCATCAACCTTTTCTCTTGAATTGGAACGAACCGTACCTTGTTTTACAGCCTCAACTTTATCGGTTTTTATATACGAATAATTGAATAGCACCGTGTAGTTACTGTCATTAACGAGGTAAAGTTCAATCTCGCCCGACAGCGGATTTTTTGGATTCGTAGGCACAAAACAGAAATAAAATTCTGCGGCATTTTTACCGTTAATTATCTCTCCTTTCTGCTCAATATATTCAGGTTCGGGCTGTACTACCGCAGGAGCTTCCTGTTCTACTGAAGTATTAATGCTTGTATTCAATTCCGGCGCACTTACATTCACCAGCTCCTTTATCAGACAAGGCACCTCAAAACCATCATCGCCTTCAACATTAACCGTGTTCTTATTGACAAAACCGGTTACAACTCCACCACCAACATCGTTTAAAAACTTAACCCTATCTCCTACTTTTATCATGACTTTCTTATTTCCGGCAAAAGTACAATTTTTTATGTAGCCTTAGGCTAATTACGCGAAACGCCTCATTATCTGAACAATGAAAAAATATTACTTTTGCAGTCCTAAATACAATTGTTTTGAACAGATACAAAGACATAAAGATTAGCGATTTCACGTACAACCTGCCCGACGAGCGAATTGCCAAATACCCGCTTACTGAGCGCGACAAATCGAAATTACTCATCAGGCAGAACGGAACAATAAAACAGGATATTTTTGAGAACTGCGGCACTTATCTTCCGGAAGATGCGCAGCTGGTTTTCAACAATACCCGTGTAATTCATGCCCGTTTGTTTTTTTACAAGGAAACAGGTGCCAAAATTGAGATCTTTTGTCTGGAGCCCGTTGAACCGGCCGATTACCAGGTAGCATTTCAGGAAACCGAAGAAGTAACCTGGAAATGTATGGTGGGCAATTCAAAAAAATGGAAAGAAGGTTTTTTGAGTCAAACCTTTGAAATAGATGGTAAAGCCATCGAACTGACTGCCGCCAAAATCGGGCAGGAAGGCAACTCTTTTCACATCCGTTTTGTGTGGAACGGCGGCGTACACTTTTCCGAAATTATTGAACACATCGGGCAATTACCGATTCCTCCGTACCTGAACCGCGACACCGAAGAAAGCGACGAAGAAAGCTACCAAACGGTTTATGCAAAAATTGATGGTTCGGTGGCGGCACCAACAGCCGGTTTACATTTTACCGATCCGGTAATTGAGCAACTGGCAGATAAAAATATTACAACCAACGAAATTACATTGCACGTGGGAGCCGGTACTTTTCAGCCAGTAAAATCGGAAACGATTGAAGGTCACACCATGCACCACGAACAAGTGATCATCCCGATAGATATTTTACGTTCGTTTGTGGAAAATCCTAAAAACATTATTGCGGTAGGAACCACTTCGGTGCGTTCACTGGAAAGTTTGTATTGGATAGGCCTGCAACTGGAAGAAAAACGTTTCGATCCGTTTCATCCCGAGGTAAAACAATGGGAACCTTACGAAAACGAAGCAAAAATATCGTTAGAAAAAGCCTTGCAGAATATCATATATTTCCTGGTTGAGAACAACGAAAAAGCCATTCGCTTTTCTACGCAGATCATCATTTTGCCGGGCTACGATTTTAAGCTGATCAGCGGAATGTTCACCAACTTTCATCAGCCACAAAGTACGCTGCTGCTGTTAATCAGTGCATTTTTGGGCAACAAGTGGAAAGAAGTTTATGATTATGCATTGGATAACGACTTCCGCTTTTTAAGTTATGGCGACAGCAATCTCTACCTCAAATAAAATACTAAAAATGAAACAAAGACTAAACCTCATCCTCCTCGCGGTATTAATTTCTATTTCTGCCTTAGCGAAAAACGATAAAATAAAGTGGTGGAATCCCGCCAAAAACAGTTTTGATGTAATCGACGGACAAGGCTGGCAAGCTGATTTGGAAACACCTTACGACCGACTTCCAACAAAAGCAAAAGCCACTGTTCGCGATGCAGTTTGGAATCTATCGAAACACACGGCCGGACTAAAAATCCGCTTTCGTACAAACGCCTCAGAAATAAAAGTAAAGTATCAGATTGGTGGAAATCTGAATATGCCACACATGCCGTCAACAGGCGTAAGTGGTTTGGATTTATATGCAAAAAATGCCGACGGAGAATGGATCTGGTGCCGTGGACATTATTCGTTTGGCGACACGATTACTTACGAATTCCGGAATATCACTCCCAACGATCAGTATCACCAGATGGGAAGAGAATACCACCTTTATCTTCCGCTTTACAACTCGGTAAAATGGATGGAAATTGGAGTTGCTGATGATGCGCTTTTTGAACCGATTCCATTAAGACAGGAAAAACCGATTGTGGTTTATGGTACTTCAATCGCACAGGGTGGTTGCGCTTCACGACCGGGTATGGCATGGACTTCTCTCCTTGAAAGAAAAATGGATAATCCGTTGATCAACCTTGCTTTCTCCGGAAACGGAAGATTGGAAGATGAAGTAGCTGAATTAATTGCCGAAATCGATGCAAAAGTGTACATTTTGGATTGTCTGCCAAACCTTACTTTAGGCGAAACATATTCGGAAAACGATGTTTACCAAAAGGTGGAGAATACCGTAAAAATATTACGGTCAAAATCGTCGGCACCTATTTTATTGGTTGAACACGCCGGATATGGTTTTGAAAGCAGTAACATAGCTCAAAAAGAAGGTACCAAAAAATTAAATGCGGCACAGGCAAAAGCGTTTGCCGATTTGATGACTGCGGGCTACACCAATATGACTGTATTAACCCAAGAAGAGCTGAATCTCGATTTCGATAGTTACGTTGATGGCGTGCATCCTACCGACCGAGGAATGGAACAATATGCGCTGGCTTACGAAAAGAAATTGCGGGAATTTTTGAACGAGCCAAAAGGATCGATTTCTACCACTATTCCAATTACTCAGTCGCGCGAACCGGGTAACTATAATTGGGAAGCCCGACACAACAAGTTGCTGGAGATGAATAAAAACAATCCTCCAAAAGTCTGTTTTATTGGCAATTCAATCACGCATTACTGGGGAGGACAACCGGATGATCCGAGAAAAAACGGACAGGATTCGTGGGATAAATACCTGGGCGATCTTTCGGTGCACAACTTTGGTTATGGATGGGACCGTGTTGAAAACGTATTGTGGCGCATTTACCACGAGGAACTGGATGGATTTCAGGCTGAGCAGATCGTTTTTATGCTGGGCACCAACAACCTTCATTTAAATACCGACGAAGAAATTACCACCGGACTACAACTTGTCTACGAAGCTGTAAAAGCCTGTCAACCGCATGCCAGGATTTTAATTTTAGGAATTTATCCGCGCAGAGATAATGAAGAACGCGTGGCCGGTCTGAACCTTAAAATTGCACAACTGGCAGGCAAAATGGGACTTGATTATTCCGATGTGGGCACAGTGCTACTTCAGAATGATGGAAAAATTGATGAAACACTCTTTTCCGATGGTCTCCATCCCAATGCTGACGGCTATAACAAGCTGGCGCCAAAAATCAGGGAATTGTTGCTACAGCAATAAAATTATAGTGTGGTTAGCTTCTCCACTAACATTTTTTAAGGCTAAATAATTTGCACAAAAGCTAACTTTAACCATATTTGTGACAACTATGCAGAGAGATAAAATAGACAGTTTTTCCTCCTTTATTTCCGAATCAGTACAAAACTATGCCACCAACAAGGCACTTGGGTTTATTGATGGCGACTACCTGACTTACGCAGAAATGGGGAGAAAAATTTCCGCTGTTCAGGAGTTTTTGGAAAAACTTGGTATTGACGAGGGCGACAAGGTGATTATCTACAGTCAGAATATGCCTGACTGGGGAGTTGTATATTTTGCCTTGCAATGTTCCGGAATTGTTGCCGTTCCCGTTCTTCCCGATTTTAGTCCGGTTGAACTGGAGAATGTGATCAAACATTCCGAATCAAAAGCCATGTTTATCTCTTCCAGCCTTCAGTATAAACTAAAAGATGCGGACACAACGACACTTGATGTTATCGTAAAAATCGACGATTTTAGCCTTTTAAAAGCTGAGAATACTTCGGTAGTTTTCGATGAAAAAGCAAGCAGCGACAAAGCGTATCAGCCAAAAGAAAATGAGCTGGCCGTTTTGATTTACACCTCCGGAACAACCGGAAACTCAAAAGGAGTAATGTTGTCGCAAAAAAATATCCTGGAGAATGTTGTTCAGTCAGCAGCTGTTCAGGAAATCAAAGAAGAATTCTGTTTTTTATCGGTGCTGCCGTTGTCGCATACCTACGAAAATACCATAGGATTTTTGTTGGCCATGTACAAAGGCGCCAGTGTAACTTATTTGCACAAACCGCCAACCGCAAGTGTTTTGCTTCCGGCTTTAAAAAAGTTACGGCCGCACATTATGCTTACGGTCCCGATGATTATCGAAAAAGTGTACAAAAGCAGCATTCTGCCCGGCATTAACAAAAAAGCCGTTACACGTTTGATGCACCGGTTTAAACCAACTCGCAAGCTGGTTCACCGATTAGCAGGTAAAAAACTGATGGAAACGTTTGGTGGCCGTCTTGAATTTTTTGGGATTGGTGGTGCAAAACTCGATGGTAAAGTGGAACGTTTTCTGCGCGATGCGAAATTTCCGTATGCCATTGGTTACGGCTTAACTGAAACTGCTCCGCTGGTGGCGGGATCAAATCCAACAACAACACGTTTCAGAGCTATTGGTCCAAAAGTGATCAACAGCGAAATAAAAATTCATAATCCCAACCCGGCAACTGGCGAGGGCGAAATCTGGACAAAAGGGCCGAATGTGATGTTGGGCTATTATAAAAATCAGGAAGAAACAAAACGTGTATTAACCGAAGATGGCTGGTTTAAAACCGGCGACCTTGGCGTTTTTGATAAAGACGGCTGGTTAAGTCACAAAGGCCGCTTGAAAAATATGATTGTTGGTGCCAACGGCGAAAATATCTACCCCGAAGAAATCGAATCGATCATCAATAATTTCAGACATGTGGTGGAATCGGTTGTTGTTCAGAAAAAAGGGAAACTGGTGGCGTTGGTTCATTTTAATCGCGAAGAACTCGAGCAAAAAGTAAAAGAAATGCGTTCGGGATTAGAAGATAAAATGGAGGAAATCTCTCATCATGTAGATGAAAAAATTGAAGAGTTAAGGGCGGAGTTGAAAGAGTATATTAACTCAAGGGTTAACAAGTTTTCTAAAGTTCAGGATTTTATTTCGCACCCTACCCCTTTCATAAAAACAGCCACTCAAAAAATCAAACGCTACCTGTATTACTAATTCAAAAAAATCCGGAAGTAATACTTATTTAGAATCAAACCAAAGGGATAAAATTTTACATTCGTGGGTTTAATTTGAAAATAAAAAACTCATGACTGATTATTTCAAGAAATACCCGAATAAAGAGGGATTTTATAAGGAATATGGTGGTTCGTTTATTCCACCCGATTTGCAATCTGAAATGGATAAAATTACCGATGCTTACCACAGCATCAGCAAATCGCACAATTTTATTTCTGAACTTCGAAGCATTCGCAAACACTTTCAGGGACGTCCAACTCCGGTTTATTACTGCCAGAATTTATCGGCAAAATATGGTGGTCGTATTTACCTGAAACGCGAAGACCTGAACCACTCGGGAGCGCACAAACTCAACCATTGTATGGGTGAAGCTTTATTGGCGAAACACCTGGGTAAAAAGAAATTAATTGCTGAAACCGGCGCAGGACAACACGGTGTGGCACTGGCAACTGCAGCGGCATATTTTGGTTTAGAGTGCGAAATTCATATGGGTGAAGTTGACATTGCCAAAGAGCATCCGAATGTGGTTCGTATGAAAATTTTGGGAGCCGAGGTAGTTCCTGTTTCTCACGGATTAAAAACGCTGAAAGAGGCTGTTGATTCGGCTTTTGAAGCTTATTTAAAAGATCCTATAAATACAATTTACTGTATTGGATCGGTGGTTGGACCACACCCATTCCCGATGATGGTTCGCGATTTCCAGCGTGTTGTTGGTATTGAAGCACAGGAACAATTTTACGAAATGACCGGCGAAAATCCAGATCACGTAGTAGCTTGTGTTGGCGGTGGAAGTAATGCTATGGGAATGTTCTCGGGCTTCCTGGATATTGAAGAAACCGAATTACACGGTGTTGAACCGGGTGGAATTGGAACAAAACTGGGCGAACACGCCAGCACCATTACTTTCGGAAAACCGGGCGTTATCCACGGTTTTAAATGTTACACGTTGCAGGATGAGAAAGGCGAACCTGCTCCGGTTTATTCAGTAGCGAGCGGATTGGATTATCCGGGAGTTGGTCCGGAGCACAGTATGCTTAAAGATATGGGCAAAGTAAATTACGGTGTTGCCGACGATGCAGAAACCATCGACGCCTTTTACGAATTAAGCCGTTTGGAAGGAATTATTCCGGCTTTGGAAAGTGCACACGCTGTAGCTTACGCTTTAAAACTGGCAAAAGAAAAACAACAGGAATCGATTTTAATTAACCTGAGTGGCCGCGGCGATAAAGATATCGACTTTGTGGTTGAAAAATACGGTTTACCCGAATAAGACAAATTTTACAGAAAATATTGAAAGTCCGGTTCTGCCGGACTTTTTTTATGACAAAAATCTCAATTACCGGTTATCACGTTAATTTAAGACTAACTCCTCCATTACTTCATGTTGCCTTAACACCCAAAACCAAATAATTATATACGTTTGCACTCCCTTAAAAAAAGGGCAAAAATTGAAAACAGAATTAGACAATGATTACAGTATCGAATTTAAGAATCCAATTTGGCAAACGCATACTATTTCAGGACGTTAATATGAAGTTTACGGCCGGTAATTGCTACGGTGTAATTGGAGCAAACGGAGCAGGAAAATCAACATTTTTAAAAGCAATATCCGGACAGATCGATCCAACTGCCGGCAAAATATCTCTTGAACCGGGGGAGCGACTTTCAGTTTTAAGTCAGGACCACTTTGCTTTTGATGAGTTTACCGTTCTGGATACTGTTATGAAAGGTCACGCCGAGCTTTGGGATTTGATGAAAGAGAAAGAAGCTCTTTATATGAAACCTGATTTTTCGGAAGAGGATGGAATTAAAGCCGGCGAACTGGAAGAAAAATTTGGCGACATGGGTGGCTGGAATGCCGAAAACGACGCAGCCACTTTGTTAAGTAACCTTGGTATTAAAGAAGAGTTCCACTACACCCTGATGAAGGATATGAGTGGTAACCAAAAGGTTCGTGTTTTGCTGGCACAGGCTTTATTCGGAAACCCTGACAACCTGTTGCTCGATGAGCCTACTAACGACCTTGACCTTGAAACCGTTGTTTGGCTGGAGAATTACCTGGCCAATTACGAAAATACCGTGCTTGTTGTATCGCACGACCGTCACTTCCTGGATGCAATTTCTACCCACACAATAGATATCGATTACGGCGATATTAAAATGTTTGCCGGAAACTACAGTTTCTGGTACCAAAGTAGCCAGCTGGCACTGCGTCAGCAGCAGGCTCAAAACAAAAAAGCTGAAGAGAAGAAGAAAGAACTGCAGGAGTTTATTTCGCGTTTTAGTGCCAACGTGGCCAAATCGAAACAAACTACCAGTCGTAAAAAGATGCTGGAGAAACTTAATGTTGAAGATATCCAGCCGTCAACACGTAAGTATCCGGGAATTATTTTTACGCCTGAGCGTGAAGCCGGTGACCGTATTCTTGATGTAGAAAACCTGAGTGCGAGTATTGAAGGAACCACACTTTTTAAAGACGTGGAATTTTCAGCACAGAAAGGTGAAAAAATTGTATTCCTTTCGCGTGACCACCGTGCCATGACTGCTTTCTTCGAAATCATTAACGGAAAACGCGAAGCTGATACCGGAACCTACCAGTGGGGACAAACAATAACATCGGCTTATCTGCCAATAGATAACTCGGAGTTTTTCGACAGCGATATGACGTTGTTCGACTGGTTGTGTCAGTTTACCACCGACACTACTGAAATTTATATTCGTGGTTACCTGGGCCGTATGTTATTTGCCGGCGAAGAGATTTACAAAAAGGTAAACGTGCTTTCGGGAGGAGAAAAAATGCGTTGTATGATTGCAAAAATGCAATTGCTCGATGCGAACGCACTTATTCTGGATACACCAACCAACCACCTCGACCTGGAATCGATTCAGGCATTTAACAACAACCTGATAAAATATCCTGGTAACGTGTTTATGTCGTCGCATGACCACGAGTTTATTTCATCGGTTTGTGACCGTATTATTGAGCTGACTCCAAATGGAATTATCGATAAACTAATGCCTTACGACGAATATATCGAAGACGAAAAAATTCACGCATTACGCGAGAAACTTTATACAGTATAAATTGTTTCTACAATAGATAACCAAAGCCAATAAAACTACAAACAGTTTTAATTCAAAAGGATAGAAACATGATTGCTCAGCAACGGAAAAATATTAAAGTTGGCCTGAACGTGGCCATCGTTCTAAAAGAAGATCAACAATCAGGAAAGTTAACCTGCGGAATCGTTCAGAAAATATTAACCAATTCAGCCATACATCCACACGGCATTAAAGTAATGCTTGAAAGCGGTGAAGTAGGCCGTGTTCAACAAATTATTAAAGATTAAAGGACTGAAGAGTTGAGGGATTGAAGGATTGAATGCAGCATTGCTTTAATTCAGCTTTTCTACTTTGTGGTTAGGTTTTAGAATGAAGAAACTGCTGAATTGTTAAATTGACAAATTGTTAACTGAAAACTGCGACTGCAAACTAGTAACAGATCTCTTCGCCTACTCGTCGAGATGACAGCTACTTTTGCTGCGATCGGGATTTCAATCAGCAAATCCGCTCTCACCTTTTGCCTTTTTCCCTTCTACTTTTGCCTTGCCCTCATTCCACCTCACGGCTGCCATAAAAGCGGTCGAGAATCGATCCGTCATTCGCTTCTTTTGATAATGACTCAATGGTTTTTTTCGGAACATTGTAAACATCAAGTACGATAAGGCCATCGAGGCAATTATTAAATTTCGGATCCACATTAAATCCGATGATCTCGGCATTTAGTTTAATATATTTCTTCAACAAAACCGGAAGTCCCGAATTCTGTTCATCCAAATCGCCAATGGTTTTATCAAGCCGGTTAATATCGTGCTCCATGTTTTCCATCAGCAAATTAAGATCCACATTGTCGCTTTTAAATTTGTAGCTATTGCGCGGTTTAATGTGCTGAGCCATCCGCCAGTTTAAATGGTTCTTTATAATAAACTTAATGATCAGGTCTTTCGACACCTTCGAATAGTTGTTGCTGATGCTTACCGGCCCTATCAGATAGCGGTATTCCGGGTTTTTCAACAAAAAGTACAAAATACCTTTCCACAGCAAAAACAAGGGCATTGGTTTGCGTTGGTACTCCTTAATTACAAACGAGCGTCCCAGCTCAATACTTTCTTTCAGAACAGGTTTAAATTTCTCCGAAATCCGAAATAAGGTATGCAGATAAAAGCCTCGTCGGCCCAGCTGCTCCATAATATCGTGTCCTTTGCCCAGGCGATACGCACCAACAATCCGGTCCTCATCTTCATCCCATATAAACATTTGGTGGTAGTACAAATCAAATTCATCAATATCGATACTGCGGTTGGTACCCTCGCCCACTTCACGAAACGTTATCTCGCGTAATCGACCAATCTCATTTAAAATATTTGGGATTTGTGCGGCGGGAGCGCAATAAGCGATGTAGTTTTTCAGTCTGAACAGCGTGTACTCCGATTTTATACTCTGAATTTCCTTCTGAATTTTTTCCAACGGAATAGGATCGATAATCGTATCGGGCTTTACCTGCTGTTTTAGCGCATAATTAAAAAAGCGCTTCACCTCAATATCCGATTCCATACTGTAGGTTTTGGCCCGCAAAAACCGGCCAAACTGGTACACATCTTTGTATTTATCCTGTTCTTCAACTTTCACCGCACTGCCAATTCGCAATTTTATGTTCTTATGTTTTTTACTCAGAATCTCCGAAGGCAAGCGAGCACTTTTTAGCGAAGGATGAATTTTAGCGGCTAAATGCAACAGGCGGCTGTTCGTTCCCTGAAATAGAACAGGAACCACCGGCACCTGCGCCTTTTTAATAAAACTTACCACCGGAATTTGCCAAACTTTATCGGTAACACCGTCGAACGAATCTTTTGTATTTACATCGATGGCAGGGAAAAAACAAAGCACCCCATTATTTTTCAAATGATTTTCCGCCTCTTTTTGTCCGGCCAGATTATTTTCATTGGAGTCGTTAAACAAATTTTCCTCCATAAAATAATCCGAAACCGCGTCAATATTTTTCAGCAGGAAGTTGGCCAGCACCTTAACATCGGTACGGACCATCGAAATGTATTTGATCAGTAACAGCCCGTCGAAACCACCCAACGGATGATTAGCAACAATAATTAGCGACCCTTCTTTTGGTATCTTTTTTAATTGCGCCTCATCAAATTCAACATTGAATTCGAGCGTTTTTATAAGTTCATCAACAAACTCAACTCCTTGCTTTTCAGCAATCTGACTGTAGATTTTATTAAGTTTTTTATAACGAAGAATATACATCAGGAATTTGGCGAAATAATCGCCGCTGGCGAGTAAAGCAGGACGATCTTTGAAAAGATCCTTTGGCTTAAGTAATTCCATTTATTGCTGTTCAGCTAGAATAATTACAAATACTTCATTACAAAAATAAAAGGATTTTTGAATTATCATCGATCTTTCATCGCTTATATACGTGTGTTTTTCGATAGGTGTTACCAGTTGGAAAACAGCCAATTTATCAACTGATAAATATTTTTTAATCATATTTGAAGTTTCTTTGTTATAAGGGTATAATTTTATTTGATGACAGAAAACAAACTACATATTACAGACTGGCTCCCCACATCGAAAAAAGAGGTTAATCAACTTGGTTGGGAGGAGTTGGATGTTATTTTATTTACGGGCGACGCTTATATCGATCACCCATCGTTTGGCGCGGCGGTAATCGGGCGCGTTTTAGAGGCCGAAGGATTACGCGTGGCCATTGTTCCGCAACCCAACTGGACCGACGATTTACGCGACTTTAAAAAGCTGGGGAAACCCAACCTGTTTTTTGCTGTAACGGCAGGAAATATGGACTCGATGGTAAACCATTACACTGCCGGAAAACGTAAACGATCGGATGATGCATACACGCCCGGCGGACAAATTGGAAAACGTCCGGACTATGCGACAATTACCTACTCAAATATTCTAAAAGAACTTTACCCCGATGTACCAATAGTATTGGGTGGAATTGAGGCCTCTTTGCGCCGTTTAACTCATTACGATTATTGGTCAGACCGTTTAATGCCCTCTATTTTGGCAGATACAAAAGCCGATTTATTGTTTTACGGGATGGGTGAAAAATCGATTGTTGATTTCGCACGACTGGTGAAACGTGGTATTCCTATCGATAGTTTGACTACCATTCCGCAAACCGTTTTTATGGTTGGAGCCGATGAATCTTATGCCACCAAGAAAAACTGGGACGAGCTGGAACTGGCATCGCACGATACCTGTTTGGTAGACAAAAAAGAGTATTCCCGCAACTTCATGCACATTGAAGAGGAATCGAATAAAATGGAGGCCAAAAAGCTGGTACAGCGAATCGGCGATAAAAAGGTGGTGGTAAATCCGCCGTGGCCAACTTTTAAGGAAAAAGAGATCGACCGCATTTACGATTTACCCTACACGCGTTTGCCACATCCGCGCTACAATAATAAAGGTACAATTCCGGCATACGAAATGATCCGGCACTCCATAAATATTCACCGCGGTTGTTTTGGTGGTTGTACGTTTTGTACAATTTCGGCACACCAGGGAAAATTTATTGCCAGCCGTTCAGAGAAATCCGTTCTTCGCGAAGTGGAGAAAGTAACTGAAATGCCCGATTTTAAAGGTTACATTTCCGATTTGGGCGGCCCGTCGGCCAACATGTATAAAATGAAAGGTATTCACGAAGAGATCTGCAAAAAATGCAAGCGTCCTTCGTGTATTTTCCCCTCGGTTTGTAAAAACCTCGATATCAACCACAAACCAATGCTTGATCTTTACGAAAAAGTACGGCATAACCCGAAAGTGAAAAAAGCGTTTATCGGCAGTGGTATCCGTTACGACATGATTTTGGAAAACACCAACGACAAAGAGGTAAACGAAAACAACCGGAAATACCTGCGCGATGTGATTAAACACCACGTTTCGGGAAGGTTAAAAGTAGCTCCGGAACACTCGTCGGACGAAGTGCTGAAGTTTATGCGAAAACCCTCGTTTAAATTGTTCGAGGAACTGAATCAGGAGTTTATAAAAATCAATAAAGAAGAAAAACTCAATCAGCAGTTGATTCCTTACTTTATTTCGAGCCACCCGGGAAGTAAATCCGAAGATATGGCCAACCTCGCAATCCAGACAAAAGACATGAATTTCAGGCTGGAGCAGGTGCAGGATTTTACGCCGACACCAATGACGCTGGCTACCGTGGTTTATTATTCGGGGTATCATCCGTACACCATGGAGCAGATTTATACGGCCCGGAATAAAAATGCAAAAGAACAACAACGCCAGTTCTTCTTCTGGTACAAAAAGGAATTTCGGAATAAAATTATTCGTGACTTAAAAGCAAAAGGCCGCGAAGATCTTGTTAAAAAGCTTTTCAGTAAAAACCAAAATAAAGACACTAAATGAAAATCGTACGAATGTTAACTTTGACCCTAACTATTCTGCTAACCGGTTGTGCAGAAGTTATGCAAATTGCTCAGCAAACACTTGAAGGAGAAACACCTTTAACACAGTCGGAAATTATTGCCGGATTAAAAGAAGCACTGGTAACCGGGACTAACAATTCGGTGAGTATTCTTGGTGCACAAGATGGTTATTACAAAGACGACCTTGTAAAAATTTTACTCCCTCCTGAAGCTGATATTATTGTTGACAACGTGGGCAAAGTACCGGGAGGTGAGAAGCTGCTCGAAGATGTTTTACTACATATTAACCGGGCCGCCGAAGACGCCGCCAAAGAAGCTGCTCCAATTTTTGTGAACAGCATAAAAAGTATGACATTCAACGATGCTGTTGGAATTTTAAAAGGTGATAACAAAGCAGCAACAGCCTATTTACACAAAACAACTTACGATCAGCTTTTTGAGCTTTACCGACCAAAAATAAAAGCTTCGGTTGAGAAAGAACTGGTTGGTGGTGTATCAACCAAAGAAAGCTGGGACACATTGGTTGGCAAATGGAACCAGGTGGCCGGTTCTTTTATCGGGCAAACTGCCGGTTTAGAAAAAGTTGATACACAACTGGAAGATTACCTGACATCAAAAGCCCTTGACGGTGTATTTCTGAAAATTGCCGATGAAGAAAAACTGATAAGGGAAGATCCGGCAGCACGTGTCACAAGTTTGCTGAAAAAAGTATTTGGTTCGGTTGACTCGTAAATTCTCTCCAAAAAATCCAGCTCCCAAAATATATTTGATTCATCGATAGTCTATCGATTAAAAAACTTTAGACACATTCTAAATTTTGTGCAAACGCACAATTCATTTTAAAAGCCTGTTCAAAATATTATTTTTGTTAGCAAGCAACTAAATCGTATAAATACTGAAATAACTAATTTAACTAACAAACCCAATATTTATGAGGCGCAGTTTATTTTTATTCTGTTTTATTCTCAGTCTCCAATTCCAAAATACACTTTTTGCACAGCGCTTTGATGCGGTTCTGATCAACCAGAAAACGGTAGTAGAAATAAAGAAGAATAATCTGTCCAAGATCAATTCTCTTGAAATTCTCATAATCAACAGAAAAGGAGAAGAATTTGCTGAAGTTACCATCCCCTTTTCAAGCCTGGTAAAAGTTTCGAATATTAAAGCGTACATAAAAGATAACAATGGAAAAATTGTAAAAAAGCTAAAGAATAGCGACATCTCGGAAAGAAGTTCGATTTCGGGCGGAACCTTTTACCAGGATGATTTTGTAAAAGAATTCAGGTTAAAACACAACGTTTATCCGTACACTCTGGTTTATGAATACGAAGAAGCAGAAGATGAATTTCTATTTGTTGAACACTGGGTTCCGCTGCTTGATCTGGACATCCCCACCCTGAATGCAGAGTTGGAGATTGTGGCGCCTAAAGACTTTAAACTCTCTTACAAAAATAATTTCGTTTCATCGTTTAACATTGACTCTACTGATAATGAATATCAGTATCACTGGAAAACAAGTTACGACGGAAGTATTCAACAAGAAGTATTTGCGCCACCGCTTTTAAATCATGTACCTTCGGTTCAGGTAGTTCCACAAAATTTCGATTTCGAAATTAAAGGCTCATTTGATTCATGGGAATCCTATGGAAAGTGGCAGGATGAACTGATCTCCGGATTATTTGAGCTTCCTGAAAATGAAATAAAAACGATCGAAAATCGGATAAACGGGCTAGAAGATAAAAAGGCTGTAATTAAAACCATCTACCAATATGTGCAGGACGAAACCCGGTATATAAACATCAGCCTCGAAACCGGCGGATTAAAACCATACCCTGCAAGTTACGTTTCTAAAAATCATTATGGCGATTGTAAGGCGCTTAGCATTTATTTTATGGCCTTGCTGAAAAGTGTGGGAATTGAATGTTATTACGCTAAACTTTCGGCCGGTGACCCAATTGAAGCAATTGATCATTCCTTACCGTCGATGCAGTCGAACCACATTATTGTTTGTGTTCCGGTACAAAACGACACACTTTGGCTGGATTGTACCAGCGACAATCCGTTCGAATATATTGGTACCTTTATTCAAAACAGGGAAGCCTTTGTAATTAATGGCGAAAAAAGTCACTTCGCAAAGATTCCGGCCTTGACAAAAGATCAAGTTCTTTGCGAACGCCATATAACGGTTGAAAATGTATTGCAAAATGAATGTTTGGCTGAATTTTCGAATACGTACAGGGGCAATGCTTTTGAGTCGCTACACAATCTTATTACGTCAACTAACGAAAACGATAACCTGGAGATTGTGCGGGAGCATCTTATACCAAACGGATTTGAACCCGTTGAAATAAAAAATCACCAGTCGATTATAGATTCGGTTAAGGTGCAACTTACTTACACAGCAAAATCAAATCGTGTGTACGAGAAATATGGAAACGATCTAATCATCCGGCTTCTGGCTTTCGGCATTAATAATTTTGAATCGGTTGCAGACCGGGTTCTTCCCGTTCAAATTGATTATCCCGTTTACCAAAAAGATTCAATAAACTATAAAATTTCGGCTGATTATACCATTCAGAATCTTCCGGAAAACAAAGAAATAAAAAGCAAATATGGAGTCTATTCGATCAACGTAACAACAAAAGACAATACTGTTGAAATAAGCAAATCCTTCCTGATACACAGCGGGAACTACCCATTAACAGAATACGAAGAATTTTACGCTTTTATCAGCCAAATTGTAGCGTTCGAGAAAAAATTTTACATCAATACAACTAAAAAAACCTCATAATGAAAAACCTTTTGATTTCACTATTTACTGTCTTCTGTTTTTATTTGGCCAACGCCCAGGATTTTTCGTTTGAATACGGGCAAGTGAGTAATGCCGATATTGAACTAAAAGAATACGATAAAGATAAGACTGCCGAAGCCGTGGTTATTTACGATAAGGGATCATCGTATTTTGTTCAGAGCAGCAACGGTTTTGATTTGATTTTTGAACGGTCGAAACGAATTAAAATATTAACCGAAGCGGGCATAGATTATGCTGAGATTGAAATTCCATTTTATCGCGAAGGAAGTATTTTCGAAAAAATAGTGGAATTAGAGGCCATCACGCACAATTTTGAAAATGGGAAACTCACCCGGACTCTTTTAACCAGCGACTCGTGGAACGATGAAATTTACAATGACTACTGGATGGTTCGGAAATTTGCAATGCCCAATGTAAAAGCCGGTTCGATTATTGAGTTTAAATACAAAATCTCGTCGCAATACCTTTTTAACTTAAGGGACTGGGAATTTCAGAGTAGAATTCCAACCATCTACAGCGAGTACAAAGCGGCTATGATTCCGTTCTACGAATACATTTATCTTGCCCAAAGAACAGGAAGCTCAATGGCAACAGAAAATTACGTTGATAGAAAATATACACACGAATTTGCCGGAACAACATACAACGATCTGGTTAACAAATTTTCGATGAAAGACATTCCTGCATTTGACAGCGAAGATTATATCACATCCATAAATGATTATATTATAAAAATTGATTTCCAGCTCGCTAAGGTTAATTACCCAAATGGTGCTGTTAAAGATGTTATGTCGACCTGGCCAAAATTAATTCAGGAATACAGCGATCATAACGATTTTGGCAAATACGTAAAAAAATGCGAAAAGGCAGCTTCAAAAATTATTGATCTCAATGCTTTAAAAGGTAAAACTGCTACAGAAAAATTTGATGAAATCGTTAGCTATGTTAAAAACAATTTCAGCTGGAATGAATACAACGGAAAATATGCCTCAAAATCAGCAAACGATATTGTAAAGGATAAATTTGGCAACGCTGCAGATCTGAATTTATTAACTATTGGTTTGTTACGAGCCGCAGGTATCGAAGCTACCCCGGTTTTAATAAGCACCCGCGAAAACGGAAAAGTTAGCGATAATTATCCTTTCGCACACTACTTCAACTATGTAGTTATTCTGGCCAGTGTTGATGGGAAAATGATACTGAGCGATGCAACAGATTTAAATGTAGCGAACAACAGAATTCCATCGCGTTGTATTAACGATCAGGGATTACTGGTCGATCCGGATCGAGATGTAAAATGGATCGGGTTACAATGTAAATTTCCATCAATTTCAACATTCGATTTTAACATCGACCTTTCACAGGAAACATCGAATGTAAAAGTCAGATCCTTAGCTTCGGAGTACAAAGCTTTCCGTTTAAAAAGTATTATCGGTGACAACGTTGACAAATTAAATGAATACCTGGAAGAAGATGATTACAAGATTGACCGTGCCGATTTTTCGAAGGTTTCAAATAAAGACAAAGAGTTCAGGTACGAGTATGATCTGACCGTAACTCCTGAAACAATTAATGAGAAACTGTATATCAAACCCTTTTTAAATAAGGCACTTTCGGATAATCCTTTAAATCAACCGACCCGGTCGTATCCGATCGACATGACTTATCCTACAAAAAATATACTCACTTCAACCATTATCATTCCCGAAGGATATGAGCTCGATTACCAACCTGAAAATTACAAGATTAATAACAACCTATTTGAGCTGAATTATACGGTTGAACCGGTTGAAAACACTGTTCGCGTTACTTTGGTAACCGATTTTAAAGAGTCGGTTTACGAGGCTAAAGATTACTCAAAAATTAAGTTCTACTTTAATGAAATAGTAAAACGAGGGAATGAAAAAATAGTGCTCAAAAAAATATAATTCTAAACGAAATATTTTCCCTGCCAGGTGTCACGCTCTTTAAGTCGTTTTTCCACTTTGGCAACAAATTCAAAGTTTTTTAATCCCCATTTTGGTGCGATCAGCATTTCGGGTGGTGCCTGACTGATAAATCGCTCAACGATGATTTCGGGATTTAAAAGCTCGAGGTAATCGATTACGAGGTCGATGTACTCATCGGCAGTGTACAGATTAAAGTTTTCGGGATGTTGTTGGAACTGTTTTTCCAGCAGCGTTTTTTTATGAATTTGCAACTGGTGAAGCTTTAAGTTTTTCACCGGCAATTTCGAAATCGTCTTTGCCTGATCGAGCAGTTCATCACGTGTTTCGCCCGGCAAACCCAGAATCATATGCGCGCAATTGTTAATGCCACGTTTTGCGGTTTCTTCAATTGCCCAGACAGCTTCGGCAAACGAGTGTCCACGGTTAATGCTTTCCAAGCTTCTATCGAGATGAGACTCCACGCCCAACTCAACCATTACATAAACTTTTTGGCTGAGTTCGGCCAGGTAATCCAGCAATTCAGGATAGATACAATCAGGCCGCGTTGAAATTACCAATCCAACCACTTTCGGATGTTCCAGCGCTTCTTGGTACAAACGTTTCAAATCCTCAATCGGAGCATAAGTATTTGTATACGCCTGAAAGTAAGCCAGAAAACGCATCGACTTGTATTTCTTAGCAAAAAAAGCAATGCCCTGTTCTACCTGACTCGTCACACTATTTTCCAGGTTACAATAGGTGGGTTTAAAGGTTTTATTGTTGCAATAAGCACATCCGCCAACACCTTTTGTCCCGTCGCGATTCGGACAGGTAAAACCGGCATCGATCGAAACCTTTTGCACCCGCTCCGAAAAAAGCGTTCTGAAATATGTTGGAAAATCGTTGTATCGCCTGTCGTGTCCCCAGCTGTATGTTCCGTTTTGCATCCCTTTTAATTGAAATTGCAAAAGTACGTAAATTTGTGAATCAGAATTTTCTGCATAAAACTTATCAACAACTCTTGAAAACTTTCCGCGAATATCAACGGTTTTGCTTTTCAAATACAGCTTCAAATCTCTATTTTTAAGGAAAATTCAGCCAGATATGTTCTCGGAGAAAGATAAGCAGCAAATTCAGCAGCGCGGAAGTAACCCGGAAACCGTGCAAATTCAAATCGAAAATTTTAAAAAAGGCTTCCCCTACCTACCTATTGAAGACGCCGCTTCAGTGGGAAAAGGTATTATCCGGTTAAGTCCTGAAGATTTAAAGAAAAGAGGCAAACGTTACGATGCTAAAATAGCGGCAGGAACAAAAGCCTTAAAATTTGTACCGGCATCGGGAGCAGCAAGCCGTATGTTTAAAGCACTTTTTCAGGCCTTGGAGGATTTTCAGAATCAACCACACGAAGATGTACTTGCCGCCAACAGAGACGCTGCACAATACGTTACCGAACTCGATAAATTTGCTTTTGCCGAAGAACTAAAAAAAGCCGTTACCGATGATGGTGCTGAACTTTCGGCCACCAGTAAACTCGAATACCTGTTAACAGAAAAAGGGCTGAATTACGGAGTAAAACCCAAAGGACTGCTCAAATTTCATTCGTATGACGATGGTGCAAGAACACCTTTTGAAGAGCACCTGGTTGAAGGTGCAAAATACGCTGCTGACAAGGATAACAAAGCCAGTCTGCACTTTACCGTTTCGCCGGAACATCAACCGGGATTTGAAGCTTTGTTTGCAGAAATAAAAGAAAAATACGAAGCGCAGCTGGGAATTGAATTCGATGTAACTTTCAGCCAGCAAAAACCATCAACCGATACCATTGCTGTTGATTTGGATAACGAACCATTTAGAAATAATGATGGCAGTTTGTTGTTCCGTCCGGGTGGCCACGGTGCTTTAATTGAGAATCTGAATGACCTGGATGCCGATATCATCTTCATCAAAAACATCGACAATGTGGTTCCTGATCGGTTAAAACAACCAACCATCGACTATAAAAAAGGACTGGCCGGTGTTCTTTTAAAACACCAGGAAAAACTGTTTTACTATCAAAAGGAATTAAACGAAAAACATTATACCGCGCTAAACAGCAACTTTTTAGCCGAAGCTGCCAACTTTTTGGAGTTTACACTAAATACCAAGCCGGCTAAAAATCATTATTACACCGAGCGCGAAGAACTTTATCATTACCTGAAGGAAAAATACAACCGACCATTGCGTGTGTGCGGAATGGTAAAAAATGAAGGTGAACCGGGTGGCGGCCCATTTTGGGCGATGAATGCCGACGGAACCGTATCGTTGCAGGTAGTTGAAAGTTCGCAGATCGATCCGGAGAGTGTTCAACAGCAAAATATTGTTAAGCACGCAACACACTTTAACCCGGTCGATCTTGTTTGTGCAGTAAAAAATTACAAAGGAGAAAAATACGATCTCACACAATTTACCGATCCGGCAACCGGCTTTATTTCACAAAAATCGAAAGACGGAAAAGAGCTGAAAGCTCAGGAATTGCCGGGCTTGTGGAACGGAGCGATGAGCAACTGGAACACCCTGTTTGTTGAGGTACCGATTGAAACTTTTAATCCGGTAAAAACGGTTAACGACTTGTTGCGCGATCAACACTTGTAAGATTGTTTTTGAGATTCGGGCCGAATTATTAATTTCGCGAACTTATTTTACGATGAACGAGGAAAGAGATAATTTTAGGGAAGAGGATATTAGTGAGGCACTTAAGCGCTTTAAGAGCTCTTTGGTTTCGGGCCGCTTAAAGTATTTCGACGTGTCGGAGTTTGAAGGAATTGTTGAGCAATTGATGGAAGAGGGCGATTTGCAGTCTTCTGAAATTGCCGCACAGCAAGGCATTCAAATCCATCCTAACGCGGTTCCACTTCATTTAAAATATGCACAAATTCTGCTGAGCAAAGGCAAATACGATCAGGCTCAGAAATACCTCGATTTTGCTGAAAAAGTTGAAAATACCAATCCCGATGTTCACCTGTTACGAGGATCGGCATCGTTGATTATGGGCAACGAAGACCTGGCAAAAGCATCATTCAAAAAAGCGATAAAATCCGGCAACGGAGAAACCGACGATATCCTTTATCATGTTGGATCGGCATTTATTCAGATTGGCGAAATAAGTGAGGCTATCTCGTATTTCAAAAAAGCCATCAAACTAAATCCGAAACACGAGCTGGCATTGTACGATCTGGCATTTTTTACCGATCAGATTGGCGACTATAAAAACAGCATAAAATATTACAATCGTTTCATCGACAACGATGTATACAATTACACTGCGTGGTTTAACCTGGGCATTGTGTTCAATAAAGCCGATATGCACGATAAAGCTATTGAAGCTTATGAATACACACTGGCCATTAACGAGAATTTCCACATGGCCATGTTCAATATCGGGAACGCGCTGGCCAATTCAGGTCGTTTTAATGAGGCCATCGATAAATACAAGGAATTTTTGGAATTTGATCCGGATAACGATGATGCCTATTGTTACATGGGCGAATGTTACCTAAACCTTGACGACCAGTTGAAATCGGAGCATTATTACCAGAAAGCAATTTCGATAAACCCGGATAATGATACCGCCCATTTTGGCGTAGGGTTGATTATGTGGATCGCGAAAAAGTACGACAGAAGTGTCGACTACATCAAAAAGGCCATTAAAATCGATAAGCAAAATTCGGAATACTGGCTGACTTTAGGCAAGGTACAAAATGATGCCGAAGATTTGGAAGAAGCGTTGAAAGCCTTTAAACAAGGTGCACGCATTGATGCTGAGAACACTGAAATTTGGCTAACCTGGGCCGAGACCTTTATGAAGCATGGCGAAACAAAAGGGGCTATCCGAATTCTGAAAAAAGCCATCGACAATAACGACGATTCGATGTTAAAATACCGTTTGGTAGCCATATTGCTTGGAGCCCGCAAACGTAAAGAAGCCTACGAATGGTTACGTTCTGCAATGTTACAGGATTTTGAAAACATCAACTACCTGTTCGATATTTATCCGAGAGCATTAAAAAGTAAGCAGCTGAAAAAGGTTGTCGACGATTTCCGCCGCGGCGATAAATAGCAAACTGCAGATCAATCTTTATTCAATTTATTAAATCCCCGATTAAAATCAGTATCAGCGAATCAACCTTCTATAACTACCTCCTGTTTTACAATTTGTTTTTGTATTTTGGCGTCCCGAAACAAACATATACACCGTTACAAATTCAGATCATAAATGAACAGATCAGCAAAAGATTATTTTACACTGGTATTAAAAGGAATGGGAATGGGTGCTGCCGATGTGGTACCGGGCGTTTCCGGAGGAACAATTGCGTTTATCACAGGTATTTATGAAGAATTGATTAACTCGATAAAATCGATCAACTTAACCGCGATTAAACTCTTACTCAGTTTTAAACTTGCCGAGTTCTGGAAAGCTATTAACGGAACTTTCCTTATCAGTGTTTTTATAGGAATTGGAATCAGTGTTTTTTCACTGGCTAAAGGACTGGAATATTTGTTGCACCACTATCCTATTCTAGTGTGGTCGTTCTTTTTCGGACTGATCGTTGCATCGGCCATTTATGTGGCACGTTCCATAAAACGCTGGAAAGCCGACACCATAATTGGCGGTTTGGCCGGAATTGTAATTGCGTATCTGATTACTGTAATTACCCCGGCTGAGGCGAACACCAGCTACTGGTTTATTTTCCTATCGGGAGCCATTGCCATTTGTGCCATGATTTTGCCGGGTATTTCAGGCAGCTTTATTTTGGTGCTGCTGGGCATGTACAAATTCATCCTTTCGGCAGTTGGCGATATGAATATTGCGGTTATCCTTACTTTCCTTGTTGGAGCAGCCGTAGGCATCATTGCTTTTTCGAATGTGTTATCGTGGCTATTAAAGAAATACCACAACACAACCATTGCCGTGTTGGCCGGTTTTATGGTAGGATCGCTTAACAAAGTTTGGCCATGGAAAGAAGTTACACAAACAATAATCGACCGTCACGGCGAATTAAAACCTATCACCGAACGTAATATTTTACCTGGAACTTACGAACAAATTACAGGACATGAAGCCTGGTTATTAGGTGCTATTCTACTGGCAGTTGCCGGTTTTGCACTCATTTTTGTAGTTGAAGGAATTGGAAAGAAATTGAAAAAGTAAACAGTCTCAGTTTACAGCATTTAGCAAAAAATCAAAACATGAAAAAATACGGATTATTAGGCTACCCACTCACCCACTCATTTTCAAAACGCTATTTTACCGAACGTTTTGAAACGGAAAAAATAGATTCAACTTATGACAATTTCGAGATCGATTCGATAACTAAATTTCCGGATGTGGTAAAAGACAATCCTGAAGTGATCGGGTTTAACGTTACTATTCCGTATAAAGAACAGGTGATTCCTTATTTGGATGAACTGAATGATTCGGCAAAAGAGATTGGTGCTGTTAATACGATCCGCGTTACCCGATCGGAAAACGGTGTGCATTTAAAGGGATTTAATACCGATACTTTTGGTTTTGAATCGTCGTTGAAACCACTTTTAAAAGAGCATCATAAAAAAGCTTTGATTCTCGGAACCGGTGGTGCTTCGAAAGCATTAAAATATGTGCTCAACAAACTGGGTATTGAATACATCTCAGCATCAATTGAAGAGTTGAACGAAAACGAGATTCGTTACGAAGACATCGACGAAAAATTAATAAGCGAGCGTCTGCTGATCATTAATGCCACGCCACTGGGAACCTATCCAAAAGTTGAGACTTTCCCGAATATTCCTTACGAATTTATAACTGACAAACATTTACTTTTTGATTTGGTATACAATCCTGAAGTAACGCAGTTTATGGCCAAAGGACAAGCCAAAGGAGCCACTGTTAAAAACGGCTACGAAATGTTGCTGAACCAGGCTAAAAAGTCTTATGAGATTTGGAATTCGGAAGAATAAGGTTGTAGTATAATTTTCAAAGTTATTGAAAGCTCATCCCCTTAGTCCCCCCTTCGAAGGGGGAAAACGACGAAGGAGTTGGGGGATGAAATCAAAAATGAAGGAGACTCGAACCATGGATAAAACAAAAGTACTTTTCGTATGTCTGGGAAACATTTGCCGCTCGCCAAGCGCAGAGGCAGTGTTCAATGGCACTGTAAAAAAAGCAGGATTAAGCAAACAGTTTGAAGTGGATTCTGCCGGTACTTCGGGCTGGCATGCCGGCGAGCCTGCCGACCGAAGGATGCAAACACACGCCATACGTCGCGATTATAACCTGACAAGTCTTTCCCGGAAGTTTGATCCGCATTCCGATTTCGATTATTTCGATTACATCATCGGGATGGACGACAGCAATATGCAGAATCTAAAAAGTATGGCCCGCAACGGCAACGACATGCAAAAGCTATACAAAATGACAGATTTTAGCGGCGACGGCCGATACGACGAAGTACCAGATCCGTATTACGGAGGTGCCGATGGTTTTGAGCTCGTACTCGATCTGCTGGAAGATGCATGCGAGGGGCTGTTGAAAAAAATAAGTTAAAGTCTGGGTTTTCCGGAAAGTTACTTTCATCCCCCTATCCCCCTTCGAAGGGGGAAGCGACGAAGGAGCAGGGGATGAAAACAATTTTAAACACAGTATATTTTATTCGAAGTGGTAAAGGAAATTTACCAAACAATCGTAAGCTGGTTTGCGTTCGCCTTCAATGTCAACTACAATTTTCACCTGGATTTTAGCAATTCCACGCAGGTTCTTAATGTCGTTTAGCGATACCGTTGCCCTGATTTTGTCATTTACTTTAACAGGTTGCTGAAAACGTAAACTCTCGATACCGTAATTTACGATCATTTTTACATTGCGTACGTCCACAACATTGTACCAAAGGTAAGTCAGCATCGACAACGACAAATAACCATGGGCAATCGTTGTTTTAAACGGCGACTCTTTGGCAGCACGCTCCGGATCGGTGTGTATCCACTGAAAATCGAGCGTTGCATCGGCAAATTTATCGATCTGTTCTTGAGTGATTTGTACGTAATCAGAAACTCCTATAACCTGCCCCAAAAGGGCTTCAAACTCTTCGTAGTTGTTGATAATTCGTTTTTCCATTGAAAATAATTCTGCTAAATGATGTGCCAATTTAATCCTTTTTCGCCAAGTAATGCAGCAATAAGTGTAGCGAACACCCTGTTTTTAGAAAGGTTTCATAAAGACTTACTGAATTTTTATACCTTATGTTCTAATTTTAAAACCACGTTGATCTGAAACTGATTATTTCAGACACAGATGTCCGGTTATTGTCAGAAAATGGTCACCTTTGCATTTCAATTTATCGCATGAGAAATCTTTTCCGAACAACAACATTTCTGGCCATTGTTGCCTGCCTTTTATGGTCGACCGCGTTTGCGGGAGTTAAAATAGGATTGGAATATCACAGCCCGTTTCAGTTTGCGGGTATCCGTTTTACCATTTCCGGCCTGCTCATGTTTTTGTATTTCGGAAAACCAAAACGTTATTTTTCAGAATTCAAGCAGAACATAAAATTTATACTACTACTTTCTGTTGTACAAATATTTGCACAATATGCACTGTTCTATAGTGGTATAAATTTACTGCCCGGTTCCTTATCGGCTATGATCGTAGGATCGCAACCACTTTTTATAGCGCTTGTTGCGCACTTCTCGTTTAATAACGACAAAATGACCCCGCTAAAAACATTCAGTATTTTAATTGGTGTTGTTGGCATTTCTATTATCACACTCGGCCGCTCGAAAGTTGAGATGAGTGGCTACCTGGAATATATCGGCATTGCAATATTGCTTGTGAACAATATTGTATCGGGCTATTCCAATGTACTTGTTGCGAAACATACAGGCACGATTTCACCGGTAGTTTTAAGCTCCACTTCGTTGATTATTGGTGGTTTGATGTTGTCTGTCGTTTCCATTCCTGTTGAAGGCGTTCACCTGGGGCCATTTCCTCCGGAATACTGGTATGCTTTGGCATGGCTCAGCTTTTTATCGGCAGCTGCAATTACCATTTGGTATTCGTTGCTGAAACGACCAGGCGTAAAAGTTTCGTTACTAAACGTATGGAAATTCCTGATTCCCGTTTCCGGTGCAGCACTCAGCTGGGTCTTGTTGAGTAACGAAAAACCTGATTTCGTTTCAATTACCGGAATGGTAGTTATTGCAGTATCATTGCTTAGCCTGAACTACGCCAACCGAAGAGAGCAAAAACTGGCCGCCCAAAAAGAATAGCGATAATTACTCGTCCAAAACCAGTAATTCAATTTTTCTGAAATCTGTACTGTGACTCTCAGCCTGGATTGATATCGTTCCTCCAGTAATCATTATATTCCCATCGGCCGGTAATAATTTATCAAAATACTGATCGCGCGGATCAAGCTGTGGTTGTTCGTAGCTAAGAACTTCTTCGCCATTTACAAAATGACGGATAACCTCTCCGCCGTGTACTTCCACCTCTACATTTACCCACTCATCATCAAATTGTGTTTTCGATCTTGAATCTGTACAATGCTCTTCAAATAACTTTCCGTCCATTACCACATTGGTTCCCGGCGTACACAAATTCATAGTTGGTCGTTCGCCTTGTCCTGTAACACCACCCAATAGCTGAACTTCAACCGATGTAGGAAATTCCTGGTCCAGGGCCATTGATTCTGCAGTCTGCCCATGAATCATCAAACCGTTGTTTCGAAATGCCCAGCCAGGACCGTTTTTTACTTGTGCCCCGATAAATCGATACTCCACCCGTAATAAGTAATGTGAAAATTCATCTTTGTAAAACAGGTGTCCAAATTCACTATTCCACTCGTCCCAATTGTCGTAAGATACACGCAACAGTCCATCCTCAACCCGAAAAGTATTTTTGTAATTAACACCCAACTCAAAGCCCGTAAACTTTGGTGTCCAGTCGGTAATATCTTTTCCATTAAACAATTGAATCCATTCTTCACCCGATTTCTCAGTTGTTTCTTGTGTTTTGGGTTTTGAATTGCATGACGATAAAATAATAGAACACGCCAGAAGGGTAATTCCAAAGAGTTTGTAAGAAGTTCTCATTACTGAAGTTTTAATTGATTTAGTTCTGAAGTAAAGGTAAAACAATATTGAAAAGAATAAAAATTAACCACTTGGTTAAACTATTTGGTTATTTTCTTGGATAATTGAATTCAACCCCCTACTTTTGACCAATCGGTTAAACTAAATAGTTAAATCAAAAAATGACAAACATTAAAAAAGATAATACCGAGGAGAAGATCTTAATTGCCGCACAGAATGTTTTTGTGCGCAAAGGAATGGATGGAGCCCGCATGCAGGAAATTGCAGACGAAGCCGGGATAAACAAAGCGCTGCTTCACTATTATTTCCGTTCGAAACAGCAATTGTTTCACGCTACATTCGAAAGCGTTTTTTGCAAAATAATACCCAATGTAATGCGCATGGTTGAGTCTGACCAGCCTATTGAAGAAAAGCTCGACTTCTTCATTGAAAACTATATTGACGTTTTAATGAAAAATCCTTTTCTGCCAACCTTTGTATTAAAAGAAATAAATCAAGACCCGGAGTTTCTGGCAGAGCTGATTAAAAGCAGCGGACTACAACCCAAAAAAGTTGTTGAAATGTTTAAAACAGAAATGGAGAAAGGCACCATCCGAACGATGGATCCGCGCGATTTATTAATCAGCATACTAAGTTTAAACATATTTCCCATTGCCTCAAAACCACTGCTCTCGTTGTTGTTTTTTGATGACGACCAAAAAAGCTACACGGAATTTATTGAAAGAAGAAAAGTAACTGTAAAGGAGTTTGTCCTTAACTCAATACTAATAAAATGAGAAAGATTCTGATTCTATTGTTATTTCCGGTTCAGTTGGCAGTTGCCCAAAACACCATTCAGCTAGATAGTTGTTATGTGTGGGCGCGACAAAATTATCCCAATCTGAAACAGTCGGAATTGTGGAAGGAGATCAATTCGCTTTCCATACAAAATCACGAAACCAATTATTTGCCGCAGGTAACCTTGAACGGACAGATTAGTTATCAATCTGCAGTAACTGAAGTTCCGGTTTCAATGCCCGGAATATCAATTCCGACAGTATCAAAAGATCGTTACAATACATACGCCGAGTTGCAGCAAACAATTTGGGACGGTGGACTTACTAAAACAAATAAAACACTCGAAACGGCCATTTTAAACAGCAACCTCAGTCAACTAGAAGTTGAACTTTACAAACTGAATGAGCAGGTTGCACATTCCTTTTTTACAGCTTTGGTTGTCGATCTGCAAAAAGAAGTGATTCTAGCTCAGCTAAAAACCATCGACGAACAGTTGAGCCGTGTGGAATCGGGAATCAGAAATGGTATTACCGAACCTTCCGCAGCCATGGTACTTAAAGCTGAACGGATCAACCTCGAACAAAACGTTGTAGAGTTAGATGCTGCAAAAAGTGCATCGCGCCAAATGCTTGAATTACTTACCGGGAAACGGTTTGCAGAAAATGAAACATTTACTTATCAAACCAACTTTTCAGGAAGTTCTGAGTTGCTACGTCCTGAGTTGCAATTACTGGGCGTTCAGCGTGAGCAGTTGGCTGTTCAAAGCGATCTGCTTTCGAAAACAAGAAATCCTAAACTTTTCGGTTTTGGACAGTTAGGTTACGGAAAACCGGGATTAAACATGTTACTCGACGAATTTAAAGGCTACTACCTTTTTGGTGTGGGTGTTTCGTGGAATGCCTTCGACTGGAAACAAACTTCGCGACAAAGACAGGTTTTACAACTTCAACAAGAAATGCTTCAAAGCCAGGAAGCCACATTTATACAAAACCTTAACCTGCTACTCATTCAACAAAAAGAACAAATCGGGAAACTGGAACAATTAATCTCCAACGACGAAAACCTGGTTGAACTACGTGCCGGGATTACAAAAGCAGCCGCCTCAAAACTTGAAAACGAAACAATTACAACTTCCGACTATGTTCAGGAATTACAAGCAGAAACCGTAGCAAAACTAAAACAGGAAGTGCACAAAATTCAGCTCAACGAAGCCCGCGAAAAATATGTCCTTATCAAAGGAAAAACATTAACGGGCACAACAACTCAGAACTAAAAATATACCAGCAAAACAAGATTACCATGAAAAAGATACTTTACATTATTTCGCTACCAATCCTTTTTATGGCCTGTCAATCGGATAACGACACGGCCGACGCTTATGGCAATTTCGAGGCTGAAACAGTTATTGTTTCTGCTGAAACTCCGGGTAAAATTCTTGAACTAAATGTTGACAAAGGGGATAAAATTGAAGCCGGTTATTCTACAGCTCTTATCGACACTGTCCAACTTCACTTACAGCTGTTACAACTTGATGCGCAACAAACGGCGGTGGTAGCAAAACGTCAATCGATTCAATCACAAATAGCAGTGTTCGAAGAGCAAAAAGCAAGCCTGGAGATCAACGAAGAACGTATCACAAAGATGCTGAAAGACGGAGCTGCTACTCAAAAACAACTCGACGATATTCAGGGACAGATCAGTGTAATCGACAAACAGATTGCCAATACCAAAACGCAATTCACGCTCATCAGCAAAGAGCAGGAAGTTTTGGAAGCTCAAAAAGCTTCTTTGAGTGATCAGCTAAACCGCTGTACTATAAAATCGCCGGTTTCAGGAACCATTCTTGAAACTTATGCTGAACAAGGAGAATTAACAACTGCCGGAAAAGCACTTTTAAAAATTGCCGATATCAGTGAACTGGAACTAAAAGTTTATGTCAGTGGCGCCCAATTGCCACATGTAAAACTTGGTCAGCAACTTGATGTTATGGTTGACCAGAATTCCACCGAGAACCAACATTTCAGCGGGACGATTACCTGGATTTCATCGGAAGCAGAGTTTACACCAAAGATCATCCAAACCAAGGAAGAACGTGTAAAACTGGTTTACGCTGTTAAGGTAACAGTGAAAAACGATGGAACGTTGAAAATAGGAATGCCCGGGGAAGTTCGCTGGAACTAATCAATGTCAAGTATTTCATGATTGAAATAAATAATATAACAAAGTCGTACAAGGAAACCACGGCACTTTCGGGCATCAATCTGCACGTGAACGAAGGTGAACTTTTTGGATTGATCGGTCCCGACGGAGCAGGGAAATCGACTTTGATCCGGATTCTTATGACGCTGCTTTTACCGGATTCCGGCGAAGCAAAATTAGATGGTTTAGATGTGGTTGAAAATTACAAGAAGATCCGTAAAATGGTTGGTTATATGCCGGGACGTTTTTCATTGTACCAGGATCTTAGTGTGGAAGAAAACCTGAACTTCTTTGCGACAGTGTTTGGCACAACGGTTCAGGAAAATTACGATCTGATTCGCGATATTTATTACCAAATCGAGCCTTTTAAAAACAGGCGTGCCGGAAAACTGTCGGGTGGAATGAAACAAAAACTGGCGCTTTCGTGTGCCTTAATTCATAAACCTAAAATATTGGTACTCGACGAACCAACAACCGGTGTGGATGCTGTTTCGCGTAAGGAGTTTTGGGAGATGCTGAAAAATCTTCAGCAGAAAGGAATTACTATATTAGTGTCGACACCTTATATGGACGAAGCCGATCTTTGCGACCGGGTAGCACTGATACAAAACGGACAGATTCTGGATGTTGATTCTCCAAAACGAGTAACTGAAAAGTTTCCAAGAAAGATTATTCAGGTGGGTGCCAGAAATATGTATAAACTGATCAACGATTTACGTGGGTACAATAAAGCAGAAGCAGTGTACGCATTTGGTCAGTTTGCTCACTTTACCGGATTGAATGATGAAGTGGAAACCAGTGAACTCGATAATTACCTGCAAAACCTTGGACATGAAAAAATATTGGTTGAAGAAATTCCGGCCGGTATTGAAGATGTGTTCATGAATTTAATGGAAAACACCACCAAGTAGAACACGATGGGAAACATTATAACAGCAAAAGATCTCACTAAAAAGTTCGGTCACTTTACTGCGAACGATAACCTTACGTTTGAAGTAAAAAAGGGTGAGATTTTTGGATTCCTGGGAGCTAACGGAGCCGGAAAAACAACGGCAATTAGAATACTTTGTGGACTTTCATCACCAACGTCGGGAGAGGTGGAAGTGGCCGGTTTTGATATTTATCGTGAAACCGAAAAAATAAAAAAGAACATTGGATACATGAGCCAGAAGTTTTCGCTGTATGAAGACCTTACAATTTTGGAAAACATCAAACTATATGCAGGAATCTATGGTATTGGACGAAAACAGCGCAAAGAAAAAGAATCGGAATTGCTAAAAAAATTGGAGTTGGAAAATGTAAAAAACAAACTCATCGGAGATCTGCCACTGGGATGGAAACAAAAGCTGGCTTTTTCGGTTGCTATTTTTCACGATCCAAAAATCGTCTTTCTCGATGAGCCAACGGGAGGCGTTGACCCGGTTACAAGACGCAAATTCTGGGACCTGATTTACGAAGCAGCCCACAACGGCATCACGGTTTTTGTAACTACACATTACATGGATGAAGCCGAATATTGCGACCGCGTTTCGATAATGAATGCCGGAAAAATTGAAGCACTCGACACGCCTGCAAAACTGAAAGAAAAATACAATGCAACAAACATGGACGAAGTGTTTTTGAAGATAGCAAGATAGCTACAAGTTTCGAGACACGAGTTTCGAGTAAGAAGCCATAGCATGATCAAACTCGTAACTCGCGGCTCGCAACTAAATACTTAAAAAATGAAACAACTAAGATCATTCATAAAAAAAGAATTCTTCCACATTTTTCGAGATCCGCGAACAATGCTGATTCTGTTTGGCATTCCGGTGGTGCAATTATTGGTTTTTGGAACGGTAATTAAAAGCGAAATTAAGGATGTCTACATTGCCATTTACGACCAATCAAAGGATGCAACCACACAAGAGATCACGAATAAACTACTCTCTTCGGGCTATTTTCTATTAGATGAAAACCTTGATAATCTCGACGACATCGACGCTATTTTCAGAAAAGGGAAAGTGCGCGAAGTGATTGTTTTTGAGAATAACTTTGGGCAAACACTCGGCAAAGAAGGTATCGCCAAAATGCAGCTGATTGCCGATGCTTCTGATCCGAATATAGCCAAGTTGGCCATTTCCTATACAACGGCTATCGTAAACGATTATATTCGAAAACTGTATCCCGAAATGCAGTTACCCATGCAAATTACTCCTGAAGTACGCATGTATTTTAACGAAGAAATGAAAAGTGCGTACATGTTCGTCCCGGGAGTAATGGCGCTGATCTTAATGCTCATTTCGGCCATGATGACTTCCATTTCAATAACCCGTGAAAAAGAACTGGGAACCATGGAAATCCTGCTGGTTTCACCGTTGCGTCCTGTTCAAATAATTGTCGGGAAAGTTCTCCCCTACCTTTTATTGTCAATCGCCAATGCATTTATTATCGTGTTGATCGGGCATTTTGTGTTTGGCGTACCGGTAAGTGGTAGTTTCATTTTACTCATGTTGGAAACCATTCTTTTCATCATGATGGCGCTTTGTCTTGGAATTCTGATTTCCACGGCAGCAAAAAACCAAATGGCAGCCATGTTTATTTCAATGATCGGATTAATGCTGCCCACAATCCTATTATCAGGGTTTATCTTCCCCATTGAAAATATGCCGATAGTGCTGCAATATTTTAGTCACATAATGCCCGCCCGATACTTTATTACGATTGTGCGAACCATCATGCTGAAGGGAACCGGTATCTTTTTTATTTGGAAAGAAACAGCAGTTTTAATTGGTATGACACTGTTTTTTATTGCTGTTAGTGTTAAGAAGTTTAAGATTAGGTTGGAGTGAAAAAAGTAGCGAGTAAAGAGTGGCGAGTGGCGAGTGGCGAGTAAGTTGAGTAAGAATAGTAACCTTTAAATAATTAAATATGAAGAACTTCAAAAATCTAAAAGTTTGGCAAAGAGGAATTGAATTAGTAGTTGACGTTTACAAGAAAATAAACGACTTCCCGAATGAAGAATTGTACGGATTAACCAGTCAGATTAAGCGTTCAGCAATTTCCATCCCTTCCAATATTGCTGAAGGATCTGGAAGAGGTTCAAAGAAAGACTTCAATAGATTTCTTGATATTTCACTCGGCTCTTCATTTGAGCTGGAAACACAATTAATTCTAGCGAAAAAATTGGATTTTATAAATGAAGATGATTTTGCAAATCTTAATCAACAACTTGACGAAGAACAAAAAATGATAATCGGACTTCAAAAGAGTCTTAAGTGATCCTCGACAAACTCGAAACTCGTGTCTCGAATCTCGGAACTCGTGACTCGTGACTCATAGCTTTCAATTAAAATGAAAACAATACTATACCTATTACAAAAAGAATTCCGGCAAATATTTCGGAACAGGACCATCCTGCCGATGATATTTGTTGTGCCGATCATGCAAATGCTGATTCTGGTGTTTGCGGCAACCTACGATATGAAACGTATAGATTTGGTTGTGGTTGACCACGATATGTCTGAAAACTCACGGCACCTGATCGCGAAATTTGATGGAATCCCATTTTTTCATGTACATCATTTAGAGCAATCGGAGAAGCTGGCCGAAGACAAATTATTAATTGACGAGGCAGATGCAATTCTTGTTTTTCCGGTGGATTTTGAGCGTAATCTCATTCGCGATGATGAATCGAAAGTGCAACTTTTGATAAATGCTATCGAGAGTAACTCGGCACAGTTAATTTATGCTTATTCTGCCAACATCATCAGCGACTTTAACAAAGACATAATTGCCGAGTGGAAAGGAATCCCTGAATTTACGCCGCCAACAAAAGTTGAAATAACTGAAAACTATTGGTACAATCCTGAGCTGGATTACAAATGGTTTATGGCACCGGGTATTTTAGCGATTCTTGTTACCATCATCGGGATGTTTATGTCGGGGATGAACCTGGTGCGCGAGAAAGAAATTGGCACAATCGAACAACTGAACGTTACACCACTCAAAAAATACCAGTTTATAATTGGCAAACTAATTCCGTTCTGGATAATTGGATTATTCGATCTGGCTTTTGGTTTAACAATTGCCTGGATTGTATTCGATCTCCCAATTGTTGGCAGTCTTTTCACACTATTTTTTATGGCCGGCATTTACCTCATCGGCGTACTTGGTCTGGGCTTATTTATTTCTACACTTGCCGAAACCCAGCAACAGGTCATGTTCGTCAGCTTTTTCTTTATGATGATTTTTGTACTGATGGGAGGCATTTTTACTCCGGTTGAAAGTATGCCCGATTGGGCACAAAACATCGATCGCCTAAATCCAATCTATTATTTTATGCGGGTAATGCGCATGGTAGTTTTAAAAGGCTCAAACATTTCCGACCTTTTACAAGAACTGGTTTCCCTATCGATTTTAGGCGTTACCTTCTTAAGCCTCGCTATTTGGCGTTACCGAAAAACAGCATAACTTACAGCGGTTAACCTTTTTTTACCAAAATCGTTAATCAGTAAGCAGTCTGGTGGTAGTGTCAACATTTCAGAGCGAAACGAATGAGCGAAGATTTTAGTCTGGAAATAAAAGAACGTGAATATTTTGAAGAGGGCATTTTTCGTGTGCTCGACAAACTACATTCCGATTCGGCAAAGTTTATTACCAGCACTAAACGTCAGCATTATTACATTCACGAGGTTCGTACCAATATTAAAAAGATACGGGGATTGTTGCGTTTGCTTCGTCACGAAATTGGAGAAGAAAGCTACAATGAAATGAACGCATATTACCGCGACTTGGCAATGGAGGTTGCTCCTTTACGCGACGATACTTCGCAAATTGAACTCCTACAGGAGGTAAAATCAAAACTGCGTAATCCTGCAGTTACAAAAGCGCTCGATAAAATTATTTCCCAACATCGCCGAAACAGGAAAACAGCTTTTGACCATTTTAAAGAGACAGGGCATGCCGAGAATATAAAGCAAATGATACTGAGCCTGCAGCAAATGATTCACAGTTTGAGTTTTACGGGCGATCCGGAATTCTTTATCCTTAAAAGCCTGCAACATATTTATAAACGTGCGCGGGGAGCTTTTGAAACCACCGAATTTTTGAATGACGAAGAGGTCTACCACTACTGGCGTAAACAGGTAAAATACCTCACGTATCATTTAATGTTGCTCAACAAAGCCTGGCCAAATTCCATTCACGCGTACATCAGCGATCTGAGTTTATTGGGAAGTACACTCGGCAAACTGCACGATTTAGATTTATTTCATGCGGCGATTAAAAGTAAACGCATCGTAATTACCGATAAAGATTCACGCGAAAAGCTAATGCGTTATTTGTATAACAGGCGATCGATTTTAAGAAAACGAGTTCAGGCGCTTGGCGAGCAGTGTTTTGCAGAAAGCAGCGACGCTTTTGCTTTGCGTATTTTTAATAACTGGGAGAACTCGGTGATGCACAAAAAACAGCTGAAACTTTTTAGTGGTCGCAAACAGAAAAAAGCTACTGAGTGTGATTGCGGGAACGATTAAATCTCATTTGCCATTTCCAAAAGTTTTTGTGTGGTTTTCCAATTACGTGTGGTTGCACTCACTTTCAGTTGATTTTCAAAAAAGTTGTTGGTAAGTTTGGTTTTGCCATACCCGTGCGGACAATACAAATAAACGACGCCTTCTGAAATCACAAATTCCTCACCGGCTTTTAAATGCGAAGTAATTTTTTCTTCATCCACATCACTCGGTATTTCTTTCAAAAAAGTGACGTGCAGGAATTGATGATCAATATTTTCTTTGCCTATAAAAGGATTGTTTTCAACGATGTTTGCCAGCTGATCTTCACTTAAAATCAAAACAGGAACATCAAATCCGAAGTCTTCAAATATTTGTTTAGTGATGAGTTTTTCCAGATTTTCAATACGCGACTCCGGATAACTAAAAACAACATTCCCGCTTTGAATATAGGTATGAACCTGTTCAAATCCCAAACGGGAAAACGAGGATTTCAGCGCATCCATCTTTATTTTGTTTTTCCCGCTAACATTTATTCCGCGCAAAATAGCTACATACGTTTTCATACATCCATAACATCAGGTCCGAAACTTAGTTCTGAAACGTCATCTTTTTTACCAAAAACTTATTTTCTTCAATAGAAAGAACAAAGCTTGAATTGTAAGCGTTAAATTTAGAGGCTAGCAAAATTCGACATGACAACAGCAACAGATCACAAATTAATCTACTACATAAAAAAGTGGGTCGCCAATATTTCTGAAGATGATGAAAAGTTAATTCTCTCTGCTTTTGAGCCTATTTCTGTAAAAAAGAAAAAAGACCTTTTGGAACCCGACGAAACCTGTAAATACATTTATTTTGTGATTAAAGGTTGTTTGCGCTCGTATTATGTTGATGTAAAAGGCATCGAGCACATTTATCAAATCAGGCTTGACAACAGCTGGATCAGCGACCTGGAAAGTTTCTTTTCGCAACGCCCGTCGAAGTATTACATCGAAACGCTGGAAGACTCCGAGCTGCTGCGAATTTCGTACGACCGACTTGAACAACTCTACGACGAAGTACCACGAATAGAACGCTACTTCCGTATTCTTTTTCAAAAGGCGTACATTAATGCTTTGGAGCGCCTGAATGCCACGATGTGGGAATCGGCGGTTGACCGTTACAACGACATGCTAAAAGAACACGCCGACATTTTTCAACGCGTGCCGCTGGTTTACATTGCATCATACCTGGGCATCACTCCTGAGAGTTTGAGCCGCATCCGTAAAAAGTCAGCAAAATAGATTCAGCTAGTCCGTCAGGTACTTTTCGCGGTGATTCAAAAAATCGCGATACACTCTGAAATGCTCAGTATCTTCATAACTCACTTCCGAAACCGGCATCTCATCGAAATTGTAAATGGTGGCATTTTTACACGCCAGCAAAATTGGCGAATGTGTGGCAACAATAAACTGAGCGTGTCCGCCCTTTGAATTTTCGCTGATCAACCGAAGCAATTCCAGCTGACTGGAAGGCGAAAGTGCAGTCTCCGGTTCATCGAGCAAATACAATCCTTTTAACTTGTATCGGCTTTTAAAAAACGACATAAGCGACTGTCCATGCGATTGAGAAATCAAAGATTTACCACCAAAAAACTCAAGCTGGCCGGGATCTGTGGTTGCCCATTCTTCCAACATCGAAGCAAAATCTTTGAATATCTGTGCCCCGAAAAAAGAACCGGGAACCGATCCGTTTTCCCAAGAAACCTTTAAATAACGATGCAACGTGGCTTCGTAACGGTTCATCCTGTAGCGCGAAGTCATATTATTTCGCCAGATATAAATTCCTGCCGCAACCGCAATGGCCTCTAGCAATGTCGACTTTCCCGAACCGTTCTGCCCCACAAACAAAGTAACCGGCTTTGTAAACTCAAGCTTTTTCGTTTCGGAAAACAAAGGAAGATTAAACGGATAATGCTCGGTTGTCGGGTATCGATCCGTTTCAAGGTTTATACTGTTCAAGTGGTACATGTTGAATATAGTTTTTTCAGGTTGATTAAAAGCCGTTTTTCCTGATGCTTAAATAGCCTATCAGTCAACGAATTGAATTTATACTGACTTTAATGAATTTCGAAGATAAGCATAATCAGCACGTTATCCATGTTCATCGTCTTAACATAGATCAATTTCATTTCTTATCATAGGTCAAGTGTGTGAGGCTACCCCACCCTCTACCTTTGTATCGTACAATTAAAACAAAAGACGATGCGAAAAATAGATCCAAAAAAATTATCAGTTCAGGAGCGAGTTGAAAAACTAAACAACATGATTCTTGAAGGACACATTTTAGAAGCATTCGAAAAATTTTATGCCGACGATGTGATCAGACAAAAAAACGAATGTGAAAGGATCGTTGGAAAAAACGCCTGTCGGTTGCAGGAAGAAAATCTGGTTACCGGCATAACAGCGTTCAGAAAAGCCATCGTAAAAAAAGTAATTATTGGCGATAAGATATCGATTGTGGAATGGGAATTTGATTACACCCACGAAGATTTGGGAGAACAAAAATACACCCACATTACGTTACAAAAATGGAATTGCGACGGACAAATTATTAGTGAATCAATTTATAACAACAATTAATATTTAGAACAATGAAAAAATTAGGATTATTAGCAGTGCTTGTATTAGCTGCGAGTGTTGCAACATTTGCACAGAAAAAAGAAGTAAATCAGGAAGCGTCGGTTGTAAAATGGACCGGTAAAAAAATTGGTGGTTCGCACCATGGCGAAATCGAAGTTAAAAGCGGGTATTTCGAATTCAAAAACGACAACATTGTTGGTGGCGAAGTGGTAATCGACATGAATACCATTACCAACAAAGACCTTGATAATGAGGAGTACAACCAAAAGTTGGTGGGACACTTAAAATCTGATGATTTCTTTGGCGTTGAAAAATTCCCGACATCAAAATTTGTGGCTACCAAAGCAACAAAATTCGAAAATGGTAAAGCCAGCGTGACCGGTAAACTCACCATTAAAGAAAACACCGAAGAAGTTACTTTTGAAGTGGTTAAGGATGGAAATACCTACAACGCAAATGTTGAGGTTGACCGATCGAAATTTGATGTACGTTACGGCTCAAACTCGTTCTTCGACAACCTGGGCGACAAAGCCATAAACGACATCTTTACACTCGAAATCTCTCTTGCACTTTAATGTGCAGGAGAACAAAGGGAAGCATTAAACGGTTTGAAATATGTCCGCCCGGCGTGCAAACAATTGCTAACATTTGAAAACATGGAACGTAAACAATTTTTAAAAACAGTAATGGCAGCAGTGCCGCTAACAGTTGCAGGTATGAAACTTAATGCATTAAATAAAATAACAGAATCGTTGGAAAACACGCCCAAAATGCCGGTGTTGTTTTTAGGACACGGCAGCCCGATGAATGCCATCACCGAGAACGAATTTGTTCAGGGTTTCAGAAAGGTTTCTTCCGAAATTGAAAAGCCCAAAGCAATTGTTGTGGTGTCGGCACACTGGGAAACACAGGGAACACGAGTTACAGCCATGGAACAACCATCAACCATTCATGATTTTGGTGGTTTCCCACAGGAACTTTACGAAGTACAATATCCCGCACCGGGAATGCCGGAACTGGCACAGGAAGTTAAAGATATGGTGCAAACAACACCTGTTCATCTCGACGATAAATGGGGTCTCGATCACGGAGCCTGGTCAGTTATCCGCCACATGTACCCCGAGGCCGATGTTCCGGTAATCCAGTTGAGCCTTGACTACAGAAAAACGCCACAGGAGCATTACGAACTCGCACAAGAGTTGAACAAACTACGTGAAAAAGGAATTTTGATTGTAGGAAGTGGTAATAATGTACACAATTTAAGGATGGTACATTGGGGAAAACTCAACGAAAACTTTGGTTTCGACTGGGCAAACGAGGCCAACAGCAAAATGAAAGAATTGATATTGAACGGTAATCACCAGGATTTGATCAACTATTCGAAAATGGGCAGAGCTTTCCAGTTATCAATCCCAACACCCGAGCACTATTTGCCTTTGCTTTATGCGCTGGCATTGCAGGATAAGAAGGATGAAATCAGTATTTTTAATGATGAACCGGTTGGTGGCTCACTGGCAATGACCTCGGTAAAAATAGGGTAACATCATTTATCTGATTAACGAGCGAAATTCTGTCGTGAATTTTGAATATCGGCCATGTTGGTTGATGCCCATGCTACCAGATTTCGAAGATGAGGAATTAAACTTTGTCCCCGTGGAGTTAGCTCATATTCAACTTTTGGAGGAATTTGTGGAAAAACAGTACGGTTTATCAGGCCATCCTCCTCCAGTGCTTTGAGCGTTGAAGAGAGCATTTTTTGAGAAATGGTTTTTATGTATTTATGAATCTCGTTAAAACGGAGGGTTCCACTTTCTTCGAGAAGCAATAAAATCAACATCGACCATTTATCACCGATACGATCTAATACATGACGAATCGGACAAGATTCAGGAGTGCTATATTTTTTTAATAAAACTTCGTTCATAATACATTGATAATAAACAATACTAACACTGACGTAAGTATCGTACTTTCTTGTCAGTTCTTGTATAAATAAATCGAAGAGTATAACTTTACTCTCCAAAAGTAAGTAAATATATTTTAGTAATCTTAAATAATTTAATAAAATGAAAATAGCAGTAACAGGAGCAACAGGACAATTAGGACAATTAGTTGTTGAACAATTAAAACAAAAAACAGCAGCTGAAAACATTGTAGCATTGGTACGTACACCCGAGAAAGCTGCAGAACTTGGTGTTGAAGCACGTACTTTTGATTACGAAAAACCGGAAGAACTGGCCGGTGCGCTGGCAGGTATCGATCGTTTGTTGTTGATTTCAGGAAATGAGATCGGTAAACGCGCACCACAGCACATTAATGTTATTAACGCGGCAAAGGAAGCCGGTGTTAGTTGGATTGTTTACACCAGTTTATTACATGCCGACACTTCATCGTTAAGTTTGGCCGGCGAACACCTGGCAACCGAAGCAGCCTTGAAAAGCTCGGGAATCGAGCATACCATTTTGCGTAACGGCTGGTACTCGGAAAACTATACCGGATCGATTGCAGGAGCATTGGGAGCAGGTGCATTTGTGGGAAGTGCTGGTGATGGAAAAATCTCATCGGCTACACGTGCCGACTTTGCTGAAGCCGCTGCAGTGGTTTTAACAAATGAAAAACACAAAGGCAAGCTCTTCGAATTGGCAGGCGACGAAAGTTATACGCTTACCGACCTGGCTGCTGAGATATCAAAACAAACCGGCAAGGAAATTCCATACAACAACTTACCGGAAACTGAATACGCTTCAATATTAAAAAGTGTTGGTTTGCCCGACATGTTTGCTGATGCCATTGCAGGATGGGACACCGGAGCTTCAAAAAATGATCTTTTTGATGATTCAAAACAACTTTCAGAATTGATTGGTAGACCAACAACTCCGCTGGCTGATGCAGTAAAAGCCGTATTGTAATAAATTAAAAAATAGCATTTAAAATTCTGCCTGCAATATTCTTTCACCGGAAGTTGCAGGCAATTTTTCTGATTAAATCCCAAAAACAATCCTTTCACAGAATTATGGTCAAACAAAACCGCCTCCGGAATTTAGAACTCCAAAGACGGTTATACTGTCCCTTCTCCTCACTTTGTCGATATCTTACTGTTATTCTTTTCTCGTCTGTTTTCGAATCATTCAATTCGGGCAATAAATCACTTGATAATTTATGTATCAAAGGTTGCTAATTACACGAATAAGAAAATTTTGATGTGTTATTCCAGTTGAGTGGCCATGTTGCAAGTTTTGTCTGGTCGGATTCAATGAAATTTAGAGATCACGAGCCGGTTTTCGTTATGGTTTCAATTTAACAGTATCTAATTTAAAACAATTATTGTTAAAAAACAAGTATTTGGTATTTTATTCCTCTATTCCATTATTCAACAGAATATAAAGCTCTTAAACAAAATCATCCCAATCAGAAGAAAACAGCAACACCGACAGAATTAACATAGCAAGAATTATTTTACAAAAAAATGTAACCATTTGTATCTTTCGGAAACTAAGTAAAAAACAAAACCAAAAACGTTGAAGAAAGAGGAACAGTTTAATAAGCTGGTAGCTGATAATGATGAGCGAATAAAACGCATTTGTAACTATTACAATGCGAACAAAACGGACCAGCAAGACATGTATCAGGAGATTCTGGTAAACATTTGGAAAAGCCTTGATAATTTCCGCGGCGATTCGTCGATAAACACCTGGATTTACAGAATTGCCATAAACACTTCGCTCAATTACACAGGTAAAGCTTATCGTCACCTGAAAGTTATGGTTGATGCCGACCAATATAATCTTAGCTCGATTTTAGACGATCAAAGTCTGGAGATGAAACTTCTGGAAGAGAAACAGCTGGAACAGCTACAAAATGAACTCAATACACTTTCGGTAATCGACAAAGCTCTGATTTCGTTAATGCTCGAAGGACTTACAATGAAAGAAATCGGGGACGTGATCGGGATAACCGAAAGTAATGTGAAAGTAAAAATTCACCGGATTAAATCGCAACTTAAACAGAAAATGGAGGACAATTATGAAAACGAATAACACATTAGGAAATTTACAGCAACTTATTCATCGCTTAAAAAATGAGGACTCGAAGTATGCCCGACTTAGTAAATCATTTCAAATTTTATACTTTATTCTCACGTTTTTATTCGGGGTGCTGATCATTATTCATATCATTGAAAAAGAACCGCTTTCAGAACTCGCCGGAGCAACTTGTTTTCTGCTGTCGATGTTGTCGTACGCATTCTTCTTCCGTAAATATTACAAAGATTATAACAACGTCGACTATTCGCAACCCACTCTTATGATGTTAAAAAAAGCGGCCTATCGTTACCAGCCTTTTCAACGACAAACAGCATGGTTAATCATCCCTTTACTATTGATCGATGCCGGACTGGCATTAAACTCGTCGCTGGGATTTGATTTTATCAAACTTCAACTTATATGGTTTGGAACATTGGCTTTTGCCGTTTGTATCGGGTTGACAATTTGGTATTTTCGCTATAAACCCTTACACGACAACGCGAAACAACTTATTCGTGAAATTGAAAACGTGTAAAATCAGACTTGTAATAACTAAAGCTCTATATTTAAAAATATGGAAGGTGTAAACGATATAGCATCGGAATACACTCCAATAAGACTAACTTCGTCGATTTTGCTAATCCTGATATTGGAGTATTTAATGTTTTCTCTATCCAAAATATTAAGTACTGAAATGCCGGCTTCGGCTTTAACTCGACCCGGCCTGAATTTATAAACCAAAGCGGCATCCAATCTGCTGTACGGTTTATCAAAGTTCAGGTCGTCATCACTATCAGTATCATAACGTTCGAACCCGGAGCCGTACACGTAATTTGCCGACAGGTAAAACGATTTGTAATTACAAACTCCGGCAAATTTTAGTTCGTGTTTTTGCTGATGTGGTGCCGGCCGCCACCTGTTATTTCTAAAATATGAAAACTGCTCTTCGGTATTGCTCAATGTGTACGATATCCAGGCCATGTTTCGTTTGTATTCCTTTTTTATAAAAAGATCAACGCCTTTACTTCTTGCCTTTCCTTCGTAAAATCCCTGGCTGACCAGCAAATTACCATTTATATATTGACTCAATCCATTGGTGGTTTTGTAAAAAGCCTCAGCACTGGCCGTAAATCCATTTTTATTGTACGATATCCCGGTAACAAAATGCTCGGCACTCAAAACCGGAATCTGTTCATCGTCGGAATTTGTCCAGAATTCAGTGTAATTATTTGCACTGTCGAGAACCGTTGTTTTCGATAAGAACTGGTTGTAAAGCCCCCATGCCGCATTTATTTTTGTGTTTTTAAAAACCGAAACAGATGCCGAAACACGGGGCTCGACATAACATTTATTGGGTTTGGTGTTGTATATAAAACGAAGTCCTGATTTTATTTCTAAGAACTTCCCAAGCGGATACTCATCCTGTAAATACGAATAAATCCTCGGCGACTCGTTATTAATATCAATTTGTTTTTCTTCTTCGGAGAATCGCGATAGTTCAACCTTGTTGGTAATTACACCTGCTCCCAAAAGCAAACGATGCCCTTCGCGAAAATTTAAAGTATGTTCGGCATTAAAACTTAATTCATTCACCTTATTCTCCGAATCCAAATCGTTTAATATTTTAATATTCCCGTTTTTATAATTTTCGGTTTGAGCTTTCTGGTACAACTGCCGGTCCAAAGCCGAATAGGCAAAAGTTAAGTTGGTAGCATCTCCGTTATTCCATGGATAACTAAATTGCGCCGATCCTCCCAGCTGATTATTCTGTTCCTGCTCCTCGCGTGTCCATAAAACCTTTGCTAATTCAGCATCCATATCGTAGCTAAAATCGTCTCCCCCACCATACAAACTCAGCGAAAAACGGCTTCCGTTGTCGCCTTTAAAAGTATATTTCAGATTGGCGTCGCGAAAAACAAAATCGGGTTTTACGTCGGTAATACGACTTGTTGTTGAACCGTTTCCGCGGGTACTTCCTGATCCCGCACCCGAATCCGTATTTCCTTCGCGCGAAACAATGGTAATTCGTGTTGGGCCGTACAACTGATAGTAGGTTTGACGATAGGCAGCCAATAACGAGGATTTTTTTGAAATCGGCAACTGAACCATCGAGTTAACCGTAATCGAGTTAATACTAAAAGTAAAGGTTGGTTTTAACAAGGTTCCGTCCTTTCCCTGAATATCAACAATTCCCCCAACCCGATCGCCATAACGGGCTTCGTAACCGCCTTTCATCACTTCAATATTTTTTACCACTAAAGGATTTACCACGGCGATGTTGTCGTTAAAGTTTTTTAGTCCAAAAACAGTAAATCCATCAAATTGAATTTTACTGTGGCTCTCGTATGCGCCCCAAATCAGCAGGTCGTTCGACTGTTCTCCCGAAGCCATAACACCGGGCATTAATCGCAACAGGTTAAACACCGAATTATCGCCATATCCCGGAAGAATCGGTGCTATCTGGTGGTTGATTTTCATTCGGCCTGCCTTGTCGCCAATCAGGGTTGAATTTTCGATGGCGTTACTATAAACCTTCACCTCTTTAATTCGCTCAATTTGAGGATAAAGCAAAAAGTTGCGACTAAGGCTTTGCGTAACAATTGTGTCGTAAACAAAGTAGCCCAGGTGCGAAATATGAAGATTATAAGACGTGTCGGCCGAGGCAATAAAATTAAAGTGGCCCTGCAAATCGGATTGTATCGGACGACGATTAATAAGAATGTACGAATAGGGCAAAGGCTCGAAAGTATTGGCTTCTAACACCTGACCGGAAATTCGAGTTAACTGAGGTTTATGTTCCTTTTTTGGAATGATAAGCAAAACATCGCCGGATCGTTCTATTTCAAGCGGAAAATCTTTGATAAGAAACCGCAGCGCTTCTTCGTCGCTATCGAAAGTTTTATTGTTGGCACTTACTAAAAAGCCGGAAAGTAAATCGCTGTCGTACGCAAACTGAAAGCCATACTTTTCCTTTAAATCAATTAAAACCTGATTTAAAGGGGTTTTTCGTGTGTTAATTTCTATTTGTTCATGGTTTTGGGCAGCCAACTGTAAAACGGACAACAGCATTATCAAAACCATAACGGTTAACCTGCTCATTAACTTTCGTCTGTCACGATGTAAACATTATTCGCTTGTTTTTCAAACTTCAGATTCATTGGTTTGCAAACAAAATCCAACACATCTTCAATGCTGTATTGTTTCGAAAAATTACTTCCAAAGTTACGATTATTTAATTGTGGATCGAGTTTTATGGTAACGGCATATTGACGTTCAATTTCATCGATGACTTCTTTTAACGGGCGGCCGGCAAAAAAGAAATAGTTTTGTTTCCAGCTAATGGCCTTTTCGGTTTTAAACATTTTGGTAACAACCAGTTTACCTTCTTCCAGTTCTACATGGTTTTGCGGGAGCAAAATAACTTTTTCATCGTTCGGTGCAGTTACCTGAACTTTCCCGGTTAAACAAGTTACGCGGTAATTTTCGTTGCGGGCATAAATATTAAACGAAGTACCCAATACCCGGGTGGTACCATTTACAGAATGCACCGTAAAAGGTGATCCCTTTTCAACGTTAAAGAATCCCTCTCCTTCAAATTTTAATTTACGTTGCAAACTCCATTTTAAGGGATAATAAACCAGTTTCGATGCGGCATTCATTTCTACTGTTGAGCCATCGGGTAATTCCGCAACCCTATGTTCACCGGGTTGGCATTCGATGGTAGTTTGATAGTATGAAAAAACACCTCCAACTCCCAGAATGATCAATGCTACAGCTGCTGCAGCCCACTGTATCCAATTCTGATGTTTTGGAATTACATAAGCAGGCTTATCATCAATTTTGCGTTGCAACTCGTCCCAGACATCCGCCTTCGATTTTTCCCACTTAATCTTTCCTTTTCCGAAAAGATCTTTTTCGAAACCGGCTAACGGGTCGTTATGTAATTTTTTATCATTCATTTACTCTTAAACTTGTTCGTAAAAAGTTAAGCGCGAGCTTCATTCGCTTTTCGACAGCTTTAACACTAACACCAACCATTTCGGCTATTTCGTTGTATGTTAACTGGTCAACCCGGCTCATCAGAAAAACGGTTCGTTGTTTTTCGGGCATTCTTTCAAGCGCCTGATTGTAGTTTTCTTTCATTTGTGTAAAAACCAGGGCTTCTTCGGGCGTGCTCGATTTTTCTTCCGGTTTGTAATGTTTAAAAAATTCAAACGAACGTTTTTCTTTTCGGTAGTACGAAGCAAACAAATCATTGGCAATTTTAAAAAGTAGGCCCTTCACTCTTGTTTCATCAATAAAATGTTGTTTCTCCCAGATCTTCAGAAATGTTTCCTGCGCAATGTCAGTAGCCAGTTCAGTATCTCCCGAACGAAAGAATAGGTAGCTACGAACCTGTTCAAAATGCTCATCAAAAAGCTTTTTAAAATCTCCTTTTGTCAAAACGCCGAAACAATGATTAGAACAATAAAGTTACATCTATTTGTGGTAAAGCGTACCGGGAGATTAAAAATACTTCCCGGTACTACCTCGTTACTATCGGTTATCCGTTACCGTTTTGATTCTTATTATTATTCTGCTTTTTGTTTTTATCCTGATTTTGTTTTGCCTTACCATTATATTCTCTTTGCACCAGATTAATTACTTCTTCGCCGGCACCGGTTGTAAGCAAAGCAAAGTGGTCGCATTCATCTTCTCCGTTACTATAACCGTAATCCATCGTCGAAACCAACTCTCCCGCAACATAAATTTCAACCTCTCCTTCAACAACGTATCTGCACCTGGCCATTCTTTTTAAAGGAGTTGAAATAACTTTGCTGTATGTTTCTTCCGTTCCGTCGGGCCATACAATTAATCCGGTAACCTCTCCCGTAATTACAAATACATCGTCACTCTGGATTTCACTGGTTTCCAGTCCGGCAATCCATTGCCAAACACGGGTAGCATTTCGTGTAACCGTTGTTCCGTCGGGATACACAAAAGTCATGTCCGACTCAAACTTTCGAAAGGTGCTGTCAACCTTATCAACTACAACTTCTGATGTGCCGTTGATCAGCATCGAATCGACACCAAAATCAGTGTAGGTCACCAATCGCGAATATTCCTGACTGTTTCGTTGTCCTAAAATATTAATGACAATCTGGCCACTCAACACTTTCCCATTATTAAGCGCTGTGCTGTCGCCGTAATTTAGTGTTATTGTTTTGTCATATTCATCAACATTCTCTTCAATGGTAACATCCGGGCATTTATTTTCGAAATAACGCAGGTTGTTGTTCCAGCTAAATAACTTCCCCATTTTCCACCAACGCGTAAGAAGTGATTCGGCATTGGCATAAAATTCCACTTCGTAATTACACTCGGTGTTAGCGGCTTCGGCCTGCACTTCGGCAACTGCAATCTGGGCCGACTTTAAAGTCAGCTCTTCACTCATTTCGGGAATATCAATACTTTCGTCGCTTTTTGTACTACACGAAAACATGAACATTGCAACTGCAAGAACTGAAAATCCAATAATTTTTTTCATGACACTCTAGTTTATATGATTAATTCTACCTGTAATCCGCATAAGAATCAACTTACCCTACCTTTTTGATAGATTTTTCCTGAACTAATTTTAGCCATTCGCTCAAACTTCTGACAAACAATATTTTGAACCGACTATTTTTTTCAATGCTTTACAAAAATCCTTTGTGGAAAGTGCTCAAAATGTTTACTTTTGGCTGCTCAAACCAGTTTAGAATATGAAGGCAGGTGTAGTTGTAGTTTTAGGTATTATTCTTTTATTTTTTGGAAGCCACACTCAGGCACAAAACAGTAACCAGGTAAATAATACGAAACCCAAAGTGGTGATCGGGATTGTAATTGAAAATATGCGTCCGGATTATATACAGCGTTATTGGGACAAATTTCAGCCCAATGGATTTAAAAAGATATACACTGAGGGTGCCGTTTGCGAAAATGTAAAACTTACCCTGCACGAACAAAATTATGCAAGTGGAACGGCAACTCTTTTTACCGGAGTTCATCCGTCTATTCACGGAATTGTTTCAAATAAATGGTACGACCGCCTGAAGAAAAAAGAAATCGACAGCACTGACGACGATTACTATTTTACGGTTGGCGCCGATACCAAAGCAGGTGCCGCATCTCCTCAAAATCTGCTTTCGACCACACTTACCGATAACCTGAAAATATTAAGCGGAGGCAAAGCCAAAATTTTTAGTGCGGCTTTAAACCGCGAATCAGCGATGTTTGCGGCAGGCCACGCTGCCGACGGAGCTTACTGGTTCGATACAGAATCCGGCAGAATGATATCCAGTTCGTTTTATGTAAGCACTTTCCCCGATTGGGTACGTATTTTTAACAGCGAAAATTACGCCGATATTTATAGTCACCGCACCTGGACAACGCTACTTCCGGAAACGAGTTACACCGAATGCCTGCGCGACGACTACCTGCTTGAACGTGGCTATTTTGGCGAGTTTAATACTTTCCCGCACGCTATTAGTAAATACATTAAACGCACCAACGATTTCAGGCCATTTAAAACCACGCCATCGGCCAATATGATGATTAAGGACTTTACCTTACGAATGTTGGAAAATGAAGAAATTGGAACCGACGACGTTACCGATTTTGTTACTGCTGTATTTTCAAGCATGGATTATGAGAACGGTTCATTCGGTCCTGCCTCGCTCGAAATGATGGACACTTATTTGTACCTCGACCAGTACATTGGCGAATTAATTGACGCTGCTGAAAAGAAATTCGGAAAAGAAAATGTTTTGTTTTTCCTCACAGCGAATACGTCTGCATCGTACCCGGTTGAGTACCTGAAAGAAGAATTTCATCTTACGGTTGACTATTTTAATATTGAAAGTGCCATCGCACTACTCACCTCTTATCTGAATATCACTTACGGTGAAGAAAAATGGATAGAGCACTATTCTGATCTTCAACTGTACCTGGATCACGACATCATCAGCAAAAACGACAATGTAACGCTTAATGAATTACGTGAGGTGTGTTCGAATTTTATTAACCAGTTTACAGGCGTGCAGGTATCGATGCCGGCTTTTCAACTGGAGCAGGGAAGTTCGGCAAACGGTTTGTTTGAGCCGCTGTACAATACCTATCACAAAAACCGCTCGGGCGATTTTATTTACACCCTAAAAGAAGGCTGGCAACCGGGTTATAAATTCAAACGTGCCAATTACACTGATCAATCACGTATTCCGATAGTAATTTGGGGAAATGGTATAAAGGCCCAAAAGATTAGCACTACGCACAATGCCGTCGATCTGGTACCAACTCTGGCAGAACTGATTGCTGTGCCGCTACCCGATAAATGTCAGGGAAAAATTATAAAAGAAATACTGGAAAAATAATTTGCAGGCGCTCAACTAACACCAACTAGAAGAATAGAAATCCCTTTCGTACATTCTTCTTTTCAACTTTAAGTTCTGCACGTACCTGATCATCCTTTTTCTGCTTGTCTTTACCATTAATTACCGGCTGAAGACTAACGACAAGTGTTGTATCGGCGATTGCCTTAACATGATGCTGTACGGATTTGAATCCACCGTTTGAAATGGCCAGATCCACCTCCCCTTCCTGCAATATTAGTTTGTAAAATCCATTCTGATTGGTAATTGTTCCAATTCCTGAATTCTTTTCAAATACACTTACATTCTCAAGGGCTTTTCCGCTGGATCCATCATTAACATAACCGGAAATGGCGACTACCTGAGCCCAACTCATACCCGGTATAAGGAATAAAAGTAACGCGAAATGGGTGATTAAAACTGTTTTCATTTTCTGTAAATTGTTTCTAATTGTTATGGCTATATAAAAATAGACAATTTAGGGCAGAAAAAGGTTGCTTTGTATTTTAAATTTTATCAAATAAATTGTTAAAAAATCTGCATTTCCCCTCCTAATTCCAATTCTTATTTAGACTACATTGTTCAAGACCTACAAAAAACCTTTTATAAAGCACATGCAAAACATGATAAAAGTTAGTCGCTCACTACTATTTTAAACGAGATTAAATTATTCTCTTGTTTCCTGCTGAATAACATCATGTTATGAAGCAAATACACTATTATTATTTACAACAACTGCTTACATTTGTTTAGAATGAAATAAAGAAATATATCTTTATTTAAATCAATACGCAATGACGACCCGGCCTTAATTGGCGACCTATTTAACAATAACAACTATAAACCATTTTATACTCAAAAACTTGTCTTATGGATCCAATCCAATCCTTAATTAAAGACCTCGCCGATGAACATGGACGACGCAGAGAAAGCGTTTTACCGATTATGCAAGGAGTTATTGAGCGCGAAAAATACCTGTCTGAACGCTCGATGATAGAAATTGCCCGCGAAATTGATATTCCTGCAGCCGATGTTTACGGAACAGCTACATTTTACTCATTTCTTGAAACCAAACCAACAGGAAAATTTATTATTCGGGTGTGCAAAACAATTACCTGTGCTATGAAAGGAAAAAACCAGGTTTTATTTGCCATTCAGGACATGCTAAAAATTAAGTTGGGAGACACCACTCCCGACAAACAATTTACACTTTTAGAGACCAACTGTCTGGGATGGTGCCACAAGGCACCGGCTATGCTTATAAACGACGACATTTACACCGAGCTAACGCCTGAAAAGGTGCGTGAAATACTGTCGAGTTATATGAAAGAAAACGTTAATCATTAAACCAGCAAGTATGGCAACTTCTAATCAATTAAAACGTGTAGATTTCATTTTCAGAAATGAAAACGACTGGGAAAAAATTCTCTCATCAACCCTAAAAAAGAAACCACAGGATCTGATAAACGAGCTGATCAGTTCTGAACTAAAAGGCCGTGGAGGAGCCGGATTCCCAACCGGGCTAAAATGGAAACTTACGGCAGAGTCAGACGAAAAACAGAAATACGTAATCTGTAACGCCGATGAAGGCGAACCCGGAACCTTTAAAGACCGCGAAATTTTATCGCGCGTACCATACAAAGTATTAACCGCCATGGCTATTTGCGGTTATATTACCGGAGCCAACAAAGGTTTTATCTATCTGCGTGGCGAGTATAAATTTCTGTTGCCCGAATTAAACAAGGCCATCGACGAATTTGAATACTACTGCAAAGAAACCAATCTCGATTTCACCATCTCCATTTTTATGGGAAGCGGCGCCTACATTTGTGGGGAAGAAACCGCTTTAATGGAATCGATGGAAGGTAAACGTGGCGAGCCGCGTAATAAACCACCATTTCCAACTCAGTCCGGTTTTATGGGAAAACCAACAGTGATAAACAATGTGGAGACACTCGTTCATACCTTCACCATTTTTAAATACGGCGCAAAAAAATTCTACGATTTGGGTGTTCAATACTCACGCGGAACAAAACTCTTCTCGGTTTCCGGCGATACGCCAAAACCCGGTATTTATGAACTAGAGCTGGGAATGAGCCTTCAGGATTTTGTTTACGAATTTGGCGATGGCGATACCAAAGCTGTGCAAGTTGGCGGAGCTTCCGGTTTTCTTGTACCGCGTAAAAAATTCAAAGATGCTGCCATTGGTTTTAAAGGAAAACTAACCGGTATTTCGCTGCCTACGGGCGGATCGATGATGCTTTTTAATAGTTCGCGCTCGATGTTTAACGTACTCGATAATTACCTCGAATTTTTCCGCGAAGAATCGTGCGGCCAGTGTACACCGTGCCGCGTAGGATGCCAACAGCTGCTTTTGGGTATTAAAGCTGTAAAACGTGGTGATAAACCGGCTTCCTATCTCGACAAATTATTGCGTCTTACCGAAACGATGCAGTACACAGCCAAGTGCGGTCTTGGGCAATCGGTGGCCAATTCGTTCTCGTCGATTGTAGAGAACTTCAGAGAAGAGATGATCTATTAATAAACCGGAAAAAGAAATGTTATGAGCAAAAAAATAAGTATAACTATAAACGGTTTTCCGGTTGAATTAGCACCAGGAAAAACCATTCTCGAAGCTGCAGAAGAACAAGGAATAACCATCCCAACACTTTGCCATCATAAAGATTTGTGTGTTGCCGGAAACTGTCGCGTTTGTGTGGTTGAGGTAGTCGGACAAAACCGTTTGTCGGCCGCCTGCGCAACACCTTGCGAAGAAGGTATGGAAATCCTTACCAACAGTTTAAAAGTTCGTAATTCGCGAAAACAAATTATCGAACTGTTGTTGGCCGAACATAACGCCGATTGCACCAAATGTTACCGCAACGGAAACTGCGAGCTGCAAACGCTGGCTTCGGAGTATAAAATTATGACCCAGGATTTTCTGGAATTGGTTCCACTAAAACAATATTCTATCGATGCGTACTCGCCGTCGATTATGAAAGACGACAGCAAATGTATTCGCTGTCAGCGATGTGTACGAACCTGTGCGGGTTTGCAAGGTGTTAATGCACTAACCGTTGCGCACAAAGGCGATAAAATGAAGATTACAACCTTCTTCGAAAAAGCCATGCGCGATGTGGTTTGTACCAATTGCGGACAATGTGTTAACCACTGCCCAACGGGAGCTTTGGTGGAGAAAAACTACATTGAAGAAGTCTGGGAAGCCATTGCCAATCCGAATAAACACGTTGTGGTGCAAACGGCACCTGCTGTACGTGTTGGATTAGGCGAAGAACTTGGATTAAAACCGGGTAAAAGTGTTACCGGAAAAATGGTTGCCGCTTTAAAACGTTTGGGATTCGACTCGGTTCTTGACACCGATTTTACTGCCGACCTTACCATTATTGAAGAAGGAACAGAGTTACTTACCCGCCTGAAAAAAGCACTGGTCGACAAAGATGAGACGGTAAAATTACCAATGGCAACATCGTGCTCGCCGGGATGGATCAAATACATCGAACACATGTTCCCCGAGCATTTGCAAAACCTGTCGACCTGTAAATCGCCGCAACAAATGTTTGGTGCCCTGGTAAAAACGTACTACGCCAATGCGCGAAATATTAAACCCGAAGACATTGTTTCGGTATCGATAATGCCATGTACAGCAAAAAAATACGAAGCATTCCGCCCTGAAATGCACGACAGCGGTTACCGCGATGTTGACTATGTTTTAACCACGCGCGAACTGGCTATCCTTATTAAACAGGCAGGTTTGGACTTCAATAAACTGGAGCCGGCAAAATACGACCGTTTAATGGGAGAATCATCGGGTGCGGCAGTAATTTTTGGAGCTACCGGCGGTGTTATGGAAGCAGCATTACGTACCGCTTACGAAATTGTAACTGGCCGCGAAGTTCCGTTCGAAAACCTGAATATTACGCCGGTAAGGGGAATTGACGGTATTCGCGAAGCAACTATTAAAATTGAAAATCCGGTGAAAGAATGGGCATTCCTCGATGGCGTTGAGCTAAAATGTGCCATTGCCCACGGCTTGATTAATGCCAAAGCTGTTATGGAAGCAGTTAGAACCGGTACTGCCGATTACCATTTTATTGAATTTATGGCCTGCCCAGGTGGCTGTCTTGGTGGTGGCGGACAACCGATTCCTACCAATCCGGAAATCAGGCAGAAACGTGCTGAGGCAATTTATGCTGAAGACGAAGGACTGCCACTTCGAAAGTCGCATGATAATCCTGAAATTAAAAAGTTATACAAGGACTTTCTTAAAGAACCGCTTGGTGAAGTATCGCACCATTTGTTGCATACAAAATACACCCGAAGAGAAAGGTATTAATAACTAACCTGACTTACTTTAAAATCCGGTATATTTGGTACCGGATTTTTTTATGGAAAAGTTTACCAGATATATAAATTCGCCCATTGGCTGGCTCGAAATTCAGTCGACAGAAACGACTTTAACTGCTATATGTTTTGTTGATAAAGAAGCCAATAACTCAACTATTCAGCCAAAAATATTGGATGAAGTTGAGGCTCAACTAAAGGAATATTTTGCAGGCAAACGAAAAGCGTTCAACCTGCAACTTACACCTGAAGGAACCGAATTTCAGCAAAAAATATGGCAGCTGGTACAACAGGTTGAATTTGGAGTAACTGCCAGTTACCTCGATATTGCAAAACAATCGGGATCGGATAAAAACACACGTGCCGTAGGCTTAGCAAATGGTAAAAACCCTATTCCCATTATCATTCCGTGCCACCGTATAATTGGCAGCTCAGGAAAACTTACCGGTTATGCAGGCGGATTAGAGCGAAAACGCTGGTTGCTCACACACGAACTTTCAAATGCTCCTACTTCCGGCAAATTGTTCTAGAATCAGGAACACTGTCCCATATTGGAGCACAAAACCAACATTGCAAAAACATTACATTACTGAATACTTGCGCTTTACAATTTGTGGTATATCATTTGCAAATTAACTTACGAAATCAGGAAGATAAAAAATAAGGCACCTGTTATGGTAAACCTTAAGAAATGGAACTCAATTTTGGGTTCCATTTTCTTTTGCATGAAGTCTGATATATCCTTATATTCACCTCAAAAAATTTATGCATAAAAAGTTAAGCCTTGTTGTTCTGTCGATTTTCCTGCTAAGTTTTTCTTTTGCCCAGGAAAGATACACGACTGACTTGTTTGATGAAATCCGCGTTGAAACAGTAACTTATGCTACAAAAGATGGTGAAAATCTTGACATGGATATTTACCTTCCGCAAAACGATTACGAGCAGGAACGAGCCACGATTATTTATGTGCACGGCGGTGGTTTTAGTGGCGGAGAAAGAGATGGCGAAAATATTAAAACATTTTGTACGCGCCTTGCAAACTACGGTTATGTGGTGGCTTCCATTTCGTACCGTTTAACACGAAAAGGGAAACCGGAAGGTTTTGGCTGCGATTGCCCTGCAACTGAAAAAATGAACACCATTTATGCTGCCAGCGAAGACCTTCAGGATGCTGCATTCTTTTTGATCGAAAATCGCCACCAGTATGCAATAAACCCACAGCAAATTATATTATCAGGAAGTAGTGCCGGTGCCGAAACGGTTTTGTTTACCGCCTATCAACCGCCATATTGTTATGGATTGGATTCGGGCCCTGTATCTTTTGCAGGTGTTATTGGTATGGCCGGAGCAATTCCCGACACCACAGCTTTATACGATGAATCGGCCATTCCTTCGCTTTTATTCCACGGCACCGACGACAACCTGGTTCCTTATGGAACTGCTCCGCATCATTATTGCAGCGAAGATTCCAAAGGTTATTGGATTTTACACGGATCGTACACCATTGCTGAGAAACTGGAAGAATTGGAAGTTCCGTATTGGTTGCATACCACTTGCGGTGGCGCGCACGAAGTAAATATCACTCCCATTACTGATTACTTCGATGTGATTATTGAATTCTGCGACCAGTTTGCCATTGAAAAAAATGGTGACCAAAGACAAACGATCATAGAAGGAAAACAAAATACCGATAAATACACCACTTATAATTTCTGTTCAGAATGAAACGAGCATGAGTCTAATTTCCTTAAAAACGGATTATTCTCTTCATGCGAGTTCCATCTTATTCCGCAGAAAAAAAACAATTTTAATAAGATGAAACGATTAATTTTAAGCTTGCTTTTATTCTTCCCAACAATATTATTTGCGCAGCAAATGAATGTAATGACGTTTAATATCCGATTAAATACGGCAAGCGACGGTTTAAATGCCTGGCCAAACCGTATTGCTTTGGTAAATGGCTTGTTGCATTTTTACGATCCCGATGTTTTTGGTTTACAGGAAGCCTTGTATGATCAGCTACTTGACATTGAAAAAGGGTTGCCCGAATACAAATGGTTTGGCGTTGGCCGCGACAATGGTGATAAAGCCGGCGAATTTATGCCGATCTTCTACAATCCGAAAAAACTGATTTTGGAAGACAAGGGACATTTCTGGTTATCCGAAAACTGCGATGAACCGGGACTGGGTTGGGATGCTGCGTGCAACAGGATTGTTACCTGGGGAAAATTTAAATCGAAAGTGACCGGGAAAAAATTCTTCGTTTTTAATACGCACTTCGACCATGTTGGAGTGGAAGCCCGTAAAAACTCGGCAAAATTGATTCATGAGAAAATGGAAGAGTTTACTGCAGGATCAGGCTTGCCGGTAATTCTTACAGGTGATTTTAACCTGAGACCCGATTCAGCACCAATAGCCCTAATTAAAGGCTACATGAGCGACAGCCGCGAAGTTACCGAAGAAGCACCGTACGGACCGATTGGAACTTACAACGGTTTTAAACCGGGCAGCGAAGGCGATAACCGCATTGATTACATTTTTGTGAACGATAAAATTAAGGTGTTGGAATACGCTGTAATCAGCGATACTTACGAGAACCGATCGCCATCCGATCATTTACCGGTTTTTGTGCAAATACAATTGAGATAAGAGGAATAATTCTCGCAGATTTCGCAGATATTCGCAGATAAGATTCTGAAAATATTCAGCGCAATCCGCGAAATCTGCGAGAAATTTTCCTAATCCGAATCTTCCAACTCAAAGATTTCATTCACCGACTTTTCAAATATTTTCGAGATTTTAAGGGCCAAAATAGTTGATGGCACATACCTCCCCTTTTCGATCGAATTAATGGTCTGGCGCGAAACACCAATCAGTTTTGCCAGTTCGTCTTGTGTGAGGTTTTTAATGGCACGTTCTATTTTTAGCCTATTCTGCACTTCGTATTTTTGATTTTGTAACGTAATAACTCACTAGGTAAAATCCCAAAATAACAGCCAATAAAGTATCTGCATGAAGTTGATTAAAATCGTCAGAAACAATATTTTCAATATAAGTTAGAAAAAAGAATCCTACAACTCCTGCCCCAAAACTGCGATAGAATGATTTTAATCGTATAGTGTTCGACATTTCATCTTCAATCTTGTCTCGGGAAAAACAGATAAGAAACAAGCCCAAAATAATATAAATACTCCCCAGATGGTTGCCACCATCAACTAACAAACTCTGAAAAATCCATGGCAAAGAAACTGCACAAATAACAATCACCAATCCCAGAAATTTAAACCAGCGAGGAAATAACTTTAACTTCTTAAAAACAGCTTCTTCATTCTTCTCTCTAAAGAGCCAGGACACAAGTCCAATAGATAGAACGACAAGTACTAACAATAGTGATTGAACTATCTTTGTTTCCATAACTAATTCTGATTTTTAAGTGATCGGTATTTCGTAAAATAAAAATAGCTGAGATACACGATAAAGGTTGCGTTTAATAACATCATAAACCAAACAAACGAGTTTTCTGAAAAGGAATTCGGTTCAATAATTTCGTATCCAGAATAAATACCGGCAAGAAAAAAGAACGAGATCATAGAAATGTACATGGCTTTCATTCTTATCTGCTCGGCAAATTCGTCATCGTTCTTTTCCTTTGAAAAAGCAATTTGGAGCAAACCAAAATAGATTCCCGACAATAAAAAAGGATTTGTGGAAGGATTTGTATCTCCTTGAATAATGGAATAACAGAAAACAAAAAGAAGCCACCCCATTCCAACAAACTTACACCAGAAGGGCAGCAAGTGAGGACTTAGATTAAAAACATCAAGTGTTCTCCTTCCAAATGGGAAAAAACGAAGTAGAACTATAAAATAGCTGATGATTACTATTGTTCCTATTATGGTGTTCATGGTTAGTTGTTTTCTTTTCGTAGTTTATAAAGGGTAAAATAAAAGTACAGCGTTGCAATCAATAATCCACCAAACATAAATACCTGCACAATAAAATTGCTCCAGTCTCCACTGTCCGAATCAGCAACACGTGCTGCGCCCAATGCACAAAACATGGCTACAAAACTTACAAATGAATAAGTAAATGCCTTTAAGCGAATCTGTTCTGAAAACTCATCTTCAGCTTTCTGCTTGGAAAAGAAGGTTATAAATAAGACAAAATTTAAAACAGAGAATATTGTTTCCTTTTTGTTCTCTATTGAATCCTTAAGAATGAAAATTGTTATTAATGCAACAACTGTAAGAATTATCGCGATCAGTTTGAACCAATTTGGCAATAGTCTGAATTTCCGCTCGTATAAATCAAAACTTAGAGCAGAAGATGGAATTATATAGGCAAGAAGACCTATGTATATACCAAAAAGAAGAATACTATAAATGACCATAAGTGTAAACTTTACTGTTCAATATGACAAATTTACTTTACATTTTATAAAAAGTCAAGTATTCTTTACATTTTTACAACATCTTTATCTTTGACACCATTTCAATCATTTTATCATAAAACATGAGTTTTATCTTTCATTCTGCTTTTTGATAATTGATAAGTTTTACATTTCTTAGCGGAATGTTTGAAAATCTTGGTGAACTCATTATAAAAATCTCCGATGGCATTTGGGGAGCTCCTATTTTAATTTTGCTACTTGGTGGCGGATTTTTCTTTTTAGTGTATTCGCGTTTGGCACCGTTGCGTTACATCGGTCACGCCATTTCCATTTTAACCGGAAAATACGACGATCCGAACGAAGAAGGACAATTAAGACACTACCAGGCACTATCCACAGCTCTTGCCGGAACTGTAGGAATGGGAAACGTTAGTGGTGTTGCCGTTGCAATTACCATGGGCGGTCCGGGAGCCATTTTCTGGATGTGGGTGTCGGCACTACTTGGCGTTAGCACCAAATTCTTTACCTGTTCGCTGGCCGTAATGTTCCGCGGAAAAGACGATGCCGGCGAAATCCAGGGAGGCCCGATGTACTACATCACCGAAGGACTTGGAAAACAGTGGAAACCCATTGCCGTGTTTTTTGCCATAATGGCCATGATCGGTGTTTCACCACTTTTTCAGGCGAACCAACTTACCCAAATGGTTCGCGATGTGGTTCTTGTTCCGAACGGAATTGAAGGTTCATTCACCACCAATATTTTAACCGGTGTGGTTATTTCCATTCTTGTTGGACTGGTTGTTATCGGTGGAATTAAACGAATTGGGAAAGTTACCGGCAGCCTGGTTCCAACCATGGTGGTTGTTTATACGGTTACCGTTTTATACATTATTTTTTCCAATTCTTCAGAAATTGTTCCTGCATTTAAAACCATTTTCGAAGATGCATTTACCGGAAATGCCGTATTGGGAGGATCGCTGGGTGCGATTATAATTACCGGTGTTCGTAGGGCAGCTTTCTCGAACGAAGCAGGACTGGGAACAGCGCCAATGGCGCACGGAGCAGCCAAAACCAACGAACCAATTCGCGAAGGACTGGTAGCTATGCTGGGCCCGATTATCGATACCATTATTGTTTGTACGATGACTGCACTGGCCATTATTATTACAAACACCTGGCAAGTAAGTAGCGCCGATGGAATTACACTTACCGCGCAGGCTTTTGATTCCAGCATCCCGGTTTACGGAAAATACATTCTGGCTATCTGTGTAATTTTCTTTTCCATGTCAACTATGTTTGCCTTTCCGTATTACGGGGTAAAATGCCTGGGTTTTGTTGCCGGAACCAAATATCAGCACATTTACAACTACCTTTTTGTTGCCGTAATTTTACTGGGAGCTGTGGCAAATCTGCGTACAATCATTGGCCTTATCGACATTGCTTTTGCACTAATGGCTTTCCCAACTGTAATTACAACCATGCTGCTTTCGCCACATGTTAAGCGAGCAGCTAAAGATTATTTTGCCCGTCTTAAAATTGAAAAGGCTAAATAAATAGTAGCCGTGCTCAAATAAATTTCGAGGAAAACCTGATGAAACAACTCATCAAATCGGACACCTATTGCTTTTCTTTCATATATTCAATACTTTAAACCAAAATATTGAAATGACCACAAATCAGCAATTTGAACAACTTGAAAAGGCCTTTTTTCATGATGGATATCAACTGGCCATGAAAGCAGTTGAGGCAAATTTGGAGCAAGAAGCGTTACATCAATCTTTACAAGAAATGTATGCCGCCATCGATGGACTGATCGACTCGTTGTTTGTTTATGCGCAGCAACAAAATCAGGTTATCGATTGTAAAAAAGGATGCAGCTGGTGTTGCCATCAACCGGTTTTTGCACTGGATTACGAGCTGGATTATTTGTTGGCGTTTATGGAGAAATCATTTGACGATGATACGTTTTCAGGTGTTCAGGAAAAGGCCAAACAAAAACAAACAAAACTAGGCACCTTAAAAGGCGATGAACTGATGAATGCCAAATATCCCTGCCCACTTTTAAAAGATAATGCCTGCTCGGCGTATGAAGCGCGCCCAATGGCTTGCCGCATTTATCTTTCGTCGGATGTAAAAAGCTGTGTTCACTTTTATAACCAACCGGATGATAAAAATACCTACCCTGCCCTTTTAGATATGCCAATGCGTTTGGGACGAATGATGAACGAAGGATTTAAATCGGCACTTAAAACCAATGGTATTGAAGCAAAAGAATTTCGGATCGAGGAGAAACTAATCTAAATAATTCAGCTATGGGCTTTGGGGGATCGGTACTTGCAATGATACAATCGTTACGTGCTAATGCGCGTCCCAAACATCATGCCTACCAAGATTGGGAAAAAGCGGATAAAAGGATTTTTAAAAACAAGTACAAACTTGTATCAAAGCAAGTTTCACCGGAAAAACTAGCCCAACTAAAAACGAAATACAGAAAAGAAATTGAAAAAGACCAGAAGCGCACACTAATTCTTACCATTCTTTCAATCGTAATCATTATTCCTCTGATCACATTTGGAATCTTTCAATTTTTCTTTAGCAACAGCCAGAATAATTATCGCCCTTATGTTTCGGAAGCGGAGAAACAAAAAACAGAAATCACAATCGAACAAATCAATTATTTGCTCGACTCTGGTTATGATTGGCTAAATAAAAGTCATTATAAAAATGCCCGGTACCAGTTTAATCGGGTTTTAGAAGTTATCCCCACAAACAAAGATGCACTTTTTGGTATGACAGCAAGCTATGTTTACGAATGCCAAAAAGAGCACACAAACTGCGAAAGAGCCACGGAACTACTGCAAAATTATATTTCAAAATTTGGGAGCGATACTAAAACGGATCATTTGAGCACGATACTCAAAAGTGGTGATTAAACTTCTTCAATAGTTATCCCGGCTTCCTCAAATTTGCTTTCCAGGATTTCTGGTGATAATGGCCTACCATTTCGTGTAAGAACCGACGTTATGCGACCTTTTACCATCAGCTTTTCATCGGCTTTACGAATCACTTCCTGCAAAAAGACAATGCGTAAACGACCTTGTTTTCCAATCTTCAGACGAACCAGAAAATCGTCGCCGGGACGCAGTGGGAACTTGTATTCCAACTCGGCTTTTATAACTACTGCATCAATTCCTTCGTCGTGTAATTGTGCAAAGTCTAGCCCAACATGGTTCAAAAATTTATGGCGTGTATGTTCCAGGTAGTTTTGATAAACAGCGTTATTTACAATTCCCTGAATGTCGCATTCGTAATCGCGAACCTGCATCTCCAGTTCAAAATGATAATTCTCCATTATGTAGATTTAAAGGCTAAAGCCAGATTCAGTAGTTCTATTTTACTTCAAAATCGAACAATATTTTCCCTTCCAGGTAACCTTCCATACGATCGCCAATGGCAACAGGGCCAACATTTGCAGGCGTTCCGGTGTAAATCAGGTCGCCAATTTTTAGGGTAACGTATTTCGAGATATTTGCGATCAGTTCATCAAAATCAAAGATCATCATTCCTGAGTGAGATTCCTGAACCGTATCGCCGTTTATATCGAGGTGAAAGTTAATGGCATCGGGATCCGGAAAAATGGACTTCGACAAAAAAGTACTGCTCAACACTGCTGATTTATCAAAAGCTTTTGCTTTTTCCCAGGGCAGGCCTTTTGCTTTCAGCTGTGCCTGTACATCGCGAGCCGTGAAATCGATACCTAATCCAACCTCATCGTAATAACGGTGTGCAAAACGTTTTTCAATGTTTTTGCCAATGCGGTTGATCTTTATCACCAACTCTATCTCGTGGTGTACCTCCTTGGTCCAGTCCGGGATATAAAACGGATCGTTGTTTCGCAACAAAGCGGTGTCGGGCTTCATAAAAAATATGGGCTCCTCAGGTACGTCGTTGCCCAGCTCTTTGGCATGAGCTACATAATTTCTACCTATGCAAATTATTTTCATGATTAAAAGCTTTTCAATTTCGTTGTCATTTCGAACAAAGAGAGAAATCTGTAACAGATTTTTCAGTCGTCCCTCCTTCAAAATGACAAGCTTTACTTACTCATCATTTTCAGTTTCAACTGTGTTAAAACTTTTTTCGTATACAACGGAAATTCACTGTTCAGAATCCAACCAAAATAGCCGGGTTGTTCTTCCAAAACCTGCTCAACAGGTACACCTTTGTTTTTACCAAAATTGAATACTTCCACGCCATTTTCGTCGTAAACAATACGACCAACAAAATCAACATTTCGATCGTACGACGAAAACTCGCTCAACTTATCTACGTCGTTTTCAATGGGTGTCGATTTTTTCCCTTTTGCATCTTCATACTCCGTTCCCTTGTATTTGTCGAGCTGCGCTTTTAGCACCTCGTACGTGGCTTTTGTATCGGCCATGGCGCTGTGCGCATCGGTCAACTCTTCGTTGCAATAGAATTTGTATGCGGCTGACAGTGTACGTTTTTCCATTTTGTGAAAGATGGCCTGGACATCAATAAATTTGCGCTTTTTAAAGTCAACATCCACCTCGGCACGCAAAAACTCTTCGGCCAGCAAAGGAATATCAAACCGGTTGGAATTAAAACCTGCCAGATCGCAACCTTCCAGAAATTTGGCCAGCGTTTTCGCCACCTCTTTAAAAGTCGGTGCGTCTTTTACATCCTCATCGTAAATTCCATGAATCAAAGAAGCCTCAATCGGAATCGCTTGCTCAGGATTTATGCGCATCAGTTTTTCCTCCTCTGTTCCGTCAACATTTACTTTTATTAAAGCAATCTCCACTATTCGATCCGTAACAATGTTTATTCCGGTGGTTTCCAGATCTAAAAAAACCAAAGCGTTTTTTAAATGTAACTTCATGGTGGGTATGAATTAAAAAAGGTACCCTGAAACCTGTGTTCCCGGATACCTTTTCGGTTTATCGTTTTACTATTTTAAACGTTAATCATCATTGGCATCAGCAACATCAACATGTCTTCATCTTCCTCGTTTTCGGCCGGAAGTAACAAGCCTGCACGTGTTGGATCGCTCATTTCAACCTTTACATCGCCGGTTGAAATATTGGTAAGAATTTCCTGCAGGAAAGTTGATTTGAAACCAATTTCAATTTCTTCACCCTCGTATTCGCAATTGATACGTTCAACTGCCGAAATTGAGAAGTCGATGTCTTGTGCCGACACCACTACCTGGTTGTCGGAAATATTCAATTTTACAAGGTTGCTCGCCTGGTTCGAGAATACTGAAACACGTTTTACTGTGTTGAAGAAATTCAGGCGGTCGATAATCATTTTGTTTGGATTATTTGTAGGAATTACCGAGTTGTAAGTTGGGTAATTTCCTTCCACCAAACGACAGATCAGTTTGTAGTTGCTTAAAGTAAAAAAGGCGTTTTTATCGTCGAATTCCAGTTTTACATCAAACTCTTCTTTTGGCAACAGGTTTTTCAACAAGCTAGCCGGTTTTTTAGGCAAAATAAACGAAGACTCGAATTCAGCTTTTGCATCCAAACGACGGTAGCGAACCAGTTTGTGCGCATCCGAAGCTACAAAGCTCATAAAATCAGGCGTTAACTCCACGTAAATACCGTTCATTACCGGACGTAACTCATCGTCGGCTGTAGCGAACAAAGTTTTTTCAATACCTTTCTGAAGTACAACATGGCTAACATCGATCGACGAAGCACCTTCCTCATCCAACTGTGGCTGCTCCGGAAAATCCTCGGCATTTTGTCCCATAATGCTGAATTTACCATTGTCGGAATAAATCTCAACAAGGTACGAATCACCATCAATCTGAAATGTCAGCGGTTGCTCCGGAAATTCTTTCAGCGTATCGGTGATCAACTTGGCCGGAACTGCAACGGCTCCTTCTCCTTCAATATTATCCAACTCGAGGCTGGTAATTAAAGTCGACTCCAGATCGGAAGCTGTTATGGTTAACTCTGTTTCGCTTAACTGAAACAAGAAGTTATCGAGAATTGGCATTGTACTTTTACTGCTGATAACCTTGCTAATTGCAGAAAGGTGGCTCAGTAATTCGGTGCTTGAAACTACAAACTTCATTTATTTCGATTTATTTTTTTGATTTCATACTTAACGGTGCTTCGGTTGACACCAATCTAAGTATACGAATATACAAACTTTCATGAATTATCCCTATCGTGATAAAAGGGATTTTACCCTATTTTATGAACGGTTGTATTTGTATTTGCGGACAAGGTTGTAAACCAGTGCAAAAACCGTGATTAAAAGCAGTGGCAGCAATACATTGAGCCATTTCCAGAATGCCGCTTCTTCGCGCAATTTAACTTTGTCGAGTAAACGTAGTTTTAGCGATCGACCGCGCAACTCCATAATTCCCTGTTTATCATTGAGGTACGAAATGGCATTCACCAGAAACTCCTTATTTCCGAAAACCTGCCCCGACACTTCATCAAAACCAAGTTCCTGAATTTTAGGTGGATTGGTAGAGTAGTTGACTTTGTTGGTGATCATGCCACCATCGGCAATTACGATCATTTGTGTGGGCTGACTTTCTGTAATTATTTCGGCCGAAGAATAGCCGTAGTTTTCCACCATTCGGTTTTTGTAGTTCGATGTAAACACACCTTCCAATAAAACGCCAACCGGAATATCCGACTGCGTAAACAACTCGCGCGCCGGCGGATTATTAATGTTTCCAAGACTCACCGACGACGGTGCTTTTATGCGGCGTGCATAAGGCGACGTACTCAAAATTACCTCTTTTTGAATAGAGGAATTGGCAGAAACTGTATCGAGCGACGAAACAAATTCGGCTTTTACCCAATTCAGATTCCTGCTGATCGGATGATTATCGTTGGGAGTAAGCAGTGGCGAATAATACCACGGATGCAAGGTATAGCGCGGTGCATTACCCGGTGCCGCCGTATTTACACGAATCTGAATACAGTTTACATCCTGCAGCAACTCGTAATTTAAACGAACACCGTAGCGAAATAACTGGTCTCCAATATTCATATCGTTTGGAAATGAATAGGTTTGAAATCCTTTGCTCAAACTATCAAGGCTAACCTGAACAGGATCAACCAGCCACATCAATTTACCACCTTTCATCAGGTATTGGTCGATGGCAATTTTTGAAGTCTCCGGGAATTCTTTTTTCGGATTGGCGATCACCAAAATATCAACGTCCGAACCGTCGAGATCGGCAGCTTCCAGCATATCAATTTCAAAATCGGAAGAAAGTGTACGAGCAATATCGGCCACTTCGTACTGATTCGCCTCATCGTGCCCCTGTAAAAATGCCAGCACCGATTTTTTCTTTCGTATCAGTTTATGAAATGCATTTACCAACTCGAACTCGATGGTCTCAACCGAATGGTTAAAGTTGTTTTCGTAACTGGTATATGGATTATTTTTCAGGAAATTAACCGCCAGCTCTTTATTCTGATAACGAATAATCGCCCCCGGAAATATAAATCGCGAACTCACTCCCTGCTCGGTTTTGTGCCCGAAATTAATCCGTGGCACTCCTCTATTTACAATGTCGGTAATAAACTCTTCCTGTTTTTCGATATTCCCGATGCTGTACGGATTAAAAATGCGTACCCGAATTGGGGACGAACTGTATGCATTAAGAACGGCTATTTTCTCCAATACCTCATTTTGTATTTTTCGTAATCCCGCTTCCAGCTCTCCACTTAAGTACAACTCCACTTCCACCGGGCCTTCAAGTCCGCTTACCATTTGTTTACTTACGTCCGAAAGCGAATAACGTTTTTCGGCAGTCAGGTCGATACGATATAAAAAGTTGGATGAAATGGCGAGTACCAGCAAAACAACAACCGGAATAACCACCGCACGAACTTTTGCTTTTGTTTTTCGAAGTTTTCCTTTTCGCAAGATCAGTGTCGTGCCGTACAAAAACAAAAAGGCCATCCCAATAAAATACAGGATATCGCGCATATCAACCACGCCACGCGAAATGGACAGGTAATGATCGTTGATACTCAGCCACGAAAAAAGTTGCTCTGCCAAATACGGAACTTCTGACGATGCCACAAACTCGAAACCGAGGTAAAAAATGAACGACAGCGACATTCCGAAGATAAAAGAAACGATCTGGTTGTCGGTAAGCGACGAGGCGAAAATACCAATGGCGACATAAATGGTTGCCAGGAAAAACAGCCCCATAAACGACCCCCATGTGGCGCCGGTATCTATACTTCCAACCGGATTTCCTAATAAATAAACCGACAAGAAATAAAGTAAAGTGGGCAACAACGACAAAACAACAAGCACTAAACCGGCCAAAAATTTTGCCAGTACCAACTGAAGATCACCGAGCGGTCGTGTTAGTAGTATTTCGATGGTTCCGCTGCGTTTTTCGTCGGCAAACATGCGCATAGTTATTGCCGGCACCAAAAACAGGTACAACCACGGTGCCAAGGTAAAAAGCCCCTGCAACGTTGCATAATTATTATCAGGAATATTGTAATTACCCGGGAAAATCCACAGGAACAAACCGGTAACCAAAAGAAAAACCAAAATGGCCAGGTAACCGATCAGCGATCCAAGGAAAGTTTTTATTTCTTTTTTGAATAAGCTATACACTTGTATTCTTATGATTTATGTTCAGAACACAAAGATAACAATTCAACCATTTTTTCGGCTGCCCGTTTTGAGCACCCCGGCTCGCCCATTAGTTTTTGCATTTCCCCGTAATCCGACAGAATACTTTCGCGATACTTTTCGTCGCCAAGTAAACGATCGAGTTCGACCGTCACTTTTTTAACGGTCATGTCTTTTTGGAGCAGCTCTTTTACCGCCATTTTTCCTAAAATAATATTAGGCAGAGACACCCAGTCGATTTTTAAAACGGCAGCCATAATGTAATGAACCAAAACGCCACCTTCAACTTTGTAAAGCACCGTTTGCGGAACATGAAACAAAGCGGTTTCCAATGCTGCCGTTCCGGAGGCCACCAAAGCAGTATGTGCGTTATTTAGTAAATCGTAAGTGGATTCGTACAGCACTTTTATGTTGCTCCCCTGCAAAATTCCGTTATACAACTCTTTGTCTACCGACGAAACACCAGCCAGCACAACCTGGTAATCATCACGGCCTTCAACGGCCTTTTTCATCACCGGCAATGTTCCTTTTATCTCCTGCACCCGGCTACCGGCCAGCAGTGAAATTATCGGGCGTTCATCTAAATTATTTTTTGCTTTAAATTCTTCAGCCGATTGTGCTTTTTGTTCAAATTCCTTAATCGAGTCAAACAGCGGATTTCCCACATAATTTACATCGATACCGTGCTTTTTGTAAAAGGCTGTTTCAAACGGGAAAATGGTAAACATTTCGTCGACAAAAGCACGCACCTTTTTAACGCGGTACTCTTTCCATGCCCACAGTTTTGGAGAAATGTAATAATAAACTTTTATGTTGTTTTGTTTGGCAAACTCGGAAATTCGCAGGTTAAATCCGGGATAGTCAATCAGAATGAGAACATCGGGTTTGTAGTTCAGCAAATCTTTTTTGCAGAACTCCATGTTTCGTTTTATGGTCTTGATATTCAGTATTACGTTCACGAAACCCATAAAAGCCATTTCGCGGTAATGTTTTACCAGCTCGCCGCCAACAGCCTGCATTTTATCGCCGCCAAAAAAACGAAAGTCTGCATCTTTATCAGCAACTTTCAGTTCCTTCATCAGGTTCGAACCATGCAAATCGCCCGATGCTTCGCCGGCTATAATGTAATACTTCATATTAAACAGCTTTTGAAATTAACACCACAAAAGCGTAAAGAATGGTAGCTCCCAACACACCGCGGGCCGCCTTTTCATATTTCAATCGTAAAAAGATCCAAAAGGCGCCAACGTTGGTAAAAACACACAGACTCCCAATTTTAACAAGCGCTTGCATTCGCCACATTCCTGAAATGTAATTCGGGAAAGACATATCGTTTTCGCCAACCAGGTACACGATAAAAAAAATGAAAATGGGTAAAACCAGACCAGTTAAAACACCAACACCAACTTTGTCGTATTTATTCTTTTTGCTTTTTGGCATAGAAGACGGATTAAAACTTCCACGACTTAATTTGCTCCATGGTATCGTAGCAAGTCATATCAACTCTAACGGGAACAACGGTGGCAAAATTATTTTTGAGTGCAAAAATATCGGTGTCTTCTGTATCCTCTTCAAGATTTTGAAAATATCCTGAAAGCCAGTGATATTCTCTTCCGTGCGGATCGGTTCTTTTTTCAAACTCTTCCATCCATTTACCGTGCGCCTGCCTGCACACTTTTATTCCTTCCGGTTTTCCTTTCGGAATATTTACATTTAAACAAGTAAACGCCGGCAGTCCGTTCTCCACAACACTCTGAAAAACACGTGCAACAACCAACTTCGCTTTCGAGAAATCAGCATCGGCACTGTAATCTTCCAACGAAAAACCAATCGACGGAACTCCATGCAAACCACCTTCGATGGCAGCTCCCATTGTTCCGCTGTAAATCACACTAATCGATGAGTTAGAACCATGATTAATTCCCGACACAACAAAATCAGGTTTGCGATCGAACAGACCGTTAAAACTCAGTTTCACGCTGTCAACTGGTGTACCGTTGCATTTGTATGTTGGCACACCGTGGATTTTCTCAACCGGAGTAGCGCGCAGTGGGTGGTCAACCGTAATGCCACAGGCTTTCCCCGACATACTAACTTCGGAAGAAATAACCACTACATCACCAAAAAACTGGACCACTTCAACCAGTTCCCGCAAACCTTTTGCATGAATTCCATCATCGTTCGTAACCAAAATAAATGGTTTTTCAGTATCGTTTTTTTGCATGAGAGCAAAGATAATTAGAAATTACTATCTTGTGTCATCAAACCAATTTTATACCTGTTATTCTTTTATCTCCGTTTCAGTGTTGAGATGATGAACATTTTAGGACAATTTTAATTTATTAATACTCAGTTTATAGTTAATCTGGGCGATTATTGAACTAAATAATTCGGATCTGAAAATATTTTATAAAACGTTATATGATGAAATTTTTGAAAAAACTCACTGTATTTTGCCTTCTTTCACTTGTATGGTACGGAGCTGCCGCCCAGGTGGATATTGAGTACCAAAAACCACCGCAGGAAATTCTGGAATTAATTGATGCTCCGGCGGTTCCTTCGGCCTCCTTCGATGCAAAAAACGAAAACATTGTTTTGTTGCATCGGAACCAGTTTAAAAGTATTGCCGAATTATCGGAACCAGAATTACGACTTGCGGGACTGCGAATCAATCCGGTTACAAATATTGGTAGCAGAACGCGTTACTTCAGCAACATTTCGTTGATGAAAGTTGGGAAGCCTGACGAAATTAAGGTTAGCAACGTTCCAACAACTGAGCGCCTTGCCAATTTTACCTGGTCGCCCGATCAAAGTAAAATGGCTTTCACCAACACGGTTGCCGAAGGAGTTGAATTGTGGGTTTTGGATATAAACGAGGCCACATGTAAAAAACTTACCGATGCAAAACTGAACGCAAATATTGGTGCTGCATTTGAGTGGTTCGAAGACAATAGTCGTTTGCTGGTAAAAATGCTTCCTGCCGACAAAAAACCATTGATCGACAAATCGACTGCCGTACCAACCGGTCCGAAAGTTTCGGTTAGCGACGGCAAAAAAGCTCAAAACCGCACTTACCAGGATTTGCTTATCGACAAAGCCGACGAATATAATTTTAAACAGCTGGTACTTTCAACACTTTATACGGTTGATCTTGCAGGAAATACGTCATTATGGAAAGAAACCGCAATGTACACCGGCATGAGTTTTTCGCCGGATGGTGAATACATAATGATTTCAACTCTTGGAGAACCTTTTTCGTACCTGGTTACCTACAATCGTTTCCCTTCAAAAACTACTATTTACGACAAATCGGGCCAATCGGTTAAAGTAATCCGCGATGTTCCGCTCGAAGAAGTTCGTCCAAAAGGATTTATGTCGACCACAAAAGAAATTCGCAGTCTGCGCTGGCGTTCCGACAAACCGTCGACCATTTTTTACGCCAAAGCACTTGATGGAGGCGACCCGGCAGTTGAAGTAGATTTCAGAGACGAACTGTTTACACTGGATGCCCCATTTACCGGCGAACCTAAATCCATCTTAAAAACACAGCAACGTTTTAACCGGATTACCTGGGGAAATGACGCTGTAGCCATTGCCACCGACGAATGGTGGAATACCCGGAATCAAAAAACATATCTATTCAATCCGAGCGATGTAACAGCTGAACCGGTAGTTATTTTCGACCGAAACGTAAATGACCGTTATAACGACCCGGGATCGTTTGTAACCACAAAAAACGAACTGGGAACCTACACGCTCGAAATGAATAACAATAAGCTGTACCTAACCGGGCGAGGTTATTCTCCGGAAGGAATGCGTCCATTTTTCGATGCCTACGATTTGAAAACCGGGGAAACCGAACGTTTGTGGCGTGCCAGCGGAGAAACAACACTGGAAAATATTTACCGTGTTATTGATGCGCAAAAAGGTGAGCTGTTGACACGTGTTGAGACGAACACTCAATACCCGAATTACTACATCAGAAACATAAAAAAACGTATTGCGCCAAAGCCGATTACGTTCTTTAAAAATCCGTACCAAAGCATTGCCAATATTCATAAGGAGATTATTAACTACAAACGTGAAGATGGTTTGGATTTATCGGGAACGCTGTATTTGCCTGCCGATTACGACATGGACAAAAAAGAAAAGCTGCCAATGATAATGTGGGCTTATCCGCGCGAGTACAAGGATAAATCAGCCGCCGGACAGGTTACCACATCGCCACACACTTTTACTTATCCATCGTATGGGTCAATTATTTTCTGGGTTACCCGTGGTTATGTTGTTCTCGACGGTGCCGCCTTCCCAATTGTTGGCGAAGGTGAAAAAGAACCGAACGACAGCTTCCGCGAGCAATTGGTAGCAAATGCCAAAGCAGCCATAGATGCCGTTGACAATTTGGGTTATATCGACAGGGAGCGTGTTGCAGTTGGCGGCCATTCTTACGGTGCATTTATGACTGCAAACCTGCTTAGTCACTGCGATCTGTTTGCCGCAGGAATTGCCCGAAGTGGTGCCTATAACCGAACGTTGACTCCTTTTGGTTTTCAAAGCGAAGAAAGATCGTACTGGGAAGCACCCGAAGTTTATTACACCATGAGTCCGTTTATGCATGCCGACAAAATGAAGACTCCGCTTTTGCTAATTCACGGAATTGCTGACAATAACTCAGGAACTTATCCGATGCAAAGCGAGCGTTATTTTAATGCATTAAAAGGTTTGGGAGCGCCAGTTCGTTTGGTTATGTTGCCAAAAGAAAGCCATGGTTACTCAGCCCGAGAATCAATCTTACATATGTTGTGGGAGCAGGATCAATGGCTCGAGCAGTATGTAAAGAATAAGAAATAATAAGCCTCTTTACGAGATGAAAGTCCAAAACAGATTTAACCTGTTTTGGACTTTTAATTTTCACTCGTCGCAAAAGAATTCTTAACCTTATCTTGAACTTCTTTCCGCTAAGGAACTTATATAAATGGCCTACTTTTGACGGTCAAAACAATTATTTACAACAAAAATATGTCAGCAATTCTGAACAAAAAGCAAGGAATGCAATACCGCCGCTTTGGCAAGACAGAGAAATACTTGAGTACGATCACTCTGGGAGGCATGCGTTTCAAAAATGGCTGGGACGATCCCCGACGTGAAATTCCAGCAGATACTTTTGAAGAATGTTTGAATACAGTTCAGCTGGCATTTGATGCAGGTATCAACCACATTGAAACGGCTTGGGGTTACAAAAAAAGCGAAACCGTTTATGGCAAAGTTTTAAATGAAGAGTTGGCTATTCCGCGCACTTCCTATCATTTAATGACTAAGGGAAGCCCGATGACCGCAGATGCAACTTATGAAATGGTAGAAAATCAATTGCGTGATCTGCAAACCGACTACCTTGATTTTTATGGTTGGCACGGGATGAACACTCCGGACTTGCTGGAACAAAGTTGCAAAAGTGGCGGAGCGGTTGAAGCACTTCTCAAACTAAAAGAAGAGGGCGTAATAAAACATGTTGGTTTTAGTACCCACGCACCATTGCATGTAATTGTGCGTGCCATTGAAACCGGCTTGTTTGAGTTTGTAAATCTACATTATTACTACTTCAACCAGCGAAACCTGGCAGCAGTACAAATGGCCGAAGTTCACGATATGGGCGTTTTTATCATCTCGCCAAACGATAAAGGCGGCCAGCTTTTTAATCCTTCGGCCAAAGTAAAAGATGCCACTTTCCCTTTAACTCCAATTCAGTGGAATGCACGGTTTTGTTTAAATAATCCGGCCATTCACACCCTTTCGTTTGGCATAACAGAAAAAGAACATTTTGAGGAAATGAAAGGCATTTTCCCGACCACATCGCCATGGAGTCAGACAGATTACGAAATAAAACTAAAACTCGATAGCTCTTTATTCGATGATCCGTATGCCGTTTACGAGGGTTTTGAAATGCAGAACGATCCATCAGGAATTAACATTCCGGAGGTTTTGCGTTTACGCCGGCTTTGGAAATCGTATGATATGATCGATTTTGCGAAATACCGCTACAAAACATTTACTGAAAAAAGCCACTGGTTTCCGGGAGAATTACCCACACAAGCCAATCTCGACAAAATTGATACGGCTAAAATTCCGGCTCATATTCCGTTAAAAGAACTGCTTGCCGAAACTCACCGGGCGTTATATAAAGTGGAATATAAATTAGCTAAAAATTAATACCTTAGAGCGGTAAACCAAAAACCGTTCATAATGAAATCTAATCGAATTCTTTCAACCGCAATTATTATAATTGCTCTGTTTTCCTTTTCGCAACTTTTTGCCGTCAACTATTATCAAATTAAAGTTTATAATTTAGACAATCCCGGGCAGGAAGAACGCGTAGACAACTATTTAAAAAGTACTTTTCTGAAAGCTGCACACGAGGCTGGAATTGAAAACGTTGGCGTTTTTAAACCCATTGAAACCGATCCTGATTACGGTAAAAAAATATTTGTTCTTATTCCACTAAAAGACCTGAACGACATTGTGAAACTGGAAGATCAAATCATTCGCACAGAATTAAACTCAGACGATTCCGATTACATAAATGCAGCCCACGACAATCCGCCATTTCAGCGTGTTGAGACTATAATTTTAAAAGCATTTTCGGAAATGCCTAACTATCACAAACCGGCTTTCGACACGCCAAAAGAGGAACAGATATTTCAGATACGAAGTTATGAGGGAGCTACCGAAAAGCTGTATCGGAAAAAAGTGGAGATGTTTAACGAAGGTGGTGAAGTTGCCTTGTTTAACGACCTTGGTTTTAACGCCGTGTTTTTTGGCGAAGTACTGGCCGGAGCAAATATGCCCAACCTTATTTATATGACGTCGTTTAAAGACATCGATTCGAATAAAAAACTTTGGGAAGCATTTGGTTCTCACCCCAAATGGGAGGAATTAAAAAACAATAAGGCCTACGCCAATACGGTTTCGCATATCGATAACTGGTTATGTCATCCAACTGCTTATTCCGACTTTTAAATAATTCATAAACAACCCTTAATAATCCTTAAAAATTATCGTATGTAATAGTCAACCGCAATCAGGACTTGTTGTTATATTGAAATAATTCTATTTTTGCGGCATGTTGTATCACAAAGTATTTCCACATAAGTCGTCTGATACCTGGGTAGTGTTTGTACACGGTGCCGGGGGAAGTAATGTAGTATGGTTCAGACAACTGCGCGAATTCAAGAAACATTTTAATGTTCTTTTGGTAGACCTGCGCGGACACGGAAAATCGAAAAAAGAATACACTAGGGAAGAGATTTATGCCTTTGATGAAATTGCATTGGATGTGATCCGCACCATGGACCACCTTAAAATCATCAAGGCTCATTTGGTAGGTATTTCGTTGGGTTGTATTGTAATTCGAGCTATGGATAAACTGGCACCGGGACGAGCCGAATCCATTATCCTTGGTGGTGCTGTTGTTCAGTTTAATTCGCGTATTAATGCGCTGGTTTCTGTAGCAAAATTAATGCACTCGATATTCCCGTACATGTGGTTATATAAAATCAACGCATGGATTCTGATCCCTTACAAAAAGGACATTGCGTCGCGTAAATTGTTTATACGAGAAGCCATTCGTTTGGGTGAAAAAGAATTTAAAAAATGGCTGCGCATGTCAACCGAAATTAAAATTAACCTGCAGGAATTTCTGATGAAAGAAGCCTCTGTTCCGGTACTTTATTTGATGGGTGATCGCGATCATATGTTTTTGCCTACGGTATCGAACCTGGTAAAAAAACATTTTAACTCAAAACTGGAGGTTATCAGTAACTGCGGCCACGTTTGTAATATCGATCAACCCGATATTTTTAACGAACGTTGTATTCAGTTTATTAAGAGTATTACTACCTAAGCTTATTTAATCCGATTCTAAATTTTACCCCTCGAAAATTAATCCGCAAGTTTTAAATACTTTTCGTGTCCAAAATTCAAGCTTAACCCTAAAGAAGGTATGCAGGTCGAAAAATTTGTTCTGCGCACTTTGGATATTTTAATCATAAGACCATAATGGGGTTATTAAATTTATGTACACAAAAATAATTTCACTCATAACACTGCTAATAATTGCATTGTCGATCAATTCGTTAGCATCAGGAAAAGATTGTAACATTTCGTTTGACGTTAGAAACGAGAAAGAAATTTATTTTGCTAACGACACAATAATAGTGCTGGTAAAAGTAGAACTGGACGACGACTTTTGTGACGAAGCGGCGGAGGCAACAAAAGTATTTTGCAAGGGATTAAAAATTTGTGAACGATCAGAATGGAATACCATATCAAAAAATACGGTAGGGCAAAAACTGACATTGACTGTATTAAGTGGAAAAAATAAGAGCGTAATAACGGCATATCGTAAAACCGGGCATTACAACTGTTTTAGCCAGATAGAATTCAGTGTGAGGGAAGAAGAGCAGTGATGAACAAAACAGAAAAAAATCAGAAGGAATGGATATTGAGGGGATTGATCTATTTTTCGATCACTTTGTTACTCGCCGATTTCATATACAAAAGTTATTACGGCATTAATTATCAAACCCGCGAAAACTGTATTCTGTACACCAACCTACCGCGTTGGGCATTTCTTATCTACGAATTTTCGTTCGACCTTTTTATGACCGTTTTAGTGGGGATTTTCATTGGAACACTTTTGCAAAAACACTTTACCAAATACAAACGGTTTTATCCGCGCAACCAGTTTTCGGCTTTTCTCTACGCAGCAGTCATACCGGTCTGTTCATGTTCAGCAATTCCGATGATGGGCGCCATGCAAGGTCAATTGCGGTTGCGTACTATTATTACTTTTGTGGTTGCAGCCCCCCTTCTCAATCCTTATATTGTCGCGCTGTCGTTTACCGTTTTAGGCAATGAATACGCCTTTTTGCGCATTGTTTCGTCTTTACTTGTGGCATTGGGTGCAGGTTATTTTGCTGAGTTCGTTGCACCCAAAACGGCCATTTCAGATCCCGAAAAATTACTGAATTGTTCAAGTAATTCAACATGTACAGTACCCGGAAAAAGTATATATTCTGAGACCTTCCGTATTTTCAAAAAACTGTTTCCCTACCTGTTAATTGCCGGTTTAATAAGCCTTGCATTCGAGGTTTTTCAACCAACTGAGCTACTTGAAAAATTCCAGTTAAAAGAAGGACCGCTTAGTTCCGCGGTTTTTATTTTAATCGGGATGCCCATCTACTTTTGCAACGGCGCCGACATTTTATTTTTACAACCGCTGGTAAATTATGGCGATTTGTCGATGGGGTCATCAATTGCTTTTTCATTAACCTCAACAGCTATTTGTGTTTCGTCGTTTATGATGCTACTAAAATACCTCGGAAAAAAACTAACAATACAACTCTCGCTTTTTATCATGGCCGCCATATTTATGATGAGCCAATTAATTGAAATCTTAAATTTTTAACATGAAGAAATATTTGTTATCGACGCTATTCGTGTTCTCCTTGATCTTTACCGTGCAACAGCTTAATGCCTGTGAAATTGAAATAAGTATTGAGGGCGATAAAAAAGAAACTTACGCCGCAGGTGAAGAAATAATTATAAAAGTGGATGTTGTGTTCACTCACAGGGTTTGCCCGGAGGGTATTGAAAATACCAAATTTAAATACGACGGATTAAAAGTTTTGGGCGCTACTAAGTGGAAAGAATATGAAACAGGCAAGTTTGAAAGAAAACTAAAAATAAAAGTGCTTGAAGGGGAACAAAAAGAAATAATTCTTGAAGCCATACGCTCTTGCGACAAAGAAGGTGGTTATGGAAAAATTAGTTTAACTCGTCATTCTGTTGCCTAAATGATATCCATTAACAAAAAACATATCTACAAGCTTTTTGGGCTGATCATTATCGTGGCAACATCGTTTTTGCTGCTACCAAAACAACTCTCGGCACATGCTCAGGATAATGATGTTTTTGAGGAATTTACTGATGATTATAATCCGGGGGAGCAAAGCAATTGTTCAACTTGTGCCGATGCAACAACGTGTGGAACCGGGGAAGGCACAACTGCCCCACCATGGTTAAAATTTGGTCTGCTGTTTCTTGCTGCTGCGGGAGGCGCCGTTTATATCACAAAAAAACTGAACTGGAAAATTGCAGCATTACTGCTATTACTAATTACATTAGGTTCTATTCCAAAACGCGAAGCGTGCCTTTTAGAAAAGTGCCCGACAAATCTTGTACTGATATCCGAATCATCGCTTCCGAAGAACGAAGAAGACGAATTTGAACCCTTAGAAGAAGAAAAAAGCAGCGATGAATTTGAGACTTTCTCTGATGATAACGAATTTGAGGAATTCAATGGTGCAGAAGAATTTGAATCAACCGGTAACCTGGATGAGTTTGAAGACCTTAGTACCACTGTCAATATAGAAGATACAGAAGTTTCCATTTGGAAGGACAAAAATTTCAGACTGTCGCTTTTAGTACTGGCATTAACAGCTATCGCCGGTATTTTAGTTCGTTTTAAAACCACCAGAAAGCTGAAAACATTAATGTTGTTGGGAACAATTATCTACCTTGGTTTTATAAATGGTGCATGCCCATGTATGATCTCCAGTTTTCAGAACACAATAATGTACATCCTTGGAATAGAAATAAACCCAATGCATATGCTTTGGTTTTTAGGACTGATTCCTTTAACCTATTTCTTCGGAAAAGTCTGGTGTGGATGGGTCTGTCATTTAGGTGGTTTGCAGGAATTTATTTTCCGTCCCGGAATTCTTAAGGTGCTTCAAAAACGGAAATCACAAGTCATTTTTAAGTGGATTCGAATTTCAGTGCTAATCATTTTGGTTGTACAGATCATAATTACAAAAACAAATATTTTCATTCATTACGACCCGTTTAAAGTTGCCTTCAACTTATTCTCAGCCAACACACTAGGTTACATCCTGCTTGCTATATTGCTACTTTCTTCCGTTTTAATCTATCGACCGTTCTGTCGTGTAATTTGCCCCGTAGGGCTGATTCTTGGTTGGATATCGCATATTCCCGGAGCTTCAAAATTAAATAAAAACGAGAGTTGCATCGATTGTAAAAACTGCAGCAATGCTTGTCGCCACAATGCCATGACATACGAAAACAAAAAAAGTCATCTTGATAACGAAGACTGTATCCTGTGCGGCGACTGCATGGATACCTGCAAATTTTCTTCTTTAGAAATTAAAGGAATTGCCAAATGAAACGAACATGTTTATTTCTCCTACTGTGTACTCTGTTTCTAAACGTTAAAGCTCAATGGGAATGCCCCAGCAAACTGGCCGCCAATCTTGATCCGGTTTTTAACAGCCCCTTACTTCTGGGTAGCGAATTTCAGCTCTCAACAGGTATTCTGGATGGAAGTTCCATTAATACCGCAATGGCATTTGCCGGCCTCGATTATTCAACAAAAAATCATTCCTTTTATATTGAAGGAGGTTTTAAAGCCTGGGGTAAGTACGATTTCGATCAAGAGGTATTATTCGATCAGTACCGGTTCGGATTGCGCGAACTATTTTATCAATACTCTGGCAATGTTAGTAGTTTTTCACTTGGGTTACAGACTTCAACCCTAGACGACCATTACCTTTTGAATGAACGTATTGCTGGGGCAAATTTTAAGCTCGATCTCGGTAAATGGAAACTGAATGTTTACGGCGGATCTGTTACAAAAGATTTCGCCCGAAACGGCATATTTTGTACCACGGGTTTTATCTATGACCTGTCAACCGGGCAAGACCAGGTACTTTTAGGTAATAATCTTGGTGATAAAAATCTGGCAGCTTTTACTTTTTCATTCTTCCCTCAGAAGGAGAGAAAGGGCAAAGCAGTAACTACGGAATCGGACACTGATGGGATTGAAGTTTTTGATGAATTTGAATCAACCGACGAATTTGGCACTTTCGAGGAAACGACCTCGGAGTCTCCTTCAAAGAATCCAAAAATTAGTTTAGAAAATTTCGGTTTGGTAGCCTACAGCGAGTTTGGCGATTGGATCACCAATACATTTTACCATGCCGGATTGTTTGCCAGTATAAAATTACCCGGAGAGATTTATTTCAATCCTGAAGCATTATTTCAAATTGAAAATTCGAACAAAGGCATAATCTACCTGGTCAAACTCGAAAAATCATTCAGTTTGAAAAATGGTAATCGTTTATCGCTTAACGCAGCCTACTATGGATTCTCTGAAATTGATGAAAATGCTATGGTTCTTAATTCATATAGTAATATTCTTGCCGGTGAAGTAATTCGGCTTGATGCTGTAAATATGCCGCTTTACCTTGTTGGTGCGAAATTAACTCTCCCTTCAAACAAAATCCATGTTAAACTTCAGCACGCCGGACAAGCCGGTTCCGGCGATTTAAAAGAAGTTGATCTTGAAATAGGGAAACAATTCAAACGCTTCCAGTTAAATGCCAAAGGCGGCATAATTAACGGGGGAGATCTTACCGAGAAAGCTTTATTGGGACGCCTCGAAGCCAGGTTTTACTTTTAAACAATACACGATGGAAAACAAGAAAAGAACAGTTAACTCAGAGACACGGCGCAGGTTTATTGGTAACGGACTAAAGTTTGTATCCGGTAGTGTTTTACTTAGTCCTTCGATTTACTCTTGTTCAAAAAGTTTCTACAATACACTAACCATTGATGAAGCCAAATGTATTGGTTGTGGCGATTGCGATGATGTTTGCAATTATAGCGCCATTATTATGAATGGTGAATCAAACTATTCTATTAATGTTAGCGACTGCACGTTATGCAGTTGGTGTGTTAATGTTTGCGAAGATGATGCTATTCAAATGCCGGAAAAAAGTTATTTGATCAATGCATCGGATTGTACGGGTTGTAATGAATGTATTCCTTCGTGCAACTATTCTGCATTAATGATCGCTTCAAATGCTTTCTCGATAAAATCTGGATGTGTGGGCTGTGGTGATTGTATTGAAGTTTGCGAGAATGAAGGTCAGGCCATAAGCTATGTTGTTGAGAATTATTCGGTTCGTTCCGGTCGTTGTCATGGTTGTGTTGAACGATGTTCAGGTGCATGTGACTACGATGCCATTTCAAGGGTGAATGGACATTCAAGCATCGATACGGCAAAATGTACAAAATGTGGCAAATGCCTGAAAGCCTGTCCTCACAATGCCATTAAAAATGCCTATGTGGCAATCGATACTGATAAGTGTACACACTGTGGTGAATGTTATAACGCTTGTACTTACGATGAAATTGAAAAATCCGGGAATTCAGATACTAACACATCATACATTGAACGGCTATCTTGTACGAACTGTGGTGAATGTATTGAAACCTGTCCTGAAAATGCTATTTATTTGGAACAAAGTGGCGATTATTCCCCGGAAATATTGAGTGATAAATGCACTGATTGTGGCAAATGTTACACAATTTGCACCGAGCAGGAAGCCGTCAACCGTGAGCTCGCTGTTGCTCAGATCGATCAGTATAATTGTATGAAATGCAACAAGTGCTTTGATATCTGCCAGTATGATGCAGTAATTTCAGGATAAAAAAATTCCCCCCGCAAAATACGGAGGGAAAATTTTATTCAAATAATATTTTATTCGGCCGCCTAGTGGTGATGGTACTCTGCGATAATCTTTTTCACATCAGAAGGAGCTACACGACCGTAAACTTTTTCACCAACTGTTACAACCGGCGCAAGACCACATGCTCCCACACAGCGCAAACAGTTAATCGAAAACTTACCATCTTCGGTTGACTCTCCAACTTCAACTTTCAGCTGACGTTTGAATTCGTTTAACACCTGCTCGGCACCACGAACATAACAAGCTGTTCCCATACAAATCGAGATAGGATTTTCGCCTTGCGGAATCATCGTAAAGAAGCTGTAAAAAGTAACAACTCCATAAACCTTTGCCACCGATGTTTTTAATTCTTTGGCGATCACTTCCTGCACCTCTGCGGGCAAATAGCCTAACTTGCTTTGCACCTGGTGAAGCACATTTATCAGCTCGCTTTCTTTATTTTCAAATTCAACACAAATATCTTTTATGAGTTGTATTGTATTCTCTGCTAATTCAATTTTTGGCATGATTGACGTTTTTTAAATTTTTAGAATTAAAGCATTTTTGCATTAAAGCATTCATGAACTAAGTCCTGTCGAAATATTCGGTGTGCAACAGATGATGTGCTTTTTCGCTCATTGGTTCACCCAGGAACTTTTCATACAACTCAATAATATGTGGATTCTCGTGCGATTTACGCAGCGTTTTGTTTTTGTCTTCCTGATACAGGGCAGCTTGTCGTTTTTTCAGAACTGATGCATCACCATGGTGATAAGGCTGACCTCCACCACCGATACATCCGCCGGGGCAGCTCATAATTTCAATGGCATGAAACTCACTTTTACCAGCCTGAATATCTTCGAGCAATTTTCGGGCATTGCCCAAACCATGCGCAATTCCAATTTTTATTGGTAATCCATCAAAATCGATGGTCGCCTGTCGGATACCTTCCATTCCGCGCAGTTCATCAAAATCAAGACGAGGCAATTCTTTTTTCGTATGCACTTCATAGGCAGTACGAACCGCTGCTTCAATTACCCCACCTGTTGTTCCGAAGATTACTCCGGCACCTGTTGATTCACCCAGCGGATTATCAAAGTCTTCGTTAGGAAGTGCAGTAAAATCAATATTCGAAAGTTTGATCAGTGCTGCCAACTCACGGGTTGTAAGTGCGTGATCAACATCCGGATTGTCGTTTGTTTTAAACTCGTCGCGGCCACATTCGTATTTTTTAGCCACACATGGCATAATTGAAACGACCACCAAATCCTCGCGTTTAATTCCCAACTGATCGGCAAAATAGGTTTTGGCAATAGCACCAAACATCTGTTGTGGCGACCGTGCAGTTGAAGGAATTTCTTTCATTTCCGGAAACTGGTGTTCAAAGAATTTCACCCACGCCGGACAACACGAAGTAAGAATAGGAAGTTTCACATCTTTGTCGCCAGCCAAATGTTTTCCCAAACGATTTAGCAATTCGGTACCTTCTTCCATAATGGTAAGGTCGGCAGCAAAGTCGGTATCAAAAACATGATCGAAACCCAAACGGCGCAAAGCAGCAACCAGTTTTCCGGTTACAAGCGAGCCAGCTTCCATTCCAAACTCCTCACCCAACGCAGCACGTACTGCAGGAGCAGTTTGTACGATCACTGTTTTTGTCGGGTCAGAAAGTGCGCGAATCACTTTTCCGGTTTCGTCAACTTCGGTTAATGCTCCGGTCGGGCAAACTGCCACACACTGGCCGCAATAGGTGCATACCGAGTGATCGAGATTCATTTCGAAAGCCGGTGACACCACCGATTCAAATCCACGGTTGATGGCCGATAAAACACCAACGGTTTGAACCTCGTTACACATCGTTTCGCAACGACGGCACATAATACATTTGTCCACCTCGCGAATAATCGCAGGCGAAGTATCTTCGCGGTAAGTCGACTGCTCTCCTTTATAATGAATTTCGCGAATTCCAAGATTGTGCGCCATATCCTGTAGGTCGCAGTTGCCCGATTTTGCACAGATCAAACAGTCGAAAGGGTGATCGGAAAGAATCAATTCCATCACTGTTCTGCGTGCATTGATCACACGCATCGAGTGCGTATTAACGTTCATTCCTTCGCTTACATCGGTACAACAGGCCGGTGCCAGGTTTCTGCGGCCTTCCACCTCAACCACACAAATCCGACAACCACCGGGTTTGTTTTCAATGTTCAGGTCATCAAGTTTCATGTGGCAAAGCGTTGGAATATGCATGCCAACACCCGCCGCTGCTTCAAGAATTGTGGTACCTGATTTTACCACAACCGGTTTATTATCTATCGTAAGATTTACTGTATCCATAATTTCCAGGTTTCAAGATTAGGTTAGGGTAATTGCATTGAATTTACATTTCTCGTAACACACACCACATTTAATACACAATGTTTGATCGATAAAATGCGGCGCACGGCGCTCGCCAGAAATCGCACCAACCGGGCAATTGCGGAAACACAGTGTACAACCGGTACAAAGGTCTTCAACAATATCGTAGCGCAACAGCGATTTACACTGGCCGGCCGGACATTTACCATCGTGAACGTGAGCCTTATATTCGTGTTCGAAATTGTTTATGGTTGAAAGCACCGGGTTAGGCGAAGTTTGTCCCAAACCACAAAGTGCTGTATCTTTAATTACCACACTTAAATCTTTCAACTTTTCAATGTCTTGCTCTTCTCCTTTTCCCTGCGTAATTTTATCTAACAGTTCGTAAAGACGTTTATTACCAACACGACACGGTGTGCATTTTCCGCACGATTCTTCCAATGTAAAATCAAGATAGAATTTCGCGATGGAAACCATACAGTCGCTTTCATCCATTACGATCATTCCGCCGGATCCCATCATTGAACCGGATGCTAAAAGGTTGTCGTAATCAATCGGGATATCCAGAAAATCTTTGGTTAAACAACCTCCCGACGGACCACCGGTTTGAACGGCTTTAAACTCTTTTCCATCTTTAATTCCGCCACCAATATCGTAAATCACTTCGCGAAGTGTTGTTCCCATCGGCACCTCAATCAAACCAACATTGTTGATCTTTCCGGCCAATGCAAATACTTTTGTTCCTTTTGATTTTTCGGTCCCGATACTGCTGAACCACGCAGCTCCCTTGTTTATAATCACCGGAATATTTGCAAAGGTTTCCACGTTATTCACGTTGGTAGGTTTTCCCATGTAACCAGACACAGATGGAAACGGCGGTTTAAACGTTGGTTCGCCACGCAAACCTTCCATCGAGTGGATCAATGCAGTTTCTTCGCCACAAACAAAAGCACCGGCACCATAACGTAATTCAATACGGAAATTAAAACCACTACCTAAAATATCATCTCCGATTAATCCGTATTCTTCGGCTTGTTTTATAGCAATTTTCAGGCGCTGAATAGCCAGCGGATATTCTGCTCGGATGTAGATCAAACCGGTGTCGGCACCGATACAATAACCGCAAATGGCCATTGCCTCCAGAACCGAATGTGGGTCGCCTTCCAAAATCGAGCGGTCCATAAATGCGCCGGGATCTCCCTCGTCGGCATTACACACCACGTATTTCTGATCGTTTTCTACATTTTTGGTAATCTCCCATTTTAATCCGGTTGGGAATCCACCACCTCCACGACCGCGAAGACCGGAGTCTTTAATTTCTTTTATTACCTCCTCAGGCGTATGTTCTGTTAAACATTTTCCCAGCGCCTGGTAACCGTCGCGGGCAATATACTCATCAACATTTTCCGGATTAATGAATCCACAATTCTTCAATGCGATACGGATCTGTTTTTTGTAGAAATCCATACCTTTTGAATCGCTGATTTGTACATCCTTGTTCGGATCGGTGTACAATAAACGTTTTACGGGGCGCCCTTTTACAATGTGCTCTTCAACAATTTCAACAACATCGTTTGGCGTAACCTGAACATAGAATGTGTTGTCGGGTAATACTTTTAAAATCGGTCCTTTTTCGCAAAAACCAAAACAACCGGTCAGTACAACCTGAACCTCGTTTTGCAGGCCCAAATCCGGAATTAGCTGATTTAAACGATTTTTAATCTCGTCGCTTTCCGATGCTTTACACCCGGTTCCACCACAGATTAAAAGATGCATTTTGTAGTCTGTCATAGTTTTAGGTTTGAAATTTTAATCGTCTATGGTTTTAAAACTTACGGGTATAATTCCATCAACCAGCTCGCCGCGTTTGATATACACATCGATAATTTCGCTGGCTTTTTCTTTTTTCACATGTCCAAAAACAACGGGCTCTTTTCCGGGTAGCGTAACTTCAACGGTTGGTTCTGCATAACAGTAGCCCATACAACCCGTTTGCGTAACCACCGCGTCGATGGCTTCCTGCTCCAATTGTTCCACAAAAAACTTCATGGTTTCTTTAGCACCGGATGCAATTCCACACGTGGCCATACCTACTTTAACTTGTACAACCTGATCAGGATTAGCGCTGTTTTCCCTGAGTTTGATTTTCGACTGAGCTTCTTCCTTCATCTTCCGAAGATCAGCCAGTGATTTAATTTTTGCCATATCGTTTGATTGTTTATTCGTTATTTTTTCGCCTCTATCTCTTCTATGTTTGTTTTTATCAGTTCCAATATTCCCTCCCTGATTTCCTTCAGCTGGTACGAAACACCACCAAGTGCTTCTTTCAATTCTTCCGAGCTTAAACTAAACTCTCCTTTTTCTGTTTTATGCCGGTAAATGAGTTCCCCATTTTCGTAACTTAAAAACAGCAGGTACAGGGTTTCCCAGATATCTCCCAGCGGAGGTTTATCAATATTCGACAACTGAAACGTGGCTTTTAAAACCGTGCCGACATTCTCTTCCGATTCTATTGAAAAAATGCCACCTGCCGCCTCCGCATTTTGTTTTAAAAGCGGAAGTCCCAGCCCCACTTTTCGGGTAGTTCGCGATGTAAAGAACGGATTAGTTGCTTTGGCCAATGTTTCACGGCTCATTCCGCAGCCGTTGTCCTTAATAATCAACGAACAAAGGTCAATTTTTTTATCCTCTTCAACTATGATTTCAATCAACGTCGCTTTTGCGCCAATCGAGTTTTGTACGATATCAAGAATATGTTCCGACAATGTTCTCATGAAATTTGAACAAATCTACTATCTATTTGATTCAGAGCCATTTTAACCTCATTAAAATTCAATTCCTCAAGATGAAAAACCGAAAAACGAGTTCCGATCTGATCTAAAAAATGGGCATCTGAATTATAAATCAATGAAATTTTATTTTCTAAAGCATAATGTTTTCGAACATGATTTTCAGTGGTTTTACCTGTAATCCCCATCGCATCAAACTGCAGGTTATAAGGAATAAAACCCAGGTGACTGAACAAACCGTTTAAGGGACGATTTACATGCGCCGGAATAAAAATCCCACCCAGTTCGTACACCTTTTTCTGAACTGATGAAATTCCTTTTTTCAAAGCGGATGTGAGGTAATACGGAACCAACTGCAATACATTTTCATCTTCATCAACAACCGGCTGGTAACCAAAGTGTCCGTTACGATTCGGAACATGCATAATATTTTCTTCCAGATAGTACTGAAAGGCATCCAATGCTCTGTCGTTCTCAAAAAATGCCAGGCAATGCACTTCTTCTTTTGTAGTGACTTCGGCACCAGTGAGCACCAAAATCCCTTTTTCGCGAGCTAAGTCGCGGATAACCTTTGCATTAAGCGTTGAATTATGATCGGTTATGCCAATAAGCTGCAATCCTGCCTTTTCGGCCTGGTCCACAATTTTACGTGGAGCCATTTCCAAATCGGCACAGGGCGAAAGTACGGTATGAATATGTAAGTCGGCCCTGAATTCGCGCATGATACTAGGTTAAAGTGATGTATAAATTTCCGGCCATTTCAAAAGTAGCTTTATCGGTTCCCAATACAGGAATTCCTTCTTCGTTGCTATGTTCAATGGTGTCTTCTTCAGGTTCAAATCCTTTCACAAGAATTACTGCAGCCAGTTCTTTCAACGAAGCAATGGCCATCACATTCTGGTGAGTCTGCAAGGTAATCCATACCTGGCCTTCCTCGGCATTTCCCATTACATCGCTAAGCAGGTCTGACACATAGCCACCACTAATCTCGTTTTCCAGCCCTTCTTCGCCGGAAAATACTTTTAATCCAAATTTTTCAACCAGTTCAGAAACCTTCATTTCTACCTCCTTTTTTGTTACAGTCTGCATCAAAACGATTTTTACCCCAGGCTTTCTCCAGGTTTTTAGTCGCTTTTTCTATCGTAATTTTAGTCTCGTTTAAATAGCGGTTTTGTAAGAAAATACAATCGGTCATTTTTGCTTTCCCCTGCACCATATCTTCGGCCAGTGCATGGCAATTGGGTGCGCCGCAACTTCCACAGTCGATTCCCGGAAGCTGGCACAGAATCCGGTCCACTTTCCGCATTTTCTCCAATGCTTTCAGACGGTCGGTGTCCAGTGCAAAAACGTATCGCGGTTCAATCGCATCGGCTTTCATTTTATCCTTTATCCCTAAACAGCTAACTGCCGAAATATCGATTGAAGAAGCGTGCGGATAACGTTTCGATCGTTTTTGCAATCGTTCAACAGTAAGAAAACGGTTGCCGGTTAGCAAAATCCCTCCGGCACATCCCTGGTGGCACGATTTTAATTCGAGAAAATCAAGCACAGGAACCTCATCATTTTCCATGCGCTCCAGAATTTTCACCACATTGTGAATACCGTCAACCGCCATCGAATTTCGTTTAAAGTGTCGGGCTTCGCCACGCGGAAGACTCCACAAAATACCATCGAGCGTTAGATTTTTACGTAATGGCGCGGTGTCGGTTTTTTCCGATTTATCGATTACCCGCATGATATGATTGTACAAATCACTCATTTTTATCAGGCCATCCACTGCCGAAACTTCTTCTCCCAAAGGCCGTTTTACGGCAGCCATTTTTGCCGAGCAAGGTGATACATAAAAAGTACCAATTTCTTCGCGTTTAACACCTTCTTTGCTTAATAACTCAATGGCATGGCAAGCTGCCAGATCGTGAGGCGCTTTTACCGGCACAATATTATCGACCAGCGAAGGATAGCGCGACTGGATTAACCGCACAATAGCCGGGCAAAACGACGAGATCATTGGTTTATGCGTCGCTTTTTCAACCTCCTGTTTTATCTCGTTAATCAACAAACCAATGGGTTGCTCTACCTCGAAAATATGAGTAAAACCAAGCTTCAACAGTGCTTCGTAAATTTTCCCTTCGGAATAAATCTCAGGAAACTGCCCGATCAGCACCGATGGGAAAAGCACCACCCGGTATTTGTATTTATTCAGTTGCTCCAGACTATCGTGCTCCACATAAAAAGCATCAACCGGACAGGCACGCAGGCAGTTGCCACAGTCAACACAACGATCGGCATTTATTTTTGCCACGCCTCCCCGTATGCGGATAGCCTCAGTCGGACAAGCCTTCATGCAGTGGGTACACCCCATACATTTTTGCTTGTCAACCTTTATCGCATGATATTTTTCAACATTCTTCATCCATTAAAAATTGTTCCTGAAAGTTAATGTTGTTCCAATCCCCACCTCGCTTTCAATATTAAATTCGTCGGTGTTCTTTTTAATGTTTGGCAAACCCATACCGGCACCAAAACCCATATTCCGCACGGCTTTCGAAGCGGTGGAAAAACCCTTCTGCATCGCTTTCGTTATATCGGCAATACCCGGACCGGCATCTTTTACCTCAACGTTTATTCCGTTTCCGTCGATTTCTGCCACCATTTTCCCACCAACCGAGTGGGCTACAACATTTACTTCTGCTTCGTAAATGGCCACAACAATTCGTTTGATCACTTTCGGATCAACCTGCAATTGTTTTAGCTTCTTTTTAATTTGGCTGGATGCTTTTCCGGCCATGCTAAAATCGCCACTTACTATTTCAAATTCCAACTTCATTAATAAACCGGGGGCAAACCGTTTTTAAACAACAAACCGCTCGAACGATAAATTGAATAAGGTGTTTCGAGTAAAACAAGACCAATCTCCTTCGCCAATTCTATCATTTCAGGAGTTGCTTTTTTATTTCGCGCCAACAAAACAACTTCAATATCTGCCATCTCGGCTGTACGAATAAGTTGCACATTGGCCAATCCTGTTATTAAAAGTATATGCTCGGTATCGAGCGTTAATACATCGCTCATCAAATCGGAGCTAAAGGCTTTTTGTAAATTATGGTTGATCGCGGTATCTCCGGCAACCACTTCTGCCTGGGTCAAATCTATTATCTCAGTTAATCTCACTTGGTTAGTATAAATCTTGACACAAAGATAGGTTTACAGCCTCTTATTTAAGCTTAAATTCATCAAGTTATGCGGAATTTATAATCATTAAAAACAAGCAAAATTTAGCTCTGATAACCGGAAGAAAGGTGTTTTTAAACAATTCGCAGAAATATAAATGCCATGAGGTTTTAATTGCCTGTTAAATTCCTTATTTTTCTGAAAGAAAACAAGAGTTACCGAACCATGATTTACGACAAAAAATCGATTCTAACAGGCAATATTGATGACCCCGCCATCCATCAGAAAATTATTGATGCCCTGCCTGTCCCCATTTTTTACCGCGACACCAACGGTTTGTACCAGATGTGTAATGCCGCGCACGAAAAATTTACAGGAAAAACAAAAGAACAGATTGTTGGAAAACCATTGCATGAAGTACATGTAAAAGAAATGGCCGATATGTACATGGCGCAGGATAAAGATTTAATTGCCAATCCCGATGTACAGGTTTATAATACACAGGTTCGGCATGGCGACGGAACTTCGCACCACGTAATATTGAATAAGGCTGTAATTCGCGACAACGATGACAAAATTGTTGGAATTGTTGGCTCCATCAACGATATAACCGAATTGAAGAAAACAGAAAAACGTCTGGAAAAAGCACAGGAGACTATGGAAGTTTCTTCGCAAATGATCCACAAAATATCTTCCGGAATTGTAATGGTTGACAGCGATTTTAAGATTGTTGACTCCAACGAATATTTTGCCAAATTAATGGGAGAAGAAGCCGAAGAACTGTACGAAACCATTCCAGGATTAACAGGCGCCGACGTAACCGGCCTTGTTCCCGATCTAATTTTTAAAATGATTTCGAGTGTTTTAACGTCGGGCGATGAATTGGCTGAACGCGACCTCAAGTTCAACAACAAACTAATGCACGTTTCAGTCCGGACCCTCTACAAAAACCGGGTAGTTGGTGTGGTTTTCCGCGACATGTCGGCGCCAATGCTTGTACAAGACGAAATCATTAACCGGGCGCGTAAAATCAACAAACAAAATATTGAAACCGTACAAAAGATTGCCTATCTGCTGGGTGAAAACGCCGCCGAAACAGAAGAACTTTTGAATTCAATAATTGAAACCTACCGTTATGGTGACGATAAATCCTGATTTTCACGTTGAGATAGAAATCCAGCAAAAGCGCCCGAAAGGCGAAATTGCCTGTGGCGATGTATTTCAATCGAGCATTATTCGCGAAGAAGGACGCACCATAATGGTTTTGAGTGACGGTATCGGCCATGGAATAAAAGCAAGTGTTTTGGCTACTCTCACGGCAACGATGGCCCTGAAATATTCGATGCTACACACCAAACCCGAGGTGGCCGCGCGTATCATTATGGAAACGTTGCCCAAAAGCAGCGACGGCAAAGAAAGCTACGCCACGTTTACCATTATTGAATTGGATGACGAAGGCCAGGTGCGAATTGTAAATTACGATAATCCTGAAATCCTGGTAGTTCGCAATGGCGTTGTCATGCAGGGAAAAGAGTACACTCTGACAATCAGCGGTGAAGAAAATCTGGGAAAAGAACTTCACTGTAAAGAATTTACGGCACGAAAAGAAGACCGGATCATTTTTATGTCGGATGGTGTACCGCAATCGGGACTGGGAAACCAACGTTATCCGCTTGGCTGGGGAATGGAAAATATTGAAGAATTTACCCTGAATCAGATAAAACGCATGCCCGATATTTCGGCAACCAAACTGGCCCGAAAGATCATTAACCAGGCCGTAATGAACGATCAGTTCTCGGTAAAAGACGATACAAGTTGTGGTGTGATGTATTTTCGCGAGCCACGTAAGTTTATGTTGATCACCGGCCCGCCTTTCTATAAAATGAAGGACTTCGACTTTGTTGGCCGCATCCAGGATTTTGATGGGAAAAAGATAATTTGTGGTGGAACAACTGCTGAGATCATTGCCCGCGAGCTGAACATTTCGGTGGAAATACAACACGGTAATAAAAACCTCGAAAAATTGCCACCAAGTGCCAGCATGAAAGGTTTTGAGATGGTTACCGAAGGAATTCTGACTCTGGGAAAAGTTGAAGAGATTCTTGAGAATTACGACAGCGATACAAGACTGCAAGACAGTACGTCGGAACAAATCGTACAATTGCTATTGCAACACGACTGCATCGATATTATTGTTGGTACCCGAATTAATTGGGCGCATCAGGACCCGGAACAACCTATCGAACTGGAGCTTCGGAAATTTGTCGTAAAACGTATTGTTCGCCTGCTGGTGCACAAATTTTTCAAAAAAGTAACTATAGAATACGTTTAGTCGAACTTCCTTCTTAAAACTTTAACTATCAGCAAACTCTGCTAAAACTACGTTTCCAGCAATTTCTCATTAACAATGTTTAGTGGTTTTTTGTGGGATTTCTGCTTTCAATTTCCGAACTTTAATAAAACAACACTTGATATGAGAACGATATTTACCATCTTATTCTCTTTTCTCGTGCTTGCCTCATCGGGGCAAATAAAACGTTTTTTAGTTCAGGCGCAGATCGTCGATCAAAACGACGATCCAATTAGCGATGTTTATGTTGTAAACCTCGACAACCACGAGAAAGACATCAGCCACGAAAATGGCGGTTTCACACTTTGGGTATCGCCAAACGATTCATTGGTACTTTCACACATATCTTACTTCAGAAAAATAGTTTCTGTTCAATCCTTACTCGTCAATCCTAAAGTTCAGTTGATTTCTGAACACGTTGATATTCCTGAGATTGTTGTATCGCCGGAGCAGATCACTGATATTGACCGAGCCAGAGGAAATATGGTATTTATGGACGAATACAGTTCGCCGGTTAGAATGCGTATTGAAGAAGAGGACGGCAATCCGGTTACTTGGATAATGACAGCCAACAATGTTTACCTGAGGTCGGAAGCATCATCGATAAGTCTTGTAGCTTTTTCGCCTTCAGAAAGTATTGGAAGACTATTTACCAACCTGAAAAAAGATCGCTACACTGATTACGATTCCACTAGAAAAACACGTGAAGAGCTGGAAAAAAAGAAAAACAAATAGCCTCCAAAGCTAGATTATCAAACCATTTGAAATTACCTGTCTCTGTTTTTCCAATCCTGCCAACTGCATTTTTACAGGCTCTCTCAAACTTTTAAACATTCCATCTGTTTTACATTACACATTAAATTATTGAATATGAAAAAACTGATTCTGATAAACATTTTACTTTTAGCTGTAATTACAGTTTTTGGACAAAATTCGCTGCACGATTTTACAGTAAAAGACATTGAAGGAAACGACTTTGACCTTTCAACATTAAAAGGGAAAAAAGTACTGGTTGTAAACACCGCATCGAAATGTGGATTAACTCCGCAGTTTGAGCAGTTAGAAAGTGTGTTTGAGCAATACGGGGGCGAAAACTTCGTTATTATTGGCTTTCCGGCAAATAACTTTGCCAACCAGGAGCCAAAAAGCAACGAGGAAATTGTTGAATTCTGCCAACTGAATTATGGAGTAACTTTCCCAATGATGTCAAAAATATCGGTGAAAGGCGACGATATGCATCCGGTATACCAGTGGTTGACACAAAAAAGTAAAAACGGAAAGCAGGATTCGGAAGTTGGCTGGAATTTCCAAAAATACCTGATCGACGAAAACGGAAAGCTGGTAGAGGTTATTGAGCCGAAAGTAAAACCGGATGATGCTAAAATTATCAGTTGGATCACTGCCGAAGTACAATAACACATTAAATATAGATACAAAAAAAGGCCGACTAATGTCGACCTTTTTTTGTGGGGAGTACTGGATTCGAACCAGTGACCCTCCCGATATAAATCGGGATACTCTGAACCAAATGAACTAGAACTCCTCTATCAATTTCAAAATTGCACTTCTGCTTTTCCATTTTTTAAGTTGCGTTTCGCACTTCATCGCATCACTTTTTTCATCAAAGGTTTCATAATATTTTAACTCCCATGGTTTACCTGTTGAGGTGAATCCTTTATTAGAGAAATTATGTCGTTGCAAACGACCTTCAACATCTCCCGTTGAACCAATATAGAATTTATTTTATTTTTGAGAATATAATATGTAGCAATAATACATGAGGTTAAATTACAAAAAAGCCAACCAAATGTCTACATTTCTTGTTGGGTGATCCTGATTCGAACGAGTGACACTCCCGATATAATCGGGATGCTCTGAATCAACTGAGCCTTTTGAAAACGAAAAAAGGCCGACTAATATCGACCTTTTTTTTGTGGGGAGTACTGGATTCGAACCAGTGACCCCCTGGGTGTAAACCAGGTGCTCTGAACCAACTGAGCTAACCCCCCAATTATTTTTATCATTAACAGCGAAACACATTAAAAAAGAGGTCAACCGAAATCGACCTCTTTTGTGGGGAGTACTGGATTCGAACCAGTGACCCCCTGGGTGTAAACCAGGTGCTCTGAACCAACTGAGCTAACCCCCCAATATGCTTATTTCTGTTTCTGAACGTACCCCCTTTTCAGTAAGGCGCTGCAAATATAAAACCTATTTTTAGTTCTGCAAAAATTTTTTCAATAAAATTCTCAAAGCACTTCTGCAACCACAAAGGTACTGCCACCTACAAATATCAAATCATTTTTATCTGCTTCGTTTTTTGCTTCTTTATATGCCTCTATCACTGACGGATACGCCTCTCCTTTTAATCCACATTCGGCAGCACGATTTGCCAACTCGGCTGCATCCATTGCCCGGGCAATTGGTGCTTTTACAAAATAATATTTCGCTTGTTTGGGTAAAAGTGCCAAAACTTTGCCCGGATCTTTATCACCAACAGTGCCAAAAATAAAAAACAACTGCTTGTAAGCGGTATTCTTTAACTGCGCAATAATGGCTTTAATCCCATCCTCATTGTGCCCGGTATCGCAAACAATTAACGGATTATTACCAAGTACCTGCCAGCGCCCCAATAAACCTGTTGTGGAAATTACAGCAGCCAATCCTTTTCGCAGACTTTCTTCGGTTATCGCGTACCCTTTTTCATTCAGTATCTCAACCGATTTCAAAACCGCAGGAATATTTTTATGCTGATATTGTCCCAGCAAATCTAGCTTCAACTCCTTAAAAGCAGCAGTTCCATTTTTTTCAACATGCAAATGCTGTTTGCCATCTGTCCCCATTAACGAATAAGGCACTTCGTATTCCTGATCGGCAAAATAAATAGGTGCTCCAACTTGTTCCGCTTTCTGCTCAAAAACGGGTTTCGTCGCGTCCTGCGTTGTTCCAATAACCACAGGTACATCCGTTTTTATAATTCCTGCTTTTTCGGCAGCGATCTTTTCAAGTGTGTCACCCAATAAATTCACATGATCGAGACCAATATTTGTAATCACACTTACATCGGGCGTTATAATATTAGTAGAATCGAGCCGTCCACCCAGACCAACTTCCATTATAGCAACATCCACCTCTTGTTCAGCAAAATAGTCGAATGCCAAAGCCACGGTAAGTTCAAAAAAAGATGGCTGAATTTTCCACAATTCATTGTTAGTTATAAAGTTACTCACCCAGTTGGTTACGACCGTTTCCGGAATCGTTTCACCATCGATTTTTATCCGTTCCCGAAAATCCTTTAAATGCGGAGAAGTGTACAATCCCGTTTTATAACCTGTTGCCTGAAGTATGGCTGCCAGCATATGCGAAACCGACCCTTTCCCATTTGTTCCGGCAACATGAATTGTCTTGTATTTCCGGTGCGGATGACCGTAATTCTCATCCAGTTTCAAGGTATTTTCAAGGGTGTTTTTATAGGCAGCGGGCCCGCTTCGCTGAAACATAGGCAACTGACTAAACAGGAAATCTAAAGTAGCTTTGTAATCCAATGAATTCAATATTTATTAACTGTTGCAAGTTTATTAATTTTTGGCGCATCAGACCCTATTTCTGACGAAATTATCTACATTTAGAACAAATCATTTATATATGCTGAGTAAAACCAAAAAGAGTAAAATTTTCATTCTCGACACGAACGTAATTTTACACGATCACACATGTATTTACCAGTTCCAGGATAACGACATTATCCTTCCGATTACAGTACTCGAGGAGCTGGACAAATTTAAACGAGGAAACGACCTTATCAACTTTCAGGCACGCGAATTTACCCGGGTGCTCGATGAAATTGTTGGAGATGACATTTTTAACGGCGGCAAATCGCTTGGTGTAGGCAAAGGCAGAATACGAATTGAAACAGGGAAACCGTTTTCGGATGATTTAAAAGCTTCGTTTCGCGAAGATATTCCCGATCATCGCATTCTGGCAATTGCGGATTTTACGGCAAAACTTTATCCACGCAGAAAAACGGTTCTGATCAGTAAAGACATTAACCTTCGGATGAAAGCCAAATCGTTGGGTATTCAGGCTGAAGATTATAAAACCGACCAGATTACCGATGAGAATGTTCTGGATAAAACAATCACTACTTTTGATAATTTCGAAGATCCTTTAATCGACCAGCTGTATCAGCAGGGATCGTTTGCCAAAAACGACGTAAAAGATTTTGCTCCGGATGCTAACGAGTGTTACATTTTCAGAGGCAACCAGTCGAGTGCTTTGGCGCGCTACGACAGTAAATCGGAACGAATTTACCGGGTTGAGAAAAAATCGGCGTACGGTATAAAACCGCGAAATGCTGAACAAACTTTTAGTTTAAATATGCTGATGGATCCGGAAGTTAAACTTATTGCGCTTACCGGAAAAGCAGGAACAGGAAAAACCTTACTTGCGCTGGCGGCGGCAATCGAACAACACCGTCAGTACGAACAAATTCTTTTGGCCCGACCTATTGTTGCGCTAAGTAACCGCGACATTGGTTATTTGCCGGGTGATGCTAACGAAAAGATAAATCCATACATGCAGCCACTTTTCGATAATCTGGCTGTAATAAAACATACATTTAATCCGCGAAGCAACGAGTACCAGCTTATCGAAGAAATGGTGAAAGATGAAAAACTGAACATCACTCCACTTGCATACATCCGTGGTAGAAGTTTATCGAATGCCTTTTTTATTATTGACGAAGCACAAAACCTTACCCCGCACGAAATAAAAACCATTATTACACGTGCCGGAGAAGGAACTAAAATGGTATTCACCGGCGACCTGTGGCAGATCGACTCGCCTTACCTCGACATGAAATCGAACGGACTGGCCTATATGGTCGACCGCATGCGCAACCAGGAGTTGTTTGCACACATTAACCTGGTGAAAGGCGAACGAAGTTACCTGGCAGAACTGGCCAGTAACTTATTATAGACCGTCATTCCGAACTCGTTTCAGAATCTAAAATCAAAATAGATCCTGAAATAAATTCAGCATGACGTAACATAGAATAATTGATTCATAAAGAAGTATTTGCATTAAGCAGCTTTTTTCTACCTTTGCAGCCTATTTAGAATAATTCAAGATAGCAAGATGGATTACAAGGGGAAGAAAGCTGCTTTTTACACATTGGGTTGTAAACTTAATTTTTCAGAAACGTCGACCATTGCCGGCTCTTTTAAAGAGGTTGGTTTCGATCGTGTTGAGTTTGATGAAAAAGCCGATGTGTACGTGATTAATACCTGTTCGGTTACCAACCAGGGCGATAAGGCGAGCCGTAATATTGTGCGCAAGGCCGTAAAACAAAACCCTGATGCCATGGTAATTGTGGTGGGTTGCTACTCGCAGCTCAAACCCGACGAAGTGGGTCACATCGAAGGGGTTGATATGGTACTGGGAACTCAGGAAAAGTTTCACATTCCACACTACCTTGGTGATTTGCAAAAACGCGAAACCACCGAAATCAAAACAACACGTTTAGCCGATATAAAAAGCTACCACAAAGCATTTTCGTGGGGCGACCGCACACGCAGTTTCCTGAAAGTACAGGACGGTTGCGATTATTATTGTTCGTTTTGTACCATTCCTTATGCACGCGGACGAAGCCGTAACGATAATGTTGTTAACACGGTTAAAGAAGCACAAAAATCCGTTCAGAAAGGCTACAAAGAAATTATACTTACCGGTGTAAACATTGGCGATTTTGGTAAATCTACCGGTGAGAATTTTCTGGATCTGTTAAAAGCGCTGGAGCAGGTTGAAGGCTTGGAACGACTACGTTTGGGATCGATTGAGCCAAACTTGCTAAAAGACGATATTATCGAACTGGTTTCCAATTCGAAAGTCATCATGCCGCATTTTCATTTGCCGTTACAATCGGGCTCCGATGAAATCCTGTCGCTGATGAAACGTAAATATTCCACCGACCTCTACCGAAAACGTGTGGAACGTATTCGCGAAATAGTACCGCACGCCTTTATTGGTGTTGATGTTATTGCCGGTACCAATGGGGAAACCGAGAAATATTTCCAGGAATCGTTCGACTTCCTCAATAGTCTGGAAATTTCGCAACTCCACGCTTTTACCTACTCGGAAAGAAGCGGAACACAGGCGCTGAAAATTCCATGGAAAGTGGATGTGGAAGAACGCAAAAACCGCACACAGAAATACATCAATCTGTCGGAGAAAAAACTTCGTGCTTTCTACGAGAAACATATCGGCTCAACTCAGGTTGCACTTTTCGAAGCACAGAAAAGCCAGGACAAAATGCATGGATTCACCGAAAACTACATCAAAGTTGAGGTGCCGTATCAGGAAGAACTGGTAAATAAACTGGACAGCGTGAAATTAAAGTCAATTTTGCCAAACGGCAACGTGGCTGTAGATTTCAGCGCCTGATTTTTCAATACTTTTGTTCAAAACAGAAAAGATGGATTACAAAGAGCTTTGTTTTCAAGTACAAAATATAGCACACAGCACCGGTAATTTTATTCGTGGCGAACAAAAAAAGATCACGGAAAAAAATATCGAAATTAAAAGTGTTGCCAGCCTGGTAACCTACGTTGATAAAACTGCCGAAAAACAAATCGTAAAAGCTTTAAAGCAACTGCTTCCCGAAGCAGGTTTTGTTGCCGAAGAAGGAACTGCGAAATCAAATAACGAAAAATACACCTGGTTTGTCGATCCGCTCGACGGAACAACCAACTATTTGCACGGCATCGCGCCGCACTCGGTGAGTATTGGTTTGGCAGAAGGTAATAAAATGGTGTTGGGCGTTGTTTACGAGGTTGGTGCCGACGAGATGTTTTACGCGTGGAAAGGTGGCCCGGCTTATTGTAACGACGAAATTATTGAAACAGCCAAGCGTTCAAAATCGGAAGATACACTGATCGCGACAGGCTTCCCGTATTATGCTTTCGAAAAAGTGGATGAGTACATTGGAGCCATGAAAGAACTGATGCAGTCAACGCGAGGAATTCGCCGTTTTGGATCGGCCGCCATCGATTTGTGTTATGTTGCTGCCGGTCGTTTCGATGCTTTTTATGAACATGCACTACATGCCTGGGATGTGGCAGCCGGCGTATTTATTCTGCAACAGGCAGGCGGAAAAACTACCGATTTTAACGGTGGCGACAACTGGCTGTTTGGCGGAGAAATTATATCAGCCAGCAACGCTTATTTCCCTGAATTCTTTGGGATCGTAAACAAATATCTGGGCGAGAAATAATTCCTTTTGTCATTTCGATGAGTAAGCATGGAGAAATCTGTTACAACAGAACTTATCTCCAACAGATTTCTCTCTTCGTTCGAAATGACAGCCATGATTTTTTGTAAATTGCAGGAAACAAATTACCATGGCAGAAAAACAAATTGCAATTCTTCGGGAGCAACTGGCAAAATTAGACGAAAAAAAATTCGATCTCGATGCCTGGAAAACGCATACCCTGATTTTTTTGGAACGAATTTTCGGTAAGGACAATTCGAAACTCAAGCTCATTCAGGATCTTCATTACGATTACTCAAGTTGGAGCCTGCGCGATACTGCAGCTGCTGGAAAAACAAAAGACAAAGACCCGGTAAAAATGCGTGCCAGCGAAATACTGGAAGCGACTATTCTTGAGTTGGAAACGCTCGGACTGCCTGAAGGAGAAGATGAACAACAAAAACTTTGGGTCTTGCTTCAGGATGAATTAACCGGAAAACAGGTTAAAGAAATTGATGCTTTGGTGAAATCGGACGACAAAGAGAAAGCAAAAAAAATCAGCGAAATTCTTGAAAATCTTGAAAAAGAAAACCTTTCTTTGCTGATCGCAAAACTACTTTTGAGCTGATTTATGAGCAAAGACAAAAAGATTGCCATTGTAATTTTAAACTGGAACGGGGTGAAACTTTTCCCCGATTATCTTCCATCCGTAATCGAACATTCTAAAGGCGAAAACATTGAAGTAATTGTTGCCGACAACGGATCAACCGACAATTCGCTGGAGTTTCTAAAAGCCAATTACCCGGAAGTAACATTGCTCGACCTCAAAGAAAATTACGGTTTTGCAAAAGGCTACAATGTGGCTTTAAATCAAATTGAAGCCGACTATTTTGTGTTGCTGAATTCGGATGTTAAAGTTGAACCCAATTGGATCCAGCCTTGCATCGATCATTTTGAGCAGGATGAAAAAATTGTTGCCGTTCAGCCTAAAGTTTTGAGTTTTAACGAACCTGAACTTTTTGAATATGCCGGGGCAGCCGGCGGTTACATCGATAAATTTGGCTATCCGTTTTGTCGTGGCCGCATTCTCGATCATGTGGAGAAAGATGAAAATCAGCACAACCAATCGAGCGAAATTTTCTGGGCAACCGGTGCGTGTATGTTTGTTCGGGCCGAAGCGTTTAAAAACTCTGGCGGTCTGGATGCAGACTTCTGGGCACACATGGAAGAAATTGATTTATGCTGGCGCTGGAAAAACCAGGGCTACAAAATAGTATACGAACCTAGCAGTGTAGTTTATCACTTGGGTGGCGGAAGTTTGGAATACGGAAATCCACGAAAAGTTTTCCTTAACTTCCGGAACAATCTATACATGCTTTATAAAAACCTGCCGAAAAAGAAGTTCCTGCCGATATTCCTCACTCGAATGATTCTTGACGGAGTAGCTGCTGCCAAATTCCTGGTGGGAAGAGAATTTAAAGCTTTTGGTGCAGTTGCAAAAGCACATCGCGATTTCTACAAAAACCTTTCGGCGCTGCGCAAAAAAAGAAAGGATTTGTTAAAGCTGGCAAGTGTTGACAGTCACAAGCAGATGTATTCGAAAAGCATCATGTGGAAGTTTTTTGTACAGAAAAAACATAAATTTACCGAACTGAATTTCAATCCGGAATAAGCATGCAAAAATTAAAATTTCAAGAGCCCGTTTATACGTATCATATTGATTTTGTTGGACATGTAAATAACATTATTTACGTGCAATGGCTGGAAAATGCCCGTGTTAAACTTATCGAAGCCATGGGTTTGTCGATTACACAAATTGCGCATGAAGACGATATTTTACCTATAATTACGGAAACTACCATTCAGTACAAAAAGCCATTTTTCCTGAGTAACGAAGTGCATATTGAAGTCTGGGTATCAGATATTTTTAATGTGTCGGCAAACTTCAAATTCCGTTTCCGGAACGAAAAAGGTGAAATCTGTTCCACCGCTCAACAAAAGGTTTTGTTCATCGACCGTGCAACACAACGCCCTTCGCGTAAGTTTGTGAAATACAGGGAATCTTTCGAAAAATACCTTTTGGAAGACAGCGAAAGTTAAAGACAAGAAAGTCCAGTTCTGCAGACGTTGTTTTGTCAATTAAAAAATCCGTTATAACTTTGCTCCCGATATTTACGCAATGGGGTGTCCCGATTAAAACATCGGGACTGAGATTATACTCAATGAACCTGATCCGGTTAGCACCGGCGTAGGGAGAGCGAAAAGGATTATTTCCTACCTCATTGGTTAGTTTTTTAACCAATTATTCAAAAATGAAAAAATTTAGTTTGATGCTGCTGTTGCAAGTGATGGCAGTAATTGCTTTCGGGCAAATTAATTTAACCGGCCTTGTTAAAGGTGATGGCGAAGCTTTGGCCGGTGCCAGTGTGGTAATCGAAAAATCGTTTTACGGCGTTTCCACACACGCCAACGGGAGTTTCGAATTCAAAAACTTAAAACCCGGCGATTACACTTTACTGGTTTCGTTTATCGGTTTCGAACCACAAAAAATCAACCTTCAACTTTCAGCAAGTAAAAACATTGAAGTTAACCTGCAACCTAACGTTATTATGACCGACGAAGTGCTGATCTCGGCAACACGTGCAGGAAATAAAACACCCGTAGCCTACAGCAACGTAAGCAGCGACGAGATTGCCAAACGCAACATGGGACAAGACATTCCTTTCTTGCTAAATCTGACACCTTCGTTTGTTACAACTTCTGATGCAGGAGCCGGAGTGGGTTACACCAATTTCCGTGTGCGCGGCACCGATCTTAACCGTATTAATGTAAGTGTGAACGGAATTCCTCTAAACGACGCGGAATCGCACGGCACCTGGTTTGTGGATCAGCCGGATATGGCGTCATCTTTGGAGAATGTACAGATTCAGCGTGGTGTGGGAACTTCTACAAATGGTGCTGCTGCTTTTGGCGCCAGCATTAATTTGCAAACCAACGCACTGAACAAGGAAGCGTACGGCAGCTATAAAACTGCAGCCGGAACATTCAACACCTTCAAAAACACCATTTCTGCCGGAACAGGTTTGATGAACGATCATTTTACGGTTGACGTTCGTTTATCAAAAGTTACATCCGATGGTTTTGTAGACCGTGCCAGTTCCGACCTTAAATCATTCTTTGTTTCGGGCGGTTACTACTCTGAAAATACAATTATTAAAGTGAATGTTTTTACCGGTTACGAAGAAACATACCAGGCCTGGTACGGTGTTCCAACGGTTCGATTGAATGACGACATGGCCGGGATGCAACAATATGCCGACCACTGGCTGATGACACAGGAAGAAGTGGATCACATGATGGCGTCTGACAGTCGAACCTACAATTATTACACTTATAAAAATCAGGTCGACCATTATGTGCAGGATCATTACCAATTGCATTTTTCGCATAAATTCAATTCGAACCTGAATTTAAATGCATCGCTGCATTACACTTATGGTACGGGTTATTACGAGAATTACAAAGCCGACGAAGATTTAGCAGACTACCAGTTGCCGAATATTGAAATTGGTGGTGCAATAATTGAAACCACAGACCTGATCAATCGCAAGTGGCTCGACAATGACTTTTACGGATTTACCTACTCATTCAACTACAACAAAAACAACAGCGATTTTACCTTTGGAGGCGGCTACAATGTTTACGATGGCCGTCATTTTGGAAATGTAATTTGGGCACAGTATCTGGGCGAAGCAGAATATGATCATGAATGGTACCGCGGAACCGGCCTGAAAAAGGACTTTAATGTATTTGCCAAATACAACTGGCAGGTAGCTGAAAAGCTGAATTTATTTGCCGATATGCAATACCGACGAATCGATTATACCATTGAAGGAATCGACGACGATCTTCGGGTTTTGGATCAAGATCACGACTTTAATTTCTTTAATCCGAAACTAGGTATTTTTTACCAGGTGGCCGACAATCAGGATTTGTACCTGTCGTTTGCGGTTGCAAACCGTGAGCCCAACCGCACGGCTTTTGTTGACTACCCGGCCGGCAACGAACCTCCCGTGCACGAAACTTTGCACGACTGGGAACTGGGTTACAATTATGCCTCATCGAAACTCTCGTTTGGTGCCAACGCTTATTTTATGAATTACAAAGATCAGCTGGTTGTTACCGGCCAGATCAACGATGTAGGTTCAGCAATTATGGTTAATGTTGACGAGAGTTACCGCGCAGGAATTGAGCTGCAGGCCGGCGTTCAAATCGCCAACGATTTTCAATGGAACGGTAACACCACATTAAGTATAAACAAGATTAAAGACTTCACGGAATACGTTGACAACTGGGATACCTGGGGACAGGATGCCTTTGATCTGGGAAATACTGATTTGGCATTCTCTCCAAATGTTGTGGCAAACAGTCAGTTTGTATATTCTCCTGGAAAGCATTTTAGTATCGCATTTATTTCACAGTATGTGGGCGATCAGTACATCGACAATACCTCAAGTGACGATCGCAAAATTGATGCTTATTTTGTAAATCACCTGAAAGCCGATTACACTTTTACGACGAAACTGTTTGATGAGATTTCATTGCACTTTATGGCCAACAACCTGTTGGATGTGGAATACGAATCGAATGCATGGGTTTATCCCTATTTACTGGGTGGCGAACGTTATAAAATGGATGGTTATTATCCGCAAGCCGGAGCTCACTTTATGTTTGGAGTAGACTTTACATTTTAAGAATTACTTACCGATTAAAAAGAAAAACGGCCGCACTTTAAAGTGCAGCCGTTTTTTTATTATTGTCTTTCTTTTTATTCCAGTATAACTTTCCCCTCAATTTCCACCAGCAGATCATTGCGGCAAATATCTGCGAGAATATAAACAACGGGCAAATCGCCGTAAACCTTTTTAACCTCTTCGCGAATTTTTCCGTAATCTTTTCTGTTTTTTACATAAACACGGGCGTGTCCAAATTCAGGATTTGTTACCTCATCAGGTAAACCGGCAAGAACCTTGTCAGCATACAAACGTTGCATGTTCTGAATCGTTACTTCGGTTTGTTTGGCTGCATCTTCAACGCCTACCGTCTTTTCGCCAATGATGGATGCAGTTCCGGAAATGAAGATCATCTTTTTATTGCGATACCTGAAATAACGGGCCCGCTCGAATTTAGGCGTTGTTTTCAACACACACTCCTCTCCAACCAAAACCTTTTCGGTGTATTGATGTGCCGAAATCTGGTCGGGATTATCAACCGGTTGAGTTAGCACTTCTTTTGATTTTACCGCCACAAACTCGATAAGAATACCTCCGTGGGTCATCCCTATTCCGGTTGCTGCAGGATATCCGTTTTGCTCAAACACTTTCCCATAAGCATCCGACCGAACGTTATTAAACACCTGGTAGCGTTGCTCATCACCATCAAATCCAAGAATATCTTCCAGGTAATTCCACTGTCGAACGATAGAATACAACGGAAACTGCGCCTCTTCAAATGTCTCAACAAGATCGTCAAAAGCTTTCTCGGCATTGAGTTTACAATTGCTGTTTTGGTTGGCATGAACGGTGCCAAGCAGAATCTCGGTTGTGCCATTTAAGAACAAGGCCGTACTGTTTTCACCTTCAGAAAGCATCTGACAATCCCAGTTTTCCGGGTCGTAATAATAGGCTTCAACAATTACCTTGCAACTCAGCGGTGGTTGCGAAATAAAACTCAATAGAATTTCACTTCCGATAAGCTCTTTAACCTGAATACGAAGATCTTTTAACAGCTGATCGTATTCAGAATTTGAATTGGTATCGACAAAGAAATTAAGTTTGAAAATCCGTTTCCCTGAATTGATTTTTTCAAGCTGCTTCAAGCAACTTTCCAGTTGTGCAGTTAAGTCGCCACAAGCATTTTCAGGCTTTATATACGTTCTGTCTCCGTTTAGAAAATACATCTTATTCTCCCCTCACTCAAACAAATAAAGCACAAATATGGGTGTTTTTTAGCTGAAAAAAATGATTTCTGTCAAATTTCTTGTACCAAGTACAAAAAGCTATATTAACACCTTGCAATATTTTAGAAGTTCGTTAATCAATTAATAATCACCTCTTGCAGTGGCACCGTTCAGCACTGCTTCTGTTGAACCAATTCCCAAACGGTCGGCTCCCATCTCAAGAAAAGCTACGGCAGTTTCCCAGTCGCGGATGCCACCCGACGGTTTTACCTGCATTTTATCGCCGACCGTTTTTACCATCACCTCGATGTATTCAGGTTTGGCGCCACCCGGCCCGAATCCGGTTGATGTTTTTACAAAATCGGCACCGGCCTCGTACGATAATTCGCAGGCTTTGGCAATTTGTTCCAATGTTAAATGACCGCTTTCCTGAATAACTTTTACAAGCACATTGTGTTGGTGAGCCACTTCAACAACAGCTCTAATATCGTCGCGAACATAATCGTATTCACCCGATAAAAACCTACCGATATTCATCACCATATCAATTTCGTCAGTGCCGTCTTCAATGGCCTGTTTTGCCTGAAAAGCTTTAACAGGTGTTGCATCGGCGCCGTGCGGAAAACTAAGTACACACGATACTTTTACACCACTGCCCTGCAACAATTCTTTGGCAGGTTTTATATCACAAGGTTTCACACACATACTAAAAACCTTGTTTTTAATGCACATTTCAGCATTTTCCTTCAGATCGGCCAAGGTTTGTTCGGGTTTTAAAACCGCGTGGTCGATGGTTTGTGCAACTTGTTCTTTTGTATACATATTTTAGTCCTCCATTTCTTTTAAAATCTGCTCCACCTGCTCGTTTGTTTTGGTCAGTTTATCCTTGCAGGTTTTTAAAAGTACCGAAACGCGTTTTACTTTTTCGGCCAGTTCATCCACATCCAGTTCTTCGTTTTCTATCTTTTCAAGAATTTCTTCTATCTCGGCCATCGCCTCGTTGTACGAAATCTTTTTAGCTGCCATTTTGTTTATTTTTTGTGATTTTACTCGTTACTTTTCCATCGGCAAATCGGGTTTCCAGTTCTTCTCCAACTGCTACGTCTTTGCTCGATTTTATTATTTTACCTTCTTTCAAAGTTAATGTAAATCCTCGTTTCAATACATTTTCAGGATTCAATAAACGTACCGAATTTTCGTTTATCAGAATCCGGTCGTGCTCTTTCGCCAAAACGTTTCGGACTTTACCTGACAACAGATCCTGCTGATGATTTAATTTTGCATTTTCTTTAAAAACAGTCTCTCCTACAACCCTTCTCAGGATGCGTTGTTTTTTACCAATGGTATTTTTTGCTTCCACAAACCACACCGAAAGTCCGGAATCAAGATTGTGTTTCAATTCTGTCAGTTCGTTTTGCTTTTTAAACGAAAACAGACTAACATTTTGCTGCAATTCATTGCCGCGTTTGTTTAATTCTCTTTGTCTGTCGTTTATAAATTCGGAGATCGAATACTTTAATCCTTCCGCTACCTTTTCCAGTTTATCTTGTTGAAAATCGAGCGTTTCGCGGGTTAACTGTACAATGCCATTTTCCAGCTCGAGCAAACGTTCGTAGTAGCGCTCAACACCACTAACAAAAAATTCGGCTACGGCAGTTGGTGTTTTCATACGCGTATGTGCCACCAGGTCGATAATCGTATCATCTTTCTCGTGGCCGATTCCAGTAATTACCGGCAACGAAAACTGAGTGATATTCATTGCCAGATCGTAATCATCAAAACTACTCAGATCGGCCGTTGCGCCTCCTCCACGAATAATCGCAACAGCATCGAAAAAATCGTCGTAAGCAAAAATACGATCCAATGCCCGAACAATTGACGGCACTGTTTCGGCACCCTGCATGTAGGCCTCAAACAGTTTGGTGTAGAACTTAAAACCGTATTCGTTGTTTTCCAGCTGGTTCATAAAATCCTGGTAACCGGCAGCCGTTGCCGAGGAAATAACGGCAATCTTCTGTGGTACCAAAGGCAATTCCAGTTCTTTGTTCATATCAAAAACACCTTCGGCCTTCAATCGATTTATAATTTCCTTTCGTTGCAAGGCCATGTCGCCAACTGTGTATGTCGGGTCGATGTCTTTAATATTCAAACTCAAACCGTAAGCCGGGTGATATTCAACTGTTGCCTGAACCAACACCTTAATTCCTTCACTGAAAAGCTGCCCGGTGCTGGTTTCAAAATAAGGTTTAAGCATCCGGTAGGTGTACGACCAGATGGTTGCCCGCGAACGCGCCATAATGGTGTTCCCCTCTTTTTCAACCAACTCCAGATAACAATGTCCGCTTCGGTTATGTTTTAATTCACTCACTTCGGCAACTACCCACACCGTTCCCGGAAATGCATCAAGCAATGCATTTTTTATTTGGTTGTTTAATTCCGAAAGGGTGAGTTGCTGGTTCATCTGCTACCTGATTTTATTGATCTTAAAGGTTTCGGCACCCTCTTTTGTTCGCAACACTAGCAGATAAATTCCGGGCTCCATCGTTTCCAATCCATTCAGTGAAATGGAAGGAGCCACTGACCTTTTCCAGGCTTTTATTTTACTGCCATCGATCGAATATATTTCAATATCAATTTCGTGTTCCTGTTGATTTGTATCCGACTGAACTACAATTCTATCCTGCACAGGATTTGGAAAAACAGTCCAGATATTCTTTTGCAGAATTATCGGTGTTGACACCGGATTAAGCAAAGCACAAGCTTGCCTCATATTCGGAACGCCATATCCCTGAAGCGAATCGGGAGAACTGTAAAGGTGACCGCTTTTTTCTAGCGCATCTTTTATTTCAACAGCTGTTTTATTGGAATAACATTGCCACAACGATGCAGCCATTCCAGCCAGAACCGGCGACGAAAACGAAGTTCCACTGGCCACTGAAAGCGAACCGTTGGAACGTTGTACCGTTGTTTGATAGCCCATTGCCGAAACATTTGGCTTCAGCGCACCATCGGCAGCAGGGCCAGCAGATGAAAAATAGGCCGGGTTAAAATTCTTATCTACAGCACCAACACCAATCACATTTACACCATCGGAAGGTGCCACGATACGGAACCAGGAATTAGCCCGCTCGTTGCCGGCACTTGAAAACACCATAATGCCCCTCGATGCTGCAATATTTGCTCCTCTGGTCACACGTGTTGTTTTACCGTCCATGTCGGAATAAGTATGATTTGTAGCAGTGTCCTGAAATTCAGTATAACCAAGCGATGAATTGATAATATCAACGCCAACACTGTCAGCAAACTCAGCAGCTGCCACCCAATTATCTTCTTCAATTTTATATTCTGATCCGGTGTCTTCCGAACGCAACAACCAATAAGAAGCTTTTGGCGCTGTGCCGATCAATTCTCCGGGAATATTCCCCCCCATACACGAAAGCACACTCATTCCATGATAGTTGGTAGAAAAGAAATCATCATCGGGATTTACAAAATCCTTCGTACCCAGAATCTGGTTATTTGCCCAAAGACTGTCGAAAGCCGGTAGCTCATCGACCTTTAAAAACCCGGCATCCAACACGGCAATTTGTTTTCCTTGTCCACGAAAATTCTCGTTATGCAAAAACTGACCTTCCATCATTCCAACCTGATACACCGAACTTCCATACAATGAAGTATCGATTGGAGCCACATCGGCAAAACTTTCGTCTTCAAATTTGTTGAATGTACTTTTTGTTGCAGTACCCGGTTTTGTTAATTGAACCTCACGTATAAAATCCCAGGTTAAACTGTCTGCCAGATTTGTTGAATCGCAGCTAACTGTAATTCCGTTTAACCATTTTGATGCATGCACTAACTCGACATTTAGTGTAAGCACCGAATCGATATAATTTTGATTAACCGGCAAATCCAATGAATCGATAGGAATATTTTGATTGATGCGACGTTCAATAGCACGTTCGGAAAGATATACGGAAGGATTATCAAGCGAATATTCTGAATTATTTTTATCGGTAAAACCTATCCAAAAATAATTCTGAGCATTAATTTGTTGCAAACCCATTAACAGCGTGCAAAGGAGTAAAATGGTATACTTCATTCTAATACAATGTTCAATTTTGTGGTTCAAAAGTGAAAATGAAATGATGCAACAAACAACCTTCAGACACTTTATCAACCGTCCCTAATAAAAGGCCAAGTTAATGAAATAATAGCTTTTTACCTTGAACTGCAAACAGTTTTATCGGTTCTTTTGGTTGCGCATCATGTACTCCGACGGATCTTGCAAAAACTCCTCGGGATCGAGAATTGTATCCTTATTTTTTTCCAACTCAATCATTTTCAGGTTGTCGATACTGTCGCGAACATTAGGATTCAGAATTTGCCCGTTATCGTAGTACAAAGTGTACAGCAGATTTCCTTCGCGGTCGAAATGTTTCCACTCACCATGACGCAGGTTATTTCGGTATTCGGCCACCATTTCCTGGCGACCGTTTTCGTAATTCACCAAAAACAACCCGTGACGCATCCCCAGTTTCATTTTGCACTGCATATAAGGTTCGCCACTTTTATAAAATATCTGGTAGTCGCCATCTTCTTTGTCGTTCACCCACTGCTTTTCTTCCATCACTTCGCCCGTATCGTAATATTGATGCGATGTTCCGTACTTCAGACCTAATTTATATTCTTCGTCTGCAGTTAAAACATTGTTTTTATAAATCTTCCAAACACCTTCTTTTTGCTGGTTCACATAATTTCCTTCAGTTAATTTTTTACGCCATACATCAAAAAACTGCGTATAAGCCGTATCGCCTTTGTATTCAATCAGTGCTTTCAACTGTCCACCCGGATGGTAGCGTTTCCACTCACCAACAGGCTTGTCATCTTTAAAGTTTCCTTCGTAGATTAAACGTCCGTTGGCCTGCTTTTTCTGCCAAAATCCCTGGCGCAAACCATTGGCATCAGTTTGGTTTGTCTGCGAAAAAACAACCGACGGAAGAAAAATTAAAAGAACAAGCAAATATCTCATAACACACTATTTTAGGTAGAACGCGAAATTAGGGATTTATTTCAGTTGGCATAAAAAAAGCTTTCCATCAATCAATAGAAAGCCAATAATTATGTAATTAAAACGTGTCTTTAATAAATTTCTTTGGTCATTCGTTCAGTGGCAGTCATGTAATAGCGTGCAAAGTTTTCGTCTTCCATAAAAACGGTTAGCTGTTCGCGCCAGGTTTCCGCTTCTTCCGACAATTCTGCAATACGAATTTTAGCCTGTTTATCTTCGGGATTTGCACGATACGCTTTTATTACCGGGATAAATTCATCCATCCAGTTTTCGTAGCGATCCATCAGTTTTTGCTGATCGTTTTCCAATGGAAATTCAGCTTTGTCGTTCAACACTTTCGCCGATAGCTTTTCTCCTGCTACTGCACCAGCGCCAATTGTCATCCCCAATTTTGTTAAAAAGGCTCTTCTTGATTGTTCGTATTCGTTGCTCATTTCTGTGTTTTTAAATCCTCATTTCACAAACACGGTTGAGCCGGGAATGTTTAAGACGTTAACAGAAAAGCCACCTTTATAATAAATCTATTAGAACGAATCCCGTTTCTCGAACATACAAATATGCTCTAAACAAACACTTTCTGGAAGCTTATCTATTTCTAAACCTCTCAAAAAGCATATAATCCTAATTTTTAATTTTATTTCCTTTAAAATATCATCTTTTTAATATTTTTAATATGTTTTCTTTATATTGAGATTTGAAACGATCGAAATAAACAGTCATTGATGGAACAGATTAATCTCTGATAATCAGCTATCAAATACTGTTTGAACAATACGATTAAAAACTAAAAAACATATTAAAATGAAACCAACATTATTAGTATTAGCGGCCGGAATGGGCAGTCGCTACGGAGGATTAAAACAGATGGATCCGATTGGCCCGTCGAACGAAACGATTATCGACTACTCGATTTACGATGCCATTGAGGCGGGATTTGGCAAAATTGTCTTTGTCATTCGCGAAAGTTTCGCGCAGGAATTTAAAGCACTTTTTAATGCAAAAATTGCGGGTAGAATTGAAGTTGAATACGTAACCCAGGAGATTGATAAGGTTCCGCAAGATTCAAAATATAATCCGGAAAGAGAAAAACCGTGGGGAACGGGGCACGCCATATTAATGGCAAAAGACTGTATTAACGAACCGTTTGCAGTTATTAATGCCGATGATTATTATGGAGCCGGTGCATTTAAAACAATGGCCGATTTTCTTGCTACCGAAGCCACCGACGAAGAAAATTGTATGATCGGCTACAACTTAAAAAACACAATCTCGGAAAATGGATCAGTTTCAAGAGGCGTTTGTTCCACTGATGCAAACGATTTCCTGAAAGAGGTAAATGAACGCACACACATTGAGCAAACCAAAGATGTTATTGCCTACAAAGAAAATGACCAGTGGATTTCGTTGGCAGCCGACACAACCGTTTCGATGAATTTCTGGGGTTTTACACCACGACTTTTTAATCATTTGGAAACGCAGTTTATCACCTTTCTGAAAGAACGAGGCGATGAATTAAAATCGGAGTTTTACATCCCGGTGGTAGTTTCGGAAATCATCAAAAGTGGCGTAACACAGTTTAAAGTGTTGAAGTCGGATGCGCAATGGTTCGGTGTTACTTACAGCGAAGACAAAGCAAAAGCAGTTGAAGCCATAAACCGCCTGATCGACAAAAATGTATACCCAACTACACTGTGGAAGAACGAGAGTCTTCCAACGGTTTAACAGCGAATTCAGAAGTTTTATGGGAAAATTAACCTCTACGACTCAGAATAAAAAATCAAAATAACAAATCAATAAAATGGCATTAATAAGTTCAATATCAGGAATCCGCGGAACAATTGGCGGACAACCGGGAGAATCACTCTCCCCTTTTGATATTTTAAAATTTGCAGGTGCATACGGAACCTGGATAAAACAAAACGCAGAAAAACCAACTGTAGTAATTGGCCGCGATGCGCGCGTCTCAGGACAGATGGTTCTGAATTTGATTGTTGGCACATTAAATAGTCTCGGAATCGATGTAATCGATTTGGGACTGGCACCAACACCAACAGTCGAAATTGCTATTCCTATGGAAAAGGCAAATGGTGGAATAATCATCACCGCAAGCCACAATCCCGGCAACTGGAATGCTTTAAAACTACTAAACAACAAAGGTGAATTTATTTCACAGGCGGATGGTGAAGAGATCCTTAAACAGGCACAAAAAGCAGCCTTCGATTTTGTGGAAGCACAATCAATTGGTACCTACATTACAAATGATTGCTATATCGACAAGCACATCGAAAGCATTCTGAACCTGCCTTTGGTAAATAAAGAAGCGATAAAAGAAGCACAGCTAAAAGTAGCTGTCGACAGTGTAAACTCTGTAGGAAATCCATCGATTCCTAAACTGTTAAAAGCACTGGGCATTGCGGAAGTGGTTGAAATCTTTGCTGAGCCAAATGGAAAGTTCTCGAGGATTGCCGAACCACTGGAAGAGAACCTAACCGAACTGTGTAAAACCGTTAGCAAAAATAATCTAGACCTGGGAATTGCGGTTGATCCGGATGTGGACCGACTGGCACTGGTTGATGAAAACGGAAAAGCCTTTGGAGAAGAATATACGCTGGTATCAATCTCCGATTATATTTTGTCGAACACACCAGGCACAATTGCAGCCAACCTTTCGTCGACCAATGCATTAAAAGACATTGCCAAAAAACACGATGTTCAGTTTTACGAGTCGGCCGTTGGCGAGGTGAATGTTGTGGAGCAAATGAAAAATGTAAATGCGGTAATCGGTGGTGAAGGAAACGGAGGGGTGATTTATCCTGAACTTCATTATGGCCGCGATGCTTTGGTAGGCATTGCGTTGTTTCTTACACAGCTTGCTGAATCGAAAAAGAGTGCATCAAAAATAAGAGCACAGTACCCCAACTACGAAATGTTAAAAGACAAAATTGAGTTTGACGCAAATGTTGATTTGAACCAATTATTGCAGGAGGTAAAAGCATCATTCCCGCAATGCAAAACAAACGAAATTGATGGCTTAAAACTCTACTTCGAAGATGGTTGGGCACACATGCGCAAATCGAATACCGAGCCAATTGTCAGGATTTATATCGAGAGCACAAGCCTTGACAGGGCTAAAGAAATAAACATTAAAATTCGTTCAATCACTAAAACCAATTAATATGAAAACTGATCTAAAACAAATCGCAGGTAATTTTCAAATCGAAGGAGAAATTGAGTCGATTAAACCTCTTGGCGAGGGATTTATCAACGACACTTATTATTTAAAAACCGTTGAGGAAAATACGCCCGACTACCTGCTACAACGTAAAAACAAATCGATTTTTACCGACGTTCCGGCAATGATGGACAACATCGAACGTGTAACGCAGCATTTAAAAGAGAAGATTAAAAGCAACGGCGGCGATCCGATGCGCGAAGCAATGACGGTAACAAAAAGCAAGGGTAATGAACTTTATTACCAGGATGAAACCGGTGAATACTGGGCCATGTGCTATTTTATAAAAGGCAGTGTTACCTATGAAAAAGCTGACACCCCGGAACTGGCTTACGCTGGCGGACGTGGAATTGGAAAATTCCAGGCGATGACTGCTGATTTTGAAGGAACGTTGACAGATATCCTGCCTGGATTTCACAACATCCGCTACCGTTTTGAACAGTGGGACAAAGTGCTTGCTGAAGATCCGGTACAAAGGAAAGCAGAAGTAAAGGAGGAAATCAGCTGGATTGAAAGCCGCAAAGAAGAGATGCTTAACTTCTGGAAGCTTGTTGAAGACGGAACGATTCCGGCACGTGTAACACACAACGACACAAAAATCAACAACATCCTTTTTGATGACAAAGGCGACGTGTTGTGCGTGATCGACCTTGACACAGTATTGAGCAGCACGGCGCTTAACGACTTTGGCGATGCCATTCGTTCTTATACCAACACCGGTTTGGAAGACGATGAAAATCTGGAAAACATTTCGATGGATATGGAAACCTTTGCGGCTTATGCCCAGGGCTACCTCAAAGAAACCAGTTCTTTTCTGACACAACCGGAAATTGATTATTTAGCGTTTTCAGCCAAATACATTACTTACGAGCAGGTATTGCGCTTTTTAATGGATTACATTGACGGCGACAATTATTACAAAATAAAAAGCCCAAATCATAACCTCGTTCGTACCCATGCCCAATACAAATTGCTGCAAAGCATTGAGCAACAATTTGAAGACATGAAAAAAATTGTGAGCAGATTAGCTGCAAATTAGGCATAAAAAAATCACCAGAAGACAATTGAAATAAATTGTCTTTTGGTGATTTCCTCATTGTTAACTTCTACGCTAACTCCCTTACTATTCAAATGGAATTATTCAACAGGCAAAGTGTCAAAGTCGATAGACGGAGCCACTCCTAAAACCGGGCGCTCATGGTAGGTATCAACCTCAGACGTTTCGTTAAAAAATCCGCAGTTCTTTAGGTAGAAACCATTGTCGCCGCTTATGTAACCGCCGGCATAATCCAAACGTGCTTTATCATGCGCAGTAGCATCGGCAGTAAATTTTGCTTCTGTAACCTCGTGCCATGTACCATTGGTGTCGTAAATCCACTGGTTGTTGTAATACGCCCTGCGTTCAATCGGACCTGTTTTTGTGTCAAAGTTTTCCAAAAACGAATACAAACTGGTTAAGTAGGTACTGATTTTAGGACGTCGCCAGGTGGCAACAAAAAGCCATTCTTCCTGCTCTGCATCAAAAAACCAGGCTGAATAATCCGTAGTATTTTCGCCACTTGGTTCTCCTTTTAATAAAAACTTGTAGGTGTTTTCAGCTTTCCAGTTAAACTGCATATAACTCTGTCCTCCAGATCCTTCGTTTCCAAAGTCGTTAGTGGTAGTATTTGCGCCTTTAGCAATCAATTGTACACGCTGATCTTCAGGAATAGTACTTGGATCGTCGGTTGAATACGGACTCCACACCGAAAACAAAACGCGTCGCTCAGAACTTGAGTTCACCTGCATACCAAAATAGCCTTGTCCGAAACCGTTTGCCATGTAATACGAACCAATTACGTCATTGTCTTTTGGAACCGTAATTTCGTTGTAAAACCATACTACATCTGAAGCTTCGGTTGGTTTTTGATAACCTAAATGTACCGACGGTCCACGACGTCCCCAATAGAAATAATCTTCGTTTGAAAAATGCACACCTGATTTACAAGCCGCGCCTCCCAGCGTAACCGACTCGATTGATGCAAATTGAGCACCAACTTTATCAACGCCCTGCAGGTCAAGGTAATAATATCCCGGTGAAGGCACGGTATACGAACCTACAAATACCAGGCTGTTTGTAGTGCTGTTTAGCTCAATTTCTTTTGTTTCATTCAGGAAAGTTGCCTGAAGCGTTGAGCTGCCCTCGCTAACTTTTCCTGTAATACCTATATGAATTTCGCCGGCCGCCTCAACACGAAAAAAGGTACGTAAAACCGAAGTTTTATAGCTCCAGTTAAAACCGTTGTAATCTGCTGTCTGTAGTTTATTTCCGCCAACGTTTGTAAGAAACCAGCTGTTTCCTTCGCTTGGAATCCGGTGAGACATTGTCGGAGTTTCCGGTTCTTCTATTTCGTCCTGCTGACAAGCAAAGGCCGCAAAAGGAAGTATCAGGATTAAGAATAATATTTTCAGATTTAGTCTTGTTCTCATAGTGTTAGTATTTTCTACTTATAAAAATCAGACTTTCGCAGATGTAAAAACACCGCAAAAGCCTGATTTGTTATTAGCTATAATTGATTAATCGTTCTGAATTAAGTTTGGCTGAGCCAAAATCTGATCCTCCGGAATGTAATCAACAACACGAGGACTAGTTGCAGGCACTGTTAACAGCGGATTAGCACCTCTGTCGTGTGTACCCGGATATCTGCGGTCTAAGGTTAAACCGTTTCTGAATATGTCGTAACGACGGTGTGCTTCAAAAGCCAACTCAACACGACGCTCCTGAAGAACGATATCCAATATAGTTCTGTCTTCAGGTACATCATCGTAAACAGGAATATTTGCTCTTTCTCGGATTAGATTAATATCCTCGAGTGCACCATCAGTATCACCAGTTTTTGCGCGTGCCTCGGCACGGTTAAGATACATCTCCGCTAAACGCGAAATAATTGGCGAGAACAACTGAGGCTGACCTTCCTGGTTCGAACATTTAATAACAAAGAATTTAGGATATCCCTGACGTACAGGCATTTTCTTGTCTAAACGCACGTAGGTTTTTCCGCTAATGTTATCGCCGGCAGTAATGTAGTATTTAGTTACTCCATTTACGTCTTCAGTCATAACAGTTTGTGTTCCGTTGTACTCGTACTCCCAGCTTTCGCCGTTGTTTGTAACGTCATACATTTGGAACATTCTCGATCCTGCAGGTGAAGATTTATCGTACGAGTAAGTAATTTCATACGTGTCACCATCAATGTATTGAGGATCGATAAACTTATGTCTTCTGTCAGTTGGATTCTCATCCAGTAAATCTCTGAAAGGTTCAGAAGCATACATTTCTCCCCAGCCAACTCCGTCGATTGTAGCATACATTCCTCCAAACGCATACCAACCATAGTTGTCTTCATCTTTTAATGCACGACAAGCAAAAATAACTTCCGAATTATCTTCGGGAACCATTGTTGGGAAAGTTTCGTAATCAGACCCCTGAAGCAATGCAAAATTGTTCGATTCGATTACCTCTGTAGCCAAACTCGCAGCTTTAGCATTATCGTCCATGTACAAATAAACACGCGATAACAGCGCATTGGCAGCTTGTTCCGACGCATAAATATTGTATTCAGCATCGATACGTTTAAATTCACTCATCAGCTCTGCTGCAGTTGTCAGGTCTTCAATGATCAGATCGTAAACCTCTTGTACAGTGGCACGTGGTGGCATGTTATCTACATCAGGTTCGGCATCCAAAACAATAGGAACTCCCCAGTTATTAGTTGGATCCTGCGTATAAGGACGACCCCAGATATTTACCAGGTTAAAGTAGAAGAAGGCACGCAGGTAGTACATTTCACCAATTACGTGGTTCATTCGGGCAGTACCTTGCTGTGCTTTGGCAATTACTTTATTGGCATTAACAATACCTTTGTAACAAGTCGACCACAAACTGTTTAAGTGGTAGTTTGTTGGCGTGTGCTGGTAATTGTACATGTAGAACAAGTGGTCGGTAGTCGATCCACTCAATGAGATATTGTCGCCACCAAATTCGCCATGAAAATGGTAAGGACGCATAAATGCATTTGTTTTTAGCAGCGCATAAGTTCCTAAAGCTGCTGCCTCAATTCCTAACTCATCGGCAAACACCATTTCATCGGATAAATCCTGAAACGGATCTCTGCTAATATCGCAAGCGACAAAAGAGATTGTCAGTAGTATTGCTATAAAAGAATATATTTTTTTCATCTTAATACTGTTAATCATGAATAAATTTTTTGCTTAAAAATCGATTTTAACACCGGCCATAATCTTTTTCGACAATGGGTAAAGTGCACCTGTTTCAGGATCCATTCCCGACCAGTCAGTAATGGTAATCAGGTTATCGCCACTTACATAAACCGAAGCGTTTTTAACTTTAATAGCATCGGTAGCTTTTTTAGGAAGACGGTATGATAAGGTAACATTACGTAATCGAACGTAGCTTGCATCTTCTAAATAACGCGAAGAGTTTTTATTCGCATTAACACCACCATTGTATGGTTTTGGGTGTGTTGCAATATCGCCAGGTTTTTCCCAACGGCTCCAACCGTCAGCCAGGTTCATGTTGTTGAATGATGCGTAAGAACCGTCGCTGTCGAACAACTCGCGGTTGCCATTGTATTTGTAGATATCGTCAACAAAACTAATGTTTGCAGTCAAAGTGAAATCATCAAAAGTTAAAGTGTTTAAAATACCACCTGTATAAGTTGGTGTTCCTTTCGATCCTGTAAATTGTAAAGTTGCATCGGCATAGCTCGATGTTAAAGCAATACTTTCATTACCCTCTTCATCTACTACAACTTGTTCCCATAATGGCTCACCATTTGCAGGGTTTGCACCGTACCAAATGCGTTGGTAATACGAGTCCATGTCGTAACCCTGCTCAATGCGAACGTTTCCTGAAGTATATGCTTTATCTTCATATAATTCTTCAACCTTGTTTTTATTGTATGCCAGGTTCACAGTCATATCCCAGGCAAATCTTGGAGTTCTGATAATCTCAGGAGAAATTGACAATTCGTAACCTTTGTTGGTAACACGACCAACGTTCATCCAGATACCATTGTATCCTGATAAAGCAGGAAGCGGTACGTAGGTTAACAGGTTATCGCTGTTTTTGTAGTATAAATCGAGGTTAATTCCAACACGGTTAAATAAACGTGTGTTAACAGCGGTGTTGTAACTTGTAACTTTTTCCCAGCTGATATCAGCGTTACCTTTTTGGTAAGGTGTTGCAGCACTGTTTCCGTTGTACTGGTCAACAAAAGCGTAGTAACCCAGGTACTGGAATCCACCAGGTGCGTTACCTACTTGCCCCATACTGGCTGACCATTTCAGTACATCAACCCATTTTACACCGCTCATAAAATCTTCGTGGTGCAGGTTCCATCCCAAACTTGCCGACCAGAAGTTACCGTACTGGTTGTTCGGACCGAAACTACTTGATCCCTGACGGTTGAACGAAGCAGTCGCTAAATATTTGTTGTCGTAAGCATACTGTAAGTTAACCAACATACTTTGTTTGGCACTCTCCCATTTCGAACCACCAACGCCAACAGCTTCGGCAGTAGCGTTAAGAACAGTTAAACCTGCTGCAACACCTTTACCTGTGGCATTGGCAGCATCCGAATAATAGTCAGTGTATTCCCATGCAACAAAGGCATTCAGGTTATGTTTGTCGATCGTTTTTTTGAAACGAAGCATCTGGTTGGTAAAACGTGTTCTGCTAAAACTATAAGCTTCGTATAATCTTCCTCTGTCGGCCTGACCAGAAATAGAACGTGGATCGGTGTATGATTCGCTATGTCCGAAACCAAGAGCAACGTTGTTCATCGATGAGAATGTCAACCAGTCGTTGATTTCATAATCAAGACCAATGTTAATACGGAAATTGTTTCCGCGAGATGTACCGTAGTTGTACTGAAGATCGTACAGGTAGTTGTTCTCATCGCGGCCATACCATACTTTTCCATTTTCAAGCAAGTATTCCTTTCCGCTGTCAACACGTGGATCTAAAACCGAACCGTCCGGTAAATAAGCCTCATCCCATGGCATGTAAGTAAACATGTTGTAAGTAGAATGCTCCTGATTGTGCGTATTGGTATAGTTTCCTGAAAGATTAGCTTTAATCGAAAGACGTTTGCTTGCTTGTACATCAACGTTTGCAATTCCTGAAAAACGTTCGTATTCGTATCCTTTTAAAGCACCTGTTTCGTTAAAATATGTACCCGATAAATAGGCCATAATTTTATCGTTACCACCCGAGTAGTTTACGTTATATTCCTGTGCTTGTCCGGTTTGTGTACCAATTTCCATCCAATCGGTATCCGTGTTCAATACATCTTCAGTAACGTTCGGATTCCAGGTTTTCTGGTAATCGTATAATTCCTGCGAATTCATTACCGAAAAGTTTCCGGTATTGAATGTTGTAGCACCGTAAGATGCATTTACATTAAGTGTAGAAACACCTTTTTTAGCTCTTTTTGTTTGTAACAAAATTACACCGTTTGCCGCCAACGAACCGTATAACGAAGTTGCCGAGGCATCTTTAAGTACGGTAATACTTTCGATATCCGACGGGCTGAAACCAGGATCGTCGTTACCCATAATAATACCATCAACAACCCAAAGTGGTTTTGTAGTTCCCGAAAGCGAACCTTTACCACGAATTGTAATAGTTGTACCTGCTCCGGGTTTACCGCTTGATGCACTTGTGTACATACCGGCAACTTTACCTTGTAACATCGCTGATACGTTAGGAGCAAAAACATCGTTTAGCTCATCGGTATCAAGGGCAACTGCCGAACCTGTTAAATTCGATTTTTTAGTTGTTCCGTATGCAACAACCATTACCTCATCTAAATCGGTAGTTGAACTTACCAACGAAACATTGATTGAAGTTTGACCACCTGCCGCGATCTCCTGTGTTTCGTAACCTACAAACGAAAACACCAAAGTGGCATCGGTATCGTCAACTTTAATTGCAAATTTTCCATCAATATCGGTAGTAACACCGGTTGTGGTACCTTTAATAATGATACTAACACCCGGTAACGACTCTTTGGTTTCGTTATCGGTTACCGTACCGCTAATAGTAGTTGATTGTGCGTTTGCAAACGTGGCAAACAGGAACATAAACACAACTAAACCAATTGCTTTGTGTATGCCCGAAAGTAAGCTGTTTTTATTGTTTTTTCGATCAGAACCGAAATTTTGTATATATCTCATAATTATTGTCTTTGTTCTGTAACTTTAGAATTACTTATTATTCGTAATTAGCTATAGATTAATAATCTAGCAAACCATCATCGAATACTTTAATCTCGCCCATTGTGGTAAATGAATAACCGGTAGTACGGGTATCCAGAATTCGGATGCGGAAGTATTTTGAAGAGTAGTTTTTGTCGAGCGACAACTCGTTATAATCAGGACGTGCTTTTGCATCAAAACGCTCTGAAGTCCAAACTGTAGTATATTCTACGCCGTCTGTACTGACCTGAACATCGAACTGAGCCGGGTCTATAGTTCTGGCAGAAGTTGAACGGGTCCAGAACTGGAATCCACCAATATATTTGGCTTCAGGGAAAGTGATCTGAATGTGGTGAGGAAGCGGTTGCACTTTAGCAGTTTCTTCGTCAGACCAGGCTGAATGCCAGAAAGTTGAAGGATCACCATCAACAAGATTTTCTTTTGGACCTTCCCAGATTTCCTGCGTATACGTGTCAATCATGTCGGCAGTAAGTGTGTGGAAAGTTTTTCCGGCTTTGGTAGTAAAAGCAATTGTTTCGCCATACGAAGTGCCTGCCTCGTTGGCCGCATAAGCTCTAACTTTATAGTCAGTCTTCGATGATAATCCATCTAAAGTTACTGAGTAATCCCATTCTTCTGCTAAAATTCCATTTAGCGTATAAGTACCAACTGCAACAATATTATCCGTAGTTGTTGGCTCTTTATCTTCGGTGGTCCAGCAAATTCCCATTGCAAGAATATTCGAACCTCCATCAGATGTTACACTACCGTTTATTACGGCATAAATATCGGCGAGTTCGGCAACTTCACCTGTCGAAGTCGTTGGCAATTCACCACTTCCTTCGTCTTCACAGCCTGTAATAAACAGGGCAGCCAATGCAAACATAAAAACGGAGAGTTTGGTCGCACCGTTTTGCAGCATTTTTCGATAATTACTTTTTTTCATTTTTCGATTTTTTGTAGATTAATTTGAATTACATAAATAATTTAGTGTTCATATTATAGTCGTTGTTCGCTCCTTGCGGATTGGCCGAACTACCAATTCCTGCCAATTATTTAATTACTGACGAGCCTCACTTGAGGTCACCCTACACCAGAAATTGATAAAAATGAAAGAAAAGTGAATGATTGTCTTTTTGAAGTGCGCAGATGGTGACAAAATTCTTTTAATCCTACAGAATTAAAACATTCTGCAAGTCACTATCCGACTATTCAATGGTGGGAAAACATCTGTTTTGCTTCGGAAATAACGAACATCCGAAGTATAAGTAGCTACTTAGCGATAAGCTTCTCCGAATCGTTGTAATTTAAGGATGCCTATCTTTCTGCCTTTGGTATGTATCAATCTGTTTTTTCGTAAATCCGATAATATGCGTATCGTATTTTCCTCGTTAGCTCCGATATGTCCGGCAATTTCCATTCGTTTTATCGAAACATTAATCATATTGTCCTGATCCAGGTTAAAGCGTTCGCGCAAATCCAGTAACAGATCAATAATCCGTTGCCGGTTCGACTTTTGAGAAAAGTTAATGATGGTATTTTGAGCTGCCCCCAACTCCCGGCAACCTTGTTGCAAAAGCAGTTGTCGTACCTGAACACTTTCGGCAAACAGCTTCGTTACAATTTGAATTGGTACAAATATCAGCCTGGCTTTTTCCATACAAGTGGTAAACTCGGTGGCCGGAGTTTGGTTAAGCGCCGAATCGAAACCAAGCATATCGTTAAAACTGAGCAACTGATAGATTTGCTCTTTGTTTTTAGAACCGATCCGGTATTGTTTTAAAACGCCCCGCTCGATAAAATAAATTCCTTTTAATTTTTGTCCGGGGCGGAACAGGGTTTCACCTTCTTTTAATTCAACCAATTGAAAGTTTACACTGTACTTTTCGAGCTCCTCGATGGTTAAGTGCTTAAACAGGTTAATAAATCGAAGGTTAGTGGTTTTACTATTTAATATGCTTTTTATCACAACGACCTAACTATTTTTATACGTTCAATTGAATTTGTTTACCGTTTGATTTATAGACGAAACTGATCCCCTGTTACCCTACAACAGAAAATTGCATTTAATACATTTTGAATAGCAGCAACAAAAATGGTAGGTAATCTTTCAGATCAGTGCGTAAGGTTTTTAATGCCCGGCTAATGAGCGCTTCAACGGCTTTTACCGAAATACCCATTTTTTCGGCGATTTCAGGATATTTGAGATTTTCGAAGCGGCTGTATTCAAATGCAATCCGGCAACGTTCGGGTAAATTTGCCAAAGCAACAACCAGTTTTTCCTCAAATTCGTGCGCCAAAACCAGGTTTTCGGTGGTGTTTTCGGCATCGCCGGTTAACGCTCCCTGCTGGTGTGTTTTATTTAGCACGTTAACCTTGCGCATATAATCGATACACTGGTTACGCACCATCGATGTAAGGTAGCTCGGCAGGTTTTTTATCGATTCTGCCTCTTCGCGTTTTCCCCACAGTTTTATAAACGATTCCTGAACAATCCCCTGGGCAGTATCAATATCTTTAACATACACATTTGCCTGGGCACAAAGCGCTTTATAATATTTTCTGAAAATAAAATCGAACGCTCTTTCCTGTCCCCTGGCAAGTTCTGCCAATAAAAAGTTAATATTTTGAATTTCGCTTTCCGGCATTCCTGTTTTCTTACGGCTCAAATATAGCCAAATTAGATGTGTTCAACTTTTGTATTTCCATCTCTACACAGTCCCTTTAAACTTCATTTTAACGCACCTCATTCAACATTCTCAGGGCAGGTTCATATTTCATCCCGGCTGCTATCTGCAAGTCGTTTATCGCCGAAGCTTTGTCTTTTGTTTGAATAAAAAATAGTGCCCGGTTATAATACGCCTCAGGGCTACTCGAAGATTTTGATATTGCCTGCGAATAAACCTCTAACGCCATGTTATTATCCTGTATTTCCTGGTACACTTTAGCTTTGGCAAAATAGGCCGACAGATCATCCGGGTTTAAACGAATTGAGGTATCAAAATCGGCCAGCGCCTCGTCGTATTTTTTGGTAATGGCATTTATTACACCCCGGTTTACATAGGTCACGTTACTTTCCGGGTTCAGTTCAATCGACCGGTTAAAGTCTGCCATGGCTTTTTCCAGGTTGCGTTTTTTGCGCCACAACATTCCGCGGTTACTGTAGGCCATAAAATTAAACGCATCGATGGCAATGGCGCGGTTAAAATCTTCTAACGCTTTTTCCTCGTTATTTATGGTAAGATTTGCATTTCCCCTACTCAACAGATATTCCACTTTTCCGGGATTTAATTCAACTGCCTTGTCGAAATGCTGCAGTGCTTCAGTCGGTTTTTTCAGCATCATCAGTGCATGAGCTTTCCCGTGATGCGCATCGGAATTATCGTTATTAAAAGCAAGGGCATTATTAAAATATTCCAAAGCTTCTTCGTACTGGTGTTCTTTCGATTTTATTTCGCCCATGCGAAGTGCAAAAGCATCATCCTCTAAAAACTTTGGTACAATTTCAATCTTCGTTTCAGGCGACATGTTTATAAACTCCGGAATGTTGGCGGCTCGGTTTCCCGAAGCAAAATATTCGAGATACACCGGTGGAGAATCGTTACCATTTTCATCAATGTGGGTAAGCAGCAACTGTGTGTACGGTCCGTATTTTTTCGATGAAAAAACCATCCAGCGGCTGTTTGGCGATATCGAGTGCCATGAGTTCATATTATCCGAATTACAATTCATCAAACGTGTTTCGCCACCTTCAACCGGTTGTATATACAGTTTGCTGTCGGGCATCAGCAACATAAAACTTTCGGCTTTGCAGAAGATCATAAATTTTCCATCGGGCGTAAAACGCGGAAAATAATTGCTCATTCCATTGTTCGAAGCTCCCGGAACAGGTTCTGCTTTTCCGCCTTTTCCATTGTTAAACGGAATGCGGTAAATATCGAATTTGAAAAGTTTTTCACGCTCCAGAAAAGCATTCAAAAATTTGTTGTACGTATTGTAATCAACGGCTTGCGATCCTCTGAAAATTCCACTTTCATCGAGGTGAGCAGCACGCGAACGGGTAAAATAGATATATTCTCCGTTAGGTCCCCAACTCGGATTACTGTGTACGTAATTTGTATCGTTGGCACCCTCCAGTTCAAAATATTTGTCTTTGGTACGGTCGTAAACACCTAAAATTCCTTTAAAAGGGAAGAACAATTGCGAGTATTCCAAATCGTTGCGATCGACAAAAATCTCCGAGTCTTTTAAAGTACTTACAACATATCTACTGTCGGGTGAAATTTGAGAAAGCAAACCGTAGGTAAATTCACCGTTTACAAAGTTGCTCCAATTCATAATCTCCTTTTCCGACATTATGGTTTCTTCGCCCAACTCAACAATGGCATAGGCTCCTTTTTCGTCGCGGGCATCCACATCCATTGCCAACGTTCCTCCATCGGCCGAAACCGAATGGCAGTTACCACAAACCGGAATATCGCTTAAAACAGTGGAAGGAGCATCGGTAGAGCCAATATTACCCAATTGCCAGCGGACCTCGGTAAGATTCTCGCGGGCAAATTTAAATGGCAGTGGTACCGAGCGGTAAAAAATTGGCGCACCAACCGAATCGGCTGCAAACTGAAAAGAAACAGTATCAACCGGAATGGCCGTTTGTTTATCATCAAAAGCCGATAAAACAAACGCTATCGATTTCTGATTGGATTGTTGTTTTAAGCCTTCCCATAATTCAGAAGAAGGCGTCCAGCGGTTATCTCCCCGAATTTCGAATTCGTTTAAAGTTTGGTCTTCGGCATCCAATACGCTTATTTTCCAGGTAGCATCTTCTTTATTCTCGGTCTCCCAAAAACAAGTAGGTGGCGGAAATTCGGGAGGAAACACAGTACCATCAGCCGGATAACTGATTGGTGCCTTTATGGTTTTTGCCGGCTGCGTACTGCACGCCAGAATAAAAACGCTGACGGCGAAGAAGAGGATTGATTTTGTAATGATTGCTCTATTTTGCATAAAAACGTTGTTAACAGTTACCAATTTGTTGCTAGGGGTTTTGAACTAAATTTTCCTGAACAAGAATTTGCGCTTCGGGGATATAAAATACCACCCGCCGATGGTCGGGAGGCACAAACAGCAAGGCATCGCCCTGTTCATGAGTGCCCGGGTAATTCCGATCCAGTGTCAGGCCATTTCTGAAAATATCCCATTTTCGTTGCGCTTCAAAAGCCAGTTCCAGTCGGCGTTCCTCAAGCACCACGTCAAAAACACTTGCTCTTCCTTTTAAATCGTCGGTAGAGTACAAAGCGTCGCCACTTAAACCGGCACGGCTTCGAATCAAATTAACATCTTCAATGGCCTCTTCGTTTAAACCCAGTTTGGCATTGGCTTCGGCTCGATTTAAATACATTTCGGCTAAACGCAGGTACACCGGCGAACTCAACGTCGGTCGTTCTTCCTGCATCGAAAACTTATTGATATAGTATATGGGATAGCCATTTCTTTCTTTTAAAGTAATTCCATCACTTTCGTATTGCGGCTCGATAAAAGCATGACGTGCATCTTCGGGATTTTCGTCGAGCAGTTCGCGGTAAGGTTCTGAAGCATACATTTCGCCCCAGCCCTGACTTTCGATGTGGTTGTACATTGAACCTATCGATCCCCATCCACGGTCGTCGACATCGATGGTATGTTTTACCGCAAATATTGTTTCGGTATTTTGTTCGGGTAATTTCCGGAAGTAGGTTTTAAACTCTTCAGTTTCTTCAAGATGATACCTGCCCGAATCGATCACTTTATTGGCATAGTCTTTTGCTTTTTGCGCATAGTTGATGTCTGGATTTTCGGGTGTGCCCGACATGTACAAATACACCCGCGAAAGCATGGCCTGCGCCACTTCTTTCGATCCGTAAACATTTTCCCTTTCGCTTCCCATAAGCGCTTCGGCCTGCAGCAAATCAGCAATTATTTGTTCGTATACTTCTTTTACGGTTCCACGAGCCGGCACATTTACAACATTGTCGTCTAACTTTATGGGGACTCCGAGATTGGTTTCCGGACTTTGGTAATAAGGCCGACCAAAAGTATTGGTTAAATGAAACAGGGTTTGTGCCCTTAGAAAAAGGTTTTCGCCTTTTAACTGTCGAAGCTCGTCTGAAGCGCTATCGTCGATGGACAGAATTACCTTGTTGCAGCCAACAATCAGCTGATACGCTTTTTCCCAGAAGTTTGAGGTTGTGTTCATAGCCGGAAAATGCTGGTAGTTGTAGCAATAAAATAAATGGTCGCTTGTAGTTCCGCTCAATGAAACATTGTCGCCGCCATATTCTCCAAAAAAGTGAAAATTGCGCTGGTAATAGCTATCTTTCAAATAGTTGTAATTCCCAACCGTTGCACCATTTAATCCGATAATATCTTCTTTCAATTCCGATTCAGGAATACCGTCGTAAGGCTGGTAGTTTAAGTTACAGCCAACTACACCCGATACAATTACCAGGCATACAAACAATTTCTTTATCATCGTCCTATCCATTAGCTGCATTAAAAGTTTATTTCCAATCCAAATATATACTTGCGCGTAACCGGATACAACGTTCCGCCATACCCTCCAATTCCCACTTCCGGATCCATTCCGGAAAATCCTGTTACAGTCCAGAGGTTTTCACCGGTTAGTCTTAGCTCTGCACTGTTAATCCCCATTTTTTGAATAAATGAGCTCTGCACTGCATACGATAAACTCAGGTAATTCAAGCGCAGATAGCTGCCGTCTTCCAAATAACGCGACGATGGTTTGTTCGACAATTTATTGCCCAACAACACCGGTTTGGGATGTGTTGCCACATCGCCCGGTTTTTCCCAACGACTCCAACCGTCGGCTAAACGCATAGCGTTGTAAGTTGGATATGCACCGTCGTTATCGAGCAACTCGCGCAATTCGTGGTAGATTTTATTGCCCCAAACAAAGTTAAAGTTGGCATCGAGTTTAAACTGTTTGTAAGCGAACGTATTCATAAATCCACCAAAAAATTTGGGCGACGAACTCCCCATGTTTTGTAAGGTCGCCGCACTGTAATTCGATGTCTTTTCAATAATTTTCGAACCATCTTCGGCAATGGTAACTTTTTCCCATAAAGGATTACCGTTCGAGGCATCAACACCGGCCCATTTTCGCAAATACCAGGTATTGATGTCCCAGCCCTCGCGAATGATTTTATCGCCTTTCGAAATGTCTTTTCCGTCGTTCAGCTGTAATACTTTGTTTTTATTAAAACTCATATTCAGGCTGGTGTTCCATTTAAATGGCGACAACTTTGCAATTTCGGCATCGAGGCTAAATTCTACCCCGCGGTTTTGTATAGATCCCACATTGTCGGTGTACCAGTAAAAACCGGTTACCAGCGGAAGAGGAACATCTTGTAATAGGTTTTCAGTCTTTTTATCGTAGGCATCCAGCGTTAGTGTTATCCGGTCGAATAATCGTGTATCGATCCCGAAGTTGAAGTTTTTGTTCGACTCCCAGGTTAGATCGGGATTGGGTAACCTGCGCGGAAATCCTCCGGGTTCACCATTGTATTGAACCGTCATGATATACAGTCCCAACGCCACATAATCCGATATATTGGCATTTCCAACCGAACCGTAACTCAGTCGTACTTTCAGATTGTCGACAAAACCTAAGGTCTGCATAAAGTCCTCTTTGGTAACCACCCAGGAAGTTCCGATAGAGTAAAAATCCCCAAAACGTTGATTGGATCCAAACCGCGATGAACCGTCGCGACGATAGGAAAGTTGAACCATGTATTTGTTGTTGTACACGTATTGTGCATTCGAGAGTAACGACAGAAAAGCAGATTCTGATTTTACTCCTCCTATAGATTTTGGTTCTGAGGCGCCATTCATAATTTCAAGCGACGGGTAAATTCCTTTTCCTTCGCCACTCAACCCATCGGAATACGAATGAGAATATTCGTAAGCCATAACACCAAACACCGAATGACTGTTATAATCCTTTTTAAATCGGAAAACGTTACTGGTTGACAAATCGCGCACAAACCTGTACTCGTTAAACAGAACTCCCGAATCGGCCTGTCCGTCAGGAGTGCGCGAATCGTCCAATGACTCAAATCTCGATGTTCTTGTTTTTATCCGGTTATTCGAAACAAAAGTCAGCCAGTCGGTAAGTTTATATTCAACCCCCAAATCGGTCATGTAATGGGTACTTCGGTTTTTGCTATAGTTGTATTGCCGGGCGTAGAGCGGGTTCCACTGGCTTCGTCCGTACCATTTTTCGCCATCAATTTCAGACCGCCCGACTTTTATTGTACCATCATCAAAATATGGATTATCCCACGGAAGCAGAATATATGAACCATACACCAAATCGTTTTCGTTGTTAAAACTATTCTGGAAAATCCCCTCTCCCTTTAACATCAGTTTTACTTTTTCCGATGCTTTATAATCGAGATTTATCCGGCCTGAGAATTTTTCCCATTTATGACCACGTGCAGCTCCCTTTTCGTTAAAATAACCGAGGCTGGTATACACCATTGTGCGGTCGTTGCCCCCGCTGTACGATAAATTATAATCGTGTACAATTCCATTCTGAAAAGCGATATCCTGCCAGTCGACGCCGTTTAGTACACCTTCAGAATCGGCTGCAGGAAATTGGCCGGGAAGTATATTTCCGTCCATCGACATTACGTAATCGTACAACTCCTGCCCGTTCATCAGGTTTAAATTACCGTGATTAACCTGCGATACTCCGGTGCTTGTTTTTAAGTTGAACGTTGAGCTGTTTATTTTCCCGGTTTTTGTACGAACCAGGATTATTCCGTTTGAAGCCCGTGAACCATAAAGTGCAGCGGCAGCGGCATCTTTTAACACCGATACCGACTCAATATCGTTCGGATTAATATCGGGCGAACTGGTTCCGAAAATAACTCCGTCGACTACCCAAAGCGGTTCATTTGTATAGTTTATCGACCCCTCGCCACGAATTCGTAATGCCGGTTTTTCGCCCGGCGTTCCTGAAGAACTGGACACGAGCAACCCGGTTGCTTCGCCTTTTAACTGGTTTAGCAGGAATGGGCTGGCAACAGTCATTAACTTATCTTTGTTTATTGCCTGAACCGAACCGGTGAGTGTAGATACATTTTGTGTACCGTAAGCAACAACAACTACTTCGTCGATATTTCGGCTCGATTCCATCATGGTAATCGTTAAAAACTCCTGTTCGGAATAAGTCACGGTTTGGCTTTCCATGCCAATAAATGAGAAATCGATAATTGGTTGTGCTTTGGCCGTATAAAGGTTAAATTTACCTTGAGAATTGCTTACCGTACCCGAAAAAGTTCCCCGGATAAGAACGGAGACCCCGGGAAGCGGCAAACCGGATTTGTCGACTACTTTTCCGCTGATAGCCGTTTTATTTCCATTAGCAGAAAAACCATCGACAGGATAAAGAATAACCATCTGATTTTGGATGGTAAAATCCACTGCCTGATCTTCGAATAGCAGTTCTACCACTTCATCTATCCTTTTATTTTGAATGTTTAGATCCACTTTTCGTTCAACATCCATTAAATTGTTGTTGTATAAAAAGTAATACTGATTTTGAATTTCGATTTCCTGCAAAACTTCCTTAATGCTTACATTAAACAGGTTTAGGTTAATACGCGGATTCTGCGAATTAACCTTATTCGAAATTAATGAGAGGGCTAGTAATGATGTAAAAAAAATTACCAGTTTCATAATCTAAATCACTTTAATAAAATTGGAATCAACAGGAAATTCCTGTCAATCTTCTTTTTTTATTATTTTTGACGTGAATTAGATTCAAACAAAATTTTTGCCTGAGGACAAGTCAGGTGAAATTCGCACAGGGAAGAGCTCAAATCTTCCCTGTGTTCCTTTTTGAAAAACTTAAAAACTATTTCTATCTATTATTGCGCTCCTTTATAATGATTTTTCGTTTTGAATAAATACCATCCTCATTTTTGGTTGCCGGAGTTATGGAGTAGTTTATCGGAGATGAAATACTTAGCCAATTTAATATCTGTTCCAATGGCTCATCGATAAATGTTGCTGTAAAAATCAATTCATTTAATTCGTTATCAGCAACTTCAATATCAACGTTGTACCAGTTTTCCAGTTTTTGTACTACCGTTTCAATTCCATCTTCAAAAAATACAATCCTTCCATCTTTCCAGGCATTGTACTTATTCAAACTCTTCTCTTTATGAATTACGATATCGTTTTGTTTGTTGTTGTAAACCGCCACTTCGTTGGGCACCAGCGAAACCAATGCATCCTCCTCGGCAGCCAAACCTGCTTTGTGCAGACTAACCTTCCCCTCTTTTAGCGCAACCGTTAGATTTTCCGAACCGGTATACGCCGAAACATTAAAAGCTGTTCCTAGTACCTTTATATCGAGGGCCGATGTTTCTACAATAAATGGTTTCTCAGCATTTTTTGTGACTTCGAAAAAAGCCTCGCCCACCAACTCTATCCGTCTTTCGTCCATATTATTGAAAGAGTTTGGATAGTGGATATGGCTACCTGAGTTTAACCACACTTTTGTACCGTCTGCCAATTCGAATTCGGTTTGTGTGCCAAATGCCGTTGAAATATCCTGGTAAACCACGTGCTCTTTTTCAGGCTTCGAAAAATAGGTATACAAACCTGAAATTGTAATAGAAACTAATAACACAGCGGCAACCTGTCTTGCAATGATCAACCAACGTTTTTTCGAATCGGTAAACGAAATTTGCTCTTTCGTTTTTAACAACGAGGCCTCCACATCGATGGAATCACCAACAACCAATTCTTCAGATTTCTTCCACAATTGCTGGTATGCCTCATACTCTCCGGCATTCTCCTCCGATTCGGAAATCCATTTGTCGAGTTGCGATTTCTCTTCCTCACTCAATCCGCCAAAAACAGATTTCGAAAGAAGATTTTCAATATTTGTATTTGTATTGGTCATTAATTAAAGTTGTATTCCACATATGTAAGACGTGTCGAAACTACACAAACCCTACATTCAAAATGGAATTTATTATAGCTTAAGCAATTATAAATTTTTGGGCAATCTATAATTGCCCAAAAATATAATTCTTAATCAGAACATATGCCCTTGCGGGTATTTTTTCCGGTCCTGTTTACTCTACTTTTAGTTGTCCTTCTGAGTTGGCATTACGAAGATTGTGCACTTTTGTTGTGCCACCACCTTTTAGCGTTAACTCAACAGGTTTGTTTGTTTTCCATGCACCGCGAGTGAAATCAGGAACGTCAATTGGTTTCGAACCGTTTGCAATCGACCACTCACTTAATGGCGTAATACACGACCATGTTGCAGCATCATAAACATCCATATCCATTGGCAAACCGTTACGCAAACAATCGATCAAACGCCAGTCCATTAAGAAGTCCATTCCTCCGTGACCACCAACTTGTTTTGCCATGGTACCGATACGTTTTACAATTTCAGGCGTATATTTTTCTTCCAGCTCCTTCATTTTTGCATCGTCGGCTACATTATGACCAAACGCAATGTGTTGTAAAGGCCATTTCTGAGCAAAACATTTTGTACCACTTAACATGTGAATACGCGAATACGGGCGTGGAGATGAAATATCGTGCTGAATCATAATGGTACGTCCTTTTACGGTACGAATCATTTGCATATCCATATTACCACGCATTTCAACACCAACAAACTGCTGTAAGTCCGGACGATCGGGCGCTAATTCTTTTATGCGGTTTTTTAAAGTAAAATCGTCAGAAATCATTGCCGTAAGGTAATCCAAACGATCGCCACGGTTAATATCCATTGCCTGACAAATTGGGCCTAAACCATGCGTTGGATAAACATTTGCTTTACGTGTATTTTCGTGTAAACGCCATAATTTATCGTAAGCTCCATCGCCACGAGGTTTATCGTCTTGTGGTTTATTAAAGTGCCAGTAATCCAGATCATGAATGTATGCACCTTCGCCATGCACCAGGTCACCAAATACCCCCTGGCGCGCCATGTTTAAGGTTAAGAGTTCAAAGAAATCGTAACAACAATTTTCAAGAATTACACAGTGCTTTTTGGTTTGTTCCGAAACCTCAACCATTTCCCAACATTCGTCCATGGTTTTAGCGGTAGAAACTTCTACAGCGGCATGACTACCACCACGCATTGCTGCCAGTGCAACAGGTACGTGCCACTCCCACGGAGTTGCAATATAAACCAGATCAACCAGTCCGCTTTCGCACAATGCTTTAAACGCGGTATCGCTTCCGGTAAATTCTTTTGCTTTCGGGAAACCCGATTTTGCCAACGAAGCCTGTGCTCCGTCAATCGCAGCCTGACGTGTATCGCAAAGGGCAGTAACTTCAACTCCATCGATAAAACCCATACGGTCTACTGCTCCGATACCTCTGTCGCCGATACCAACAAAGCCAATTCGTACTTTATCCAATTTTGGTGCAGCATAGCCACACATGTTAAAATTCATGGCAGGAACACGTTCAGCCGATTTGCGGATAAATTTCACCTGTTCCTTTTCAGTAACACCAGCCGACGCCATCAGCGGAGTACTGGCAACAACACCTGCTCCAAGTCCAATATTTCTTAAAAACGTTCTACGATTTGTACTCATTTTATTCGTTATTTAGTATTCGTTTATCTGTTTTGATTTATTGACGAATAATTCGGTCGATTACCCTACACTAAAATGCAGAATATCTTGATTCAAAACTGTTGGAGAGAAAAGTAAATATCTGTCTCGTTTGTGTAGTAAAGTAATATTCATTTTCCAGTTATCGGCTTCTAAAAGCCTTAATCCTTCAGCTCAATATAAATTTACACCGTTTTATAATACTTCATTTCTATTCACAATTTTCGGATTATACATGGTAATTATTTCAGTTGTACTATTCTTTGTTAACAAGTTCGTAATCCGGATTTGGATAAGGCATTTGTGCATCAACTTCATTTCTCCACTGATGCAATAGATTTTTTAGCTCAATAGTTTTTTCAGGAAACTTAGCCGACAGATCGTTTTTTTCACTAATATCGTTTTCCAGATTATACAGTTCAAGGTGCATGTCTTCGTAGAATTCGATGAGCTTGTATTTCCCAAGTCGAATAGCTCCCGACGGCCTTCCTCCCAAGCCGCCGCTATAGTGCGGATAATGCCAGAAAATCGGACGTTCAGCAATGGATTCATTTTCCAGCAAAGGTTTTAATGAAACGCCATCCTTGTGTTGTTCAGTGTTCATCGATAATCCGGCAAGATCGAGCAAGGTTGGATACAAATCGACTCCGGTGACCGGTGTACTATTGCTACCACTTTGAATTTTCGAAGGCCAGCGAATAAGCAAAGGTTCGCGAATTCCCCCATCATACAGAAAACCTTTTCCTGCCCTGAGCGGCGCATTCGTAGTTGGGATCAAATCCTTGTTTGTATTGCTGGCCATTCCACCATTGTCGCTGGTAAAAACCACTATTGTATTTTCGGCCAGCCCAAGTTCGTCGAGTACATCGAGAACACGTCCTACATTTTCATCCATGCTTTCAACCATTGCTGCATATCTTGGCATGTTTTGAATGTTTTTAAACCAGGTTTTTCCTTCGTTGAAACTTTCTTCATCGCTGTAATTCATTTCAGCAAGTTTGTCTTGGTATTTTTTTACTTTTTCGGGTTTGGCCTGCAACGGGAGATGAACGGTGTAATAGGATAGATATGCAAAAAAGGTAGAATCTTTATGTTGCCTGATAAATTGAATGACTTCATCGGTCAAACGATCAGTTAAATATTCCCCTTCGTAACCATCTTCAATTTGAGGATTTTTATAGGGAGAGAAATACCCACCTGCCGGATGACCTGTTTTATTTCCTGCAATATTTATGTCGAATCCCTGCTGATCAGGATAGTATTTCTCCTCTTCTCCCAAGTGCCATTTCCCGGCAAACATGGTTTTATATCCTGCATCTTTCAGTGCTTCAGCAAGTGTATATTCTTCCAGGTCGAGTTGCAGTTTAAACGGATGCGAAGCCAATTTCTGATCTTTGTGCGGCCCCCATTGCCGGTTGCCCGGAATATAGTCAGTCAGATCGAGCCGTGCCGGATATTTCCCACTCATTATTGCAGCCCTCGACGGAGAGCATACCGGACAAGCTGCATAAGCATCGGTAAATACCATTCCTTCAGTTGCCAGTTTGTCAACATTGGGAGTTTCGTGATATTTACTGCCGGTATAACCCAAATCAGCCCATCCTAAATCGTCTACTAAAATGAAAAGAATGTTGGGCTTTTCCACTTCCGACTTACTCTTACAGGCGGTTAATACAAACAAAACAGAAATGTAAAACAACAAACTACTCTTCAAACTCATACTCAGTATATTATACAGTATCTCTTTAATTGTCAATTCTCAATATAAAAAGCTGAAAACGCTGCAATTTGCGGCTCTGCTCTCGATTCGCTAATTTTTAACCTCAGTTCCTTCACTTCCATCTCATCAAAAAGATGAATAAACTTGTGTCCGATACAAGAACCTTCAAAAATGGTTTGCCAGCCTTTGTTCGTTTTTCCTTCCAACACAAATTTTCGCACACGTTCGCCCGATTCAATATTTTCAGCCATTACAACCTGATTCACTTTTTGGCCTTTATTCAGTTTAAGGGTGAATTTAGTACCAACACCAGCGGTCGTTGCCAGTTGATTTGCAAACCGGCTTTTGATCTCATCGCCCAGTTCTTTTAGGCGTTTTACATCGGATTCAGGCAGCAAGCCATCAGCATCAGGAGTTAAACCCAAAATTAACGAGCTGTTATGCCCCACCGAATTGTAATACATGTTCACCAGTTTATCTAAAGGATAGACTGCATCATCATCGCCGGGTTCCCAAAACCATTCGTGCCGACCATTATAACCACGTAGCGGCGCATCGCTCATGGCGGGCATATAATACGCCCCATTTGGGTCGCCTTCTTTTAAAAGTTGAAAGTTATTCTTAAAAATTATTTCCTGGTTGGTGGAGTGCGAATAATGATAAGGATAGGTTCCCCAACTTGGATAAGGAACTGTTCCGCTTTCGCTTCCTCCCCAACGTATGTCGGCACGTTGCGTGTTGTGATAAAATATACAATTCTTCTGGTGTTTTTCGAAAATACCCAAAACATCGGGACCGCCCTTTTCGGGGCCGTGTGCACCACCATCAAACCAAACGATAGCCAAATCGCCGTATCGCGACATCAGTTCTTCGGTCATTCCCTCGCAAATACTGTTGTAATATTTTTGTCTGTTTTCGGCAAAAGCACCTTCGCCGCTCACTTTAAAATCGTAAACACCCAAAAACGAATTCCAGCGAATACCGATATAAATTCCAGGCAACACATCGTATTTCCGGCACGATTCAACAAAATCCTTTACAATATCTCCTTTGCCATCTCTCCATTTTACAGCTTTCAGGCTGTATGGATTTACATCGCTCTGGTAAAGGGCGAAACCGGTTTCGTGCGTTGCTGTTAAAATTGCGATTTTACAACCGGCATCCTTTGCAGCTTTTATCCACTGATCGGTATCCAGCTTTTTGGGATTGAAAATGTTATAATCGGGCACGGGAGTAATCCGGTTTTCGCGCTGCACATATTTCTTTCCATCAAACACGTGCAGATCGTAATGAAAAACAGCCACCATCTCGGCATTCTGCCAGTTAACTTGGGCTTGTGTTGGCACAGGTATTTCACTGCTTTCTCTGGGTAATTTCTGACTCACAGCATTTGATAAAAACAATACAACAAATGAAAGCGTCAAAACAATATAGGTTGCAATATTCTTCATAATCAAATATTAATCTAATGTATAAATGTGTACTCTTTTTAAGTGAAGTGCATCTTCCGCATTCGCTTTTAGCACTACCTTTACATACCGTGCTTCCACCCCGGGAAGCTGAATTCCGGCATTAAACTGAGCCACCGGAACTTCCCACTGAGTGAATGCCTTATTATGCTTCTCAATTGATTGCCAGGTTCTTCCATCCTCAGAAATCAATACTTCAAAAGTACCCGGATTTCCAGTGTAATGTTTATCATTGTACAAGTCTACAACGGTTACCGAATACAATTTTCCCAAATCGATTATGGCATACGGTTCTTTTTCTGCTTTTGTATGAAAAGCGAAAGCACTGTTAAACAAGGTGTTTCCCAAAAGCAATTTATGATGCTCAGGATTGTCGAGAACTGATTGAGAACTGAGTTCCAGTTTTATATTTTCGGTGAGTTGTTTACCATACAACGGATCATCAAACCTCGATTTCGATCGCTTTTCGGTCACCATTCCATCGATTTCATTCTTGAACGTAAGTTCAACGATAACAGACTCAACATCCCTGTTTACATTCGTCAGGTTAATAAATACCTGCTTTTCATTTTGGCTGAAGCTGAGCTTTCCGCCGGTGAGTACTTTTGCAGATACAATTTTATTCTCAATTGCAGGTAATGAAAGCGTATCTCCTACTTCGCCGGTAATGTGTACAAACGCGGTTTTTCCACGCCAGGTGCTGCCTCCCCACTTTTCAGGATACCAGGGTCCGCCTTTGGTATTGTAAATGGTTTGTCCGTATTGTTTAAGCCAACCGCCCACTTCTTCCAGACGTTTAACCTGAACCGGATCGAATTCGCCATCCCATTTCGAGCCCCAACTCAACAACATATTTCCGTTACCACAAGCAGTTGCCGTTAGCATTTCAACGATTTTCTTTTTCGATTTTGTGGGTGTGTCCGACCACGACCACGAACCACAAAGTGTTACACAACTTTCCCAGGGACGAAACTGGTACATCCCGATTTTTTGTTCAGGGGTGTCAAAATCTCCGGGAAGCGAAGCACGGTTATTGATGATAATCCCGGGCTGAAGTTCCCGAATCATTCGGGTTAGTTTTTCCGACTCCCACATATCCGAGGTGAACATACCTCCCCACCAGGTGGCATCGAACCAGAAAACATCTACTTTGCCATAATTTGTACAAAGTTCGCGCACCACATTAAACTGGTAATCGATGTATTTCTGATGACTGGGTCCCGGTTTTACTTCCTTCACTCCGGATTTTGGTCTGAAATAAGGGGCTTCGTCCATCTGGTCGATCAGTGCGGTGTCGACCGGTGCATAGTCGGGGTGATACCAGTCGCGCTGCGAATAGTAAATTCCGAATTTCATTCCCTCCTCATGACAGGCATCGGCAATTTCTTTTAAATAATCGCGCCCAAAGGGTGTGTTGGTCACCTTAAAATCGGAATATTGGGTGTCCCACATGTGAAAACCATCGTGGTGTTTGGCTATGGTAACGATGTATTTCATGCCGGCACGTTTGGCGATGTTCACCCATTCTTTGGCTTCGAAGTCTTCGAAAACAAATTTTTCCGGGTATTTCACCCACACCGAATCAGCAATCGGGCCATGCCCTTTATCGGGTGCTTTCCGGGTGTAACACATACCCCAGCTCAGGTCTTTGCCAATGTAGGTTGAAAGCCCAAAGTGAATAAACATGCCATAGCGGGCATCATTAAACCACTGCATTTCCTCCTCAGAAGCAAAATTACTGGCATCCCATTCTTCTTCCGAAAACATATGAAGATGGTTCCAGCGGGCTTTTTTATCCGTTGTGTCACCTTTTACTGACCATTGTGCATTGGCGAAATGTCCGCAACACAATGTGAGTAAAATAACCATGTTTATTATCTTCAGTCTTCTGTTCATCCATCTGTTATTTTAGTACTTGTATCAATTTTTGGGTAATTCCGTTTTTTTAAGAACCAAACAAGACGCCCCTCCTAAGCAATAAATTTCAATTTGCCGTGTTATCATTTTAATTTTTTTCAAAAGTAATAAAATGCGGGCAAAATTGATAAAAAAAGAGGGAGTACAATACCCCCTCTTTGCGAACTAAACTAAATCTATGCGAACGCTAAATGCGTAATAATTTTATCGAATCCTGATAAGTAATACATTATTCGGCCAGGATATTAAACTCAGCCCCACCGCCAAAATCTTGTCCGTTCTGTGAACTTAAACCGGTAAAGCGAATAAATCGCGCATTTACAGGCTTACTGAATAGTACGCGCTTCTCCTTTTTGTCGGCGGAGAAACCACCTTTATGTATAGGATCACCCCAGTCCTTTCCATCAATACTTATATGAATCGTATAGTCCTTTATATCCCCGTTTCGTCCACCGTCCTGACGAGGTAAGTATGAAAATCCCTTGATTGATTTGGCTTCACCACAGTCAAAGTCAACCCAATGAGGAAACTGTGCCACAGTTACTGAATACATGGTATGCCAGGTCGTTGAAGGATCTCCATCTACCAGGTTTTTAGCCGTAGTACTACTCCCAGGCTCTTCGCTACTGGTGAATACAACAGTGGTTTCAATTTTTTCGATTTTATTGAATTTCATTGTAATTTCCGAATCTTTGTTGCCTTTGTACCAAGCTTTAACAACTCCTCCATCACGCAACGAAATTGGCTCAGTATAATCCCCTACAGCACTACCGTTTATGGTATAACATAGTTTTGCATCCGCATTGCTTGAAGAAATTGTAACGACGCCGTTATCAGAGCGTGTAATGGCAATTGGAACTTCGCCTGAAGGCGCAACATTGGCAATTTTATCAAGGTTGGAACCTGCAGGACGAATGATAAAACCAAAATCATTATGACCTGCAAATGCCCGGTCATGTTCAAGCGGTCCACCCTGTCCACAACTGGCACCACCCAGACCCGAAACTTTGGTGTCGAGATGCAATGTTATATCACCTGCTTCGGGCAGTTCATAGATATGAGCTGAAGTTGCCATTTCCTGAGCAGTGTATGTAAGGGCGCTAACAGCCATATCGCCGGTCGCCACAAATACGGCACCGGTTGTATTACCAACACTATTACTGGTTAATGCACACCAGCGGGTTTCTTCGTGATTGGCCATGTCCTGCGGTTTCGGAAAGTTTACAAATTCGTCGCCAACAGTCGTTGTATATTTCTGAATATTTTGAGCTGTTTTTCGGTCGTTATAATTACCGATAGGGCCACGTCCATAATACGTAAAGTTTTCGTATTCTTTAGGGATGGTCATTGAGTAGCCCAGTCGCGGCAGTACAAAGTGTGGCTCATTTGATGTGATGCTCGATTGAAGTTCAACTGATCCATCCGGGTAAACGGTCCATATCTGGTTTGTTACAAAACGAAAATCGTTCTCTCCAAACTTAGTATCAATAAGTTCTTCAACCGTTATAACATTACCACTGGTACCTCCATGTTGCCGAGCGGCATTGGGAGCTTGAGAAACAACTGTAAAAGCCAATGTCGCAGTTCCATCATCATTGGTTCGGATTTTAGCATCAACCGCTTTGTGTTTCAGGTTATGCAGACCTTTTTCATACCAGCTGCGGTATCCCCACGTATCGTTATTTACGAAAGCACGAAATGCATCCAGCTTTGGTCCATTGCCATCAGCAATAACAGTATGACCATTGTAAACAAGCCCGTAAAGAGAACCGTCTTCAAGATTAAATTTGGCAGTAAAACCTTTACCCTGAATAATCTTAATGTTGTTCCCGGCATCGGCGAGCTCTAATTTATAAGCTCCCGCAGTACCGGCCACTTCGGCAATAGCTGGAACCGTGCTTTTTGTTTTCAGCAAGAACTGCTCTTCAGCCTGCACATAGTTTTTTTCCGCCCACGGCTGATCTTCTTTCAGAATAAACTGCAGTTTTACAAAGTATTCAGAACCGGCTTCAAAATCGCCAAAGTTATACGGAAGTGTTACGGTGCTTTTCGTCCGGGCAGCGATTGCTGAGAGCGCTAACTGACCATCCTGAACTTCAGTACCGTTTTCCCAGACCGACCATATCAACTCGTAATCAGCAAGCGATTTGAAGTAATATTTATTGAAGATTTCAAACGTGCCTTCTTCAATATCCAAAGCTTTCACACCAAAATGTTGGTATACTTTTTTCACTTCGTAATACTGAGGTTTCAGATCGCGTTCGGCAAAAAGTATCCCGTTCATTACAAACTGACCACTATTGGGTTTGTCGCCAAAATCGCCACCATAAGCCAGATAACGCGTACCATCGGGTCTGTAGTTATAAATAGCCTGGTCTACCCAGTCCCAGATTGCACCACCACAGAAAAAGTTAGTCGACTCAATGGCCTCCCAGTAATCAATAAGGTTACCACAGGCGTTACCCATTGAGTGGGCATATTCAGAGATGTGAAACGGGTATTTAATATCCATTTTACCGGTTACCGCATTTTGCATCCAACCGATAGAAGGATACTGGTTAGAGCCCATATCCACAATGCTGTTGTTGCGTTCGTATTGCACAGGACGTGACACATCGATTTTTTTCAGTGCATCATAAGCGTGAACAAAGTTTTTACCCGGACCGGCTTCGTTACCAAGCGACCAGATGACAATGGATGGATAGTTTTTATTCTGGTGTGTCATTTCAACCACACGACCAACATGGGCATTTTTCCACTCCGGCGGATGCGAAAGCGAGGCTTCACCATAATAATACTGATGCGATTCGATGTTGGCTTCGTCTTCCTGATAAATACCATATTTATCGCAAAGGTAGTACCAATAAGGAGCAGGAGGATAGTGTGAGTTTCGAACGTGATTAATATTGGCTCGTTTCATTAGCATCACTTCCTCTTGCATTTGCTCACGCGTCAGTGTATGTCCTGTTGCCGGATGTGTTTCGTGACGATTGACCCCTTTCAGTTTAACGGTCTTGCCATTGATATAGTAATAACGACCGGCCAAACCGAATTCATCATCTTTAGCTAAAGTATTTTTAATCACGACTTCACGGAAACCGGTGTAGGCCGAAACAGTCTCAATAACTTTGCCTTTATTATCTTTCAGTTCGGCAACCAAAGTATAACGATAAGGAAGTTCTGCTGACCATTGTTTTGGCGATTGTACCTGCATAACGGTTGTTGCACTTGTCTGTGCCCCACTCGTTACAATCGGAACCGAAGCTGTTGCCACAGTATTTTCAACACGTTCGTTATCATCTGAGTAAAGCTTATTGGCAAATAGTGAATAATCAACTTTATAACCTTTAGCTGCTTTTTTGCTAAAATTACGAATATCAACAGCAATCTTCAGTGAACCATCAACATAGTTATCATCCAATTCAGGCAGAACGAACAAGTCGCGGATCTGCACTTTGGGAGTCGAATACAATTGTACGGTACGGAAAATGCCGGGAAGGCGGAACATATCCTGTGCCTCCAGAAAAGAACCGTCAGAGTTACGGTACACTTCGGCGGCAATAACGTTTTTGCCTTTTATCAAATACCGACTGATATCGAACGTAGCTGCATTACGCGAATTTTTTGAGAAACCAACATATTTGCCATTGATCCACAGGTAGAAGAACGAGTCTACACCATCGAATTGAACGAAAACTTCACGTCCATCCCAATTTTCGGGAATTTCAAAATCGCGACGGTAGGATCCCACTTCATTCCGTGCCTCGTAAGTCACCCAATCTTTAGCCGGCTCACGCATAACACCACCTTTCCAGTCATCAACTTCTACACTGTGTTTGAAGATAACCGGCTGGTTACAATAAATGGGCGTGCCATATTTCTGGCCACCATCTTTACCCAGACCTACAATATTCCAGTTAGAAGGAACCGGAATTTCATCCCAGTTACTGACATCAGAATCGGGCTTGTAAAAATCAACAGGACGAAGCTCGGGACGTTTTACCCAGTTAAACTTCCAGTTACCATCAAGTGATTGCCAGTATTCTGAATTTTCGGGCAATACTTTTCGGGCACTTTTAACATCCTGGAAAGAGTAAAAAGTAGCACGTGGCTGTTCTTTGTTATGGGCAATATGTGATGGTGATTCCCACTCTTTTCCGGTAGGCGCATCCTTATCACCATAAGTGTAACCTTCCAGTTGCTCCTGAGCTGAACAATACAATGCTGCAAAACACGCAAACAATGCGATTGCTGTCTTCTTCATAAAATCTACTTAATTTTTTATTTGTCAGAAAACTGTAATCGAATTATTAAGCATTCATCAATATAATTACGACTACAGTTTCTCTGATCATCACTAACCTTTTTCTATGTGACTAATGCACATTTAACTGGCTGTCAGAATCTGCTTTTTTAAGATTACGCACACCTGTTGTACCTCCACCTTTTAAGGTCAATTCAACCGGCTTGTTGGTTCTCCATTTACCACGGGTAAAATCAGGAATATCAATTGGTTTGGAACCGTTGGCGATAGACCATTCACTTAGTGGGGTAATACAACTCCAGGCTGCTGCGTCGTATACATCCATATCCATCGGAAGGCCGTTGCGCAAACAGTCAATTAAACGCCAGTCCATCATAAAGTCCATACCGCCATGGCCACCAACCTGCCTGGCCATTTCACCAATTCGTTTAACAATTTCGGGTGTGTATTTCTCTTCTAATTCTTTCATTTTCGCGTCATCCGCCACATTGTGTCCAAAGGCGATGTGTTGCAAAGGCCACTTTTGAGCAAAACACTTGGTTCCGCTTAGCATATGAATACGTGAATACGGACGAGGAGAACTGATATCGTGCTGAATCATAATGGTACGTCCTTTAACAGTTCGGATCATCTGCATATCCATATTACCACGCATTTCTTTACCTACAAACTGTTGTAAATCGGGTCTGTCAGGAGCCAACTCCTTTATTCGATTAGCCAAAGTAAAATCATCAGAGATCATGGCAGTCAGGTAATCCATACGGTCGCCACGGTTGATATTCATCGCCTGGCAGATTGGCCCTAAGCCGTGTGTTGGATAAACATTCGCTTTGCGAGTGTTTTCATGCAAACGCCACAATTTATCGTAAGCGCCATCACCACGTGGTTTGTCATCTTGTGGTTTGTTAAAATGCCAGTAATCCAAATCGTGGATATAAGCACCTTCACCATGCACCAGATCACCAAAGGCTCCCTGACGCGCCATATTTAAAGTTAACAGCTCAAAGAAATCGTAACAGCAGTTCTCCAGAATCACACAGTGTTTCCTGGTCTGCTCCGATACTTCTACAATTTCCCAACATTCGTCCATGGTTTTAGCTGTTGACACCTCAACAGCCGCATGGCTACCGCCGCGCATCGCAGCCAAAGCTACCGGCACGTGCCATTCCCAGGGGGTAGCAATATAAACCAAGTCAACCAGCCCGCTATCACAAAGGGCTTTAAAAGCTGTATCGCTACCGGTAAACTCTTTTGCTTTTGGTAATCCGGCCTTAGCCAATGAAGCTTGTGCACCATCAATAGCAGCCTGACGTGTATCGCAAAGAGCGGTTACTTCCACGCCATCGATAAAACCCATACGGTCGACAGCGCCAATTCCTCTATCACCAATTCCTACAAAACCAATTCGTACTTTATCCAGTTTTGGGGCTGCATAACCACACATGTTAAATTCCATTGCAGGAACATGCTCGGCAGATTTGCGGATAAATTTAACCTCTTCCTTTGGACTAGTACTGCCCGATGCCATTAGCGGTGTAGTGGCGACAACTCCTGCGCCAATTCCTATATTCTTTAAAAATGATCTTCTATTTGTGGTCATAATATTGTTCTATTATTAATTTAGTTGTTTTCCTTCTTTAATTGCTAATTCAGCTTTTTCACTCAGTTTTAAAATCTTCTTCACTACATCAGTGTTTTCAGAAGCCACATCAATTGATTCACCCAAATCAGTATTCAGGTCGTACAAAAACACGTCGTTATTACCTTCCGGGTCATATTTCTGTTTAAATACCAGCTTCCAGTTCTGATAACGAACACTCATTAATCCGCCTCTGGCCCTGTAACCATAAATCGCTTCATGAGGAGAAACGGCTCCTTCTTCCTGTCTCATCAACGACTGAATATCTTTGCCATCGATAGGACGATCTGTAGGTATTTCAGCCCCGGTAATATTGGCAAATGTGGTGAACAAATCCATTGCTGTTATCGGTTCATCACAGGTAGTTCCCTGCGGAATCTGCCCCGGCCACGACATGATACATGATACCCGGATACCACCGTCATAGCGCTGCTGGTATTTGCCTTCACGCAGAACATGTGTGCGTTCCGGGTCGGTAAAGCCAAATTTGCCATAGCAGTTCTCCAGCTCTTCATCTCTGTAAATGAGAGGACCATTATCCGAGGAAAAAACAATGATGGTATTGTCTTCGATATTCAGACGCTTTAAAGTGTTCATGATGATGCCTACCGAACGATCTAAATATTCAACCGCATCGCCATAAGCAGCAGCCTTACTTCGCCCCTCAAAACCCTTAGGCACAAACCATGGCGTATGTGTCTCAATATTAGCATACTGTAGGTAAAAGGGTTTCTTATCTTCTTTTACCGAACGATAGATAAACTTACATGCCTCGCGGGTAAACAATGCCGGTAATTCAGCCAAATCATTGTTATCGCAGCGTTTGATAACCTGCGCCTGTTCGATTAATGGAATGGCCGGATCGCTTATGCCGTTAGGGCGCCAGCCACTATTGCCGATACGCTCAGGTCCATGATCATTGGGATAAGGAATACCTAAAAACTCGTCGAAACCATGTACACAAGGCAGGTACTGCGGCAAGTGCCCAAGGTGCCATTTTCCATAAAGACCTGTTTTGTAGCCCTGTTTCTTCAGCAACTCGGTTATAGTAACCTCCATTTCATCTTCCAAGCCTGTGGTTGAGTGAGGAAACAGTACATATAAACCTTCGCCTCCATTCACCCGTGGTGCGTACCGACCTGTTAGCAAGGCTGCTCGCGAAGGTGTGCAGGTTCCGTGCGGTGCATAAAAACTGGTGAATTTCATGCCCTTTTCAGCCAAAGCGTCAAGGTTGGGTGTTGAAATATCTTTTGAGCCAAAACAGCTCAGATCATCGAAAGCTACGTCGTCAGCCAAAATGTGAATAATATTAGGCTGCTTAACATTTGCCTGTTGGGCATAAAGTTGACCGCCGAATACGATAAATACGAAAAAGATCAGATGTTTCATATTACTATATTTTATTTCAATTTATTAAACTCGATTACTGGTTTCTCACCTTGTTTTTCCCTTTCAAAATATTGATCAAAAGCCACTCGCTCATTAAAGAAACCACAATTTTTCATGAAGAATTTTCCATCCAGAACTCCTCCTGCATAATCCTGTCGGGCGCCTTTTCGGGCTGTTGCATCGGCCGTAAATTTGGCTTCCGTTAGTTCATACCATTGCCCCTCAGTGTTACACACCCATTGGTTGTTATAATAGGCCATGCGGCTTTGAGTTCCCATTTGAGGTATAAAATTCTCTAAAAACGAATGAGGACGCTTCACATAGGTTGATGTTTGAGGTCGGCGGAAACTGGCGATCAGTTGCCAGTCATTCACTTCAGGATCCATAAACCAAGCCGTGTAAATCGTGCTGTTGTTTTCTGAAGGTTTAGCCTTTAATAAAAAGCCGTAAGTAACTCCGGCCTTCCAGTTGTACTTTAAATAACTTTGACCTCCGGAGCCTTCGTTGCCAAATTTACCGGTGTAAACAGACTCACCCTTTTTTAACAAATTGATGCGTTGATCCTCGGGAATCTCGTTGGGATTATTCGTTTTAAAGGGGCTCCAAACCGAAAACAATATCCTTCGTTCGGTAGGTGAATTAACCTGGATACCAAAATAGCCCTCGCCAAAACCATTGGCCATGAAATACGAACCCAACACATCCTGACCTTTTGGAACGGTAATTTCGTTATAGAAATACTCAATATCACCAGCCTCTTCCGGAATTTGGTAACTCAAGTGTACCGAAGGACCACGTCTGCCCCAGTAGAAATCGTCTTTTACATATTGCAAGCCTTCTTGTACGGCTGCGCCACCCAGTAAAACTGCCTCCAGTTCAACGGTGGTTTGACCATTACTTTCGTGTGCGTACAATTCCACACAATTATACCCGGGTGTATCAATAGAATAGCTTCCCATATAAATGCTATCGGAAGAACTGGGTGTTAATTCAATTACGGTTTCTTCTCCGTTGAAAACACCTACTACTTTTACATTTTCAGAAACAGCTTTTACAGAAAAACCAATGTGGATTTCACCTGTTTGCTCCGTCCAAAAATAAGTACGTGTTGCCTCATTTTTACCTGGCAAAATGATGGATCCCGGGGTTTCAGGGGAATAATCCCACTTTACTTTATTACTGTCGGTCCAGGTGTTGCCTTCAACAGGTAACGATGCTGTATACACAACACTCCTCTCCCCGGAACTACATGCACTTAGCAGCACAATCAGCAGCAAAGCCAAAAAACCAATTCCTTTATTCATATTTTTTAGAGTCATTTTAGTAGCTGTTTAAAATTTAAATATTTCAGAAGGGGTACTTGCACTCCCCATAATCTCTTTTATTTGCTCTACCACTTCAGGATATTTATCAGCAACATCAGTGGTTTCGCCAATGTCGTTTTTCAGGTTATAAAGTTGAATTGGCACATCAGGATCCTTGCTAATTCCGTATTGCACTCCTTTCCAATCGCCCATTCGAACCGCTTTTCGGCCACCCCAAACATGAAATTCCCAATAAAGGTACTCGTGCTCACTTTGGGTACCCTTGCCACTTAGTGTTGGCAGCATCGAAATACCATCGATATTCCCAGGGGCAGGAGCTCCAATTATATCGGTGAAAGTGGGTAAGATGTCCCAAAAAGCAGAAATATGGTCGGATGTAGTTCCTTCAGGTATTTTCCCCGGCCAGCTGGCAATAAAAGGAACACGGATACCACCTTCATATAAATCTCTTTTGTACCCTTTTAGCGGGCCATTGCTATCAAAATAATCGGGCTGTGCACCTCCCTCTAAATGCGGACCATTGTCGGAGGTAAAAATGATAATGGTATTATCGGCAATACCCAGTTCCTCCACCTTTGCAACAATCTCTCCCACCTGCTCGTCGAGCAAGGCAACCATAGCGGCAAATGCAGCATGAGATTCGGGTTGAGAGCCATAAGGGCCTTTGCGGAAGCGCTCACCTTCATCAACTCCTTTGTAGGCATGTTCGGGATCAAACTTCCCTCTAAAGCGCTCCATGTATTCTTCGGGTGCAAACAACTCGGCATGAGGGATTATGGAAGGAACGTACAAAAAGAAAGGCTTGTCTTTATTTTCTTCGATAAACTCAATGGTTTTTTCGTGAATAAGTTGCGGAGCATATATTCCTGTTTTTGTTCCGGCATTGGCTTCCAGCACCAAACTGTCCTGATTCGACCGAAGAAAATAAGGGTAATAATGGTGCCCCAGCATTTGGCAGTTATAACCAAAAAACACATCGAAGCCCTTGTTGTTAGGGTCGCCTTCGGAACCCGGGTAGCCCAAACCCCATTTCCCAAAAGCACCGGTTGTGTACCCTGCTTGTTTAAATAATTCGGGCAGTATTGGGTTTTCTGTAATTAGCGGGTGCTGACCTTCGGGCGGGCGCTCCCAATTGCCCCGAATATAAGTGTGCCCGGTATGCTGGCCTGTCATTAATGCAGAGCGCGATGGTGCGCACACCGTACTTCCCGAATAATGCTGAGTAAAAAGCATGCCTTGTCCGGCCAGCTTATCTATATTTGGAGTTGAGAATTTTTTCTGCCCGTAGCAGCTTAAATCGCCGTAGCCTAAATCGTCGGCCAAAATGTAAATGACGTTTGGCTTTGATGGCTCAAGCTCTACCTTTTGTGTACACGATGACAAAAAGGCTGCGATAACTATTAATAAAAATAAACGAGTCATAATTAACTTAACTGTATTGCTTCAACTAACTTTTTAACCGGTGCTGAACTTTCGAAAAAACTATTGCCGCCAGGAAAAAAATGAGTTGTTTCATTTTATATCAGTTGCTATTGAATTTTTAAGATTAACTTTTCACCTTCTTCCATATCCAGATTCAGTAAGGGATCGCCACTATGTTGCTGAACCTTACCATTTACAAGGTAGGTTTGAGTACTGAATGGATATTTAACTGTTGCCGTACCTTTAACAGTTGCTTCTATTATTACTTCTGTAACTTCGCTGTTTTCATATTTTGCTGATACCAGAAAAGCGCCGTTTGTTCGTAATTTTTCAAACGAACAATTCGCCCATGAATCAGGCAATGCAGGGAAAAGATTTATTACACCTGTATGACTTTGAATCAGCATTTCCTGAATGGCCGAGGCAAAAGCAAAGTTACCTTCCAGTGTAAATGGTCGGTAAGTAAATTTTGAATGACCGGCTTTACACTGGTCTCCATTGGCATGAAACGAGTTTTTCAAACAGAAACATTCAGCAAAAGTTGTTAAAGCCTGCGCTGCTTTCTCTCCATCAAAAGCCCGGGCGTATAAATTACCTTGCCAACTGAATGAATAACCCACCCAATAGTCAGAACTTTGTTGTTCAAGATTACTCAAGGTATTATCGATTATTTTTTTGTCGTTTTCACCATTCGAATAATCAATCAGGCCAAGTGGATGGAATCCCATTAAATGAGAAAAATGGCGATGCGATTCATTATAAGGGAATTCCGGGGCAATCATTAATCCGGTTTCCTCGTCAACAGCTAATTCCGGCCATTCGGCTAAAATCCCCATCCATTTTTTAGCTTCCTCATTCAGTCCAAGTTCAGTGGCCAGTTCAGCTGCTTTTGTCAAATTCCACCTTATTAAAGCCAAATCAAAATTGGTGGTCTTACCAAACCAGGCTTTAGCCGAATTATTGTAGATTTCAGGACTGGAACTTATTTTTAGTTTGCGTTTGCCATCTGCGCCAACCACCGATATTTCATCGATAAAAGTTGCTACATCTTTCAACCACGGGTAAGCTTTTGTTTTTAAGAAATCGCGGTCCATCGTGTATTTCCAGTGCAAGTAGAAATGATGCGACAACCATGATCCAACTCCCTGCCCCATTGCGTACTGAATCCAACCGCCCATTGGTTCGCCGTCAAGCGTGCATACACCCGGAACATTCATTCCGTTAACACCAAAATACTCCCTGGTATACTTTTTAAAGGTCGGACGGTATTTCCAAAGCCAGTTAATATAACCTTCCTCCAGTTGAAGATGATTACCTGTGTATGCAGGCCAGTAACTAAGCTGGGTATTTAAATCGTGATGATAATCGCCTTTCCAGGGCGGTAGCTTTCCGTGGTCGGCAGTCCAAACTGCCTGCAACGAAATTGGAGGAGCATCGGCACGTGCTACCGAGCCGAACTTATACATTTCTAAATAGTACTGTCGTTGTAAAACTGAGTCAGGAATATTTACCGATGATTGGTTCCAGAAGTTTTGCCACCACTTATTATGGCTCGTCACTGCTTCTTTATAACCCGAAGCTATTTCATTTTTTACTACTTCAATGGCTTTGGGGCTGGCTTCCCATCCTTCGTTCTCCGATGAAACCGACCAACACCCAATCAGACTGTTTGCGTCGTCTGTCCACTCAGTATGAATTTGATAGGCAAACTCTCCCCAACCTTTTTGGTTGTAGGTAATTTCATTTTCGCCATTAATAATTTCGCCCTGCTCGTAGCCCAACCGGTTTAAATCCTGACGTGACTGACTGGTATATCCTTCAGTATTTTCCCGATTGTAAGCAGGCGCTATTAATTCAATTTTTAATGCCTCGGGAATATTTTCGAATCGATACCAACCTGCAGGTTTATCAGCATGAACAAAAGTGGTAAGTTTTGCGCCATTCTCCCATTCAACGATACAAATTGCGGCTTGAATATCAAGCTCCACCTTTTTTACTTTTCCCAGCTTTTCAATATCGAATTCCAAAGCACCGGCAGGTATTTTCGATGGTGCAGGTAATTTGTTGTATGGCGCATCAAAAACTTCCTGAACTTTTTGATATTCATCGGCTTTCCAATGCTCATACACTTCTTGAAATTTCCATGTATCAAAGTCAATGTTTTCCATGGGGCGTAAATCCCAAAGGTCGGCACGATCGAGCGAGAAACGTAATTTCCCGTTTTTTTGCCAAACCAGGTTGCCCACCATTCCGTTTCCAAGGGGCATGGCTTCGTCCCAAACGTTAGCCAATTCTTCGAAAACCAGATTACTACCTTGAAAACTCTGAACAGTTTCCTTTTTGGTACATGCAATCAGGCTAACTATTAACAATAGTCCGAATATTTTTAGTTGCTTCATCATTAATCGATTTAGTTTATTTTAGGGTAAACTGAATTTGCTTTTACCGGAACCTGCATTGTTCCTTCTTTTTCAGCCTTCTCTTTTTTCTCTTTTAAGATTTGTTTCGTATCTCCCGGGTTTGTGTACCACTCGCTGTCACGATGCTCATTTTGCATTATTTCCAAAATCTCCTTCACCAACGCGGGATTTTCTTTTGCCACATCTTTTTCACAGCTAATATCATATTTCAGGTTCCACAATTGCAACGGCTCTGCCGGAGTATTCCGTGTAGCAAACCAGTCTCCCATTCGCACAGCCTGTGCCTGTGGAGTAAATGTTCCGCCTCCCCAATACAAGTAGGCATGTTCTTCCTGTTGTTCCGTATTGCCCTGCAAAAGCGGCACAAAGCTTAAACCGTCATTTTCAGGAGGATTCACTCCTGCCATATCGCAAGCAGTTGCCAGGAAGTCGTATAACACAACTTTATGGCTGGTGTTTCCTTTTTGAACTTTACCCGGGCAGTAGGCCAGCATAGGTATTCTTACACCACCATCAAACGAAGCAAACTTACCGGCTTTCCACGGCCCTTTGTTTTTGAAAAGCGGATCGTCCTCCCAATGCTTGCGTCCCATATATCCGCAGTGGGCATAACCATTATCGCTAGAGAAAATAAAGATGGTATTTTTATCAATTCCCAATTCAACCGTCAGGTCTACCAATTCGCCTACGTGGCGGTCGAGGTGGGTCATCATGGCAGCCCACTCTTTGTGTTTCATTTCCCACGGTTTGTCTTTGTATTCCCCCAAATCAGGAGTAATACATGGGCCATGTGGTAATTGCGTGGCGTAATACAAAAACATGGGCGATTCATGATTATCCTTCAGAAAGGTCAACGCTTTTTCATGGATCAAATCCTGCGAGTTTTTTGCCTTGTAAGGATCTTTAATTCCTTTGGGAAGAAGCTGACCATTTTCGTCGTATACATTTAAACCCTCTTTGTTGTTTGTATGCGCATAAGCATTATCCATGTCGAAACCATAATTCTCAGGAACAGGAACCTGTTTGCCATTCTCCATCATGTAATGCGGGTAAAATCCGTGGGCACGCAGCTGGTCGTAAAAACCGTAGGCATAATCAAATCCTTGCTTGTCGGGTGTACCTTCAGTACCTGGAAGGCCGATTCCCCATTTCCCAACAAAACCCGTTTTATAACCCGCTGTTTTTAACATTTCGGCAACGGTTATATCTTCATCTTTTAAATGGTCTTGCATTCGAACCGACCGGTTTAAACGAATACGACTGTGGCCTAAATGTTTTCCTTCCATCAAAGTTCCACGTGCCGGTGCACATTCAGGAGCCGAACTATAAGCCTCAGAAAAAAACAGCCCGTTATTGTAAAGTTTGTCAATATTAGGAGTTGAAAATTCTTTTTGTCCCAGGCAACTTAAATCGTAATAGCTCATGTCGTCGGCCAGAATAAAAATGATATTCGGCTTAGAACCGCTTAGTTCAGTACTTTTCTGACAACTGCATAGAGCAATTAAAAGAAGGCCGCAAATAAGTTTTATACTTTGTGTTTTCATTCTTATTCTTTTACGAGTACGATCTTGCTTATCATTAAATTTCCACCCGTCTCGGTTTCTGTTTTTAATATCAGTTTACCATCGTTGCTATCCTCTCGCATAACATGAAATTTTACCCAAACTCCATCACCGTGGTGAAGGCCAAGTTTTGATTTTCGGCCTTCAAATTCAAGCATTCCGGTGCGTCCTTTCTTATTGAAATCGGAAAACTGGACATACAGTGTTCCCAACATTCCTTCCGGACAGTTTATCTGCAGATTCATTTTTTTCCCGTGCCAAAGCGTTTGATCCTTTTCTTTCCAAACACCATCGGCCTTTAACTGGTACGAGGTTTCTTTCGCAAGCTTAATTTCATCCAGTTCTTTTTCCCAGCTGACAGTTGATCCTTCCTTCTTCAAATTGGCAGCAGCATCTACGTAGAGAACCGCGTTTTTAAATTCATCCGGGACATTTGCTTCTTCCGCTTTTGGAATTTCAGGAAGCATTTGTTGCAGCCAGGAAAACTCCACCTCCTGTTTTGGATTGAATTTGCCTGAGTTCATGTATTCCAACAAACTGCTTTTTAACTGGAAGGCAACCGGTTTGTCCGAATCGATATCGAAACCGCAAACCAAAATTTTTCCTTTCCCAACTTCAAATTCGAATATTGCTCCAAGTTTATTGTTTCGGTGAAAATCATCAACCGGTTGTGCTATTGGCTTGTAATTTTTTGGCAATTCATTCAAAATAAAACCTTTGGCTTCTTTACTGATGGTTTCCCACTGCCAATCGGAATGATACGAGGTTGGAAACTGATTAAATGCCGGATGTTCATCTTGCAGCAACATGCCAATACAAGTTTTGCCTTGCCCCGGGAAAAAGGTTAAAGACCAATACAAAGGATAAAAGTTAATATTCACCGATGTTTCTTTTGTCCCCAATTTGTTGGCAACTAAAAGTACTTTTGCGCCATTTTCAAGTGCCTCCTTTGTTTTCTCATCCAGAACTTTGGCTACCAATACATCGCCTGTATCTGGCACATTTACCTCGGCAGGAAATACCCAGATATTCCATTCGTTCCGAAATTCAGTATCTTCAATTTCAATAGAAACAGTTAGTTGTTGGGCTTTCGTAATGTTGTTTAGCGGGTAGTTAATCTGTCCTAAATCGGTTAAGGTTCCCCGTTTAAAACTAAACTTTCCAAATGTACCTTTTGATAGGGTTTTGTCATTTTCGCCAACTATCTTCCATGTACAGATTCCTGTTAAATCCTGTTCTCCGTGATGAGAGACTTGGGCTTCTGCTTCAAAGCTTTCGTCTGTTGTCCACACAAATTTATCCATTCGCAATAATGGAACAGTTGTATTGTAATGCTCTTTAAACTTTTGCGGCTCCACAATCCCCTTGCTATCCCAATGGGCATCGAGCCAGCCTACCAAAGCTTCGCCTTGTCCCTGGTAATCCTGCATACTTAAGAGCTGAATTCCGGCACAACTTTCTGTTCTGAAAAACGATTCGGTTTCGTATTTATACATCAGTTGGTTAAGCGCACCCGATGCTTTGGCAAACTCTTCGTCCTGTTCACCTATTCCGTTCTTTTCAGCCTGAACTTTAAACTCCTCAAAATTACGTGCTTTTAATACGCCTTTGTATTTATCAATTTCCGACCACTTGGGATATACCGGCCACTGGCCAATTTCGTGCGCAATAATTGGGATGTTCATTTGTGAATAAACCTTTTCGAAATCCCAGTTGGTGTGTGCCCCGTTTAGTCCGCGTGTACGGCCTACATCTTTAATGTAATGTGTTGCACTATAATCGTCAAATTCGGTAATGGTACGTGCCGTTGAAACCGCATAAAGTCTTCTCGGATCCTTCTTTTTCAAATCGGCAACCCACTGTTTCATTACGTCGAAATCGGAATTCCCCAATTCATTGCCAATACAAAACATCGTGAATGACGGATGGTTTCCATAGGTTTCCACCATGCGGTTCATCTCGGCTACTACAAACTTATCGCGTTCTTCATCGAAGCCCAGTCCTTTTGGGAAACCTTTTGTATTCATTTCCGGTCGCCCACGTTCTGTATTATCCACGCTCATCCACCAGTCAATCCAAATCGACGCTTCGGCCTGTAAATAAATCCCCACACGGTTTGCTGCTTTAAAAGCCGCCTCGGACGGACACCACGAATGGAAACGGGCATGATTTAGACCATACTCTTTATATATCCTAAAAATCCGTTCCCAATCTTCCAGCTTACACGAGGCATATCCGGTTAGTGGGAAATGCACACAATCGAGGTTACCACGCAGAAAAACAGGATTTCCGTTAACCAGCAATTTTGTTCCGTTGTGACTTAACTGGTAAAATCCAAATTCTGTTTCCGTCTCATCGGTGTTTTCTCCGACGTGTAATTTTGATTTCAGGAGATAAACTTCGGGTGTAAATTCGCTCCACTTTTTTAGCTTCGATTTTGTATCGATCACAAAGTCCACTTCGTTTGAATCTGTTGAAAGCTCAACTTTTTCATCTCCCTGTAAAACAACTTCTCCGGTAGTGACTGAAACAATCTCATACGAAAAAACTGTTTTCCCGGCTGATTCGGATTGGATTTCCGTTTTAACGCTCAGTTTTTCATTTTCAACATCAGGGTAAATATTTACTTTTTGAAACCGGGTGGAATTAAGCGCACGCATTTCCATTTTTCCAACAACACCATTCCAGATGCTTTGGGTATACTCTCCGTAAGCATGGCCTTTATCGCCAATATTATGAATCAGGTCGTTATCAACCAAAACAGTCAATTGGTGTTTGCCCGGTTTAATTTCCCCAATCCGGTGAATGTGAGGTGTCCCCAAAGCATCTGCTTTACTCAGTTCTTTACCGTCGATAAAAATGCGTGACTCCCAGAGAACTCGTTCTAAAAGTATTTCCACCTCTTTGTTTTTCCAATCGGCCGGAATTTCTATTTCCCGTGAATAGCGTGCTTTTCCAATAAATTTAAATTCCGGGGTTAGAATACCAAAATCGGAACCGGTGGTGCGGTAGCCAAAACCTTTTTCGGCCAACGAAGCCGGAAGTTCAATTTTGCCCATTCCATTAAATGAGTTGGGGTATTGTTCTTCAAGTTCGTGGTTGGGTTCTAAAAATACCTGCCATTCGCCTGATAAATCGATTGTATTTTGGGCACTTGTAAACGTTAGGCTTCCAAGCAAAAAAACAAATAAGGAGAAAAATATTTTAGGCATAATTGTTCAGTTAAAAATTATAAATATTAGTTGGTTGGTAAATTTGCATCTAATCAGCCTGAGCTTGTACCGGATCCTGATGTGCAGCATCAATTAAATCCCACTCCTTTACAGGAACTTCCCCGGTAATCAATTCAGGTATATTATAGGTGCGTAAAAACGAATCGTAAAATTCAGGATCTTTCTGTGGCATTATAAATGGCTTATGGGCTTTACCGTTTTTATCGAAATAGAAAAAGTAAGGCCTAGCACATTGGGTATCGCGCCGTTTGCTACTAAAAACCATCCACCTGCCATTCGACGACCAGCTGTGGTAACTCTCTACCCAATCACTATTTACAGGAAGAATTTCGGTTTTGTTGGTTTCCAGATTTACCTGGTACAAATCAGCTTCGTTGTGCCATATGGTAAAATTACCGTAATCTGCCATGGTAAAAACCAGCGTTTTTCCATCGGGCGAAATGCGCGGAAAAGCAACACTTTTACCGATCGCAACCGCATCGTAAATAGTTTCGGGTTGCCCCCAGGTGTTATTTGTAGCGTTAAAAGCAATCCGCATTAAGTTGTAACGAACGTTTTTAAGGTCTTCGTCAACAGGTGGTAAAGCCCTGGTATAATAAAGGTATTTTCCGTCGGGCGACCAGGTTGGGAATGTTTCCATATATTCTTTTGTGGCAATGGAAGAATCGGAGCGGACAATATTCTCCTCCACATCATATACGATTAGATCCGATATAAAATCGCTGACTTCGATGTATTTGTCACCGGTTGAATGAAAAAACTGTTTTATTCTGTTCGATGAAAATGCAATCATCTTACCGCCGGGATGCCAATACGGATAAACTGCGCCGCCAGGCATTCCTTCAACTTTAATATTGCGTTTTTTAAGTTCGCCTTCCGAATACACAATGGTTCCTCCGTTTTTACCTCGTACATGAAACATCATGGTTTCGGGCGAATTAGCAGCAAACGAATGGCAATTCACACAATCGTTGCCCAAAGCTTTGTTTTCGATAATTGGCTTTTGTTCAAAGGTTTCCAGGTTGCGCTGGTATATTCCCATGTCATTCCACAACTCGTAACCCGGGTATAAAATCCGGAAAGCCAAATGGCTATCAATATTCTCGTTGGCAATCGTGTTTTCAATCTCCGGGAATTTTACCCACCCGTTTTCGCTTTTACCATAAATTGAAAAGAATAGTTTTTCCCCTCTGTTTTCAGCCAAAAGTTTTTTCCACTTTGAAATAGGAATGTCAACAATGCCATTTTTTGATTTTATCTGAATTACTTTTCCATTCTCGGAATAAATATCAACACGATATTCTGTTGCCTCCTCTTCAATTTTAAAGTTTAACGGAGCAATGTTTGGTGGCAATACAATATCGGAATAATCGGGGTCTATTGAGACCAATTTATCGGTCTCAGTGAAATCGGTAACAGAACTTTTACAGCCTGCCAAAAGCACTATAAGTATTACGATTAAAATATATCCCCTTTTTGTTTCCATCATTCTAATTTTTAGTAATTACCTTATTGCCGTGCGGACTTACAAAGTGCAAATAATACCAATACGTACTTTGGAATTCATTCCTGAATTTTTCCGGAATATTTCCTCTGCGCGGTTGTTGAGAACGCATTGCATTGGCATAAGCACTGAATTTTTGTTTGGTGGCTAAATCAATATTAAAATCCTTGTACTCTTCTGCTTTATCAGGATGTGCCGAAAGAAAAATTAACAAAGCCTGCTGATACATTGACGAGATAGCTTGATTGGCAGGATGAAATTCCTTTAATGTTTCTGCAAATAAATCTACCTGATTCGATAACAGATAAAAACTCAGCATAAACCGGAAAGCAGCCTCGTTCTGAGGATTTGATTTCAACAATTGTACAAGGTCGGGAGCCAAATTATTCAGGTTCATAAAAAAATCAGCATCTGGCATTTGTGCCCTCTTTTCCCTAATGAATTCGCTTTTCGCCCAAAGCGTACTGTCCTCACATAAAGGCATATATTGTTCTACCCAATTTGAGTAGAATAGTGATTGATCTAATTTTAGTAAATATTTTGCTGCCGACTCACGTTTTCCGTTTATAAGGTTCGTTAATGCCAGCATTTTTAATTGTGGTGCATTCTCGCCATTACTTATTAACGATTCGAATGCCCAGTGGTGAGCTTCATTAATAAATCCTAATTCGTAATAAAGTAAGCCACCGTGTTCGCTTTTTTTACGACTTCGGTCCCAGGTAAAAAACAAGCCGTTTGTTCCCAATTCCTGGTTAAACTCAAACAAGTTGTTTTCCATTTTACCCGACTTTAATAAAGCCAGGTTGGTGTAATAGGCCATCAGGTAATTCGAACCATCGTAATCTGCTGAAATTTTAAGTACCTGTTCCCAATTATTTGCACGGGCTTCATGGGCTGTGCAAATCATTTGGTTTACTTTTTTATCGTAAGAGCGATACAAAATGGCCACCGTAAGTGTAAGCATAAAAATGGCCCCAAGTATAACAAACGGCTTTTCCATCTTTTCAGACAGGAGATTAGATTTTGACTGTAGCAACCATGTACCAATCGGCACAAGAATGAAAAAACCTACCAGTGCAAAAAATATTGGAGGCATTTCGTTGAGGCTATCGCCGAGTAAGCGAAAATAGCTAACGTTAAAATGAATATGAAAAATGTTTTGTCCGGCAAAAGTTGGTACATATAGTGCCAATACGATGAATAGGGGTAAGAATATTTTTTTTGATTTTGACTGGAAGTATAAAATCTCGTAGAGTACAACTGAAATCCAGAACAGATGATATACACCGGCACAAGTAAAATACAAAATAACCACTGCAAGAACAGCAAAGCAATAGCGCCATCTTGTTTTTGCAAGCTTATTAAAAATAACTATAGCGCCCAGATTTATGGTAAATGCTATAGCCAGTGTTAGCCCAAATTCTGGTTGATTGAAAAAAACCAGGAAAATAAGGGCTGGAATATAGGAAAGTAGAAACAGTAAATGAGGAGGCCTGTTTAATACAGATTGTATAAAAAATGTGATGAGCAGGAAAATAAGGGCGATTAGAAACGCACCTAATATCGGGGAATAAAAAAACTGGGTGAAAAATGCAGAAAGATATTCAGCTAAACCACCGGGGAAATAAAGGAATTTATAAAAATATTGTTTGTCGAATAAAAAGAGGGAATGATTTTCCTGGTAAATGAGAATGTATTTTCCATATGAAGCATAATATGCCCAAAGCACTATAAAAAAGAGGGCATTCAATATGTTTTTTATTCCAGCTTTCATCTTAAAAAATAAAGGGAAGAGGCAGTACCTCCTCCCTTCTATTTAAAACAATTGTTTTGTAATTTATTAATTATATCCCGGATTCTGAGTAAGATTCTCATTCAGGTCGAGCTGACTTTTCGGGATTGGCCACAAGCGGTTATGCGATTCATATTGACGAACTACACCTGCAGCTACATTCTCACCAATAAAAGGTGTTTGTGTTTCAGGATCGTATTTCATTCCGTAGTACTGACCTTGCAACACTTCGCTACCAATATCCCAACGACGGATATCTAACCAACGACGGCCTTCCATACCAAACTCAACACGCCATTCTCTGCGAATGCGTTCGCGCATTTCATCTTTCGAAAGTCCTGCAGGTAACTCAGGCATTCCAACCCTTGTACGAACTTTATTTACGGCACTGTACACCTCAGCGTCCGGACCTGTAGCTTCGTTTCTTGCTTCGGCATAAGTTAACAGCACTTCAGCGTAACGAATAATAGGCCAGTCGTGAGAAGTGTTCCATGCATCAGCACCGGTAATATCTTCGTTCGGATTCAGGAATTTCTCCTGGTAGTATCCGGTTGAAGTAGCATCACGGTGTGTTGCAATACCTCTTGGATAATCTTCCTGTACCGGACGGGTACGGATTTCCTGATCCTGGAATGTTTCACCGTGGTGCAAAACGTTTACTTCTAAACGTGGGTCACGGTTTTCGAAAGGTTTTGTGTCGTCGTATAAATCCGATTCGGCAATGGTTTTACCGTCGATACATTCAAACTCGTCAACAAAACTCTGTGTCGGGTTAATACCACCCCAACCAAATCCCGGAGGCGCACTCCATTTGTTGTGCCAGTTTTCATAGTCGTCAGCTTTACGCTGTGTTTCCAACACCATTTCTGCTTTACGAGGATCACCCTGTTCGCTGGTATAAAACAACTCAGCATAACTACCGGTATTTTCCTGGTCGTATAATTCGTAAACATCAAGGTCCATTACCTGCTTTGCAGTGGCAGCAGCATCGGCCCAGTTGCTGTAGAACAACTCAACACGCGCCTTCATAGCCAGGGCAGCACCTTTTGTTACACGGCCATATTCTTCTCCTGCCCATTCAACAGGCAAATCAGCAGCAGCAGCCGCCAGGTCGGCAGTAATAAAATCAACTACCTGTGCAATAGGTGCGCGACTTACTGTATACGACTCTTCCAGTGTTAAACTTTTGTCGATTACTGGAATGTCGCCAAACACTTTACAAAGGTCGAAGTGTAAGTAGGCTCTGAAAAATCTGCCCTGGGCAATGATCTGTGCTTTAACTGTAGGATCAATATCTTCAATATTCTCGATATTCTCCAACAATACATTTGTTTTACGAACACCACCGTATTTGCCACTCCAGTGCCCTTTGAAAGTTCCATTCAACGGATCGTAAATACCTTTTGCAACATCTCCTTCGGCCCATTTAATTCCGTGCAATGCATTATCTGAATAGATCTCATCATCGATCAGGAACATTGGGAAGTATTGATAAATAGAGGTAAGGAACTGAACTGCATCCTGCTCCTGTTTCCAGAAACTTCCTGCCGAAAGTTCATCTTTTGGATAGCGGTCTAAGAAACCGTCTTCGCACGATGTAAATGCGATAATTGTCAGTAATAGTACTATATATTTCTTCATTTTCACTGTTCTTTATTGATTAGAAATTAGCTTTAACTCCGAAAGACACTTTCTTCACGTTTCCGTAATACCATCCACGGTTAATTGAAGGAGCTTCAGGATCGAAGTTATCCAAACCAGAGAATGTAACTAGGTTCTCGCCTGAGAAGAATACTTTCAGTCTGTCGATACCAATTTTTGATGTTAAAGCCTTAGGAATATTGTAACCCAGGTTGATGTTTTTAAGCCTTAAATAAGAACCATCTTCCAACCAAAAGCTGTTGGTCGCATAGTTGTGTTGCTGGCTTTGTGTTAATCTTGGGTAGCTTGCATCTAAATTCTCAGGAGTCCAACGGTCGAGGTGACGTTCCAATACTTTAGCTCCGTTAAAGAATGAATAGGCAGCTTCGTTCTCGTAGTATACATCAACATCAAAAGCTCCCTGGAAGAATATTGAAAATTCGAAGTTTTTGTAGCTTGCATTACCGATAATACCCAAAGTGTGAGTTGGGAAATTTTGTCCGATAACAACACGGTCATCGCCGTTAATTACGCCGTCGGTTGCATCAGGTGTACCATCACCATCAGTATCAACAGTTAACTGGTCTTTAAATTTCAGGTCACCAGGAGCAATATTCCCATTTTGCGAAGCATGGCTATCAATATCTGCCTGGTCAACAAAAAATCCTTCGAATTCGTAACCATAGAACGATTCCCATGGACTACCTTCTTCCATAATGTATTTGCTGTAAGGACCTTCTGTTCCCTGAAGGTCTGTCAATTCGTTTTTCACATAACCGTAGTTAACAGCTACATCGTATTTGAAACCATTGCTAAAGCTATTTCTATGTGTTAACGAAAGGTCGAAACCTGTATTTTGCAATTCACCTGCATTCTGATTAGGAGCAGACATACCTAGGATAGAAGGAACTGGCAACTGAAGAATCATATCGGTGGTTGTCTTTTTAAATACAGCTAATTCCCATCCGAACAATCCGTTGTAGATACTACCTTCAACGGCACCTTCCACTGATTTTACAGTAGCCCAGGTTAATACGCTGTTGGCATAACGACCTTCGTTTACACCAGTAACCAAACTATTGCCGATAATGTACTGTCCGTTGTATTTGTATGTAGGAACAGTTTCGTAAAGTCCGGTTTCTGAGTTACCGGTAGATCCCCAGCCTCCGCGAAGTTTCAGGTTGTCTAACCATGAAGCATCAGCAAGGAAACTTTCTTCAGAAACTCTCCAACCTGCTGAAAGTGCAGGGAAAAGTCCCCAGCGGTGGTCTTCAGAAAAACGAGAAGTACCATCGTAACGTAAGTTGGCTTCCAACAGGTATTTTCCGCTGTAGTCGTACTGAACACGTCCGAAGTATGACTGACGGGCAAAATCGTTACCGGTTCCGTCGTTCTTTTGTGTTTCAGCGTCGCCGGCATTTAGCTCATACAATTCATCGTTCGAGTAGTTCTTTCTTGTTGCATTCAGGTAATTGTACTCTGTCTCGTATTGCTCGTAACCGGCCAAAGCACCAATATTGTGTTTGTCGAACGATTTGTTGTAATTAACAAGCACCTGTCCGGTTGCTCTTTCCGTTTCTGTGCGTGTTTCATACATTTCGCGCAAACCTGAATCATCTGTCATACCGGTTTCAGTATTCGAATAAGTTACGTGTTTCTTGAATCCTTTGCTTTGGTTAAAAGAAGCACGGTGCGAATAAACCCCTTTTACGGTAAGGCCATCGATAATTTTGTATTCAGCATTAAAAATGGCAAACAATTCGTTTTGTTTACTTTCTCTGAAACCATCGTTACCAATGTAAGCAGCAGGGTTTTTATATCCATCGTACGAGTATGTTCCGTCAGCATTATAAATGGCCGATGTGGGCGGATTCCTGATTAACCAACCCATTATAGTACCAAATGAGTTCCATCCGCTATTGTTTTCGCTTTTATAAGCCGAAATATTCATGCCAAGAGATAAACGGTCGTTAATCTGCGACTGAATATTTGTTCTCATATTAAAACGACTATAGTCCATGTTGTCAATTAAGCCACCCTGATCGAGGAAACCGACAGATGCAGAATAAGAAGTTTTTTCAGTACCACCGGTAATTCCCATATGGTGGTGCTGCTCGAATGCACTTTTTTTCATGAACTCACCAATCCAGTCGGTATTCGGATGCGTGTATGGAGAAGAACCATCACGAAATTTCTGAATATCCTCATCCGTATAAGGAGCAGCAGTAGCCGATGGATTATCGTTCATATACGCTTCGTTGTATAACTCAGCATACTCGGCCGACTCCAGATATGTTGGAGTATAGGTTGGAGAAGACCAGGTTAAATTGTTGCTGTAGCTTACACTTGGTCCCTGGTTAACTGTACCTTTTTTGGTGGTAATAAGAATTACACCATTTGCTGCAGAAACACCATAAATTGCAGCAGACGCCGCATCTTTCAGTACCGAAATGTTTTCAACATCTTCAAGGTCGATGTTATCCATACTTCCCGGAACACCATCAACAATTACCAATGGGCTACCACCGTTAATCGAGTTTTTTCCACGAATAACTACGCTACCAGTTTGAGAACCGGGAGCACCTGATGTTTGTCTTACACTTACACCCGACATTGTACCAGACAATGCTGACGAAATAGATTGTGTAGGACGCGTGTTAATCTGCGACGCATTTACAGTGGCAACCGAACCGGTAAGATTCGATTTCTTTTTTACACCGTAACCAATTGCAACAACTTCGTCGATACCAATGGCATCAATCACCATTGTAATTGCAACTGTTGACTCGCCGTTGTACACCACTTCCTCTGTTTTCATTCCCACGCAAGAGAATAAGAGCGTTGTACCATTTTCAACATTCGTCAAGGTAAATTCACCGTCGACATTGGTAACTGTACCGGTCGTAGTTCCTTGAATTACAACTGACACACCCGGCAGCGGCAGGTCTGCCTCATCTTTCACTACCCCGGACAAGCTATTTGCCTGGGCAGCAACATTTAGATAGCTAGTGATTATCAGTACAATAATCAATAGCATCCGTTTTAATACTTCATAATTTTTTTTCATAAATTTTAAACTATTTGTTAATCCAACATAAATCTCAATTTCCAAGCACATAAAACAACACAAACAGCATAACCACAAGAATCAAAAACATGGCTCTTAGTAGGTATGTCAAGAATTTTTGTCTATCAAACTTTATCATAATTCCAGAAGATCACTTCAATTTCCACACAGATGAAATTCTTTAAAAATCTCATTTCCCAAAAGTGGATGAAAACCCGATGAAAATGCGTTTTAAAAAACCAGACAGGGGTACAAAAACGGTCTAAACGCACATTAAAAAAGATTCATGATGGGGTACAAAACGCGTCACAAACACATAGAATTCCACACATTATGAGCAACTTAAAATTTTCACAAAACAGCAAAAAATCAAATAAAGACCTGAGGGTATGGAATAATGATACATTACAATTGGGAGGGAGTAAATATTGGAATAAGTGGCTTTAGTTTTAGCGCAAATATATACGTGGAGAAGATATTTTAAGTATAGTTGGAATTGGCAATAATACGGTCTGATACCTCAGATCAGGAAGTTGATTGCGGACAAAAACAACATCACTTCTTATGCTGTTTTCTGTAATCGGATGGAGACATTTTGAACTCTTTTATAAAGTTTCGCCTAAAGGTTTTTATTTCCACATAAGCTACAGCATCCATAATTTCAGTCACTGTAAGATCGGAGTCTCGCAGTAACTGAGCCGCTCGTTTTAAACGTATTGATTTAATGAATGCGCTTGGTGAAAGATTGACAAGCTTTTTACACCTCCGAAACAAAGTTGTATCACTCATTGCCATTTTATCTGCCAACAGTTCCTTCGTGAAATCAATATTACCAATATTTTCTTCGAGAATAGCCATGATCTTCTTTAAGAATTTGGCATCATCTTTCTCGAGTTCCTTGTCTTCCGGAGCAAGAACGACTTTATCGGCATATTTGTCAGATAATTTACGTCGCGAGTCGATGAGCATATTGATTTTCACTAGTAGCATTCCTGCATCGAAAGGCTTTGTCAAATAAGCATCGGCTCCTTTTGTGGTTCCGAGCATTTCATCTTTCTGCTCGGCTTTTGCCGTTAAAAGAATGATTGGGATATGTGAAATCTGCGCATTGGATTTTATCTTCTGACACAATTCAAAGCCGTCCATGCGGGGCATCATAACATCCGAAATAACCAATTCAGGCTTGTGTTCTATTGCACTTTTATAGCCTTCCAAACCATCTTTAGCTACAATCACATTAAAATAGTCTTCTAAAAAATCATTCAAGTAATTGCGTACTTCCTCATTATCTTCAACAATTAACACCTTTGCATTTTTGATGCCTTTATTTTGTTTAGGTAACGGTTCCGGTTCGTTTTTAATGATACTTTCAAATGTTTCTGCTTCGGTTGGTCTTTCGATAATCTGATCGGGTAATAAATGTTCTTTCCCCTTCAAAAGCTCAATAGTAAAAGTGGTTAATTCATTAGGTGCGCTTTTCACACTAACTTCACCTTTATGGAGTTCTACAAAACTTTTAACCAGCGAAAGTCCGATCCCCGAGCTGTCGACTGTTGCCGATCCTGAATTCTGATAAAAACGATCAAAAAGTAACTCCATACTCGATGAAGGGATACCACTTCCATTGTTCGAAATCCTTATCAATACTGAAGAGTCATCTCCATCGCTTACACTAATCGACACCACACCCGGCTCTCCCGCATACTTAATTGCATTGGCGAGTAAATTGTTGATTACCACCGCCATTTTTTCGTTATCGAAGAATAGCGAGGGCTCACTTAACTTATAGTTACATGTGTATTTTATTTTTTTGCTTGTAGCATAAGCTTCAAACGGCTTACTCAATTGCTTAATGAATTCAATGATATTATTTTCTGAGGCCCTCAGTGTTACCTGACCTTCTTCTACTTTCCTAAATTCAAGCAACTGATTGACCAGCGTTAACAGTCTGTTTGTATTTTGCTGAACAATTTCGGCTTTGTTTCTTACAAAACTATGCCCAACCTTTGAAAGGTCCTTTTGCAGTAATTCGTTAACCGGAGCTAATATAAGTGTAAGTGGTGTACGAATCTCGTGTGAAACATTGGTAAAAAACCTCAGTTTTTCTTCATTTAGTTGTTTTTGATTCTCGCGGAGTTTCCTTTGCATTTCAACATCGCGACTTAAAGCTCCCTGCCTTCTTGCAACTCGCATAATTAAATACACAATTAACACAATAACAAGAACATAAATTACGGTGGCGTACCAGGTTTTCCATGGAGCAGCCGATACTTTTATACGAATCGATCTTTCATGTTTACTCCACAGCCCATTACTGTTTGTTGCGTACAAATGTAAAGTATAAGCGCCGGGCTTTAAATTCGAAAAGGAAATATAGCGTCTGTTCCCCATCATTACCCGCGAACTATCCCTTCCTTCTAACCAATATGCATATTGGTTTAAGCCAGGGGCTTTGTAATCAAGCGCCGCTAACTCTAATGAAAATTCATTTTGATAATGATTTAAAGAAATTCGCTGCTGCTCATTGATGTTCTCCGTTAAAACTCCCTGATCGCCAATTGAAACAGGCTTATTTAATATTTTGAATTCGGTTACTACAATTGGAGGATTGTAAACGTTATCCGTTATTTCTGATGGCAAAAAGTAGGTTAACCTGCTCTGACCGCCAAAGTATAATCGCCCATCTTTTCCTTTATAACCCGAGGCCTCAGAATAGCTTACATCTGCCAATCCATCAGACATGTCGTAATTCATAAACGTTTGGTCCAACTGGTTAAACATCGACAATCCGGCATTGGTACTTACCCAAATATTCCCTTCATCATCGCTTAAAATAGAATTTATATAATCATCAGATAAGCCATCATTTATATCATACTCGATTACCTGGAATCCTCCGTCGGATTTATTTACAAGTTGGTTTAAACTACTGGGAGTACCAAACCACAAGTGACCATTATTATCCGTATGCAGGCATAATATCGTATTGTCGAACAAAAAATTCTGGTCGCTAAGCAACGAAGTAAGCGAAGTAAAAGAATCGTCTTCTGAATGGAGCATATAGAGGCCATTCTTAGTACCGAGCCATAAACGTTTTTGATTATCGGCATGTAAAACCATACCAGTTGTACTTATAAGTTTACTTTCTTCATCTTTAGATTCGATTCTTTTCTTAAGCACATACTTCCCTGCATTTTTTTCAAAAACATGTAAACCAGTCTGTTCAGTGGCAATCCAAAGTAAGGTTTCAGTTTCTGCTATACTGATTGGTTTTCGGGTATACAAATTAGGTGAGTCATGGAATTTTGCAGCCCTTACCAACTCCATTCGGCCGCTGTTATTTTTTTGTACTACAAACAAATTCGATTCTAATCCCACCCATATCACACCATCTTTAGATTGATAGATACTTCTCACATAATTAGATTCAAAATCATTTACAACACTTAAATCCTGATTAATAATTTTTGTGAATTGTCCCTTTTCATCACGCATGAACAGCCCATTCCCTTTGGTTCCTACCCACAACACACCATTATCGTCCTCGAGAACTGCAGTAATATGTTGTCCTTCATCCGTATTTCCTACCTGATGAGTAAAAAACTGGTTTCGCTTAGTTATCTTTACTATACCACCTCCATCAGTTCCAAGCCAAATACATCCGGCTTCATCCTGAAAGATATCTAATATCACGTCATGATCACGATTAAACAAACTACTCAAATTTCGTTTGATATCAATTCTCTGAAAATGCGAACTTCCCACATTAAACTTATACAGGCCTTTACCTATTGTTCCAATCCAAAGATCACCATCTGCATCCTGCATTAACGAAATACCAGCATCCAGATCATCCTGTAAACCCGGAATTTTAATGATTTCAGAATTACCATTCAAATAGTTGTAGCATACCAGATTTAATCGCCAACCAACAATCCAGATATAAGGATTGTGACGATCAACAACCATTTTCATTGGTTCGTGGTATCCGTTTATAAGATTAAATGTTTTTACAACAGTATCCAATCCAATTTGTGTTAATCCTTGCTGTGTTCCATAAAAAATCATGGAATCATTAACACAGGTTACTGCGCGACAAAATCCATCCTCTGTTAATTTCTCATAGTTATTACTATCGGGGCTGTACTTAATAACTCCTTGCCCCAGAGAACTGATAAAGATATTGCCACTGGCATCCTCATTAAAGGAAACAACCGGGTTTTTATTTAATTTGTCCGCTCCTGGTGGAACAACGAATATGTCTTTTTCTACATCGTAATAACTATATCCACCGGATTGCGTTCCAACCCACAGCCGATCAGCAGAATCCCTGAATAAGCTTTCCACAGATGCATTCTGAATGCTTGTAACTTGCTCCCGGTTCGGTTTATAGTGTTTAAATTGATAACCATCGTATCTGTTAAGTCCCCCGTTGGTACCAAACCACATAAAACCATACTTATCCTGGACAATGGAAGTGACTTTGTTGTGCGACAAACCATCTTCAACAGACAGGTATTCAATTTGGTATTCCTGCCCATTACTAAAACTACAAACGAATGTGTAGCAAAGTGTTAAAATCAGAAAACAGATTTGATTCGAAAAATTCATGTCCAAGCTAAAGTGAATTTTTCGCAAAGATATTATTTTAAAAATATTAGACTAATTGGAAAATTTGCTCGATTTAACATGAACGCTTCACTGTTTGATTTAGTTTTTATACTTAATCTCATTTTCAACTACCCGTACTTTATGCTTAAATCACCTACCGGGCTTCAAAAAGAATAATTAACTTCAAATAATTTTACAAGTACCTCTAAACTTTTTTACGTCAATTACTGAATTAATAAACACTTTTATTGCAATGCGACCGGTTAGGTTAGTGCACAATAAAAAAACAAGTAAACAAAACCAAGTACCTAAAAACAAAAAGCGCAGTAAGTAAAAACCTACTGCGCTTGACTATATTGATTATTTTACTAATCGTCTCTTATTTCACTTCTTCAAAGTCAACGTCTGTTACTTCGCCGTCGTCTTTAGGCTGGTCTTGAGGACCGGCTTGCTGACCTGCATCAGGCCCAGGTTGTGCACCACCCTCAGCTTGCGAAGCATTGTACATCTCCTGCGAAGCTGCCTGGAAAACAGTGTTCAGCTCGTTCATTGCGGCATCAATAGCTGCAATGTCTTTTGATGCGTGAGCTTCTTTCAGCTTTTTCAATGCATCTTCGATCGGGCCTTTTTTGTCAGCTGGCAATTTGTCGCCATATTCTTTCAACTGCTTTTCAGTCTGGAAGATCAAACTGTCAGCCTGGTTGATTTTATCAGCTGATTCTTTTGCTTGCTTATCGGCTTCAGCGTTTGCTTCAGCTTCCGATTTCATGCGGCTAATCTCGTCATCCGAAAGACCTGAAGAAGCCTCGATACGGATCGACTGTGATTTACCTGTTGCTTTATCTTTAGCGTGTACGTGCAGAATACCGTTTGCATCGATATCGAAAGTTACCTCGATTTGTGGGATACCACGTGGTGATGGTGGAATTCCGTCTAAGTGGAAACGACCGATAGTTTTGTTACCCTGTGCCATTGGACGCTCACCCTGCAGAACATGAATTTCTACGGAAGGCTGATTGTCGGCAGCAGTAGTAAATGTTTCCGATTTTTTTGTCGGAATAGTTGTATTCGACTCGATCAACTTGGTCATTACACCACCCATGGTTTCAATACCTAATGAAAGCGGAGTTACGTCAAGCAGCAGAACGTCTTTTACTTCACCGGTTAAAACACCACCCTGAATAGCTGCACCTACGGCAACCACCTCATCAGGGTTTACACCTTTTGAAGCCTCTTTCCCGAAGAATTCTTTTACTTTATCCTGAATGGCAGGAATACGAGTTGATCCACCAACAAGAATTACTTCGTCGATATCGCTTGCCGACATTCCTGCATTTTGTAATGCTTTACGACAAGGTTCGATAGTAGCAGTGATCAAAGTATCTGCCAACTGCTCGAATTTTGCACGTGATAATGTTTTCACCAGGTGTTTTGGAATACCGTTAACCGGCATAATATATGGCAGGTTGATCTCTGTTTGAGAAGAGCTCGACAATTCGATTTTTGCTTTCTCAGCAGCTTCTTTCAAACGTTGCAGTGCCATTGGATCTTTGCGCAGGTCGATTCCTTCTTCGCTGTTAAATTCATCGGCCAACCAGTCGATAATTACCTGGTCGAAGTCGTCACCACCAAGGTGTGTGTCACCATCGGTTGATTTTACTTCGAAAACACCGTCACCCAATTCAAGAATAGAAATATCGAAAGTACCACCACCAAGGTCGAATACTGCGATTTTCATGTCTTTGTCCATTTTATCCAAACCGTAAGCCAACGATGCAGCAGTAGGTTCGTTAATGATACGACGAACAGTTAAACCGGCAATTTCACCAGCTTCTTTTGTCGCTTGACGCTGTGAGTCGTTAAAGTAAGCAGGAACAGTAATTACTGCTTCAGTAACTTCTTGTCCAAGGTAATCTTCAGCAGTTTTCTTCATTTTCTGAAGTGTCATTGCTGAAATTTCCTGTGGCGAATATTTTCTGTCGTCGATTTGTACACGTGGAGTGTTATTGTCGCCTTTTACTACCTGGTAAGGTACGCGGGCAACTTCTTTTGATACACGATCAAAAGTTTCTCCCATAAATCGTTTAATCGAGAAGATTGTTTTTGTTGGGTTAGTGATAGCCTGACGTTTTGCAGGATCACCAACTTTGCGTTCTCCGTTTTCTACGAAAGCAACAATAGAAGGTGTTGTACGTTTTCCCTCGCTGTTAGGGATAACTACAGGTTCGTTACCTTCCATTACAGAAACACAAGAGTTTGTGGTTCCTAAGTCAATTCCGATAATTTTTCCCATTGTTATATTTTTTAAGTTTTTATTGTTTCAAAAATTTACGTCAGGAAATAATCAATGATTGTGCCACGGAAAAATCAGCAGAATGAATGTAAAATCTGACACACTATTGACCCGCCGCAGTAAAAATCCTGTCAGAAGTGGTGACAAAACGACAGGAGATTTGCGAATATTGAATGACGATTAACGATTTTTGATTTAGCAGATGACTCTTAATTTAAACAACAAGTTCCATTGAATGGGCTTTAAAAGATGATGTAGTAAAGGGTTAAATTGCAATTGAAGTTATTACACCACAACCTATTTTTTTATAATATGCAACACTCAAATAAATTCCCAGTCTGTTTTATCAATCACAATGTTTACTATTTTTAAAAGTCTAAACTTAAACGAATATGGCAACTAAATCATTAAGAACTGAACCACAAAAAAGACTTCAATCATTAGATGTACTTCGCGGATTTGATATGTTTTGGATAACCGGCGGCGGAATTTTGGCAACTGCCATTTCGCAAATAACCGGAGCCGAGTGGCTGGCGGCGCAAATGGAACATGTTGACTGGGCCGGCTTTCATTTCGAAGACCTGATCTTCCCTTTATTCATGTTTATCGCCGGAGTTGCTATCCCCTTTTCGATAAAAGCAAAAATTGAAAAGAATGTTCCGAAAAAACGTTTGGCAATAAAAGCCTTTAAACGGATGGTTATACTAATCATTCTCGGAATGCTCTACAACGGTGTTTTCCATAATGGTTTTGCAAACGGCCGGATTGCCAGTGTGCTTGGGCAAATTGGTATCGGTTACTTCTTTGCTTCGCTCATTGTTATTTATTTTCATTCGTTTAAAAGTCGGATTTACTGGTTGGCGGGCATTCTTGCGGGTTTCGGAATCATCCAGTTGTTAATTCCTGTTCCGGGAGTCGGTGCCGGTGTTCTTACTCCCGAAGGTTGTATAAACGGTTACATCGACCAGTTGTTTTTACCCGGGCGATTATATGGAGGAACGTTTGATCCGGAAGGAATTATGTGTAGTCTTTCGGCAACAGGAGTTACTTTGATGGGCACAATTGCCGGAAATATTCTCAGAAACCGCAAAACTACCGACTGGCAAAAAATCGGTTATATGACTGCCACAGGTGTTGGTTTGATCATTCTGGCGCTTGCCTTTTCAACCTTCTACCCTATTATAAAAAGTTGCTGGACATCGACATTTAATATGCTTGCCGGTGGAATCAGTTTTCTGTTAATGGCTTTATTCTACCTCATCATCGATCACTGGAAAATACGTGCCTGGGCATTTTATTTCAGGGTAATCGGGATGAACTCCATTTTTATTTACCTTTTTGTGCGTATAATCGATATGCAGTATATAACCGAATTCTTTTTCGGGTGGATTACCAAACCACTTGGCGATGCCGGTCAGTTTTTGCTGCTAATCCTTGGACTCGCCTTAATGTGGGGATTACTGTACTACATGTATAAAAAGAAGATTTTCCTGCGGGTTTAATATTTACTTCGATAAATCGATAACGAAAACTCCGGCCCCGGAACAACAAACTGCTCGCCATCGGCAATACGCCAGGCAAGGTTGAGTTTAACTCTTGATTTGGCATTTAGCTGCGTGAAGTATGCGAGGTAAGGAATAAAATTGTGGCTTAACGAACCAACATTGTCGAAATTATTTAATTCAATACCGGGAACATAACGCATTCCAAAATCGAACTGTGTTTTCAGGTTGGGGTAATAACTCCATCCCAGGTTAATATCTGCTGTTGCCCAATCGCGACTAACATTGTCATTGACAAGGTACTCATCAACATATTCCATATCTGTTTTGGTGTAGCGGTTATACACAAGCCCTGCCGAAAAATTCCGGTTCCATTTTACGTTTACATATTTGGCGTTGTCGTACTGAATATACCCTCCATATAAAAAGTCAGGTTCCTGGTTATAATATTTAAAGTGCGGTCCAATCTCAAAACGGTTTCCCTGGTAACGCGGATCAAACTCGCTGAACGACCATTCCGCTGTCATCGATTCCGGTGAAGCCAGCACAAAAGTGCTGCGGATAAAGTCTATTACTTCAAGCATTTCTTTTTCAGTATCGTGACCTTCTTTGTAATTTCTTCTGTGTTTTATATTAGCAATTACCTGTGCAAACTGTGCAATTTCGTAATCGGAGAATAAACGCCCCGGATAATATTTTTCCAACAGGTAGTGGGCTGTCATTAAATGGTTCATCGGACTTAATCGTCCCGATCCCCAACCAGCTTTTGCATTAATTCCATAACGCAGGCGGTCTTTTGTATCACTTTCGTCAACGGGAGTAGTGTTACCCAACGAATCGGTACTGGTTCCATCCAAATTCTGCTTATATAAATCGTAACGTCCCCAAGCGCTTACATCAAACACGGTGTAACTTTTGGCATCGTAGTAATAGCGATAAGTATAATCGATATTGGCTGAAGTTCTCAATCCGTAAAAATCCTGATCGGCAGTAATGTATTCTACTTTCGAGCTGTCAACCCAATCGCCAAAACCGCCGTAAGGACCAACTTCAATCTTAAAATTCAAACGTTCCTGTTTGTAATCCAATAAATTCCAGTAGTTGTTTTCGAACCTGAATTTACCATTCAGCAAAGTACGTTCTTCGTTAAAACGGCTCTCGTCGCTTAACAATTCTTCGCGTTCTTTGCTAACGCCCATAATCAGTCCCCAATTCAATTCGCGTTTTGTAAACGAAACCACGTCGTTACTAATTCCGGAATCCTGCGCCCCGGCAATAAAAACAGCAAATACAAAAATCAGTGGTAAATAAATTTTTGGGAATATACTTTTTCGTTTTCTCATTTTCTAACATTCAAATTAGGCACAAAGAAAATAAACCTTCTGAAAACTATGAGCATAAACCGGTTAATAAAAGTTAACCATTAACTTACATGAAACGAAAAAACGTCTGGTTTTGCGCAAAATAAAAGGTTTGGTTAATTTTGCTGTCTAAACAGAATACAAACAGACATGTCAGTACACAGCGAAGTTCGAAAAGTTACCACGCACCGTTTATCGGAAATGAAATTGCGCGGCGAAAAAATATCGATGTTAACCGCCTACGATTACAGTATGGCACAGTTGGTTGACGAAGCCGGGATAGATGTTATTCTTGTAGGCGATTCAGCCTCAAACGTAATGGCCGGTCACGAAACCACCCTGCCAATCACACTCAACGAAATGATTTTCCTTGGAGCGTCGGTAGTTCGTGCCGTAAACCGTGCACTGGTTGTGGTAGACCTACCTTTCGGAACCTACCAGGGAAACTCGCGCGAGGCACTTAGTTCTGCCATTCGAATTATGAAAGAAACTGCCGCCGACTCGGTAAAACTCGAGGGTGGCGAAGAAGTAATCGAATCGGTAAAACGTATCCTTTCTGCCGGGATTCCGGTGATGGGGCACCTTGGATTAATGCCACAGTCGATTCATAAATTTGGAACTTACACTGTACGCGCCAAACAGGAAGCCGAAGCAGAAAAACTGATCAACGATGCTAAGTTGCTGGAAGAAGCCGGTTGTTTTGCGATTGTGCTGGAGAAAATTCCTGCCTCACTTGGAGAACGAGTGGCTCAGGAATTGAAAATTCCCGTAATCGGTATAGGTGCCGGTGGCGGTGTTGATGGACAGGTGTTGGTTATCCACGATTTGCTGGGAATTACGCAGCAATTCTCGCCACGATTTTTACGTCGTTACCACAATCTTGCTGCCGAAATTAAGGGGGCAGTTGGTAATTATATCAACGATGTAAAATCGCAGGATTTCCCTAGCGAAAAGGAACAGTATTAGAATTCAAGGAAAAAGGTAAAATACAAGACTCGGGGAAGTATCATCCCCCATAGTCCCCCTTCGAAGGGGGAAAGGGACGAAGGACCAGGGGGATGACAGAACTGAGATAAACTTTGAACTGGAAAAGCTAGCAGCTCACTATGGAAGTAATTTACGAAGACAACCATATTATTGCAATAAACAAGGCATGCGGCGATGTTGTGCAGGGCGATAAAACCGGCGACGAAACCGTAATGGACAAGGTTAAACATTACCTGAAAGTGAAATACAACAAACCGGGTAATGTTTATCTTGGTCTGCCACACCGCCTCGACCGACCTACTAGTGGTATTCTCATATTGGCCAAAACCAGCAAGGTGTTACCACGACTGAACAAACTTTTTCAAACAAAAGACGGGGTAAAAAAGGTGTATTGGGCTGTGGTAGACGGACGGCCTCCAAAATATACTGACACGCTGGAACATTACCTCATCAAAGATCAGGAGAAAAATCGTAGCTATGCCTACAAAGAACCTCGTTCTGATGCTAAATTTGCAAGCCTCACCTACCGGCACGTGGCCAGTATCGATCGTTATCATTTGCTTGAGGTAGAAATACATACCGGTCGTCATCACCAAATTCGGGTACAGCTGCGCCAGTTACATCTGCATATTAAAGGCGACTTAAAATACGGTGCTGCCCGCTCGAACAAGGATAAAGGTATTCACCTGCATGCCCGCAGAGTGGAAATTATGCATCCCGTGCGCAAAGAGCCGCTTACAATTATTGCCGATCCTCCAAAAGATCCTGTTTGGGACGAGTTTATGAAAATTTTTAAAGCCGGAAAGTTTAGCCCGGTGAAGGTTTAAGGTAGAAAGAGTGATTGGTGAATGAGTGATTGAGTTAATGAGGAAATGCTGCAATGCGAAAATGCAGAAATGCTTGAATAAACTACAAATGATTTTTCGATAAAAAACTTGATGTTTGATACTTGTAACTTGTAGCTAGTGGCTAGAAGCTTCTCTCACTCTAAATCTTTAGGTTTAAATGCAAACGGAAGCAAGTTGTCGGCTCCTTCCAGTACCTGAATGTGTTTGCGGCCATCGAGAATTACACGAATATGTTTGTTGTAACGCACCTCGGTTTCTACCAGCACCTGGCGGCACGAGCCACAAGGTTGCGCCGGAAATTCCAATAAGCCATGTGCATTTTTTGCGGTAACGGCAATAGCTTTAACCGCTACATCAGGGTAAGTTGAGTTGGCATAAAACAAAGCCACGCGTTCAGCACACAATCCATCGGTGAAATCGGCATTCTCCTGGTTACTGCCAGTAATCACCTCGCCATTTTCGAGCAACAAAGCCGCTCCAACATGAAATTTTGAATAGGGTGCGTAGGCATTTTTACTGGCTTCGCGGGCTGCCAGCACCAGTTTCTGATCGGCATCGGGCAATTCCACTACCGCATCGTACTCGCAAACCATTATCCTCAATTCTTTCCTTCGCATAAACGGGTATTTTTATCAAATGTACAATTTTATATTAAATGGCGGGGAAAGTATGGATTTCACAAGTCAATGAATCCATTAAATCCCCGGCACTAAATAAAACACCGCAATACCAATAATTGTTAATGATGATACACCAACCGGGAACCACACGGGCGCGATCCACGGGCGTGGAATCAGGAATAACACATCGATTGTTGTGAGCCGCGGCGGCCATTTTATTACCACATACAACGATACGTAATAAAACAAATCCCAAAACGCAAAAGTCCACAGAAAAACCATGGCCTTGTCCAGCCAGGTATTTCCAACCAGCAAAGCCAGAGTCACCAACATTATTATTGTTGCAGCCTCACGCGTCATTTCAATTTTAATCGTGCGTTTCGGAACCTTTTCAAGCAATTCTCTATTTCCCGATTCCGTATCAGAATCAAGAAGTCCGATGGCTTTTCTGAGATATACCACCACTACCCCTTCAAAGTGTGCCATGGCTATCCCAAAAACGGCAAGCAGTAAATATTGTAGAAGCATAACAGGTCGTTTTTGTTTAAAATAAGTTACGAATATCGTTTTGTAATCACAACGTAGACAAAGGATTAAACGACACTGAACCAACCAATAATGTTTTTGTTTATATTGTACCGACAACAATAACCAACTTTTTTTACCAATTAAATCTAATAGCAAATCATGAAAGAAAAATCGAACAAAAGCGATCAAACAAAAGGAATTCAACGCCGCGAGTTTATCCGTGTTGGAGCAAGTTTTGCAGCCGGTGCCGGTTTTATGGGACTGGGAACAACCAAACTTTTTGCAGCAACCGGTAATACTGTTGCACAAACCACAATCGAAAATGTTACTTTAAACAATGGAGTAAAAATGCCAATTCTGGGATTTGGCACACTTTATCTGAATGGCGAAACAGGGGCACAATGTGTTGCCGATGCCATTTCGTTGGGCTACCGACTGATCGACACAGCCACGGTTTACGGCAACGAAGAAGCAGTGGGTGCCGGCATTAAAAAAAGTGGTATCGACAGAAAAGAACTATTTGTGACCTCGAAGCTTTGGGTGGACGATTCGGGTTACGAAAAGGGTAAAGCTGCTTTTCAGACATCACTTGACAAACTGGGACTTGATTACCTTGATCTGTACCTCATTCACCGTCCGCGAGGCGATGTAAAAGGCTCGTGGAAAGCTATGGAAGAATTGCACAAAGCAGGTAAAATTAAGGCCATTGGCATTAGTAACTTCGAAGATTTTCAAATTGATGAACTACTGGAATATGCTACGATAAAACCGGCTGTTAACCAGATTGAAACGCATGCTTTCTTTCAGCAAAGCAAAGCCCGAAAATCATTACTGGATTACGGTGTACAAATGGAAGCCTGGTCGCCGTTGGCACAAGGCAGAAACGAATTATTTACGAATGAAACTCTGGCTGCTATTGGCAAAAAATACAATAAAAATAACGCACAGGTTAGTTTACGCTGGCATTATCAGCGTGGCATAGTTGCCATTCCGCGCACATCGCAAAAGGCACACATGATGGAAAATCTCAATATTTTTGATTTTGAATTGAATGATGCGGATATGAAAACCATTGCAGCATTAGATCTGAATACAACTCAGTTTCCTGAATGGGAATAAAATAACAAGTCCGGTCTGTTAATTAAAACGATTCAGATCGGACTTGCGTTTCTACTTATAAACTTGTTTTGAAGTTAGTTCTTTCTGAAAAATGGTGTGCGGATCGTTATAGAATTCGATAAAATTATCAGAGTCGGGACTGCCTTTACACGGAGCAAAATTACCATGATCAGTCGGACGGAAAGGATTTCGCCACACCAACACATACGATAATTCGTAAGGTTTTAAAATATCCAGCACTTCCGTCCACCACTCGTGGTTGGTTGCAATCGGGCCTCCGGTTTCGCTAACGGTTGCCACCTTACCCTTTTCTACAGCTAGTTTAGTTACCTTCTCTGCACAGCTTTTTAAAGTCCCCTTGTAATAACTTCCACGGTCGTATAAATCGAATCCTAAAACATCAACAATTTCGTCTCCCGGGTAACGTTCCAGGTACTCTGCTTCAGTTTTAAACCTATCGGTAGAATAAGTAAACAACAAATGATGAATTTCTTTTTTATTTTGCAGATAATCGACTGTAAATCGCCAAAGTGCCTTGTATTCATCTACCGAACACAAATTGCGTCCCCACCAAAACCAGCTTCCGGTGTGTTCATGAAACGGACGAAAAAGAATTGGAATTTTAGTGCCATCAGCTGATTCCAAACCATTGAGAAAATTGGCCAATTCATCAAGCCAGCTAACAAACAACTCATGTTTCTCGCCGCCGGGTAAAATTGCAGCAACAACCTTTTTCGACGACACATCCCACGACGAACCTCCCGTATAAGGATTCCGCAAGTGCCAGCTCATGGTATTTATTCCACCACGTTCATAAACCGTTTTTATCCAGTTTTGAATATCCTTGAAATAAACCGAATCCAGACTGTATTCATCTCCGAGTTCCAAATGACCGATCTCCCAACCATAAACCGCCGGATAATCGCCACACACATCCTTTACATCCGAGCGGCCTTTTTCGCCGTACCAGCCTTCGCCATAAGCCAGATCATCCTGGTGCCCAAACATCAGTCCTTTCTTTTTTAATTCGATAAGGTTCTGATACAGTTTTACGGTTTCTTTTGTGGCCTTTTTATCGGCCGGCATTGGATTTTGAGCAGAAGCGAATACTCCGGAAAGCATAAAAAGAGCCAGAAGGATGCGTGTCATTTTATTTTCGTTTTTGTTCGAGTTCTTCAGTTACCTTGTACATAAATTTCTCGTTCAGTTTATAGCCCATCAGAAACAAAGCCGAAATTGCTGCTGCAATCCCCGGGTAAATACTCAGCGTCATTTTAATTCCGCTTAGCCCCGTTTCAGTTTGATCGACATTCGCCTGAAAACCGTATATCGCAAGAATCCATAATGTAATGGCACCACCGAGTGCACCGCCCATTTTTTGCGACATGGTTGATGAAGAAAAGATGAGACCAGTTGCACGTCGCCCGTTTTTCCATTCCGAATAATCAGAAACGTCGGCATACATCGCCCAGATTAATGGCATGATAATTCCTGCAGTGATACCCACAATTAAATTGAGCGCATAGATAACCATAATCTGCCCGGCATGTAAAAAATACATTGAAAAGCTGATAACAGCCGAAATGATCATTGCCCCGATAAAGGTCTTTTTCTTTCCGAACTTCGATGATACGGGTTTGGCCAATACCACACCGAGCATATTTGCTGCCAGCCACATAGTCATGTAAACCGATGCCAATTTTGCCCAGGTCACTTCCCCAAAGCCCGGAATGTATTGATCTTTTACAAAGTATTTAAAATAATACATCATCGATCCGTCTCTCAGCGATGAAAAAATGGTGGCAAAAATACAAGCACCAAGAACAATAAACCACGGTATATTTTTCGACAGGTCGGCTAAGTCCCGTTTTATAGATGTTTTCTCGTGCTTCGCGGGTTTTACCTTCTCCTTAGTCCAAGCATAAGTTAACCAAAAAGCAATAACAACAATAACTGCATAAATTGCTACAGAGTACTGGTAACCTTGTGCTTCGTTAGCTCCGCGATTCTGAAAAAATTCGATAAAATGAGCTGCCGTTGCCGTAACAAATATACCACCTGTAAATGCCCCGATAAACCGGAAGGAAGCCAGTGTTGTTCGCTCAGCAGGAATAGGAGTCATTACACCCAACAACGATGAATAAGGCACATTGATGGCCGTATAAACCATCATCATTAAAGTATAGGTTACATAGGCATATACCAATTTACCCGTAGCATCAAAATCAAATTTGGTAAAAGTTAGAACACCTATTATCGCAAATGGTATGGCCACATATAAAACGTAGGGCCGGAATTTTCCTCTTCGAGTATTCGTGCGGTCGCAAATCATCCCCATTATCGGGTCGTTAATGCTATCCCATATTCTTGTAAGTAAAAGCATTGTTGCCACCGAAGTTGGCGACAGCTCAACAATATCGGTGTAAAAAATGGTGAGAAACATGGTAAACAATTTCCAGAAAATTGACGAAGCAAAGTCGCCAAATCCGTAACCAAGTTTCTCTTTAAGATGAAGTTTTTCTGCCATAAGTTTAGGTTAAATACCGAAGTAATTTCTTACTCCGAAACGTCCGTTATTTGATTAGTTCTTTATTAATTCTATTGATCATTTCTATCATCGATCTTGTGTTGTGATAGGGGCATTTCCAAAATCCCACTTTATCCTCGGTTGAGATGGCATTGCCGTTTTTATCAATCCGGCCAAACCATTCTCCGTTTTCATAATCGATCACATTTTCTTTGATAAAATCCCAAATTCTAACAATTTCCGTAATATATCGATTTTCTTCGGTAATTTCCCAAACATCCATCAAACCAACCAATGCTTCGGCTTGCGGCCACCAATGTTTATCTGTGTCCAGCTGCTCTCCTTCCTTTTCGTAAAACAATGATCCGTCCCGATCTGTACCTTCTTCTAAAGTTGAGTTAACCAGTTTTAAAGCTGTTTGCTGCACGTCTGCAATTCTATCGGTAGCAGCAGTTTCAATTGCAGCTTCATGCAAAAGCCAGGCACCTTCAATGTCGTGTCCAAAAGAAACGATATCACTTTTTGGTGTCCAGTCCAAGTCGAAAAACAAGCCAAAATGCCCGGTTTTATGGTTGACAATTTTGGTTTGAAAAATATCGAGTAAATGCAGAATTCGTTCTCTTAATCCCTGATCGGGCCAGGCACGATAAAGATTCGTGTAGGGTTCCAAAATATGCAAATGCGTATTCATCGACTTGGGCAGGTTTGCATCCTTTTCGCTTAATCGCATATCCGCCAGCGGTTTCCACTCTCTGTCCAACGCTTCAATGTAACCACCAAATGTACTTTCACTAAAATGCGTTTCAATTAAATTGTAAAGCTTTTTCGCATATTCCAAACTCTCCTTATTTCCTGTTGCCAGATAAAGCTCGGTAAAAGCATACACTCCAAATCCCTGTGCATAAGCTTGTTTTCGCGAATTCAAAACTTCACCCTTAAAATCGAGTTCCCAAAATAAACCGCCAAACTCCTTATCCCAAAATTTGTCAACAAGATAACGATAGGCTCGTGTTGCCATTTGCTCCAGTTTTTCCGATCCGATTAAACGGTAACCGGCAGCAAACGTCCAGAGTAAGCGGGTATTTAACACCGCACTCTTTGAGGCTTCCGAAACAACATCCCCTTCCTGATCGATGCAGCCAACAAATCCTCCATATTTCTGATCGACGGTTCGCATACTCCAGAATTCAAGAATATTCTCCAATTCAAGAGCCATTTCCTCGCTTAATATTTCGAGTTGTTCTATTGTATCCATTTAAAATTTCTGAGCAATTAACTTTTGGTTGTGGTTGAATATTTATGTAAAATCGGGTTAAAGCAAATGCATAAAATCCTTATTCGAATCGATTAGCTCATTGATCGTTTCTACCGATTTGTGTGAATACAGCTGATCCTGGGGAGAATTCATACAGTAATCCACCAGCTGATCAACCGTTGATGTTACCACGTGCATGCGTGTGTCCGACGAAGCATAGTAAATAAATACCGTTCCATCCTCATCTTCAATCCAGCCGTTGGAGAAAACCACGTTGGAAACATCGCCAACACGCTCGCCTTTTAACGGGGCAATAAAATGCCCGTGCGGTTTATGTGTTACGATCCAAGGTTTTTCCAGGTCCGTCATAAACATATAAAGCGTGTATCGTAAGCCTGCGGCCGTGTTTCTTACACCGTGTGCCAGCTGTAACCAACCATGTTTCGTGCGAATAGGTGCCGGACCAAGTCCGTTTTTCACTTCGTAAATGGTATGGTATGTTTTTGCGTCAACAATAACTTCTTCTTTTACCTCAGCATTTTCAATGGTTTCCGACAAACCAAAACCAATACCACCACCTTTTCCGGTATCGATAAAACCATCTTGCGGACGGGTGTAAAAGGCATATTTTCCATCAATCAAATGCGGAAACAGAACAACATTTCGTTGTTGACCGGTTGTTGAAATCAGATCAGGTAAACGCTCCCATTCCACCAAATCTTTTGATCGTGCTATTCCGGCAGCTGCCACGGCACTCGATGTATCACCGTCCGGAGCATTTGGGTCTTTGCGTTCGGTACAAAACACCCCATAAATCCATCCGTCATCATGCTGCGTCAGGCGCATATCGTAAACGTTGGTATCTGGCTCTTCGGTTTGCGGCAAAGTAATTGGCCGGTCCCAGAATTTAAAATTGTCGATCCCGTTTGGACTTTCAGCAATGGCAAAAAACGATTTCCGGTCGTTTCCTTCGACCCGAACAACCATAATATATTTGCCATTAAATTTCATGGCACCCGCATTAAAACTCGCATTAAAACCATTGCGTTCCATAAAAAACGGGTTGGTTTCTGCATTCAGGTCAAAACGCCAGTGTAAAGGAATATGCTCGCGTGTTAAAACCGGATTTTTATACCGGTTATAAATACCGTTCGAAGAAAAAAGTTTCTCATTTTTCTTCTCAACAAGCCCTTTAAAATCTGCCTTAATTTGTTTTAATCTTGAGTCAAATAAATTATCCATCGTTTACAATATTTTCTACCTGTTAATGCTCAAACAAATACTCATAATGACCACTGTTTGACCAACTAATACTTCTTGTGATTTATACAATATTAATCAATCGGTGAATATCTGAAATATTCGCGACACTCAGCAACAAAATAAGGTATTTTACAGCATCGATTTTCAAATAATAACTTAGTGTCGTGAACCGATTTCACCTCTTACTTTCATCCTTCTTTTGCTCATCTGCCGACTGTCTCTAGGCAAATTTTCCGTTTTTCTGAATACATTATGGTCAGTTCGCACCCCCTAAATCAGCAATAAAAATTAAATAAACGACGTGAGACTCTTTAATTTTACATAACCGAAATTCATTAAATCACTAGCAGGTTTATTCATTGCAGCAGAAATTCAAACCCATTATTTACTGCAAGAATAAAACCTCTTAAAAGTTTGCCAATGAAAACACTTTTATTCACAACAATTTTTTGTCTGACCGCGTTGGTTTCGCTTGCCCAATGGGACGGCCAACCTGCAGTCACAAAAAAACATAATTTATATTCATCAGGAGAATATGTTGTAGGCGAGCAACAGGCCGGGAATATCGGCCTCAGCTACACCTATAACAACAAGTATATACTTAGCATGGGATACACGGCCACATTTAAATCGACTGTTACTCCCACTGCGGAGTTTCTGAAATCGGCCTCAAACCTTTCACCTGCCACTACTTCTGTACCCTTTGAAAATACTGAAAACCTGCACATGATGGTAGGACGGATTTTCGATCTGAATAAAAAAAGCAGCGTACGACTTGTTCTTCAGGGAGGCCCCGGAATATCAACTTTTCGTGAACCGGAATTCAATCTGACACAATCAGGAGATCAATATAATTTTGAAACTCAGACATCGAAAAAGTTTAGCCTGGTTTTAAATCCGAAAGTCGAATTGCCTTTATATTCATCGCTTGGATGTTCGGTCGGCCCAATGGTTATGGTAAACAGCAACCAAACATATATTGGTGCAGGAATTGGAATTATGTACGGATTGATAAAAAACGACTAGATAAATCGAAGACCGATTAAATAACCACCCAATCAAGAATTAGATTACTTCATTATTTGCCCAAACCTCATTAATGCCTCAGCAAAAAACTGATATTTTGTTAAGCATTTCTAACATTTTACTTCATAGATTCCGACACTTTTGATATCTTTAGACAGTTTGACGTTTGAAGAAGAAAACCCTAAGTAATTTTTTGTGATGTTGATACCAAATAGTGAAACTGAATTTATGAAAAAGATCCTTGCAATAGATGATAATAACATCAACCTGGAACTTATCGCGCAGATTGTAAAGGTTTATTACCCCGATTTCAGATTTTTTGGAGCCTTGAGCGGAGAGGAAGGAATCGCCATCGCCATAAAAGAAAATCCTGATCTGATTTTATTAGACATAATGATGCCCGACCTTGACGGGTATGAAACCTGTACACTGTTAAAGAAAAATAGCCGGACAAAACAAATACCTATCATAATGGTATCGGCTTTGGGCAGAGACAGTGCAGAGCGTACGAAAGGTTTGAATGCCGGTGCCGACTCTTTTATTTCGAAACCGTTTGACCAAATTGAGTTAAAGGCACAGATTAACGTTGCGTTACGCATAAAATCGTACCAGGTTCAACTGAAAAAGTTAAACTCCGAAATCACTCTGGTGGAGGAACGCGAACGAAGACGGATTGCCGAAAATCTTCACGACAGCCTGGGGCAAACACTTGGACTGGCTTTTATGAACCTTTCGGCAATTGATACCGAGGAATGTACTCCGGGCGTAAAAAACACGATTAAATTCACCTCAAAACTCCTGAATAAAGCCATTGAGGAGTCGCGGCGGTTAACCTACGATTTAAGTCCTCCGATTCTTTACGAATTGGGGTTACTTCCGGCCATTCAATGGAAACTGGAACAATTTGAGAAGGATTTTAAAATTGCCACCAACCTGATTGTCGAGAATGTAGGTACCAAACTTAGTAAAGAGAATAATATTTTTCTGTACCGAACAGTTGGTGAGTTACTCACCAATACATCGAAACATGCCGAAGCCACAGAAGTGACTGTGAAACAAGCAACAAAAGATGGCATGTACCGTATTTCAGTAGAAGACAATGGAATTGGAATTGATAAGTCGAGTAAAAAACCGGCATCAAACAAAGGCGGTTTCGGACTGTTAAGTATCGAAGAGCGTATTGAAACTTTAAATGGAACTTTTAGTATTGAAGCTGCTGAAAATGGCACAATAGCACAAATTGAGATTCCGTATAATATTGAATAAAATTAGTCTAACAATAACAGGATTTAGTGGTGTATACAGGCTAAAATCGCTATTTCCTGACAAACAAAAATAAAAATGAAAATTAAGGTAATAGTTGCTGACGATCATCAACTTTTTCGAGAAGGGTTAATCAACCTCTTGCATTCTGCTGACAATATTGAAGTAATTGCCCAGGCCGAAAACGGACAAGATGCGATTGATAAAGTGGAAGCATTTAAACCCGATGTGCTTTTGGTTGATATTGCGATGGAGAAAATTAACGGCATTGAAACTACCAAAATTTTAAAAGGGAAAATGCCGGAAGTTAAAATCATTGCCGTATCGATGCACTCTGATAAACAATACGTTAAAGGAATGCTTGAAGCTGGTGCCGACGGCTATTTGCTGAAAAACTGTACTTACCGGCAGCTTACTGATGCGGTTAATTCAGTTCACGACGGCAAAAAATTTCTGAGCGAAGACATTACTGAAATTGTTATTAACGGCTACCTCAATTCAAACGCCGACGAGAAGGATTCATTCTCTCAATTATCCGAGCGTGAGAAAGAAATTTTCCTGCTTTTTGCCGAGGGAAAATCAACACGCGAAATTGGCGACAAACTTTTTATCAGTGTAAAAACGGTTGGTACGCACAAACAAAATATATTCGAAAAGCTCGACTTAAAAACAAATTCCGACCTGGTAAAATATGCCTTAAAAAAGGGACTGATTCAACTTTAGCAGAAGATATTTTCCTGTAATCCGGACTGGTTTAAAGAACCCGAGTTCAGGGTTTTAGTGCAAACCTCTGTTAACACACACTTTAACTGAAATACAAACCATTAAACAAACCTACCTAAGTGAAGAAAAAAGTTATCGTGTTGGGAGCAGGACTTGTAGGAAGTTCAATTGCCAAAGATTTATCGAAAAACCACCAGGTTACCAGTGTTGATTTTGATCCAAAAGCCTTTACCAAGTTTTCTGATTTACCTGAAATTAATTGTATTCAGGAAGACCTTAGCCAGCCTGAAAAAATAAAATCGTTGGTTGCTGATTACGACCTTGTAATTGGCGCTGTTCCGGGTTTTATGGGCTATCAAACCATGAAAGCTGTTATTGAAGCCGGCAAAAATATGGTCGATATTTCCTTTATGCCCGAAGATTTTCTGTCGTTAAACGGCTTAGCCCAAAAAAATAAAGTTTGTATTGTTGCCGATTGCGGTGTTGCGCCCGGCATGGGAAATATTATCCTTGGTCATTACAACGAAAAAATGTCGGTTAAATCATACGAATGCCTTGTTGGCGGTTTACCTGTAATTCGCGAATGGCCCTACGAATACAAAGCTGTATTCTCCCCCATCGATGTAATTGAAGAATACACACGTCCTGCGCGCTATATCCAAAACTATGAATTGGTAGAAAAAGAGGCACTCTCCGATCCGGAACTGATCGATTTTGAAGGTGTTGGTACGCTTGAATCGTGGAACTCCGACGGATTACGTTCGCTGATGCAAACCATGAAGAATATTCCCGACATGATTGAAAAAACACTTCGTTATCCGGGATGTATCGAATACCTTCGTGTGTTAAGAGCATCGGGCTTTTTCTCGTACGATCCGGTTGAAGTGAACGGTGTGCAGGTACGGCCAATCGATGTTACAGCCAAATTGCTTTTTCCGAAGTGGCAATTGAAGCCCGGTGAGGAAGATTTTACGATAATGCGGATTGTCATAAAGGGAATAGAAAACGGAACAGAAAAATCTTTTACCTACCATCTGCTCGATAAATACGACCGCGAAACACAAACGATTTCCATGGCACGCACAACAGGTTACACTTGTTCTTCGGTTGCCAATCTGGTACTCGACGGGGTGTTTAATTCAGTTGGTGTTAGTGCTCCCGAAGCGGTGGGTGCACAACCAGGCAATCTCAGTTATATCTTCCAATACATGAAGGAACGCGGCGTAATATACACGCTCTCAGAGTAAAAATATCAGACCTCTCTTAAAATTAGTTTAACCTTAATTCAAACCAATTTATCTTTTGTAGCAAAATGCTATTTTTGCAGCATGGAAATGATTATTGGATTTGGGTTTTTATTGCTCACCGCTTTTGGTGTTCTACTTTTGGTAAAAGCAAATAAAAAGCAGGAGAAAACAGACAAACCACAGGAAGACGTGGTTGCACCGCCATCAGACTGTTGCGGCGCTCACGAAGTATGCGAGTTCGACCAGATAAAAATGGATGAATCGATAATTGAATATTACGATGATGAAGAGCTCGACGAGTACAAAAATGTGGACGAAAATGCCTACACCAACAACCAGATTGAACAGTTTCGCGAAGTGTTGTACACCTTAAACACCGATGAGATTAAATTCTGGCTTCTAAGCATCGAACGCCGACACATTCAACTTCCGGCCATCTTAAAAAGCGAAGCCCGAATGTTAATGGCCGAGGCATAAAACTTTTTCTACCCCATTTAAACCTCTCATTGAATCTATCGTCTTATACTGGCATTGTGAAGCCGAATTCTTATTGATTAATAATTTTTTTATCTTCATCAAATGCTTTATTTGAACGGCGAATAATTTTTAATTCGCATTATTCACCCAATTAGGTAAAATCCAACAACTGTGATAAACATGAAAAACTTTTTGTCTTTACTCGCGCTATTAATTATCTCGGCCGGTTTGTCGGCCCAAACAGAAAAACAAGAACTAACGTTCGACGATATTTTAAAGTGGAACCGAATTACCGAAACGCATCTGTCGAACAATGGTAAATATATTGCATGGAAAGAAGAACCATGGAAAGGCGATGCAACATTAAAGATCAGCACTCCCGAAGCCAAAGAAATTGCATCATTTAATTATGGTACAAAAGCGCAATTTTCAAACGATTCGCGCTACCTGATTTTTACGGAAGTTCCACCGGCAGATACCATTCGTGCTCTGAAACTGAAAAAGACAAAAAAGGAAGACCTGCCTCAGAATAAATTGGTTGTTTTTGATATTGAGGAGAATAAATCGGAAACCATCGAAAACCTGAAGTCGGTAAAAGTACCAGAAGAGTGGTCGGGCTGGATCGCATACCAGGCTAAGGATCCGAATGATTCAACAAAAAGCAAAAAGGACAAAAAGCACCCGCTCTATATAAAAGATCTTGCTACCGGATCGACAAAACAATATCCTGCAGTTAGCAGTTACGAACTGGCAAAAGACCAGCCATTTATCAGTTTTATTTCTGAAGGCGATAGTACGTTTACTGCAGGTGTTTACCTGTTTGATTTAAAGGCAGAAAAACTTTCTCCTATCTTGGAAGCAGAAGGAAAGTTCGAGCAACTTTGTATTGCCGACAATGGCGAACAACTTGCCTTTTTGGCCGATTCTACCGATGCCGAAAAACCATCTTACTCTCTTTACCATTGGGGAGGGGAAACTGAATCAATTATTGCCGACAACACAAATGCTGCCATTCCGGAAAACTGGGAAATCAGCGAAAACGGCAAACTTTCTTTTTCTGATAACGGCGAACGTTTGTTTTTCGGAACAGCTCCAATAGTTCCTGAAAAAGACACAACAATACTGGAAGAAGAAATTCCGGCTCTTGATGTCTGGACCTGGAACGAAGAGCAACTTCAAACCGTACAGCTTAACAACCAAAAAAAGGATTTGAAAAAATCATACCTGGCTGTTGTTCATCTCAATCAGCAAAAAACAGTTCAGTTGGAAACAGAACAGTTTTCGCGTATTGGAAAAATACAAAATGGCGATGCAGACAAATTGCTGGCCTTTAGCAATCGACCTTATGCCGTACAAGCCATGTGGGAAGGCGGTCCATATCACAACGATTTCTACCTGGTTGATATCAACTCCGGAGAGGCTGAAAAATTTAAAACCGACTGCCGTGCCAATCCATCTGTTTCTCCCGACGGTAAATTTGTGTACTGGTACAATGCCATCGACACAACCTGGAATACCTACGAAATTGCAACAGGTAAGGAGTATCAAATCACTGATCCGGCTACTATTCAAGCGGCAAACGAATTAAACGATGTTCCTAACCTTCCGGGATCATATCGCAATGCCGGCTGGCTTGAAGATGATGCGGCCATTCTGATCTACGATCGTTATGATATCTGGAAAGTTGATCCGACCAATTCAACCGCCCCGGTAAACCTTACAAAAAATGGGCGAAGTGAGAAAATCAACTATCGCCTTGTTCGATTTAATCCGGAACCAAATACAGGTATCAATTCTTCGGAAACAGTTATCCTGACCGGACACAACGAAATTTCGCGTGCTGATGCTTATTACGCTTTCAACCTGAGTAAAACAAAAACCCCGGAAGCTATTTTCAGCCAGAATTACAAACTGGGAAGACCTGTTAAAGCTGAGGATGACAACCTGATCGTTTTTACCAAGGAAGATTTTGAAACCTATCCGAACCTGATTGCAACCGATCTGCGATTTAAAAAAGAAACACAATTAAGCGATGCTGCACCTCAGCAAAAAGATTTTAAATGGGGAACCGCCGAACTGGTTACCTGGCGTTCGCTCGATGGTTTAGTTTTGGAAGGAACTTTACACAAACCTGAGGATTTCGATCCAAACAAAAAATACCCAATGATCGTGAATTTTTACGAAAAAAGTTCGCAAAACCTGCTTGGTTATCGTATGCCCGAAAATCATCGGTCAACAATCGATTATCATTATTACACAAGCAACGGCTATATTATTTTTAATCCCGATGTGTATTACAAAGAAGGTTATCCTGGCGAATCGGCATTTAATTGTGTAATGCCCGGAGTTACAGCGTTAATTGCCAAAGGTTTTGTTGACGAAGACCATATTGGCGCTCAGGGACACAGTTGGGGTGGCTACCAGGTTGCTTATCTTGCCACACGAACAAATATGTTTGCAGCTATTGAATCGGGTGCTCCGGTGGTAAATATGTTCAGTGCTTATGGTGGAATTCGTTGGGGATCGGGATTAAACCGCTCATTCCAGTACGAACACACACAAAGCCGTATCGGTAAATCGATTTGGGAATCGCCTTTGCGTTATTTGGAGAATTCTCCACTGTTTACACTTGATAAGATAAACACTCCGATTCTGATCATGCATAACGACGATGACGGTGCCGTGCCATGGTACCAGGGAATTGAATTCTTCATTGGTTTGCGACGTATGCAAAAGCCATCGTGGTTACTTAATTATAACGAAGCCGACCACTGGCCAACAAAACTTCGCGACATGCACGATTTCCAGATTCGGATGGCCCAGTTTTTTGATCATTACCTAAAAGATGCACCGATGCCCAAATGGATGGACGAAGGTATTCCGGCAGTTAATAAAGGTATTGATATGGGGTATGAATTGGTAGAGTAATTAAAAATTTCACTCATCTAGCTCGTACATAATAAATCCCATAATATCTGAGGATTCTTTTACATTTGAATACAAGGTAGAGGCACCATAATGTCCGGAATTCTCTTCTACCTTTAAAACTACAGGATTCTTTTGAGCGGGACGATTTTGCATTTTTGCAACGAACTTATACGAATGAAATGGAGGAACCCGGTCATCGAATTCAGAGGTAACGACCAACATTGATGGATAATTTACAGTTTCGGAAATGTTGTTGTAGGGCGAATAACTTTTCAGGTTAAAAAAGCCTAGGCTATCGCTTACCGAACCATATTCATCAGTATGGAAATTACCAACGGTAAAGTGTTCAAAACGAATCATATCGAGCGGAGCCACGATTGGGACAGCAACCTTAAATAAATCAGGGCGTTGAACTACTGAGGCAGCCACAACCAGTCCCCCGTTGGACACTCCGGTAATGGCCAGGTTTTCGTTACTGGTGTATTTGTTATTAATTAAAAATTCGGCTGCATTTATGAAGTCGTCAAACGATCGTTGTTTGTTTATTCCACGCCCGGCACGCGCCCAATCCAGTCCTTTGTCGCCACCACCCCGAATATTGGCAAAGGCATAAATACCCCCCTTTTTTATGAAATACACAATTCCGGGATCGTACGAAGGTTGCAGGATTGATCCAAAACCACCATACGCTTCAAGCAGTGTTAGGTTGCTACCGTCGAGTTTTATTCCTTCTTCATAAACAAGCACAATTGGAACCATAACACTATCATCGGTCATGTACTCCAGCTCCTCGTATTTAATTTTACTAAAATTGAAGGAAACTGTTGTGCGTTCTGTCAACTCCCGCTCAAAAGTCAGGAGGTTAAACTTGTAGATCACCGGAGGGACAGTAAAGGATCGGAGGCTAAACAAAACTTCTTCATCGTTATAACCTCCATAGAATCCACTTAACGAGGTTGCCACCGGAAATTCCATTGTAAATAAAGCTTTGCCACTATAATCGAATACCACCAAAAGTGGTCGCTGATTGGCTTGGTAAACACACACAATTCTGTCCTGAAAAGCATGAGTAGCTAACAAAATCGCCTGATTGTAATTGGCTGCTACTACCTCCCAGTTTTGTGGATCTTTGGGATTAATAAGAACAAGTTTCCCATTTTCCGAATTATAGGATGTTTTGGCCAGAAACTTACCTTCATGACTGTCTAAAATAATAACATCGTCTTTAAGATTGGTTAATAATGGGCGAAGGACGGGATTTTCAGCCTGGTAATCCAGATAAAAGATATTTATTTTCTTCGCCTGAGGATTTACCTCCTTTAAAACAAAAAAGCGTTCGTTCGAGGTAACAACATAATCAAACTCCGCATCTGGATTTCTTTTCCTGTGAAATATTAACTTATCGTCTTTCTGAGCCGTCCCTAGTTTGTGATAGTAAACCTTTTGATTAATCGTTTTCCCAAAGTCTCCTTTTTGATCGTAAGTGGTATAAAAGAAACCGTCATTTAACCACTCAACATTCGAAAATTTTAATCCGGTTAATTCATCATCCAAGTGAATGCCCTTTGCAATTTCAACTACTTTTAACTCGGCCCAATCACTTCCATTTCTGCTAAATTGATAAGCCAGGTATTTTGAATCGCCCGACACAAAGTATCCTTTTAACACAATATTGTCTTTACCTGCACCATAATTTGGATCAACCAAGATTTTGGGTTTTGAGTGTAAAGCCGTCTGATAATATAAAGCGGGGGTTCCCTGGTTGTTATAATAGGCGTAGAAGAAATAATAATCTCCCTTTTTTATCCGTCTGTTGAAGTCGGTGTAAGAGTAACGATCGATAGCCTGGAATGAATTACTTTTTGAAGACGTTTTATTTAAATATTTCGCACCTTCTTTCTTTTGACTTTGAAGCCATTGTGTATACTCGGGATTAGTAAAATCTTCGAGATACCGATAATCATCTTCTATTACATTATCAGCAAAAAACGTATCGTAAACAGGAATTTTTGGTATCGTTACAGGTTTAAAATCCTGGGCTGTGCCAACGTGTACCGATACAAAAATGTACAAACAAGCTAATAAACAGTATTTTGAAAAAAATGTAAGTTTTTCAGGTAATTGAGAGGACATATCAAACAAGTTCATTTAGGAGCCAAATATAGTTTTAATTAACAATATATTTTAATAACCGTTTTGTAGAATATTAACGGTTCTGCTTACTATTTTATCGAATTATAAATCTCTAAAGCCTCTTCAAAGTTTTCTTCCATCACACGAAGCTCGATGCCAATATTGGTCGGACTTCCCCTAAAAGTACCATCAATAGTACTTGTGATCTCATTTACCAGCATAAATTCGATGCCGGCTTCATCAAGCATTTCTTTAAACAACATGTATTTCATGTCAAAATTGCTTGTGAATGTTGCTACAGTTACCGCTTTACTCATTTGTTTTAGTTTAATTTTCTTTCAAAAAGGCCGGTAGTCGATCACCAAGAAAGTAATTCCATCCCGCCTCACAACTTTCATTCTTAAACTCCGGAATATCATCCGGAAAATCTTCCCGAACGGTATGCGTCAGTGTTAGTTCTGTTTTCCCGTCACGCGCTTTCAATTGAAAACAAACAACAGAATCACCCGGGTATTCGAGGTATTTCCACGCGTAGCAAATTTTTTCTGACGCATCTACCTCAATCACTTTCCAACAATGGGTAAATATTCTATCGCCTGAATTAACGGCAAATTGAGATGTTGAACCAATTTCTGCTTTAAAATGGTCGATATTCTCAAAATACCATTGTTTCATTCGTGCTAAATCTGTTAGCGCCAACCACACTTTTTCAATAGAAGCATCAACCAATTGGCTAACACAAACCTCCTCTCCGCTTTTCATTCGTCAAATAATAGTATTTAAGTCCAAATTCTATTGATCCGGACCTTTTTTTGTTTCGATAATTACAACACCATTTGCGCCGCGCGCTCCATAAATGGCAGAGCTGCCATCTTTAATAACGTTTATGCTTTTTACCTGAGCCGGAACAAGGGTGCTCATTATTGTATAATCAACCTGCATACCATCTACGATAATCAATGCAGCACTACTCATATTTATGGAGTTAATTCCGCGAATAATAATTTCGCCATTGCTTTGAACCTGCACTCCGGCAAATCTTCCGCGAATCAGATCGTACATGTTGGTGTATTGCGAAAAATCTACATCATCATTGGTCATTTGAGCTAATGCATTCAGGCGTTCGCCGTCTTTTACGTAACCATAACCAATGGCGTATTCTCTTGCTTTATCTCCCGCCTTCAGGTTAAGATTAACAGCAACAATTTTAGTGTTTTCTTCCAGTTTTACAGTTCTTCCCTGAAATCCTCTAGCTGATATTTTGAGCTTATCATTCGGTAGTACTTTTACCTCGAACCGACCCAGTGTATCGGTTTGTACCACTTGTTTCGAACTTTTAACGGCTACATCGGCTCCAATAATAGTAATACTATCGAAAGTGGTTACAACTCCTTTAACATAGTGCTCCTGAGCCATGCCCTGGCTAAAAACAAATACACATAAAATAAAGAGAATAAAGGGGACCAGTTTAGTTTTCATATTGTCGGCTTTTATTGAATTATTTTGTTAAAGTTACAATAAATCAATAAAATACCAATATGTTAAAAAAGCATATTAAACCTCCTCTTTTGCTGGCGAAACACGCTTCACCCGGTACGGTTTTTTCTGTTGCGATTCGAAATAAGTCCGCATTTGTAATTCGGCAATAATACCCGTTGTAATAAACTGAATACCGCCCAAAACCAATAAAATTCCGAGTAACAACAAAGGCTTTCCCCAAATGTCATTTCCCAGCACTTTTAGAATAAGCAAATAGAAGTTGATCAACACACCAATTGCCAGGGTAAAAATACCGATGTTACCAAAAAAGTGCATCGGGCGTTGCAGGTACTTTTTAAAGAAAAGCATCAGCACCAAATCGCTCATTACGCGGGTAGTACGGCTAAGATTGTATTTTGATGTTCCAAACGTACGTGGACGGTGATTCACATCAACCTGGGTGATTTTTGTAGCACCTTCGAGCGTTACCAAAGCAGGAATATATCGGTGCAGTTCGCCGTAAATATGAATATTTTTTATAGTCTCATTCGTAAAGATTTTCAAGGTACATCCCAGGTCTTTCATATAAATTCCGGTTGTACGACGGATGAGATAATTGGCGATTTTCGATGGTACTTTGCGCAGGAACATTCCGTCTTTTCGGTTGGCGCGAACACCGGCAACCATATCCCACTCTTCCTTTTCAATCATTTTCAACATCATTGGCACATCTGCCGGATCGTTTTGCAGATCGCCATCGATTAATGCAACATACTCTCCTTCTGCCTGATCGATACCTGCCTGTAATGCAGAACTTTGCCCGTAATTTCTTTTCAGCTCAACCAACAAAAACCGGTCGTCATTAATTTTTCGGATTTCTTCACGCGTTTTATCTGTCGATCCGTCGTCAACAAATATTGCTTCGTAATCAATGCCTTCCAGTGCTGCTTTGATTTCGTCAGAAAGTGGTTTAATGTTTGGCTCTTCGTTCCAAACACATATTACGAGTGAAAGCTTTTTCATTATCTGTCTTTTTCTGTTTCGAATCAGGAACTTTTGTCCCGGTGAATTGCAATACAGGTTGAAATAATTTAACCCTCAAATTGCGCTTGCAAAGGTATAAATTCTGTTTTAGGATAAGTTACTCAACACCATTAAGTTTCCATATAAACGAAAAACGTACTGTTTTGTACAACCAGTCGTGCAATCCATGCTGATATTTTATGGCTATCGCCTTTTTGTTGTATTCTCTGCGTAACTCAAAATTGAGTTGCATTGGCCGGTCTCCGTTGTTTTTATAACCAAAATATCCCGACCAGGATGGTGTAAACCGCCAGTCATTCTTTTCAAAATCAGTTCCCACTCCATACAGTAATGCATCGTTCTGAAGATTGAGTTCGTCGTTGGTTTGCCAGCTGTAAAAGCCCAACATCACATGTGGGCGAATCAGTGTTGTTTCCGGTGTGCCTAAATCTTTTGAAAAACTAAAGTCGAATGAATAAGCCGGCGTATCGGCATAACGTGCTCCCTCGAAATTTGTACCTGAGGCCGTCTTTAAAATTGCCCGGAACAATGTGTTGGGAAAAGCCCGGTCTTTAAAAAGTTGAATTAATGTAGAAAAGTAAAAATCGCCAATTGCATAACCTTTCCCGTCTTTATCGCGCGAAAAACGTTCGTCCCGTATTTCCTCGGTGTAGGAATAGTGCTCAAGAAATACGCCATACATTTCTATCGCAATTTTATTTTGAGCGAAAGGGATATAGGCGCGTCCGGAAATATCCTGTGTTGGATCGCCCGAATAAAAATGGTTCGAAACCGTAATTTCCAGCTCTGTATTTCCTTCCAGAAATCCCTTTTTAACTTCGGGCACAGGCAAGGCATTTGGACCTAAATAGCCAGGAGAAATAATCATCCAGTTTCGCCATCCCGGATCGTCACTTGTCCAACCATGGGCATCGTTCCACCACGACCAGTCTTCCTGGGCATAAACCAATTGTTGAACTGCAACTAAAAGTAGAGCTATTATTAAAAGTCGTTTCATTGCTTGTTTAAACCTGATCCGGCATCGTTTTTTGCCGGTTTTTACACGGTAAAATTCTGAGACATCAAATGTAAATGATTTTTTCAGGCTACCAAGGAGGATGACTAAAAACGTGAGGGCAAAGAAAAAAATAAGCCCTTCAGAAAAACTGAAGGGCTTACATTTAAAGTTTAAGCTTTTCTCTTATACTTTGGGGTATACCGTCTTTGTGTACCATAATACACATCGTTTTGTAATTCACATAAGGTTTCGAGGCGTAAAAATAACCTTCGTATTTGTTGTAATCGCCCCACGAGTTTTTCACTTTATAAAAAGTGTGCCCGTTTTGGTCTTTTGCCGTTCCGATAATGTGCATGCCATGATCGTCGGTTGTTTGGTAATTATCGAATGCTGTTTGACGCATTTCCTGAGTTACCACCATCTCATGAACAGGATTTTCCAGCTTATACAATTCCTTTTGTTTTTCTTTTTCAGGAAGTGCTTCCCACTTTGCAATTTCCGCATCGCTCATGTCTTCGGCCGGTGTTTCAGGAACAACAGCAACTCCTTTATTACTTGTTGCCCATCCTTTTTCGCTGATATCGGTTGCCCAGGCAACTGTTAAGCCGTTGTTTAAAGCGTAATCAATAATCTCTTCCAGCTCGTTTAACGGAACATTATAAACTTCATCCCACGACCAGTTATCGGGAACTTCCAAAATAAACTTGTCGTAAAACGGGTGGTGTGTATACGATGAAATCTCAACGTAATCATCCATATTTAAACCAACATAATCGCTGGCAAAACTTTGTGGCGTATATTGTTTTCCTTCGTATTCAAATTTTACCGGTAAATCTCCCAAATAAGAATTTAAAGTTGATTCAACAGCATCCAGCCAGGCGGTGCTAAGCTTTTTATTTTTAACAATGGCGTCAACACTCTGTTTTAACAAATTATCCATTTCACCATGAACATGTTTTTCTTCGCCATAATTCAAGCCATCGTAAACCGATTCAGGAACGATTCCAAATTCACGAATCATATTTGTTACATCGTGAAAAGCTCCTCCTGCAGTAAAATTAAGATTTCCGTGCACACGCACATGCTTTTTGGCTTTTTGAGAATAAGTGTGCCATACAATAAACATTTCTGAAAGATCGACCTCTGGTTTTCCCAGACGCAACATTTCCGACTCCAGGAACGACAGCCCTGAAAACGACCAGCAAGTACCCGAACGGTATTGATCCTTAACAGACGTTGCTGCTAATTCGATTTCATCCTCAAAGACATAACCTTTTGCCTCTTCTTCCTTTTTCTTCTCCTCTGCAAACGCACTAAATGTGTATACCACAATTAATGCAGTAAAAATCAAACGCAACTTCATATTCATTTTAAATAATTACCCTCTTAATTTGAATAGCGTCAAATTTAACAATTAATTCTTTTTTTGAAAGCGAATTTAAGGTAGACTTAATAAAAATTGAGCCCGGTTATTCACCATAAAAGTTATGTAATAAATTTATGGCTAAGTTACTGAACCTCTTTATGGCGGTAACAGTAAACGAGGTGATCATTTACCATCCCGGTTGCCTGCATGTGCGCATAAATTACGGTTGATCCGACAAACTTAAAACCACGCTTTTTCAAGTCAGCAGAAATTAAATCTGATAGCTCCGTTTTTGCAGGTAATTCCTTTAAACTTTCGAAGTTATTCTGAATGGGCTGATGATTTACAAATCCCCAAATGTAGTTATCGAAGCTTCCAAACTCTTTTTGTACCTCGAGAAAACGTTGTGCATTATTTACACAGGCGCGAATTTTTTGTTGATTGCGAATGATCGATTTATCAGTAACGAGTTGCTGAATTTTTTCTTCGTCATAACCGGCCACTTTTTGCGGATCGAAATGATCAAAAGCTTTACGAAAATTCTCGCGTTTATTCAATACAATTTGCCAGCTTAATCCCGCCTGAAAACCTTCCAACACAAAAAATTCAAACAGTTTATCATCATCATGAAGCGGCACTCCCCATTCTTCGTCGTGATACTTTATCATCAACTCGTTTTTTGTTCCCCATTCGCAGCGTTTACACATAATTTTAGATTTGAGTGTCTATTCGTTAAAAAAACTTTCTACCTGTTACTTCCAACTATGAAAATACTATTTTTGTTTGTTTTGTAAAACAGGATGAAGTAGCCGTGGGTAGAAACGGCGTATGAAAGAACTTAATAAATGAAGAAACTTACCATACTTTTTGCACTCTTGTTGTCGATGAGTTTTCTTGCCGAAGCGCAACTGAACATCAACCATTTTATAAGGGTTGGAAGAACGCGGATTTCAATCGGCAACTACACCGGTGCAATCGAATATTTTAATATTGTTATTGAATTTAAACCCTATCTGGCCGAAGCTTATTTGTATCGCGGAACCGCCAAACATTCGTTGGAAGATTACCGCGGAGCCATTGCCGACTACGACAAAGCGATTGAAATAAAACCTTATTATCCGAGGGCTTACAACAACCGGGGAATGGCCTACCACAACTTAAGGCAATACAAACGCGCCATTGAAGATTACGACCGGGCACTGGAGTTCGATCCTACTGATGAGTCGATTTACAACAACCGCGGGATTGCAAAACTGGCGCTAAAAGACATGGAAGGTGCCATTGAAGATTATAACAACGCGCTGGAGGTAAACCCAAAATCGACCTACGCGCTGATGAACCGAAGCAATGCCAAAATTGTAAGCGGCGATATTAAAGGTGCAATAAGCGATTTAAACCAGGTAATTATTATCCGGCCACATTATGCTGCCGCTTATCTAAACCGCGGACTGGCACGTTTCGAACTGGAAGATTATGCATCGGCCTTGCGCGATTACGATCAGAGTATAAAGTTCGATCCGCAAAATGCACTCGCTTTTAACAACCGGGGAATTGTAAAACACAAACTGGAAGATTACGAAAGTGCCATAATGGATTACGATATGGCTATCTCGTTAAATCCGGAAATGGCAAGTGCTTATTTTAACCGCGCCATGGCTCGCGAAATTTTAAACCGCCCGGGATATGAGCAGGACTACCAGGTTGCTGCCCAACTTAATCCGCAGTTCGATCTTAGCCAGCGAAGGATAAATGCCGAGCAGCTTGCACAACAACAGCAACAACAAAACCAGCAAAAGCAAAATCAACAACAAAATACCAACTCATCAGCGAGCAATAATCAGCAAAATTCGCAGAGTTCGCAACAGGCTTTGGCACAAAATAATCAGCCACAAAACAAACCTTCGGCCATCGACCAGAAAACAGAAGAGGAAAAAAGGAAGGAAGAGCTGGAAGCTGAAAAACGCAGAAGACGTATGCGCATGGATCTTGTGATTGAAGATACAAGAGATCTGCCGGAGGAAGTTGAAGAGGATATTGACGATGGCCGTATTCAGAATAAAAACATTGTGATCGATTTACAACCGATGTTCTTTATTTCAGCTTTTGAGAAAAACGCTGTCGATTACGATCGCTTTCAGTATTACAATTTAGGAATCGACGAACTAAATGCGCTCAACAATTACGATCCACTGCTTTCTATTACGAATAAACCGGTATCCACTTACCAATCAGTTTTCGAGAACTTTATACTGTTTTTTAACGAGAAAATCGCTATCCAGGAAAATGCGAATAACTATCTGAATCGTGGTATTTTTTACAGTCTTACCGGCGATTACAATAAATCTTTCGACGATTTGGGTAAAGCCATCGAGTTGGATGAAAAAACTTCAATTGCGTATTTTACACGCGCCAACACCCGCTACAAATTAAAAGAACAGGTTGAACTTTTAGCCGGAACGGGTTCAACAGCATCGATCTCGTTAAACGAAAGAAAAATAAACGACAACAGCAATAATAAACCTGCAACAATTGAGTACCAGGAAATTCTGGATGATTATGCTGTTACACTCTTCCTCGATCCGGAATTCTTTTTCGGCTACTACAACCGGGCATTTATCAAGCTACGTTTGGGTGAGTACCGAAGTGCGGTGGAAGATTTAAATCGTGCCATCGATCTGGAACCAGAATTTGCGGAAGCGTATTTTAACCGCGGTCTTACAAAGATTTTCCTCGACGATATTGAAGGCGGAGCACTTGACTTAAGCCGCGCCGGAGAGCTTGGAATTGAAGGAGCTTACAACATTATAAAAAGGTATTGTAACTAGGGATTAAAAAAGATTGAGAGAATTGATGGAGATTGGTCATTGGAGAATGCAAAACTGATAAATTGTTGAATTGCAAAACAGATAAGCAGCGATACCGAATCTTGGAACCTGGATGCCAGACGCTAGCTTCTTGAAACTTGTAGCTCGTGGCTCGTACCTCGTGGCTCGTAGCTGTTCTCAACTTTCTCCTTTTGCTTTTACACTTTCTCCTTTTGCCTTGTAATTTTTTTACTTTTGCCTTGTCACTTTATACTTTTTACTTGAATTATGAATCAGCCACTCGCAGAACGCTTACGACCTAAAACTTTAGACGATTACATCGGACAGGAACATCTCGTTGGTAAAGGTGCTGTTTTGCGCAAACTGATCGATTCAGGAAAAATAACATCACTCATTTTGTGGGGACCTCCGGGAGTTGGGAAAACGACATTGGCCCGTATTATTGCCAACACGCTTGACCGGCCATTTTACACACTCAGTGCTATTAACTCGGGAGTAAAAGATATTCGCGATGTGATTGACAGAGCTAAAAAGCAACAGTTTTTTAGTCGCCCAAATCCGATATTATTTATCGATGAGATACATCGTTTTAGTAAATCGCAACAAGATTCGCTACTGGGAGCTGTTGAAGATGGTACTATTACATTGATTGGTGCTACAACCGAGAATCCGTCGTTTGAAGTGATCTCTCCCCTGCTTTCGCGTTGCCAGGTGTATATTTTGGAACATCTTGATAAAGCTGCTTTGCTTAAGATTATTAAGCAAGCCACAAAAAAAGATACCGTTCTTAAGGAGAAAAAGATAACACTGCGCGAAGATTCGGCGATACTTCGTTACTCGGGTGGCGATGCCCGAAAACTACTGAATGTACTGGAACTGGTTACGCTTGGCGAAGAAGGCGACAACATTGTTATTACCGATAAAAAGGTAACCGATAAGCTGCAGAAAAACCTTTCGATATACGACAAGAAAGGCGAAATGCATTACGATATTATTTCGGCATTTATAAAAAGTATTCGTGGTGGCGATCCGGATGCAGCGGTGTACTGGCTGGCGCGAATGCTTGAAGGTGGCGAAGACGTAAAGTTTATTGCCCGCCGTTTGCTGATACTGGCTGCCGAAGATGTTGGTTTGGCAAACCCGAACGCTTTGCTGATGGCACAAAACACTTTTGATGCCGTACATAAAATTGGGATGCCTGAAGCACGAATTATTTTATCGGAATGTACCATTTACCTGGCTACTTCGCCAAAAAGTAATTCGGCCTACGAAGCCATCGACAATGCCATTGCACTGGTAAAACAAACGGGTGATCTACCTGTACCACTACACATACGAAATGCCCCAACCAAGCTGATGAAAGAAATCGGTTACGGCAAAGACTACAAATACGCGCATGCCTACGACGGTAATTTTGTGGAGCAGGATTTCCTACCGAAAGAGATTAAAAACAATCGTATTTACCAGCCGCAAAATAACGCTGCTGAGTTGAAGATATTGGAGCGGTTGAAGAAGTGGTGGGGAAAACGGTTTTAAGAGCTTAAAAGCCCGCAAAAACAATTAAAACATTCATGAGTTTATATCTACGAACGTATACAAATGAAAAAGCCGATCCGTCAGTTGACGGATCGGCTTTTCAATATGGTAAAGAAAATTTTTAGTCTTCTTTTTTAGCTTCATCAGCTGACTCGTCAGCTTTAGGCTCTTCAGTTGTTTCTTCAGCTTTTGCTTCAGTAGCCGGAGCTTCTTCAACTTTAACTTCTTCAACAACTTCAGCTTCTGCAACTGGTGCAGTAGCGTCAGCTTTTTTAGCACCACCACGACGTGAACGACGTTTTTTAGGTGCAGCAGCTTCTTCTTTTGCAGCCAACATAGCTTCGTTGAAGTCAACCAATTCGATGATACACATATCAGCGTTGTCACCTAAACGGTTACCGGTTTTAAGAATACGTGTGTATCCTCCCGGACGATCAGCAACTTTTACAGCTACTTCACGGAACAATTCTGATACAGCTTCTTTGTCTTGCAGGTAGCTAAAAACAACCCTGCGAGAATGTGTTGTATCTTCTTTCGCCTTAGTAATAAGTGGCTCAACATACATACGCAAAGCTTTCGCTTTAGCAACAGTAGTCGAAATTCTCTTATGCGCGATAAGCGAACTAGCCATGTTTGCCAACATCGCTTTACGATGTGGGGCTTTACGGCCTAAATGATTAAATTTCTTATTATGTCTCATTGCCTTTTACTCCTTATCAAGTTTATACTTGGAAATATCCATTCCAAAATTCAGTCCCATGTTATCTAAAAGGTCATCCAATTCGGTTAACGATTTTTTACCAAAGTTTCTGAATTTCAGCAGGTCGTTTCTGTTGTAGGTAACCAGGTCTCCTAATGTATCTACATCCGCAGCTTTCAAACAATTCAAAGCACGAACTGAAAGATCCATATCTACGAGTTTAGTTTTCAACAACTGACGCATGTGCAGTACTTCTTCATCAAACTCTTCGTTTGCAAATTTCTCATCAGTATCAAGAGTGATCTTTTCGTCTGAGAACAGCATGAAGTGATAAATAAGAATTTTAGCTGCTTCTTTTAAAGCGTCTTTCGGATGGATAGAACCATCGGTAGCAATGTCCAGAACTAATTTTTCGTAGTCGGTTTTTTGCTCAACACGATAGTTTTCAACGGCGAATTTCACCTTTTTAATTGGTGTGTAGATCGAGTCGATCGGAATTACACCAAATTCTTCTTCAACCGGTTTGTTTTCAACAGCAGGAACGTAACCACGTCCTTTGCTGATGTTCAACTCCATTTGAATTTTCACATCCGGTTCCATTCTACAAATTACCAACTCAGGGTTCAATACTCTGAAACCGGTCATAAATTTGTTAATGTCACCAGCAGTTAATTCTTCCTGTCCGGTAATTGAAATAGATACTTTTTCGCTGTCAAAATCTTCCACCTCGTTTTTAAAACGAACTTGCTTCAGATTAAGGATAATATCAGTTACATCTTCAATAACTCCTTTAATCGTAGAAAACTCATGGTCAACACCTTCAATTTTAACAGTTGTAATTGCATAGCCTTCCAACGACGATAACAGAATACGACGAAGTGCATTACCTATTGTAATACCGTATCCCGGTTCCAGGGGACGAAACTCGAATTGTCCGAACTTGTCATCGGATTCTAACATTATTACCTTGTCAGGCTTTTGGAATGCTAATATTGCCATAATATTCTAAGTAATTTTATTATTTTGAATACAACTCTACGATTAGTTGCTCTTTGATGTTTTCAGGAATTTCTTCACGTTCCGGACGGTTCAGAAATTTTCCGGCCATTTGTTCGCCATCCCATTCTAACCATTCGTACTGTGAGCTTCTGCGTGATTGCAATGAGCCAGTAATTTCTTCCAAAGATTTTGATTTCTCGCGAACGCCGATAACGTCGCCAGATTTAACCGTGTACGATGGAATATTTACTAATTTTCCGTTAACAGTAATATGTTTGTGTGATACAAACTGACGTGCCGCAGCACGTGTTTTAGCAATACCTAAGCGGAATACTACGTTGTCGAGACGAGACTCTAACAACTGAAGAAGAACCTCACCGGTAACACCTTTCGCAGCTTGCGCTTTTTTGAAAAGTGTACGGAATTGTCTTTCCAATACTCCGTAAGTATATTTTGCTTTTTGTTTCTCTTTTAACTGCTGCCCGTATTCCGATACTTTTCTTCTTTTCGAAGCTAAACCGTGCATCCCCGGAGGGTAGTTTTTGTGTTCGAAAACTTTATCCGGTCCGAAGATAGGTTCTCCGAATTTACGAGCGATTTTAGATTTTGGTCCTCTATATCTTGCCATTTCCTTTTCGTTTTAAAATTAAACTCTACGTCTTTTAGGAGGCCTGCAACCGTTGTGCGGAAGCGGTGTTACATCAATAATTTCAGTAACCTGGATACCGATAGTAGCCAAAGCTCTGATTGCTGATTCACGACCGTTACCAGGTCCTTTAACATATACCTTAACTTTACGTAGTCCAAGGTCATAAGCAGTTTTAGCACACTCTTCTGAAGCTACCTGAGCTGCATAAGGAGTATTCTTTTTCGAACCACGGAATCCTTTTTTTCCAGCTGACGACCAAGAGATAACCTCTCCGTTCATGTTTGTCAGCGTTACGATAATATTGTTGAAAGATGAGTGGATATGGGCCATACCATTGGCTTCAACAACCACTGTTCTCTTTCTACTTGATCCTGTCTTTTTTGCCATAACTCAAATTCCTTATTTAGTGGCCATTTTTTTATTCGCAACAGTTTTACGTTTACCTTTACGGGTACGTGCGTTGTTTTTAGTGCTCTGTCCGCGAACCGGTAAACCGATACGGTGACGGATACCACGGTAACAACCAATATCCATTAAACGCTTAATGTTCATCTGAATTTCAGAACGCAATTCGCCTTCTACTTTGAAGTTATCACCGATAACTCCACGAATAGCTGCCAACTGGTCGTCATTCCAATCCTGAACTTTGATGTCTTTGTCTACACCAGCTTCTTCAAGGATTGTGATAGCTCTGCTACGGCCAATACCATAAATATAGGTAAGTGCAATCTCACCTCTTTTATTACTTGGAATATCAACACCTGTAATACGTGCCATAAAATTCTTTTTTTAAAGATTAATTACCCTTGACGTTGTTTAAACTTAGGGTTCTTTTTATTAATCACATACAAACGTCCTTTCCTGCGAATAATTTTGCAGTCTTCGCTACGTTTTTTAACTGAAACACGAGTTTTCATCTTAATTATTTTTTTAATTTTTTGTATCGATGTCCGGCCTTAACCGGGACTCGTTTCATATACAATCTTTAGTTTTTGTACCTAAACGTAATTCTACCTTTAGTTAAATCGTAAGGAGACATTTCGACTTTAACCTTATCCCCTGGCAAAATTTTAATATAATGCATTCTCATTTTTCCTGAAATATGCCCAGTAATAACGTGACCGTTTTCCAGTTCAACCCTAAACATAGCGTTTGATAATGCTTCTATAATTGTTCCATCTTGTTCTATGGATGGTTGTTTTGCCATAAAATTCTCTTTTAAATTTTTTTGAATAAGTTTTTACTAATAATCTCTTTTACAATTTTGTCTTACATTCCTCCGATACCCGGACGTCCTTTAATTCGGCCTGATTGCATCAAACCGTCATAATGGCGCATCAACAGGTGACTTTCGATCTGCTGTAAGGTATCTAACACTACACCAACAAGAATAAGCAACGATGTACCACCGAAAAACAGGGCAAACGATTGGCTAACTCCCATCATCATAGCAAACGCCGGCATAATTGTTACCAGACCTAAGAAAATAGAACCCGGTAATGTTATACGCGACATAACGGTATCAAGAAATTCAACGGTTTTCTTTCCTGGTTTTACACCCGGAATAAAACCACCGTTTTTCTTCATATCCTCTGCCATTTGCGTTGGGTTAATAGTAATAGCGGTGTAAAAATACGTAAAAGCTACCACTAATAAAAATTGTGTTAAATTGTACCATACTCCGGTGATGTTAGATAAAGCAGCCGCAACACCACGCAGATTTTCAGAATTAGCAACACCAACAATTGTAATAGGCACCATCATAATCGCTTGTGCAAAAATGATAGGCATTACACCTGCAGCGTTAACTTTTAGAGGGATGTACTGACGCACTCCGCCATATTGTTTGTTACCCACAATTCGTTTCGCATACTGTACCGGAATCCTACGGGTTCCCTGTACCAAGGCAATTGATGCCATGAATACGATGAACAGAATAACAAATTCAACAAGGAACATTACTAAACCTCCACCCTGTTGGTTGATACGAGAACCAAATTCCTGTACCACCGCCATAGGTAAACGAGCAATAATACCAATCATAATGATTAACGAGATACCATTACCAATTCCTTTATCGGTAATACGCTCTCCCAACCATAATACAAACATTGAACCAGCAGTTAAAATCACAATTGATGGAGCATTAAACCATATTCCACTCATTGCAAAAGCCGAATCCGGCAACTGGTAATGAAGATTGGTTAGATATGCCGAAGCTTGTGGAATCAGAATCAACACAGTTAAATAACGTGTGATCTGGTTAATTTTCCTTCTTCCTGACTCTCCCTCCTTCTGCAACCTCTGGAAATAGGGAACTGCGATACCCATTAACTGGATAACAATTGAGGCAGAAATGTACGGCATAATTCCTAAAGCAAAGACCGAAGCCTGTGCAAACGCACCACCCGAAAACATGTTAATCAATCCCAACAATCCATCAGAAGTCTGATTTTGCAGGTTTTGTAACTGTGCCGGATCAATTCCCGGAAGCGAAACAAATGATCCTAACCTGTATATTAACAGGAAAAATAATGTTGTTCCAATTCTGAATCTTAGATCTTCAATCTTATAAATATTCTTTAGGGTCTCTATAAATCGTTTCATTACGGTTTAAGCTATTTCGGTTGTTCCTTCTAATTTTTCTATTGCTTCTTTCGCGCTTTTTGAAAATGCATCGGCTTTAACTTCTAATTTTTTAGTTAAAGTTCCTCCGCCAAGAATTTTAATCTTATCATTTTTCGACGCGATACCTGCGTTAACTAAGGATGTTTTGTCAATAACAGTCAGGTTATTCTTTGTTGCAATGTTCTCTAATACATCAAGGTTGATTGCTTTGTATTCAACACGGTTGATGTTTTTAAAACCCATTTTAGGAACAACACGTTGCAAAGGCATCTGACCACCTTCGAAACCGATCTTCCTTGAATAACCTGAACGTGACTTCTGACCTTTATGTCCACGAGTTGATGTGCCGCCACGGCCTGAGCCCTGACCACGACCAATTCGTTTTGATGTTTTAGTCGATCCTTCTGCAGGTTGTAAGTTATTTAAATTCATCTTATTAAATAATTTTATATTCAATTGAATAAGATGGAACGGGTCTCGAGTGCTCAAGACCCGTTTCATAATTTCAATAGTTTGAACTATTAATTAACTTCTTCAATATTAAGTAAGTGTCTCAATTTGTTAGCCATACCAACAATTTGAGGAGTAGCTTCGTGTACAACAGTCTGGTTCAATTTTTTCAAACCTAACGCTTCAAGCGTAGCTTTTTGGCGTTTTGTTGAACCGATTCCACTTTTTACTTGTGTAATTTTTAATTTCGCCATAACTGTTATCCTTTAAAAACTTTTTCCATTGAAACACCTCTGTGTGCAGCTACTGTATATGCATCTCTTAACTCGGTTAAAGCTCCCATTGTTGCTTTTACCAGGTTGTGAGGATTGGATGAGCCTTTCGACTTCGCCAATACGTCGTGAATACCAGCACTTTCAAGAACAGCACGCATCGCACCACCAGCCTTAAGACCGGTACCTGATGAAGCAGGTTTAAGCAGGATGTTTGCTCCGCCGAATTTAGCGGTTTGTTCGTGTGGTATTGTTCCGTTGATTACAGGAACTTTTACCAGGTTCTTTTTAGCTGCGTCAACACCTTTAGCAATTGCAGTAGTTACTTCGCTTGCTTTTCCAAGGCCCCAACCTACGATTCCTTTTTCGTCGCCAACCACAACAATAGCAGAGAAACTGAATGTACGTCCACCTTTTGTTACTTTGGTTACACGGTTAATGGCTACCAACCTGTCTTTTAATTCCAGGTCGCTTGTTTTTACTTTGTTACTTACTTTCGCCATAATGTATTAGAATTTAAGGCCACCTTCACGGGCAGCGTCAGCTAATTGTTTTACTCTTCCGTGGTATAAGCTACCACCTCTGTCGAATACAACTTCAGTAATACCGGCTGCCAATGCTTTTTCGGCAACTGCTTTACCAACCATTGCAGCTTTTTCAGTTTTTGTTCCGCTGGCATCAGCGATTCCTTTATCTGATGATGAAACTGCTAATAAAGTTGTTCCTTGTACATCGTCGATAACCTGAACGTAGATTTGTTTGTTACTTCTGTAAACGCTTAATCTAGGACGTTCTGCTGTGCCGGAAACAACTGTGCGTATGCGACTTTTAATTCTTGCTCGCCTTTGAACTTTTGTTAATGCCATAATAATTAATCTTTTTAAAAAATTATTTACCGGCGGCTTTACCAGCTTTACGCCTCAATTCCTCGCCAACAAACTTAATACCTTTTCCTTTGTAAGGTTCAGGTTTACGGAACGATCTGATTTTTGCAGCAACCTGACCAATCAGTTGTTTGTCGTGACTTTTTAAAGTTACGATTGGGTTACTACGTTTATCAGAAAGTGCTTCAACTTTAACTTCTGATGGAAGTTGCAGGTAAGTGTGGTGAGCAAAACCTAAAACAAGGTCAAGTACGTTATCTGGCAAAACCTCTGCACGATAACCTACACCAACTAATTCCAATTTAATTTCGTATCCTTTCGATACGCCTTCCACCATGTTATTGATCAAAGATCGGTACAGTCCGTGCATTGACTTTTCGCGTTTTGATTCTCCGTTTCTTTTTACTTCGATGTTTGCATCTTCGATGGCAACTTCGATTGACGGATCAATTTGCTGAGTCAATTCACCCAGAGGTCCTTTTACGCTAACAACATTGTCGTTAACATTAACATCTACTCCGGCTGGGATTGAAATGGGTAATTTTCCTATTCTTGACATGACTGTTCCTCCCTATTAATACACGTAACATAAAACTTCTCCACCTACGTTAAGCTCGCGAGCTTCTTTATCGGTAATAACACCTTTTGAGGTAGAGATTATTGCTATGCCTAAACCATTTAGTACGCGTGGAATACTTGTGGTATCACAGTACTGACGCAAACCTGGTTTACTAATGCGTTCTAACGCTTTTATTGCAGATACTTTTGTTTCTGGATTGTATTTCAATGCAATTTTAATGTTACCCTGAACGCCAACACCTTCTTCAAATTTGTAGTTTAAGATGTAACCTTTTTCTTTCAAAAGTTTAGTCATCTCTTTTTTTACGTTTGAAGCAGGAATGTCAACTACACGGTGTTTCGCCATAATTGCATTTCTTACCCTTGTCAGATAATCTGCTATTGGATCTGTTACTTTACTCATTTTTCAAGTTCTTTTAACGATTACCAACTTGCCTTTTTAACTCCGGGAATTAAGCCGTTTGAAGCCATTTCCCTAAAATCAATCCTGCTGATACCGAATTGGCGCATATACCCTTTCGGACGGCCACTAAGTTTACAACGATTGTGCAAACGTACTTTCGACGAGTTTTTAGGAAGTTTTTGCAAACCTTCCCAATCGCCGTCGGCTTTCAGCTGGGCACGTTTCTCGGCGTATTTCTCAACTAATTTTGCACGTTTTACTTCGCGTGCCTTCATTGATTCTTTAGCCATTACTAGTTCTTTTTAACGTTTTTAAATGGTAAACCTAATTCTTTCAACAAAGCAAATCCTTCTTCATCGGATTGCGCAGAAGTGACAAAGGTAATATTCATTCCGTTGATCTTACTTACTTTATCAAGTACGATCTCCGGGAAAATAATTTGTTCCGGAACGCCAAGTGTGTAGTTTCCACGGCCGTCCATTTTGCTTTCGATACCTTTAAAGTCGCGAATACGTGGCAGTGCCACAGCAATTAAACGATCTAGGAATTCATACATTTGGTCGCGACGCAATGTTACACGCACGCCAATTGGCATTTTCTTTCTCAATTTGAAATTAGAGATATCCTTTTTTGACAAAGTTTGTACGGCTTTCTGGCCGGCGATCATTGTCATTTCGGTTTGAGCTACGTCGATCAGTTTTTTGTCGGCGATTGCTGCTCCAACACCCTGGTTAAGGATGATCTTTTCTAATTTCGGAACCTGCATTACAGAAGAGTAATCGAACTCTTTCTTTAGTGCAGGGATTATTTCTTCCTGATATTTCTTTTTAAGAGTTGGTACGTAAGCCATTACTTAATCTCCTCTCCTGATTTTTTCGAAATACGAACTAATTTACCATCGTCATTCAATTTCCTTCCTACACGTGTAGCTTCACCTGTTTTAGGATCAACCAACATTAGGTTAGAAATATGCACCGGTGCTTCCTGTTCGATGATACCTCCCTGTGGCGCTGTTGCGTTAGGTTTGGTATGCTTTTTCATCATGTTAACACCTTCAACTATTGCTCTGTCGGTTTTACGGATCACTTCCAGTACACGACCTTTTTGGCCTTTACTGTTTCCAGCGATCACAACCACAGTGTCACCTTTTTTTATGTGTAACTTTTTCTGCATTTTGAGCTCTTTTCTTATTACAATACTTCTGGTGCGAGTGAAATGATTTTCATATTCTTCTCGCGTAATTCACGTGCTACCGGCCCGAAAATACGTGTTCCACGCATTTCGCCTGCGTTGTTAAGAAGTACTACTGCGTTATCGTCGAAACGAATGTAAGAACCGTCTTGACGACGATTTTCTTTTTTCGTACGAACAACGATTGCGCGTGATACAGTACCTTTTTTCATCTCGCCTCCGGCAAGTGCACTTTTTACAGTAACCACTACAGTGTCGCCCAATGAAGCGTAACGTTTACGTGTTCCGCCTAATACACGGATCACTAAAACTTCTTTTGCTCCACTGTTATCGGCTACCGAACATCTTGATTCTTGTTGTATCATGATTACTTAGCTCTTTCAATTATTTCAACTACTCTCCAACATTTGGTTTTACTTAAAGGACGAGTTTCCATAATCCTTACTGTATCGCCAACGTTGCATTCATTTTTCTCATCGTGCGCATGGAATTTGGTAGTCTTGTTAACGAACTTACCATAAATCGGGTGTTTTTCTTTGCGTTTTTCAGCAACAACAATCGATTTATCCATTTTATCACTTACAACGACACCGATTCTCTCTTTCCTGAGATTTCTTACTTTATTTTCCATCGTTGAATTACTTCTGATTTTCGTTTAATTCTCTTTCGCGAAGAATTGTATTCAAACGTGCGATCGTTGCTTTAGCTTCCTTTAATTTGTTAGGATTTTCAAGCGGCGATACTGCATGATTCAATCTTAGGCGAACAAGATTTTCTTTTTCAATCTGTAGACGTTCAACGATTTCGTTGTTCGTCATTTCTTTGATTTCACTTACTTTCATGATTCACCTAATTTTATTCTTCAACATAATCACGTCTAACCATAAACTTTGTTTTTACCGGTAGTTTCTGAGCGGCAAGTCTTAAAGCTTCTTTTGCAATTTCCATAGAAACGCCTTCTGCTTCAATAATTACACGACCCGGAGCTATCGGAGCAACAAATCCTTCAGGAGCACCTTTACCTTTACCCATCCTTACTTCGGCTGGCTTTTTGGTAATTGGTTTATCGGGAAATACACGAATCCAAATTTGACCTCGACGTTGCATATAACGTGTTACCGCAACCCTGGCAGCTTCAATCTGCCTACCGGTAAGCCACGATTCTTCCAACGACTTTATTCCAAATGAACCGAACGCTAACTGGTTTCCGCGTTGAGCGTTTCCTTTGATTCGGCCCTTCTGTACTCTTCTAAATTTTACTTTTCTTGGCTGTAACATCCTTTTTTAAATTGTGAGTGTTAAACCACTATTTTCTACGACGGTTACGATTTCCGCCACCACCTCTGTTTCCACCCGGACGTCCGGACTTTTGTCCTAAGTTCGGTGAAAGGTCGCGTTTTCCGTAAACCATACCCTTACAAATCCAAACTTTTACGCCAACCAAACCGGTTTTTGTTAAAGCTTCTGCCAATGCGTAGTCAATATCTGCACGCAAAGTATGTAGCGGTGTACGGCCGTCTTTATACATTTCAGAACGAGCCATTTCTGCTCCGTTTAACCTACCAGAAACCAATACTTTGATTCCTTCGGCACCCATTCTCATGGTTGAAGCGATGGCCATTTTCACTGCCCTGCGGTAAGCAATCTTACCCTCGATCTGACGTGCAATGTTATTTGCAACGATCTTAGCATCAAGTTCAGGACGTTTGATCTCGAAAATGTTGATTTGAACCTCTTTTTTGGTAATCTTTTTTAATTCTTCTTTCAGTTTGTCAACTTCTTGACCGCCTTTACCAATAATAATACCTGGGCGAGAAGTATGAACGGTAATGGTGATCAGCTTCAAGGTACGTTCAATAACGATTCTTGAGATACTGGCTTTGGCCAAACGAGCGTTCAGGTATTTCCTGATCTTTTGGTCTTCAACCAGCTTATCGCCGTAGTTATCACCACCGAACCAATTTGAATCCCATCCTTTGATGAAACCCAAACGATTTGCTATCGGATTTACTTTTTGTCCCATGTACTATTAATTAAGGTTTTCTTCAACAACACTTTCTTTACTATCTACGTATATAGTCACGTGATTTGAGCGTTTTCTGATGCGGTGTGCACGACCCTGGGGAGCCGGGCGCAAACGTTTCAAAATACGACCTGAATCTACCATGATTTGTGATACGTAAAGCTCACTTTCTTCTAAACGAACTCCTTCGTTTTTAGCCTGCCAATTGGCAATGGCTGAAAGCAGAAGTTTCTCTACCCTGCGTGATGCTTCTTTTGAAGAATACTTCAATACATCTAAGGCTTTATTAACCTCCATTCCGCGGATCATATCGGCTACTAACCTCATTTTCCTTGGCGATGTAGGGCAGTTGCGTAAAACAGCAAAATATTGTTGTTTTTTCTCTTCTTTTCTTTTCTCAGCTGCTAGTCTTTTTCTGGCACCCATTGTACTTACTTTTTAAATATTAATGCCTATCTTTTCTTATTACCAGCATGCCCCCTGAATGTACGGGTTGGAGCAAATTCGCCCAAACGGTGTCCCACCATGTTTTCGGTGACATATACCGGGATGAATTTGTTTCCATTATGTACTGCAATAGTGTGTCCTACAAAATCAGGAGAAATTACTGATGCTCTGGCCCAGGTTTTTACAACCGATTTTTTGTTCGATTCATTCATAGCTAAAACTTTACGCTCTAACTTGAAATCGATAAATGGACCTTTTTTTAATGAACGACTCATAATTTATTCCTCTTTACTATTTTTTCCTACGTTCTACAATATACTTGTTGGAAGCTTTTTTCTTCGAACGGGTTTTATAACCTTTCGCAAGCAAACCTTTACGAGATCTTGGGTGTCCTCCTGAATTTCTTCCTTCACCACCACCCATTGGGTGATCGACAGGGTTCATTACAACACCACGTACACGAGGTCTTCTTCCTAACCAACGAGAGCGACCGGCTTTACCCGATTTCTCGATGTTATGTTCTGTATTTCCAACCGTACCTACTGTAGCCCTGCAGGACGTAAGTACCATACGAGATTCGCCTGATGGCAATTTCAAAATTGCATATTTGCCATCACGTGAGGTCAATTGTGCATAAGCACCTGCACTACGTGCCATTACCCCACCCTGTCCAGGGTGAAGTTCAATGTTGTGAACCAACGTACCCAGAGGTATTTCAGCCAATGGAAGACAATTTCCAACTTCAGGATCTGCTCCTGTACCGCTCATTACAGTCTGGCCAACTTGCAACCCGTTAGGCGCCAACATGTAACGTTTCTCACCATCTTCATATTTCAGAAGGGCGATGCGAGCAGTACGGTTTGGATCGTACTGAATTGAATCGACAACAGCTGCAACACCGTCTTTATCGCGCATAAAATCGATAATACGGTATTTGCGTTTATGTCCCCCACCTATATACCTCATTGTCATTCGTCCCTGGTTATTACGACCACCGGACTTTTTAATGGGCTCTAACAATGATTTCTCAGGCGTAGATGCAGTAATGGTATCAAAAGCACCGATTACTTTGTGCCTTTGACCCGGAGTTACTGGTTTCAGTTTTCTTACTGCCATAATACTAATTAATTATATACTATTATATATTACTATAAAAGTCAATACTATCTCCTTCAACCAAAGTAACAATGGCTTTTTTGTAAGCCGCTGTTTTACCGGTAATGATACCGCCTTTAGTATATCTCGATTTTACCTTACCACCGTAAACCATGGTATTCACGCTTTCTACAGAAACGTTATACAGGGTTTCAACCGCTTTTTTAATTTCAGGTTTACTTGCTCTTTTGTCCACAACAAAACCGTAACGGTTAAAACGTTCCGACTGGTCGGTCATTTTTTCTGTAACTAATGGTTTTACTAAAATTTCCATCTTTTTTTATCCGTTAAAGTTTAAATGCTTCTTCAATTTTCGCAACAGATCCCTCACAAAGCACAATGGCTTTTGCGTTCAAAATCTGATAAGTATTTAACTCTGAAGCAGTTACAACTGATACGTCCTGCAAATTTCGCGACGACAAATATATATTATTATTTTCAGTTGGTAAAACGAAAAGTGCCTTTTTTTCAGCGATTTGCAAATTGCTTTGCAAGGCTACCATCTCTTTGGTTTTTGGAGCTTCGAAGTTGAAGTCTTCAACTACCATGATGCTTTTTTCGTTTGCTTTGTAAGTTAAAGCCGATTTACGGGCCAATTGCTTCACTTTTTTGTTCAGCTTGAAACCGTAGTTACGCGGGCGTGGGCCAAAAATTGTACCACCGCCACGGAAGATCGGAGACTTGATGCTACCGGCACGTGCTGTACCTGTACCTTTTTGTCTTTTAATCTTTTTTGTACTACCGGTAATTTCACCACGTTCTTTACTCTTGCTAGTACCCTGGCGTTGGTTAGCCATATATTGTTTTACATCCAAGTAAATGGCGTGGTCGCTTGGCTCAATACCGAAAATAGTGTCGTTCAAAGTGACTTTCTTTCCGGTTTCTTTTCCTTCGATGTTCAGTACACTTAGTTCCATTGTTTTCTAATAATTAAGTATGAACCTTTGGCTCCAGGTACTGAACCTTTTACCACTATTACATTCTTTTCAGGTACAATTTTTACAACCTCGAGGTTTTCAATTGTTACTGTTTTTCCACCGTCTCTACCAGCCATACGCATACCTTTAAATACGCGTGAAGGCCATGATGATGCACCGATAGAACCTGGTGCTCTCAGCCTGTTGTGCTGTCCGTGTGTTGCATCGTTAACACCACGGAAATTGTGACGTTTTACTACCCCCTGAAATCCTTTACCTTTTGAAACTCCAATGATGTCAACATAATCTTTTTCGTTGAAAATGTTAACGTCAATTTCTTGTCCCAATTCAAATTCTTCCTGATAGGTGTTGTGGAACTCTACTACTTTGCGCTTTGGTGAAACACCAGCCTTTTTAAAGTGGCCAACTTCAGCTTTAGTGGCGTGCTTGTCTTTCTTGTCGCCATAAGCTAATTGAAGCGCTTCGTAGCCGTCGGTCTCTGCCGTCTTCACTTGTGTTACTACACAAGGTCCGGCCTCAATCACAGTGCATGGGATGTTTTTCCCCTCAACACTGAATACGGATGTCATTCCGATTTTTTTTCCAATAATACCAGCCATTTTTTTCGACTACTTTAAATTATCAAACTTTAATTTCTACTTCAACGCCACTTGGAAGCTCCAGCTTCATTAGTGCGTCGATTGTTTTAGCGGTTGAGCTGTAAATGTCGATCAAACGTTTGTAAGATGACAACTGAAATTGCTCCCTCGATTTTTTATTTACGAAGGTTGAACGTAAAACAGTGAAAACTCTGCGGTGAGTAGGCAGTGGAATAGGACCACTTACTACTGCACCTGTAGTTTTTACAGTTTTAACGATTTTCTCAGCCGACTTGTCTACCAAGTTGTGATCGTACGATTTAAGCTTAATCCTGATCTTTTGACTCATAAGAGAAAATTGTTATAAATTATTTTAATAAATCAACTTTTCCGTTACAATCTGCCAATACTTTCTCGGCAAGGTTACGTGGCACTTCTGCGTAATGGCTGAATTCCATTGAAGAAGTTGCACGACCTGAAGAAAGCGTACGCAATACTGTTACGTAACCAAACTGCTCCGAAAGTGGAACTTTTGCTTCGATTACTTTTGCATTACCTTTGGTTTCCATACCCGCTACTTCGCCACGACGACGGTTAAGGTCGGCAATAATATCACCCATGTACTCTTCAGGAGTAACAACCTCAACATTCATAATTGGCTCTAATAACGCAGGTTTTGCTTTTGATGCAGCGCTTTTGAATGCCTGGCGCGCACAAATTTCGAACGACAACTGGTCTGAATCCACAGGGTGGAACGAACCGTCGAGCAAAGTTACTTTCAAGCTGTCAACAGGGAAACCTGCCAACGGACCATTTGCCAATGCATCTTTAAAACCTTTTTCAACTGAAGGGATAAATTCGCGAGGAATACGTCCACCTTTTACAGCATCGATAAATTCCAGACCTTCTTTTCCTTCTTCAGCAGGCTCAACTTTTACAATAACGTCGGCAAATTTACCACGACCACCAGTCTGTTTCTTGAATACTTCACGTAATTCAACAGATTCAGTAATCGCTTCTTTATAGGCTACCTGAGGTGCTCCCTGGTTACATTCAACTTTGAACTCACGTTTCAAACGGTCGATCAAAATTTCAAGGTGAAGCTCACCCATACCACGGATTACAGTCTGACCTGAATCTTCGTCGGTATTAACAACGAATGTTGGGTCTTCCTCAGCAAGTTTCGCTAAACCGTTTCCAAGTTTGTCAACGTCTTTTTGCGACTTAGGCTCAATAGCGATACCAATTACCGGCTCAGGGAAGTCCATACTTTCCAGAACGATCGGATTTTTAATATCTCCTAATGTATCGCCGGTGCGAATATCTTTAAAACCTACCGCTGCACAGATATCTCCAGCTTCGATAGAGTCTTTTGGATTTTGTTTGTTAGAGTGCATCTGGTATAAACGAGAGATACGCTCTTTTTTACCTGTACGAGAATTATATACAGTATCACCTGCATTTAACGTTCCCGAGTATACGCGAATAAATGCCAAACGACCTACGAATGGGTCGGTAGCAATTTTAAATGCTAATGCAGATAGTGGCTCTTCAGCATCAATCTGACGTGTTACCTCTTTATCGATAACTGGATTCACACCTGTAATTTCACCTTTATCAAGTGGCGATGGCAAGAACTCACAAACGGCATCAAGCAAACGCTGTACACCTTTATTTTTGAAAGCCGATCCACACATCATTGGAATGATTACTCCTTCCAAAGTTGCTTTACGGATAACAGCCATCATCTCATCTTTAGTAATTGAATCAGGATCTTCGAAGTAACGCTCTAAAATAGCATCGTCAACTTCTGCTACTGCTTCAACCAAGTTTTCTTTCCACTCTTCAGCTTGTTCAACAAGGTCTGCAGGAATTTCGTCCATTACATACTTTGTTCCCATAGCTCCGTCATCTTCCCAACGAACTGCTTTCATTTCTACAAGGTCGATAACCCCTTCGAAACTTTCTTCAGCACCAATAGGAATTTGCATTGGAACAGGGTTAGCACCTAATTTTTCTTTAATCTCGCCATAAACGTTAAAGAAATCGGCCCCCTGACGGTCCATTTTATTTACGAATGCAATACGTGGAACACCGTATTTTTCAGCCTGACGCCATACAGTTTCCGACTGTGCTTCTACACCACCAACGGCGCAAAACAATGCAACAGTTCCGTCCAGAATTCGCAATGAACGCTCAACCTCAACTGTGAAGTCAACGTGTCCCGGAGTATCAATAATATTTACTTTATACTCCTGGTCTTTGTGTTTCCAGAATGTAGTAGTTGCAGCAGAAGTAATAGTAATACCTCTTTCCTGCTCCTGCTCCATCCAGTCCATGGTAGCAGCACCATCGTGCACCTCACCAATACGGTGAGTCAAACCTGTATAAAACAGAATACGCTCTGTTACTGTGGTTTTACCGGCGTCGATGTGCGCCATAATACCAATGTTTCTGGTATATTTCAGATCTTGTTTAGCCATTTTTTAAACCTATTTTCTATTACCAATTTTACTAAACTATGTACTAGAATCTGAAGTGTGCGAATGCACGGTTAGCTTCTGCCATTCTGTGCGTATCTTCTTTTCTTTTATATGCTCCACCTTCTTCGTTGAAAGCAGCGATGATCTCAGCAGATAATTTATCAGCCATAGATCTTCCCGAACGTTTACGGGCAAACAAAATCATATTTTTGATACTGATGGCGTTTTTTCTTTCCGGACGAACTTCCATCGGAACCTGGAAAGTAGCACCACCAACACGGCGACTCTTTACTTCAACATTTGGAGTAATGTTCTCTAATGCTTTTTTCCAAACATCAAGAGCAGACAACTCAGTGTCTTTCATTCTTTTTTCTACCATATCAATAGCCTCGTAAAATACGGTATAGGCTGTTGATTTTTTCCCGTCAACCATAAGGTCGTTTACAAAACGGGTTACTAATGTGTCGTTGAATTTTGGATCCGGCAAAAGGATCCTCTTCTTTGGTTTCGACTTTCTCATTTTAAAACTTTTTAGTGTTATCTAAATCGGCTGCCCTAAGGCGGTCTTCAGTTCATCTCCGGAAGACAATAGAGAGAATTCCTTACTCAACCAAACCACTGAAAATAACGTAGTTAATTACTCTTTTTTACTTTCTTATTTTTTCGGTTTTTTCGCACCATATTTCGAACGACGTTGTAAACGTCCTTCAACACCCGCAGTATCAAGCGCACCGCGAATTAAGTGATAACGTACACCCGGAAGGTCTTTTACTCTACCTCCACGAACAAGCACGATTGAGTGCTCCTGAAGATTGTGTCCTTCACCCGGAATGTAAGCATTCACCTCTTTACCATTGGTTAACCTTACCCTTGCAACTTTACGCATTGCCGAGTTAGGCTTCTTTGGTGTAGTGGTATAAACACGAACACATACTCCACGACGTTGTGGGCATGAATCCAAAGCCGGAGATTTACTTTTCTCCACTTTAGTCTGTCTTCCTTTTCTAACTAACTGTGAAATAGTTGGCATAACTACCTGTTTTTTATATAGTTAATAATCTTTTCTCAAAATGGACTGCAAAATTATGCAAAAATCCTTAATTATCAATCGTTTCGAGACGAAAATGCACACTTTCCCCTTAAAACGGCTCGCAAAAGTACGATTTTAAATTAAATTACAATAAGATTTAATCTTTTTTTTCAAAAAATTAAGATTGAAAATGATTGAGAAAGAAAAGGTTGGAAGCCCAAAGGCAGAAATCAAGAACGAGGCAGCACCACTGATTACTGCGCACTGCAACTGCTTACTGATTTACCCGCTCTTTCCAAAGTGATTTTAAAGGATTAAAAATTCGTTGAATCAAACGCAGGTCTTCGGTAATAATTTCGGCCTGTCCCATCAACTGACTTTGCATTTGCAGTGTATTATCGTAATTGGTTACCAAACCGTTAGGAAAATCAATTTCTACCATATAAAAACTGTCTTCAGGAACCAGCGAAACACTTTTTACCTTACCACGAACCAAACCATATTCCATGTATGGATAATTATCAAATTTCACATTTACATCGAGACCTTCTTTTACTTTTCCCGATCCGCGAACAGGCAACTCCACTTTTCCAATTACCTCGCCTACATCCTCAGGAACAATAGTTAAAACACGGTCGCCTTCGGTAATATTCTGGTTTTCGGCGTAAAATTTATTAAAGGTTACTACCCCATCAATTGGCGAACGCAACACATAAGTTAAGAACCAATCGCTGGCCTGGCTTTTCAGATTATTGAACGCTTCAATCAAAGCTGATTCGTACTGAATTTTATAATCGTGGTATTCTTTTTCGTTTTCAATAATTTTCTGATCCAGCTCGCTGATACTGATCTGACGCTCAGCCAATGTCGAGCGTATTCCGTCGAGTTCCGATTTTTTACTTAGCATTTCCGATTCGGCCTGCTCCAAAACTGTAGAAGAAACAACTTCGCCTGCCAGTAACTTTTTCTGGCGTTCGTAATTGCGTTGTTTAATTTGGTATTCTTTATCGATAGCAACTTTTTGTTCCCAAAGCCTGTCGTAAAGAATCCGGGCATTTTTTAACTGCTCTTTGTACGACTCCTCTTTCAACATATAATAGTTGCGCTGGTAGAATTCATTCAATTCCTCGTAACGCGTTAAAAACTGCGAATAATATTCCTGCACCGCACCCAATTGCAAACTCTTATTAAAACGGTACGAAACAGTAAAATTAAGCGTATCAAAAGCCGGCTGAACTTTGTCTATCATTTGCTCCAATTCCAGCACATCTGTATAATCTGCAGGATTTTCGATTAAGGCGATGGTTTGCCCTGCGGCTACATGATCTTTATCTTCAACAAACAACTTGTCTATTTTGCCGGTTGCCCGGGCGACCAATGTAGCCGGTGGATTTTCGGTAGTAACAACAATGTTCGAGCGCAAAATGTCGGGATAATAAAAAATAAAGCTAAAAATAATGATGAGCGAAAAGATGGCAACAAACATGAGGATTCCGTATCGCACAATGCGCGACGGAACTCCGCCAAGTATCTCCTGCACTTCTCCGGAACGCAACTCTATTTTTTTGTCATCAGTCATTGGTCACTTGTCATTAATTCCCCAATTCCAGTTGGTTCTTCACCAATTGATAATATTTCCCTTGTTTTGCGATCAACTCTTCGTGTGTACCACGTTCAACAATTTCACCCGTTTCGAGTACCACAATCTGATCGGCATTTTTTACCGTACTTAAACGGTGCGCCACCACAACCACTGTTTTACCCGCCGACACCTTATCCATGTTTTCCATGATCATTTTCTCGTTGTTGGCATCAAGCGCATTGGTTGCTTCATCAAAAAACAGGTACTCCGGCGATTTATAAATTGCACGGGCGATTAATATCCGTTGCTTTTGCCCCTGGCTTAAGCCAACACCTTCCTGCCCTATTTTTGTATTATAGCTTAATGGCAAAGCTTCAATATAATCCTGAATATTGGCCATTTTTACAGCATTCAGTAAACGTTCCTGATCAATGAGTTCGTCATTCACCACAATATTTTTTGCAATACTATCGGAAAAGATAAAACCATCCTGCATTACAACGCCGCAGTTGTCGCGCCACATTTGCGGAGAATAATTGGACAACCGTGTTCCTCCAATTTTTATATCGCCGGCAACCGGTGGATAAAAACCAAGCAATAATTTAATCAAGGTGGTTTTTCCACTGCCGCTCGTTCCCACAATCGCAGTTGTTTTCTTTTCCGGAATATCAAGATTGATATTATTCAGAACTTTTGGCGAACGTGGCCCTTCATACTGAAAAACCAGATCATGAACGCTAATTCCTTTATTTTCGGGTAAGTTTCGCACATACGATTTTCCGGCTTCACTTTCATCCTTCTTATCGTGAATCTCGGCCAGACGCTCCAAACTGATTTTTGCATCCTGTGCTGTGTGCATAAAACTAATGAGCTGTCGCAAAGGTGTATTTAGTTGCCCTATTATATATTGTATAGCCAGCATCATACCGAGCGTCAATTCGCCATTAACCACCGCGGTAGCAGAAATGATTATTATAAGAATGTTTTTTGTTTCATTAATAAATACAGAACCGGCATCCTGATACTGCTGCAACGAAAGACTCTTTACGCTTACCTTGAACAACCCCGCCTGAACACGCTCCCACTCCCAGCGTTTTTGTTTTTCGTAGTTGTTCAGTTTTATCTCCTGCATCCCGTTGATGATCTGAATGAGCTTACTCTGATTTTCCGACAATTTATTAAAACGTTTGAAGTCGAGTTCGCGACGGCGTTTCATAAAAACATAGATCCACACGAAATACAAAACAGAACCGATTATGAAAATCAAAAATACAGTCCAGCTGTAAATGGCCAGCACAATGGCAAAAACCACTAGACTAAAAACCGAGAACAACACCCCGATCGACTGCGCAGTTAAAAACCGCTCAATTCGGTCATGATCTTCAATACGCTGTAAAATATCGCCGATCATTTTTGAGTCGAAAAAGCCCAACGGCAATTTCATCAACTTGATCAAAAAATCGGAAATAATGGAAATATTAATACGTGTGCTGATGTGCAATAAAATCCATGAGCGGATAAACTCAACCGACATCCGGCTGATGAATAATACCAGCTGAGCTATAAGAACAAGATAAATAAAACCAATGTCCTGGTTATTGATACCAATATCAACTACACTCTGCGTTAAAAATGGCAACACCAGTTGAATACAACTTCCAAGGAAAAACCCGAGAATCAACTGAACCACCAGTTTTTTGTATGGTTTCAGATAATTAAAAACAAACTGAAAACCGGTGCGTTTTACTTTGTCATCTTCGCTTTGGTAGAAATCGGGTGTTGGCTGTAAAAGCAGGCAAATTCCTTTTTCTTCACCACCCGAAACGGTCGAAATCCATTTTTCGCAAAACTCCTTTTCGGTGTATTCAATCCGCCCGAAAGCAGGATCTGCCACACAAACTTTCCCCTTTTTAAATTGATGAACAACAACAAAATGTTCCTGCCCCCAATGTACAATACAAGGAAGCGGGGCCTCATTCTGTAATTGCTGAAAAGTGATTTTTACACCCATCGAGCGCATCCCAATGGCTTCGGCAGCGTCGCTTATTCCCAACAACGACACACCTTCGCGGGTGATATATGAGTTTTCGCGGAGAAATTCGGTGGTGAAGTGTTTCCCGTAATATTTAGCCACCATACGCAAACACGTAGGGCCGCAATCCATTGCATCAAATTGTTGATAAAACGGGAACTTTGCCATAGTTTTCTTTTGTTGCGGAAAGATAGAAAAAAATTCTTGTTGGATGCGCCAGTCTTGACTTTTTGAATACACAACTATTTGTGAATAACTCAAACTTAGTCTTCTAATTTATTATTTAACATTCGCCCTTCATGTCGAATAAAAGATTTAAGTATATTTGTTTCCGTTAAACATAATTCAAACAGAATGCACCTCAAAAATCGATTTTTATTCTCACTCCTTTTTTGCATGCCTGTTTTTGCACTGGCTCAACAACCAAAATACGACATTGAAATCGTTAGTTGTATTGAATCCCTGGTACCAAATGGCGTGGGCCGATCGCGAATGATCTCACCCGTTGTTGATGTAAATTATGAGGATTTTACCTCGCAACAAACCGCAGCAAAAAAGGACAAAAACAAAAGTAAAAGAAGCGAAATCCGCATTAAGGAGTATGAAGAAACCAAGTTACTGAACTTTTATAACGAAGGCGGAATCCGGTTTCAGAACATTGCTTCGAATGACGCGCTGATGACATCGAAAATTAACGACATGCTGGCCAATGGCTGGGAATTGTACGACGTAAAAACCGGCGTTGAAAGCAAAATGGCAAACGCAAGTGTAAAAAAAGAAATTTTCAAAGCACTGCTCGACGACGACAGCGAAAGCCCTAACGATCCGAACGGATTGTTCCTTACCCGGTATTTCTTCCGAAAAGAGATTGAATAACCCGAGAACAAATTCAAAACAAGTTAAAAATCACAAAACTTATACAAATGAAACAAGCACTTATTTTCACCCTTCTTGCAGTGTTATTATTGCCCACAGCAAAAGGACAGGAAACGCCTCAATACGAGGTAAAAATCATTACCACAATCGAATCGATCATTCCGAATGGAATTGGTCGCTCACGGTTAATTTCTACCGATGCCGAAGTGGATTATAAAGAATTCACAACACGTCAAACAGCGGATAACGGCGACCGAAACAAAAGCGACCGTGAAGAAATCCGCATCAAGGATTACGACGAAACAAAACTGCTCAACTTTTTTAATGTTGGAGGTATTCGTTTTCAAAACATTGCTTCGAACGACGCTCTGTTAACCTCGAAAATTAACGACATGATGAGTCAGGGCTGGGAACTGTCTTTTGTAAATACAGGTGTTGAAAGTTATGGAGGCGCCGATGACACTAACGGTATTTTTATTACGCGTTATATTTTTAAACGACTCAAAGTTGAAGGAGCACCAAGTTCCAACGATTCAATTCCTGAATAATTTATCGTGAATAATAAAGACTTGCCATTTAATATCGGTGAGTCTTAATTTTGTCCAAATCTCCAAAAGCACCTCTTTCTTCAAATCAAAATATAAGAAATCCCATATAAATAAGCGCAGGAATAAATCCCAACATTGATAATGGCCGCGCCGATTTTTCAAATTTCTCCTTGTCGCTTAAATAATAAAACAAAGCAACCGGAAGTACTGCAATGGCAAAAGCAATTCCCAGAAAATCAAAAAAAGTTCCACGATCAGAAAATACTTTTACAACAGTTGTCGCTTCTTTTAAATATAAAATGCCAAAGCTTATCAGAGCAGAAATGAGCAGGATAACAACGGGATATATTCGGCAACAAAGATTATTTTTTAGCATGCTGCAAGATAACCATAAAACCAACTCATCTGAAACAAACCACAGCAATCGTATGAAAAGTTATTATATTGCAATTTGAAAATATGCATGCATGAAGATTCTCATTATTGAAGACGAAATAGCTTTATCCGACGCCATTTTTCAGTACCTGACCGATGAAGGTTATGTTTGTGAAACTGCCTACGATTACAACACAGCGGCCGAACATCTTGACATACATTTTTATGATTGTATTCTCGTGGATATAAACTTGCCCGGCGGCAGTGGACTCGATCTTATCCGACAGGTAAAAAAGGACAATAAAAAGATGGGGATCATTATTATTTCGGCACGCGATTCGGTGGAGAACAGAATTGAAGGACTCGAAATCGGGGCTGACAACTACCTCACAAAACCGTTTCATCTGGCCGAATTAAATGCGCATCTGAAATCGATACACCGGCGAATAAATTTTGACGGCGATAACCAGATTCTGGTAAACGAAATTAAAATACTGCCCGACTCGCACCAGGTTTTTGTAAACGACAACGAATTACAACTCACCAAAAAAGAATACGAATTGCTGCAGTTTTTTATCGCCAACAAAAACAAGGTAATTACAAAAACCGGCCTGGCACAACACCTCTGGGGCGACTACATGGACATTGCCGATTCGTACGATTTTATCTACGGGCACATTAAAAACCTCCGCAAAAAGCTGATTAAAAAAGGATGCACCGATTATATTAAAACCATTTACGGGGTTGGTTACAAATTCGATTTAACACAGGAATAAAGCCATCGACACAAAGGAAAAACAATGAAACTACTCACCAAAATAAGTCTCAATTTCCTCTCCATTTCACTTTTCATTTTCCTTTCGGGATTGATCGTTTTTTATTTTGTACTTCGTCAACAGGTAAATCAAAACATAAACGTTGAATTACAAAAACGCCAAACCAGCATTCAGAATGAATTAAAGTCGGCACACTCAACAACAACAGCACCAACCGACTTTGAGAAAAAGGTTGAAATTACACCTCTCTCACCAAACCTGAATCCGGTTGAAGGTTATTCTGATACTTTGATTCTCGACAAGACAACAGGTGCCTACACCGCTTATCGTCAGTTGCAGTTTGTTTCTGAAGTTAACGGGCAAAAATTCCTGGTCAAAATATTTAAATCGCACGCCGAAACAGACAACCTGATGGTGCGCATTATTTTATCGATGACACTGCTTGTGGTTGCCCTTATTATCGGGCTCTTGGTGCTGAACCGGCACATTTCGCAAAAAACCTTAAAATCGTTTTACGACACTATTAATAAAATCAAAAAATACGACCTGAACACCCACGAGGATTTTCAACTAAAAGAAACCGATGTGAAAGAATTTAACGACCTGAACAAGGTGTTAATTTCGATGACTGAGCGAATAAAAAACGACTATTACAACCTGAAAGAATACACCGAAAATGCCTCGCACGAATTACAGACTCCAATTGCGGTAATTATTTCGAAAATGGAGCTGCTTTTGCAATCGGACTGCATGCAGGAAAAAGAGCTAAAAACAATCAGCGACGCTTATGAAGCATCCACCCGACTTTCGCGACTAACAAATACATTATTATTGCTTTCAAAAATTGGAAACAGACAATTTCCGGAAGTGGCAAAAATTGACTTGACAGCGATTATAAATACACAACTATCGTTCCTCGAAGATGTCATCGACAGTAAAAATATTACGATTGAATCTCCCGATAAATCCAATTTTGTAGAGATGAATCCATACCTGGCCGACATCCTGATTGCTAACCTGTTAAAGAATGCCATCCGCCATAATAATAAAAGCGGTTTCATTTCTATCACTACAAGCGAAAAACAAATTACGATCGCCAACAGCGGCGAAAAAATTCAGGGAAGCGCCAATGATATTTTCAAACGATTTTACAAATCTTCATCATCCGACAGTTCGGTTGGATTGGGGCTTGCTATTGTTCAGAAAATATGCGAAGTTTCAGGTTTTAAGGCCCTTTATTCCTATGAGAAAAATCTGCACAATTTCAGCATCATTTTTCATCCTGAAACCAACAATTCTGAAGCATAATTCAGCAAGCCACACTAGCACATAAACTCCTCTTTTTCTTCCATATAAATACTCATTTTACAACCCTTTGTTCAATACACACCCAAATCTGATTTTTTCTACAGATTTTCTACAGATTCTTTTAATAGTATTGTTTCAAAATCAAGACTTAAGCAGATCATTCATGATAGGATTACTTGGATTAAACCACAAAACGGCGCCGATTAAAGTTCGCGAGAAATTCGTTTTTTGCGAAGAAGATGTGAAGCGTTTTGTGCCGCAATTAATCGAGGCAGGAATAAACGGTGCTATCGTTGTTTCGACATGTAACCGTACCGAAATATATTTTGATTACACAGAAAATGACATTTTTGATTGTACATCAACATTAGCCAAGATGCTTTTTGACTGGAGAAAAGCGGATAAAAGTGTGGGATCGCACTTCTATCACAAATTCCAGGAAGAAGCATCGTTGCATTTATTCCGTGTAGCATCAGGGCTCGACTCAATGGCGCTGGGAGAGTACCAGATTGTTGGTCAGCTTAAAGATGCTTTTGCCATTGCCGACAAATATGAGCTGCACAGCCCAACTTTAATTCGTTTGTTCAACAAGGCTTTCGAAGCCGGTAAAAAGGTAAGAACAGAAACAGCTCTTTCGAAAGGAGCAGTTTCTATCAGCTACGCAGCTGTTGAACTGGCTAACAAAAAACTACACAGTCTGAGTTCGCATCCAACATTGCTGCTTGGAGCAGGTCAAACCGGCGAACTAACTCTACAAAACTTGCTGAAAAAAGGTTGCGACAAATTCACTATCATTAACCGTACTGCGGAAAAAGCTCAGGAATTGGCAAAACGCTACAAGGGAGCTGCAAAAGAGTTTTCGGAATTACAAAACGAACTGGTTCACAACGATATTGTAGTTACATCAACCGCGTCGAAAAAGCCACTTATTACAAAAGAAATGGTGGAACAAGTGATGACCGAGCGTCAAAACAAACCAATGTTTTTTGTCGATCTTTCCGTACCGCATAATGTTGCACCGGACGTAGCCGAAATTGAAAATGTTTTTGTTAACGATATCGATGATTTAAATGCTGTTGTGGATAAAACATTTGACATTCGCAAAGGTGAAATCGAAAAGGCAGAAAAAATTATTGCCGAGTTTGTTACTGATTTTAGCGACTGGCAACACACCCGTAATCTTACTCCGACTTTCCAAAGCATCAGCGATAATTTCAAAAAAATAAATGAAGCAGAACTGGAAGGTTTTATCAAACGTCAGTCGAAAGACAATACCGATGAAGCTTCGATGTATGCCGATCATATTACCAATAAATTTATTCGCCTGATGATCAAAAACGTAAAATCGATCACCGATAACGGGCGTAAAAAAGAATACATCGAATTGGTTAACGACCTGTTCAAGATTGCTCCATGAAAAATACGATTCGCATTGGTACACGAGGCAGCAAGCTTGCCTTATATCAGGCTTATAGGGTAAAAGACGAACTGGTACCAAAATTCCCTGAAAAGCAATTTGAGATTGTCGTTATAAAAACAAAAGGCGACAAAATCTTGGATGTCCCGTTGTCAAAAATTGGCGATAAAGGACTTTTTACAAAAGAGCTGGAAGTGGCGATGTTCAACGACGAAATCGACATGGCCGTGCACAGTTTAAAAGACCTTCCCACCATTTTTCCTGAAGGAACAAAACTGGGTGCCGTATTGGAAAGAGGCACCGTTAACGATGCATTGGTCAGCAAAGATCATCTAAAACTTTCGGAACTCACTTTGGAGCACACAATCGCAACATCAAGTTTACGACGCAAAGCACAACTACTGCGCTTGAATCCGGATTTTAACATCGTTGAGATCAGAGGCAACGTAAACACGCGTATCCGCAAAATGAATGAAGGTTACTGCGATGCCATGATTATGGCAGGTGCAGGATTACAACGCCTTGAAATGGCTGAAGCGATCACCGAAATTCTGGATCCGGAAACTATGATTCCGGCTTGTGGACAAGGTGCAATTGCCATAGAAATAAAAGACAACGATCCGGAGATTGAAGCAATAATTGCTCAGATCAATCACCAAGAAACGATGATAACCAGTTCGGCCGAACGTGTATTTCTGAACACGCTGGAAGGTGGCTGCCAGATTCCGGTTGGAAGTACTTGTAAAGTTGAAGGCGATCAGGTAATAATTACCGGTTTTGTTGCCAGCATCGACGGAAGTAAATTCCTGAAAGAAACAGTAAGCGGACCGGTTGAAAATGCCAATGAAATGGCGAGAAACCTGGCCAACAAATTATTCAATGCCGGCGGAAAAGAAATTCTTGATGCCATTCACACGGAGAATTTACCTGTTACTAAAACAGCGCTTCCGTTAAAAGACAAGGTTATAATTTCTACACGTCCGGCCGATATTCACGATGATCTTCCTGAGCTACTAACAAAAGCCGGTGCTTCGGTTGTTTCGCTACCCATGATTCAAATTGAGCAGACAAAACTTACTGCTACAGAAGAGCAATCGATACAGAATCTTGATCAGTATCAGTGGGTTATTTTCACCAGCAAAAATGGCGTTGTAAGTTTCTTTAAACAACTGATTGAAACAGTAGGCAATACGACTTTGCCCAACGATTTAAAGATTGCTGTCATCGGCAAAAACACTGCGGCCGAACTGGACTATTATGGTTATGCTCCGTATTTTACAGCCAATGAAAATTCTTCTGACGGCCTGCTAAAGGAATTAGCAGAGAAGCACAATCTGCAAAACCAAAATATTTTACTGGCCCTTGGAAACCTGGCCGGTAATAAACTGGAAACAGAATTATCAAAAACAAATTCAGTTACCCGTATCAATACTTATCAAACGGTAAAACCTTCGGGTGCTGATTCGAAAATACTGGATGCGATTTCAGCAGACAATTACGATCTTATCGTATTTACAAGTCCATCCACTTTTATTAATTTCTGCCAGTTTTATGGCACTGAAAACATTTCGAAAGTAAAAATGGCCAGCATTGGAGAAGTAACTTCAGAAGCTATCCGACAAGGTGGTACAGAACCGTTGGTGACAGCAGAAAATTCAAATGCTGAAGGACTTTACAAAGCAATAATCGACTATTATCAAACCAAATAAAAACTACGCTATGATGTTTCCTGAAACAAGATTAAGAAGATTAAGATATAATTCAATTTTACGCGAGATGGTAACCGAAACGAAACTATCGGTTGACGATTTGGTGATGCCACTTTTTGTTTGTGCCGGAACCAATATTCGCAACCCGATCAGCTCAATGCCGGGCAACTTTCAATTGTCGGTTGAGAACCTGGTTGAAGAATGTAAAAATGTTGTTTCAGCAGGCGTGAAGGCAGTTCTTTTGTTTGGTATTCCCGCCGAAAAAGATGAGGACGGAACAGTTGCCTGTCAGCACAACGGGATTGTACAGCAAGCCATTCGTGCCATAAAAGCTGAACTTCCGGAATTGTATATTATTGCCGACGTGTGTAACTGCGAGTACACCACACACGGACACTGCGGAACCATAATTGACGGCGACGTAGATAACGACACAACACTCGAAACGCTGGCTGCTCAATCAGTATCGTTGGCAGAAGCCGGTGCCGATATGATCGCACCAAGTGACATGATGGACGGACGCGTTGGACGAATTCGTGAAGCGCTTGACGACAATAAATTCGAAAAAATACCGATCATGGCTTATTCAGCTAAATATGCATCGGGTTTTTACGGGCCATTCCGCGAAGCTGCCGAAAGTGCGCCAAAATTCGGCAACCGTGCCACTTATCAAATGAATCCGGCCAATTCAGACGAAGCTATGCGCGAGGTAGAACTCGACATTGCTGAAGGTGCCGACATTGTTATGGTAAAACCGGCGCTCTCTTTCCTCGATATTATTTACCGCGTAAAAACAGAATTCAAAATGCCAACAGCAGCCTATAATGTTAGTGGCGAATTCTCGATGCTTAAAGCAGCTGAAGAGAAAGACTGGATCGACGGACCGCGCGTTATGATGGAAATTCTTACCTCGATAAAAAGAGCCGGTGCCGATATTATTATTACGTATTCAGCTGTTGACGCAGCGAAAATTTTGAATGGAATAAAAGGATAGGACATGCAGTTTTCAAAAAGTATAGAAGCATTTGAACAAGCTCAGCAAAGTATTCCGGGAGGCGTAAACTCTCCGGTTCGGGCTTTTAAAAGTGTAAACTTAAATCCGGTTTTTATCGACTGTGCCAAGGGGGCAAAAGTTGTTGATCTCGACGGGAATCAATACACCGATTTTGTGTCGTCGTGGGGACCTCTGATTTTTGGTCACGCACACCCTGAAATTGTTTCGGCTATTAACGAAGCTGCACAAAAAGGGACCAGTTACGGCGCTCCAACATTGTACGAAACCGAGATGGCAGAACTGATCGTTGAAATGGTGCCTTCGATTGAGAAAGTGCGAATGGTGAACTCGGGAACCGAGGCCACAATGAGCGCCATTCGTTTGGCACGCGGCTACACAGGCCGCGAGAAAATTGTAAAGTTTGTTGGAAACTACCACGGACATGGCGACAGTTTCCTGATCAAAGCAGGATCAGGAGCCATCACTTTGGGATTACCCGACAGCCCGGGAGTAACTGCCGGAAATGCAAAAGATACATTACTGGCCAACTATAATGATCTGGCTTCTGTTGAACAACTTTTCAATGAAGACGGAGAAAATATAGCAGCAATTATTGTTGAACCGGTTGCCGGAAATATGGGTGTTGTTCTTCCTGAAAAAGGATTTTTGGAAGGCCTGCGCGAAATTGCCACTAAAAATGGAGCATTGCTAATTTTCGACGAGGTGATCACCGGTTTCCGTTTGGCCAAAGGTGGTGCTCAGGAATACTTTAATGTAATGCCCGATATTACCACGCTGGGTAAAATTATTGGCGGAGGACTTCCGGTTGGGGCTTACGGTGGTAAAAAAGAAATTATGGATCAATTGGCGCCAAACGGCCCAATTTACCAGGCAGGAACCCTGTCGGGAAATCCGCTGGCGATGGCCGCCGGAAGCACAATGCTGAAATTGATCAAGAACAATGCGGACTTCTACCCTGAGCTGGAACGAAAAGCTAAAAAGCTGGAAGAAGGAATTCTCAACAACCTGAAAGAAACAGGTATCAAAGCAGTGTTGAACCGTGTTGGATCGATGATGACCTTGTTCTTCACCAACGAAGAAAAAGTGAGCACATATGAAGAAGCGATGAGTGCAGACACAACACGTTATGCAGAATATTTCAAAATGTCACTGGAGAGTGGAATGTACATTGCACCGTCGCAGTTTGAGTGTTTGTTTGTATCGTATGCACACACCGAAGAAGACATTGACAACATCATCAGCGCCAATTTAAACGCCTTAAAAGAACTAAAAGATTGAGAGAAGATTGAAAACAGATTGATGGAGATTGGCTCAATCTCTTCAATCCATTCAATCATTTCAATCTAAAACCAGTTGGAAATATTTTGCAGACAGTTACACAAATCTTGTAGATAAGAAAGAAATACCAAAATAGATGGAAAAAGGAATATTTATAAAAACACTTGAAGGGCAAAAAACAGAACGGCCACCGGTGTGGTTTATGCGTCAGGCGGGAAGAGTTTTGCCGTCGTATCTTGAAATGCGGAAGCAATACAGTTTTAAAGAACTCATGCGCGATCCGGAACTGGCAGCCAAAGTTACGTTGCTCCCGGTTTACGATTTGGGTGTTGACGCAGCCATTCTTTTTTCCGACATTCTTGTTATTCCAGAGGCGATGGGAATGGAATTGACATTCACCGATTCAGGGCCAAGGTTTGCTACGGCCCTGAAAGATCTTGACAATCCGATGTCACTCATCAATCCCGACGCCACAAAACTGGAATACATTTACGATGTTATCGATAAAATACAGGAAACGAAACCTGCGGACTTTCCGTTGATCGGATTTTGCGGAGCGCCATTTACAACGCTTTGTTATATGGTGCAGGGATTGGGAACTAACCACACTTTCCCTGATGCAGTTTCGCTGTTATATAAAGACAAAAAACTGGCAAAACAACTGCTTGGTGCCATTACAGAACTTTCGATTGAATATGCGCTGAATCAGGTAAAACACGGCATTGCAGCTTTTCAGATCTTTGAAACGCACGCCGGACTTATTCCTGCCGATTTGTACATGGAATTGATTATGCCGTTTGTCCGAAAAATATCGGCGGCAGTAATGGAAACGGGCACGCCAACTATTTTCTTACCAAAAGGTTTGGGAACGGGTTTAAAACAGCTGCAACCTGGCGACGCCGACTTTATTAGTGTCGACTGGCAGGTACCAATTAAAGAAGCACGCGAAATGATTCCGGCGGATATGGGAATCCAGGGAAATTTGGATCCGCGTATTTTATTTGCCAGCCAGGAAGTAATTGAAGCAAAATTGCAGGAATACCTTTCGTTTGGAGCCGAGAATGACAAATGGATTTTTAATGTTGGTCACGGCTTTGTTCCCGGCATTCCGGTTGAAAATGCTAAATTCGTTGTCGACTGGATCAAAAGTGCAAACTGGAACAGTTGATTTGTGAATGAAGATTAACGATTTTCGATTGGCGAAGGATAAGAGAAAAGTTTCACCAATGAAAACCGGCAACAGGATACCAAACAATTAATTTGAGAATTTAAAAATTGCGACTGTAAACTGAGACTGAATACTAAGAACAATGAATCTGAGCGCTATAATCACATCCGACGTAGTAAAAATAATACACGACATTGTTAGTGTATCATTTTTACTTCTTGCGGTGACTTTGATTTACCGCTCGGTTCGTGGTATAAAAAACCACCTCCCCTACACCAAAACCGACAAGTATGTTGCCATTGCTTTTATTGTGGCTTTGTACCTGCAACTTATTTTAGGACTAATAATGTTTACCAACCTCGGTGCGGGCTTCGATTTTCAATACGTCCCCGACGAAGGCACCAACATGGTATCGAAAAGGCTTTGGCCGGTTGAGCACATCGTTCTTATGCTGTTTGCTCTTTTTATTGCCAACCTTGGATTGATATCATCGTTTCTTACTGAACAAAGCCAGAGCCGGTTTAAGAAAGTTTTGATCTATTATTCTATAGCGGTAGTTCTTATCGCGATTTCGTTGCTATCAATCTACGCTTAACATTCCATCCGGAGATAAATCAAAGCCGGTGTTTTAACCGGAGTCTCACTATTCAAAGTAACCATTTCCTCCAAGGTTCCATTAAACTTTTGCGCATCCCACCGGCCGGAGCGCGACACAATTGTAGTCTGAATACATTCGCGGTGAACAGTATCCAGCGCCTCGTAAATTTCCTCCAACACTTTGGTACCCATGTAAATTACTGCCGTTCCACGGTTCCCAACAATACTTATCAGTTGTTTTACGCTAAGAAGCTTCCCGGCAACATCGCGCCCCGAAAGCAGGTGCAGCGAATTGCTTCCTCGTCGGTCAGTTAACGGAATACCAAACTCTGCCGACGCAGCATTAAACGCCGAAATTCCCGGTACTACTTCAAAAGGAATATTTCTTTCTTTTAGAAACGAGGTTTCTTCTGCACCCCGGCTAAAGATCATCGGATCACCCGATTTCACCCTCACCACCACTTTCCCGAGTTTCGCGTACTTTTCTATTTTTTGGTGGATTGAGTTTTGCCGTTCTGTCACATCAACGCCATCGCCGGCACGTTTCCCCACAAAAATAAGTTCTGCCTCTTCAGGAAAAAGCTCCCGAACATCGCGCGATATCAAGGCATCATACAGAATAATATCCGCCGCTTTTATACAGTTATGCGCTTTTACGGTAAGCAAATCTGCCGGTCCGGGGCCAGCTCCTACAATATATACTTTTCCAATCTGCTCCATCGCTAAATTCTGTAGGCCCACTCTTCCACTTCTTTTAAATAGTCCATTGGACTTTGATACACGAACTTATAATCCAGGGCTTCAATAAGTTTATCGCTGTTGATTACCTTGTAAGTTCCTTTGTCTTTTGAAAACACCGGAATTGGCAAATCACTGATCTTTGCCGCTTTTGCATAAAACTCATTTCTCCCGGGGTGCTCCGGACTAGATGCATTAAACACCTCGCCCCAAATATCCTTTTCAATTATTTGAGTGATGATATTTACACAGTCGTCGCGATGGATCAAATTTACAGGTGCATCAAAAACCGCAGTATTTCGGTTCTGAACAAAACGTGCCGGATTTCGGTCGTAACCGATCAACCCTCCAAAACGAATTACAGTAGTTTGAAATTCCGGATTCTCCAACAACAATTTTTCAGCTTTCAAAAGAGCCCTGCCACTTGCTTTTTCAGGAGTTCCCTCATCACCTTCCTTCACTTCTGCATTTTTCGATTCGTACACCGATGTTGAAGAAATAAAAAGTACTTTTTTGATGTTCAGCTCCTCAACTTTGGCAATCACCTGCTCAATTTTCTTAGGGAATGAGTCTTCCACACAATCTGTTCGCGTTGGCGGAATAGAAATAATCAGCACATCTGTATTAAAAAAGCTATTGTAATCCACCGTAAGCGATTGTGCTTTGGCCTTCACATAAAACGCACTAATCCCACTCATTTCAAGCTGGTTGTAACTTTGCGTAGATGCCACAGAACCTTTAACTTTCCATCCTTTTCGGAGTAATGATCGTCCTAACGCTGTTCCTAACCATCCGCAACCTAATATCGATACGTTTGTTTTCATGTTCTCTTGAATTTAAGTTTTGAAATTAGTGTTTAAACTCCCGGCCTTCTTTGATTTCCTCCACGTAGTTTTTGCGGATTACGAAGTCGCCAAAATGCTCGCCGTCCTCACGATTTGCTGCAAAATCAGAAATAATCGGACGCAGCTCGTTTAGTATCTCTTCCTCGTTGATGGTTTGTTTGTAAAGCGTATTCAAACGCGATCCGTTAAAACTTCCACCAAGGTATAAGTTGTAGTAACCAGGCGATTTCCCGATTAGGCCAATTTCGGCTAAATAAGGTCGCCCGCAACCATTCGGGCAGCCCGTCATGCGAATTACAATTTCTTCTTTACCCAACTCGTGTTCATTCAGTATTGTTTCAATTTTCGAAACTAAATCAGGTAAGTAACGTTCGGCTTCAGCAAAAGCCAGTGGGCAAGTTGGCAGGGCAACGCAGGCAATAGAGTTCTTTCGTAAGCCGGAAATATCTTCAGGTGATACGCCATAAGTTTTCAGCAAAGCATCAACCTGGTTTTTCACCTTTGTGCTCACTCCCGAGATGATCAGGTTTTGGTTTCCGGTAAGAATAATATCACCGTCGATCACTTTTGAAATCTCGCGAAGGGCAGTTTTGAGTTTGAATTCACCCCGATCAAGAACACGTCCGCCTTCAACGAAATAAGTGAGATGCCACTTTTTATCGCTACCTTTTATCCAGCCAAAATCATCGCCGTTTCGGTCTAAAATGTATTCGCGTGCTGGCTCCAGCTCATAACCCAAATATTTTGTCAATTCTGCCACAAACTCCTCCACTCCCATCCTGTCGATGGTGTATTTCAAACGGGCCTGTTTACGATCTTTGCGGTTACCATTATCGCGTTGTACTGCAACTACTTTTTCAGCAACGTCAATAATTCGATCGGGCGTACAAAATCCAATTACAGTTCCGGTTCTCGGATAGGATTCAGATTTTCCGAAAGTAGTTCCCAAACCGCCACCAACAGCAACATTGTAGCCAACAATTTTGTCGTTTTCAATTATGGCAATAAAACCTAAATCCTGCGAAAACACATCGCAGTCGTTATGTGGAGGAATAACGATCCCGATTTTAAACTTACGCGGCAGGTAACGATTACCATACAAAGGCTCCACTTCTTCTTTACTGTCGGCAACCAGTTTTTTATCCAGCCAGATTTCGTGATACGCACCTGTTTTGGGTAAAAGATGCGTACTGATATTTTTAGCGGTCTCAATCACCTCGGCGTGAAATGGCGACTGCGCCGGATTGGCATGGCTCATCACATTACGGTTTACGTCGCCACAAGCTGCAATGGTATCCATCAGGCTGTCGTTCATTTCTTTAATAGTCGCCTTTAGGTTCCGCTTCAGCACACCATGCAACTGAAAGGTTTGACGTGTAGTCAGTTTTAACGTACCGTTAGCATATTTCTCCGACAATTCGTCCATTGCCAGCCACTGCTGCGAAGTGAATTTCCCGCCAGGCATGCGCAACCGGATCAGAAAAGAAAAAGCTGGTTCAAGCTTTTGTCGCTTACGTACTTTGTCAACATCGCGGTCCCACTGCTGGTAGATTCCGTGAAATTTCGAGATCTGCGTGTCGCCCTGCGAGATGGCCCCGGTGATCGGATCCGCCAGGCTTTCGGGCAAAGTTCCGCGTAGGTAATTACTATCGTACTTGAGTCTTTCAACTTCTGAAAGCTCAAGCCAGTTAATACTTTCACTCATAATTTTTGGGTTATAGTTTCAGGAACGACCACATGAAGGTGGTTGCAGCCGTTCCTGCTATTTTAATTTATCCCGATTAACTTTATTATCGGGATTAGTTCGATTGGCAACTTTTAATTCGTTACACTTTTAAAAGTTGAGTCTCACTAATAAACATCGGTCTGGAAACGCTTTTCACGTTTCAAATTCTTTACATATTTTTCGGCTTGTTCCTCGCTGATTCCACCCTGAGTCTGAATGATATCAAGCAAAGCCTTATTTACATCTTTAGCCATGTATTTCATGTCGCCACACAAATAAAGATGTGCACCGTTTTCCAGCCAGTCGAACACCTCTTTTTGTTGCTCTTTCAGTTTGTGCTGTACGTAAACTTTTTCTTCCTGGTCGCGACTAAAAGCTACATCTATTTTGGTTAGTGTTTCGTTCTTTAATAGCTTTTGCCACTCGGTTTGGTAAAGGAAATCGGAGTTAAAACGACGGTCTCCAAAAAACAACCACGACTCGCCTTTAATGCCCAAACTCTCGCGATGCTGCATAAATGCGCGATACGGAGCTACACCCGTTCCGGCACCAACCATGATAATTTTTGAACCGTTGGCCGGTAATTTAAATGATGGATTTTTGTCGATGTAAACCGGAATCTGCTCATCAATTTCAATACTGTCGGCAAGGTGCGACGAACATGCGCCGTTGCGTTTGCGGTTCTTACGTTCGTAACGAACAACCGAAACAGTTACATGAACTTCTTCGCCAACACTTTCCATACTCGATGAAATTGAATACAAACGTGGCGGTATCGGACGCAAAACCTCTACCAGTTTATGTGCATTCCACTCGTACGGGAAGTCTTCCAACAAATCGAGCACATCGTGGCCATACAAATATTCGTCGAGCGCCTCATCGTCGGCAAGTAGTTTTGCCAGCTCGGCATTCTTTGTTTTCTCCTGGTATTTTTTGAGCAGATCGAAAGTCAGCATTGTAATTTCAAGGTGATGCGACAAAGCCTCTTTTATGCTCATCTCTTCTTCACCAACATCAACTTTCTGCTCAGGATCGAAACCTGTAAAGGCAAGAATATCTTCTACCAAAGCTTCAGGATTTTTTGTGAAAATTCCCAACGAATCGCCCGGCTCGTATTCCAGTCCCGAACCTTCCAGCGAAAGTTCAACATGGTACACTTCCTTGTCCGAACCATCTCCGGTAATCCGTACTTTCTCCAACACTGTTGCCATGTATGGATTTGATTTCGAGAACTCCTCTCCAAAACCACCTGTGCTTACTGATGGTGTAGCTACTGACGGCGCACTTGCAACTACCGGTTCCGGAGTTTCAGCAGGAGTAAGGTTCAACAAAAAGAGGTTCATCCACGTCTCTGCCGGCTGCTCATAATCCACATCGCATTTTGCAGCTTGCGTAACACGGTAACCTCCAAGGCTTTTTAATGCCTCATCAATTTCTTCGCCTGTTTTACAAAAATGCTTGTAGGTTTTGTCGCCCAAAGCCAGCACCGAATAGTTTACTCCTTCGAGTTGAGGAGCACGCGGTCCGGTTACATATTTGTAAAAATCTTCAGCCATATCCGGCGGATCGCCCTCGCCGTGCGTACTCACAATTATCGCTACATTGTCTTCTTCATTCAGCTTTTTGTAATTGTAATCGTACAAACTCAACACCTGGGCATTAATTCCTTTAAACGAAGCTTTCTCTCCCAATTTTTCGGCAAGACCCTGCGAATGTCCGGTTTCGGTACCATACAAAACTGTAAGGTTTATCGAACTTTGAGGTGCCGGAGCAGCTGCGGATGTACTAACCGCAGTTGGAACTTCAACACCTCCAAGGGCTGCCAATCTCCCTTCAAAATAACCATTCAGCCAAATGGTTTGCTCTTTATTCAAGCCTTCAACCAACTGACTTAAAGCACTTAGCTGTGCATCATTTAATGGATTTGTTTTTAAACTCATTTTTGATTTTTAATTAAGAGACTGAGTTGATAATTCAAGTCAATCTTTAAGTTGCAACTTATCTTTTATTAAATTTCTTATTCGAATCGATTCATAAACATTCTCGCCATTCGAGCTCACCGCCACCGAAATATTTCCATGCCGGTAGATAGCAGGAGAAACAAACTGGCAGCGAGATGGTTTATCGTGAATATTAACTAATACCTTTTCTTCGCGACAATCTTTTTCAATTTGCCGGTCGAGCTCTTCGTTATTCGAGCAGGAATAAAGCATTAAATAGTCTTTTAAATATTTTCTGTCGTATGCTGCTTCTGTATATTTCACCCCGCTGTTTTTTATTTCATCGCAAATTGTAATGGCCAGAATTTCAACCTCGGCATTGTGGCGCTGCAAAATCTTAAGTTTACTGTAAGCACTTTGTCCGCCGCCAACGATCAGTATTTTCTGGTTGGCAATATCAATTGCAATCGGTAAAAAATTCTTGTCTGCCATGCTCTTTAAATTTCGTATTCAATAGGTGTATCTTTAACCCTTCCGAAGCTGATTTTGTTCCAGGCACGCTCGTGAAAAAAGTACAAGGTCATTTTTGTAAAGAGCTCAACGCCGCCAATAGTTACTGCAAAATTTATGTCGCCCACCACCAACCACGAAATCAAAATGGTATCGATGGTGCCGATGGTGCGCCACGAAATCGTTTTTACGATACTTCTTCGTTTTCGCTCAACCGTATTTCCTTTTTCCCTTGCCATACGACTTAATCCTGTAAAATCATTATCTCCCTTGTTCGTTATCCTCAAAAAAAAAGCTCTTCTGCAAATACAGAAGAGCCTTTCAAATCGAGTTATATTTTCAATCTATGGTCAGTTCCTCTGCACAACAATATCATCACAACACATACACATCATACATGTCATTTCGTTCATTGTTATTTTAGAAAAACTTTTCACCATTATTTTTTCGAATTGTTTCAATGTGACCTTTGTCACACACCGCAAATATAAATGAATATTTCAGACTAAAAAGACTTTTATTGAAGTTTTTTAAAATCAGTCTAAATAAGTTAACACACTGACGCTAATTTTATCACCTGTAAATACTTGAAACTGTTTTTTAATTGACATAACTGTTATCCTATTCTAATGATTCATCACAAGCCCTTATTTAGAATGATTTCAGCCTATAACAATTATTAACAAAAGCGGCTTAAACAGCTGGATTGATGAGCATTAACACCCTCCAAAAACAGGGGCCGGATAATATAATTTTCCGAGCTGATTTCTACCTCTTGATTGTTAACAAATTATTACTAAATTTGGTGACCTCGCTTCAAAATAACGAAGATTACGAGACTAATAAATCAATAAAACTGAGATAATATGAAAGTTTACAAAACCGATGAAGTTCGGAACATTGCTTTAGTTGGTAATGCCGGCAGTGGGAAAACCACCCTTGCAGAAGCTATGCTGTTCGAGGGTGGAGTTATAAAACGTAAAGGAGATGTAGGTGCAAAGAATACCGTATCAGACTACAACCCAATTGAACAAGATTATGGCAATTCTGTTTTTTCAACCCTGATGCACACTGAATACAACGGAAAAAAAATAAATATAATGGACACCCCCGGGATGGACGATCTTTGCGGAGGTGTTGTTTCGTCGTTAAGTGTTACCGCACTGGGCTTGCTTATTGTTAATGCATCAAACGGTATCGAAGCCGGAACAGAAGCAGCTGCACGCCATGCCGACCATGCCGAAACTCCTCTCGTTTTGGTGTTCAACCAACTCGACCACGAAAACTCAAATTTCGACAGCACATTAGATCAGTGTAAAAATACATTTGGCAGCAAAGCCACAATTATACAATACCCGGTTGATGCAGGAACTAATTTTTCCACCATCATCGATGTGTTAAAAATGAAAATGTACACATTTAAAGATGATAGTGGAAAACCTGAGATCTCTGACATTCCGGAATCAGAAAAGGAAAGAGCAGAAGAATTGCACAACGAATTGGTTGAAAAGGCGGCCGAAAACGAAGAAGCTTTAATGGAGCTTTATTTCGACAAAGGAACGCTTACCGAAGACGAAATGCGCAAAGGGATTAAACTGGGAATGTTAGACCGTACCTTGTATCCTGTATTTTGTACAGGCGCCAAAAAAAGTGTAGGTATCGGTCGTTTGCTCGAGTTTATTACAAACATTGCACCGGCACCAAGCGAAAAGAAAATGGGTAAAATTGTAAAAGGAAAAGAGGTAACCATGGATTCCTCGCAGCCTACCAGCCTTTTCGTTTTTAAAACTGCAGTTGAGCCACACGTTGGAGAGATTACTTATTTTAAGGTAATGTCGGGTGTAGTAAAAGAAGGACTCGACCTCATCAACTCAAAATCGGGCAACAAAGAACGTTTATCGCAGGTATTTGTTCCGGATGGAAAAAGCCGCGAAAAAGTGGACGAACTACATGCCGGCGATTTAGGTTGTACCGTTAAACTTAAAGAAACCAAATACAACCAAACGCTTTCTACTAAAGAAGCCGGAACTGTATTTGCTCCGATCGAATTCCCTACTCCGCGTCACACCGTTGCAGTAAAAGCTGCTGCCGACTCTGACGATGAAAAAGTAGGCGAAATCTTAAGCAAAATAAAATACGAAGATCCAACCTATGTTGTTGAATACTCACGCGAGTTAAAACAATTGTTGGTACACGGACAAGGTGAATATCACCTGAATATCTTGAAATGGTATTTCGACAACGTACACAAACTGGAAGTTGAATACCTAAAACCAAAGATTCCTTATCGCGAAACAATTACCAAACCTGCACAAGCTGATTACCGCCACAAAAAACAATCGGGTGGATCGGGCCAGTTTGGTGAGGTACACATGATTATTGAGCCTTACGAAGAAGGAGCTGCTCCGAAAAATATGTTCAAGTTTGGCGAGAAAGAACAGAAATTATCTGTTCGTAACGTTGAAGAACACAAATTGGCGTGGGGTGGAAAACTCATTTTCTGCAACTGTATTGTTGGTGGATCGATTGATGCCCGTTTTATGCCGGCTATCCTGAAAGGGATTATGGAAAAAATGGAAGAAGGTCCGCTAACCGGTTCGTATGCCCGCGATATTATCGTTTATGTGTACGACGGAAAAATGCACCCGGTTGACTCGAATGAAATTTCGTTTAAACTGGCCGGACGTAATGCCTTTAGTATGGCCTTTAAAAATGCCGGAGCTAAAATTCTGGAACCGATCTTTGATCTGGATGTTTGGGTACCTTCTGACCGAATGGGTGATGCCATGAGTGACCTGCAGGGACGCCGCGCTATGATTATGGGTATGGGCTCGGAAAAAGGCCTGGAAAAAATTACGGCCAAAGTACCACAGAAAGAAATGTTTAAATATACCACATCGCTGAGTTCTATTACCGGTGGTAGAGGCGTATTTAGCATGAGTTTCGATGGCTACGAAAAAGTTCCTGCCGATGTACAGGACGAACTGCTTAAAGCTTACGAAGCCGAGCAGGAAGAAGAATAGACCATTTTCTAATCCATTTTACTATAACTAAAAAATCCCGGTTCGTCAGCTGACGGATCGGGGTTTTGTTTTTAAGGACCTGAATCCACTTCCACTTTGCCCACTATATAACATATTGTTTTTCTTGAACAGGAATATTAACTTTAAGGAGCTAATAATCGTTGAATACGCATCTGGAAACCAGACTTCTGATCACAGTTTATTAGAGAGCACAAGAAAAGAATCAAAATAACAACCGAATTTGTAACTAATTCAAAATTCCTGACATGACACAAATGAATAAAACAATTAAAGTATTTACCGGCAGTGAGGTACAGATAGCCTTGATAAAAGGAGAATTGGAAAATCAAGGCATAAGCTCATTAATTAAAAGTGATTTCAATTCCGGAGTGGCTGCCGGATTCTCGGGAGGAGTTCCTTCTGCGATTGACCTTTATATTGAAAGTAGCGATATTGAGAAAGCCACTCCGATAATCAATGGCTTGATGGAGAAGAAACAATAAGCATCACTGACGACAACCACCTGTAATACGATTGTCGGGATTTTTTTAGTTTGACAAGTCGGACCTTGAGCCCTCTTTCCTGCGGGTCTGACACTCCCGATTTCATCGGGACCGCCCGACCACGTAGAGGTGACCGTTACCAAATACAAAGTCCCGCACGAAAACAGTGCAGGACTTTGTGTTTTAATAATATCTTACTTTTCGTTGATACGAATTACGATTTTATCGAACCTTTTTTCAACTCCAAACGCGTTTGATGCAATTCCATATTTATTTTGGTATAACGATCCAAGGCATTCTTTTTGTGCACTTCGTATTCCTCTTTTAATTCGTTGTAATCTTTTTTGGTACGGCTGGTAACAACAAGACTTCGTTTGTATAACAGAAAAACAAATCCGGCAAGTAACAGCACTCCGGCAATGAGTATATACATGGTTACCGAGTAGGCACTTTTGTTAATTTTCATCCCCAAAAACACGATAGAGTTTTGCAATTTTAAACTCTCGTCGAGCTCTTGTTGCAACGTATTCATTTGCTCATCTTTCGAGCTCATTTCATTGTTCAGGTTTCCTATTTGTGCATTTCTCTGTTCAACACTTTTGTTCAACACATCAATGGTATCGGTAAGTGCATCGTACAAATCATCCAACTGATCTTCCTTCATAAAGTACGATCCGTTCCAGAAATTCAGATTCTCCTTAAAAACCCGATACTGATCCGACATGGATTGCTCCCTCTTCCAGGCATTAACGTCCTTTTTCGCAAACGTACTGAAAACCATAAACATCAGCACCACCACAGCAAACATCTTCTTCATAAAATCACTAAATTTCGATTAACCGGCCAATTGTCTTTAATGACCCATAATCTGATTAATTTCTAAAATTAGAAAAACTATTCAACTAACGCAGAATCCTTACACTTGTTATTTTACATGTAAAGATTAAAACGGACCGTACGATTACAATAATAGCACCTTCCGCTTATAAAAGCATAAAAAATTAAATAAGGTTTGCCTGAGGGGCCAAATATAGTTATTACAAATAAACTTTTGCAAGCTGAAGCGGCAATTTTTTAGCCGGATTTAATTCTTAGGTGTTTGGTATTTTTTCCCGAATACTATAACTTGCAGGAAACCAAAAACTACTGCCATGCAAATCAGCTACAGCCAACCACTTTCAGCGGGCTGGAACCGCATGAAAAAAGCCTTATTTCAACCTTTCGATTTAAACAAATGGATTCGGGTAGGATTTACTGCCTGGCTGGCCGGACTCACCGACTGCAAAGGAAACGGTTCGGGAAACAACAGTGGGCAAAACAACTGGGATGAATTTTTCAGTTTTCCGCAAACAGCAAAAGACTGGCTGCTCGACAATCCGCTGTGGGCAAACCTCATTATTGTTGGATTAATTATCCTTTTTCTGATTATTACGGTGTGTTTATGGCTGAGCTCGCGGGGCAAGTTTATGTTTCTGCACAATGTTATTCACGATAAAGCCGAAATCAGCAAACCGTGGCACGAATTCCGCAAACAGGGAAATTCACTCTTTTTCTTCGAGTTCTTTTTTGGCTGGTTTGCCTTTGCTGTATTTGCATTGATATTAGTTTATAGTTTTGTTACCGGCAAAAACCTTTATGAAACACACGCTCCAAAGGCGGTGATTTTTGCAGGTATAACACAAATGGTACTGCTTTTTATAGCCTACATGGTGGTATTTGGATATATCTCGCTGCTGTTAAAAGACTTTGTAGTACAAATTATGTATAAACAAAAGGTGGGTGTTATCCGAGCCTGGGGGAAATTCCTGATTCTATTTAGTAAACGAGCACTGCCGTTTATTATTTACGGTCTTTTTATTTTTGTACTTGGAATTGGAGTAATGATTGCAGTAATATTATTTGCAGTAATGACTTGTTGTATTGGCCTCCTGCTTATCGCAATTCCATACATTGGTGCAGTGGTGCTACTTCCCATCAGCTACACGTTCAGAGCCTTTAGTGTTGAATTTCTGGCACAGTTTGGCGACGAGTACAATGTACTTCCTCCTGCCGTTAATTTAACTGAGGATATGGAAACTGAAGAGAAATAACAGGGATTAACTTAGTTCTCCACCCCGATGCAAAAAGATTATTTGTCGCGAAATAAATGTACGAAGCCGTGCTTTTTCCGTTTTACACCATCGCGGCCACGCCCCACCACATCGTAGAAATAAACTCCGGGACTGGCGAAACGACCTCCAATTCGTCCATCCCAAACGCTTTCGGTGTAGGAATCTTCAAATCCGCGAACATCGCCACTTTCCCAGTAATGAACTCGTTTTCCCCAACGGTTAAAAATACTGATCTCGATACTTTGCATCGACCAGAAACGAACCACAAACTCATCGTTGGTTCCATCGCCATTTGGTGTAAATACATTGGGAACTGCAATAAACGAGGTATCAACTTCGATATAATCTTCAAGGTAAGCGGTATCAACACAGGTAAGCGTATCCGACAGGTGTTTCGATACCAGTTTAACCATATAAGTACCGGAATTTTCGTAAGTATAAACCGGCGCATCATCGTAAGCTACAAAATCAATACTGTCAACCGGTTCTGTTGTTCCTTCCGAATCTTGTATAATCGCACTTAAATCGCGGTAAAAAAACCACTCGTAATAACCCGCCGTTCCGTTTTCCGAATTATTCGAAAATGAAACTTCCAGCGGAGCCTCGCCACTCATCGGACTGGCAGTAAAACTGGCTTTTGTTACAATCGATTCGTATGTGATATCGGTGCGTCCTTCGCAATTATATTGATCGTATACCCGCAAGGTATAATCGGTATTCTCTGTTGGCGGATTTCTGAATTCAAAAGTCATTAAACTACTCCACTTTACCGATCCTTCCAGCCATTCTACATTGATTTGTCTGATCAGTTCAAGAGGTGAATTATCCGATAAATCGAAATAATTTAACGGAGAAGCAGTGTAACTTCCGCTTAGTGTAAACGATTCGCAATCGGATTGTGGAATTTTTGGTTCTGCCAAAATCCAACTATTAAATACCCATGCGCGATCAATTTCAGTAGTCGCACCCTGCGTAATGGTAACACGGTAACAACCGTCGGCCAGCTCATTAATCTGCGAGGTTGCAGCATCCGTACTTTCCTCGAAATAGGGTTCGAACGAAGCGGTTTCGCTGTTATACTTTTCCCACAACCAGTTTTTTGTACCGGTAAGTTCGGTGCCCGCAGTTAATGTTGCCACATCGCTTGACGAACCGCTGCTGCAAAAAATAAAAATACTATCAGTTTCCGTGTATACAGGGTATTGTGTTACTTCGCTGGCATCGGCTCCCGGCGAGGATATTTGAGCCCGGAGAGCAGAAAAAGAAAATACCAGAATAATTACAATAAAAAGACTTCGCTTCATAAACTATTGCTCTTTGAGATACAATATTAACGTATAAATTTAATTTAATTGCGTGTTATACCAATTGTTTTTCAACGTTAGCCTGTGGCAAATCGGTGAAATTACAATCGGTAATACCGGCAAAAATAGTGAACAACAAGCGAAAAACTGAGGCTTTCAATAATACCGATGAGAAATTAAACTGAGCTTTTGATTCGCAAACTCCCAAAAGCTCTTTAATTTACTATCGGCATTAACCAATGTAATCTCAAAGTTTCGCCAAAGTTACTTTAAGATACAATTGGTATAATTTGTTAATAAAACAGCATCGAGAAGGAAAAGATTCCACCTGACATCATTAATTTTGTAGCCCAAACAACTTGGTTCGCCGGTTGTTGTTTTACTACGATTGAATGCTGAATGTTTTACCGAAATCGCCCGCACCAAACCGGGAAATATTCAATACAATCAATATTATATATTTGCAAGCAGAAAAAAGAGATCTATAGTGTTCGATTATCTTCAAAATTTAAATGAAGCCCAACGAGAGGCTGTTCTTCGTACCGAAGGACCGGCGCTGGTAATTGCAGGAGCCGGATCGGGAAAAACGCGTGTATTAACTTACCGTATTGCCAATTTGCTAAAACAGGGTGCCAAGCCGTCAAGCATTTTATCGCTTACCTTTACCAACAAGGCAGCCCGCGAAATGAAAGAACGAATTTCGAGTGTGGTTGGCGAAAACACAGCGCGCTACCTTTGGATGGGAACTTTCCACAGTATTTTTGCGCGTATTTTGCGCTTCGAACACGAAACAATCGGCTACCCGGCAAACTTTACAATTTACGACAGTGCCGACAGTAAAAGTTTGATAAAAACGATCATTAAAAGTTTTCAGCTCGACGATAAAATTTACAAACCGGGGGTGGTTGCCAGCCGTATTTCTATGGCAAAAAACAACCTGATTACGCCAAATGCGTACGAAAATACTGCCGAAATTCGCTCTGCTGATAAAAGCATGCGCATGCCGCAACTTGCGCAGATTTATAAAGAATATGCCAAACGCTGTTTACTTTCGGGCGCCATGGATTTCGACGATCTGCTGCTGAAAACAAACATACTGTTTCGCGATCATCCCGAGGTGCTGCAAAAATACCAGGAGCGTTTTGGTTATGTAATGGTTGATGAGTACCAGGATACGAACTACTCGCAATACCTGATTGTAAAAAAACTGGCTGCGGCACATAAAAACATTTGTGTGGTAGGCGACGATGCGCAGAGTATCTACTCGTTTCGTGGTGCACGTATCGAAAATATTCTGAATTTTAAATCGGACTACCCGGAGCATAAAGTATTTAAGCTGGAGCAAAATTACCGCTCAACGCAAACCATTGTAAACGCTGCCAATAGTATAATTGCCAAAAACAAACGGCAAATTCCGAAAAAGGTTTTTTCTGAAAATGCCACCGGTAAACCCATAAAATTGATTTCGGCACTTACCGACAACGAAGAAGGATTTTTGGTAGGACAGGAAATTGCCCAGTTGCAATTGCGCGATCATTACAAATACGAAGACTTTGCCATTTTGTACCGCACAAACATGCAGTCGAGGATATTTGAGGAGTCGTTGCGCAAAAGAAATATCCCGTACAAAATTTATGGCGGTTTAAGTTTCTATCAGCGAAAGGAAATTAAAGACCTGCTCTCCTATTTCCGGATGACGATTAATACGGCAGATAACGAAGCTTTAAAACGCATCATCAATTATCCGGCGCGCGGAATTGGGGCCACTACCCTCTCGAAACTGGAGGCAGCAGCAATTAATAACGAAACATCTATCTGGAAGATAATTTCCGATCTGCCAACAATTAACCACGCCGGACTAAACAAAGGCACTGCCGGAAAGATTCTGAGTTTTGTGGGCTTGATCGAGCGGTTTATCCAATTGTCACAAGACAACGATGCTTTCGATACCGCCAAAACCATTGCCGAACAAACCGGCATTTTAAAAGAATTGTACACCGACAAGTCGCCCGAAGGGTTAAGTCGGCACGAGAATATACAGGAATTGTTAAACGGTATTCAGGAATTTAGCATTAACGCCAAAGAAACCGGCGAACCTGAAAAACTGGAGAATTACCTGGAAGATGTTGCTTTGTTAACCGATCAGGATAACGAAAAAGAAGAAGATCGCGACAAAGTGACAATGATGACCGTGCACTCGTCAAAAGGGCTGGAGTTTAAGAATGTGTTTGTGGTGGGTTTGGAAGAAAACCTGTTCCCATCGAACCAAAATGGCGATAACAAACCGGAAACTTTAGAGGAAGAACGCCGCCTGTTTTATGTGGCATTAACCCGCGCCGAAGAAAACGCCTGGTTTTCGTATGCCAACCAACGCTACCGTTGGGGAAATCTCGATTTTTGTACGCCAAGTCGTTTTCTGGAAGAAATTGATGAGCAGTTTCTCGACACTTCGGCAATTGCCGCACACTCGTCGCCAACACGCCGTGCACAAAGCGCCGATGATATTCAACCCGAGCGTTATCACAAGAATTCTGTTCGCCGTCAGCCACCCGGAGCATTTAAAACTCCCGAGTCGCAAAACTTTTTTAATAAAAAACTCGTTTCGCTTAAAGAAACAAGCAGAGCTCAAAATACGTTTCAGGGCGATGCTCCCGAAAAAATACAAACCGGAATGGTAGTAGAACACCAACGTTTTGGCGAAGGTAAAGTAATTAATATTGAAGGAGTTGCACCAAACATTAAAGCAACTGTTTTCTTTAAAACTGGTACACAAAAACAATTGCTGCTAAAATTCGCCAAACTGAAAATAAAAGGGTAAACAGATTGGAGTAACGAGAAGCGAGCCGCGAGTAATAAGCATCCGGAATCGAATAAAAACGAACTAAAAAATAAAACTTCGGGATTTGTTTGGAAATGATTAGTTTTGCAACATCATTTCGCAAATAAATCCAATTTACTTGAAAGTTAGATTTTTAGCATTAAACATTTACAGATGGATTATAATACCAAGAGAAAAAAAATGGCTCTTCCCGAATACGGAAGAAATATACAAAATATGGTGGACTACCTGTTAACCATTGAAGACCGCGAAAAACGAAACAGATCGGCACAAACGGTTATCGATGTAATGGGTAATCTTTTTCCTCATTTACGTGATGTTCAGGATTTCAAACACAAACTTTGGGATCACCTGGCAATCATGTCCGATTTTGAATTAGACATTGATTATCCTTACGATCCACCGTCACCTGAATCGCTTCACGAACGCCCGAATGTTGTGCCTTACGATCAACATCGTATTAAATACAAACATTACGGCCGTACCATGGAGCTTTTAATAAAAGAAGCCGATAATTTTGAAGGTGAAGAGCGTGAAATAATTATTGAACAAATCGCCAACCACATGAAAAAATCGTACCTGGCATGGAACAAAGATGCCGTGGAGGATCAAATGATTTTTAACGATCTGGATGAAATGTCTCGCGGTAAACTAAAGGTAAAAGAAGACCTTCAGCTTGCTGATGCCAAAACACTGGTTGGTACGAAAAAAAACAAGCCAAAAGCGAAAAAGAAAAAATAGGTATTACCCTGTAATCTGTTTCCCCATGTCGACTTTCAAAATTGAAGGTGGTTATAAACTTAAAGGAGAACTTGAGCCTCAGGGAGCGAAAAATGAGGCGCTCCAGGTTATTTGTGCCACCTTGTTAACCGAGCAGCAAACAACAATCGAAAACATTCCCGAGATTCGTGATGTACTAAAACTTATCGAAATTCTTCAGGGACTTGGAGTAAAAGTTGAACGCCTTGAAAAGGGCCATTTTAGTTTCGATGCTTCTAAAGTTGATACTGACTATTTAAAAAGCCCGGAATATGCTGAACAGGCTGCTGTATTGCGTGGATCGATAATGATTATCGGGCCGCTGCTGGCACGTTTCGGACAAGGATTTATTCCGCAGCCGGGTGGCGACAAAATTGGCCGCCGAAGAGTAGACACACACTTTATTGGTTTGCAAAAACTTGGCGCCCGTTTTGAATTCGATCGTGAAAACAAGTGGTTTTCGGTATCGGCAGAAAAACTTACAGGTGCCTACATGTTGCTCGACGAAGCATCGGTTACCGGAACAGCCAATATTGTAATGGCAGCCGTTTTGGCAGAGGGCACAACTACCATTTACAATGCCGCTTGCGAACCTTACCTGCAACAGCTTTGTAAAATGCTGGTTGCCATGGGCGCAAAAATCGATGGAATCGGCTCTAATTTACTCCGGGTTTATGGTGTTTCTTCACTAAACAGTTGCAATCACCGTATTCTACCTGACATGATTGAGGTGGGTAGTTTTATCGGACTGGCAGCAATGACTGCTTCCGAAATTGCCATTAAAAATGTAGGGATCGGACACCTCGGCATTATTCCTGAATCATTCAGACGGCTTGGAATTATTGTTGAACAAGCCGGCGACGATCTGCTGGTAAAAGATACTGAACACTACGAAATCGATTCCTATATCGACGGCTCAATAATGACCATTGCCGACGCCCCATGGCCGGGACTTACACCCGACTTGCTAAGTGTATTTCTGGTAGTTGCCACACAAGCTAAGGGAAGTGTACTCATTCATCAGAAAATGTTTGAGAGCCGCTTGTTTTTTGTAGACAAACTGATTGATATGGGTGCACAAATTATTCTTTGCGATCCGCACCGTGCAACAGTTATCGGGCTCGACAGGAAACATGCTTTGCGCGCCACAAAAATGGTTTCACCCGATATTCGTGCAGGTATTGCACTTTTAATCGCAGCCATGTCGGCCAAAGGAACCAGCACCATCAACAACATTGAGCAAATCGATCGCGGATACGAGAATATCGACGGCCGGTTAAATGCGCTCGGAGCCCGGATTTCAAGGATGTAAACGACTTGTTAAAACATTAACGCGGGCACTGTGTTATTACATAAAATCCTATATTTGAGTTTTTAAGAAACAAATACAATTTAAAAAGATGAAGAGATTGATTTTGCTGGTAGCAATTATATTAACGGGTATCACAGCTGTTAATGCACAGGAACTTGGATTAGAAATTGGCAACAAAGCACCCGAGCTGATTGGCACAGGACCGAATGGTGAAACCATAAAATTATCTGATTTGCACGGCAAAGTGGTGTTAATCGATTTTTGGGCTTCATGGTGTGGCCCGTGTCGTCGTGAAAATCCAAATGTTGTATCCACTTACACAAAATACAAAGATGCGAAATTTACCAATGGTAAAGGTTTTACAGTTTTTGGCGTATCGCTCGACGAATCTGCCGACAGATGGAAAGCAGCTATTGAGCAAGACGGGCTGGAATGGCCAAACCATATCAGCGATCTTAAAAAGTGGAATTCAAAATACCGTTATATTTACCAGGTTAGAGGTATCCCCGATAATTACCTGATTGATGAAAACGGGATTATTATTGCTAAAAAACTACGTGGCCCTGCGCTTGACGCTGCTCTTCACAAAATACTGAGAGAAGAGCTGTAAGCCTGTAGTTTAAAAATAAAATAAATCGTTCAAATTGGCACTCGAAATCATATTCGGGTGCCAATTTGTCGTTTATATTTGCATGGCAATATTTTTGCTATGTCAGCGTAGCACAAAAAGGGCTAGCAGTTAATTATTTATACTGAAAATTAAGGTAAAATGGCAGAAGAAAAAGTGAATCAGGAAACAGAAGAGGTAAAAGATACAACCCAAAACACCGAAAACACTGCTAACGAGCAGGAACAGGAAGTGGAAGATACAAAGGGGAAAAAGAAAAAATCGAAAAAAGATAAGAAGGAAGAACAGCTGGAAGAACTTGGACTAAAACTACAGGAAGTTCAGGACAAACATTTGCGTTTACAGGCCGAGTTCGACAACTTCAGAAGAAGAACATTAAAGGAAAAAGCCGACCTGATTAAAGCAGGTGGTGAAACTGTTCTTATCAATATTCTTCCGGTAATTGACGACTTTGAACGTGCAATCGATTCGATGAAAGACTTGTCGGACGACGATGCCGGAAAACAAGGAACACAACTGATATACAACAAATTTCAGGAATTCCTGAAACAAAATAACGTTAAAGAGATCGAGGCTCTAAACGAAGTGTTCGATGTAGACTTACACGAAGCCATTACTAAAATTCCTGCACCAAGCGAGGAGTTGAAAGGAAAAGTGGTTGATGTAATTCAGAAAGGATATTGCCTGAACGAAAAAGTAATCCGGTTTGCCAAAGTAGTAATCGGAGAATAATAAATAAGAGGAGAAACAATGGCAAAAAGAGATTATTACGAAGTACTGGAAGTTAGCAAAAGTGCATCTGCTGAAGAGATAAAAAAAGCCTACCGCAAAAAAGCGATCATGTATCACCCGGATAAAAATCCGGACAATAAAGAAGCGGAAGAAAAATTCAAGGAAGCAGCTGAAGCTTACGAAGTACTTAGTAATCCTGAAAAGAAACAACGTTACGATCAATTTGGTCATGCCGGAATGAGTGGAGCCGCCGGAGGTGGTGGTTTCAGTGGCGGAGGATTTTCTGACATTGAAGATATCTTCTCGGCATTTGGCGACATTTTTGGCGGACATTTTGGCGGATTCGGAGGTTTTAGTGGCGGTGGCAGCCGCGGACGTGGCGGACGCCGCGTGAGCCGTGGTTCCGACTTACGCGTAAAAGTAAGACTCAACTTAAAAGACATCGTTAACGGAGTTGAGAAAAAAATAAAAGTAAAAAAATACGTTGCCTGTCAGCATTGTAGCGGAACAGGTGCGAAAAACGGATCGTCGTACTCCACCTGTGGAACATGTGGTGGCGCCGGCCAGGTAACACGTGTTCAGAATACCTTGCTGGGTCAAATGCAAACCACTTCGGCTTGTCCGACTTGTCAGGGCGAAGGCAAAATGATTACCGATAAATGTAACCACTGCGCCGGAGAAGGTGTTGTTCGCGAAGAGGAAGTGATCAACATCAAAATTCCTGCAGGAGTTGGTGAAGGCATGCAGTTAAATGTTTCGGGAAAAGGAAACACCGGACGACGTGGCGGAATTAACGGCGACCTGCTGGTAGTGATTACCGAAGAAGATGACCAGGAACTGGTTCGCGACGGAAATAATCTTATTTACAACCTGTTCTTATCGTTCCCCAATATTACATTGGGAACAACGGCCGAAATTCCAACGGTTGACGGTAAAGTGAAAGTAAAAATAGATGCCGGTACACAACCTGAAAAAATTCTTCGTCTGAGAGGAAAAGGAGTACCTGATGTTAACGGTTACGGTCGTGGCGATTTGTTGGTTCGTGTTCATGTTTGGATACCAAAGAAACTGAGCAACGAAGAAAAACGTGCGCTTGAAAAGCTGCAGGCTTCGCCGGGATTTCAAGGAGGACCATCGGAATCAGAACGATCATTTTTTCAGAAAATGAAAGACATGTTTGAATAAACACTTTTTGAATACGATATAAAAAAAGATTCCTCATTATTCAGGAATCTTTTTTTGTTTCCGTTGTACTTACAAGGAATTCGATCCGAAAAATTTATACAAAAATCGGATTTCATTGATTTTTTTTGCAGAAACGAGACACAACATTAAATTTGCTGATATTGAACTACTAACATGGAAGATTTTTATACACGATACAATTTCCTGGAACCGGAATTGCAAGACGAAATTTTAAAGGTTGCAGTAAGAAAGAAATTCACTCAACACGAAACGTTAATTCGCGAAGGTCAGTTTATATCCAGTTTCCCGATGGTACTAAAAGGCCTCATCCGGGTTTCGCGCACCAGCGAAGCCGGAAACGAGCTCTTGCTCTATTACCTTCAGGCCGACGAGGTTTGTGCCATGTCGTTGACCTGTTGTATGGCCCGCCAAATTAGCGAAGTGAATGCTGTTGCCGAAGTTGACACCGAGGTTTTACTTATTCCGGTAGAAATGCTCGATGCCTGGACCACAAAATATCCGTTGTGGAAACAATACGTTATGCAAACCTTTCAAAACAGGTTTCGCGAATTAATAAACACACTTGATGCGGTGGCATTTTTAAAACTCGACGAACGCCTGGTAAAATATTTTCTTGACAGACACGAAAAATCGGGCGTAAAAACCTTTTCAGGCACCCATCAGGATCTGGCTCTTCAACTAAATTCTTCGCGCGAAGTAATATCGCGCCTGCTAAAAAAACTGGAAAAAGAAGGTAAGGTTTCGCTCTCGAGAAATTTTATTGATTTTTCTGGCCTTTTGTGACTTACATTACATACCCGCTGGTATTCTATTATTTAATTTGCAAGCATAAATCTAAAGACATAATAGTTCATAACTATTGTTTCATAATTTTTTGGGTTATAAAATCGGTTAGTAGTTGAAGGTTGATGAGCCAGGCTGGAGAGTCTGGCTTTTTTTTGCTCTTTTCTCCCCTATTCCATTAATGTTAATTTCATATTGAAAAGTAATCCGGCGATCAGCTTATAATTTATAGATATATTCCTGATATTTGTCAGTAAACTAAATGATATCTGATTTCACGCGATCTTGGGTATCCTGTCAGCTACAGAGAATATCAACTTAAAAAAAGCTTCATGTTTAAAATTCAAACTCTGAATAAGATCGACCCTGATGGTCTTAAACTGTTTCCGTTAGACAATTATGAGATCGCAAGCGAGCTTCCAAATCCGGATGCTATCGTATTGCGCAGTTTTAAAATGCACGATATGGAGTTACCGTCGTCGCTAAAAGCTGTTGCAAGAGCCGGAGCGGGAGTAAACAACATCCCTATCGACAAATGTACAGAGAAAGGGATTGTAGTATTTAATACACCCGGTGCAAACGCCAACGGGGTTAAAGAGGCTGTAATTGCAGGAATGTTAATGGCTTCGCGCGATTATATTGGTGCTGCAAACTGGGCAAAAACGTTGGTTGGCGAAGGCGATAAGGTTGGTTCGTTGGTTGAGCAAGGTAAAAAGAATTTTGCCGGAGCAGAAATCAAAGGAAAAACACTGGCCGTAATCGGTTTGGGAGCAATTGGTGTTTTGGCTGCAAATGCAGCATCGGCATTGCGTATGAACGTAATTGGATACGACCCATACATGTCGGTTAAACACGCACTTAAACTTAGCCGCGAAGTAAAAGTTGTTGAAGGCATCCAGGTATTGTTGCAACAAGCCGATTTTGTTACGATTAATATTCCACTTCTGCCGGATACAAAAGGCTATATTAATAAAGACAAATTTGCCATGATGAAAGATGGCGTTAAAATATTGAACTTTGCCCGTGGCGGTCTGGTAGATCACGCTGACTTGAAAGATGCAATTGCTTCCGGTAAAGTTGCCAAATACATTACCGATTTCCCTGATGAAGAATGTTTGAAAATGGATAATGTAATTTCCATTCCTCACCTGGGTGCATCAACAAAAGAATCGGAAACCAATTGTGCGATTATGGCTGTTGAACAAATGCGCGATTACCTTGAAAACGGTAACATCAAAAACTCGGTGAACTTCCCAGCTGCCGAGCTGGAGAGAAACGGAGGAAGCCGCATTCTGATTGGTAACCGAAATGTACCAAACATGGTAAGTCAGATTTCGACAGTACTAGCTGCCGAAGGATTGAACATCGACAACATGCTGAATAAAAAGCGCGATGATATTGCCTACAACATTATTGATGTTGATAAGGAAACCGTTGACGCAAGTGTAAAAGACAAACTCCTGGCGATCGACGGAATTTTTATGGTTCGAATAATTAGTGCCTAGAAAAAGATAATTACTTTAAAATCAAAACAAAAGGAGAATAGGATCTTGCATCTTATTCTCCTTTTTTCATTCTATGATATCAGTCGCTTACTGATTGCTAAATTATCATTAATAACAGGTTAGCCCGCTTTCTAAGTCCTTCTTTTTTACTATTTTTGGCACTCCTGTCCTGCCGAAGTTAATTGAATAAAAATTACAAAAATGAGCAAAAGTATTGAAGTTAAAGCAGCTGATAATGTTCGAATTCTGGCTGCAGCTATGGTTGAAAAAGCAAATTCAGGTCACCCCGGAGGAGCAATGGGTGGTGCCGATTTTGTCAACATTCTTTATTCTGAATTCCTGAATTACGATCCATCAGACATGACATGGGCAAACCGCGACCGTTTTTTCCTTGATCCGGGTCACATGTCACCGATGCTTTATGGAATTTTATCATTGGCAGGTTTTTACAGCATGGAAGATGTTGCCAATTTCCGTCAGTGGGGAAGCGTAACTCCTGGTCACCCTGAAGTTGACGTTGAACGCGGTGTTGAAAACACTTCTGGCCCACTCGGACAAGGTCATGTTATGGCCGTTGGTGCAGCCATTGCTGAGCGCTTTTTAGTTGCTCGTTTTGGTGAGTGGATGGCGCATAAAACATATGCTTTTATTTCTGACGGTGGTATTCAGGAAGAGATTTCGCAAGGTGCCGGTAGAATTGCAGGTCACCTGGGATTGAGCAACCTGATTATGTTCTACGATTCAAACGACATTCAGTTATCTACAGAAACCGACGAGGTTACAAACGAAGATACTGAAATGAAATATAAAGCCTGGGGTTGGAACGTTGTTACCATCGCCGGTAACGATTCAGACGCTATTCGCAAAGCATTAAAAGATGCGCAGGCAGAAACAGAAAAACCAACACTTATTATTGGTAAAACAATTATGGGTAAAGGTGCTGTTACCGAAGCAGGTGCGAGTTTCGAGCGTCAGTGTTCTACACACGGTCAGCCGTTGAGCGGAGCCGGTGCTTCATTTGCAAAAACAATCGCAAACCTGGGTGGCGATCCTGAAAACCCATTCGTAATTTTCGACGACGTAAAAGAGTTGTACGAAAAACGCAAAGCAGAATTAATTGCTGCTGCTGCCACTAAAAAAGCAGAGCAAGCGAAGTGGGAAGCTGCTAATCCAGAATTGGCTGCTAAACTAACTGCTTTCTTCGCAAACGAAATTCCGGAGATCGACTACAGCAAAATCGAACAAAAAGCTGGTATCGCAACTCGTGGTGCTTCGGCAACTGTTCTTTCAGTATTTGCCAACGAGGTTGAAAACATGGTGGTTTCATCTGCCGACCTTTCAAACTCGGATAAAACTGACGGTTTCCTTAAAAATACAACATCATTTAAAAAAGGTGATTTTAGCGGACAATTCCTGCAGGCAGGTGTTTGCGAGCTAACAATGGCTGCCATTATGAACGGTATGGCATTGCACGGAGGTGTAATTCCTGCATGTGGTACTTTCTTCGTATTCAGCGACTACATGAAACCAGCAGCACGTATTGCTGCATTGCAAGAGTTGCCGGTTAAATACATCTGGACGCACGATGCATTCCGCGTTGGAGAAGATGGTCCTACCCACCAACCGGTTGAGCAGGAAGCTCAAATTCGTTTGATGGAGAAATTACAAAACCACAGTCACAAAAACTCAATGTTGGTGCTTCGTCCTGCTGATGGTAACGAAACTACCGTTGCATGGAAAATGGCTATGGAAAATACCGACACTCCAACAGCGCTTATTCTTTCGCGTCAGGGAATTAAAGATGTAACAACCTACGAAACTGCTCAGGGAGCTACTAAAGGCGCTTACATTCTTCAGGATTGCGAAGGTACACCGGATGTAATTCTGTTGGCAAGCGGTTCGGAAGTTAGCACATTGGTTGCCGGTGCCGAATTATTGGCAAAAGATGGTGTAAAAAGCCGTATCGTTTCTGTTCCTTCTGAAGGTTTGTTCCGCACGCAAAGTGCCGAATACCAAAAAGAAGTTCTTCCTGCAGGAGTTACTAAATTTGGTTTAACAGCCGGATTGCCTGTAACCCTTGAAGGTTTGGTTGGAATGGACGGAAAAGTATTTGGTCTTGGCTCATTCGGTTTCTCTGCACCTGCAGGAGTACTGGATGTAAAACTTGGTTATACAGGCGAAAATGTATACAACCAGGTAAAAGAATTATTGGCATAAAAACCATACTATCATACTTAAAAAGGTGCTTCGTTTCGAGGCACCTTTTTTTGTGTCCCCTGCAATAATTATCAAACAAAATCTTCCTCAATTTTATTATATTAGCCAACAACTGCATTAAACATTGTGTTGTGTAAACAATACCTTACCTATAATGAAGAACCAGGCTGATCAAAAAATAACACATCTCCATAAAATTATTGATACCACGAGGGAGATTGTCCGCTTAATCATTTCCGAAAAAAATCCGGAATTGATGGCAGAAAATACCTGCAAAATTCTCGTGAACACGCGCGAATATTATTATGCATGGATCGTGTTATTCGACGAAAAACAAGGATTAAAATTCTTTACCGGCTCGGGAGATGCAACAGGGATCAGTAAAGTAGAAATGCAATTGCTGCAAAATGGAATCCCGGATCAGCTTTTGCAAACAGTTTTTACTTCTGACGAAACATTAATAAAAAATATACCCACAGAACTTCTTGCAGAAAAAGATAAAGACCAGTGGTTGCCATTACTGGCCCCGTTAAAAGAAAGCAATAAAGTATATGGAATTCTTTGCGCCGGAATTCCGGAAAAAGACTTCAGCCATCCAAAGGAAGAACAGACTTTTTCCGATGTGGCAAACAATATTGGTTTTGCCTTGTCGAAACTAAAGCAGTACAACGAATTAAAAACAAACGAAGTTCGCCATAAAAATCTGGTTAACTCCTTAAACGATGGAGTTCTCATCATTCAGGATGAAATTACCAAGTTTGTCAATCAGGCACTTTGCAGGTTGACCGGCTATACTGAAAAAGAGCTGCTTGAAACTCCGTTCATTACACTTGTTGCGCCCGACGAGCGCGAACGGGTAATCGGATTGTACACCGATTTTGTTACCGGAATATCATCCGAAACTCATTACGATTCGGCAGCTGCTACAAAATCGGGCGAAACATTTTCCGTTATAGTTACCATTAGCCACACGGTTTTTGATGATAAGCCGGCAATAATGGTTCTCATTCACGATAACTCCGAATTGCAAAAATCGCTGGCAAACCTCAAAGAAAGTGAAGAACGTTTCCGCTTTTTGTCGAATGCAGCATTCGAAGGAATTATCATTCATGACAATGGTACAATTCTCGACGTTAATGCTACAGTGTTAAGACTAACAGGATTTTCGCGCGAAGAAATGATTGGGAAAAACCTGCTTACTGATTTTGTTCAGGAGGAAGACAGGCAAACGGTTCTTGAAAATATTCAGGAGGATTCACCCAAACCGTATATTATTGCAGCGTTTAAAAAGGATGGAACAATAGGACGAGCAGAAATAGAAGCCCGCAACATACCTTACAAAGGCAAAACGGTTCGTATAGTTGCAGTTCGCGATATTTCAGAGCGGGATAGGTTAATGAATGAAATAAAAAAAGAGCAGGACAAGTTAAACCGGCTTCTCGCCAACCTTCCGGGTGTAGCCTACAATGGTCTTACTGACGAAAACTGGACATTAAATTTTGTGAGCGAGGGAAGTTTTGAACTTTTTGGTTATTGCCCCGAAGAACTTACGACCGACAAATCGGTAACTTATGATGATATTATCCACCCCGACGATAGAGACCGTATTAAACAAATAATTCAGGAAGCGATTGATAATGATGAGGCATTTGAAGTAGAATATCGCATTTATACCAAACAAAACCAGTTAAAATGGGTTTGGGAACGCGGCAAAAGAATCAACGAAGAAGAGCACTTTCATGTTGAGGGTTTTATCAGCGATATCACCGAACGTAAGATGCTGGAAATTGCCAACGAAATGTTTTCGAAAGCAATCGAAGCCAGTCCTGTCAGCATTTTTATAACCGATTATCAGGGACGTATTGAATACGTTAATCCTTTTTTTGAAAAATTAACCGGATATAAAAGTATTGAAGTAGTCGGTAAAAATCCACGTTTTCTGAGTTCAGGAAATCATTCAGACGAATTCTACGAAGTCCTTTGGCAAACCATTAAAGCTGGAAAGATTTGGTACGGTGAAATACGCAACAGAAAAAAGAACGGAGAACTGTACTGGGAGCAAGCCGTTATTTCCCCCATTTTTAACAACCAGGGCGAAATTACGCAGTTTGTAGCCGTTCGCGAAGACATAACAGAAAAAAAGAAGACCCTAAAAGAACTTAAGCACGCCAAAGAAATTGCAGAACAAAACGAACGCAGATTTAAAGCTTTACACAATGCTTCGTTTGGCGGAATTATAATTCACGACAAAGGATTGATACTGGACTGCAACCAGGGATTGAGCCGGATAACAGGCTACGAACACGATATTCTGGTTGGTATGAACGGCTTACTTCTGATTGAAGAAGAACAACGGGAAACGGTTATGAACAGAATTCTGAACGAATACGATAAACCATACGAAACTGTTGGCATCAGAAGAAACGGCGAAAAATACCCGCTGCGGATTGAAGGCAGAATGATTCCATATCAGAACAAAATTGTACGCGTATCCGAATTCCGGGACATAACCGAGGAAAAAAATATAAAAGACGAACTGATTCTCGCCAAAGAAAAGGCGGAACAGAGTGACAAATTAAAGTCTTCTTTCCTTGCTAATATGAGTCACGAAATCCGCACGCCAATGAACGGTATTCTCGGGTTTACTGAACTGCTTAAAGAACCGGATTTATCAGACGATCAGCGAAAAGAATTTATCGATGTAATTCAAACCAGTGGCGAAAGAATGTTAAACACCATCAACGATATTATTGATGTATCGAAAATCGAATCGGGAATGGTTGGTGTAAATATGCAGGATATTAATCTTTCCACTCTGCTCAATGATATTTTTTCATTTTTCCAGCTGTCGATTAACAAAAAAGGTATTGTATTCCGTCTGAATGAAAACGATGGAAAACCGTTAAACCTGTTTCATACCGATCCGGACAAATTGAATTCAATTCTTACCAACCTGATAAAAAATGCCTACAAATTTACCGCCTCTGGCAGCATCGAGTTTGGCTATATTTTAAAACACGGGTACATCCATTTATATGTTCACGACACAGGAGTTGGCATCCCCCAAAACAGACAGGAAGCTATTTTCGACCGATTTGTTCAGGCTGATATTGCCGATTCCAGAGTTTTTGAAGGATCGGGGTTAGGCCTTTCCATTGCAAAGTCGTATACCGAAATGCTGAACGGTAAAATTATGCTGAATTCGGAGGTAGGACAAGGTAGTTCATTCACCGTGAGGCTGCCATTAGTCACTCCGGTAAATGAGGAGAAAACAGATGAAAGCGGCCAGCCGGCAGATAAAAATCCGGTATCGAAAAAACTAAAAATACTGATTGCTGAAGATGACCCGGTTTCAGTAGAATTACTAAAACTGTTGCTTCGCGACACTGCATCGGAGATTGTGGTGACCAACAACGGAAAAGAAGTGGTTGAGCTGGTGAACTCCAACCCGGATATCGATTTGGTTTTAATGGATATTAAAATGCCTGTAATCGACGGATTTACTGCAACCGCAAAAATCAGGGAGTTTAATACATCGGTTAAAATAATTGCTCAATCGGCATTTACGCAGCCGGAAGATATACGGAAATCGAAAGTTGCGGGGTGTGATGACTTTGTTTCAAAGCCGATCAACAAAAGGCAACTACTGGCTAAAATTGCCGATCTTTTTAAAGGAAGAGAATAACTGTTGTAAATTTCCGATTGGAAATAGAACCGATGAATTTTCGTAATAGTTTTAAAATAAAAAAGGCGTACTCAAAATAAGTACGCCTTTTTTATATATTCTTTGTTCTCGTTATTTTACAAGAGCCAATGATTGTTTTGCAATCTCCAATTCTTCGTTGGTAGGAATAATAAGTACTTTAACTTTTGCTCCATCAACGCTAATTTCGTGGATACCACCTGAGCGGTTCGCATCTTTTTCAGCGTCCCAGGTAATGCCAAGGTAATCCATTCCCTCGCAAACCATCTCGCGAACAGGAGTTTTGTTTTCGCCAACTCCAGCGGTAAATACAATCGCATCAACACCGTTCATTGCAGCAGCGTAGCTTCCGATGTACTGTTTTACGCGGTAAGCATACATTTCAAGTGCCAGAATTGCATTTGCATCACCTTCGCTCTGACTTTTTTCAACATCACGCATATCGGTGTAACCGGTTAAACCTTTCATACCACTTTCTTTATTCAGCAAGTCAGAAATTTCCTGTACAGAATAACCTTTTTGCTGAGCCAGGTAGAAAATAATTGCCGGATCGATATCGCCCGAACGGGTTCCCATAATCAAACCGCTCAAAGGTCCCATACCCATAGTAGTATCAACACAAACACCACCATCAACAGCTGCCATAGAAGCACCGTTACCAAGGTGAATGGTCACAATTTTTGCATCCGGATTTCCAAGGTATTCAATGGCTTTCTCCGAGATATATTTGTGTGATGTTCCGTGGAATCCATATTTACGGATTCTCAATTCACTATAGAATTTTTCCGGCAAAGCATAACGGAATGCTTTTTCAGGAATACTTTGGTGAAAAGCTGTATCGAATACGCCAACCTGTGTTGCATTCGGAAATACTTTTTCAGCCACTTCTACACCAATTAAGTTTGCAGGGTTGTGCAATGGTGCTAAAGGAAACAATTCTTTCACTTTTGCTTTCACCTCATCGGTAATCACAACGGTTTCGGTAAAAGTTTCACCACCGTGTACCAAACGGTGACCAACAGCCTGAATTTCTGAAGGATCGCCGATAACTCCTTTATCAGCATCGATAAGCAATTCGGCTACACGCTTTAAACCAACTCCATGATCTGGAATCGGAAATTCCTCAACGGTTTTAGTTTCTTCTCCGTTTGTAAAAGTTTTGTGCTTAATCACGCCCATTTCAAGGCCGATTCGTTCTACAATTCCACTCGACAAAGGCAACTCGGTGTTCATATCAATTAACTGATATTTAATTGACGAGCTACCTGCATTAATTACTAAAATATTCATTTTTAAAATATATTGTTAAAAGTTCTGGTAATGATCAAACCATCGACATTGCTGCCGACAACCAATCATTATCGTAAATCTGAATTTACGTATTAAAAACCTTCCTGTGCCTGAATGGCAGTAATTACTACAGTATTAAAAATATCGTCTACTGTACAACCACGGCTCAGGTCGTTAACCGGCTTATTTAAACCTTGCAGCATCGGACCGATTGCCAGTGCTCCGGTTTCGCGCTGTATTGCTTTATATGTATTGTTACCTGTATTTAAATCGGGGAATATCAGCACGTTGGCCTGACCTGCAACCTGCGAATCGGGCATTTTACTTTTTCCCACGCTTGGATCAACAGCAGCATCGTACTGAATTGGTCCTTCAATTTTCAGATCGGGGCGCATACTGATTGCTGTTTCTGTAGCTGCTCTCACTTTGTCAACCTCAACACCGGTTCCCGATGTACCCGATGAATACGACAACAGGGCTACTTTTGGATCGATACCAAACGCTTTGGCCGAATCGGCTGATGTAACTGCAATCTCGGCAAGTTGCTCTGCATTTGGACTAACGTTTACAGCGCAATCGCCCATTACCGAAACATGGTCGTCGAGACACATAAAGAATACTGACGAAACAGTTTTTACACCCGGTTTGGTTTTTACAAACTGAAGTGCCGGAATAATGGTATGCGCAGTGGTGTGCGCCGCACCTGAAACCATTCCGTCGGCGTGCCCTTTGTATACCATCATTGTACCAAAGTACGAAACGTCGGCCATGGCATCGCGGGCCATATCTTCAGGAATATTTTTGTGCTTACGCAGTTCGTGGTAAGTTCTCCAGTAATCTTCGTAATGCTCTGATTCTACAGGATCGATGATGTTAATATTACCATTAATCTTAACGCCAATCTCTGCAGCCTTAGCGACAATCTCTTCTCTTTTTCCTAACAAGGTAACTTCAACAACCCCCTGATCAACCAAACTTGTTGCAGCCTGCAATACACGAGGATCGGTTCCTTCAGGTAAAACAATGTGTTGTTTTTTCGATTTTGCTTTTGCTACCAGGTTGTACTGGAACATGTAAGGAGTTACAACATCAGTTTTGTAACTTCTGAATTTATCGATCAGGAATTCTGTGTCCACATATTTTTCGAAAGTTGAAATGCTCAAATCGATTTTACGTGGAATTCCCGGACGTATTTTTGGTTTTACGTTTGCAATTTTATTGGCTGCCACAAAAGTTACATCGTCAACCAAAATAATTGGGACAACAGTTGGCAAACCTTCAATCAATCGAAGGATTTGTGGTTCAGGAGCAATACCTCCGGTAACAACAATACCTGCGATGTTCGGATAATTGGCCGATGCATTGGCCTGCAGGGCACCCAAAATAATATCGGAGCGGTCGCCCGGAGTAATAATCAGGCTGTTTTCTTCCACTCTGTCGAGGTAGTTACGTAGCTGCATTGCTCCAACATCGTAACGGTCGGCTTGTTTACACAACAGATTTTCACCCAGAAGAACTTTACCTCCTAGCTCTTCATAAATTTCTTTAATCGTTGGACTACCCAGTTTTTTAATTTCAGGAATCAGTTCGATAGAAGTTTCAGCAGGAATTACTTTTTCCAGTTCTGCTTTCATTACTTCGCAATCGCCGGGTTTTACCTTGTTCATTACAACCGATTGCACAACCACATCTTTTTCAGCAAACGATTTTACAGCTAAATCAAGATTGGCAATTGCATCCGACATTGCCTTGTCTTTTGCCGAACTAACCAAAATAGTTGGTATCGACAGGTTTTTGGCAAATTCTACGTTCAGGTCGAATTCAAAAGAAGCTCCTTTATTATCAAAATCAGAACCTTCAACAACAACAACTTCGAAACGCTCTTTCAGATTCTTATAACGATCGATGATCTGATCGATAAGACGCGCTTCCTGACCCATGTTTTTATACTTAACAACTTGCGACATGGTGAAGCCATAGGCATCTTTATATTCCATATCGAGGTTAAAATACGAAATCATAGTTTCGATATGATTATCGTGAGTTCCCTTGGGATAGTCGTTAATGATTGGTCTGAAATAACCTACTTTGCTTACTTTTGAAAGTAAAACTTTTAGAACACCCAGTGTTACCAGCGATCTTCCGGTATCGCTTTCAGTATTGGTGATATAAATTCCTGTTTTCATCAAAAAAATAATTAAAAACTCCGTACTTAAATATTATTGTCGTATAAAACGAACATCTATGGGTTTTATCGATGAGTCGTTTAGGTTGTGTTGAAATCGGGAGCAAAAGTATAAAAGATATTTTCTTGGGGCGAAGCTAGTCTCTTAATAAACTGTTAATTGAGTAAAATTTTACATTCTGATGAAGTTGGGGCCTGACAATCAATATATTGTTAAAACTACAAAAATACCTTATTAAGAGACAAGGACAGAGTGAACCATTTAATTGATCTTTAGTTTAAAAGTTTGTCGATTACAAATTACCCTCAAAACAGGGTGCTGGTATTGCAATTACCTTAGTTAATCAAGAATTTAAAACTCGTAATAAACACCTGTATAAACACCAACCCGGTAGGGATGATAATTTACATCGGGATTCGTATTAATAGAATTCAGGTAGTAATTCAGGCGGGGTTCAACTGCAAAAGAAAAACGTTTACCCAACATATAGCTTAAACCAACACCAACTGTTCCCGAAAAATTAAGCGTAGAAATATCGGCAGTACTACCAATGTTTTGCACGCCTGTACTATTATCGAGATAAGCATTGTTTCCGATTACAAAACCGGCATTTAAACCTCCAAGCAAATCGATGCCCAGTTTTTTATCGAGCACACTGTAACGCAAATAAAGCGGCACTTCTACAAATTCGAACACCTGCGAAAATTCGCCATCAGCATAAAGCATATTAACTGCTGCGTCGCTGCTATTTTCGAGGCTGGCAGCAATATAGGCGCCATTAGGGGTATTTGCCATTTTGATAACACCGGCGGTGCTGTTCATGGCAATTCCAATGTTTCCGGTCTGAACCAGGTTTGAAAACGTGGGGGCCGACCCGTCGTAAACGGCATCAGGGTTAGCCGCATAAACCAATTCATTATCCGAAGCAAACAGGTTTAGTGAGTTATTGGCCTTTTGTCCGTCTTTAGCATAGTAAATACCACTCTCAACCCGCAGTCGTTTGCTGGTTTTATACTGCACCGAAATTCCACCGCCAACGTTCGCTCCTCCGTTGTTGCTATTGTAGGTCATGTTCCGGGAATATTCATCGTTGTGATTTGCAGAGTGTGCCGAATATCCCGGCGAAATATTCGCACCAACAATCCAGCCGCGTTCATTTGCTTTTTGAGGGTTTAAATTCATATCTCTGATATTCCCGGCAATAAGCACTTCGTCGGCCGAAGTCAATGATGTTACCTCTATTAGTTTGCTCCTTTCTTCTAATTCTACTGTTGATTCGTCTTTGGTAAAAAAGGTTTCAATACTGCTTAATAAGCTGTAGTTTGCTTGCCTTTCCGGTTCCTGTGATTGAATGTTGCCGGCAATATTTTTATCTTCCGAAACTACTTCAACGGTATTAACTGGCTCTTCAGTTTGAGTTGCCTCGGATACATTATTATTAGCGACAAAAACAACTTCTTCATCGGCCGGGTTAACGGGTTCCGTTTCAACGCCGGTTTCATCAACAGTTCTTCCCTCCTCTTTCACTTCGGGCTTAACAGAATTCTGCTCAACCATTACAGGTTCTTCTGTTAAGGTAGTGCCATTAAAATACCAGCCTGCAATAAATGCCAGTACCACAACGGCAGCAGCCGAAATCCAACCAATATAAGCCACGCGGCGTTTCTTCTGCTTTGCCTCCAATTGTGCCTGGATATTATTCCAAACATGCGGAGGCGGTGCAGTAGAAAATCCGTCGAGCTTTTCCCTGATCGAATCGTCTATATTTGTCTTTTTGCTCATCCAGCTGTGTAATTACTTGTTTCAATATCGCCATAAAGCATTTTCACCTTACGCTTTAAAATATCGCGGGCTCTTGCGAGGTTCGATTTCGATGATCCTACTGTAATTCCCATCTCCTCACCAATTTCCTGGTGGTTCAATCCTTCCATCACAAAAAGGTTAAAAACCATTCGGTAACGCGGTGGCAGTTTCTGAATTAATTCAATCAACTCTTTTGCCGATATCGTGGCAAGAATATCGTCCGAAAGCTGCTGATTTTCGTAGATGTTTACATCCTCCACCGGATGCATCATATTTTGCTTTCTGAATTTCTCTAACGAAACGTTTACCATTATCCTTCGTATCCACCCTTCCAAAGAACCCTCGTGTCTAAACCCGCCAATATTTTGGAAAACCTTTATAAACCCCTCTTGCAGGTTATCCTCGGCTTCGGTATTATCTTTGGCATAGCGCAAACAAACTCCAAACATTTTTGGTGCAAACATTTGGTATAGTAGTTCTTGTGCGCGCTTTTTACCCGAAGCACAATCCTTTATTATTTTTTTTAGGTCTTCCAAAATCTTTCGCAAATAACACCCAAAAATAAAGATTATAACATTCCGGCCTCAATCTTCTTTTTGGTATCTGCTGTTACAGTCAGTTCTTACAACGAAAATCACAAGTTAGATGGGCCGTTGCTCAAAAAGGTTGCGTTGAATTGGAAATTCTTTCGGACAATGACAATTTTATCAAAAGTCCTTCCGAAAGGGAAATACTTTTTCCAGTAGCAGAAAAAGTTATTTAACATTTGTTACGCAACCTTAACTTGTTTAATACCATCTATCCATTGTAAATTTGTTAAAACCTTTATTATGAAACCTACATTACCGCTATTTTTTGTTTTGTTCTTTAGTCTTCTTTGTTCGTGTAACACCGCCAACGACGATCCGGATCCGATAAAAAATATTGAACTAGATGAAAAATCGGCACAACTTGTTGAGGCCGATAATGCATTTGGTTTCGACCTGTTTAAAACCATCCGCGAAGAAATTTATAAAGATAGCCAGGACGAGAATATTATGATCTCGCCACTAAGTGTTTCGCTGGCACTGGGTATGGCTTATAACGGAGCCGACGAAAATACAAAGCTCGAGATGGAAAATGCCATGAAACTTAATGGCCTCACTACGGAGCAAATCAATAACTCGTATAAAAGTTTGATTGCCGCTTTACAATCGCTTGATGAAGATGTGATTTTTGAAATTGCCGATGCCATATATTACGCCGACGGGTTTCCGGTAAAACAATCCTTCCTGGATATTAACTCCAACTATTACAATGCAGAAGTTGAAGCCATTGATTTTGGAAATTCCACTGACGCATTACAAACTATCAACGGCTGGGTAGCCGATAAAACCCACGACAAAATCAAAAAAATTCTGGATTCATTATCTCCCGATGCCCGCATGGTACTTTTAAACGCCATTTATTTTTACGGCAACTGGAGCGTCGAATTTGAAGAGGACGCTACAAAAATGCGTCCGTTCTATTTTGCCGATGGCACTTCGGAAGATGTGGAAACCATGCACAAGGAAGACCAACTTGATTACACCGAAAACGAGCTGTTCAGTGCGGTAAAACTGCCCTACGGTGCAGGTCAGTACAATATGGTTGTAATGCTGCCGGCAGGAGAAAATAACTCGGGCGATCTAATAAATACTTTAAATGTCGACAATTGGAAATCGTGGAACGACCAGTTTGGCACACGAGACAATGTTGTGGTGAACTTGCCCCGTTTTAAATTTGAATTTGAGAGCAAATTAAACGAAATGTTAAAGCTGATGGGAATGATTGACGCTTTCTCGCCAGTCGATGCAGATTTTTCAAACATTTCGGATATTTATCTTTATATCAGCTCAATAATTCACAAAACTTATATCGATGTGAATGAAACAGGTACCGAAGCCGCAGCAGTTACTGCCATTGTTTTCGAAACCACAAGTGCTCTTCCAACAACGGAAAAAACATATTTCACCGTGAATAAACCATTTGTGTTTGCTATTACTGAAAAAGATACCGACGCCATTTTATTTATAGGTGAAGTGCAAAAGCCGGAATATGAGGAATAGTAAAAAATAAACGTTCGCGATTTACGTTATAAGTAAAATTATAAAAAGCCATGAAACGATTAATCGTAATATTATCCGTATTTCTTGTTGTATTTTCCAGTTGCCAGGACGACGACGATCTGTTAACGTTCGATGAAACCGGCACCGTACTTGATTATGCCGGCGCAGGCGACTGTGGTTTTGTTATTGTACTTGATAACGGAAATAAAATTCTGCCCCTTTACTACCCCGACGGTTTTACTTTTGCACAGGGTCAGCGCGTATTGGTTACGTATAGCGAACTTAACAATGTTTCTATTGGTTGCGAACAGGGCGTTCCTTGCGAAATAAGCTATGTTGAAGAACTATCATGTTCGCCTTATGTCGATCTTTATTTTGAAAATTACGACAGTCTGGCACGCGATCCCGTTCACTTGCACGATGCCTACATGGATGGCAACTGTCTGTATTTTAAAGTATCGTACAGCGGCGGTTGTCAGGATCACACCATCGACCTGGCACGCATGCATCCGTGGACTGCAAGCAGTTCAACAGTTCCAACTTTTGAAATCCGTCACAACGCCAACGACGACCTCTGCGAAGCCTGGTTCACACGGGAATTCAGGTTCGATTTATCTGATTTAAAAGCCGAAGGAAAAACAGAATTTGTACTTACGGCTAAACTTCTGAACGACGAAGTTTACAACAAAATATTCCAGCTCGATTAGGTATTCCACTAATTTTGCTGCAAGTTAGTTCTTCCAAAAAGGGTTGATTTATTCAACCCTTTTTTCGTTAGCCCTTGACTTGAATAGGTTAAGACCGTATATTGCGTATCTAACAATAATCACAAATCTCATGAAAAACACATTTCTCTTATTACTTATCTTTTCGGCTTTATTGTTCTCGTGCGACAAAATTGATGAAGCCAACACTTTTGAATTTGACACAACCGTTTCGATGGACATTCCGGTTGCAGTGATAGAAACCAGCGCCCAGGCACAAAAATCGGCACTCGCTGACTATGCCTTTTCGGTAACACAAACCAATTCGCTTAGCGAAATTGAAGAAATTGCGGATTATTTAGACAAGTTAAAATCGATTGACATTAATGATCTGGAAATTGTGATCAGCAATTTAGGAGAAGGTGAATTAGTGAAATCTATCGAAATTTCTGTTGACGGCGTAGGAGTACTGGTAACTTTAACCGACATTTCGATGGAAAACACCACATTTACGCCGGAGATCGATGACAGCAAACTTATTCAGGCGGCTTCAATTCTTAGTTCTACCAAGGCAATAACCATAACCGTTGCAGGCGTTACCAATACCGCGCCAATGGATTTTATGGTGAATATGGACTTCGATTGCCACATTGAGGCAAAAGCACTATAAGAATTCCACTAATAAACAGAAAAGATCCGATCCGTAATCGTTCTATCGAACACGGGTAGGATCTTTTTTTTGTGGCAATCGCTATCATCAGTTACACAAATATTCCGGAGTTTAAATTAATCGCACAAAAAACGGGGAACAATTACTGCCCCCCGCTTTTGCGTTATATTGCTATTGGTTTAAAAAATGCTGTATGAGATACCGGCAGCCATACTTATGGTAGTTTTTGCATAAGTTTCGTCATAGCTTCCAACTCCGGCATGGGTAAATGTCACAGTGTCATCTTCATAAAATGTATTGATAATACCTGCATCAAAAGTTAGTTTATCGGTGATCTTCCACATAATACCACCGCCTAAAGTATACGATGAATTACTGTAGCTAAAATCGCTCTGGTATTGCGGAGTTACTCCGTTTTTCGAGCGCATTCCACCCAAACTAAAAGCAAAGTTATCAGTCACATTAAACTGAAGACCTAGCGCTAGTTCGTAATAGTTGGCATCGATATCGCGGTGTACTTGTTCGCCTAAAGTTGCATAGCGCACATTGTTACCGTAGTCAACACCCTTGTCGAAATACACATTGTATGAAAGTTGAGCTTCCAACCAGTCTAAACCACGGTAACCAATACCTGCAGCTAAAATTGCAGGAACATCGTTTGATGATTCAGCACCGTCAGGAAATAAACCCATATCGTCAACTTCAGTTTCGTTTTCCAGTTTTAATTTGGTTTCAAACTCGTACTTAAAAGCGAAAGTCCAGTCGTCGTTTGGCGAGTAGTTAAACCCGATAATTGGGGTAAAACCCATTCCTTTTTGTTTTGTTTTCACTTCTTTATCTCCTACCTGACCGGCTGTTCCTGACAATGTTTGTGCAGTTCCGGTAAGTAAAGTAGAAGTAGCAGTTAATTCATCTCCGGCAGCAGAGTAGGTTCCCTGCACCTGAAGTACATTCATCATATCAATTTGTTCCTGTGGCAAACCAATCAATAATAATCCGCCTTCAACCTGCGCACGGGTAGCAGCATCGATTACACCTCCTGCTTCCAAATCAGAAAGAGTGGCTGTTCCATAACCTGCGTCGATAACCGGCTGCATCGTTGTGGCTGTTCCATACATTAAATCGGCTCCTGCACTCGCTTGTGTGGCAAGAGAACTAACCTGACCTGAAGCTCCTGTTAACCAGGCTGCGGCATTTATCATTTGTCCGCCATTCTCTAACTGAATGTTACGGATTGCACCTTCGTAAGTATTTACCGATGGCATTAAACGCATACCACCATAAACCGAAAATTTATCGTTGATTGCATAAGACGCTCCAAGTTGGATACCCCAGAAAGTTGAAGATGCCTCCAAAGCCATATCAAGGTCGTAACCGGTTACTGCAAACGCAGGATCGATCTGAGATAGACCTGCCAGTGCCGAAGGAATCATTGAGAATGGAATCTCCAGTGTTGGAATTCCATTTGCAAATTCTGCAGTTCCACCACCTCCAATCGGGCCAACACCAATTGAGTAAGCCCATTTATCTTTTTTATACACCGCGTAAAGGTCTGGAAAAACAGGAATTGTAGTTTCTCCTTCGAAATGACCTGAATTTAATGTAGGAAATTGTGAGTCGATATCGCGGGTCTGGAATATCGTTTGGCTGTAGAAAGCAAAATGCCAGCCATCTTCCATTTTTACCAAACCTGCCGGGTTGTAAAAAACAGCATCAATTTCCAATGCTGCATTTCGCGACAACATACGAATATATTGCGCACTTTGGTTGTAGTTAGTTAATAAACCTCCTGCAAAAGCAAGTTGAAGCAGCATAGAAAATGCCACCATCAATGTCAGTTTTTTCATTTATGTCAAATTTATATTTAAGAATTTTTCCCTTTGTTTAACAATAGTATTCCGAGAAATTTACGGTTACTGTAGTTGATGCCTGAGCGGCAAATTTAAAACTTATTCTGAAATACAGAAACTTCCAAGCTGATTTTCAGCTTTTTATAGTTTTTTCGAACAATGTCGTCACTTATTCGACAGTGTTCGCATAAAAAAACCCGAAGTTAAATACCTCGGGCTCTTTATATTAAGGGTAATTCTTTTTCTTAAATATGGATAACCTCATCGTAGGCAGCGGCAGCGGCTTCCATTACCGCTTCGCTCATTGTTGGGTGAGGGTGAATCGTTTTAATCAGTTCGTGTCCTGTAATCTCAAGTTTTTTGGCAACAACCATTTCAGCTATCATTTCAGTAACATTTCCACCGATCATATGTGCACCAAGCAACTCGCCGTATTTGGCATCGAAAATCAATTTAACAAAACCGTCTTTTTGACCGGCTGCACTTGCTTTTCCGCTGGCCGAATATGGGAATTTACCCACTTTAATTTCGTAACCGGCTTCTTTTGCTTTTGCTTCGGTTAAACCAACCGACGAAACTTCTGGGCTTGTATAAGTACATCCCGGAATGTTGCTGTAATCGATCGGCTCAGGATTTAGGCCGGCAATTTTTTCGATACAGGTAATTCCTTCGGCCGATGCAACGTGAGCTAATGCTGGTCCGGCAACAATATCACCGATGGCATAAACACCTTCAACATTGGTTTTGTAGTATTCATCTACTTTAACACGACCATTTTCAGTTTCAACACCTAATTCTTCCAAACCAATTCCTTCAGTATTTGGTGCAATACCAACAGCCGAAAGTACGATATCAGCCTCAACAACTTCTTCGCCTTTTTTGGTTTTGATAGTCACTTTACACTTATCGCCCGAAGTATCCACGCTTTCAACCGATGAACTGGTCATCACTTTCATTTTCGATTTTTTGAAATTGCGTTCCAGCTGTTTGGCAACTTCCGCATCTTCGTTTGGTACAAGTGTTGGCATAAATTCAACCAAAGTAACTTTTGTACCAATTGTGTGATAGAAGTATGCAAACTCGCTACCGATTGCTCCCGATCCTACAACAACCATACTTTCAGGTTGCTTATCGAGTGTAAGCGCTTTACGGTATCCGATAATTTTTTCGCCGTCTTGCGGCAGGTTTGGCAATTCGCGCGAACGGGCGCCAGTTGCCAAAATAATATGCTTGGCTGTGTACGAAGTCTTTTTACCGGCATCATCAGTTACTTCAACCGTGTTTTTACCTGCTAATTTTCCCCAGCCAAAAATCGATTCAACTTTATTTTTCTTAAACAGGAATTGAATTCCTTTGCTCATACCGTCGGCAACACCACGACTTCTTTTAACCATCGCGCCAAAATCAGCTTTTACATCACCTTCGATGGCAACACCATAATCAGCAGCGTGAACGGCGTATTCAAAAGCCTGTGCACTTTTCAACAACGACTTTGTTGGAATACAGCCCCAGTTTAAACAAATTCCGCCCAGGTTTTCTTTTTCAACAACGGCAACTTTTAATCCGAGTTGCGACGCACGAATCGCTGTCACGTATCCACCCGGTCCGCTACCTATTACTATTACATCGTAATTCATTTTATTTTGTAATTTTTTTGATATTTGATTTATGTAAGTAACACCTCACACCAAGAAAGGTTCTTACAAATTTACTTCTTTTATGAAGCAATAAAAAGCCCCCGTAATATGAGAGTTCTCATAAACTCTTTCCAAAAATGCCGGAAGCTATTTTAGCTTTGAATAGGTATCGAGCAGCTCGCCTGCAGCTATAAACGAACTCATTTTATCCGATAACACATAATTTTCGAGCACTTTTACTTTCTCCTTAATCTCAGGATGATCGTAAAAGTTTCGTTTTAATTGCTCTTCAATGGTTTCGTGCATCCAGTAGGTAGCCTGCTCGTTTCGTTTTTTGTAAAAATACCCGTTATCAACCGTTTGTTTCCTGTATTTTTCGATCTGTTCCCAAATGGAATCAATCCCAACTTTCTGATAAGCAGAACAAGTTAATACGTTTGGATCCCAGCCCGATTCTTTTCGGGGAAAAAGATGAATGGCATTTTTATATTGCACTTTAGCCATGTCGGCCTTTTCTACGTTATTACCATCGGCTTTGTTGATCGCAATCAGGTCAGCCATTTCCATAATTCCACGTTTAATTCCCTGTAATTCGTCGCCGGCTCCGGCCAACATTAACAACAGAAAGAAATCGGTCATGGAATGAACAGCTGTTTCGCTTTGCCCAACACCAACCGTCTCGATAAAAATATTTTTATATCCGGCTGCTTCGCACAGAATAATTGTCTCGCGGGTTTTACGTGCAACGCCTCCCAACGATCCGGCTGAAGGACTTGGACGGATGTAGGCATTGTTATCGCTGGCCAATTCTTCCATGCGTGTTTTATCGCCCAAAATACTTCCTTTGGTGCGTTCGCTACTCGGGTCAATGGCCAAAACAGCCAGTTTTTCGCCCTTGCTGGTAAGATATTTTCCAAGCGCTTCGATAAAGGTACTTTTTCCGACTCCGGGCACACCGGTAATTCCAATGCGAACTGCGTTTCCACTGTGAGGTAAACAGGCTGCAATAATTTGCTGAGCCAGTTTCTGATGCTCAGCTTTTGAGCTTTCAACGAGTGTAACGGCTTTGCTTAAAAGCGTGATATCTCCCTTTAAAATCCCATCGACATAATCCTGTACCGGAAGCAGTTTTCGTTTTTTCTGCAGAAAGCGTTTAACCGAGTCGTTACTAACAGAATCGGGCTGCTCTATTCCGCTGTTAACGTTTAATCCTTTAAACTGTGGGTCGTTTTCTATATGGTGTGAATCTTGTTCTGACATTGGTTTAACTTTTATCGCTCAAAAGTACAGCAAAAAAGAAGGTGCTGCAAGTTTCACCTGCAACACCTTCTGAAATATTGACTTTAAATAAACTTAGCTTGCACTTTGCACAACCACGTTGCTTGAAATACGCAATGTTGAGGTTGGCGTTTTTGGATCGTTGGTGATAACTGTAATCGATTTGCTCTGACGACCACGTTTTCCACGAGAATCGAAAGTAACTTTAATCGGTGCAGTTTCGCCGGCTGCAATCACACTTTTTGAAGGTGCAACAGCAGTACATCCACATGACGAACGTACTCTTCTGATGATCAAATCTGTTTTACCGTTATTGGTCAACGAGAAAGTATGTTCTTTTTTGTCACCTTGTTTCATTTCACCAAAATCTACTGAAGTTTCCTTAAATACGGCTACAGGAGCACTAGCCAGTTGTTCTGGTGTAAGGTTTGAGAAATCTTCTTCGATAGTAGCACTAACACCTACAGAGCTTTTGTAGTCGTTGCTTCCGTCTAACGAAAGGTAGATACGGTGCGATGCAAAACCATAAGTATTGGCAGCCTCTGAATCGTACGTTACAACCAATTTACCGGTTGATTTTGCAGGAATTGTTTCAGGCTCTGCTTTTGCTGTCAGGTGCTTTGGCACTGTGCGGAAACCAACTTTAACAGGTTTGTCAGTATCATTCACTAATTCCAGCTCTTTAGTAACTACATCGCCTTTTTTTATTTTCGCAAACGACAGGTAATTTGATTTTACTCGTAAAGCACCAATTTGTCTTGGGTATTGTTCTGCCAATGTTTTTTCGCGAGGCTCAACTTTACCGCTAATTCTTAAAACAACAGTACGGTTTTCAGCATTCGAGCTAACAGTTACTGATTTATTAAAAGAACCCGGGCGGTTTTTTGGATTATAACTTACATCGATAGTACCAGTTTCGCCGGGAGCTACAGGCTCGCGTGTCCATTTTGGAGTAGTACAACCACACGATGCACGCACATTCGATAACACCAAAGGCGATTCTCCTTTATTTGTAAATTTAAATGTGGTTTTCTGAACACCGTCCGACTCTTTAAAAGAACCGAAGTTGTGCGTCTCTTCTTCAAAAACAATTTTTGGGTTTTCCTGGGCCATCACATTATTATATGCAACACCCATCGCGAAAACTGCTAATACTTGTAAAATGCGTTTCATAATTTATTACTTAAATTTGTTTGTCCAGTGTATTTATATAACAAATGTAAAAATGCATTAATATATATGCTGTTAATTGAATTCAATATTTTGTTAACGAGTTGTTAACCCCGGCAGGCAAGTAAAAAAATATGTAGTTTAGCTGACAATGTAAGACAGGATGAAAGGAAGAGCACTTAAATACATTATAATGCTTGCAACGATATCGATTGTTGGCGTTTTTTTAGTACAATTTGCTTTTATTCGAAGCTCTTATAACCTCTCCGAAAAACAGTTTCAGGAGAGTGCAGCTGTAGCTTTAAAAGAGGTAGCCTGGCAGGTAATGCTTGCCACCGGAACCACCGAAAATTTCGACAGCATAACTCCTGTAGAAGTCATTTCCAACAACACCTACCTTGTGAATGTTGGTGTTGCCATCGACAAAGATTTGCTGAAACAGAATCTTAACACCCAGCTAAAACGACACGATATTTATTACGACTATGAGTTTGCGATCTATAATCCAACTCAGGAACAAATGGACGAGACCATTCTGGTACACACCGACGAGGATGAAGAGCCATCTGATTTTGAGTTTGTACTAAACGAAAATTACAGCAATTATTTTGGTATTCACTTCGCCGACCGGACTTCCTACTTTTTTAATCAACTTTCTATCTGGTATTTCTTAACGGCCTTGCTGATGTTGATTATCTTTTTCTTTGGATACACTTTATGGGTGATCATTCGCCAACGCCAGCTTTCCGAAATCCAGAAAAACTTTATCAATAACCTAACGCATGAACTAAAAACGCCTATCTCGTCAATAGCTTTGGCTGCAAATGTGATAAACGACGAAAAAATATTAAAATCGCCCAAGCGACTTTTTGAATACACCCGCATCATTCAGGATCAAACGCGGCGCCTATCGAAAAATGTGGAGAAGGTACTTAATCTGGCTTCTATCGAAAAAAGCCGAATTCATCTCAACCTTGAAAAAATTGAACTGGCCGATTTTTTGAATGAAGCCAGCCGTCAATTCCGCGATTCGAAAGCAGGCCAGCAAGCCACTGTCTCGATTGAAGCTTTCCCGGAAGAATGTATTATTTTAGCCGACCGTTTTCATTTTGCCAATTTGGTTTCGAACATCCTGGAGAATGCCGCAAAATATTGCGAAAAAACGCCCGCGATTAGAGTTGAACTTAAGAAAAGGCAGAAAATTTACGAACTGAATTTTATTGACAACGGCATTGGAATACCTCGCGAACACCGAAAAAGAATCTTTAAAAAGTTTTACCGGGTGCCAACCGGCAATGTTCACAACGTAAAAGGTTTTGGACTCGGACTCGACTACGTTTACAAAATTGTAAAAACGCATAACTGGAAAATTAAAGTTGCCGATAATCCCGATGGAGGAAGCATTTTTAGTATAACCATACCCAATTAATATGAATGATAATGCCTTTAAAATACTGCTGGTAGAAGACGATGAAGCCCTGCGGTTTATTGTACAGGACAATTTAACCGAGAAAGGCTACGACGTTGACGTGGCCGAAGACGGAGAAATTGCCCTTGAGCTTTTCAAAAATAACGAGTTCGACCTTATTGTGCTCGACGTTATGCTCCCAAAAGTAGATGGTTTCCAGGTGGCAGAAACCATTCGTAAATCTGACGAGCAGACACCAATTATCTTCTTAACTGCCCGCAGCATGACCGAAGACAAAATTACAGGTCTTACCATTGGCGGCGACGATTATATTCCCAAACCTTTCAGCATGGAGGAGCTGCTGTTGAAAATCAAGATATTTTTAAAACGCAGCCAGTCGCAGCCCGTTGTCTCGGGATCTCCGGCCGTTCTGAAAATTGGCAAATTCGATTTTAACTTTGACGATCTTTCGTTAACACTAAACGGGGAGGCCAGAAATCTGACCATGAAGGAAGCTGAGCTGATTCAGTTTTTTGCTCAAAATGCCAATAAAGTTCTTAGCCGCAACGAAATACTTGAGAAAGTTTGGGGATCCGACGATTATTTCCTGGGCCGCAGCCTCGATGTTTTTATCTCGCGCTTAAGGAAATATTTTAAAGCCGATGCTTCGGTAAAAATTATCAACCTGCACGGCATTGGATTTAGGTTTTCGGTAAAAAAAGACGACTGATTTTAAATCCTGCAAAAAACAACCTACCTTTGCAGGCGGTTGTAACAATTTACAACTGAAGAAGAAATATAAAAAGAGACAGCATTAACACAGGCAAAACGCATTTTATAAACTACTGATTTATAACAACAAACAAAGAAAGTACGTTTTTACACAAAAAAATGCATAAGTTTTTGGAAGAAATAAAAAAAGCACTATTTTTGCAGTCCGAAAATTCTGAATAGAAACAAGTAAAACTTTATAGAAATGAAACGCACATTTCAACCATCGAATAGAAAAAGAAAGAATAAGCACGGCTTTAGAGAAAGAATGTCGACTGCAAATGGTCGTAAAGTATTAAAAGCACGTAGAGCTAAAGGCAGAAAGAAACTATCTGTTTCTGACGAGCCAAGACATAAGAAATAGTAAAATCTTACTACAGCATATGGGAAGGTAAAGAACTCGGTTCTTTACCTTTTCGTGTTTATACATACTTGTAATCCCAATTTTCTTTGCCTTCAACCGCCTGTTCCTTACAAATACATTTAACAAATCAACGCATTTTTACTCCCTCACAACATTCTTTGATAAAAAAGAATTGGTTTATCGCGTAAATCCTTTCAACATACTTTTTTTGATTTATTTTTGTTCTCTTTATAGGTTCCATATATAAAATATGAGTTTAAGAAAATTTATTATCAGCCGTGCATTTTTAATGCACCTGTCGATTGCCATTGTAGTTGTGGCGCTACTTTTTTTTGCGACATTTAAAAGCCTGCAGCTTTATACACAACACGGAATATCTTATTCAGTTCCGGCTTTAACCGGCCTACAACTTGATGAAGCAACTGAGAGTGCCGGTGCCAACAAATTGCGGGTTGAAGTAATCGATTCGGTTTACAACAAAAATTTTGAACCGGGATCGGTTGTGGATCAACTTCCGCTGGCCAACTCCAGGGTAAAAGCAAACAGGGTAATAAAGCTGACCATTAACTCCAACGAACCTGAAAAAATTACCCTTCCGCGATTAACAGACATCTCATACCGACAGGCACAGGTACTTATCGAAAGTATTGGTTTACAGGTGATCAACACCTATTATCAGCCATCGGAGTACACCGATCTGGTATTAAGCGTGATGCAGGATTCTGTGGAGATTTTTGAAGGCGATAAAATTATTAAAGGATCAGGAATCGATCTGGTTGTTGGACGCAGTCAGGGAAATATGAGAACAACTTTGCCGAATCTCACCGGTTTTACACTGGACGAAGCGAGATCTACAGTAGCCGATGCCCTGTTAAATATGGGTGCCGTTATTTACGACAATACCATAAAAACAGGAGAAGACTCCATAAATGCCAGAATCTGGAAACAGTTGCCTAATCCGAAATTCACGAAACAAATCGAGATGGGTTCATCGGTCGACATCTGGCTGACTACCGACACGGTAATGATTAACGACGCATACGAAAGAACTTATAGATAATATGGAAGATTACATTCAGGAAAACGAAGAACTGGAAGAGAATGAACTGTACGAACATTACCGTTTATCAGTCGATCCGGGGCAATCTCCGCTACGAATCGATAAATTTCTTTCCAACCGAATTGAAAACGCCTCGCGAAGCCGTATTCAGGCAGCTGCCGATGCAGGAAATATCCTGGTAGACGGAAAACCGGTAAAACCCAATTATAAAATAAAACCCAACGAGGAAATTACTATCGTAATGGATTACCCTCGTCGCGAGCTAAAAATAATTCCGGAAGATATTCCATTGAATATTGTTTACGAAGACGACCAACTGGTTGTAATCAACAAACCTCCGGGTCTAGTTGTGCATCCTGGCCACGGAAATTACACCGGAACCCTGGTAAATGCACTCGCCTGGTATTTTAAAGATCTGCCGTTATTCAACAGCGAAGATCCGCGACCGGGACTTGTTCACCGCATCGACAAAGACACATCGGGATTACTTGTGGTAGCAAAAACCGAATTGGCAAAGAACAAGTTGGCACTTCAGTTTTTCGAAAAAACAACCGAACGCCGATACCACGCCCTGGTTTGGGGAAGCGTGCAGGAAGACGAAGGAACAATTACCGGCCACATTGGGCGAAGCCTGAAAAACAGACAGGTATTCACTGTTTTTCCTGAAGAAGATTACGGGAAACACGCAGTAACACATTACAAAGTATTACGACGCATTGGCTACGTAACATTGGTTGAGTGCCGCCTCGAAACCGGACGTACACACCAGATTAGGGTGCACATGAAACACATTAACCACCCGCTTTTTAACGATGCCAACTATGGTGGCGACAAAATTTTACGCGGAACAACCTTTAGCAAATACCGCCAGTTTGTGCAGAATTGTTTTAAAGAACTGCCGCGTCAGGCATTACACGCAAAAACACTTGGATTTATACATCCTACAACCGGAGAAAAAATGTTATTCAATTCGGAATTGCCTGAAGACATGGCAACCGCAATTGAAAAATGGGAAAATTATATAGCAAACCGAAATGAGTAAAAACAACAAACCAAATATTGCCGTAATCGCCGGAGGCGATTCATCGGAATTTGTAGTATCAGTAAAAAGTGGAGCCAACGTTTTAAAAGCTGTCGACAGCGAAAAATTCACCCCTTGGTTGGTGCAAATGCAGGGCCAGAAATGGGAGGTTTTTCAAAACGAAGAAAAAATTGCCGATGTCGACAAATCAGATTTCTCTTTCACCTTAGATGGCGAAAAAATAAAGTTCGACTTTGCATACATTAGCATACACGGAACACCCGGTGAAGACGGAATTCTGCAAGGGTATTTTGAGTTGTTGAACATTCCTTACTCAACCTGTAATGTACATTCTTCGTCGTTGACATTTAACAAGTGGTTTTGCAACAACTACCTGCGTTCCAATGGAATTAAAATGGCTGTTTCGCGTAAATTTAAACGCGGAGAAGAAATTAATCCTGAAGCTGTTGTTGAAGAACTTGGCCTGCCAATTTTTGTAAAACCAAATGCAGGTGGTTCAAGTTTTGGAATTACCAAAGTAAAAGAAACCGGCCAGGTAAAAGAAGCCATCGAAAAAGCCTGGAAAGAAAGTGAAGAAGCACTGGTTGAACAATTTATCGACGGGCATGAATTTACCTGCGGTGCCGTTCGTTTGAATGGTGAGAAAGTAATTTTCCCAATTACCGAAGTAATTCCAAATAATGAATTTTTCGATTTCGAAGCCAAATACACACCCGGAGCTGCTCAAGAAATAACACCTGCCCGTTTACCTGAAAATCTGTTTAAAGAATGCCAGGCACTAACATCAAAAATCTACGATTTGTGCGAATGTTCGGGTATTGTTCGAATCGATTTTATTCTACAGGGCGAAGAGTTCTATTTCCTCGAAGTAAATACTACTCCGGGAATGACGGCAACCAGTTTCATCCCGCAACAAATTGAAGCTATGGGAAGCACGCTAAAATCAATTATTTCGCAAATTATCGAGGAAAAACTGGCTAAATAATCAATTAACAATTGTGAACTACTCTTGTTTGCAACTGTTTAAAACAGAGTGAGCAATACTTTGTAACAGGCAATGTAAATTTCTATTTTTGAAATCGGCTTTTAAAAGTCCGGGCGAATATTGAATGCAGAAAAAATCAAAATGGCACAACGAAAAAGACCAAATCAACAACAAAATACAGTAGAACAAATTAATGCCCAATACGGTCAGCTTCCTCCTCAGGCAGTGGATGTTGAGGAGGCAGTTTTGGGTGCGCTTATGCTTGAACGCGACGCCTATGTTACCGTTGCGGATACTATTGATTCACCTAGTTTTTATAAAGAAGAACACCGAAAAATATTTGATGCGATAAAAACCCTTTCGGGAAAGGAAAAACCTGTCGATCTTTTGATGGTAACACAGGAACTTAAAGACCGAAACCAACTGGATGAAGTTGGTGGTCCGGGTTACATTACCCAACTTACCCGCCGGGTTGCATCGGCTGCTCACATCGAATTTCACGCGCGAATTATTGCGCAAAAATATATGCAGCGCGAGCTGATACGTGTTTCATCCGAGATACAAACAAAAGCTTACGACGACACCATCGATGTGGATGACCTGATCGATTTTTCAGAGTCTGCATTGTTTCAGGTTTCAGAAGGTAATATCAAAAAAGAAACGGTACCCATTAAACCGATCCTGAACCAGGCCGTGCTTCAAATTGAAGCAGCACGAAGTAAACCTGACGGTTTGAGCGGTGTTCCTTCGGGTTTTACCGCGGTTGACCGGATTACTTCGGGTTGGGAAAAATCGGCGCTGATTATTCTGGCCGCACGTCCGGCGATGGGTAAAACGGCATTTGTATTATCTATGGCACGAAACATGGCTGTTGACCACCGTCAGGCAGTTGCTGTTTTTTCGCTCGAGATGTCATCGTTACAGTTGGTAAACCGTTTAATTTCGGCAGAATCGGAATTGGGTGGTGAAAAAATTAAAACCGGTAAACTGGAGGATTACGAATGGGCACAGCTTAACCAACGAATTAAAACGCTTGACGAAGCACCTATTTTTATCGACGACACTCCTGCCCTCTCAATTTTTGAGTTCAGGGCAAAATGCCGACGCCTGAAAATGCAGCACGATGTCAACATTATTATCGTCGACTACTTGCAGCTGATGACTGCCGGAACCGATACTCGCGGAAGTCGTGAACAGGAAGTAAGTATGATTTCGCGTTCGTTAAAAGCGATTGCCAAGGAGCTTGATGTACCAATTATCGCACTGTCGCAGTTGAGTCGTGCCGTTGAATCGCGCGAAGGAAAACGTCCGCAGCTATCCGATCTTCGTGAATCGGGAGCGATTGAGCAGGATGCCGATATCGTGTGTTTTATTCACCGTCCTGAATATTTTGGCATTACCGAAGATGAATCGGGTAATTCACTGCTGGGAATTGCTGAGCTGATTATCGCAAAACACCGTAACGGTGCCACTGCCGATGTTCCGCTTCGTTTCCAGAAAGAGATGGCGCGTTTCTCCGATCTCGATCCGCAGTTCGATTCAGGAGATTTCTCGCGGGAGGTTCAAACCTTTGGCTCATCAATGAATCAGGATGATGATAACATGGCAGCCGGAATGTCGAGCAACAGTGGCTTCGACAGCCAGAATTCTCCAACAAGCGATGCACCGTTTTAAAATGAATGATGAATGAAGAATTTCGATTAACGATTAGAGATTTATGAGTAAAAGCAATAAACTTGCAAGGACTTACTTCTAAGATCAGAATTCGTTAATCATCATTCGCAAAACAATATGAACTAAAAACCCGTTTCGCTGTCATAATACAAAAACAACATGCGCACGCTCATTAAAATATTCCTCTTGCCGGTACTGCTTTTTATTTCGTTGCATGCCGGAGCCGTTCATTTACTCATACCAATGGACGATATGCAAAAGGATCACCTAAAATCGTATGGAATCGCTTATTGGGTGCTGGAGCAAGACATCGAAGTAAAATGGCTGCTGAATTACCGCGGGGGAAGTTTTTTAATGCAACACTACCCCGAAATTGAAAATGAGTGTGTGATACGTGGTGTGAGTTTCGAGGTAATCAGCGATGCACAGGCTTCGGGAATATTAAACGAAATTTCGCAACCCGATGTTAACGAGGACGCTGTGGCGATGAACAAAGCACCAAAAATTGCGGTGTATTCTCCTCCCAACAAACAACCCTGGGACGATGCTGTGACCATGGTTTTAACCTACGCCGAAATTAATTACGATATTATTTACGACGAAGAAATACTAAATGGCAACCTGAAAGATTACGACTGGCTGCACCTTCACCACGAAGATTTTACCGGTCAGTTCGGAAAATTCTGGCGCTCGTACCAACACATGCCTTGGTATCAACAGGAAGTTAGTATTAACAAACAGCTGGCACAAAAACTCGGTTTTATGAAAGTGTCGGAAATGAAGTCGTTTGTTACGCGCGAAATTCAGAAATATGTACAAAACGGCGGGTTCCTGTTTGCCATGTGCGCCGCTACCGATACTTACGATATTTCACTTGCTGCGGTGGGTGTTGATATTTGCGAAAGTATGTTCGACGGCGACCCAATGGAAGCCAATGTTGATGACAAACTCGATTTCCACAACACTTTTGCTTTCGAGAATTTCAGGCTGGAAAAGAGCCCGTATGTTTATGAGTTTTCAAACATCGATGCTACCGATCACCGTCATGTGGCCCGCGAAAACGACTACTTTACCCTGTTTGATTTTTCAGCAAAATGGGATCCAATTCCAACCATGCTTTGCCAAAACCACCGCAACCTGATTAAAGGTTTTATGGGTCAGACTACCGCTTACAGAAAAGAAGTATTAAAATCGAATGTGCTGGTACTTGGCGAGAATAAACCGGCCAATGAGGCGCGTTATATTCATGGTGAGCAAGGCAAAGGATTCTGGACCTTTTATGGAGGTCACGATCCGGAAGATTACCGCCACCTGATTGGCGATCCGCCAACCGACCTGAGCCTGCACCCCAACTCACCAGGTTACCGTCTAATATTAAACAACGTATTATTTCCGGCGGCTAAAAAGAAAAAACGGAAAACGTAGTGATTTTATGAACTGGAAGAAACATACAATTTCATTCCACCCCATTTTAACGTACAATTTTACCTTTACCGGGATAAAATAATTCAAGAATTTTTGACTCGTACTCTTCTGAAACATTTAACCACTGCAAAGCTGCACTATACGTACTGAATATCTTAAAACGCATGGGGAATTCTTTCACCGCATTTTTATAGATAGTACTAATTACCACATGTTTAGGCGTATCGGTTAATACGGCGACTTTTCGGGTTCCAACAACTTTTTTGTTATCGGTTAAATACGACTTATATCTTTCAACATCATCAGCCGTCAATAGAATTTTAGAATGACTGAGAACCGATAGAACACAATAGTTTTCATCATGTTCGTCATCATTAAACAATCTCTTTTTATGATCGAGAAACAACTCATAATCAAGATCCCCCATCATAAACTCAACGATAAATCTGCTTTCGGGAAATATTTTATATTTGATATAGCTGTCCATGTTTAATTATTCTAAAATAGTATTTTTTCTAAACATAACATTAACGAAATGCTAATCAATTGAAATTTAAACAGAAATATATTTTAAACAAACTGTTGCGTCAACAGTTGTTCTATTTTTAACTAGCAAATACCGCGGTTTGCGTCAATACTGCAGCAAAATCTTTTTATTTTTCTTTGTAATAAATATAGCCCAATATTTTATAATAAATTATATGTAAATACAAAATTTTACCTCCTGAACTACAACTATCATCAAACCTTAATTTCTTCTCAGCATTTTGGAAGTATAAAAATCAGCAAAAAAAAACTATAAAATCATTCTAAATTTACACCTGATTTTTCAGGCATATTGTTTTCTTTGCTCCTCAATCAAGTTATTACAAACCATTAACGACTATCTCATGGATCATGAAATGTGGTATGATCAGGAAAAGCAGATCATACATCTTAAATTTACAAGAGACTTTTTGACTTCAGATGTTGAAGGAATCAGAAAAGGGCTTTCAGAAGTGGGTGATAGTATTCCTTATCGCCAGTTAATCATTCACAGTAATTTATCGTATAAAATTGAGAATCGCGAAACCCGTGAAAAATCAAGCGAGTTACTTAGAGATTTTAAAATTTCGCATGTAGCTTTTGTTGGGGTTAGTGCTGCCAACCGAATGATCGCAAAAGTGATGCTAAAAACAGGGGTTATAAAAATTGAAGGCGATTTTTTCAAAACTCTCGAAGAAGCTGAAAATTGGATAATTAACAAAAGATAAAAACTATGACCGCAAAAATTGAATTCGAAAATTCAAAAAAAAGAATAGAACATATTGAAGATGTTCTGTCATCAGTTGCAGCAGGCGATCTGGACGTAAGGGTTGAAACAACTATTGAAGACGACTTAACAGGGGTTGAAGAAGCGATCAATATTCTTATCGAGGATCTCACTTACGAACTGAAGCAAAGTAAAAAAATGCGTGAAGAGCTGGAAGAGAAACTCAGTAAAATTGAGGAGCAACAAAACACCATTCTTCGCCAGCAAGACGATTTACTTGAGCTTTCAAGTCCGGTTACAAAAGTTTGGGACAATATCCTTATTCTGCCTGTAATTGGAACACTCGACAGTCAGCGTGCACAAATTATGATGGAAAACCTGCTTCATAAAATTGTTGAAACCGGTTGTACCATTTCAATTTTAGACATCACCGGTGTACCAACGGTTGACACCCAGGTGGCAAACCACCTGCTAAAAACAGTAACTTCTGCCCGTCTTCTCGGAGCCGATTGTATTATCTCAGGTATTAGTCCGGCAATTGCTCAAACCATCGTCCACCTTGGTATTGATTTGTCTGTAATCCGCACAAAAGCAACATTGCAGGATGCCATGATTTACTCCATGCGCAAGAACCGCCAGTTGGTAGATGGTAAAATCAAAACAGAACACGCTGAAAACGAAGAAATTGAAAACTAGATGGATTTAGCTTTACACGAAAAGAAGATCCCCATAATAAAAATTCACGATTTCCTGATCGTATCCATTCAGGTGGATATGCACGATAAATTAGCAATTCAGTTACAGGCGCAAATACTGGAAGAAATTGAAAAAACCGGGGCAAAAGGAGTATTAATCGATATCTCGGTTTTAGAAATGGTCGATTCTTTTATCGGCCGAATGCTTTCAGGAATGGCGTCGATGGCTTCGATAATGGATGCTGCCGTAGTTATTGTAGGTATGCAACCCGCCGTTGCCATCACACTTGTTGAACTGGGTTTGGAGATGCCGGGAGTTGATACAGCTCTGAATATGGAAAAAGGTATCGAAATGTTACAGGAAAGACTGGATTCGGAGTTTATTTAAAGCGCTGCCCAATGGACGAAATTACTTTCGATAACAACTGGGAGCAGCTCGGCAAATATCCAATACAAACAGAACACGACATTGTAAAAGTGCGGCAACTCGTTCGGCATTATGCCAAAGAGGCACGCATGGGAATAGTAGAGCAAACCCGCGTTACAACTGCAGTTTCGGAACTTTTTCGGAATATGTATAATTATGCGGGTGGTGGTGAAGTATTGATTGAGCGTGGTGTGGTTGAAAGTAAGCGGGCGCTTATTGTAACCTGCCTGGATGAAGGCCCGGGTATTGAAGATCTGGAACTTGCTATGAAAGATGGTTATACATCGGGAATGGGCATGGGCTACGGACTTCCGGGTACCAAACGTTTGGTCGACCGCTTCGAAATTCAGACTAAAGTAGGAAAAGGAACAACTGTGAGGATAATGAAATGGAGATGATTCGTGAACAAAAACTTACTTTACTTATCGAGAATGAGTCAGATATCGGTATCTGCAGAAGAAAATCGGTAAGTCTGGGCACACAAATAGGATTCGACGATGTTAAATCGGGCGAAATCGCTATTGTGATAACCGAACTGGTTACCAACGTGTTAAAACACGGTGGTCGAAAAGGTAAGATTTTAGTGAACGAAGTAAAAACCGACGATGGCAACAAAGGCATTGAAGTGTGGTGTTGCGATTCCGGTCCAGGTATTCCCGATATCGAACAGGCCTTAAAAGATGGCTTTTCAAACAAAGTATCGCTGGGAATCGGGCTGGGTTCCATTCGTCGTTTTTCCGATGTTTTTGAGGTTAATCCAACCGACATCCCTTTCATAAACGAGAACGACCAAACCGGTTTAAACCGCTACAGCAACTGTATCAGAACTTTAAAATGGGTACCAACTAAAAAGTGGCTCGGCGCCAACCGGTCCTTACAAATTGGAGCTGCATCGCGTAGCAAACCCGGCGAACAGTTGAACGGCGACTGTTACGTTATCAATCATATTTCATCAACCAAAACGGTGGTGGCAGTAATCGATGGTCTTGGGCACGGAAAAGAGGCGCACATGGCTTCGCAACTGGCCCGCGAACAGATTTTGCTAAAATCCGGACAATCGGTTGACAACCTGCTTAACCATGTGCACGAAGGTACAAAAGGTACCCGCGGGCTGGTGGCATCGGTTGTGTCGATTGATACCGAAAAGCGCAAAGTGGTTTTCAGCGGAATTGGCAACATCGATGGTTTTGTTTATTCATCAGATAAAAAGAACAACCTGCTTTCGTACGGTGGTATAATTGGCCACAATATGCGTACACCAAGGGTTTTTGAATATGCGTTTAATCCGGGTGATTTTCTGTGTCTGTCATCCGATGGTATTACATCACGCTGGCAATTCGACAACATCAACTGGAAAGAGCATCCGCAAAAGAATGCCGAATTTTTAATTACAAATTACTCAAGAAACAATGACGACGCTACCATTCTTATCGTCCGCTACGATTCATGAGGTTGGAACCATTGTGGTTCAGTTTGAATCGGATGTTGTGAGGGCCCGGAATCTGGGGTCGTTATTGGCTCAGGAGATCATGTTTGATAAAACTACCTGTATCCGGATAGGAACAGCCGTTTCGGAATTAAGCAGGAATATTATTGAGCATGCCCAACAGGGAACTATTGAGTTTTTTATTGTTGAAAGAGCAAAAAAAAGTCCGGGAATTTTGCTTGTTTTTAAAGATAAAGGCAAAGGAATTAAAGATCTTGACGCAATAAAAGCCGGGAACTACAAATCGCGACACGGAATGGGTGTAGGTCTTAGCGGCTCGCAACGCCTGATGGACAATTTCGATATAAAAACCCAATCGAACAAAGGAACAACCATTACGGCAGCCAAATGGCTTCCCTCCTACTTTTCGTCACTCGATAGCAAACGAATTACTTCCATCAGGAAAGCATTTAAAAAGACCATCGAAAGAGGCGACTCGAGCATGGTTGATACCATTAACTCGCAAAACAACGAGCTGGTATTTTTATTGCAGAAACTGCAGGAACGTAACGACGAGATTGAAACAATAAACCACGAGCTGGAAGAAACCAACAAAGGCGTTGTTGCGCTAAACCGCGAACTGGAAGATAAGGCTATTGCCATTGAAAAAGCAAAACTGGAAGCCGAACAAGCCAATAAGGCAAAAAGTGAATTTTTGGCCAACATGAGCCACGAGATTCGAACCCCAATGAACGCTATTCTTGGTTTTGCTGAAATCTTAAGCAATAAAATCACCGACAAATCGCTGATGAACTATGTTTCGGCTATTTCATCGAGTGGCAGTGCGCTTTTAAGTATCATTAACGATATTCTCGACCTCTCGAAAATTGAGGCCGGAAAAACTGAAATTAACTACCGACCAACCGATTTGCATTCGTTGTTAAAAGAAATTGGTCAGATTTTCAGACACAAAACTGAGCAAAAAGGAATTGACCTGATTACTGAAATTGATCCGGATGTTTCAAGATTTATTGAGATCGACGACATCCGCATCAGGCAAATATTAATAAACCTGATTGGTAACGCCGTTAAATTTACCGACGAAGGCAGTGTTAAACTGAAAGTTCGGAAAGTTGCCGAAAATAAAGACGAAGAAACACAAGACATTGAATTTGTTGTTGAAGATACCGGAATTGGAATTGCAGCCGATCAGCTTGAACTGATATTCGGAGCTTTTGAGCAACAGAAAAACCAAAACATCAACAAATACGGAGGAACCGGTCTGGGGCTTGCCATTACCAAACGACTCGTTGGAATGATGAACGGTGAAATTATCGTTGAAAGCGAAGTGGAAAAAGGCAGTTCTTTCCAGGTGAAATTTATAGCCCTAAAAACTGCCAAACATACTGAATCGGAACGTAAGGAAGATACAAAACCAGCATGTAAACTGGTATTCGAACCTGCGAACGTTTTGGTTGTTGACGATTTTCATGCCAACCGAAAAATTATTCAAAGTTTTCTGGAGGCAACCGAACTATCATTAACTCTTGCTGAAAACGGGCAACGAGCAATTGAACTGGCTCAACAATCGGCTCCGAACCTTATCCTTATGGACATAAAAATGCCGGTAATGGACGGTTACCAGGCCACTTCGGTTTTAAAAGCCGACGACAATTTAAAACATATTCCGGTGCTGGCATTCACGGCTTCGGCACTAAAAGAAGATACAGAAAAGATTGAAGAAGCCGAATTTGACGGCTACCTCCGAAAACCTTTTTCAAAAAAGGATCTGATCTCGAAACTGTGCGAGCACCTGAAATACCGCGAGGAACCTATAATTGCTGAGCAGGAAAAGAAAGAAGTTGTAAAACCTAGCAATATTTCGAACCTCCCCGAACTGATTACTGTTTTGGAGGAAAATATCGTTCCTGTTTGGGAAACATTACGAAATACATTTATTCTGGGAGAGATTAAGAAACTAGCTACCCGGGTAAAGGAAATTGGCGAAAAGTATAATTCATCGCTGCTTAAACACTGGGGCGAGCAGGTTGAAGAACAAGCTGACAATTACGACATGGAACACCTTCCCGTAACCATAAACAATTTTGAAAAAATTCTGGACAACCTAAAAAGTAGACTCAAGGAACAAAGTACCATTTTAAAGAATTAGAAAATGCCGAATAGCGATAATCAGAAACCAATAATCTTAATCGTTGACGACGTCCCAAAAAACATACAGGTGCTGGGCACCCTCCTTGCAAAATTTGATTGCGAACTTGCCATTGCAATGAATGGTCAACAAGCATTGGATACGGTTGAAAAAGTAAAACCCGACCTTATTCTGCTTGATGTTATGATGCCAATTCTGGACGGGCATGAAACCTGCCGGATTCTGAAAAGCAATGAGAAAACCAAAGACATTCCGGTGATCTTTTTATCGGCAAAAACAGAAACTGAAGATATAGTTAAAGGCTTTGAACTGGGTGCGGTTGACTATGTTACCAAACCTTTTATCGGAAGCGAATTGCTGGCCAGGGTAAAAACGCACCTTACATTAAAGACCACTCAAAATCTTCTCGGACAAGAAGTTACCAGCAAAAACAAATTTTTCTCGATCATCTCGCACGATTTAAGAGGTGCCTTCGGTATCATTATGAACTTTGTTCAGATTATCCAGGAGAATGAACAGTTTCTGTCGAAAGAAGAAATTGATGAACTGCTGAACGACATTGGTAACACCTCGAAAAATACACTCGACCTGCTGGAAAACCTGTTACGTTGGGCACGTTCGCAAACCGGATCGATAAAATTTGAACCCGAAAACCATAATCTGCTGGAAATATTGTGCGATGTGGTACGCAAACAAGAGCACATTGCACAGGCAAAAAGTATCGCTCTTGAGTATGAAATTGACGCTCCGCTACATGTTTATGGCGATAAGAATATGATCTTTGTGATTTTGCGAAATATTATCGCCAATGCCATAAAATTTACCCATGCCGAAGGAAAGATTCTGATAAGTGGCGAAGACCTTGGTGACAGCGTTAAAATTATGGTTACCGATAACGGTACTGGTATAAAACCGGAGGTAATTGAGAAACTGTTCTCCATCCATACAAAAGTATCGACCCACGGTACCGAGCAGGAACAAGGAAATGGTCTTGGTCTTGTTTTGTGTCATGAATTTGTAAAACGAAATAAGGGAAAAATCGGAATCGACAGCGTTTATGGTGAAGGTACAACGGTTTGGTTTACACTTCCAAAACCTCAACAATAGTAAGTAGCTATTGCTTTGCAAGGCAACTGTCCAACAAGGCAATTAATTCTTTATCGCCGGGCCTTGGTGAAGATTCACTAACCAAGGTTCCGTTTTTATCATACAATAAGTACTGTGGGAAATAATTGATATTCATGCTTTCTAACTGTTTTGATGTATATCTGTTTACAACAAAATAGCTCTCCGCTTGCAGGCCGTATTTAGTACAAGCTCTTTCCCATTGTTCTTGATCCGGTTCTGCCGAAATGTATATTTGCACCAGTTTTTGTCCGTCGTACAATTTTTTTAAGGTGGTTGCAAAAGGAAATTGGTTGATACAGGGCGTACAGTAACTCCCCCAGAAATCGATATAAATCACATTACCCGAATGTTTTGCTATTAGTTCGTTATAAGTAAGGTATTCACAATTTGTGGAGACTAATCGCATATCATTTGCCGCATCCACCAACTCATCATCGAGAGAATACTTATTCCTAACATAATTTACCAGAACTGTATCTTTCACCCGGTTTTCAAATTTATTAAAAGCCTGTCTCGTTTCATCGATCGAACAATTTTCAATGATGTTTTGTATGTTTTTAAATAAAAGCAAATTTTTAGCATGTTCACTTAAAAGAATGCTGGTGTAAATCGTGTCGGCCAGCGTTAAATAGTCCGCAATATTACTGCCGGCTGTTGTAATATTGTTAACCGAATTCGTTGATTTTATACGCCCCACTTTTCGACTAAAATACTGAAAATAAATCCAGTTGGACAGGTCGTTGTAATAACTAAAGTACAACAAACTGTCATTTTTGCTATCAATTAAATTTCCTCCGCTTATCCATCCTAACTCTTGATAGTATTCCATCCTTATGGTAAAATCTTCAGGTGTGAACTTTTTGTACAGCGGTTTTACTGAATGAGAGCCAATTTGCGATTGTAATTTTAGGTTTATCTGTCGATAAAGTAATTGTGTTTTATAGAAATTGGCTATTTCGTCAGAAATTAATTCGTGCTTTTGCAGTGAGTCCAGAAGATTTAATTCTTTCCCCATCTCAAGAATAAAGTTTTTTACAGCAGCATTAAATGCTCTCTCCTCTGCCCCATTAAAACCATTGGTATAATCGGCAAATACAATTGGTTGTTGAAATTTTATAAAAGCAGGAAAATCATTGGGTGTAAGTCTTTCCCTCTTAAGTAAGTCGTAATTCAAATCGAAGGATTTAGTTTCCCTGTTTACAACCTCAACTACAGGCGTTTTATCGTTGTAACGAATAATGGCCGTATCTCCTTTATGGAACAGATAGGAAAACTCATCAACGGTTTTATAAGTATGTGTTAGTTCAACTACATTCCTGTTTGTTGTTATTGTTAAAGTATCAAACAGTTTTGAAGGATCAGGGGTAAAACGGTGCGAAATAAAGTTGTCGTCCACATATTCAGTCTCCGATAAAACCATACAATTCGTTTCTTCCGAACGCCATTCAGCAGGTATATTTTCGAATATTAAAGTAACCTGGTTATTTGCGACCGGGATTTTGCTTTCCGTTTTTTGTCTGGGTGAACAAGCAACAAATAAGACACAAACAATAAAAACGTATCGTAATTGAGATCTTATTTTTATCATGATAGTGAAATTTTGTCTTCATTTATTTTACCGCTAGCACTTGTCCGCTTTGTGAAACCGCTTTTACCTGAATGTTACAAAAGGTCAGAAATAAAACCCGGAATCCAGCCTTTCAATTTTCTGCCCGACGTTTAATTTCCATCATATTTTGTGGCTTCTCTAACGGTTTAAACCCAAACTGTTCGTAAAGTCCATGCGCATCATCGGTTCCTAGCCCCCAACGCTGAAGGTTTTGAAGTTTTTCATGCGTCATTATCGCATGCATTAATTTTTTACCGTAGCCGTTTCCCTGGTAATCCTTGAGAATAAAAACATCCATTATCCAGGCAAACACAGCATAATCGGTCACCACCCGGGCAAATCCAATTTGTTTGTTGTCGATGTACAAACCAAAACACAAGGAATTTTCGATCGAACGTTGCACCACCTCAATATTCCTGCCAACTGCCCAATACGATTCTTTCGACAAATAGTCGTGAATCAGTTTTATATCCAATTTTGTTTTATCGGTTGAAACCTGAAGCATTTCCAATATATTTTCAATTATTACAGTCCCTTTATCAATAGCGAATCACAATCCGCTGCATTTAAGCGGAAGCGTTTTATGGTTTCATACTCATCAGAGGTGTACCAGTCCATAAAATCCTCCTTGCTCTCAAATTTAATCATTACAGTGCGGGTATAACCCCAGTTTCCTTCGAGCACTGTTGGTTCGTTGTCAACCGCCAAATATTCGCCCTTGAACTTCGCAAAAATCGCATCCGATTTATCGATGTATTTTTGGTACTCCACCTCGTCGTTTATTCTAATCTGTGCAACAAAGTAATAGCTCATAACTTCTTATTTCGTCAATTTATATCCAATTACCAATTGGATTTAATGTTGGAATGATTAACAACTTCTACTCCGCCAAATATTCAATATCAGCAGTAGAAATTTCATCCTTTCTCAAATCCAGAATCAGCTGCTTATTGTTTTCATTCGCAAATCGGTCAAGGGTTGTAGTTTGGTTTTTGGTTCGTGTTGCCAAGTGGCAATTACGTATTTTAATACAATTTTATTCGTAATTGATACGCATTGTGCGCCCGTAACTAGTCGTAATCTTTACCGGATAATCATCCAGATTATATGTATACGATGATTCGCAAGGATTACAAATAGCATCTACCAATCCGGAGTAATCTTTAAAAGATATCGATTTTACATTGTTTCTATTTTTTATCACTTCGCCGGTCGCATAATTCCGGGCATCCTTTTTATAATATATTTTATCATCGTACGTATAAAAATATTCCGTTACCAACTGATCACCACTCCATTCTTCCGCTCGCGTAACATTCCCATCCGTCCAATAGTATTTCTGTATCCGGGGATTCTCGCCATAAAAATCGGAATAAGTTGTTTTTTTAACGATATTTCCAGCGTCATCGTATTCGAATTCATAGATCAGATTCAATGGCAAATCGTCTCCCAAATTGATTGAATAACTATAAATTCTATCAATTTCACCCGCATCATTATACGCTATGGAATCTCTGAATACGATCCTGTTATCACTGATCCGGTAGGTTTCAATTTGCTCAACTTTATCATCGGAATACAGAAACTCATATCTCCGCCCTAGTGACCTTAAATCCTCCATTTCTACCAACTGATCCTTTGAATTGTAGTAATAATATTCACTCCATTCATTTTCTTCATATGAGTAATCGATTGAAATTAATTTTGTTCCATTCGAATTTTCAATTTCAACATCGTCTTTTGAGCAACTACAAAAAAGAACAAGTACGGTTAGAATTCCGATTTTCCACCTTATATCATTCATAATTACTTTTTTTAATGTTTACATTTATTAGTTAATGATTGTCTGATTATTAGATGTGCTTTACATAGTATTGGTTGCGTACTAAATCTTTCGTAACGGTTGGTACAAGGTTGCATCGGTTTTTATTCAACTACTAAATTCCTCGATTTTGGATATTTCACCGAATATTTCAGTTTTAGTTCTTTTTCAACCGATGGTTTCAGCGTAAACTCCCACTTTACTTCTCCGGTTTCTTTATTTTGTTTTCCTCCTGATAAATCCTGAATATCAACCTCTATTTCTTCACGTTTTGAAACGGGAACCTGATCAAGAATCATCATATTTATTTCCTGACTTTTATTATTCCGTATCGTTGTTATCCACGACTTCGTTTCTTCCTTCTTCGAACCGATAAATTGCCGGCTTGTAAAGTCCTTTAAATTTTTTCGGCTGACACTCACATTTTTATCTTTTCCTAACGACACTTGTAAAGTGTCGGATGCAAACCTGACATCGATTAATGATTTTCCGATATAAGTCTCTTCGAAAAACAGGTTAGCCTCTCCTTCCAGTAAATTGTATTTTTCCCAATCTGTAATATTTGCGATCAAAAAAGCATCGTTACTAATTTTCGGAACAGCATAATATTGATAAAATGCCGGAACCTGGGAAACTGCCATATCAACCGCATAACTTTTGTTATCCGATTTTACTGAATAGGGAGTTTTAATCTCAAAATCAACTGTGGTCTGATTTTCTGTTTTTTGAAATGGGACGGCAATACTTTCAGTCCCCCGGCTCTTCAGACTTGAACTTCCACGAATTTTAATACCTGCGACTCTTCCCTGAAGTGCAGGTTCAAAATCTGAATCTTCCTGAGTTCCGTAACCTATCGCAACAACTTCATCGAGCGCCACCAGGTCTTGTTCCAATTTTACATTAATTACAGAACGTGTGATTGGCAATGTTTGAGTTTTACAACCAATAAATGAAAAGCTTAAATAATCAGAATTTTGAGGAATGGTAATAGAATACCGTCCGTTTATATCTGTTACGGCACCAATCGTTGTTCCCGGAACCATTACAGATACTCCCGGAAGCGTTTGATTCTCCTTGTCGACAACCCGTCCTGAAACAAAATTTATGGTTGTATTATAAACCGGCGGAAAATTGTTATAATCCAGGTAATAGGTTTTTAACTCGGGAGCAACGCCGGAAGTTGTGGGATTGGATGATGAGAATTTTAATTTGACATTGTCCCAGTCCACTTTAGTGTCTTGTCTGACATTTGCCTTGTAAATAATTTCAACAGGATCGTTTATTGACTTTGCCCGAATATCGTAGCTTGGATTCCAACCGGCATTTTCCACCAGATAGGAGATTTCAATTGAAGCTGAAGTTTTTGTTTTTGTTTCAACTTTAACTACAATTTCTCCCATGGCAAACTCTTTTTTCCCGGAGATGGTATTTAACTGATTTTTAAGGTTGCTTTTTTGCTCGTTCAGGTTTTCTATTGTTTTATTCCGCTCAATTTTTTTCATCATCAAATCGGTGAGTTGAGCACTGTAAAACTCCGACGTTTCCTTTAGGTTTGCCACGCTTGTCTCACTGTTTTCACCCCCGATTACCCGGTTGTCTTTTAAGAAAGTAAGTTGCTCATCGAGTATCGACAAATGTGTTTGTTCCAATTCTATTTTCGAATCAAGAGCTTTAATTTTTGTTTCAATGGTTTTTACCTCATCCGGTTTTTCAAGCGTCTCCAAAAAATTTTGCTGATGATTGACCGACAAAACAGTAACATCGCCATTTGCTTTAACCTGAACACTTTTAGCATCGATAAAAGGCGAAAGCTTAGTAAATTTGAGTACCGTTTCCCCTTCTGCAAATTCAATTGTTTTTTTTCGGGTAATTTGTGCTCCTTCAATAAAAACGGTTACTTCCGAAACACTTGTTTCAATTTCTTTTTCTCCTATTTCCTGTGCAAATAAGTTGCAACAAATCAGGCTTAACAGTAAAATCGTTATTGCTTTCATAATATGGTTTTTAATAGGGTTTAAAACTTTCAAAAATTCGCTTATTGTCCGCTACTTACTAATGCACTTGATATAAAAATCAAACCAATTACCAAGGTTTTTATTCGAGAGATTGTCATCCTGTATTTATTCTATTGGTTTTTGCCGTTTTTTAAAATAATAACTTATTGAAGCGACCATGCCTGTTTCGAGAATTGAAACCCGGTCAATATCTGTTCCAACATTCCCTTTATCATTCGGCTTTTCAAGTGTATTCTGAACCGTTGCCGCTATTCCTACTTTAAAGCTATCATTCAGCCTGAATAAATAGCCCAAACTGCCTGCAATGTAGGGTAAGTTATCGTACTTTATCAAATCATATCTCCCTCCTCCGGAAGAATAACTTTTATACATATTTTTCGAAATTCCTGTTCCTGAAGCCAGTTCAACAAAAGGACTGTGTTTTTTATCCAAAATGGTATATCGAAGGAATATACCTGCTAAAAAGTTCCTGTAATTCTCTTTATCATCATATGCTCCCCGATATGCATTATAATTTCTAAAATATTGAAAATCCAGACCTACAGCTAGTTTCTTACTTAAACAATATCCAAATCGTGGTGCAATGGAAAAAGAGGTAACATGATAATTGTACCCTTCATAGAGTTCCACATCGCCATTTCTATCAACAAATGTTTTCGATTGCCAGAAGGAGATACCTGTTTTACCAACGAACGGCATGTAATCTCCGCCTCCAAACATGGTTACTCCTGTTTCTATAAAGAAACCGCAGTTTTCGTTTTGTGAGAAACAAAATAGTGGTAATAAAGCGATAAAGATTAGAACTGTGTTCTTCATTTCAGGTTTTTTAGCTGTTTAAAAGTAAGAATTTATGGTTAAACAGCTATAGAATAATAAAAGTATTATTCGCTCATTTTTCGAGGTGTCAATACACACCTATCCGAAACATGATACTGATTATTGATGCCTTGGTAGGGCGAGATAATTATTTAACCCGGATTTGCTTTGCGCCCTTAACAACTTCGCCCGAAGCCGTAACAATACGCACATTAATTTGATAATCGCCTGTGATATCGCTGGAATAACAAGAACCTTTTTGTTCTGCCCCCTTTGTTTTCCATGCGTTTTGCTCCCAGTGCAATAATCTTCTTAAATCAGGTACTCTGCTGCTTTTCTCCGGAACAAATTCCCCAAAGCTGAATGATGCATCGGTTAAGGGATAAATAATTCGCTGCATAGATTCAGGCTGAAACACCTCGTTAAAGTTTTTCTGGTGCGTATACAACGAAACGATACCATTAAAAACTTTATTCTTGTAGTAATAATTCTTCGGAATTACATTGATCTGCTCCACCAACTTATAATCCAGTCCGGCCAAATCATCAAAATACGGGTAATACACACCATCGATAAATACAGCAGGGTTCGATCCCAATGAAAAGTTGGTTTCCGGATTTGTGAGATACAACTCCTGCTCTCCCCTTTTTTTCGGGAAATGTACAGTTGGCGTTAATTCGTAGAAATATTCGGAAATGGAATCGAGTTCTGTAAAATCTTTTAGGTAGACTTTTTGATAAACTTCGCCATAAAAACTACTATGAGCAGAGGCATAGGAACTGCTTGCCGGTTTGTAATTTTTCTGATCGAATCGTTCCCCTAGTTGATGATAAAGAAACATTCGTTTCAGAAAATCAACTGTACCCTCATCAAACGCAAGAGCTGTCCTTTCAGGAGTTTTCTCAAAACCATTTACAAAACTTTCATCAAATTTTATCACCGCCTCATTTGATGGCAGATTAAATACAATGTCTTTTGAACCGGCCCGGGCTTCCAACAAAAACTCAAATTTTCCTTGTGCATCAGTCGTGGTGAAATCGATAGCAACGGCATCTCCCGGTAATGACATCACCAGCTCCTGATTTGGAATGGTTTCGTTATTCAATTTATTGATGAGTGTCCCGCTAAGTAAAATTCCTTTATAATCCGGCAAATATTCTATTTTGTCCGATACGGCAAGCGAGGATTGCGTCAAAACAGTCAGTTCTTTATTCAGCAAATTACTCAATACCGGAGCAACCGAAACCGAATAGGCAATTGGCGACAACTGCTCGTCTTTCAGTTGAAAAGAAAAGTCTATCCGTTCTCTGGACGTGTATTCTGACTTTTGTGTTTTGATAATAACTTCATTTTCAACGGGTGTTATTTCTGCTTCTTGTTTTGCTGTTGTATCAACACTAACATTTGCCGTTTTTGCCGGATTAAAAACATAAATTTTTGACACATTCGATGCACCTTCGCCAAAGTTTTTACTCCAGTTTGTGTAAGTCATCAGGTAATATATTCCGGAGTCTATTGTATCGGGGACGGTAATCGAACATTCTCCAATACCTTTGGTCAATAAAATCTTTTTACGCACCAGAGACTGGTTATTCTCCGACACAAATTCAACCAAAGCTAAATTCGAAATCTGCTTTCCCGCTAATTCCTGCTCATTATTTACACTGATACTCATCCACAGCTCGTCACCCACCAAAAGGCACTGTTCGCTTAAGTGCACATCGATTTTTTCGTGTGGCAAACTACCGGTCTGTGCTTTAGCCAAAACACTGATCAGTAGCAGGAATAATATGATATAGCTTTTTGTGGTCATCATGTGCTCTTACCAAAAATCCGGTTTAATATTACTTCCGTACACCCGGCAATCGCTGCAAAAAGCACTTCGGGCATAAAACTGGTTCACAAAATGATAACTGGTAAAATCTGTTACATAAGTACAGCCACCATAGGCATTTTCAGCAGGCACGGCATGCTCGTAATTTTCAATAAATATTCGTTTCCGTTTTACATCCACGGCATTAAAAAATCCCAATACTTTAGAACTTCCGTCGCAGCAGCTAATGTTACCAAAAACGGCAGCCGGCACCTGGTCGTACAACGACCCCGCAGTTTCATTAATGTCCTTTAACTTCTTCCAGAAATCATATAATTCTTCATTAATACGGTACTGACTTACTTCGATGGAATAGCGATAAAACAAGCGGTCGTCGTTCTCCGGAATTTTCAGGACAACGAACTTTTCCACATCGCTGTTTGACTGGCTGGCAACCGATTTAACCAAAATGTTGCTTTGCGGACGCGTTACCCAGCAGTATTTTTTTTCTTCAGGAACGATAACAGTAGCTTCGTAAGGCATTCCAAAACCATCGAGTGCGGTAATATGTCCCGGCATAATCACTTCAAAGGTTTCTGAAAATTCCCACTGATAGTATTCCGTTTCGTTCGTTGGATCGCTGGCATTTACGTAAATATTCATCGCTTTTTGGGTAATCGCCTCGTTATCTACAAATACTACAACCTCTGTTTCTTCCCATTCCAGGTCTCCAAAATCGGGCGATTGCTCCAGCGTTACAGGCGACGATTCATATGCTGCCCCCGTTGCATCGGTTATGAATAACTGGTATTCAATACCCACCTCTGCCTGGTCATCATCATTCAGACTTCTGTACGTTCCGGGAGCCATTTCCACCAGTTCTGTTCGTTTACCGTTACTATCCAGAATATAAACCTGTGCCCCCGATTCTTCCGTAAAATTAACCATTGTATCCAAGGGAACAGAACGCCGCAAAATCACTTCAAACCGACCGGCTTCTGTTGTTATCAAACCTTCTACAACCAAAATACTCTGCATGTCCTCATCTTTTAAATCTGGACGATACGGATCGATACAATTATTCAGCAACACCGCTGAAAGCAAGGAAAAAATAACGACACAATATTTTAATAGTTTAGCTTTCATTAAAATTTAAAATTATAAGATATCGTTGGTATTGCTGTGGCAAAAACTGATAGCCGATAGCCGTTAAACTGTTCTCCTTCGCTCCGGAAAAATACAGAGTACGCATTTTTACGTGCTGTAACATTATAGATGGCAAAAGTTAGTGAACCATCGATTTTTTTGTCCGCTTTTAAGTTACCCTCAAAGGTTACTGAGAAATCCATTCTGAAATAATCAGGAATCCGGTAGCGGTTAAAATCAGAATAATGCAGCATTACCTGGTCTCCCAACTGGTATTTTGCTACCGGGTATGTTATCGGCCGACCTGTTGAATAATTAACTGTACTCGACAACAACACTTTACGAGTTGCTTTGAGATTAAGCAGAAGGTTAAAATTATGCGGTTTATCGTAGTTCGCAGGGAAATACTCGCCATTGTTCACCTTTTCCGATTCAAATTCAGAATCGGCTTTTAACAACGTTCGCATATAAGCATAACCCAAACCTCCGTTTAATCGACCGGTATTCTTTTTTAGTGCAAACTCCACTCCGTACGACTTCCCTTTTCCATTTAATATCTCTGTCTCGATATGATCGTTCAGCAATAAACTTGCACCCGGTTTGTATTCTTTCAGGTTATCAATTCGTTTAAAAAAGCCTTCAACAGAAACCTCAATATCATTGTCTCCAAAGCTTCTAAAAATTCCGGCAGATAACTGGTGCCCCAACTGAGGAGGAATGTGTTCATCACTCAATTTCCAGGTGTCGGTTGGCGATATTGCAGTGGAATTTGTTAAAATGTGAATGTATTGAACGGTTCGATTATAGCTAAACTTTACCGAAGTATTGTATCGTAACATGTAATTAGCCGAAAACCTGAATATTGGATATAAGTATTTTTTCTTGATCGTATTTTCTTCACCTTCAATCACGTCAATAATATTCTCCTCGTCCATTGGCAGGTTTGGATCGTACACATAGCGTAATCCATCGTCAAAAGAGAGATAGCCCGACAAACGCAAACCCGTTTCCAGGGTCAATCTGCTTGTAACCGGAAACTCAGCTCCTGCAAATAGTGCATATTCCATTGCCTTTTCGGTGCTGCTTTCGAACGGGGTGAGAGAAGATCCATCGGGAACAGTTTTCTCCCCGGGATTAACAAAGAAAGCATTCAGCTCGCCACCAAAATTGAGTGTGGCATCTTGTGTAAAACTCACCTGATTATTGTTTTTAAATCCTGCATTCAAAACATCATGAGTCATGTTGTAGGCATTACTCAAACTTTGGCTGCTCGAAATATCATATCCGAACATACTCGTGGTAAAAAGAAAATCAGATTCCCATTTATCATTGTATCGCTGATGAAGATCGGCAGAAAGAATAGCGTTTTTGTATTTGTACAAAGTATCGCTGTGCAGTTTGTATTTGTCGTTACTGGTGTAGGCTGCAATCGCAAGTTGCGACTTATCACTTAAACGCAAATTTGTTTTGGCATGGAAATCATTAAATCCAACCTCACTGTTATACAGATCGGGTACTTTTATTAAATCCAAAACGTAATCAGAATAGGTGCTTCTGGCGCTCACCGCAAAAGTAGATCCTTTTTGAAGTGGCCCGTTCACGGCTATTTTTGCTGACAGCGGACTTATGCCTCCAACACCTTTTATCTTTTTGCTGTCGCCCTCGATTGTATTGATCTCATAAACAGAAGAAATTCGCCCTCCGTATTGCGCCGGCATACTTCCTTTGTAGAGGATGGCATCTTTTACCATATCGGAATTTACGGCCGAGAAATTCCCAAAAAAATGCGACGGATAATAAAGTGGTGCCCCATCCACCAGAATCAAATTCTGATCGGTTTTTCCACCACGCACATTAAATCCCTGCGCACTTTCACCTACGGTTTGTACTCCGGGAATCAAAAGTGTGGTTCTTATAATATCGGGCTCTCCCAGCAAGGCCGGAATAGATTTTATCATCTCCTCACTAATCCGTTCAACCCCCGATCGCACATCGCTCACCGTCTCTTTTTTATCGCCATAAATATCGATATCCCCGATGAGCATCACCTGGGTTTCCAATTCTACATCGAGCCGGCCATTTGAATAAATATTGATAACCCGTTGAGTTGGTTTCATACCTACACTACTAAACTGCAAGGTATGGTTACCTTTCTCCAATAAAATTTCAAAACGGCCATTTTTGTCGGTTGCCACTCCTGTGGTTGTACCGGCAACAATAACATTGCCGTTTGCTACAGGCGACTTGTCGTCGAAAACTTTTAAGGTTCCGGTTAATGTAACCAACCGAGCTCTGGATTGCCCGGGAACACCAATGTTTTTTATTATAAATTCCTGCCTTCTCAGTTCGGCCAAATCAAGTTTTTCCTGCGATATAGTTTCTGGCGCTTTTTCGGTTTGTTGCTCAACAAAAAAGTCGCTTCTAATTTCCGGCCCTTTGTAAATAAATACCTGGTTGTCGATAAGCGTAAAATTCAGGATTAGATCGACACCGATTTTTTGCAAACAACTTTGCAGCGGCTCCTTCTCAAAAACTTCATTTATTACCCGACTTTCTATTTCGGAATCTTTATAAAAGAAACTGAAGTTGTATTGCGTTTCAATTTCTTTAATAAAGTCAATTAACTGAACTCTCGAATAATTACCTGAGATAATCGGCTCTGTCTTCTGTCCCCATGCTTTTACCGAAAACAGCCCAACCAGAAGGATCAATACTATGTATTTAGTGTTGAGGTGCATCAGCATTCAGGGATATTGGTTTTAGGGAATCGTAATAGCTAAAAACAGCGATAAGATCTTCCGGGCGCTTATGATCAAATTTTATACGCTGCTTTTTCATAAATTTCTTGATCTCTGTTTTTCTGTCTTCAAGAAGTGAAAACAACTGACGTTTGGTATCTAACTCAAAGATTCGGCCATCCATTTCAAGGTACATGAGTGCATGCAGAACGTACTCACCCGTATAATTTCCGGAAATAACCTTGTTAATGTACTTTTGAAAGCGAACGTAATAGTTTAACTCTCCGTCATAAAGTTTTGTGTAGAATGCCTTTGGCGTATTTTGGTCCAGCCTCGTGTACGAGAACAAGTACGGTTTTGAATTATCCTCGGTGGAAAACTCAAACGAGTTAATTATTTGCTTGTTCAGGATGTAAGAAAATGCCCGGTCTCCTTTTTTTACAAACAGAATAAGGTCGTCGGTTTCGATGTTATATTTCACATCCATTTCCGGAAAAACTATCCCGTCGCATTTAACATTTGCCTTATTCCAGTCTTCGTTTTTAAAAAACGGCTGCCCCACATATTTTTTCACGTAAGTCCACTCCTCGCCATTGATAATCTTTAAAGCATCGGTGTAAGGAGCAATGGTATCGAACGGAAGAAACTGTTCCTGCCCTTTTGTATGCTGAACAAGAACGAGCAGAAAGGTGAAAACAAGCGATATATTTTTGAGGAAGTGGGTCAAGATGATTTAGGTTTTCAATTAGTTATTCAACTATCGAAAGAGAAAAAGAAAGGGAGTAAAAAACTCCCTTTCTATTATGGTTGTTAGTTTTTATCCCAGAACAATTTTATGCTCATGTCGTCGCCACCCATTGCGGAAACGGCTGCAGCATAACCATCAGGATTTAATTCCTCTTCATCGTAAGGATAAGGCATACGTACAGGTATGTCAGCGTAAGTCATATCTTCCGGAGGATTCAGAATTGGGTAATCCAATCTTCTCCACTCGGCCCATGCCTCAACACCCTGGTTGTACAATGCAATCCATTTCTGAACGCCAATGCTTTCTTTCCAGTTCGCGGCATCGTAGGCATTTGCTGCAAGATAAGCATCAGCTTCTGCTTCAGTACATTCCCAGTATACAATGCTGGCTTTTACTGCTGAGTTAAAATAATCCTCAGCTGTTCCGCCAACGCTCCAACCTCTTTGTGCAGCTTCGGCAAGAATAAAAGCAACTTCAGGATAGCTCAACAAATCGGCTTCGAAAGTAGCTGCCATAAAACGATCGGTGAAGTTTGAGAAGTTGTTGTATGATTGAGCACCGTTTAAACCATAAATAGCACCAATGTATTCACCTTCGTATTGTGTGAAATATTTTCCGATACGAGGATCACCCAATTCATTCATTTTGTCGACGATTGTATTGGCAGGCAACCAGTCTTTACGGTTTGAAACCGAGAAGTGACTATAAATTGTATTTACGTGAGGAACAACTCCGTTATAGTAGAACAATGCACCTTCTCCTGCTTCGAAAACACCGGCAGAATAAGCTGACTCAACTGCTGATTTTGCTGCAGATGCATCAACATCGGCCAAACGGATTCCAAGACGAAGTTTTACAGAAGCTGCAAACTTTTTCCAGCTGGCAACATCGCCGCCAAAAAGAATATCGGCAGAACCAAAACTTCCGTATGAATCATCCATTGAACTGATTGCACTTGAAATACGTGACAACAGATCAGCATAAATTGTAGCTGCATCATCGTAACTTGGAGATGAATTCTCAGAGCCCATAAGTGCTTCAGAATATGGAATATTACCAAAAGCATCAACCAAACACTGGAATGAATAAACGCTCATAACTTCCATAACAGCCAACTTATTGGCATTTTCTATTGCCAACGAACCTGTTGCATCTGTTGCAGAAATAATAGATGCCGCTTCTTTTAAATCCATAATTACGTCCTTGTAGAACGCCGATGAATAGCTATCAGAAATACCCCTGTCCTGGAAGTTATATCTTGCTTCATCGAAGTAAGTAGTCTCCTGCCAGTATTGAGCCAACAATCGTGAAGGATTCGAATTCACACTTGAACTGTTCACTTGATTGGCAAATGAGATCAGAGCATTTGTGAACAGTGTGTTCACAGGCACCTCCGTTGCTGCCTTCGGATTCTGATTATCCGGCAAATCGCACGATGTGATTCCAATTGTAAAGATCAGCATCAATGCTATTGAAATATATTTTATACTTTTCATAGAATTACTTTTTTTAATTTAACCTTAATTAAAAGCCAATTTTAACATTGAAACCAAATGTTCTCGCTGTTGGATATGCACCACTTTCGATACCTTGTTTGTTACCAGAACTTAAACCTGATTCAGGATCGAAGTGTTCAGTGTTTTTGCTAATAATCCAAAGGTTTCTACCAACTGCCGACAATGTCAGATTCTGGATTGGCGTATTGTTAAACCAAGCCTTTGGCAAAGTATAAGCCAACGAAACTTCACGTAATTTCAGATAAGAAGCATCGAATACGTAGCGTGCTGTAGGTGAATTATTGTAGTAGAAAGCACGTCCCCAACGACCTGAGTTAATCAGGATATCGTTTGGTGTACCATCTGCTTTAACACCAGGAAGAATTGTACCACCCGAGTTGGATGCAGCATCGCTTAACGGAACACCACCACCAAAGTGTGCACCCATGTCACCTTCTGATTGTGAAACTACGTTGTCGCGCATTGGGTTACCCAAAACGTTTGTTCCGGCAGTTTCGGCATAAACACCTGTTGCCTGACCGTATTTTGTATTGATTGAGTAAATGTCACCACCCTGTTGCATATCAAGTAATACATTCAAAGTAATGTTTTTGTAGGTGAACTTGTTGATCAAACCTGCATTCCAGTCAGGATTTACGTTACCAATAATTTCGTCTTCTGCATCAGAAATCATGTAGTAACCGTTTTCATTAACTGTAGGTTGTCCGTTAGTGTAAACAAAGTCGGTACCACGAATAACACCTGCAGGTTGTCCAACAGTGTTGTTAATGGTAACATCCCATGCCGAAGTAAGCAGCAAGTTAGATACACCTTCGTAAAGGCTGATAACTTCGTTTTTGTTTTTAAACCAGTTCAATGTAATATCCCACGAGAAATCAGATGTTCTTACCGGAGTGACATCAAGACTAAGTTCGATACCTTTGTTTTGAATTTCACCCGAGTTTACGTAACGACTTGTATAACCCGATGAACGAGAAACAAGTACAGGCATAATCTGGTCGTAAGAATTTGATTTATATACAGAAATATCAAATCCAAATCTGTCGTTAAACATTCTTCCTTCCAAACCTGCTTCATACGATTTTGTACGCTCTGGTTTCAAGTCAGGATTCTGAAGCGTGCTGTTTACTGAGAACAATGCCAGATCACCCCAGTTTGTACCTTGCGAGTAGGTGGAAGTTGTACTGTAAATAGGAGCATCGTTACCTACTTCTGCATAGTTCATTCTGAATTTACCAAAATTCAACCAGCTGGCATCTTTCATTCCACCCAGTTCTGATAAAATTAAACTACCTGAAACCGATGGGTAGAAGTAAGCGTTGTTTCCATCAGGTAAGGTTGAAGAAACGTCGTAACGACCGGTTACATCTAAATAAACAAAGTTATTGTAACCAACAGATGCCTGAGCATAAGCACTGTTCATTCCTTTTTCCTGCAAGCTTTCGCTAACTGAAACAGGAGACACAGAGTTACTGATTGTATACAGACCAGGTACGATCAAACCACCAACAGTAGATCCGGTAGTTGATTCGATATTACTTTGATAAAAGTTTCCACCAACGATACCGTTAATCGAGAATTCATTGATATTCTTGTTGAATTTCAACATAACATCAGTATTGCGCTGATTAAATGTACGTGTACGTTTTGTAAAATCTGATGTACCGTTACTTCCTACAGCGACACGTTCGTTTTGAATTTGCGTGTAATAATCGATAGCTGTACGGCCGGTAAATGTTAACCAGTCGGTAATTTTATAGTTCAAGGCTGCATAACCAAAGAAACGGTTACGTTCGTCATCCTGGAAGTTCATATAACGTACCCAGTAAGGATTATCGAAATAAATAGGTACTAACTCATCATAGTAAGCGTAGTTCCAAGTCCGTTGTCTTCCGTCAGGAGAGATATAATCTTCTTTCAATCGTTTGAAATCAACGTTTGTCTCAATCCACTGACCAAACGACTGCATAACGTTTCCTTCATCATAACCGGTTCCGTAACGACCCACTGCATCAGTTTTAACGTAAGTGATACTTGCATCAACCGAAAGTTTATCGGTGAAATTATGCACTGCTGCAAACGAAAGGGTGTTTTTCTTGATTTCACTGTTAGGCAAAATACCGTTTTCGTCAACATTGGTATACGATAATCTGAATGTTCCTTTATCGTGGGCACCTTCGAAAGATACGTTGTTTGAGAATTTCAAACCGGTTTCGAAGAAATAAGTATAGTCATGTTCCGGTGCAACCCAAGGTCTTTTTTCACCAAATTTTGGAGAAGTCGGATCTAAAGCATCCCAGTGAATAACCATTAAGTTCGGATCGAATGCAGCACCCCATGAAGCATCTTCCGAAGTTGGTGTAATTAAATCTTCAACTCCATCACCGTCAATATCTGCGTAAAAGAAGTAGGCAGTCGGATCTTCGTAGAAAGGACCATAACCACCACCATATAATTTCTGGTGTTTTGGCATTGTCGATTTATCAGCCTTAGAGATCTGAACCTGAGAATTGATTGTGATTCCTAAGCCTTTTTTGTGTTTACCTTTTTTTGTTGTAACCAAAACTACACCGTTTGCTGCACGCGAACCATATAGCGCACTCGCAGCAGCACCTTTAAGTACAGTGATCGACTCAATGTCGTCAGGGTTGATATCCATTGCTGCGTTACCGTAGTCGTATCCACCCCAGCCTGAAGTCTGATTACTGGTATTGGTATTGGCATTGTCGATTGGTACACCATCAACAACAAATAATGCCTGGTTGTTACCGGTTAACGAGGTAGTACCACGAATAAGAATATTCGAAGATCCACCCATTGTATTTGCCTGACGAATCTGAACACCGGCTACTTTACCTGATAATGAGTTAACAAAGTTCGTTTCTTTAACTTCGCTAACCGCGTCGCCGCCTAATTCTGTGGCTCCAAAACCAAGAGATTTTTTCTCGCGTTGAATACCAAGAGCTGTAACAACAACCTCATCAACAGTAATGTCGGCGTTTTCCATTTGAACATCAATCGACGAACGGCCATCGATACTTACTTCCTGAGTAGCCATTCCAACAAAAGAGAAAATAAGAACTGAAGCATCGCCGGGTGCTTTCAAGTTGTAGTTCCCGTCAATGTCAGTTACAGTACCAAGAGTAGTACCTTTTACAGAAACCGAAACCCCGGGAATTGATGATCCATCCTCAGCAGAAGTAACCGTACCGGTCAATGTCTTCGTTTGAGCATTTGACACCAAATTACCCATGAAAAGGAGAATCGATAAAAAAATCGCAATTTTTTTCATAGAAATAATTTTAAGTTATTAATTAAAGAGCTATAAAAATTGTATAAAAACCTTCTATTCTATTTGAAAATAGCCGGGAGGATTTATGTTTCTACGAAGGGTAATTGTGAGTAAATGTAGAGTGAGTACCTCCCGGCAATATCTTATTGCCAAATCCTTTATTTTGCGACTAAAGAATTTGTAAAAATCAATTCGACTATTTACTCTACCAACCACAGAAACAGTTATTAATTAAAAAGCACTAATATTTTTGTCACAGTTATTATTGACCTCTGTAAGACCTGGCGAAGTACTCTAATTGTTAATTTTTTTAACAGTTACCCAAATTTGCAAATAATCCTCCCCTCACGTCCTGTTATTCAAAAAAACCATACTGGTTAACAATGGTATACACGCTCAGATATGAACACAAGGTCAGGTCATTACCTGCCTACAACAGATTGATCGAAATTTTGGTAACTGATAAGTCTTAACTTGAAAAATTTCCCCCTTCATAGAAACAGTTTTAAGTAATAATTAAACAGCTTTTAAAATGTATTTTCTCAAAAGGATTCCCCCAAATCCACTCATTTTTGAGAAACAATTGTTATGTAATATTATTAGTTTAATATTTTTAACACTTACAAATATTAAAAGAAGTTTTGATTTATTAAAGAAAGTGTAAGATTTTTTTGCGCCTGACTGACAAATAGATTAAATAACACACAAAATCAGACTTATTTATACTTAATAAAACCCACCTCTCAACATTCTGAATATGTGCACCTTAACACCTCGATTTAAGACAGACACAACCGGGGTTAACATTTTATGACTTTTGTTATGTTTTAAAACAAGAAAAGCCGGTAAGTCAAAACTTACCGGCTGCTCTTTAATTAATAACCTAAAAGGGCCACAACTGGCCGAATGGTTTTTCTTTGATATTATTTATCCCACCAGATTCTGGTGTCCATATCGTCTGCACCCTGACGAGCTACTGCAGCTGTTACATTTTCTTCGTTCAGGTCAAATTCGTTCTGAGTATATGCTCTACGACGAGGGATCTCTCTGTCCTGGTATGCAGCTGGTGCAGGTGCAAGTTCAGGATAATCGAGGCGTCTCCACTCCGACCATGACTCCTGTCCGTCCATGTACAAGCTCACCCATTTTTGCTCACCAATCGATTTTTTATAGTTAGCAGCATCGTAAGCTACAGCTTCCTGTGCTAAATAATCGGCAGTTGCAGCAGCATCAATTCCCCAGAATTCCATGCTGGCAGTAATCGCTTCTTCGTAAACAGTGGCAGGATCATCGCTAATCCATCCTCTGGCCGCAGCTTCTGCTTTGATGAATAACAACTCAGAATAAGTCTGCATAACACCTGGGCTCTCTGCAGCACGTACAGCAGCACCCGGGAATGAAATTTCTGCGTTAGTGATACTTCCTGACTCTGCATCAGATACTCCATAAGGCATACCAACAACTGTTCCTGTATTTGGAGCAGGATCGGCATAAACAGGCAAACGTGGATCGTTGATCGCAGCCATGTAATCAGCCATTGTATTACTGATCGCGTAGTCAGTTCTTGTTAAGAAGTGGTTGTAAATAGGATTCCAGTTAGCTGCATCGGCCAAGTACGAATACAATGCATTGTCGTCGTTGCTTGTAAAACCACCTGCCAAACCAGAAACTACAGCGCTTTTAGCAGCAGCAGCATCAACTTCTGTCATGCGGATTCCAACACGTGCTTTTAATGAGTTGGCGAATTTTTTCCAGGCAGCCATATCACCACCGAAAATAATGTCACCTTCCATACCTGCTGCGTTTACTTCAATCTGGGCAGCAGCCTCAGTTAATTCAGTAACGAAACTGGCATAAATTGCATCCTGAGTATCGTAAGTTGGTTTAAAAGATTCCGAACCTTTTAAAGCATCGCTGTAAGGAATCTCACCCCACATATCAGTAATCAACTGGAAAGTATACACTTTCAGGATTCTTGCAACAGCAATCTGGTTGGCATTAGAACCTGAAGCAGTAGCATCACTCATTGTAGCCTCATCGGTGTTAATAGCAATAATTTGCTCTAAATCAGCCAAAGGACCAGTGTAGTATGAGTTAAAACTTGCTTCTGCAGTTTGATATCTTGACGTATTAGTATACTGTGTTTCAGACCAGTGCTGAGAGTACAGCATACAAGTTGTATTAAAACGGTTACCCAAAATTGAACGCTGTGCGTTTGTCATCAGGTATGCAGTTGGCACATCCGTAACGTTGTTCGGATCGGTATTGATTTCTTCGAAATCTTTGGTACAGCCCACAAATAAGCTAGCAAAAAGCAGGGCAAAAACTGATTTCTTTATATATCTCTTCATAATATCTTCTTCTTAACTTGTTAAAATTTAACATTTACGCTGAAACCCATAGTTCTGGTACTTGGATGCTGACCGTTCTCAAATCCCTGAATGTTGCCTGAACCGTATGCACTTTCAGCATCAACGTTAGGAATATTTTTATGAAGGATGGCCAGGTTTCTTCCTACCAATGCAACATTAACTCCGTTGATAAATGTATTGGCAAACAAACTGCTTGGCAATGAGTAACCAATTTTCACTTCTCTCAACTTAATAAAGCTTGCATCGTATAAATAGTTCTCTCTGTAGTTTCTCATAGCTTTCCAGTAATCTACTGCTTCGATGTAAACATCATTCGGAGTTCCGTCTTCTTTTACACCTTCAGCAAGCATACCACCGCCTTCGCTAACAGGATCCCTCATTGGGTTTCCTTTGGCGTTGTTACCAACAGTTGATGCTAACAGACCTGAATATTCACCGTAACGGTTAGTTACTGAGTACAGCTGACCACCTTTTTGGAAATCAACCAAAGCACTTACCGAAATACCTTTGTAAGAGAATGAGTTGGTTACACCACCAGTCCAGTCAGGTAAATAAGAACCGTAAGTCTGGTTAGTTGAACGAACGTAATAACCGTCTTCATCAACCAAACGCTCTCCGTCTTCGTTGTAAGTAAAACCATCGGTTACCCAAGTACCGTAAGTTTCACCTTCTTTGGCATTAATAGAAGGTCCCCAACTTGCCAAAACGTAGTTATCAACGCCTTCAGCCAATTCAACAACCTTGTTATTATTTTTCGCCCAGTTTACAACAACGTCCCATGTAAATTCTTTATCGATAGGTCGTGCACGCAACATAACTTCCCAACCTTTGTTGGTAATCAATCCTGCGTTTACAACAGCCGAGCTATAACCACTTGTACTTGCTGTACTTAAACCTAAAATCTGATCTTTCGATTTAATATCGTAGTAAGTTACGTCTAAACCTAAACGGTTTTCGAAGAAACCAAACTCAGCACCAAACTCTACAGTTTCGATGGTTTCAGGTTTCAAATCAGCATTTTTCAGGTTATTAGGTACTGAATATGCTGGGTAGCTACCATAGTTGTTTCCAGAAGAATAAGTAACTGCCAACTGATAAGGATCGGTATCGTTACCTACCTGCGACCAACTTGCTCTAACTTTTCCTAATGAAAGGATAGACTTATCTTCAATCAATTCAGAGAACAGGAATGTACCTGTTACAGCAGGATACAAATAAGAGTTGTTTCCTTCAGGTAAAGTAGAAGACCAGTCGTTACGTAATGATACATCAACGTAAGCCATACTCTTATAACCGAAACTTGCACTTCCGTAAAGCGAGTTAACCACTTTTTTGTCTTTGTAATCAGTGATAGAAGGACGGTCAACCGAAGCTGTTACGTTAAAGAAGTTAGGTACACTTAAACCACCGTTTGTACTTGCAGTATTGTTGTAGTAGTTACGTACACGTTTGTTAGCACCAAAGTTAGCATCTAAAGAAAAGTCTGAAGTGATGTTTTTAGTATAAGTTGCCAGGAACTCGAAGTTGTTATCTTCCATCTGACGAACTTGCTCCTGGTACCATGCTTGTGGAATAGATCCTGAAGCAATGCGTTGTTCACGACGGTCGTTATAGAAGTCGGTACGTGCCCATCCCTGAACAGTAAGACCAGGAAGCACATCGTATTTCAACGATACGTTACCGAATACCCTGTCCCTCTGAAGGTTTGCAGGACTTTCGTTGATTACCCAGTATGGGTTTTCCCAGTAAAGTGGGTGAAGGTTGGTTGGAGAACTGATGTTCCATGTACGGTCAACACCATCAGCTGTTTTGTAATTAGCCAGTTTGTCCATATCAATCTGACGCTGGAACCACTGGTTAAAACTTGTTACAACGTTACCTTGAACACCCGAATATCCTTGAGAAGGAATACCATCGTTTTTAGTTTTAACGTAGTTCATACTTGCTGAAGCAGTTAATTTGTCAGTAAGTTTTGAACTTCCGCTAAAGGCAATTGTATTTCTTTTTAATTCTGAAGTTGGCAATGTACCTGTTTGCTTAAAGTTAGTGTAAGACAAACGGAACAGTGTACCCTCGCCACCACCTTCGATAGCAACGTTATTGTTAGTTGTAATACCTGTTTCGTAGAAATCTTTTACGTTGTTTGGATGAGCAACAAATGGAGTCATTTGTCCGTAGTCCTCATCATCCTCGTACCAGCTGTACCACTGACGTACTAAAGTTCCGTCCATTTTTGGTCCCCAACTTTCGTCAGCTGCGTAGTTTACAACAGGCTCACCTTCGTAAGTATCAAAACTTTGTTTGTAACCACCACCGTATTCATTCTGATAATCAGGCAACAATGCAACTGTTGTAACATTTACACCTGTAGAAATAGATACGCCGATACCTTTACGTTTTGTACCTTTTTTAGTTGTAATAAGGATTACACCGTTAGCAGCACGCGAACCGTAAAGTGCGGCAGCGTTGGCACCTTTCAGTACAGTCATCGACTCAATGTCTTCAGGGTTGATATCTGCTGCAGAGTTACCCCAGTCAGTACCACCACCACCGTTTTGAGTACCGGTAGAGTTGAAGTTTGAGTTGTCGATAGGAGTACCGTCAACGATAAATAAAGGCTGGTTGTTACCCGAAATCGAGTTAACACCACGAATAACAATACGCGACGAACCACCAACAGTACCGGTAGAACCAGTAACCTGTACACCGGCAACTTTACCCGATAAAGAGTTCACCACGTTCGCATCTTTTACTGCGGCAATGTCGTCACCTGTTAACTGCTGAGCCGAATATCCTAAAGATTTCTTCTCGCGCGAGATACCAAGTGCAGTAACCACTACCTCGTCGATACCAACCAGGTCGGGCTCCATTACAATAGCGTAATCCGAACCTTCGCCCAATTCAACGGTTTGTGTTTTCATACCCACAAAACTTGCCAATAAAGCTTTGGCATCTTGTGGTACTTTTAATGTAAAAACCCCGTCAATGTCGGTTACAGTACCCATGGTTGTTCCTGCTACTGAAACAGAAACTCCCGGAATTGGCATACCATCCTCGCTGGATGTAACCGTACCGGAAACCATCTTTGTCTGAGCATTTGCCACCGTCGCTCCCAAGAGAAGCAGGAACGACATAATAAGTGCAATTTTCTTCATAAAAAACAATTTTAGATTAATATTATAACTACAATTCAAAATTCTTTTGTTAATACTTTGCGTATCGATTAATACCGAAATACACAGCAGAAATCATTTAACACCAATCATTTAGTGTAATATTTCTTTAGTAAAATATATGGATTGTTGACCCCCTTCTGAAAAATGTAATAAACAGTAATTAAACAGCATTCTTATATTTTTAATCTGATAAATGAATATCGAATTCCCCCAAACTCGTCGTTGCCATTTTTTATGTTCTCGCAACAAATATTCATTAGATAAACCTAAATTCTCACATGTCAAATATTCATCTTTTATTTCACATAGACAACATTTTGCCATCCATATTGAGCTTTTTGATTCTTTTTGACATTACAATCTTTCTTTTTGACACAAATTAAAAGAATTCCAAACAGACAAACTCCTCATTATTAGCTTATTGTAACAACTACAACAAAGTGTTAATTTGTGTTAACAGAATATTAAAAGATTTGCCACTCAGCTTACATATTGAAACAAAAAGCCTTCTAAAACATCATTATTAAAACTCCTGAATGTTTTTACGATATTATGAAAAACAGAATAGAACAAAGTGAAACAAAATGAGCCAAATAGAAAATCGAACCGGATTCAAAAAGAAGCACTATCTACTTAAGAATTTATCACCTGCATGATATATCTGGCTTTGAAGAATTAAAGGAAGACGGATTTTAAAGTAGAATAAAAAAGAGAGAGAAAAAAAGAAACCGGGAGATTATTTAAGTTTCTACGAAGGGTAATTGTGAGTAAATGTAGAGTGAGTATCTCCCGGTTATTTCTTTTTAGCTAAAAGGCTAACAACTTCTATGAAATAAAGAGAACCGGGCGAATCCGGTTCTCTTTATTTTTTATTGATCCCACCACAATTTGTCGAAAATGGTAGCATCAGGTACATTCGACCTGTTTTTGTTCAGCTCATCCTGTGGATACAGGAATCTTCTGATCCAGTCAGAGGCAATTGGATCGCCACTATCGTTTATTGGAATAGCAATTTCTTCAGGATATGCATAATCATGACGACGGGCATCTACCCATGCTTCCGGCTCAAGAGGGAAAATTCCCAACCATTTTTGAGTCATAATTTTCTCCAGGGTTACCGTACCTGCTGTTTCGGCAGCATGTGCAGCCAAATAAGCAGGTGCTCTGTCAACACCGGCACCAATACTATTTTGAGTTACACTTGCAGTAACAGCCTCGTTTAATGCAGATGCTGCACGGTCTAAATCGCCGGCTGCATAAGCAGCTTCCGATTCAATAAATAACATCTCGATAACCGTTGCTACATAGATAGGCGAATCATAAGCTCCGAAAACACCGTCAGGACCAATTGGAGAAAAACTTTCGCTGGTAATACCAAAACCGTTTGGTTTTCCTTTGTATCCAACAAGCATTCCGTCGAAGTTATAGTTATCCCAATAAGCTTCCAAACGAGGATCTGAGTTTTCAGTTGCTTCAGGATATGTAGGATTCGGATTGTTCTCACCTGTATCAACCAACATCATATCCATCATTACTTTCGAAGCAATTACGGTGTTGTTTTCCCAGTGCGTTCCCCAGCGGTTACGGCTACTTGCAGTACCTTCATAATTCATTTTAAAATCCCAGTCGCCACCAACTACAGCACCGGCAGCTTTTGCTGCATCAACATACTTCAGTACATCAGAAGGATTGTACGACGATTTTTTGCTCAGGTGATTTAAGTTACGTGCGAGTAACAAGTTAGCCAAAGCTGTCCACTTGTCCATATCGCCACCATAAATCAAATCGTTAGAACCAACCGCCATGTATGAGTCTTGTCCGAAATGAGCAATACCTTCTTTCAGCAAGCGGATAATTTCAGAATATACAAACTCCTGGCTATCGTATGCCGGCGTTTCATTTTCTGTGTTAAATGCTTCCGACCATGGAATATCGCCGTAAATATCTGTTAAAGTAGCCAATCCAAAGGCTGTCATTACTTTGGCAATTCCTAAATAATGATTTGATCCGTTTTCTTCGGCTACTTCCATAATATATTGGTAGTCTTTTAACGGGCCCAAATACAGTCCGGTGAAAAAACCATTTTCATCACTGTGTGTAATAATGTAACGGTCGTAGTTAATACCACGTGCGTGGTTTCCAGCCTGGTGTTGACTAAACAAGCCCCAAAAGCCGGTACCAAAACCTCCAAAATCGTCCATTTGCGTATACTGAGCTGCTGTTAACACAACGTCAATAGTAGCATTTTGTGGCGAGTTTAAGTTATCGTTGATTGTGTCGAATTCGGAACAACTCACAATCGACAACATAAAAATCACCAGTAAACTTGTTGTTATTTTTATATATCTCATGTCTTTCTTCTTTTAAAATTTCTTATTCCTACTGATTAGAATGTTGCAGCAATGCTGAACATATAAGATTTGTTGTTTGGAATCACCAATTCATCAAATCCCTGGTAGTTACCTACACCGTGGAAACTCAATTCCGGATCGTTACCCTTGTATGGAGTAGCCAGGAATAAGTTTTTACCGGTGAATGTAAACTTCAGCCCTTTTACAAAGGTCTTCTGCAACATTTTACTTGGTAGGCGGTAACCCAGATAAACAGTTCTAAGTCTCCACCACGATCCGTCTTGAACCAGTTCTTCTTCAACCAAACGGTAACGTCCGGTCCAGAAATCGTTGTCCATTTTAGCAGGAGTAGTGTTTACTGTTCCATCGGCATGAACACCTTCGATAAGGCGGGTAGTATTCGAGTAACCGTCACTTCCGTCAGCAGCATCGCCATCGTACCAGCGATCGGCAGTCAATGTAGACAAACCGGCGTAGATAAGGTTTGCTTCAAAACCATTCACCATATCGCCACCCTGACGACGTTCCATTGTGAAACCTGCACTGAAGTTTTTGTACTCAAAATCAGAAGTAATACCCAAGGTCCAGTCAGGGTTTACATTACCCAACTTAACGGTTTGAGAACCCAATTGTGGTTTTCCTTCTGAATCGATCAATAAAGGAGCATCTAAATAATCCTCATCCTCAGGACTTACGTAATCAGGATCTGAAGGATCAAGATCTTGTCCGTAACGTTGCCATGGGTCACCATAAATGGTTCCTAATTCTTCGCCTTCAACAGCAACAATCAGTGCACTTGTCCACCAACCATCGGTAAGAATTACACGGTCAAGATCGTCTTCGGTTGACTGACCAAGACGCTCTACCTTACCCTTGTTTTTAGTGAAGTTGAAATAAGTATTCCATTTAAAATCTTTTCCTTTAAATGGGTTCATTACAGAAAGTGTTGCTTCAATACCTTTGTTACTCACCTCACCAAGGTTGATTAATTTAGTGCTGTAACCGGTAGCTGAAGACACAGGCTGACGGATGATCTGGTCTAACGATGTTCTGTCGTACAAAGCCAAATCCAATCCGATAATATCATTCAGTGCTCTTGCTTCAACACCAAATTCCAATTCGTTTGTTCTTTCCGGTTTTAAAGCCGGGTTGTTTTGCGAGTTGCTGATTGTAAATCGTGGATTACCGTAAATATTTGGTGCGTTTTTCGAGAACGAATCATACAATGCCATTGTTGGTGCATCGTTGGCCATTTGCGAATACGAACCACGCAGTTTCAGGTAATTAATTCCCGGAATTTCAACCAGCTCGCTAACCAATACACCCAGGTTAACCGATGGATAGAAGAAACTGTTGTTGTCCTCAGGTAAAGTCGACGACCAGTCGTTACGTGCAGTAACTCCAAGATAAATAGAGTTTCTCCAACCAACTGTTACATCGCTGTACACACCGTACAGGATTTTTCCCGACTGGTAAGTTGAAGACTGTATTTCAACCGTATTATTCAGGTTATAAAATTCTTTCAATACAAACTCGGTACCTACAGAAGATAAACGATCGTATTTGGTTTGCCAAACGTTACCACCCACAAGGTAGCTCACGTCGAAATCTTCACCAAAATTAACCTTACCATTAAAAATAAGGTCCTGGTTGTAATCCGACTGGTTGATTTTCATCACAGTCATATCACCTGAACGACTTGCTGTTTCAACCGAACCAAATGGTCTGATTTCAACCCTGCTTTCGGAATAGGTATCAATACCTGCAGTGTATTTCATGGTTAACCATGGAGCAATTTTATAGTCGAAACCTAAATTACCAATCAAACGGTTCAAACGCCAGTCTTCACCTTCTTCGTTTACAACCCACTGTGGATGAGGCACACCACCTGAAAACCAGGTTTTATCGCCTGTTGCAGGATTTTTCCACGGATATCCGTTAACATCCCACATGTTATGCCAGTATCCTAAACCGTTTAGAATACCACTGGCAGTTCTGAATCGTGTACCACCTGTATTGATGTAGTTTGCTTTACCGTAAACAGTAATATTTTCTTTAATTTTCTGGCTAACATTAATCACAAACGATGTTTTATCGTAATCCTGGTTAGGTGTGATACCATCCTGATCTAAACGAGAAACTGATGCATAAAAAGTACCGGTTTCCGAACCGCCCGATGCTGACAAACTATGTGTTTGCGAATTTCCATCCTGCCAGAATCTTGAATAGTTGTCTTTGTATTGCGGAATTAATTCACCACCAACATCCTCGGTTGTTCCATCGCCATCTAAATCCACCATGGTTCCGGTTGGGAAGGTAGGATTTGTAGCATAATGTGGTCCCCAACTCCAGTGCGTTACATTACTGTATTGTCCGTAACGTCCTCTGGAGTAGTCGCTGTTCCACTCGTGCAAGTGATATGGTTTATCAAGCGAGTAAGAAAAATTGTAATCAATTTTTAAACCTTGCTTTTGCGAACCTTTTTTAGTGGTAATAATTACAGCACCGTTTGCTGCACGAATACCGTAAAGTGCAGTTGCTGCACCACCTTTAAGTACCGACATTGAAGCGATTTGCTCCGGATCGAGGTCGACTGCACGGTTGGCAGAAGGTGTACCTGATGCACTGTGCCCAACAACATCGTTGTTAATAGGAACACCATCAACTACATAAAGCGGCTGGTTACTGTAGTTAATCGACGAAAAACCACGAATTACCATACCGGTACCGCTACCGGCCTGACCACCTGAGTTCTGAATCTGAACACCGGCGATTTTTGAGTTGATCGCGTCGATCATGTTTTTTGATGCCGAGCTGGCAATGTCGTCCGATCCAACTTCCTGAACGGCGTATCCCAGTGATTTTTTCTCACGCGAAATACCCATCGACGTAACAACAATTTCATCAAGAGCAATATCTCCCGATTCCATTTCAACATCGATTACAGTTCCGGTAATTGCAAGTTCTTTGGTTTTCATCCCAATAAATGAGAAAACGATGGTTGCTGCATCTTCGGGAGCTTTTAAAGAATATTTCCCGTCGATATCGGTTACCGTACCAAGCGTTGTTCCTTTAATAGAAACAGAAACCCCTGGCAAGGTCATTCCATCGGAGGCAGAGGTAGCAACCCCTGTAATCGTTTTGGTTTGAGCCCAAACTCCTGCAATACCTATGGCACACAGGAATAGAATAAACAGTGCGATTTTTTTCATAGAAAGAGTTTTAAATTAAAATTAAACAGCGTTTACAGATGACCAAATATTCATTTTTTATTCATTTCTAACAACAGTTTATCACCGTGTAGCCACTTTTGATTTCTTTTTGTCACTCTTTAGGCAATTTTACTTACAACACAATTAATTTCAATTTTACATAAATCACTCATTACCAAGATACTGTACAATCGACAACAAGAAGTTAATTTATGTTAACAAAAGGTTAATAAAACCATGGATTTTCATATCATAATGGCATATTTTATACGACATAAAACTCTTTTTTCCAGACATAATGTGTTTTCATGACATTTATCACTTTTTGGCGAACATTTCACAACACATCATACTTATGATAAGCAGGCAGTCTAATATAATTTTAGGCTAAAAAATATGATAGGAAATAAAAATTACTATTCGATTTTGTGGGGAGCAACAATTTTCAATTATGTTACAATATTGATTAAAAAGAATAGTTGAATTACGAGCTATAAAATATTTGTCAACTCGTTTAAGGATTCAATAACCGTTATAGAATTGTGTTTGTTATCGATTGTGCCTTTTAAGCGGTTATAATAAACCGCATCCATACCAAAATTACGGGCACCCTGAATATCCACATCCCAATCGTCGCCAATCATTAAACTTTTTTTCTTTTTTGCGTTGGCCGATTTTACGGCATATTCAAAGATTTCGCGTCCCGGTTTTGGCGTTTTTATCTCTTCTGATATAAATAGCTTCTCGAAATATCCGGCAAGATCAGCATTCAAAAGTTTCCGGTGTTGAACCTCCTTAAAGCCATTTGTAATAATAAACATGCGATATCCGCGTGATTTCGCAAAGTCGAGTATTTCTCTTGCGCCCTCGATAAGATGCGTCTGTTTTGGCATCTCACTTAAATACTGCTCGTTCATTTCAAGCGCATCAATGTCTGTAATTTTCAGGGAATCAAAAGTTAGCTGAAAACGTTGACGGGTAAGTTCCTTTTTTGTGACCTCCTTTTTTCGGTAGGCCTCCCACAACTCATCATTAAACCGGTTATAAGTTTCAAAAAAGTGCTCGAAGTCCACACTGTTTTTATCAAGTTTCAACAAATTGAAGGTTGCCAACATAGCATACTTCGAGTTTGTTTTAAAATCCCACAGGGTATTATCCAAATCAAAAAACAGGTGTGTATATTTTTTCTTCATTACGTGCTGCCCGACGGCATCTGTTTGTTAAACGCTTGAGTGATTATTGGTCTTTCCCCTCTACCACAATCACGATTTCGCCTTTTGGTGTGTGTTCTTCGTAATACGCTTTCAACTCAGTAACCGTTCCGCGTTTTATTTCTTCGAACATTTTACTCAGCTCGCGACAAACGCAGGCTTTTCTTTCTTCTCCAAAAAACTCTGCAAACTGCCCCAGAGCTTTTACCAAACGATATGGCGATTCGTATAACACAATGGTACGAGGCTCTTCTGCCAGAATTTTCAAACGAGTTTGCCGGCCCTTTTTCTGCGGCAAAAATCCTTCAAAAACAAACTTATCGGTGGGCAAACCTGAAACTGCCAATGCGGGAATAAGTGCCGTTGCTCCTGGTAAACACTCCACTGTTATATCCTTTTCTACGCACGCCCTTACCAACAAAAAACCGGGATCGGAAATGGCAGGAGTGCCGGCATCGGAGATGAGTGCAACAGTATTTCCCTGCTCAATTTGAGAAACAATTGATGCTGTGGTTTTATGCTCGTTAAACTTGTGATGCGCCACAAGTCTTTTTTCTATTTCGAGGTGTTTTAGCAATTTCGACGATACCCGCGTGTCTTCCGCAAGAATGATGTCAGCTTCTTTTAAAACCGTTACCGCTCTTAAGGTAATATCCTGAAGATTGCCAATGGGCGTGGGTACCAATATTAATTTTGCTTCTTTATCCATTCGGGAATCTGCGTTTTACAAGGCCAACAAATTTCAAACTTGTTTCGTTCTTTTTCCATTTAAAGTTCTGCTGCAAATACTCCACCGCTTCATTGATATTAGTTAGTCCATCCAGATCGCTAACCGTTTTTGCAAAAGTGTCGGCATTGCCGTCGAATAACTCACGAATGTACTGGTAACGATCGTTTATACCAATTGCCGCCTGAATACTTGTCACCGGGCTGTTTGATATTTTATACTCCAGCTTGCCATCCTCTTTGCCTCCAAGCAAATCGTTTACCGATTTTCCGGCAACCGGACGGTCTCCTATCCTGGTATTTGTTTCCTCCACTTCTTCGGTCTCTTCCTCCTCGCGGACTTCGTCTACTACCGGCTTTTCTTTCTCAACTTCTTCCTGGCTTATCTCTTCTTCAATTGTCTCTTCAACAGCTGCAACTACTTTCGGAGCTTCTACTACTTCAGCAGTCTCTTCAACTACTTCTTTTGCAACAGGCTCAATCTTTTCTACCGGTTCTTCTATCGTTTCGGGCTCCTCGTCTTCCTTGTCGGCAATTTCTGCTTCAAATTCTTCCAGTTCTTTTAAACCTGCCTTTTCGTCTTCGGTTAACTCTGTGCGAGGTGCTGCTGGAATTTCGGCTTCAGTCTTCTCAGAAGACGAACCATTGTTATCTGCAACTGCCGGTTGAGGGATTTGAACTTCAGGAGACTTGATTTCCTTTTCGCTCAGTAACTGAATAATGTTTTTTGCCCCACTAAAACGGGTACGGATAAATTCCATTTCCAGCTCATCAAATCCTTCGGCACCTTTTTCAGCAAACAGTTCTTCTATCTCCGAAATATCTTTGTACAAAAATTTAAATAATTTTTTATTGTCCATGCATCCAAGCTTTTAACGCGATGTTGGTAAATTAATCATGGCTTTTACTACCCAAACAAGCCTGTAAATTTTATTTTTGTAAAAGTAGTAAATAAAAGCACCCTGTAAGAATTCTTATTTACAAAAAAGAGTAACGATAGATGTTTATTGAAAGAGACATAAACAACCACAAAAAAGTGGGCACCATTGAAGTTGTGGCCGGATCGATGTTTTCGGGAAAAACAGAAGAATTGATAAGACGGCTGAAACGCGCCAAAATTGCCAAACAAAAGGTGGAAATTTATAAGCCAATGGTTGATGTTCGTTACTCGGAGACCGAAGTGGTATCGCACGACGAAAATGCGATTCATTCTACCCCGGTTGAAAACTCTGCCAACATTCTTTTGCTGGCCGGCGATGTTGATGTAATTGGGATTGACGAGGCACAGTTTTTTGATAAAGGACTGATCGATGTTGTTACCAAGCTGGCGAACATGGGAATTCGTGTTATCGTTGCCGGGCTCGACATGGATTTTAAAGGTGTTCCTTTTGGACCAATTCCGGGATTAATGGCGGTTGCCGATTACATTACCAAGGTTCACGCTATTTGTGTGCGTTGCGGAAGTATTGCACAGTTTTCGCACCGCCTTTCGGAAAAAGAGCAAGTGGTTCTGCTAGGCGAAAAAGACATTTATGAACCACTCTGCCGAAGCTGCTACAATAAAGCCATCCGCGAATGAAAACACTGACGGTTACAGATATTTGTACCGTTTTAAATGGTGAACTTTTTCCATCTTCATCGTTTCAGAATTTCTCTGTTTCTTCGATTATAACCGACAGCAGAACTTTTTTCGGAGGTTCGGATGTTGCTTTTATTGCACTCACCGGTCCTGTTTTTAACGGCCACAATTACATTGCAGAGCTGCGCCAAAAGGGAGTTCAACTTTTTATTATTTCCGACAAATCGTTTATTGAAAATACGGCCAATTATATTTTAGTTGAAGATACCACCTCAGCACTTCAACAATTGGCGGCTTTTAACCGACGACATTTTTCGTATCCGATAATAGGCATAACAGGAAGTAACGGAAAAACCATTATCAAAGAATGGCTTTACGATTTGCTATCGGCTAACAAAAGAATCGTAAGAAGTCCGAAAAGTTACAATTCTCAAATCGGTGTTCCATTGTCTGCATTATTGCTCGACGAACCATACGACCTCGCAATTTTAGAAGCAGGGATTTCAGAACGGGATGAAATGGCAAAGCTGGCTTCTGTAATCAAACCAAACATCGGTATTTTGACAAACATTGGCGACGCTCACCAGGAAAATTTTAGCTCGCTGGAAGAAAAGCTGGATGAGAAACTAAAGCTTTTTACCGGTTGCAAAGTTTTGGTTTTTCGGGCAGATCGCTCGTACAGCAAACACATCAGCGACTTCTGTTCTGAAAGAACTATAAACTCAATCAATTGGTCGCTGGAAAAGCAAAAAGCTCCAATTGAAATTACTCCAGAAATACAAAGCGACAAAACGCGATTATCGGCGAAAGTGGCAGATAAGAACTATTCTTTTGAAATTCCTTTCACCGATGAGTCGGCCATAGAAAATGCCTGCCATTGTTTTGCCACACTGATTGCATTAAAAGAAAAACCTGAAGAATTTTTGGAGCGGTTCAGTCAATTGCAACCGGTTGCCATGCGTCTTGAAATAAAACATGGCATTAATAATTGCCTGTTGATCAACGATTATTACAATTCCGATCTGAATTCACTTGGAATCGCCTTGTCGGTTCTAAAACAACAGGCTGCCAAAGGTCATTTGCACAAACACGTTATCCTTTCCGATATCCAACAGACCGGAGTGGTTGCCGAAGAACTTTATTCAAAAGTAAATCAACTGCTTCAGGAATGGGGCATTAATAAATTAACAGGAATTGGTCCGGAGCTCTATAAACACAGTCATGTTTTTGATATTGAAAGTGAATTTTTCCCCAACCGATTGACATTTGAGAATCATTTTACACGGAATAATTATACATCATCCGCTATACTTATAAAAGGAGCACGACAATTCGAATTCGAAAAGACAGCTGCTCTTTTGCAGCTCAAAGCTCATCAAACGGTTTTGGAGATCAATCTGAATGCATTGATCCACAACCTTAATACTTTTCGAAAACTGCTGAAAGCGAAAACAAAGATTATGGTGATGGTGAAAGCCTTTTCGTATGGTAGCGGCGATGTTGAAATTGCCAGGCTTTTACAACACCAAAACGTAGATTATCTGTCAGTGGCAGTAGCCGACGAAGGCGTTCAGTTGCGTAATGCCGGTATAAATGTGCCCATTGTTGTAATGAATCCGGAGCAGGATAGTTTTCAAAATATTATTGACTTCCGTCTTGAACCAAATATTTACAGCTATAATCTTTTGCAACAGTTTTCGGATGCAGTCACCGAGTATGGACAATCCAACTATCCGATTCATGTGAAAATTGACACGGGAATGAACCGGCTTGGACTGAAAACAAAATCGGAGATCGAACAAGTTGTAGAGTTTATAAAATCGAATAAGCAGCTAAAAATAAGTTCCATGTTTTCACACCTTGTTGGAAGCGATGAAGCAGCATTGGATGAATTTACACTGGAGCAAATCGACAGCTTTAACTCACTGGCTGCCATCATCGAAAAAGCCTGCGATTACAAAATTGAGAAACACATTCTTAACTCAGCCGGAATAGAACGTTTTCCGAACTATCAATTCGACATGGTTCGACTGGGAATTGGATTATATGGCATCTCTCAAACCGGACTGCAGCTGGAAAATATTGGCACGTTAAAAACTACCGTTTCGCAGGTAAAAACAGTTGAAGCGGATGAAACCGTTGGTTACAACCGAAAAGGAAAAACCGGCAAACGAAGCCGTATCGCCATCGTTCCGCTGGGCTATGCCGACGGCATAAACCGAAAACTGGGCAATGGCAAAGGTTGTGCTTTTGTAAACGGGAAAAGAGCGCCGATTGTGGGTAATATCTGCATGGACATGTTAATGTTGGATGTTAACGGCATTGAAGTGGAAACCGGAGACAGTGTGGAGCTATTCGGCCCAAACATTTCAATTATTGAGCTGGCTGAAAAACTGGAGACAATTCCTTACGAGATTCTAACAGGCATTTCGCAACGTGTAAAACGAGTGTATTTGCAGGAATAAAAAATGCCATCCGACAAGCAGATGGCACTTCGATATATTCTTTTGAAAACGTTATCCTAATTTACTGATCCGCTCCAAACGATTAGCATCCAGAATTCGAATCTTCCGACCATCGATGGCAATTACTTTTTCGCTGGCGAAAGTTGACAGGGTTCGAATGGCATTCGAAGTAGTCATGTTCGACAGGTTGGCAATGTCCTCGCGCGAGAGAAACGCCTTTAAAGTTGTTCCATCATTCTCAAAACCGTATTTGTCCTTCAACAGGATCAGCGATTCCGCCAAACGTCCTCGAATGTGCTTTTGAGTAAGCGTTACTGTTCGGGCGTTTGAAAAACCAAGCTCTCGTGAAAGTTTACGAATTATTTTAAATGAGAAATCGGTGTTTTTTAATGCACGGTTAAAGATAAAATCAGGACTAATCGTACAAACCAGCGACTCTTCTAGCGTTACAGCCGATCCGTTATGCGTTTCATCGCCAAGCAATGCACGATAACCAATCAGCCCAAGCGGTTTAGTCATACGAATAATCTGCTCTCGTCCGCCAACACCTTCTTTAAAAATCTTTACCTTCCCATCAATCAACACCAAAAATCCGTTTGGCTTATCCCCTTCTTTATAAATGAATTCGTTTTTTTTATAATGCGAAAGTGAAATATGATGCTGCAGTTCGTCTTTATCTTCCTGCCCAAGTAAATAAAATATTGATTTTGGATTATCAACAAGATCCCTAAGTCCAATTTCCGAATTTAACATATACTTCGCTGTATGTTTTATAGCATCAAAGCTAAAAAAAAATGTTAAAATTGATTCTTTTTTAACAGTTATTTTACACGACTCATGAATAATATCATGAATCAGTTTACATAAAACTACTGATCCAGAAATATATGCTTAGTAGCGGGCAACAAGAGGCATTTTCCTTCCGAAACCAAATGCTTTTGAACTTACTCTTAAAATCGGTGCCGCCTGAAAGCGCTTATACTCATTCATATTCACCATTCTTATCACACGACGAACAATCGCCTCTTCATAACCAAGAGCAGCGATTTCCAGCGGCGATTTATTCAATTCGATGTAGTTAAAAAGCATGTCATCAAGCTCTTCGTACTCGGGTAGCGAATCGGTATCTTTTTGATCGGGGCGCAACTCGGCCGACGGCGGTTTTACGATGGTATTTTCAGGAATTACTTCACCGTCTTTATTCATAAAACGCGACAACTTGAACACGTCGAGTTTATATACATCGCCCAACACTGCAATACCTCCATTCATATCGCCATACAAGGTTCCGTACCCCACTGCACACTCACTCTTATTGGTGGTATTTAACAGAATGTGTCCAAATTTATTCGAAATGGCCATCATATAAATTCCACGTGCACGGGCTTGTATATTCTCTTCGGTAACATCGGGCGAACGCCCTTCGAAAAGTGGCGACAGCGCGTTTTCAAACTGATCAACTGCCGATTGAATATTTACAATGTCGTAACGGATTCCAAGGTTTTCGGCTAGTTCACGGGCATCGTCTACACTGTGGTCCGACGAATATTTCGATGGCATCAACAGCACACGAACATTTTCCGGTCCCAGCGCACGAACAGCAAGCACCACTGTCACTGCTGAATCAATTCCACCCGACAATCCCAACGTGGCCTGTTTAAAGCCCATCTTATTAAAGTAATCACGAATTCCCAAAACCAGTGCATCATGTATCTTCTCAATGTAGTCAACTTTTGGCTGCAGTTCCTTTTCTCCAATTGCTTTGGTATCGAGAACGAGGAAATCTTCCTCGAAATAGTTGAGTTCTTTAACGATCTCTCCTTCCGTATCGATATACACCGAACCACCATCGAAAATCAGTTCGGTTTGTGCTCCAACCTGGTTACAATACAAGACCGGAATGCCATAATTTCTAGCTTTGTTAATCAGCACATTTTTCCGCCAGCCTTCCTGGTTGTAAGAAAATGGCGATGCCGACAAATTCACCACAAAATCAGGTTTTAATTTCGCCAACTCTTCCATTGGCGAAACCGAATACAGCTTGTCTTTTCCAAATTCGTTGGCCGTGGGTTGCTCGTCCCACAAATCTTCGCAAATGGTTACGGCAATTTTTTCGCCTTTGTAATCTATCAGATTAAACTCGTTGTTTGGCTCAAAATGACGATACTCGTCGAAAATATCGTAGGTTGGCAACAACGTTTTGTTGTGCGCACTTTTTATTTCGCCATCGGCTAAAAAGAATGCCGAGTTAAACAACTTTTTACCGCGTTCCTGCTCATTAATTCGGGGTGCACCAACCAGCGCAGCAATGCCGTCGCAATATTTTGCAATTTCGGCAACCGCAGCTTCCGCTTTGGCAATAAACTCTTTCTTCTCCAGCAAATCGTGCGGATAATAACCCGTTACCGACAACTCGGAAAAAACAACCAGATCAACACCATCTTGTTTCGACTTATTGATCGTTTCAATTATTTTCGACGCATTTCCCTCAAAATCGCCTATGGTATAATTTAACTGTGCTAATGCAACTTTCATGATACGAGTTTAAAGTTCAGAGCTCCGAGTTTCGAGTTTTAAAACGCTATAATAAACTCATTATTCTGATCATTCTTTTTAACCTTGCAAAAGTTCAATTTTTAGTTCAGTTTTGCAATAATTTGACCGCAGAAGCGTATTGATTTAAATTTCTTGTAAAATGAAGTTGTTAAAAGGACTGTTTTTAATGGGTACAATAGCCCTGATTTTTTTTGCTTGTAAACCAAATCCGTTAAAAGTTAATATTTCTGACATTGATAAAGAAGTTGAAGTAGTTCATTTTGGCGAACAACTTTTTAACCTCGAAGGAAAAGATACGCTGGAAGTGTTTTCGGAGTTGAGTAATACTTATCCTGAGTTTTTCAATTTGTACACTTACCGTGTAATTCAGGTGGGTGGTATCGGCGACGACGATTTTAAGCACATGATGAGCCTGTTTTTAACCGACAGCCTGATTGTTGATGTAAAACACAAAACCGATTCGGTTTTTAACAACACAAAAAAGCTTGAAAAGGGGCTGAAAAAGGCTTTTAAATATTACAGCTACCATTTCCCCGAAAAAGAGCTGCCAACCATTTATACCTACACTTCTGGTTTTAACCAGTCGGTTGTTACGGCCGAAAATATTATTGGCATCAGCCTCGATAAATACCTGGGGCGCGATTGCAACTATTATCAGCAACTAAGCACAACGCCGCAATACAAGATACAAAACATGCACAAAGACAAGATTTTGTCGGATGTGGCATTTGCATGGGCAATTACCGAATTTGAACACGAAGACCGTGCGACCAACCTTCTGGGCAATATGGTTGAAAAAGGCAAACTGATGTACCTGGTTGACGCCATGTTGCCCGACATGCAAGACTCGCTAAAAATTGGCTATACCACACAGCAACTGGAGTGGTGCCAAATGAACGAGCCTCAAATGTGGACTTACCTGATTGAGCATGAAATGCTGTACACCAGCAAACGAATGGATATTATCCGGTACATAAATCCGTCGCCAACAACAAGTGGTTTCCCGCTTGATTCGCCCGGACGAACAGGTGTGTGGATTGGCTGGCAAATTGTACGACAATACATGAAAAAACACCCGGAAGTAACTTTGCCCGAGTTGATGGCGAATTACGATTTTCAGCAGATTTTGAACGATTCAGGGTATAATCCGGAGTAGGAAAGCGACTAGTCACTAGTTTCTTACAACTCGAAGCTAGCAGCTCGCGACTAAAGACAAAAAAGCCCGGCAAAAATCTACCGGGCCGTTCACTATCAGCTAAATTCGCTTAATAATTCATTTCCTTAATCTTGATATTACGGAACCAAACGTCGTCGCCGTGGTCTTGCAATGCAATTACACCTTCTTTAGCAATGTTTGCCCAGTCAGGATTTAACCCCGGGAATTTTGATCCGGCTACCATTTCTTTCCAATCGTCGGTCCACAAGTGGTACTCAACAACTGTTTCGCCATTTTGCTTGTGCACAACAGTGCCTTTGTAGCAAATAATTTCAACCGTGTTCCATCCACCGGCAGGTTTTGCATTTTGTGGTTTTGCAGGAATCAGGTCGTACAACGAACCTGCTTTTCGGTTACCGTCTTTTCCCAGCAATGCATCCGGGTGACGCTCGTTATCCAACACCTGCATTTCAGGAGCTGTTTTGTAAATTGGCCATCCTTCATGTTCTTTCCCTAAGTAGAAAATACCTGAGTTTCCGCCCTCTGCAATTTTCCACTCCAGTTTCAGGTGGAAATTCGAGTATTCTTTGGTTGTGATAATGTCGCCACCATCGCGTGCTCCGGCTTCACCCTGACCCGATTTGTTGCAATGCAGCGTTCCGTCAACAACTTCCCAACCTGTTGGGAAATGTTCTTTGTTGTTACCCCGCCATCCTTCGCTGGTTTTACCATCGAAAAGCAGTACCCAACCGTCTTCTTTTTCTTGTTTTGTTAATTGATTTAATCCGGCAGAACCACCAGTTTTTGTACTCTTACAAGAGATGGAAAAAACCATAGCAGTAGCCATTAAAAGTGAAAAAAACTTTCTCATTTCTATTAAATTTAATTGGTTAAAGATTAAAATGCCATTTTTTCAAACGACGTGCGAATGTACAAATTTTGTTAAACCGTTTTTTATCTCAGCAAAAAAAGAAATCGAGAATAACAGGATTTAGCATGCAATGAGCATCGTTTTTATAAAGTTCTTTTGTAAATTCGGTTAATTAAAAGATTAAGTTGAATAAAAATTAGTTGATATGAGTACTTCAGCAAAACCAAAAAGGATTGGTATTTTGACTGCAGGAGGCGATTGCCCCGGATTGAATGCAGCAATTAGAGGCGTTGGAAAAACAGCCATAGTTGAATACGGAATGGAGGTATTGGGGTTTAATGCCGGTTACTCAGGGTTAATTAACGGCGATTACATTGAGTTAAAAGAATCGGCCCTTTCGGGAATTCTTACTCTTGGTGGAACCGTGCTTGGAACCTCGCGCGAAAAACCCTATAAAGGCAAAAAAAACGGAAAAGATGACGACGATAAACCACAAAAAATTGTAAAGAATTATAAAAAACTTGGACTTGATGCCGTTGTTTGTATTGGTGGAAACGGCACCATGAAAACAGCAAGTTTACTGGCAAAAGAGGGAATGAATGTGGTTGGTATTCCAAAAACAATCGATAACGACGTTTGGGGCACGGATGTTACTTTCGGTTTCGATTCAGCAGTGCAAATTGCCACCGACGCCATCGACCGTTTGCACACCACGGCCAACTCGCATCAGCGTGTAATGATTATTGAAATTATGGGACACCACGCCGGTTGGCTGGCTTTGTATTCGGGACTTGCAGGTGGTGGTGATATCATTCTTTTGCCTGAGTTGGAATACAATATCCGCTCGGTTTGTAAAAAAATTGAAAGTCGTTACGAAAGCAACAAACCATATTCGATTGTGGTAGTTGCCGAGGGTATCGATCACCCAAAAGAAGTATCGGCCGCAACACATATTGCACAAGCTATTCAAACATATACCGGTATTGAAACCCGTGAAACTGTTTTAGGCTATATTCAGCGGGGAGGCTCGCCAACACCAATGGACCGCATTCTGGCCACACGCTACGGAGCATTTGCAGCCCAGTGTATCGCCGACGAAAATTTTGGAACTATGGTTGCCATTAAAAACAACGATCTAACAACAGTGCCGCTTGAAGAAGTTGGTGGAAAATTGCGACTGGTTGAACCGGATTTGGGATTGATTGAAAAAGCCCGAAAAATGGGTGTATCGTTTGGCGATGAATTTCTTTAGAAAGGATGAAGGATTAACGATGAAGGATTAAATAAAAAAACCGTTTTGAGTGTTTCAAAACGGTTTTTCTTTTATAGCGGTAAGTGCAAGACTTTTTTGGTTTCGAAAAACGGCTCGTCAAAATAATCCGACAGCTCCTGTAAGAAAATTCTTTTTCCAAACGGTTTGATCTCTTCTCTTAAATCACCGCCTTTCAGATAAATTACACCATTTGGCAGCGGGTTAATTTGTTTTTTCGAAATGTTTTTTCTGATCCATTTTACAAAATCGGGCAAACGGGTTACGGCGCGGCTCACCACATAATCGTATTTCTCCTGCAGTTGCTCGGCACGAATTTGTTCCGCACGCACATTCTTTAATCCTAACGATTCTGCAACTCCGTTAACCACTTTTATTTTCTTTCCGATGGAATCGACAAGATGAAATTGCACTTCGGGAAATAAAATGGCCAGCGGAATTCCTGGAAATCCACCACCGGTTCCCACATCCAGAATTTTTGTTTTGTCGGCAAAACGGGCAAACTTGGCAATACCCAACGAATGTAATACGTGGCGCTCGTAAAACTCAGAAAAATCCTTTCTGGAAATCACATTTATTTTTGCATTCCAGTCGGCATACAATGGCTCCAGTTGCTTAAATTGCTCAATCTGGGTTTCGGTAAGGTGCGGGAAATACTTTAGAATTATATCCATACAAAAGTTACTCTTTTCGTCCGATCTCGGTACTTTCAATCATTTTAAACAGCATTTCGCGAGCTCTGAAAAGCTGGGCTTTTACTGTTCCGAGCGGCAAATCTAACTCTTTTGCAATTTCTTCGTACGAAAACTCTCTGAAATATCGGAGTTCGACCAGTATTTGATAACGCGGCTTTAACTTACGTACCACCCGCCTCAACAAAATCGCCTTCTGCTGACGAATCAGCTTTTCTTCCGGATCAGGATCTTTCGAGCGTAATTTTATGGTTTCACTATTATCGTCCTGCGCGTTATTTTCGATGGGGACATGAACACCCTTTTTCTTTCGGAGAAAATCGATACAATTATTCGATGCAATTTTAAACAGCCAGGTACTAAATGCGTAGGTGGGCGAATATTGATGAAGGCTCTTAAATGCCTTGCCAAAAGCTTCAAGCGTAAGATCTTCTGCGTCGCTGCGGTTATTCACCATTTTTAGCAGCATAAAATAAATGGCGTCTTTGTAGCGGTTTAACAAACGGGCAAAAGCTTTATCATCTCCATTCAACGCAGCCTTAACTAGTTCGTAGTCTTGCCGCGCCTTCTCAGATAATATTACCCCTTGTTTTTCCATTTATAGTTTCGGCTTGTTCGATTAAAACGCCACTTAAAAATCAGCCTGTAAAAAGGCCTTATAAAACTGAACACTAACGAAGTTATGAATAATTTATGTTCATTCAAACGATTCTGTAATATTTTTATGATAACCATGAAAACCAGCAACTTAAGCAGTATAAAAGTCAAAATTACCGGCCATATTGTTAATGCAACAAATAGGCTAAAAACGACAAATAAGGGATAAAATATCTCGGTTAAGCGATCTATTTCTAACAAAAATTTCTTCCTGTTCGATAAATATTTTTCAATTCTGATGCTTTTTCGAATGAGGTTTGTAAAATCCGATTGGCCGACCGAAAATTGTTTTTCCACAACCGATTTATCGCTAAAATTAAATTCAGAATTCTTTTTTGTAATGATGTCGTTTAATACGAGCTCTAGGTTGGCAAAAGGTTCGTTTACCTTCACTCCATACCCACCATGGTTAAAATATTCCGTTCTTTTAAAGGCCACATTTTCTTCGTTATAAACAAATGCAGCTCCATTTAATATGAAGGATGCGCTTTTTACTTGCTGAAAAAAGTTCTCAACCCGATACAACTTGTTAAACCAGCTTTTTGCTCGCAGTACGGTTACATAGCCAACTTTTACAGAAGTAGTATCGTCGCTTGATTTGCACATTTCTGCCAACCACTCCTCCGAAACTTTTTGCGCATTTATCGGATAAATCAAAGCCCATTCTTTAGAGGCTAATTTCAGTGCTATATTTTGCGACAGTTTTTCTGAATGTCTGGTTTCCTGGCTTAACGACGAGATTTTTAGTTTTTCGTAGCGCTGTTTTAACAAACCTAATACCGACAAGGTATTGTCCTGCGAAAAGTCGTCTACGGCTACCACTTCGTAATCGGCACCTTCCACTGTTAACAAGCTTGGAAAGGTTTCACGAATATTGTTTTCTTCGTTTCGTACGGTAAGCAAAATGGATAACGAAGTGTTTTTGTCGTTCTCTTCTGCTTTATTTTTGTTTGAAACAACACGTAACGGAAACAGTAGCAGATACAAAAATCGCAGCAACCACAACAATAAAGCAATGGCCAAAACCGTAACCTGAAAGACAGTTAACGCGCTAAAACTATCAGTTAATTCCTGAATCATTTAGAGAAGAAAATTCGGTATTAAAAACTAACGCAATAGTAGCAAAATTACCTCAACCATTTTCTTTGCAGCAAACGAATTTGTTTACAGTAATTAGTTTTTATTAACAAGATTGGGCACGCCACAACCAAAATGAATTCGGGTTAAATAGCTATATTTGCCACGCAATTTTACACAAATGCAATTCGAATTACAGAAAACAGCAGATAACTCGCGTGCCCGGGCAGGTGTACTTACCACCGACCACGGCACCATTGAAACTCCCATTTTTATGCCGGTAGGTACTGCCGGATCGGTAAAAGGAATTCACACCAGAGATATAAAAGAAGACATTAAAGCCGAGATTATATTGGGCAATACTTATCATTTGTATTTGCGCCCAGGCATTGATGTTATTGAAAAAGCCGGTGGCTTACATAAATTCAATCGTTGGGATAAACCAATCCTGACCGACAGTGGAGGTTTCCAGGTGTTTTCGCTGGGAGACATTCGTAAATTAAGCGAAGAAGGTGCTCGTTTTCAATCGCACATCGACGGATCGTATCACATGTTCACGCCCGAAAATGTGATGGATATTCAGCGTACAATCGGTGCCGATATTATTATGGCTTTTGATGAATGTACTCCGGGCGATGCCGATTACGATTATGCCAAACGTTCGCTGGAATTAACACAACGCTGGCTCGAACGCTGTTTTAAACAGTTTAACAGCACCGAACCAAAATATGGTTATTCGCAATCGTTGTTCCCCATTGTTCAGGGAAACACGTTTACCGATTTACGAAAAGCAGCAGTGGCCAACGTTAAAAATTTTGATGCCGACGGTTATGCCATTGGCGGGTTGTCGGTTGGCGAAACCGAACAGGAAATGTACGAAATGACCGAAGTTTGTACTGCCGATCTTCCTGAAAATAAACCGCGTTACCTGATGGGCGTTGGTACTCCGGTAAACATTCTGGAAGGTATTCATCGCGGAATAGATATGTTCGACTGTGTGATGCCCACCCGAAACGGACGCAACGGAATGTTGTTTACCAGCGAAGGAATCCTGAACATGCGAAATAAAAAATGGGAAAACGACCACTCTCCCATCGATGAAAACGGAACTTCGTTTGTCGACCAGTATTCAAAAGCTTATCTTCGCCACTTAATTATTTCGAACGAAATGCTTGGCGCGCAAATTGCCAGTCAGCACAACCTGGCTTTTTACCTGTGGCTGGTTAAAACCGCAAGAGAAAAAATACAGAGCGGCGAATTTGTAAGCTGGAAAAACGAAATGGTTTTAAAACTAAAACAACGCCTTTAAAAGATCATGAAGTGGTATAAAACAATAGACCTTTACATCTCGAAAAAATTTTTGGGAACGTTCTTTTATGCCATTGGCCTGATTTTAAGTATTGCCATTGTTTTCGATATTTCGGAAAACCTCGATGAATTCCTGTCGAAAGATATTCCGCTTCACGATATAGTTTTTGATTATTACCTGAACTTCATCCCCTACTTTGCCAACCTTTTTAGTCCGCTGTTTACGTTTATCGCGGTAATTTATTTTACCTCGAAAATGACGTACAACACCGAGATTATTGCCATTTTAAGCAGTGGTGTTTCGTATGCCCGACTGATGCGACCTTACCTGGTTTCGGCGTTTATTATTGCACTTTTTTCGTTTGTGTTGGGGAACTATGTAATTCCGCCGGCCAACAAAACGATGATCGATTTCAGGCACAAATACATTAAAAACAGAACTGTTGATATCGACAAAAATATACACCGACAAATTGAACCGGGCACCTATATTTATATGCAGAGTTTTAATGCAAATAATGTGGGGATGCGTTTTACGCTCGAACGTTTTGAAGGTGCGAAACTAAAAGAAAAGCTTACCGCACAAAATATCCGCTGGGACGAAAAAACCGAGAAATGGGTGATCAACTCGTATTGGAAAAGAAACATTTTCGACGATCACGAAACATTTGAAAAGGGTTACCGGATGGACACTACGTTGAACATGACGCCAGGCGATTTTCAGCGAATGAAAAATGAAATGGAAACCTTTCCTACGCCGGCCTTACTTAAGGAAATCGACCTGATGAAAATGCGCGGAGTAAATTATATTGAGTGGGAAGTAGAGAAACACAAACGTTTGGCGAATCCTTTCTCCGCATTCATTTTAACTTTGATCGGTGTTGGTCTGGCATCGCGAAAAGTTAAAGGAGGACTCGGTTTACACATCGGTTTGGGACTCCTTCTTGCTTTCTCGTATATATTATTTATGCAAATTTCAACCGTATTTGCCATAAGTGGTACGGCTCCTGTAATGCTGTCGGTGTGGATACCCAACCTGACTTATGCTGTGTTGGCATTTTTTGTATACCGATGGGCTGCCCGTTAAATTTTAAAAAGTGTGGAGAGTTCTCATTTTCCACATTTCTTAGCGTTTCAAAGCCAATTTCCGACAATTTTTCAAACATACAATACAATAATTCGAAGGGCTTGAACCTATGTTGGTTAATTTCCGTAGTACTACAATACATTAGCCCATGGCAATTAAAAAAAATTATAATTTTGCCCACGCTAAATAAAATAACACCGGTCAACTACCGGGTAATTTATAACTAAAAAAATACTTTATGTCACTAAGAAGTAACGTACTCGATCTTCGTAAAAGAAAGAAAGAAGTACAAAAAGGTGGTGGAGATAAAGCCATTGAGAAACAGGTTAAAATGGGTAAACTCACAGCCCGTGAACGTATCCTTGCCCTGTTGGATAAAAACTCATTTCACGAATACGATTTATTTGTAGAACATGCTGCCAAGGATTTTGGCATGGAAGGCAAAACCTTGCACGGCGACGGTGTTATTATCGGTACCGGTACTATCTACGACAAGCCAGTTTGTATTTTTGCCCAGGACTTTACCGTTGCAGGTGGTTCGTTGGGATTGATGCATGCTCGCAAGATCACCAAAATTATGGATCACGCGTTGAAAATGCGTGTACCATTAATCGGTATCAACGACTCGGGTGGTGCGCGTATTCAGGAGGGAGTTAACTCATTGGCCGGTTACGGAGAGATTTTCTTCCGCAACACACTGGCTTCAGGTGTAATTCCACAAATTTCGGTAATTCTTGGCCCATGTGCCGGTGGTGCGGTATACTCGCCTGCTCTTACCGATTTTGTTTTTGTGGTAGAAAACATTTCGAAAATGTTCATTACCGGACCATCAGTGGTTAAATCGGTTTTGGGCGAAGAAGTTTCTATGGAAGAACTTGGTGGTGCTAAAGTACACGCCGAGGTAACCGGAAATGCACATTTCTATGCCGAAACTGAAATGGAGTGTTTCGATCAGATAAAAACACTTATCAGCTTTATTCCGCGTAGTAACCTGAAAAAAGCATTACCTCATAAACCAAAAGCTCCGTTAAAAGGAGTTAAGGTTGAAGATATTGTTCCTGCTGATCCAAGAATTCCGTACGACATGCGCGATGTACTTAAAAGCATCACCGACGGTTCTGAATTCTTCGAAGTTATGGAACGTTTTGCTCCAAATATCATTGTAGGTTTTGGTCGTATGAATGGCGAAACTGTAGGTTTTGTGGCTAACCAGCCAATGGTACTTGCAGGTGTTCTTGATATCGATAGTTCGGACAAAGCAGCTCGTTTTATCCGTTACTGCGATGCTTTCAATATTCCTATTATTACCATGGAAGACCTGCCTGGTTACCTGCCTGGTGTTGATCAGGAACATGCCGGAGTAATTCGTCACGGTGCAAAAATTCTTTACGCCTATAGCGAAGCTACAGTGCCAAAAGTAACTGTTATTCTGCGTAAAGCTTATGGTGGTGGTTATATTGCAATGAACTCGCGTCACTTGCGTGCCGACTTTGTTTTTGCATGGCCAACAGCCGAAATTGCAGTTATGGGACCAGAAGGAGCTGCAAACATTGTATTCCGCAAAGAAATTGCCGAAGCCGAAAATCCTGATGAAATGCGTCAGCAAAAAATTGAGGAGTACAAAGAGAAATTTGCCAATCCTTATGTTGCTGCTGCACAAGGTTATATCGACGAGGTAATCGAGCCTAGCGATACACGTTCGCGCATATTACATGCGTTACAGGTATCGGAGAACAAAAGCGCTTCAATGCCAGCTAAAAAACACGGAATTCCTCCGTTTTAAACCACTAAAAGATTTGCATTATGGCAGAAGAAAAAGAGCTTAAAAATCTTGTTATTCAAGGGGCTGTTTACAAAACAACCTATACCAAAAGGTTTGAAAACAGGGTTAATTATGTGTCTCCGGATCCAAATGAACTCTATTCATTTATACCGGGAACAATCATCGATCTTTTTGTAAAAACAAAACAAAAGGTGAAAGAAGGTGAAACATTACTATTGCTCGAAGCAATGAAAATGGAAAACCAGGTACGGATGCCTTTTGATGGAGAGATCGTTAAAATTCACGTCAAAAAAGGAGAGGTTATTCCTAACCGTCATTTGATGATTGAAATTAAACCGACAAAATAACTCGTAACGAGTTTCAAATATTAAAACCGCGCAAGTAGACTGTGCGGTTTTTTTTGTGCCTTATTTTATACAAAAAAGAGTTGCCTCAACTAAGCGGCAACTCTCAAAAAATCCAAATAAAACTAATCGCGTTTTCTATTTATCTACAAATTCCAAACTCTTTCATTAATCATCCAGTCCTCAAGACTTAGAGTCCCGTCCATTTCAACTGTTGAAGTTGGTACTACTTGCCAGGTGAAATCGTTGGTCATCCAGTTTTCCAATTCAAGATCGGCTTCTTCTGTTTGAGCTGCCATATCACTTGCAGTTGACCACACATCGTTGCTTGTCATCCAGGTTTCCAACTCTAGCGAACCTTCCTGCGCTTCAACGAAATTAAAGTCGGCAGAAGTGCTCCAGATTGCGTCGTTGGTCATCCACGACTCCAGGTTCAACGATGTTTCAACAATGTTTTCATGACTTGAGGCTTTTGTAACTTTTTCTGTTGCATTAGCTGTTCCTACTGTAAATATTACTGCTAGTATAAGTGCAACTGTTTTTAAATTAAATCTAGTTTTCATGTTTTCTGTTTTAACTGTTTTCGAACTAATTGTTTGTTTTCAAATTGCCTTCGTAAAGGACTTTTTTGTTTTCTTGTTTTCAGTATAATAGACTAATTACGAAGACAAAGGTTACACTTCGTTTTGTTAAAAAGAATAAAAAAAATGTTAATGAGTTCTTAAGGTCGGTAAACGTCCGGGGTTATCGGTAAATAAAAATACCTTTTGGTAGGCTACTGTCTAAATTTGCCGGTAAATGGCGAAATATTCCAAACAATGCTGAGCCACTTCCCGACATAGATGCGTAGACAGCGCCCGCTTCGTAAAGCTGGTTCTTCAGTTTTTCGATTTCGGGAAACTGCGGAAATACACTTTTTTCAAAGTCGTTTTTTACTACAGTTTTCCATTCTTCAATCGGAAGATTTTCAATCTCAAGCAGGTTAAAATCCGCTTTAGCAGGAATAATATTTTGATAAGCTTGTGGTGTACTAACAGAGAACGGAGGTTTAACAACAACGATCTCATATGCCGACAAATCGAGTTTAACCGGTTTAAACTGATCGCCGATACCATGTGCAAAAGTTGGTTTGTTTTGAATAAAAAATGGGCAATCGGCACCAATTCGGGCAGCATAATTTTCCAGTTGAACTGTCGTTAATCCCAACTCAAAATAACCGTTCAGCATTTTTAATGCAAAAGCCGCGTCGGCCGAACCACCACCAAGGCCTGCACCAAACGGAATTACTTTGTGTAAATGCATTTTTACCAGTGAAAGATCAAAATCCCGTGCTAGCAACGAATAAGCTTTATAAACGAGATTATTCTCCGGAGCAGCATCAATTTCAATACCCGACGAAGAAAAGCTCGTTTCTTCTGATTCGATCACTTCCAAAGCATCCGATAATTTTACCGGGTAAAAGATGGTTTCGAGGTTGTGGTAACCATCCGGTCGTTTCTCCACAACATTAAGCCCGATATTTATTTTCGCATTGGGAAATATGATCATGCAACAAAAATAAAAAAGCCGCCTGAAAATTCAGACGGCTTCCTACATTTATATAAAGATTTATTTTTCTAGTCAGCGAAAGCTTCGTATTCCTCCGGCGAACCACAGGTACAAATGAGGTTACGATCTCCCCATGCATTATCAACACGGCCAACCGGCACCCAGTATTTGTTTTCGCGCACCCAATCCAGCGGATAAGCAGCTTTCTCGCGGCCATAAGCATGTGTCCATTCATCGGCACAAACACTTTCTGCTGTGTGTGGCGCATTTTTTAGTACGTTATCAGCTTTGTCGGCAGCACCGTTCTCCACTTCTTTAACTTCATCGAAAATAGAGTTTAAAGCACTGATAAAACGATCCAGCTCATCTTTCGATTCACTTTCTGTTGGCTCGATCATCAAAGTCCCATGAACCGGGAACGACAGTGTTGGCGCGTGGAAACCATAATCCATCAATCGCTTGGCAATGTCTTCTTCGGTAATTCCGGCTGAAGCTTTTAGGTGACGGCACTCCAAAATTAATTCGTGTGCCACACGTCCGTTTTCACCGGTATATAAAATTCCGTAATTATCTTTTAAAGCTGTTGCAATGTAGTTGGCATTCAGAATGGCGATTTTTGTAGCCTCTGTAAGGCCCTCAGCGCCCATCATTTTTATGTAACCATAAGTAATTGGCAATACTGATGCACTTCCCCATGGAGCTGCTGAAACAGCTGTAATACCAACGTGTCCGTTATTCATAATCGGATGCGATGGCAGGAATTCTACCAGGTGACTGGCAACACCAATAGGGCCAACACCAGGACCACCACCACCGTGTGGAATAGCAAATGTTTTATGCAGGTTCAGGTGACAAACATCAGCGCCGATCATCCGTGGATTGGTTAATCCAACCTGTGCGTTCATGTTGGCACCATCCATATAAACCTGACCACCATTTTCGTGAATCACCTCACACATTTCAATAATTGAGGCTTCGAAAACCCCGTGCGTTGATGGATAAGTTACCATAAACGCCGAAAGATTGTCTTTGTGCAGTTCGGCTTTGGCACGCAGGTCGTCCATATCAACGTTACCTTTTTCATCGCATTTTACCACAACCACTTTTGTTCCGGCCATAACAGCACTAGCAGGATTGGTTCCGTGTGCCGAAGAAGGAATAATTACCACATCACGCTGGCCCTCGCCACGGCTTTTGTGGTATTCCTGAATTACCATCAAACCGGCATATTCGCCAGCAGCACCTGAGTTTGGCTGCAAACTTACATCGGCCATTCCGGTAATTTCAGCTAAATCCCTACGCAGTTCTTCCATCATTTCCTGGTAACCACGTGCCTGGTTTTTCGGAACAAAAGGATGTAAACCGTTAAATTCGATCCAGCTCATCGGCAACATTTCAGTTGCAGCATTCAGCTTCATTGTACACGAGCCCAACGAAATCATCGATTGTGTTAACGATATATCTTTTTTTGCTAATCGTTTAATGTAACGAACCATCTCTGTTTCCGAGCGGTATTTATTAAATACTTCCTCGGTCATAAATTCCGAAGTTCTTTTAAACGCAGCGTTTATTTCAACTCCTTCGGGATATTCTTCGGCTACCTGCCATTTTTTATTGGCAGCTTTTGCAAATACTTCAATGATCCAGCCAATATCCTGCGGGTTCGTTGTTTCATCGATACTGATACCAACATCGCCATTTTCGAAATACCGGAAGTTCATTTCCAGCTCGTGCGACAACCACTCAATATCTTCGCGCATTACATGTTTTGGCAATGCAAAACGGATGGTATCGAAGTAGTTTTTATTAATCTGAGTGTACCCAAGTTTTTCAATTTCGCTGGCAAGGAATGCAGCGATATTATGGATGCGCTCTGCAATTCCGATAATACCATCCGGTCCGTGATAAACGCCAAAGAAACCGGCCATAATTGCCAATAACGCCTGAGCGGTACAAATATTTGAAGTTGCTTTTTCGCGTTTAATGTGCTGTTCGCGGGTTTGCAGTGCCATACGAAGCGCACGGTTACCATGCATATCTTTCGTAACACCAATAATACGTCCCGGCATATTTCGTTTAAAATCTTCTCGGGCTGCAAAAAATGCAGCATGAGGGCCACCGTATCCCATTGGAACACCAAAACGCTGCGAGTTACCAAATACAATATCGGCTCCCCATTCTCCCGGAGGAGTTAATATTGCCAACGACATCAGGTCGGCAGCAACAGCAACTTTTATTTCTTTTTCGTGTGCTTTTTCAACAAGGTCAGCATAGTCAACAATTTCACCATCAGAGTTCGGATATTGCACCAACACTCCAAATACGGTGTCGTCGAAAACAAACTCGTCTTTTGGTAAAATTTTAAGTTCGAAACCAAGAGGCAAAGCACGCGTTTTTAACACATCGTGAGTTTGCGGCCACATTTTGTCGTCAACCAAAACGGTGTTTACACCTGCTTTAACCATTTTTCGCGATCGCAAATTCGCCATCATAACCATGGCTTCGGCTGCTGCAGTAGCTTCATCAAGCAAGGATGCATTTGCAATGTCCATTCCGGTTAAACTGCAAACCATTGTCTGGTAGTTTAACAATGCCTCGAGACGCCCCTGCGAAATCTCAGCCTGGTAAGGTGTATAAGAAGTATACCACACCGGATTTTCAAGCACGTTACGTAAAACCACTGCCGGAGTGATTGTATCGTAATAGCCCATTCCGATGTAAGTATTAAATACTTTATTTTTTGATGCCAGTTCAAGAATACGACGGAAGTATTTACGTTCCGACAATCCTTCATTCATTTTTAAAGGTTGCTTTAACCTTATATTGGCCGGTACAGTTTGTTCGAGCAATTCCTCCATCGACGAAACACCAACAGATTCAAGCATTTCGGCAATTTCCAAACCTCGCGGGCCAATGTGGCGGGTGACAAATCTATCCTGAGACATTCGAAATATTTATTTTATAATGAATTTTTGTGCAAGTATATAAACTGAATGGTTTTAAAAAAATGATATAAAACAATTTTAAATCATTTACATTCAGGTTAAAAACGGATTATTTACTTTTTCAAAACCAAGTGTGGTTTCCGGGCCGTGACCACAGTACACTTTTGTCTCGTCGGGTAATGCAAAAAGTTTTCCTTTAATGTTGTTTATCAAGGTGTCGAAATCGCCTCCCGGCAAGTCGGTGCGTCCAATACTACCATAAAACAAAACATCGCCGGCAATTAATAGTTTATCGTTTTTGCTATAAAAAACAACATGACCAGGAGCATGACCGGGAACATGAATTACCTCGAGGCTTGACTCACCAAATTCAACAGTTTGCCCCTCTTCAATAAAAGTATCGATAGGCTTTACAGGCTGCATTTCGAAATTATACATTTTGCCTTGATCAACTGCCCGTTCTACCCAAAAAGCATCGTCGGCATGGGCTAAAAACGGAATCTTATATTCTTCGCGAACAAAATCAACACCCATTATATGATCGAAATGGCAATGCGTATTGATTATTTTTACAGGTTTCAGCTCATTTCGTTCGATGTAATATTTTAGCTCGTCCTGTTCTTCTCCATAATAAAATCCGGGATCGATAATTACACATTCTTTTGTATCGTCGCTCAATACAAGACTATTTTCGCCCAAGGGGTTTACAACAAATTTTTCAACTTTAATCATATTAAAAATTTACGGTTCCTTTTAAGAGAGGAACAAAAACAAAGCCTCCATGTTTTTTCATAGTGAAATCATTTTCGCCTGTACGAACAATTTCGCACATTTCCTGGTGCTTTTCGTTGCCCACCGGAACAACCAATTTCCCACCTATTTTCAGCTGAAGTTTCAACTCGGAAGGGACCGACGGCGCACCTGCCGTTACCAAAATTTTATCGAAAGGGGCGAAGTTTGGCAAACCTTTATAACCATCTCCAAAAAAACAAGCGGGTTTATATCCTATCGACGGCAAAAACTTATGCGTTTTTACATACAGTTCTTTTTGACGTTCGATAGTAAAAACCTTTGCGCCCATTTCAACCAGCACGGCTGCCTGGTAACCTGATCCGGTTCCAACTTCTAGCACTTTCTCCCCCTTTTTAACATCGAGCAATTGGGTTTGAAAACCAACGGTATAGGGTTGCGAAATGGTTTGTCCGGCACCAATCGGAAAAGCCTGATCTTTGTAGGCAAAATTTATAAATCCACTCTCCATAAATAAATGGCGCGGCACGTTACCGATTGCCGTTAAAACAGCCTCGTTTCGAATGCCCTTTACTTTTAGCCCATCAACTAAACGTTTGCGCAAACCCTGATGTCGCGATGTGTCTTTTACCATCTTTTCCTTAACTATATGTACAAAATTAATCGAATTCACGTACCAACAAACTTTTCATTCAGGAATGAATATTAACATTTAACGTTGATAAATTAAACGCAGCTCCACAAAAAAATATTGACCTGAGTTCTATATTTGCATAGAAACAATTTAAATAGCGTAATATGTTGAATGTAGGCTTAATAGGAAACACAGAAATTCTTGAACCCTTCGCTGTAGAAATCAAAAAAAATGCTTTGATAAATATTATTGGCAAAGCTTCGGTTGGTTCGAGCGCCGAGCTCACCGGTTTCCACTATTCCATTCCGGAGTTCAACCGTGTTGAGTTGATTGAACGCGCTGATGTTATTCTGATGGACAATTCAACACCAATGCCGTTTAAATTTATGCGCGATATTATTAAAAAGTCGAAGCACATTTTTTGCGTTGAATACCCCGATCTCACCATTGATGAATGTACCGATTTGAATAAACTTATTAACGAATCGCGATCGGTGGTGCAGGTTATCAATCCGTACTTTTTCTCGCCGGCAATACAGTGGGTAAATAAAAACATTAAAACTCCGGCATTTATCGACTATTCGAATTTTGAGGCAGATGTAACCGAAAAGAATTCGCTTTACCCCATGCTGCTGATGCTTTTAAAGGTTACCGGTATTTCTCCAAAAAAGATTGGCGCCGTAACTTTCCCGGGATACGACAACTCAAAATTTACCAACGTTCGTCTTGAATTTGGTGATGCTTCAGTGGTAAATCTGAATTTCGGAAAACTTGAATCGTTGAAGAACTTTAAGTTACGCATCTATTCCGATAACCAATTTGCAACGTTCAATTTCTCGAAAGAAAAATTTCTGACGGATAACAAGGACATTAAATTCGACGATGAATTTATCGTTAACGAACTGGATGTTTTTATTCAGTCAATAGAGGGGAAAATTAAAAAAATATCAACCCTTGATGATTACCTGATTGCCATGCACGTGGCTCAGAAGATCAATAAAAAGATCGCTCAGTTTTCTATTCATTAATGCCAATAAAAAATTACTTTTGCCGCAATATTTTGTATTAGAGGTCGTTTAAATACTGATTGTGAAAAGACCTGACTTAATCGTTTCTACATGAACAAATCGTGGCAGACGGCCAAATATTTATTTTTCGATTTTTTTGCTGCAGCACTGGCCTGGGCTTCTTTTTTCGTATATCGCAAAGAAATTATTGAACCTCAATATTTTAACGGATGGGATGTTCCGTTCGAATTAACCACCCAGTTTTATTTGGGTCTTATTTTTATTCCGGCTTTCTGGATCACTTTCTATTATATCGTAGGCTTTTACAATAACATTTATCGCCGGTCGCGTTTGCTCGAGCTTGGTCAAACATTTGCAACATCGGTGGTTGGTGTTGTAATTATTTTCTTTGCTTTTTTGCTCGACGACTGGATAGGATCGTATAAAAACTATTACAATTCCATATTTACGCTTTTCAGCCTGCATTTTGGGTTAACCTACTTGTTCAGACTGGTTCTTACTACCCAAACCGTTCATAAAATACACAAACGCAAAATTGGTTTTAACACCCTTATAATTGGCAGTAACGAAAAAGCGCTGAAAGTATACAACGAAATGTCGAGCCAGGTTCGTCCGGCCGGAAATAAATTTGTTGGTTTTATAGAACTGGACAAGAATAGCGATTCGGTTTTAAGTGAACAATTGCCAATGCTCGGTCACATTAAAGACATTATCAATATTCTGGATAAAGAGAATATTGAAGAGGTTATTCTGGCCTTGGAAACCAAAGAACACGATCAGCTGAGTGAAATACTTACTATTATCGAGAACCGCCAGATTACCATTTGGGGAATCCCCGATTTGTACGACCTGCTTTCGGGAATGACCAAAACAAATACCATTTTCGGAAGTCCGCTTATTAAAATCAGCAACGGATTAATGCCCGGATGGCAGGCAAACGTAAAACGTTTGCTTGATGTTGTGTTTTCGTGCATCGCACTTATTCTGTTTTTCCCTGTATTTATTGTACTGGCTGTCATTATTAAAACATCGTCAAAAGGTCCTATTATATACAAACAGCAACGAGTTGGCCGCTACGGTAAACCTTTCAATATTTATAAGCTTCGCAGTATGGTTGCCGATGCCGAAAATGGCTCACCTGCTCTTTCCTCGGAAAATGATGCTCGCATTACAGGAATTGGCCGATACCTGCGAAAAACGCACCTAGATGAGATTCCCCAGTTTTTTAATGTAATTATGGGAACCATGTCTTTGGTTGGACCGCGTCCTGAAAGGGAATTTTTTATCAAGCAGATTCTGGAACGTGCGCCGCATTACGCTCACCTCCACAAACTTCGTCCGGGAATTACTTCGTGGGGACAGGTAAAATACGGTTACGCCTCAAACGTCGACGAAATGTTGGAGCGTTTAACTTACGATATGATGTACCTGAAAAACATCTCGTTGTACATCGACTTCAAAATCCTCATTTACACCGTAATGGTGAGTGTGAAAGGCAACGGAAAGTAATAACCTGAGTTCGATTCTAAATCTTGTCTCAGTTTCTATTTAAAATCTAACTCAGGTTAATAATAATTGTAATTCATTCGAAACACTAATCCCTTTTCATTCAGGCTTAATAGGCAAAAATGCAATTGGCAATTGGCAAAAGCCGGGCAGTAATTCAATTGAGCAGTTTTACAATTTATCGCAACGACGCAAATTTTCCATTAAAGCATTCTTTCATTCAGAATTCCGCATCGCGTTCCACACGGGCAACCCGCAATTTGTATTTCTTATACCACCTGGCTTTCCCCAATTGTTGTGCCTGCAAATGTTCTGCATTTTGCTTCCAGTTTTTAATTGCCTCCAGGCTTTCCCAGTACGAAACGGTTATCCCCAACTCTTCACGAACCGACTCCTCTCCCAAAAAACCGGGCTGTTTTTTAGCTAACTCCAGCATTTGTTTGGCCATTTCACCATAGCCGTCATCAATATCGTTGCGAAGTGTCGTAAATATTACCGCGTAATAAGGTGGTTTTGGTGTATTGGCAATCATTGTAGTGCAAATGTTTTGATTGGCCGGTATTCCGGACCGGTTGTTTTTAATATACTTTGAAATAAAATAATCCCGTCAACTTTAATCTCCTGATAAATATCCGAAGGCATTTCATCTAACAGTGAGAAAAACCGATTTGTATTTTGAACATGTTTTATTCGGCCCAACGTTAAATGCGGTTTATAAGCCTTTTGTTCTGCCTCAAAACTGCAACTCACCACTTCCTTTTCAATTTCCTGAACCAAAAGTTCCAGCACTTCCTCCGCTTGAATCTTAACAAATAACACGCGTGGTTGATTTTTGCTTTTAAAATATCCGGTCCCTTTTAAACTAAGTTTACACTTCTTTTTCCTAGAAACAACCTCCTCCAAACGGTCAACAAGTTCATACAGCTGTTCACGAGTTGTGTTGCCCAAAAATCGTAAGGTAAGATGGAAGTTTTCGGTATCTACCCAGTTTATTTTATCTGCTGGGAATTGCTTTTTTAAATATTGTAGCAAATCCAGCACTTTTTCGTTAGGGTGTATTTTTATGGCGATAAAAGTTCTTATATGATCTCGCATGCTAAAGATATCCAAGTTCAATGAGTGTTACAATTTCCTCCAATACTTTGTCCTCTTCCTCCGGTTCGTAGCCTGCTTTCAAATCGTTTTTAAACAGCTTGGCAATTCCCTGCCAGAACGTTGCACTAAATCCTCCCCGAAATTCTTTTATCAAACTATACGGAGTCCGTTCGGTTTCGCGGTTAATCAGTTTTAACAAAATTCGACCGTCGGAAATCGACCACTTTTTTAATTCGTCTTTATGTTCGTCCAACAATTCCTTCTCCAGTTGCTTCATCAATTTACGGCGCTCTTTAGGCTCTTCAAGCGCATTGTATTGTGGCTCGTATTCTGCAAGCAATTCCCGCGCTTCTACGGCCAACGGGTACACTTTTTTCACTTTTGCAACATAACGGGTATAACGACGATATTGTCGTTTGTTTTTAAACTCACGATTCGGAAAAACAACCACCTCTTTTATGTTCTTAAAAATGATGGTGTCGCCATCCTGCACATACCCCATATTTATTTCAGAAGTATCGTTTTCCTGCGCTCCGGCAAACCCCGCTCCCAACAAAAAAATCAATATAAAGACAAAACTCCTCATCCAAACATTTTTAGCAACATAAAAGTAGAACGAAACGAGTATAACAAAAAGTCTGTCCAAATACACATCGTACGAGATAATTTTTTTACTCTATGGCGAATGATTATGATCTTGCGCGTTTCCGCCAGCTGGCGGATTGCCATAAAAATAATCAATTCTAATCACATGAAATATTCGTTAATCAATTACGGACCATACAAAGTTTATATCTTTGATCCCGTAAACACATTGATATTACGAGAATATGAAAACTTCGGTTCATTCAGAAATTGGCCAGTTAGAAGGTGTTATTATTCATACTCCGGGTTCGGAAGTGGAGAATATGACACCGGCAAATGCGGAACGTGCTTTGTACAGCGATATACTGAATTTATCTATCGCATCGAAAGAATATGCACAATTTGAAGGTGTGCTGAAAAAGGTGTCGAAAGTGTACCAGGTAAAAGATCTGCTGGCCGATATTTTGGCCGATGAAGCCGTAAAAAAAGAAGTTCTGAATGAAATCTGTATGACCGAATACATCGATTCCTGTCAGCAGCTTACTGAAGCAAGTTCGCAAACACTGGCAAATTTGCTGGTTGAAGGAGTTGTACTGGAGAAAAATAATCTGACCAACTACCTGAGCAACGAACGTTTTTTACTGCGGCCTTTGCACAACCTGTTTTTTACACGCGACTCGGCCATGGCAATGAACGACAACATGCTTATTGGCAAAATGGCCAACCCGGTGCGCGAACGAGAATCGGTGATAATGGAGGCCATTTACAAATATCACCCGGATATTGACACTAAAATATTGAACCCCGGAAAACCCGATTCAGGAATTATGGTGAACCGGAAATCGATGGTTGAAGGTGGCGACGTACAAATTGCCCGCGACGATATTTTTGTGATTGGCACCGGAATTAGAACCAGCACGCAGGGAATCGATTTTATCATTGAAAACCTAAAACACCAAAAAAAGGAAAAACACCACATTATCGTTCAGGAACTACCGGAAACACCTGAATCGTTTATTCATCTCGACATGGTTTTTACTTTTCTGAATACCGATGAATGTATGGTTTACCCGCCGGTAATTTTTGGGATGAGCCGCTTTAAAACCATTCATATTGAAATTGAGAACGGCAAAGTTAACCGCATTGAAGAAATGCCAAACATCCCGAAAGCACTAAAAAAACTGGGCATGGATTTACGACCAATTTCGTGTGGAGGAACCGGCGATCCGTGGATTCAGGAACGGGAACAATGGCACAGTGGTGCCAACTTTTTGGCTTTTGCACCGGGAAAAATTATCGGTTACCAGCGAAATGTTCACACCATTGAGGAGCTGAACAAACATGGTTATGATGTTATAACTGCCACCGACATAATTTCGGGCAAGACTAATGTCGACGATTACAAAAAATGTGTGGTAACAATCGCCGGATCGGAACTGGCACGCGGCGGTGGCGGTGCGCGATGTATGTCGCAACCTTTCAGAAGAGCAGCAGTAAACTGGTAGAACGATTTTGAAAAGAAAAGATTTATGCGAAAACTAAGAAATATTGAACTCGGTCGTTTATCGGTTGAAGAATACAAACAGTCAGACAAAACACCCATCGTTGTGGTGCTCGACAATATCAGAAGCTGCAACAATATTGGTTCGGTTTTCCGGACTTCTGATGCTTTGCTGATTAATAAAATATACCTCTGCGGAATTACTGCTACACCTCCCAATAATGAAATCCGCAAAACAGCACTTGATGCCGAAAAATCGGTTGACTGGGAATATTTCGAACACACCGAAGAAGTTGTTGAGAACCTGCAAAAGGATGGTTTTAAAGTGTACGCCATCGAGCAGGTTGAAAACAGTATTATGCTACCGGATTATCAACCTGCCGAAGGAGAAAAAGTGGCGCTGGTTTTTGGAAACGAGGTAAAAGGTGTAAAACAAAGTGTTGTTGATCTTTGCGATGGCAGCATTGAAATTCCGCAATACGGCACCAAACATTCCTTTAATATTTCGGTGAGTGCCGGTATTGTTTTGTGGGACATCTTTCAGAAAATAAATACGATAGGCTAATTTACAGCTTGATTTTCGTTCTCCGGCAATTCAAACATTTTCTTTATTTTTAGGGAAAACAAAACATTCCCAAATGGCTACCCCGAAAAATATGCCCGAAGAATTTCTGCAATACATTTGGCAGAACAGACTTTTTACTAACGAAAATCTATCAACCGTTGAAGGAGATCGGCTGGAAATTATTGATCCGGGAAGAATCAATACCGATTCTGGTCCTGATTTTTTTAATGCAAAGATTAAAATAAAAGACACGATCTGGGCGGGAAACATCGAAATCCACAAAAAAGCTTCCGACTGGCAAAAACACGAACACAATAACGACAAAGCCTACGACAACGTAATTTTACACGTGGTTGAGACTGCCGATGCTAAAATCACTCGTAGCAACGGAGAAAATATTCCAACCTTTACTCTTAACTATCCCGAGCAATACAAACTGAACTACCAAAATCTGTTGGATGCACAAACCTGGATTGCCTGCCAGAATCAATTTCACAAAATCGATCCAATAATCTTGCAACTTGGTTTTAACCGTCTGATGATAGAACGACTAGAGAATAAAACACAGGCCATTGTTGAGCAACTGGAACAAAACAACAATAATTGGGATGAAACATTTTTTCAGGTGTTGGCCCGCATGTTAGGATTTAAAGTCAACGCTTTGCCATTCGAGTTGCTGGCCAAATCAACACCTATCCAAATTCTGCTAAAACATAAAAACAGCCTGTTCCAACTGGAGGCGCTGTTGTTTGGAAATTCGGGATTACTTAATCAACAGTTACTTGGCGACGACTATTTTATCCGCCTTCGCGACGAATATTCTTTTCTTTACAAAAAATACAAGCTAAAAGGTATTGAAAGCCATCTGTGGAAGTTTATGCGTTTACGGCCATCAAATTTTCCGACGATCAGAATTTCGCAATTGGCAGCTTTAATTTACCGGTGGCAGGGGCTTTTTTCGCGTATCCTGGAAACAGAATCAATAGAGAATGTGAAGGCCTTGCTAAAAGTAAAAACCTCGGAATACTGGGATACACATTATAATTTCAATAAATCGTCGAAGGGAACAAAACCAAAGGAATTGGGCGATGTAGCAGCTACCATTCTTATAATCAACGTAATTGTTCCTTTTCTTTTTGTTTATGGAGAAAAGCAGAACAAAACCGAACTAAAAAACCGGGCACTCGGCTTTCTGGAAAATCTGCCGGCAGAGAGTAATTCAATCATTTCGAAATGGAAAGAACTGGGAATACAGGCGCGTTCGGCGTTTGAATCGCAGGCTCTACTTCAGTTAAAAAACTGTTACTGTGAATCAAAAAAATGTTTAAATTGCCAAATAGGGGTGAAATTGGTTTCATCTTTACAAAATCAGGACGACTAACATGCCAGCGAGTAGCCAACAGTACAATAAATTTCAGGCGGTTTCGAGCAAAACCGTTAAAATCGGGATAGGTCTGCTTTTCTCGATTTTAATTTTTGGCTCAATGGGGTATTATTACATCGAGGGAATGAACGTGCTCGACAGCGTGTACATGACCGTAATTACCATTTCAACTGTTGGTTTTAAAGAGGTTGGTTCGCATCCTTTAACGCCCGATGGAAAAATATTTACCATTGCTCTTATCATTATGAGTCTGGGTAGTTTGGCGTACGTAGGCTCGAATATGGCACGTTTTGTTTTCGACGGAGAATTGGCTAACTATATAAAAACGTACAGGGTGGATAAAAAAATTGCAAAACTAAAAGACCACGTAATTATTGTGGGATATGGCAGAAATGGCGAACAGGCAGCCATGGAACTGGCCGAAAATGAGGTGGAGTTTGTTATCCTTGATAAACGAGATAATGTGATATCACGAATTCGGGAGAACGAAAACCTTTTATATATAAAGGGCGATGCAACTCACGAAGAAACGCTGGAGCAAGCAGGAATTAACAGGGCGCGTGCGTTAATTGCGACTACTCCAAACGATGCAGATAATGTATTTGTCGTTTTAACCGCCCGAAGTATGAATCCCGGATTAACGGTGATCAGCCGTGCCTCGGAACTGGAAAGCCAGATGAAATTAAAACGCGCCGGTGCCACCAACGTAATTATGCCTGAACGCATTGGTGGACAGCGGATGGCAAAACTTGTACACCAGCCTGATGTTGTTGAGTTTATCGAATACATTCTGTTACAAAAATCGCAGGACGTATCGCTGGAAGAAATATCATGTAAAAATTTAGCACAACGATTTGTTGGAAAATCAATTTCAGAACTCAAGGTTAGAGAGTTAACCGGGGCCAATATTATCGGAATTAAAATTAGCGGGGCCCGGTATGTTTTTAATCCCGATCCGCAAATGATACTTTCGCGCAACGACCAATTATTTGTTTTGGGTAACCCTCTCCAAATCACAAAACTTAAAGAAGTAATGCAAAAAGAAGCATAGTTAATTAATACCAAAAATGACAAATTTTAAATTTCTACCCCTGATCCTCATCGTATCTCTATTTTTTTCAAGTGTAACCACAACCAATGCTCAGGTAATTCAGTTTAGAGGCCCCAACCGCGATGGTATTTTCCCCGAAACAGGGCTGTTAAAAGAGTGGCCCGAAGAAGGTCCTGAAGTGTTATGGGTAACCGAAGATTTGGGTAAAAGCAACTCGTCGACCATTGCAACAGCTGATCGCATTTATACTACCGGGAATATAGACACAATGGAATATGTAAGCTGCCTCGATTTGCAAGGCAACATACTTTGGCAAAAAAGTTACGGCCGGGCGTGGATAAATACATACCCCGAAGCGCGTTGTACTCCAACACTTGAAGACAACCGCTTATACCTTTTATCGGGATTAGACGAGCTGGTTTGTATGAACACCGAAAATGGCGAAATAATCTGGCAAGTTGACCTGCACGAAAAATACCAAAGCGACTGGGACATGTTTGGCGTTTCTGAATCTCCCCTGCTGGTTGATGATAAAGTAATTGCATCTGTTGGAGGAGAAACTGCCATGGTAGTTGCCCTCGATAAAATGACCGGAGAACTGGTGTGGAAATCGGAAACAATGCATGCTAAACGGTCGAACATCACTCCTTTGCTGATTGAACATTGCGGTAAAAAATACATTATTACAGCCAACCAAACTCACGTAATAAGTGTAGACGCCAACACCGGCGAAATTATGTGGGATTTCCATCACAATTTCCTTAGCCCAAATGGCGATAACACAACAATTCTTACAAACGTACCAACCTACAAGGACAGCTGTTTATGGATTACCAGTGGTTGGGATGTAAAATCATCGATGCTAAAGATATCGGACGATGGACGAAGTATAACCGAAAAATTTGCCGACCAGACTTTTGACAACCAAAACCACGGAGTAGTATTAGTGGACGGTTATTTATATGGATCGAACTTTACAGGACGACAAACCGGAAAATGGGTTTGTATGAACTGGGACACCGGTGAAATAGTTTGGATAGCTGATTTCCACAGCAAAGGCCCCGCAATTTCGGCGGAAGGAATGTTGTATCTAATCGATGAGAAACGAGGCAATGTTGCGCTGGTAAAAGCGAATCCCAAAAAGTTTGATGTGGTAAGTTCTTTCAAAATCGAGTACGGAAGCGGCCCGTACTGGTCGAGACCGGCAATTTACAACGGAATGTTTTTGGTGCGGCACGGCGATGTGCTTGTAGCGTACAATGTCAAAGCATCAAGTTAGTAAATCTAGGTTCCGGGAATTTGTTTTTCAGTGTCAATTGATTAACATAGTTTAGTTTTTTTTCAGCATCCTTAAAACAACTTATCGCGATATTTGTGCTGAAAACTAAACAACAAATGAAAACTTTCACCTTACTATTAGCCATAATCTGTTGCATAAGTGCCTATGCTCAGGATAAAAGCTTTATTATAGAAGGAAAGACGATAGGCCGTGACGGGCAGCCAATTGCAGATGTTTATGTGATCAACCCAAGAACGTTAGAAAAAGACATTACCCGAACAAACGGAATTTTTAAAATCACTGTTAACCCCCAGGACTCTTTAATCTTCTCGCACATTTCATATACCCGTATATCGGTGCAGATTTACCGGCTCCTGCAAAATCCACAAATTATTCTCGAGTCTGATGATGTTCAGATACCTGAAGTAGTGGTTAGCTCCGAACAAAAAAGCGATTTAAAACGTGCAGAGCAAAACCTTCAGTTTTTGGATGAATACAAACCAATATTGTATAAAAGGATGGAACCCGAAATCGATGCGACAACCACAATAATGACAGAAAATAACCGGCTAATGCGAACGGAAGCCAGCTCGGTGAGTATATTAAGAATTCCGTTGGATTTCGGAGGAAAAAACGCACAAAAACGGAAGAAAAATAAAAGATATAAAACAGATTATTACTCCACCCGAAAAGTGAAAAAGCCACCAATCGATTCAATACCAGACTCCGAAGAAGACAATTAACGTTCCGGTTCTGCGTCGAATTTCTCGATAAAATCTGTTGATAGCACCCTGAATTCTGTACGTCGGTTTATACTCTGGGCAATTTCCTGCTGTGCCTCCGGTAACGTCAGAATAAACTCTTCAGTTAACTCATCGCCCCGTTTTAAGAAATCGTATTGATTGGCCAATTTTCGGTTTACCGTTTTTGGCCAGGTTTCGCCATAACCTTTCGCAACCAAACGATCAGGATTAATTCCTTTTTCAATCAGGTAATCCACCACACTTTGTGCACGTTTTTGCGACAGGTCGAAGTTAAACTGATCGCTACCTACATAATCGGTATGTGCCATCAGTTCAATTGTAATCGTTGGGTTGAAAACAAGTATCTGAACCAGCGTATCGAGTGCAACCTTCGAACTTTCCAACAATTCCCAGCTGCCAAATTCGTAGCTAATGTTATCCACTTTAATTGGCGCATCGGTAGCAGTTAAGAACATATCGAAACGGAAATCTTTGCTGTCGGCCAGCCCAATGGTATTCACTGCTGCCTTATCGCGCAGGTAGCCGTCTTTAAAAGCTGCAAAAACATACTCGGTTTCGGGTTTTAATTTCATTTTAAACTTTCCACCCCTTGCACGTACTTTCAGGTTTGTTCCGTCGGTACCAATAATACGCATTGTCGATCCGTCGAGATGCGATGCTGTTTCTTTATCAAAAACCTCAATCTCAATTTCATAAACTTTTGGCGGCACCACAAAACTGTAAATATCATCGCCACGCGATCCTTTACGGTTCGAGGTAAACATCCCTTTGTCTTCGCCGGTAACGAATGCAATTCCAAAATCGTCGGAAGGCGAGTTCATTGGCGACCCCATGTTCTCCACTACCCAAATCCCGTCTTCATTTTTATTCGCCATAAAAATATCAAGTCCTCCTTGTCCGATGTGGCCATTCGAGGCAAAATAAAGCTCGCCATTATCGCGAACAAACGGGAACATTTCATCGCCGGCAGTATTAATGATCGGTCCCATATTCACCGGTTTTCCGAAACTGCCACCTTCCATTGTCGCTTTCCAGATATCTTTGCCACCCTGTCCTCCTCGCATATCCGAAACAAAATAAATTTCTGTTCCATCGGGACTTAGTGCCGGGTGTGCAGCAATAATACTATCGCCAACAATTTGCAATTTTATTGGTCCAGACCATGATCCGCGGGATTGCGATGTGGAATACAATTCGGCTCCCAACGGTTGCGATTTATCGTAACGGCAACGCGTAAAAATCATTTGCTCGCCGGTAGAGTTTAGCGTGATAGCACCTTCTTCCTCACCGGTATTTATAATCATGTTTTCATCCAGCAATTTGGGTTGCTCCCATTTCTGGCGCTGCACCCCAAAAGTTGCCCGGAAAATATCGGTGTATTTGTGCCCGGTAATCATACTTTCCTTTTTACCGGTTGCAGCTTTTCGCGATGAGGTGAAAAAGATCTCGTTATCGCGGCCACCAACAAAAACAGGGGCAAAATCGCTTTCGCGGGAATTTAATTCTTTAATCGGGTTAATGATATGACGGGTTGGATTTGCGACCCATTCCTGCGTTTTACGCATGGCCTCCACTCCATCGAGGGCCCGTTCATCGCCGGGAACAGAATCGAGGTAAGTTCGGTAAGTTTCGTAAGCTTCTTCGTAATCCTGGGTAATACGCAACATTTCGGCATAATGTAGCAGCGCCTCCGGATTATCATAGCCCAAACGAATGGCAAATTTGTAGTTCTGTTCAGCATAATCGTACATTCCGATTGCCCGGTAACACTCGGCCAGATTGTAGGCATATTCAATCCTTTTCTGACGGTTTTTTTCTTTTTTACGTGCTTTCCGGTATTTTTCAATGGCTTTGTAATATTCGCCAATATCTTGCGACAACAAAGCATCGCGCCCATGTTTGGCGGAACCACAACCACTTAAAACTACAATTATTATAAAAAAAACAGCTAGTTTAACCTGCTTCATACCCATTCAATTTCGGGGAGTAAAAGTAAAATTTTTTTACCGACTAATTCCAATAAATTATTTCGTCTTTTAACTAACGTATTATTGATTGCTTAAGTATATAAAGATAAAAAAAGACTTTTCTTCGGAAGAAAAGTCTTTTTTGCACTTACGAATTTGATCTTTTATCGAACAAAAAGTAACTCGCGGTATTTTGGCAACGGCCATTTTTCGTTATCAACAATCAGCTCAAGTCTGTCTATATGATCCCTGATTTCATCGAGAAAAGGACGCACTTCGGCATCGTATTCTTTCGACCGTTCAATTACATTCTCAACCTTATTGGCTTTTGAACGTGCCGCAATCATCTCTTTTCGTTTTGCTTTTATCGCCGAAATGTGTCGGCCAACTTCTTTAATAAGTTCTAGGCGGCCACCTGCCAGCGACATAAATTCTTCTTCGGGAAATACATCCTTCAGGTTTTTAACATTCTCAAGCAACATGGTCTGATACTCTACCGCAGTAGGCACAATGTGGTTGATTGCGATATCGGCAAGAACACGCGACTCGATCTGCACTTTCATAATGAATTTCTCGTACTCAACCTCTACCCTGCCTTCAATTTCGGATTCGTTAAACACACCGTTTCTTTTGAAAAGATCAATACTCTCTTTTCGCAGCAGTGCCGATAACGACTCGGGAACATTGTTAATATTGGTCAAACCGCGTTTTTCAGCTTCTTCCACCCAACCATTGCTGTAACCATCTCCGTTAAAACGAATCGGTTTGGTGTTGATGATCAAAGTTTTTAGTACCTGGAAAATTGCCTCGTCCTTTTTAACGTCTTTTTCAATTAATCCGTCAACCTCGGCTTTAAATTTCTTCAGCTGATCGGCAACGGCAGTATTTAAAACGATAAGTGCCGATGCGTTGTTCGCCATCGATCCAACAGCGCGGAACTCAAAACGATTACCGGTAAACGCAAATGGCGATGTGCGGTTTCGGTCCGTGTTGTCCAGAATGATTTCAGGAATACGGCCAATATTCAGTTTTAAAGCTGTCTTTTCATCCGGTGTCATTTTACGGTCAACCACAGCTTCTTCCATCAAATCGAGCATGGCAGAAACTTCCGATCCAAGAAATACCGAAATAATTGATGGTGGTGCTTCATTAGCTCCCAAACGATGTTGATTTGAGGCAGTTAAAATGCTGGCGCGCAACAAATCCTGATTATCATACACCGCTTTCATCGTATTAATTACGAATGTTAAAAACTGCAGATTCGATTTTGGATTTTTTCCCGGAGAATACAGATTCACACCGGTATCGGTCGACAACGACCAGTTATTGTGTTTTCCTGAACCATTAATTCCGGCAAATGGTTTTTCGTGAAAAAGGATGCGGAATTTATGACGACGGGCAATCTTTTGCATAATGTCCATGCAAAGCTGGTTATGATCGTTCGAGAGGTTGGCTTCTTCAAAAATCGGGGCCAGTTCGAACTGATTCGGTGCCACCTCGTTATGACGAGTTTTAACCGGAATTCCAAGTTTGTATGCCTCATTCTCTACATCCTGCATAAACCGATTGGCGCGTGTTGGAATCGACGAAAAATAATGATCGTCGAGTTGCTGATCTTTTGAAGAAGCATGCCCCATCAACGTTCTTCCGGTTAACATCAGGTCGGGACGAGCCATGTACAAGGCCTCATCAATAAGAAAATATTCTTGCTCCCATCCCAGGTTTGCCTGAACACGGGTTACATTTTTATCGAAATACTGGCACACTTCAGTAGCAGCTTTATCCACTGCATTTATTGCTCGTAATAATGGTGTTTTATAATCAAGCGCTTCGCCGGTAAACGAAATAAAAATGGTAGGAATAGTCAATGTTGTCTCGCTGATAAATGCGGGAGAAGACGGATCCCACGCGGTATAACCTCTGGCCTCAAAAGTCTGACGAATTCCTCCGCTTGGGAACGAAGACGCATCAGGTTCCTGCTGAGCCAGTAACTTTCCTGAAAAAGATTCGATTACTGAACCATCGGCTCCGTGTACAATAAATGCATCGTGTTTTTCGGCAGTGCCGTCGGTCAGCGGATGAAACCAGTGTGTGTAATGTGTTGCGCCGTTCTCAATTGCCCAGGCTTTCATTCCCTGTGCCACCTGATCGGCCATTTTTCGATCAACTGTAGTTCCGCGCTCAACCGCATCGGTTACAGCTTTATAAGCTTCGCGCGATAAATATTTTTTCATTTTGCTCCGGTCGAACACCAGCATACCGTAATAATCGGACACCAGGTTTTCTTCCCTGACAATTTCCACAGGTTTACGGTTAAGCACTTCATCAAGTGCTTTGAATCTGAATTGTGCCATGATTAATTTTTTTAGTCTGTTGCTTTTTGTCTGTGCTCAAAATTAACATTTTCCGCTGTAATACTGATTTTTATCATACCCGAAGCACGATTATTAATAAATTATTTGCGACGACCATATATTTAAGAGGGGATGCTCGTAATATTTTTGTTTTCGGAACCCACGTAAACCCTTTTTTTGATTCATAAAAAGACACTTTGCAAAAAGAGTATTTGGTATTTCCTCAAACATCGCTTATTTTAAATTAAAATTTGTGCTTCGAATGAAAAAACAAGAGATACTGGCAATTATAAAGGCCGGAAATTTTAACAAAATAAAGTTTGCTGTAGCCGATATTGACGGGGTTTTACGCGGGAAATACATTCACAAGGATAAATTTTTTAACGCCGTTGACAACGGACTTGGATTTTGCGATGTAATTTTTGGCTGGGACTGTGCCGACAAATGTTACGAAAACAGTGAAATTACGGGGTGGCACACCGGTTATCCGGATGCAAAAGCAGAGATTGCCATGGAAACTTTTCGGCAGATTCCGTGGGAAGAAAACACGCCGTTTTTTTTAGGTGATTTTAGTAACGATCCGAAATATGCCGATGCGGTTTGTTCGCGCACTTTATTAAAACGAATTGCCCGCCAGAGTGAGGAAATGGGATTTAAACCCATCTTTTCGCAAGAATTTGAATGGTTTAATTTTCAGGGGACTCCGAGTGAAATTGCCGCATCAAATTATACCGACCTGCAACCAATCACTCCCGGAATGTTTGGGTATTCCATTTTAAGAAGTTCACTCAACCATGCTTTCTTTAACGACTTGTTCGAGCTTCTGCAACAATTTGATATTCCGCTTGAAGGAATGCATACCGAAACCGGCCCCGGTGTTATAGAAGCCACAGTTATTTACGACGATATTCTTGCTGCTGCCGATAAAGCGCTGTTGTTTAAATCGGCTGTAAAAGAAATCGCCTACCGACATAATTTTGTGGCCACGTTTATGGCAAAATGGAATAAAAACCTGCCCGGATGCGGCGGTCATATTCATCAGAGTTTGTGGGATTTGGACAAAAAGCAGAATTTGTTTTTTAATTCGGAATCGGACACAAAAATGAGCCAGACGATGCAATATTATATTGCAGGCCTCTTAAAATGTCTTCCGGAAATTCTGCCGATGTTTGCACCCAACCCGAACAGTTACAAACGATTGTGTGGCGGCGACTGGGCACCGCGAACCCTAACATGGGGAATTGACAACCGTACTTGTGCTGTGCGTGCTATTCCCGGAAGCGAAAAATCAACGCGTATCGAATTACGAGTTCCCGGATCGGACACCAACGCTTATCTTGCCTTGGGTGCTTCATTAGCCGCAGGACTTTACGGAATAAAAAATAAATTGCCGCTTGAAATTGCACCGACCACCGGAAATGGCTACCTGGAAACCGGGAAAGGAGTATTGCCTGATTCCTTGGAAAAAGCAACTAAAAAAATGGCCGAATCAGAAATAGCCAACGAATTATTTGGAGAGGCATTTGTAAAACATTTTACGCTTACCCGCGAATGGGAATGCCAGCAAAGCGATAAAAACGACTCGCAATGGGAATTAAAAAGGTATTTCGAAATAATTTAAACCAACAACAACGCGGCAAAGCAAAACCAACTAACTTTGAATAAACAGAAAAAAGATGATGCAGATACTGGATTATGGTGAAATTATAAAACTTGCCTGGAAAGAGTTTGATGGCGAGCGGCACGAAATAAAAGGAGTTTTTGATGTAAGTGCAAAAGTATCGACAAATCACGTATATAAAATATCGTTTTACAAGCGCGAACCGGTTTTTGCGAAAATATCGGAATACGGCAATTTTGAAGACTTTAGGGAAGACCACATCATAATCAACAACCTGGCCAATAACCTTGAATATCCTTATCAAATGTTTTTGGCGCAATCGCTGGTGAAACGTAACGAGCTGTTTATTTATCGTTATCACGAACGCGAGCGTAGTGCCTGGGTGGTATTTTACAATCCTATCCAAATTCGCAATAAATTGCCACGCCGACTGGAAGAAAAACATATCAAAAAACTGGGTCGCGAACTGGCACGTTTTCACAAAGCTTGCACCAACGTTTCCAACCAGCTACCACATTCGTCGAAAAATGTAATTGTTGATATTCAGAAACTCAAAAGGTCAATTTATAAAAGCGATATCCAAATGGACGATTCGCACAAGGATCTGATTTTGCGTCATGCCGATCATTTTCTTGAAAATGCCGACCGCGTTAATTATAACACCGAGATTGAAACCATTCCGGTTTTAGTCGACTGGAACATTGGTAATTTCTCGATAACAGGCGATGGAAAGTTTTATTCGCGGTGGGACTACGACTGGTTCCGCATGTCGTCGCGCGTAATGGACTTTTACTTTTTTAGCCGCGTTGTTTCCGATGGCGGCGACCGCACTGTTTTCAGTTATATGGTTGACACACTGATGGAAGACCGTTTTATGCTATTTCTGAAAGAATACCATAAAATTTTCCCGTTAACACCGCCCGAAGTGCATTTAATTAAAGAAGTATACCGCTTTTTCATTTTAAACTATGTTATAAAAGACGGGCCCTACTTTTTCAGAAAAGACTATTCAAACAAACTGATTAAGGAAGCTTACGATTCGTATTTCCCTGCCATGGAAGCGAATTACCGGGTAGAGAAAATTTTAAAGACATTAAAACTCTGACAGCTGCAATATTATGAGAACAAAAAGTTTTAGAAGTGTGGTGAGAAACTACCGGGCCGTATTTTTTGATGCGTTTGGTGTGTTAAAAAACCATTCAGGCCTGATTGATGGAATAGAAGATACTTTTAAGTATTTAGAATCGAAGGGAATTCCGTATTACGTTTTAACGAACGATTCATCGAGAAGCCCCGTTGAGCTTTCGAACTGGTATCAAAAAAGAGGGCTGACCTGTATTACTACGGATAAAATATTATCATCGGGGATGCTGGCCATGGAGTTTTTTAAAACCAAACTGGCCAACGGAAAAGCAGTGGCTTATCTCGGGACAAAAGACTCGGCGCATTACCTCGAGACAGCCGGTCAGGAAACCGTACCGATTAGCGAAGTAAATCTTGAAGATCTTGAGCATATAAAATCGTTTGCTTTTCTTGATGATGAAGGATTCGACTGGAATAAGGATATTGATAAAACCATAAACTTGCTACGCCATAAAAACATGACCGTAATTGTGGCAAATACCGACATTAATTACCCGGTAAATAAAAACGATATTTCGGTGGCGATCGGTGGACTGGCCGACCTGGTGGAACAAATTCTGGGCAAGAAATTTATTCGCTTTGGAAAACCTGATGCTCAAATGTTCTTACTGGCCTACGAACGTGCCATGCAGGACATTCCGAACATTAAACGCAACGAAATTTTAATGGTTGGCGACACTTTGTACACCGACATTATAGGGGGTAATAAATTCGGTCTCGACACGGCATTGGTATTGTCGGGAAACACACTTCCGGAAATGGCAAAAATAAAGATCGGCAGTTCGGGAATTATCCCAACCTACGTTTGCGAATCGGCGGTTATTGAGTTGTAAGATTGGTTGTTGTCAGGATCGTTGATTCTGGATTCTGGATACTGAAAACCGTAGCCTGACATATTAAAAACTCGCAGCTCTGTTTGATTTTTGCTCCCGACGCTCCGGTCGGGATTTCGATCAGCATAGCTGCTCTCAACTTTTACCTTGGCAACTCTGCCGCCACCTCTTTCAATGCATGAATCAACAATTGGTCTTTGTCGCGGCCTTTTGAAGCAACGCGGATGTGTTTATCATCGAGCCCGATTTTATTGGAACAATCGCGCACGTACACGCCAAAATCCTGCAGTAATTTCATTTGCAGATCGTAAGCACTCATTGCAAAATTTATTTTCAGCAGAATAAAATTACTGTTCGAGGGATAAACTTCATATCCTTCAATTTCACACAGTGCTTCATGCAATTCCCGAACATCGGAAATAACATGTTTGCGGGCGCGGTGGTATTCAACGTCCGTATCTTTTAGCTGTGTTAAAAAATACTCGGCCAGCGTATTTATATTCCAAACCGGCAAAGCGCTTCTTATTTGCTTTAGATAAAACCCGTTGGCCGTACAACAATACCCCAAACGTAAACCGGGCACACCACAATGTTTACTCATACTGCGCACAATTAACAGGTTCTGAAACTGCTCAATCAGCGGCATTAAACTTGGAATTTCTTCGTCAGCAAAATCAATAAACGACTCATCAACCAGCACCAGTTTTAAATGCTTCATACGGTTTAAAAAATCGGTTATTTTCTCAATCGAAAGTAACTGTCCCGTTGGATTTCCGGGATTGATGATCAGTGCCGACGACAGGTTTTCGTCCACCAGCCAATCTGCGTATTCATCCAAATCCAACTGATATTCTTTATCCACCGGCAACTGAAACAACTTCACCTTTTCCAGGTTCTGAATCTTTTCGATGTATTCGCTAAAAGTAGGGATGGGAATTCCCATGTCTTCAACCAGGTTGTTTTGAATAATTGTAATCAGCTCGGTGGCACCGTTTCCTAAAACAAGGTATTCGGGTTTTACATGTACAACTGCCGCCAAATCCTCTTGAGCAAGTTTCGGATTGCTCGATGGATACGCTTTTAAAACCTCAGGCAATTTATCCTGTAGTTTTTGAATTAAGGCTTCTCCGGGAAAATACGGATTTTCGATGAAACAAAAATCCACCACATCTCTTAATTGTTCTTCTCCCACAATATCAACCAACGATGGCGAATGCGAAGTATCGTTAAACAGGTGACGTTTGATTTCAATTTGTTTCTTTAGCATGGGTTTTAATTTTGCGACGGCAAATTTGATCAAAAAAAAACTGCCCTACAATAAGGACAGTTTCTTTTTATTTTGCAATTATATATACTCTTAAACAGCGGCTGCTTTTGTTGTTTTGATAATAACAGCAGCAATTTTATAAGGATCGCCATTTGAAGAAGGACGACGGTCTTCCAAACGTCCTTTCCAACCATCTTCAATTGTTCCAACAGGAATACGGATTGAAGCACCACGGTCAGAAACACCATAGCTGAAATCAGTGATAGCTGCAGTTTCGTGCAAACCAGTTAAACGCTGATCGTTGTATGCACCGTAAACAGAGATGTGCTCTTCGATGTGTTTACCGAATTCTTCGCAAATTGCAGTAAATACTTTTTCGTCGCCACAAGTTCTCATCAAACCGTTAGAGAAGTTAGCGTGCATACCTGAACCGTTCCAGTCAAGATCTTTTCCAAGTGGTTTTGGATGCCATTCTACATCTACACCATATTTTTCAGCAGTACGCTCCAAAAGGAAACGAGCCATCCAAATTTGGTCACCGGCGCTATGTGCACCTTTAGCGAAAATCTGGAATTCCCACTGTCCGGCTGCTACCTCAGCGTTGATACCTTCAACATTCAAACCAGCTTCTAAACAAAGATCGAAATGCTCTTCAACAATCGCACGACCGAAAGCTTTAGAACCACCTACACCACAGTAGTAAGGACCTTGTGGGCCAGGGAAACCACCTGCAGGGAAACCTAAAGGTAAACGGGTTTGTGGATCGTACAAGAAATACTCCTGCTCAAAACCGAACCAGAAATCTTCATCTTCTTCTTCGATATGAGCACGACCATTGGTATCGTGAGCAGTGCCATCAGGATTTAATACTTCAGTTAAAACAAGGTAAGCGTTTTTGCGGTCCGGATCAGGACAAATAAAAACAGGCTTCAAAAGAAGGTCTGAAGAACCACCACCGGCCTGGTTAGTTGAAGATCCGTCGAAAGACCATACAGGACAATCTTCCAATTTTCCGCTAAAGTTTTCAGCTACACGAGTTTTTGCTCTTAATTGTTGAGTTGGCACAGTACCATCCAACCAAATGTATTCCAATTTCGATTTCATGATGTAATAAATTTTATTTAAAAATAGATTTTTTCTAACTGTCTCTCACAAAAATATGCTTAAAAGAAACTTGTTGAAGCATATTTGTAACAAAATGTAATAAATTAATACAAAATTTACATTGAATATAGATTTTTGTCAACCACCCCAAATTTAAACACAGCTCTATTTAAAATCTTCTTTTTTAGCGTTAAAAACCTTTAAAAATTACATCTATCTACTCAAATATTCCCCTATTTCTGTCGCATGACCCCAAAAATGGCCTGACTCCCATTATTTTGATAGAAATAGACTAGCTGTTATAAAAATTCATCACTAAGAAATAAAAGTTTATTCCTCATCCTGTAATTTTATTTTAACATCATTTACTTATTGAAGTGTTATTACCCAGGACAACAATTAAAAATTAAAAACAATACATGCACTATGAAAGTTGACAGACGCAGTTTGTCAACCTGAGTTTAACCTAAAAATATTTACTCAGAAAATCTGAAATGTGCGAGATTTGGTTCAAAAAATCAGAAGGAATATCGGGATATTTCAAGGATTTTTTTGGATCAAAGATTGTGCAATGCTGATTTTCCTGTTTACAGGCTTCGAAAATTTTCCCATATCCTGCCTCAAATTTTCTCAAATTATCCCGATAGTTCTTCAAAAATTTGAATTGCCTATGAAAAAATTTTCTGAAGCTGTGTTAATATTTTTAGGTTAAACTCAGGTTTTAAAAACAAGTGGTATGTTTGCAGCGGGAAGTATGATTTTACCTCCCTTTGTGCAATCGTGCCAAAACGTACAAATTTCAGCAGACGTGAAAAGTTATTTAGATCATTTTGAAGTGACTACCGAGATGTTGCAAAAAGTTATTGCAACAGCCATGAGCAAAGGCGGCGACTATGCCGACTTATTTTTTGAACACAAAATTACCAACAGCCTAGCGCTTGAAGACGGAAAAGTTAACCGCGCTTATTCCAATATTGATTTCGGTGTTGGTATCCGCGTATTAAAAGGCGACCAAACCGGTTTTGCCTACTCCGAAAATATTGCGCTCGACGATATGCTGAATGCAGCAAAAATGGCCGCAAACATTGCCAACAGCAGCTCAAGTTTTAATGCAACTGACTACAACGAAAAACTGCCCGCCAACTACTATAAAATATCGAAAAAGTGGGAAGACGTTTCGGTAAAAGACAAAGTGCCTTTTGTACAAAAGGTAAACGATAAAATATTCGGCCTCGACGAAAAGGTGATTAAAGTAAACGCCGGAATGAGCGACGAAAGCAGTTACGTAATGTTTTATAACTCTGAAGGACGACTGACTTACGACTACCGCCCAATGATCAGCTTTTATGCCGTTTGTATTATGCAAAAAGATGATCAGATAGAAAATGCTTACGCTGCCCGTTCGGTGCGTCAGGGTTTTGAATGGCTTACCGAAGAACTGGTTGACGAACTGGCCAACGAAGCGGTTGACAAAACCAACCTGCTGTTTAAAGCCGGAAAACCAAAAGCAGGAGAAATGCCTGTAGTTCTAGGTGCAGGTGGTTCGGGGATTTTACTTCACGAAGCTATCGGCCATACTTTTGAGGCTGACTTCAACCGAAAAGGAACTTCAATTTTCAGCGACAAACTAAATACAAAAGTTGCTGAAAGTTTTATAAATATCATTGATGACGGTACGCTGCCAAACGACCGTGGTGCCATAAACATCGACGACGAAGGAAACGATGTACAAAAAACTTACCTGGTAAAAGACGGTATGCTAAACAGTTACCTTCACGACCGGATCAGTGCCAAATATTATGGTGTTGAACCAACGGGTAACGGACGTCGCGAATCGTTCCGCCACATGCCTCTTCCGCGTATGCGATCAACTTACATGGAAAATGGTCCGCACACTACCGAAGAAATTTTTGCGGCAGTTGATTACGGCGTTTATGTCGACAACTTCAGCAACGGCGAGGTTAAAATCGGTGCAGGAGACTTTACCTTCTTTGTAAAATCGGGTTACATTATCGAAAACGGAAAACTCACCACGCCAATTAAAGACATTAACATTGTTGGCAACGGACCGCAGGCTCTGGCCGATATTTCGATGGCTGCCAACGACTACAAAAACGACAGCGGTACCTGGACATGTGGAAAAGACGGACAATCGGTTCCGGTAACACTTGGCCTGCCAACTGTTTTAGTGAAGAAAATGACCGTTGGAGGAACAAATGCATAATCTCGTAGCTTAATAATTACAAGGGGAAAACAATCATTCATCCCCCTAAATCCCCCTTCGAAGGGGGAAGCGCGACGAAGGAGTGCAGGGGATGAAAAACAAAAATGAGAATTGATGTTTGAATCTTAAATTTTAAAACCATGACAAAAGAAGAAAAATATACATTGGCAAAATGGGCTATGAATCATGCATTGGAGAACGGAGCCCAGGAAGTGAGCGTAAATATATCGAACAATCAAAGCAGCAGCGTTGAAGTGCGCGAAGAAAAAATTGACAAACTGGAACAGGCACTACAAAGCAGCTTGTCGATTCGTCTGTTTGTCGACAAAAAATACTCATCGCACTCTACCAGCCGCCTAAACAAGGAAGATCTGGCACGCTTTATTGAAGAAGCTATCGAAGGTACCAAATACCTATCGGAAGATGAATTCAGAACACTTCCCGATCCTGAATTGTATTACAAAGGCGACGGACCGGATTTGGGGTCGTTAGACAAGAATTTTGCAGACGTTGATCCAGAGGAAAAAATACAGCTTGCTTTTGCTGCTGAGAAAGAAATTTTGGGCACAAACGATCGTATCATTTCAGTTTCGAGCAGCTATTACGATGGACTAAGCGAGCGTGTGATGGTAAACAGCAACGGCTTTGAAGGCGACACTGCTAATTCGTATTTTGGTGTAAGCACTGAAGTGTCGGTAAAAGGCGATGGCGATGCAAGACCGGAATTCGGATGGGGCGAAATCGCCATTAAATACAACGAGCTTGAAAAAACAGGAACCGGAACAACGGCATTAAAAAGAGCCCTTGAGAAAATTGGTGCTGAGAAAATTGCTTCGGGGACGATGCCAATGATCGTTGAGAACCGTGTGGTAAGCCGCATTTTTAGTCCGCTTATTAATGCGCTGAGCGGCTCTGCTATCCAGCAAAAAAACTCTTTCCTCATCGATAAACTCGGAGAAAAAGTTGCATCGGAAAAATTAACCTTGACTGACGATCCGTTTATTTTCGGAGGACGCGGTTCGCGCCTGTTCGACGGCGAAGGTATTGCCACAAAAAAACGATCGGTTTTTGAAAAAGGTGTTTTGCAGCGATATTACATCGACACTTATTACGGCAAAAAACTGGAAATGGAACCCAACAGTGGAGCTACAACCAACCTTGTTTTCGAAACCGGCGACAAAGACCTTGACGCATTAATTGCATCGGTTAAAAAAGGAATTTTTGTTACAGGTTTTAACGGTGGAAACAGCAATGGATCAACCGGAGATTTCTCATACGGTATTGAAGGATTTTTAGTGGAAAATGGCGAGATTGTAAAACCGGTTACCGAAATGAACATTACCGGTAATATGAAAACGCTTTGGGCAAACATTGGAGAAATTGGTAACGATGTTCGCGAAGATTCTTCGTGGCGCACACCATCGATTCTTTTCAACGATGTTGATTTTAGTGGATTGTAAAAAGAATTCGCATTAAATAAAAAGAGCCGTTCTGTAAACTTCAGAACGGCTCTTTTCTTTTATCTCAACTATTACAATTCGTATAAAATCGGGTCGCCTAAACCGATTTTCTTTAAAGCTGCAAGTTGAGTCTCTGCATCACCAACAACAACGTAATACATGTGTTCCGGATCAAGCAATTTCTGAGCCAGTTCTTTATGCTGCTCAGGAGTTAACGACTTGATAAACTCCTCTTCCTGCTTTACGTAATCGAAAGGCAGATCGTAAGCACTAATATTTGTAAGCATAGCATGCAGTGCACCCAGCGTTTCAAATCCTCGTGCATTCGATTTTATCAATGCATCTTTTGTAAACTGCAAATCATCATCAGAAATACCCTCGCGGTACTTTTTGATCTCATCTTTAAAAATCTGTACCGACTCTTCAGTAGCTGTAGTTCGAACGCTTGAACTCGCCTGGAAAGTTCCGTAATTTTTACCTCCCGAGAAATAAGTTCTTGCGCCATAGGTAAAACCTTTTTCTTCGCGCAGGATCATATTTACGTTTCCATTAAAACTTCCGCCCAACTTGTAATTCATCACGGTTGCCTTTTCAAAATCGTCAGAAGTGCGTGGGATGGCATTTTGGCCAATATTGATAACCGACTGTTTAGCACCCGGAACATCAACAAAATAGATGGTTGATTTTTCAGGAAGTTTTGGCGCAGCAATTTCCGGGAATACAACATCGTGCGCTTCCCAGTTTGCGCTCAAACTTGCAAGACCTGCAACAACCCGGTCGTGATCAATTTTTCCAACAACGTGCATTCTGGCCACCGACGGCGAAACTGCTTTATTGTAAAAATCTTTCAAATCATCCATGGTTATTGATTCCAGGCTTTCAATAGTCCCCGAACTTGGTAAAGCCAGTATATTATCGTCGCCATACACTAATTTATCGAACGCAACACTTGCCAAATAATTAGGATTCGCCTGGTTGCGTTTTACATTGTTAATCATTCGCAATTTTACCAGCTCAAATTGTTCCTCATCCCAACGTGGCTCCAGTAAAATTTCTTCAACCAATGCCAGCGTTTTTTCATAGTTTCGGGTAAGGCTGTTCACAGAAACCGAAATATTTTCGGTACCGGCCCTAACATTGATATTAGCCCCCAGTAAATCGATTTCTTCTTCCAGTTCTTCAGGCGTTTTTGTTGCCGTACCTTCCATTAACATGCTGGCCATAAAACTTGCCACTCCGGCTTTGTCTGTTTCTGCGAGAATATGACCACCATCGATAACAATTGAGTAGCGAACCAATGGCAATTCGTTGTGCTCGATACCATAAACTTTAATACCGTTTGCTGTTTCATCGGTCCAAACCTCTGGCACTGATATTTCAGGATCAGGACCTTTGGCCGGTTCTACTGAACGATCAAATTTTGTTGGCGTTTTGGCAATCTCTTCGTCTGCGGCAATTGCTGACTGATCAACTTGAGTGGCCTCTAAAATATTCTCTTCAACAATACCTGCATCAACCGAATTTTCGGCAACTAAATCAAGCTGTCCTTTAGGCACAAAACTGGTTGCCAGGTAATTTTTTCCTTTTACATATTTTTCGTAAACCCTATTAATATCGTCGATGGTAACTGCCTGAATCTTGGCAATGTCCTCCTCTATATAACCCGGCGATCCGGTAAATTCGTTGTACAGCGCCAGCTGAAACGATTTACTTAACACCGAACTAACACCATTGTAGAATTGTGTTTCAAGACCAGCCTTGTGTTTCTCCAGGTCTTTTTCGGTAATTCCCTCTTCCTCAAAAAGCTGAAAAGCTTCAAACACGGCATTTTCAACTTCGGCAAGACTTGTTCCTGCATTGGCATTTACCGATATCGTAAATTGTCCGGTCAGCTCCATCGTGCGGCTGTAAACCGACGCCCGCGGCGCTAACTTTTTGTCCTTTACAATAACCCGGTAGAAAGGCGATTTTTTGCCGGTTCCCAGCACTTGCCCCAAAAACTGAAGTGCATAAGCATCTTCGTTGTATTGCTCAACAGTGGGCCAAATCATGGTTAACTGTGGTGTCCGGGCAAAATTATCTTCGTGATACAGCTTTTTAGTTTCGTCGAGCGTAACATTTTGCGGCTGCATATCTTCTACTTTTTCACCGCCCGGAATTTCACCAAAATACTTCTCGAGCATTGGTTTTACATCGGCCTCCTCGAAATCGCCTGCCAACACAATTGTAGTATTGTTTGGTACATAAAATTTCGAGTGAAACGCTTTTACATCATCCACCGAAGCATTGAACAAGTCCTCCATTTCGCCAATAACAGTCCAGTTGTAAGGATGCCCAGCGGGATACAAATTTTTGGCAATAACCCACTGGTTAAAACCATACGGACGGTTATCGTATGATTGACGTTTTTCGTTTTGAACAACGTTCTGCTGATTGGCAAATGCTGCTTTAGTCACGGTATTCTCTAGGTATCCCATCCGGTCCGATTCCAGCCAAAGCACCATTTCCAGTGCATTCTTCGGAACAACTTCATAATAGATGGTCTGATCGTTTCCGGTTCCGCCATTTAATGTTCCTCCGGCCGACTGGATTTTTGAAAAGAATTCATCCTGTCCAACATTTTCTGATTGCTGGAACATCATGTGTTCAAACAAATGAGCAAAGCCGGTTTTTCCGGGAACTTCGCGGTTCGACCCAACGTGATACATAATTGCAACGGCTACGATCGGATCTGATTTATCCTGGTGCAAAATTACATCAAGACCGTTATCCAGCTGATACTGAACATACGGAACCGAAAGTTTTTCATCGTTTTGTTTTGTGGTAGTGCACGAGCTCAGAAACAGTACGAATGCCAAACTGAGACTGAGGAGAAAACTTAGTTTTTTCATGATTAAAGGTGTATTTAATTGTTTTTTACGAAGTTAGCACAAAATATAAATAATCAAAAATTTGTTAAGTTCTTAAATTTGTTGTTTCATTTCGGGTAAATGCACAAAAAAACAGGAACCAAATGGCTCCTGTTTTTTCTATGCTTTTTTATTCGGAAAATTAATTCTTATCCAAAACAAGTTTCTTTATCACCTGATTACCGTCTTGTTTAATCCGTATCAGGTACATTCCACTAACATGCTCCGACAGATCGATCTGAATCTGATCTTCAGAGAGGTAATATCTGCGGAATACTTCTGCTCCGGCAATGTTACTTACCGAAACTTCGGTTCCATCAATCGAGGTCGATTCCAACTCGATATTCACCAAACCTTTTGATGGATTTGGATACATGGTAACATCAAATTCCGCTTGACTGAAACCGCCAATTCCAACCGGTAACGGCAATACACAAACCCCGAAAGTATCTGCGGCCATTGCTCCGGAGTCATCCATCGCCGAAACTACAAATTCGTAGCATCCGGTATCTGTTACGGCTGGAGTACAAGTTAGATAGTACATCGTATCTTCTTCGCTGAGCGAGATCCAATCTGGCATTAGTCCTTCAAGTGGCGCAATTCTAACAGTTAAACTGTCATCATCAACATCGTCGAACAACACTCCCAAAGTCTTACTAATACTTATATCTAAAGTATAAGTTGCCATAATTGTTGTGTCTGCAATTGTATCGAGCAATACCGGTGGAACATTTCCGCCATGATGTCCTGACACTGTCAACACAAAGGATCTTTGTATTGAAGCACCTGATTCATCAACAACAGTAACTGTAATAGTATCTGTACCATTCATTCCAGGAGACAGCAAAATTGATATTTCACCTTCAGTACTACCATTTTCATAGTTGGTTGTCAGGCTACTAACAAGCTCTGTATTCCGGAATGCTGCGTTAACCGTAACATCCTCTCCCAGACAATCTGCGCCCGACCCAATTCCTGTTAGCGCAATGGTTACCACACTTCCATTTGATACGCTCACGTTTTTAAGTACATCAATTGTAGGCGAAGCATTTGTTGTTGTAACGATTACATTAAACGATACCGTGTCAGTTACTTCACCCATTTCAACCTGCCAGGTTTCAACTGTTGTTCCCACTGAAAATAAACCGTCGATACCCAAGCCGTCGATTAGTGTTAGCTTGGCACAACTTTCGCCTGTAAATGCTGCCGGATAATCGATTGTGGTTTCGCACTGGCCTGCTTCAAGACTTACTTCAACATCCTCCAAATCGGTATCAAAAATGGATTGAACATATACTTTGGTTTTGCAGCTACCCGAATTCCCTGCTTCATCGGTCACGGTTACTTCAACGTTTACCGAATCGCCTATCTGCTCACAGGTAAATACCGAAGGGCTTATTTCAATTACCAGACTATCAGTTGGTGTTGCATTATCAAAACTTCCGGCAGCCAGTGCATGCTTGTCGTTTTCTGTTAACTCATAATTATTCGACGATAATTCAACAGTGATAGTATTACAGACTACTTTTGGTGCGCTATTGTCGTTAACAGTAATTGTGGTTGTACAACTATCAGAATTACCCGAAAAATCGGTTACATAAAAAGTCACCTTGTTTTTACCAAGATCGGCTCCGGTAAATTCACTTTTAGATAGTCTCATTTCAGCAATGCCACAAACATCTGATGAGCCGGCATCAACCATCTCCGGTTCAATGCTCGCCAGCCCCTGCTCATCTAATGTTACTTCAAGATTCTGACACAGTACTTCCGGTGCCTGCTCATCGGCTATGGTAACAGTAGAAACACAGGTTGCAAAATTACCAGCGTAATCAGTCACCTTCACCTGAACCAGATTCTCGCCAATATTGCTACAGTCAAATTTTCTTTTGTCAAGAGAATACTTAGCAATTCCACCGGCATCATAGTCACTTTTTATAACCATCCATGAATTTATACGGGTAGTTCCGTCGTCATTCAGTGCCACATGAATATCCCGACACTGCAATTCAGGAGCGATGGTATCGCGTACTGTTACAGTGGCTGTAGACACCGACGTATTACCATTCACATCGGTGGCGGTCAATACGATTGTGTTATCCCCCACATCCTCACCTTTAAACGAAGACTTATTAAGTTCAATTGATTCTATTCCGCAGGCATCGTAAGAATCTACCACAATATCAGCAGTCGTAATCGACTCTACACCATCTTCTCCCAGGGAAATAACCATATCTTTTGTGTGAACCACAGGTGCTATCGTATCTAAAACCGTTACGTAAAACGTACTGCTGTTTGAATTCCCATGAATATCAATTGCAGTTAAGGTTACGCTGACTCCACTTGGTCTGAAACCGCCTGCACTTTTCTCCATAACCAAAACAGGTTCCGGCACATACCCAACCAAAGTACAGTCGAACGAATCGCGCGACAGGTACATCGTATCAATTCCGCAATTATCTGTTGTTCCGGCATCAATATCGGCAACAGTAATTGTTGCTACCCCAGCAGAATCGAGATAAACCGTAATGTCTTTACTCAATACTTGAGGAGCTGTCATATCTTCATTTAGTACCGAAAAGGTTGATGAATACTCAGTACTCAAGTTATATAAAGAATTAATCCCTTTCACACGGTAATAGTAGGTTTTACCATTCACTAGTCCTGATACATCCTCTGAAACAATAACATTTGAGGAGATCAGTTTATTTTCATAACCTCCCAGAAAAGTACTAAAGTCAGCAGATTCAGATATATCCAGCTTATAACCTGTTGCTGAACTGTTTTTAATCCAATTGACAGTAAAACTGTTACAGTTAATATTTGAAGGAGCAGATGCTTCTTGATCAATCATTTCTGTTACAAATGCTTTTTGCTCCCCAAAAACTGTATCTAATTCATTTAGTGCATAAGCTTTTACGTAATATTTAGTCGCTGGAGATAGACCAGTAACAGATTTATTAAAGCTTACGCCTTCTGTGGGAACACCAAGATTAGAATATTCTCCGTCAAAACCAGGGTCCTCAGTTGTTCCCCAACAAAAGCCATGTTCTGTTGCATTCGGGGAACCAATTTCAGATACAACACCATCAAATGTCGCAGAAATTGAATCAACGCTCGTGATATCATTTGTAAACACTACTGGTACAGGTGGAACTTCATTCCAATTTATAGTAACAGTGGAGCTGGAAATATTAAGTACTTTTGCATAAATATTATCAACACCTACTTCTGTTCTACCATAGGAATAAACTGCTTTACCGGAAGCATTGCTATATGCACCTCCCTGGAGGTCTCCTATTCCGGAAATATAAAAATTAACCAAAACACCTTCCATTGGAATACCATCCGAATCAAGCACTGTAGCAGTTACACTTCCATCATCCTTAATATCGACCGTTTGTTCTGATGGAGAAATACTTACTTGATCGACACTTGCAACAGGAGCCAACGACATCCCCCCAGCATAACCATAAGAATTATATGGATTAACACCATGTGAAAACACCCCAAAAGGCATAGCTCCAAGAATAGTATGATTTCCCTCCGAAATTTCGATACGAGCACCATAATAACCACTTGACCCAATTTCTGTAAATTCAGAAGCAGGAATAACAGTTCCATCCATAGTTATATTGGAATAACCATAGCTGGGTGCAACAATATTTAAATAATGAGAGGCAAAATTTAATGGAGTAGTTACAATATATCCTTTAAGAAACTGATCCTGAGGCGGAATAACCATCATCATTGGATCACCTAAACTACCATTTCCGCAATAAGTTCCTTTACCGTACTGAACCACCAATACAGGCTTATCTGCAACAACTTGTTGTGCTTCATAAAACTGATAAATTTTCACCTCTCCGGCATCTAACGTAAATGTTCCTTCAGAAGTGGTTTTTATTGTCGTTCCATCTTCATTTCCTATTATTTGCAGATAATCAATATTTCCCGATCCCAGGTCGGTTTCGCCACTTGGAAGTACCACAAAGTTTAACCCATATGAATCTGTTGGAGGAAGTTGTTCGATTAAGTGGTCGCAAGCACAACACGAGAAGTTTGAACACTGATCACCCGAAAATACAGCAACTGGCTTGGAAGCACTTACTAAAGCCCCAATTGTAGATCCCTTATAAAAATAAACCTCTCCTTTATCTAAATTTGTTGAAAATAGATTTGTTCCCGTTGAACTAATCATATCAACAATCGTATTATCTTCAGTTGCAATAACTGACACCTGACCTCCATTATATCCTGCAATTCGATATTCATTCCCTAATCCATCTACAGGTAAAGCCGCATAGGCATCTGTTGAATATTCATAATAATTAAGACCGTAAACGGCAATTTCATCATCACTGGTAATATAAAAGGCATTTTCACTAATACCGATACTCGATAGTAATGCAGATAGAGGAACAGTTACCGATGCTACCTCCCCGCCTGTAATTGTAACATTTTGGCTAAAACCAATTGCGTTGTTTACAATTGTGGCACTTGCATCATTTTCCGCCGAAAGAAAAATCTTTAAATCAGTAGTATACGTATAATGAAAATCAATCCAAAATTCGGATCCTTTAGTATCAATTTGAGAAAATGAGCAAAAGGTAATAAGTATAAAAATTGTCAGTAAAAAATATCTTTTCATAATCTTGTTGCTTAGTTATTTCCATTAAGAATTACATTAACCTTCAAATTATATTCATCACTATTCATAGCAGGAAAGGTTAGTTTATCTTTAAAACAACCACCTTCTAATTCTTGGTCTGTCAAAATATCACAAACCTCATGATAAGGATTTACTGTAGGATTTTTTGGTGTAAAATCAACCTCACAACGAACACTCTTATCCGATCTATTAATTATTTTCACAACTAAATTTTCAGAGGTATTGCAACTAGTTCTTTTCTGATAAAACTCCACCCCTTCCTGAACCTTAATAAGTTCCCAATCTTCACTGAGAAAAGAAGGAGAGTCGCTAATTGGGATTGGCTTTATAAAATCATTTTGTGCCAACGGGTATGACGAAATAAATTCGCCATAATTCGGGTTTTTCATGTCACTATTTCTCCGGTCCAAATAACTATCTGCATTGGCAGCAATTACACCAAGAAACAGCAAAAAAATAAAAGTAATTTTTTTCATTTTATGAATTCTAGTGGTTTGTATAAATATTAAAGTATCTTTCTTTAAGTTCTTAACTGAATATCATTATTAATACCTCCTATTGCCATGTAATACAGTCATAGATCTCCACAAAATTCATATTCGGTCCATTTATAATATTACGTGTAAACCAAAGAACCCAACAGTGCTTTACATAATAATTCTCACAACGTTGCTCATTTCATGTTTCAGTGTTTATTCAATCTCTTAATGAGTATTCACTAAAACTTAAGCAAATCACAACCTATCTTTCAGACTGTATTAAGGCAGGAATATTAACAATAAGCGTCACGGTTTAATGATTTCAATTCGGGGGCGAAATTAATGAATCCCGAATCACCAAAATTTACCATATGTTAAAAAATAATGTTAAATAGAAATAATGCTTTAAAGGAAAAGACAACTGAATACCGGGTAAAGAATTATATTTGCTATCCACCTAATTTGCTGAAACAAAAAATAAAAACATGCTAATGACAGATAGGGATAACACTCTTCCATACATCGATCAATTCAGGGAATTTATCACCCATACCAATCCTATTTCAGATAATTCATGGAAAAAACTGTGTACTATAATGGAATTCAGGAAATTTGAGAAAGGAGTACGTCTACTCGACTACATGCAGGTTGAAAACTCGCTTCGTTTTGTAGGAAAAGGAATTGTAAAATGTGAAGATCATTACAATGAAAAATCGTTTGTTTACGATTTCAGGGTAGCCCCTATAATCCTGGCCGAAACTGTTTCGTTGTTGAACGGCACCCGTTCGCGAATTACCCTGGAAACAGTTACCGAATGCGAACTGATAGAATTACCCCGAATAGCTTTTATGGAGATCATGTCTTCCTCTCTAGATATTACAAGGTTCGGCGCCTTTGGAATTGTCAACTATTTAGGGATGACACATTATAAGCAGGCGCTACTTCGAACGCTTAATGCCGAAGAACGATATAAACAATTTCTCAAAGAATTTCCATCGGTAGCTTTGGAAGTTAAACTTGAAGATATTGCATCGTATATTGGCGTAACTCAGCAAAGCTTAAGCCGGATCAGGAAAAATATAATCTGGGAAGAAGGTGAAAAAGAGCTGGAATATCTAAGTAACGAGCTGGAGGTAGTACATGGGAAAAATGCGACTATATTTTAGTACCAAAAAACAGGAACCAAACGGCTCCTGTTTTTTTATGCTACGAAATATTTACTCGCTTAAACCATCGGATATTTTTTGAAAATATCTTCTGATTTCATTAAAATGTCGACATATTGTGCGCGCTGATACGCAAACGGATCTTTCAGGTTTTTACGCGAAAGTTTTCCCCTGAAATCATCAAGCGTTTTATATCCTTTATCGTCCATCCATTTATTAATATCGATTAAAATATCGGAAACTACCGATGGAGAATTACGATAAATAGTACTTACCATTTGTACCACATCGGCACCGGCAAGCAGCATTTTTATTACATCGTTGGCATCGTAAATACCACGACTCACACAAACACTTCCCTCAACATTACCGTGCAACAGACCCGCATAACGCAAACCTACCATATGATCTTTCGGATTACTTAATTCCCATGGATAGAAATATTCTTCTTTTTCAATATCTATTTCGGGTTGGAAGAAACGGTTAAACAGCACATAACCATCGGCTCCTGCTTCATCAACCTTTTTAATAAAATTCAATGGATTGGTGTAAAACAAACTCATTTTTACACTCACAGGTATTTTTACCACTTGTTTAATGGCTTTTACAATCTGCACCTGCTTTTCTTCAATCGATTCGCCGGTAACTTCAAAATAACCCGGTACCGCGTATAGATTTATTTCCAAACCGGCCACTCCTGTTTTTTCCAGTTCCTGCGCATATTCAACCCAGGTTGGTTCGTAAATAGCGTTCAGACTTGCAAATACCGGCACATCAACACTTTTAACCAGTTTCTCAACATTGTATAAATGTTCTTTTGGCCCGGCGTGCTCCAGTCCCGGAAAAAGATGTGTCATTTCAGCGTTTCTGTTTTCATATTCGCTGAGTTGCTCATCCATCTGAAGACTTTCGAGCTGAATTTGCTCTTCGAAAAGCGATCGATACACAATTGCTCCGATTCCTGCTTCTTCAATTTGTTTGATTACATCGGGTTTCGACACCAGATTGCTGGCTCCCAAAATCAGTGGATTTTTTAACTCGATGCCCATGTAGGTTGTTGTAAGATTTGCCATGGTAGTATTTTTAATGATTAGAATTTACGTTTTTCTTAGTGTAACTGAATTTACAAATAATTTGTTCAATAAAGAAGTTAAATTTTGTTTATACGCGATAGACCGATCGGTGATTTACAAGATTGAAAAAGAGCTTTTTTGAGAATTAAAAACACAAAAAAACCACCTGCCTCCCGACAGATGGTTTTGTATTTTATGTTTATAAATCGCTTACAACAAACTCAATGTTACAGTTAATCCGGCCATTACAACCGAAACCATAGTCATCAGTTTAATCAGAATGTTCAACGACGGACCTGATGTATCTTTAAAAGGATCGCCAACAGTATCGCCAACTACACCTGCTTTGTGTGCTTCGCTACCTTTTCCACCGTAATTTCCTTTTTCGATGAATTTTTTAGCATTGTCCCATGCACCACCGGAGTTGTTCATAAATACCGCCAATGTAAATCCGGCAGTAAGACCACCGGCCAAAAGACCGATAACACCAGAAACACCCATTGTAGCTCCAACCAAAATTGGAACAATAATAGCTACCAACGATGGCAACAACATTTCGCGCTGAGCACCTTTTGTAGAAATCTCAACACACTTAGCGTATTCAGGAGTTCCTGTTCCGTCCAGAATACCTTTAATCTCGCGGAACTGGCGACGCACTTCTTCAACCATTGCAGAAGCTGCACGACCCACCGCTTTCATGGTAAGAGCACTAAAAAGGAAAGCCATCATCGATCCAAGGAAAAGTCCACCTAGGAACATTGGGTTGAACAGCGTAATATCGTATGCTGACGAAAAATCAGTTACCGAAGCAGTAGAAATTTTCACGGCCTTCATTCCATCCTGAACGGCAGGAGCAACATCGTTATAGAAAATAAAATCGCCTTTTGTAACAAAACCTTCACCGGCTTTGGCAATTTTACCAAACCACAAACGAACTTCTTCCATATAAGCCGAAATAAGCGCCATTGCAGTAAGCGCTGCAGAACCAATCGCAAATCCTTTTCCGGTAGCTGCGGTTGTATTTCCAAGCATATCAAGTGCATCGGTACGTTCGCGAACCTGTGGATCCAACTCCGACATCTCGGCATTACCTCCTGCGTTGTCAGCAATCGGTCCGAAAGCATCGGTTGCTAGCGTAATTCCCAAGGTAGAAAGCATACCTACCGCGGCGAAACCAATTCCGTATACTCCCATAGCAAATTCGGAACTACCTCCGGCAGCATAAAATGCTCCAACAATACCAAGAACAATTGTTACAACAGGAATCCAGGTTGAACTCATACCAACAGCAATACCATCGATAATGGTTGTAGCCGGACCTTGCTGAGCTTGCTCTGCAATACCTTTAGTAGGCTTGTATTCATCAGAAGTATAATATTCGGTAGCCTGACCAATAATAACACCGGCAGCCAAACCAATAATAACAGCCCAGAAAACACCCCATGTAATCCAGCCGGCAAAGGCCAAACCTACAAGAGCGAAAAGAATAAGAACAGAACTACCAAAAGTTCCGATAAACAATGCACGCAGCAATGTTTTTTGTGTTGCCGATTCTTTTGTGCGCACCATGTAAATACCAACAATCGAAAGAATAATACCAATTGCAGCCACAATCATTGGAGCGGTTACCGCTTTAATCGGATCGATACCGGTTTTTTCCAATGCAATTGCAGGAAGTGCAGCACCCAACGCAGCGGTTGCCAGAATTGAACCTGCATACGATTCGTACAGGTCGGCTCCCATACCAGCCACATCACCTACGTTATCACCTACGTTATCAGCAATTGTTGCAGGGTTACGAGGATCGTCCTCAGGAATACCGGCTTCAACTTTACCTACAAGGTCGGCACCAACGTCGGCAGCTTTGGTATAAATACCACCACCAACACGTGCAAACAATGCCTGGGTAGAAGCACCCATACCGAAAGTCAACATGGTTGTAGTTACTTCAATCAGTTTTTGGTGATCGGTAGTTCCCGGATGAACAAACTCAAGCCCAATAAAGTGCAGGCCGCTTGCCATGTGTTCCGGAGTAAACACTACCTCGGTAAGAAACAAGTACCACGCAGCAATATCCAACAATGCAAAACCAACAACAACCATTCCCATTACCGCTCCACTTCGGAAAGCAACCTGCAATCCTTTATTTAACGATTGTGAAGCGCCATGGGCGGTACGCGCCGATGCATACGTAGCTGTTTTCATACCCAGGAAACCACAAAGGCCTGAGAAAAAACCACCAGTAAGAAATGCAATAGGTACGAATGGATTTTGAACTTTAAAGAATGCCATAATGGCAAGCAGTATGAAAAGCACAACAAATACAATTCCTACTACTCTGTACTGTCGTTTTAAGTAAGCCATAGCACCGTCGCGAACGTACTGGGCTATTTCCTTCATTCTATCAGTACCTTCTGAATTTTTCATCAACGATTTGAAGAAAATCCAGGCGAACACCAATGCCAAAATAGAGGCAATGGGTACGATCAAGAAAATATTACTCATAAGATGATAATTTTTAGTGTAGCTTCTGGCTACGGTTTAGTATTAAATTGAAAATTGTTCTTCTTCTGGTTTCCAGTCTGGTTTTACAAAAAAAGTTTTTGCAATAGACAAAGATAAATTTCTTAACGAGATGAGGTTTATTAGCTTATGTATTTGACAACAGGTTGAAAATTTTTTAACACTAATGTAAAAAGCTTAACATCGCCGGAACAATTCAACTCATATATTAACTTTCAAATAGATTTTTGATACCCATTTTAACTACTTTACAAAATATTGCTACTTTCAGCATTAAATAAATTACATTTTGAATTTACAAATGAAAAAACTTTACTTACTTATTTTAATTATTGCCCTATCGATTGGCAAATCAGAAGTGTCAGCACAGGAATTCTCCGGGTTCTTCAATTTTACCTATAACGAAGACGACGGTAAACTTGAACTGGCAGTTGATCAACTTAACACCGAGTTTTTATATGTTACATCTCTGGCCTCGGGCGTGGGGTCGAACGATCTTGGTCTCGATCGTGGAAAATTAACCGGAACGCGCGTTGTTAAGTTTGTAAAAGCCGGCAATAAACTACTGTTGGTACAGGTTAATTACGATTACCGTGCTTCGAGTGATAACGCCGACGAAGTAAAAGCTGTTGACGATGCTTTTGCCACATCTGTTTTGTGGGGATTTACCATCAGCAAAGAAGAAGCCGGAACCTACTACCTTGATGCCACTGATTTTCTGCTCGAAGATCGCGGACGTGTAGCAGCAACTTTGCAGGGTTCGTACAAGGCTGACAAATCAAGGTCGGCAATTTACCAGGCGGGATTAAGAAGCTTCCCGAAAAACAGCGAATTTGAAGCGATACTTACTTTTACAGGAAAACCTTCAGGAAGATTGGTTGGCAGTGTAACGCCGTCGGCTGATGCAGTTACAATCAGGCAACATCATTCGTTTATCGAACTACCCGACGACAATTATAAAAAACGCGAATTTGATCCGCGTGCCGGCTACGGCGGAATCAGCTACATGGATTATGCGACTGCTATCGACGAACCTATAACAAAACGTTATATCCGTCGTCACCGCTTGGAGAAGAAAAATCCAAATGCGGCCATGAGCGAACCGGTTGAGCCTATCATTTATTACGTCGATCGCGGAGCTCCGGAACCAATTAAATCTGCATTAATTGAGGGTGCCAGCTGGTGGAATCAGGCGTATGAAGCCGCCGGTTTCAAAAATGGCTTTATCGTAAAAGAGATGCCCGAAGGAGCCGACATGCTGGATGTTCGATATAATGTAATTCAGTGGGTACACCGTTCAACACGTGGATGGTCGTACGGAGCATCGATAACCGATCCGCGCACCGGTGAAATTCTGAAAGGACATGTTTCACTTGGCTCTTTGCGTATCCGTCAGGATTTTATGATCGCACAGGGATTGATATCGCCATACGGTGACGATCCTAAAGAAGTGGAGCGCGCTAAAGAAATGGCACTTGCCCGCATCCGTCAGTTATCGGCACACGAAGTTGGTCACACCATCGGACTATCGCATGCTTACAGCTCAAGTGCCGAAGGACGTACATCCGTAATGGACTACCCGCAGCCGCTGGTTAAAATTAAAAATGGTGAAATTGACCTCTCGGAAGCCTACGATGATAAAATTGGAGAATGGGACAAAGTTTCTATAGCCTATGGTTACGCACAGTTTCCTGAAGGTGCAGATGAAAAAGCCGAATTGGATAAAATTCTTTCAAAAAGTATGAAAAATGGCCTTTCCTTTTTATCCGATGCTACTTCTGCCAGCGGTGTTCATCCGTACACCCACCAATGGGATAACGGCGAGAATCCATACGACGAACTGCTTCGTATGATGGAAATTCGGAAAATAGCACTGAAAAATTTTGGAGAGAACACCATTCCTGAAGGCACTCCATATGCAACGCTGGAAAATGTTTTGGTACCGATCTATTATTTCCACCGTTACCAGATTACTGCTTCAGCAAAAGTATTGGGCGGACTGAATTATCGGTATGCGCTAAAAGGCGGCGACCAGTTTGTTACCAAAATGGTTCCGGCAGAAGAACAAGAAAAAGCGCTGGATGCATTGCTTGCAACGCTTACTCCTGAAGCACTGGCCATTCCAGAAAACTTATTGGAGTTAATTCCGCCGCAACCAATGGGATATTACAGGAGCCAGGCCGAAAACGTGAAATCAAAAACAGGAACGACCTTCGATCCGCTGAGTGCTGCAGAAGCACTGGCCAACATGGTTTTTAGCGAAATTACCGATTCGAAAAGAGCACAACGTATGCTTGAATACCACAGCCGAAATGTAGAATTACCCGGTTTAAACTCGGTTCTGGATCAAATTATTTCGGCTACCTGGAAAGCAGAAAAATCAGACGGTTATTACGGAGAATTGGAGAAAGTAGTTGATAATTCGTTCCTGACTTATCTTGCAGCACTTGCAACCGACGAGACAGCTTCAAGCGAAGTAAAAGCTATTGCCTGGTTGAAATTGCAGGATCTGCTTTTATTCACCACACAGAAATACGCATCAACAAACGGAGCATTAAAAGCACACTACGGTTATGCGATGTCACAGATCACTCAGTTTGAAAAAGATCCTGAGAAATTTATTATTACCCGCGATGCTCTGCCGCCACAAGGGGCACCAATCGGAATGGAATAAAAAATATTAAGGGGCGAATGTTGTTCGCCCCTTTTTCATTTCAACTATTTACGCCAAACATTTTGTTCCCTCAATTGCAAAACTTAACTTCAACCTGTGTAAACGGATTACATCTCAACAAAATACATCCGGCTACAGTTCTAACTAAACCTAACTACCTATGAAAACCAATCGTCTCATCCCGCTCTTCCTTGGAATTATTTTTCTGTTCAGTTGCACCACTAAACAGAAGGCTACAAATGCCGATGTTGTAATTTACGGTGGAACTTCTGCTGCAGTAACTGCTGCTGTTCAGTTGGCAAAAATGAATAAATCAGTAGTAATTGTATGCCCCGATAAACATCTTGGTGGACTAACATCAAGCGGACTTGGTTTTACCGATACCGGAAACAAAAGTGTGATTGGCGGACTGGCACGAGAATTTTACCAGCGTGTGTATTCGCATTACCAAACCGAGGAGGCCTGGCAATGGGAGAAGCGCGAAGAATATGGCAATACCGGACAAGGTACACCTGCAATTGATGGTGATAAACGCACGATGTGGATTTTTGAACCTTATGTAGCTGAACAGGTCTTTGAGGATTTTATCAACGAAAATAATATTCGTGTTTTCAGAGATTTTTGGCTCGACCGTGAAAATGGCGTAGAAAAACAAAACGGCAACATTGTTTCAATTACGATGCTGAACGGCGAAAAGTACACGGCAAAAATTTTTATTGACGCCACTTACGAAGGAGATTTAATGGCTGCCGCCGGAGTGAATTACGCGACTGGCCGCGAAGCCAATGAAGTGTACAACGAACAATGGAATGGCATACAAACTGATGTATTTCACCACGGGCACCATTTTGGAAACATGAATATCAGTCCTTATGTTGTTCCCGGCAATCCCGAAAGTGGCGTTTTACCCCTTATTTCAACAGCTGATCCGGGTAAAAAAGGCGATGGCGACAAACGTATCCAAGCCTATTGTTTCAGAACGTGCCTCACAAAAGTTCCTGAAAACCGTGTTCCTTTTGAAGAACCTGAAAATTACGATCCCGCACAATACGAACTGCTGATTCGGGTGTTAGACCACGGATGGCGCGAAACCTTTAATAAGTTCGACCCGATTCCCAACCACAAAACCGATGTAAACAATCATGGTCCGTTTAGTTTCGATAATATCGGAATGAACTACGATTTCCCGGAAGCCTCTTACGAGCGCCGGGCCGAGATCATTCGCGAACACGAAAACTACCAAAAAGGATTGCTCTATTTCTATGCAACCGATCCACGGATTCCTGCCGAAATACAAAATGAAATGAAACAATGGGGTTTGGCAAAAGACGAATTCACCGACAACGGGAACTGGCCCCACCAGATTTATGTGCGTGAGGCGCGCCGTATGATTGGAGAGTTTGTAATGACAGAAAATGAGGTACTGGGGAAATCACCGGTTACCCACCCGATTGGTATGGGCTCGTATACTATGGATTCGCACAACACACAGCGTTACATAACTCCGGAAGGTTTTGTGCAAAACGAAGGTGATATTGGCGTTCATCCTCATTTACCTTATCAGATTGCACTCGGATCGATTCTTCCCAAAAAGGAAGAGTGTGAAAACTTACTGGTCCCGGTGGCTGTTTCAAGCTCGCACATTGCGTTTGGATCGATTAGAATGGAGCCTGTTTTTATGATACTTGGGCAAAGTGCCGCTATGCTGGCCGCAATGTCGTTGGAGCAAGAAACTCCCATTCATGAACTTCAGTACAACGAAATAAAAGCTAAACTTGAAGCTGTGGGGCAGGTGCTGGAACATCAGGAGATAGAATAAAACAAATCCCCACAACCAATGGCTGCAGGGACGTAAAATAATACATCTCAATTATGATAGTTATAACATAAATTCGAACTTCGACTTATAAAGTCACACCTGTTTTAAAAATGGCAATTTCCTTAAATCCGGTTTTTTCGTGGTTTAATTGTTTGCCACTGGCAATTTCAATGATAAACTGAACAAAGTCTTCCAAAAGCTCGTCCATTGTTCTTCCTTCGAGCAGCGTGCCGGCGTTAAAATCTATCCAGTTTTTCTTTTTATTGTACAAATCCGAATTGGTAGAAATTTTCATCGTTGGCACAAAACTACCGAACGGCGTTCCACGGCCGGTGGTAAACAATACCATCTGACAACCGCTGAATCCCAGTGCCGATGCAGCCACCAAATCATTTCCGGGTGCCGACAACAAATTCAAACCTTTTGTTTTTAGCGGCTCAGCATATTTTAACACGTCAACCACTGTTGCAGTACCACCTTTTTGGGTACATCCCAGCGATTTATCTTCGAGTGTTGATATACCTCCTTTTTTATTTCCCGGCGACGGATTTTCGTAAACCGGCAAATTATGCTGCAGGTAGTAATCTTTAAAATCGTTGATCAGACTTACCGTTTTATCAAAAACCACTTTGTCTTGAGCGCGCTCCATCAACAGCGTTTCGGCACCAAACATTTCAGGCACTTCGGTAAGAATTGTTGTTCCTCCCTGAGCTACCAGAAAATCAGAAAAAGCTCCCACCAGCGGATTGGCAGTAATTCCTGAAAAACCATCCGATCCACCACATTTTAAACCGATATTCAGCTCCGACAACGGAACAGCCTCTCGTTTATCGGTGTGCATCACTTCGTAGATTTCTTTCAAAATCTCCAGCCCGGTTTCAACTTCATCCTCAACATCCTGGGCAGCCAAAAAGCGCACACGGCTTTCGTCGTAATCGCCAATAAACTTTTTCAGGTGATCGATCTGGTTATTCTCACAACCCAAACCAAGTACAAAAACGCCACCGGCATTCGGATGATTGATCACATCGGCCAGTGCCTTTTGCGTGTTCACATGATCGTCGCCAAGCTGCGAACAACCGTAGCTGTGTTTAAACACTTCTACTCCATCGATATCAGTCGGATTTACTTCCTGCTTAAACATATCGATTATCTGCTGCGCCTGTCCGTTTACACAACCAACAGTTGGCACAATCCACAGCTCATTGCGGATTCCTACTTTTCCGTTGCTGCGTTTGTAGCCCTGAAATGTAAGCTCTCGTTCAGAAACGGCCAGTTCATTCAATTTCTGATCGAACGAATAATTGATGGTGCCCGAAAGATTTGTTTTCAGATTCTGAACATGAATGTGTTCTCCGGCTTCGATGGCTTGTGTAGCATGGCCAATCGGCGCACCATATTTAATAATATCCTCGTTTTCGGCAATTGCAGCAAGTGCAATTTTATGTCCTTTCGGAACATCACCAACAACCGTTAGCGTCTGTTCTTCAACAACAATGTTTTCTCCTGCCACGAAATCTTTTAAGGCAATAATTACATTGTCAGTTGGATTTATTTTTATGAAGTCTGCCATTTCTCTCTTTTTAAAATTTCTCGCAGATGGCGCAGATAACACAGATCTGAAACTATTAACTCCAGCGTAATCCGCGAGAAAAACATTGTTTAATTGCTCATCTTGTCAATGGTAATCTGCATTAGCGGATTGTCTTCGCTAAGCACCGCTTTTACCGCTTTTTTCATACCCACCTGTGTAATCAGGAACAGGTAGTGACTAACAGTGATTGTCAGGTTTGGAATATCATTCAGGTTTTGTTTCCACACCTTATCCAGGCTCAATACTTTTTCACACAAATTGTAGATCGAAATTGGTCGACCGTCGCATTCTGCCCAGGCTTCTTTGTAAAACTCAACGATCCACTCATCATCCTGAACGCTGTATTCTTCGCCATTGGCCTCGCCTTTAAAGTACGCGATCATTGCTGCCAGCGAGAACACCAGTTTTTGTGGCAACATACCGTGTTTTTGTTCGAAATTTATCAGCGAAGGTAAGTTACGTGTCTCCCATTTCGACATGGCATTTAAGGCAATACTTTGCCATTGGTGACGGATAAAAGGATTCGCAAAACGCTCCAAAATCTTGTTGGCAAATTTTTTCAGCTCTTTCTCTGTTCCGTCAAGCACTGTCAACACCTCATCGTAAACCAACTCTTTCATAAAACTACCCACCTCGAGGTTTTCGTAAGCATCGCGAACCGTTTCAATACCACTCAGGTACGACACGGCATAACTTCCGGTGTGACAACCGTTCAGCACCTGTACTTTTTGCTCGCGGAAACGTTTCATGTCTTTTACAAACTTCACTTCCAAACCGGCTTTTTCTGCAGGGAATTCATCCTGTACCCATTCCGGTGCCTCAATCACCCACAAGTGGAAATATTCACCCACAACAACCAGGTTATCTTCGTAACCCAACTCCTCCTGAATTTCTTTGATCTCTTCGCGTGGGAAACCAGGCACAATACGGTCAACCAGTGTGCTGCAGAAACAACAAGCTTCGTTTACCCAGCTGATAAAATCGTCGCCAAGGTTCCATTTCTCAGCATGTTGTAAAACGAATTTCTTTAGAATATCGCCGTTACGATCGATCAGCTCACAAGCAAAAAAGATCAAACCTTTTGATTTGTCACCATCAAACTCTTTGTAGCGCATGTACAACATGGCAGCCACTTTTGCCGGAAACGAGGTCTGCGGAGTCATATCCAGCGTATCGTTTTCTTCCCAGCTGATACCGGCTTCGGTAGTATTCGAAAATACAAAACGCAAATCAGGATTCAGAATACTTTCTTTATACGAATCAAATTCGCTATATGGGTTAATTCCTTTATTGATACAATCAACCAGCGAAAACTCAGTCACAGGTTTTCCGTTTTTAATTCCTTTCAGGTAAACGTGGTAAAGCCCGTCCTGGTCGTTCAACATATTAACCATACCATTTGGCAGCGGCTGCACCACATCAACACCGGCGTTAAAACCGATCTCTTTATTCATTTTATCTACGATCCAGTCGGTAAAAGCGCGTAAAAAATTTCCTTCTCCAAACTGAAGTATGCGTGTTGGGTAGCTATTTGTTTCAGTTGCATTCGTACGATTTAATTTCTTCATCTGCTAAAATCTATAACCTTATTCTTCAGGTGTAATTAGTACTTTACTATTTGTGTTGAGCGGGCAAATATAAGTTTAAAATGTTTTCCGTTAACGTTAACGGCAATGAAAATTTTAGCCTATTTTATCCGAAAAACAATTGATTAAAATGCAGAAAGTGCCTGTTTTCAGGGAATTAACACGCTTATTTTGACTGAATAAAAATGACAGATTTTTTCGGACTGAGTTAAACTAATGTTAACTGATATGCAGACAGTTACACATAACACCACGCTAATCAACTGATTTTCCGTGTGCCTACACGAATAAACGTACAGTACAGCTCGCTTGTGCTATTTCTTTCCGGGGATCTTTAAAAGCTAACACCGTGTTTTATGAAATCAGGAATTAACGGTTTGCGGAGGAAAGATTTTAACAAATACCATTCGTACTACCGGAGAAACGATCAGTAGGTTTAAAGGCAAAGCTGCGGCAAAGTTCAACATTACTGTTTTTGGATAAACCTTCAGTGCGTTCAGTGTAAATCCCTGGGTTAGAACAGAACCGAAAATCGACATTAGAAGCACCATAGAAACTACCATTGTTGTTGAAAGGCTTAAAATCACAATTACTTTTTTGGTTTCGGGTTTTAAAATGGAGAATACCTGTTTTTTAGCAATTGGTCCCACCACAAAATAATCTAAAATAAAGGCAACAATAAATACCAACCATATCTCTTTAACCAGGAGTGTGAAAACCCCGGCTGAGAAACCATTGTGAAGGATGATGTTATACAGCGTCATTCCGAACACCATTCCAAAACACATCATTACGGTAAATAAATTTTTTTGCAGTTTTGTTTCGCCCATTGCTCTAACTATTAATTTCTAACTTTCGGTTGGCAAAACTATAAATTTGTCTTATTTTGTCAACCTAGTTGACGTTTAACGAGTGAAAAAATGAATTATGATAGCAATAATTTAACGCTAATTGATCTGATTAGTGAGCAACATGCGCACTTACGAAGAACCGTTGAGCAACGTTGGAAAGAACAATCTGACATCCGGTTTTCGCATGCGGAATGGCATCTGCTTTCGAAGATCGATCAGCAGGATTTAACGATATCGCAGGCAGCGCTAATAGTTGGAATATCGAGACAGGCGATGCAAAAGACAGTGAAAAAACTGGAAAGCCAGGGATACATTTCATCTGCATTTCGCGATGGAAATAAGCGTGATAAATTTTTAAGTCTGACAAAAAACGGACAGGAATGTTGCGATAAAAACAATCGGTTAAAGGCAGAAATGGAAAAAGAGCTGGAAAAACAACTGGGTAAAACTGAAGTTAAAAAACTAAAAACGCTCTTTCGAGATAAATGGCTGAAAGAATGACAATTACACGCCCCACCCCAAGCATCCACGATAATTAATTCTGCGATCAGAAAATTGGTTTTATTCAATTATCCACCTCTTTGAAACAATTATCCACCGAATTCATACTTTTGTCGAGTACTTTTATCGCTTGGTAATAAACCAATAAAATAGACAAAAGTAGTCTGCGGATTGCGGGCACTACAACTGTGCTACAAAAAAATGAAATCCGGGTAAAGACAGCTTTTTTAGTTACAAATCATACTTATAACAACTCAATGAAGTCTCAAAAACTTAGCGTACTAGAAAAAATTGGCTACGGTTCGGGCGATGCTGCCGTAAATGTAGTTATCTCCTCCATGTTCCTCATCATCACTTATTTTTACACCGATGTATTTGGGCTGAAACCAACCGACGTTGCCCTGATGTTTTTGCTGGTACGTCTGATCGATGCGGTTAGCGACCCGCTGATGGGGCTAATAACAGATAAATATAAATTTAAAGCAGGTCGTTTCCGTCCTTACTTTTTGTACCTGTCGGTTCCGTTTGGGATTTCGGTTTTCTTAACCTTCACCACACCGGGTTTCGATTATGCAGGAAAACTGATCTATGCCTATATAACTTACATTTTTGTGACACTGATGTTCACATCGGTTACCATTCCATACATCTCGCTAATTGGGGTACTAACCAGCGATCCGCAGGAACGCCTTTCGGCTAGCGGTTACCGACTTTTCTTTGCAAAAGTTGCTGCATTTATGGTGTCGATTGTGGTTCCTATTCTTGCCGAAAAACTGGGCAAAGACGACATTGGAAGAGGTTATCAGTTGGCTATGGGAATAATGGCACTGATGGGAACCTTGATGTTCTTATTTAGCTTTTTCACCACCAAGGAACGTATAGAACACGTTGTTGATAAAACACCATTTTTCCAGCAGTTAAAATACCTCGTAAAAAACCGCCAGTGGCTTATTTTATGGGGATCGTGTATGTCGGGAACTGTCGGTTATGTTATCCGTAGTTCGGTGGCCATTTTCTACGCCAAATATTACCTGGGAGGCGATGCCGGTATGCAATCGACTTTTATGGGAACCGGTGTGGCTGCAGCCATAATTGCAATGCCGCTGTCAACCCTAATTACGAAACGTTTCTGTAAAGTAAAGTTGTTCTGGATGTCGCAATTTGGTGTTGGAATCATTAGCGTACTGATGTTTGTATTGGTAAAACCAAATCCCGACAGTGTGATGCTGGCTTACGTACTCTATTTTATTCTTTCGCTGGTGGTTGATGTGCATGCTCCGGTTTTCTGGACAGCCATTGCCGAAGCGGTTGACTACGGACAAGCCGAATTGGGCAAACGTGTTTCGGGACTGGCATTCGGAGGTATCTCATTCGCGCAGAAAGCAGGTATGGGAGTTGCCGGTGCTGTGGTAGGTTTGTTACTCGATGCATTCGGATATATTCCAGATGAAGTTCAGACAGAAAGCGCACTTATGGGGCTGGCACTTATGCTGACTTTAATTCCCGGTGTTTTCCACGTGATCAATGGTTTGTTGATCTACCGTTACAAGATCACCGATAAATATTACGAAACGATAAAAGCAAAACTTCATATTTAAGATGGATACTACAGGAAAAAATGCACCGCTGGTTGAGCAACGCGCCGATCCGTTTGTGTATAAACATACCGATGGTTACTATTATTTTACCGGCTCAGTACCCACCTACGATCGTATTGAATTACGAAAAGCCAAAACAATAGACGGCTTAAAAGATGCCCAAACTTTCGATGTGTGGTTTAAACACGAAAGCGGGCCAATGAGCCGTCATATCTGGGCGCCCGAAATTCATTACCTCAATGGCAAATGGTATGTTTACTTTGCTGCCAGCGAAGAAGATGACATCTGGGCCTTACGACCATACGTTTTGGAGTGTAAAGGACAAGACCCGTTAAACGACGAATGGGTTGAGCTGGGACAAATGCAGCCTGCCGACGGCGATGAAAAAACTTTTATCGACTTTTCGCTGGATGGAACTGTATTCGAAAATAACGGGAAACGCTATTTCTGCTGGGCCGAAAAAACCGGCGGACAGTTTGCCGCATCGAACCTGTATTTGGCAGAAATGGAAACGCCCGTTAAACTAAAAACCGTGCAGTTTATGCTTACCACACCCGATTACGATTGGGAGCGAATCGGTTTTTGGGTGAACGAAGGACCGGCAGTAATTAAAAACAAGGGCAAAATCTATATATCGTTTTCGGCAAGTGCAACCGGCGCCTGCTATTGTATGGGATTGATGGAAGCCGACGAAAATGCCGATCTGCTGGATCGTAATTCGTGGAAGAAATCGAGATATCCGGTACTGGAAACCGATTACGAAAAAGAAATTTACGGACCGGGACACAACTGTTTTACCGTTGCTGAAGACGATGTTACGCCGCTTTGTATTTATCATGCGCGCGATTACGAAAAAGCTGTTGGCGACCCAACGGTTGTTCCGAAAACCGATACCCGCCCGCTGGAAGAAATTATCGAAGATCCCTTGTACGATCCGAACCGTCATGCACGGGTGATGGAAGTAACCTTTGATGCCGACGGACGACCGGTATTTGAATTTTAATCAATCTTATTTTTTAATATTCCAAAAGGCTTTAGTGTTTCTTTGAAATGCTAAGGCCTTTTTTTGGTTTGGGTTTTCTAATCCTCTGCCCATACAAGAATCCGAGAGAGTCAAAGGGAATTGATAAGATTGCTTCTCTCGTGCCTCGCTCGCAATGATGAATTGGTTTTGAAGTGTAGGGTAGCGGACAATGAGCTAATTCATTCCGGCACGATTCTGAACTGTCCGCTGCCTTTCACAAATTAGTAAAGTTTCATTGCGATACCGATGAGAAAAACGAACCGGTAGAAGCAATCTAATCCTCCGTCCCGATTTCATCGGGACACCTCCTTTACATGAAGGAGGACGCAACAGCTTGCCTCCCATGCTTTCTTACTTAACTTTATAAAAATCAACAAAAAAGAAGTTATAAAATTCCCGGCTACAAATTATCACCTGCAACCAGGAAAAATATATTACGTATTCATAAACATGTACGTTTCCGCATAGCGTACACTTAGGACATAATTATGGGGAGAAAAAAACAAAAACCAATTTTATCCGGTGTCCCGGCCTGGGCATTATCTCTAATAACTGCATTGGTATCACCTTTTCTTTTAGTTGTCATGGGCGGCATTAGTAGTATACTAGCTCCTAATGGTACTTCTTCTAAACTAATTGAAATACTATTCTTAAGTATTTATCCTATTCTTATTGCAGTTGCCTGTTTCTTTATCTGTAAGCGGCATCCTGAAAGCGTTTGGTACACCCCAATAATTTGCAATGCTCTCCTGATATTCCCTGTTTTTCTAGATCCGAATTTTTGGAAATTATCATTTTGGACGGCAGAGTATTGGACAGGACCACCATCACTATGGATATTTCACACTGCGTTTTTATTGGCAGTTATTGGAGCTATTGCAGGCGCTGCAGTTGGAAAAAGAACAAAACCAAACGGGTAAAAATTTTCGAATATAACGTTTCTAATCCTCCGTCTCCTGCCTCGTCCCCCCTGCCTACCGGCATGCAGGCTTGGCGAAGGGGGAATTAAAAGGGGGATTGAGTTTCTCAACATTCTTCTACTAATCCTCCGCCCGTCTACCGACGGACACCTCCTTTAAATAAAGGAGAACGCGGCTGCTTCGTCCCCCTTGGCGAAGGGGGAATCAAAGGGGGATTGACCAAAACAAGACCAAATAATTGTAAGATTATTCGTAATTTTAAACAAAAGTGTTCATGAAATCCTCAAACAATAAAAATCTAAAACACTTAGCTCGAAAACTCCGAAAACAAGGCACTAAAGGCGAAGCAATTCTATGGCGCGACGTACTCAAAGCCCGTCAAATGAGAGGCCATCAGTTCAACCGACAATTTATAATTGAAGATTATATAGTTGATTTTGTTTGCCGGGAACTAAAATTGATTATTGAGATCGATGGCTATTCGCATTTTGTAAAGTCAGAAGAAGATTATGAGCGTCAGACGAGACTAGTAGAGTTGGGATATCAATTTCTTCGTTTCCCGGAAGCGATGGTGATTTACAGAATTGATGATGTGGTTACAGAAATTGATTATGCTGTTGAATGCCTCGAAAATCAAACGGGGAAAGATTTTCGAAAATAGCATTTCTAATCCTCCGCCCGTCTACCGACGGGCACCTCCTTTTCAAAAAGGAGGACGCGACTGTTCGTCCCCCTTGGCGAAGGGGGAATTAAAAGGGGGATTGAATTTACAACTGAGATTGCTACATTTGATCGGGACAGGCTCTTTTCAAAAAGGAGGACGAGGACAAAAAAAGGGATGTGCACATGGCAACATCCCCTTTTAATCCTTTAAAACAAAATTTATTCTATGAATTATCAACCGGCTCTTCTGTTTTCCGGCGTTTTTTCACCACCTCGTTGTTTTCGGCAATAATGGTGGCAATAGTACGGGCAAAGGCGCCGTATGTTTCCACGTCAACGATCTCCATGGCACGCATGTACACCACTATTTTATCGTTGATAAGTGCAAAAAGTCCCGGTTTTAATTTGGTAGCACTGGCCTGAGTGCTTTCCTGTGCTTTTTCCTGTTCGTAGGCAATACGGGTGGCCTCGAATGCCTGCTGGGTTGTTTGCAGGGCGGTTATCACATCGGCACAGCCCGGAAGCAGGGCAATGGCATCCTGTATCTTTTGTTTTGCCAGGTCGACGAGTAGCGAGGCAATCAACGACGACTCGCTGGCATAACTTTCGCCGATAATCCGGAGACCGTATTTTTCGAATACCTTATCTACTGTTTCGGCAGCCTGCTGAATGGCTGCATCGGGGTGATGAAGGAAGCCCATAACGAGGTAGTACAGCGCACGGATCTGTGTATCGCGGGCCTCGTCTTTTTCTTCCAGGTCGCTTTCGGCCTTGCTTCGGTTTATGGCAGCGGTAAGGGCGGCCGACAGGCTTTCTAACTCGGTAAACATGGCACTAAGGTGCGGATCGGAACTTAGGCTGGTGGTTTGGTAAGCGCCAAGCATGCGCATACTAGCGGCGTCAAGTTCAGTGACGCGACTCGCGGTCATTAGTTTGTCAATCATAATTTAAAATTTTAGTTTGTACTTGGTTAACCTTTGCATTTTTACAGGGTAGAAAAAAGTGCTGTGGTTGTTATTGTTAAGTAATTTACGACAACACATTAAAAGACAACAACTATTTTTATATGTTATAGAAACTAATCCTTTGTTATAGTGCATTATAACGACATTGCTCCCCTTTTGTTTCGGGCAGCAAATGTTACGGTAACATTGCTCAACCAAACGCTTACTGAACGAATGTTATGGTAACATTGCGCCACCCGGCTCTTGCCGAACAAATGTTATGGTAACGTTGCTCCACCCATCAATAACCGGACGAATGTTATGGTAACATTGCTTCCCCAGGCAATAGGTGAGCGAATGTTATGGTAACGTTGACCCAAAACCGGCTGATACTGCTGTTGTGAAACAACCATTGTTTTACATTATTTTTTTTACTTTTAAACAACTAAAAACCAAAATTACCGAATACATTGAATCAATCTCTTGCAAATATAACTACCGGAAATTGCTTATTTTCTGATTCGAAAGAGAACAATATCAGCGTGTTGCGGCGGTGCGCGCTAATAATATGTATGTTGCAATGTAATATACACATACGTTATAGCCAATTTTAAACGCAACTATTTTCATTAAACAAGCATCTTAAATTAAAATACAACCAATGAAAACTTATAAAATCACTTTAGCTATTTTAATTTCACTTTTTGCTTTAAGTTCTTGCGAATTAATAGATGATATTTTTACTGATGACTCAGGTATAGATGTTAAAACTTATTCCTGTGATATTCCTAACGTACGAGATATATTTTTTATTAATAAATCTATCGGCTATGCCGTTGGAGGTGAGGGAATGATTAAAAAAACTACCGACGGTGGACAAACATGGGATTCTCAGGAATCAGGAACTACTTTGAGTTTAACAACTGTATTTTTCATTGATGAAAACATAGGTTATGCAACGGGAGCCTATAGTGCAAAGTGTACAGGAGAGGACTGTAATAAAAGTGGATTGATTTTAAGAACAACAAATGGTGGAAAAAAGTGGGAAAAAGAATTTAAACCAGAAATAGCTTTTTTTTACGATTTATATTTTGTTGACGAAAATAATGGGATTGGAATACTTCTTCCATTAGATTTCAATTCTGATAGTAGGTATGCGGTGACCACTGAAGATGCAGGTAAAACTTGGAATTATTTAAATTTGGAAATACAAGATAATATCGGTTTTTCCAACAATCATAGTATCGAAAGAATATTTGTAAAAGATAATGTTGGCTATATATGGGGAGATGAAAGAAAGATTTATAAAAGCACCGATTTATTTAAAACTTGGGAAACTATTCATACACCTATTAAAATACGAAACGCTTCTTTTGTTAATTCTGAAATAGGATTTATATATGGATTCACGCCTGAAACACTGAATTTATATAAGACAATTAATGGTGGGAACAGCTGGAGTAAAATTCCACAATCTGATGAACCAGTTGGATTTTCTCATTTTTTTGATGAATCAAATGGAATTAGTATAGATTACAACTCAGAAGTTTTCACTACAGAAGAATTCCCATTACCAAGTTATCCACAAGCGGTTTCGTCCATTATTTATTTTACAAAAGACGGAGGTACTACTTGGCAAAACGAAGAAAATCCTGAAGTAATATCAGGGTATAATTCTTCTCCAACAGATGACATTATTTTTTATATTAATGATGAAAATACCTATGTTTTAAAACTAAAATGAAAAACTGGCTATAACAAGTTGCAAATTGCATTGCGGGTGCAGTGTGTCTTTCACTGGATGAACGAAATCCGCAACGACAACTTGCAAGTGACCGTTAGCAAACATATAAAACTAAAAACTAATGAAAACTAAATTCAAAACATTACTATTTTCTGTTATAATGATGTTTTTTGGTAGTTGTCGTGATGAGATTGAGCCAGATCCTTTTGTTGAAATTAACGACAACAAATTTCTTAATGCACTAATAGATATTGGCATTGATACAGATAACGACAGTATTATTAGCACCGAAGAGGCTGCCGTTGTCACGATACTTGAAATTGATTATGACAGCATTACTGATTTATCTGGGATTGAAGATTTTATTAATCTGGAAATACTTTCCTGTTCACACAACCTACTCAAAGTTGTTGACTTATCGGCAAATATAGCACTGAAAAAGTTAGAAATAGAAAATAATCCTTTAGTCGCTATCAACCTTTCAGGGAATATTGCTTTAGAGGAATTTTACTGTAAGAACAACGAACTTAAGAACCTCGATTGCACTCAAAATAATCTATTAAAAACCATCGAATGCAGTGACAACTCTATCAGAACATTGCTTTTTGGTGATAATAGTGAGTTAAAAGAGATTGATTGTACAGAAAACCGATTGGAGTTAATAGAAATTTCTTCTTGCCCAAATCTTGAGAAATTAGAATGTCAGCATAACAACCTGAGTGAACTTGATTTATCGAATAATTTGTCAGTAAACTATTTAAATATAGCTTATAACATTAACTTACAACAATTGGTGATTGCCAATAATACAAATCTAGAGTATTTAAATATGACTGGCGCCCCTACACTGTCGGGGGTTGATTTTCCCAATGGTCCTCGGTTAAAATATCTGAACTGTGACAATGCCATAAATAATCTCCAACCTGCAAATTACCCACTTCTTGAAAATTTATATTGTAGTGGTTCTGGGATAGAAGAACTTGATGTATCACAAAATACACGACTAAAAGTACTATTTTTTTATTCGACTAATCTTACATCAATTGATGTAAGTAAGAACACACATTTAGTAGAATTACGTTGCGAAAACTGTAACTTTTCTTCATTAGACGTATCCAATAATCTTGAATTAGAGATACTTGATTGTATGCTAAATCAATTTACTTCAATTGACGTGTCTCAAAATGTGAATTTGAAAGCGTTATATTGCGGCTATAATCCCTTGGTTTCACTTGATATCTCCAATAATTCCGCACTAGAATCCCTTGATTGCAGGGAAACACAATTGCAAATGTTGGATATTTCAAAAAATGTCAATCTTCTTTCATTGCTTTGTTCAAACAACGACTTCAGTCAGCTTGATATTTCAGAAAACAAACTACTTCGGCTATTGTGGATGGAAAATATGTATTCGCTTGAAAAAGTCTGCGTACCAAGTTTACCATTTCCTCCTACAGACCGATATTTTGATTTACAAATGAAGAATAGCCCGAATGCATATTTTACAACTGAGTGTAATGATTAAAATAAACAATAAATACGTTTGCTAACAAATTGTAATATGGCAGGCGGGGGTATTAGCGGTCTGACACGTCAAACCTTTCGCTCACTCTCCTGCAGGTCTGACACTCCCGGGTTCATAAAGTTAATCCTGATTTTTAATAAAACATAACTAAAAGAATGAACAATCTCCCCGGCATTGTGTAGTCTACTTTAAGAGCAAAAACAAAAAGGTTGATCTACATGAAGAAGCACACCAATACACCAACGAATAAAAAGGATTTCTCCGGTAGTGCAACACATTCAATTATTCGGCTACTAAATTTTATTATCGACACGGTTATTTGGTTATGCCTGTATTTTTCGGCAGCCTATATTTTCGATCTTTATTTTGTTCGGTTTAGTTCGTATGTAATCAATTATTTATACAGCATAGCATTGGGGTTGCTCATCTATTTAGCCTACTATGCTGTATTGGAGTTTTATTTTCGCAAAACGTTGGGAAAATTTTTAACCGGAACTCAGGTTGTTCGCGGAGATGGTGGCCGGATTACTTTTTCAACAATCGTTATACGAACCCTGTCAAGATTAATCCCAATAGACATTTTAACCTATTTATTTGCAAAAAATGGCCTTCACGACAGACTGTCGAATACACAAGTAATAAAAACAAAAAGCTAACAAAAGAACACGATGAAAACATTAGTATTAGGAGCAAGCGGAGCAACAGGAAAGCTGTTGGTAGAGCAACTGTTAAGTATGGGCCACGAAGTGAAAGTAATAGTACGCCCAACCGCAACTATTATTGACACTTGGAAGAACAAAAAGAAAATATCGATAATTGAAGCCAATATCTCTGAAGTGAGTGTGGAGGAGATGAGGGATTATTTATCCGATTGCCAGTCGGTAGCTTCTTGTTTGGGTCATAACATTACCATGAAAGGCATGTTTGGAAAGCCCCGAAGATTGGTAGCCGATGCGGTTGAATTGGCTTGTAAGGCTATTGAGCAGAATGCTTCCGATACACCGGTTAAGTTTGTTTTAATGAATACCACCGGAAACAGGAACCGTGATTTAAATGAATCCATTGCCTTCGGCGAAAAACTTTTAATCGGGTTAATTCGTTTGCTGGTACCCCCACAAGTCGATAATGAAAACGCAGCGGACTTTTTAAGAGTAAACATCGGGCAAAAGCATAAACAAATTGAATGGGTAGCCGTACGACCTGATTCTCTGATTGACAACGACAAGGTAAGCGAATATGAGTTGTATGCTTCACCGATACGAAGTATCCTTTTTAGTCCGGGAAAAACCAGCCGGATTAATGTGGCTAATTTTATGTCGAGACTGATTGCCGAAAAAGATCTGTGGACAAAATGGAAAGGACAAATGCCTGTTATCTATAATAAAGAAGAATAGCAAAAGAGCCAACTCAAAATACACAGGGCGGCACCTGCTTTTTTATTCAACCAGACCTTAACAATGAATCAAAGCTCGCCGGTCTCTTCCATTCATTAAAACAGTAAGTGGTTTATTAAACTGCACGTGTTTTATAAATTCGGTTTCGCGCAGTACCTCCTGTTGTTGCAGCGCCTCCATTTTCAGCCGTGCTTTCCGCGAGTTATGCGGCACCGAAAAATAACCTACATTCATTGATGTTACATTGTGGAAGAAATGCGACCCCAGCGAAGCATCGAGCGGGAAATCGGGTAAACCCATTTCCACAATAATCTTGGCTTTTGAAATGTGTGCCCACAATACCGGAATTCCGGTATACGGATCGCGCGATCCCCAGCGTCCCGGACCAATAAGAATATACTCGCGGCCCTGCTCATCGAACCAGTCATTCAGCTTGCTGATCTCCTGCGCCATTTGTTTGGTTTTTAGTTTATCGAATTTATCCGGATCAACAAAAACCACATCGCGGATATCCTCAATTTTACCGTTGCCCATCCCCTGCTCGGCATACATAAACACCTTGTCGTCGTCTACCATTTCAATATCCACATGCACCTGCTCTTCTGTGCGGATCAATGGTTTTATCTGCAAAAGATAAAGTGTTGGTTTGCCATTTTCGGCAGGCTCCAGGTCAATTGAATATTCAATTTCAACGGGCGACCCCATGGCTTCTTTAAACAGCTTTAACAACATTTGCAGCGAGTCGGCCAGCGGCAGATGATTGTATTTTAAAATATTGGCAAAGTCAATCACTTTTGGTCCAGGTCCCTGAATTCCGGGTATCAGATCGTCGTTCTCGATAAAATAAGTGGATGCCGAATGTTCTAGCGTACCGTCTTTTTCAGCCTCTTTAATACGGTATTTTTTTATGGCTGCATCCTCTCCGTCGTTCAACAGATCAACATCAGGATTAGACAGATCGATGGCATAAAACTTTTTTTGTGTATCGCGCAGCAGGTCTTTTAATGCCGACGCATTTATTGTGGGGTATTTGGGGCAAAAACGAAAGGCATTTTCGCCGCCAACCACATACATTCCAAGTCCTACGGCAGCAACCGAAAAACCATCGTCGGGCTCCATGTAGGCAATGGGGTAATAATTATACGATTGCGCCACGCCCGAAAGTGTAGGGTAATATTTGTCGTTATACTCGTGACCGATCACTTCCTGGATGACCACTGCCATTTTCTCCTCTTCAATTTTGTAGTTCACCGCATCGAAATACGCCTGTGCCGAATCGGTAAAAATACTCGAATACACCAGTTTTATGGCCCTCTCCAATTGTTGGTAACGCACCATCAAATCGGAGTGATTATTCGGAATAAGATAGGTGGCATAAACACCGGAGAAAGGTTGCAGCAACGAATCTTCGAACAAACCGGAAGAGCGCACCGCCAGAGGCCGTTTAATCTTTTTCAGGTATTCGATCAGCCGTTTTCGGATCTTATCATCAAACTCCGATTCGATAAAATGTTTCCGTATCGCGTCGTAATCATTCAGCGAATAAATATCGTCGTACAGGTTATTGGTCTCAATAAATTTATCGAATTCCAGCGCACCAATAATTGACGTTGAAGGAATACGAATATTTATATCGGGGATGAGTTTTGAAAAGTCGATATTCTCGATAATGTTGCAGATAAAAGCGATACCTCTCCCCTTGCCTCCAAGCGATCCTTTGGCCATACGCACAATAAACCGGCTGGAAGAAAGAAACTCCGGGTCGAAGTTTACAATGGTTCCGCGCAAACGTTCGAAGCGCACCTTTTTAAAACTGTCGAGACAAAATTGTCGCAATTCTTCGGGTGTGTCAAAGTCCGACATCTGAATGGGCATTAACAACTCAGCCAGATTGATCTCTCCGCGCGCCATCAACCAGGTAGAAAATGAGTTTCGGCGACCATGGTACTCCAACGAGCCCTCGGGAATTTCCCTGAACTTTTCCTGAAACTCCACAAGGTTTTTTGCCTGAGCAATGGGCAGACCATCCAGACTTTTAAAAACAAAGTTTCCGAAACCCAAACGTCGGTACAGGAAATTAAAAATGTCCATCGACAAACTTTCGGAATTTTTATTGATAAAATCGGCACCCACTTCTTTTGCCCGTTGTGCATTCGAAATATCGTGCGATTGCAACAGTAGCGGAATAGGAAACTTTCGCGTGGTTTGTGTAAACTTCAGTAACTCGATACCGGCATCCTCATCCTCCACTCCTTTCTTTTCGAATTTTACATCAGAAATTACACACAACATGTAACGCCGGTAACTGTTTATAAACTTCACCGCCTCTTCGTAATTGTCAACCAAAATTACTTTCGGGCGGGCACGCATCCGTAAAATCTTGTGCAGTTCGTCTTTGGCATCCTCGTTCACCAGCACCTGGGTTTGTGTCATCACTGTGGTGTACAACATCGGCAAATACCGCGAATAATACTGAATACTGTCTTCCACCAGCAAAATAATCCGGACACTACCATTTTGTGTATCACGCGCCACATTGCTTTTGTCCTCGATGTATTTTATCATAGCCATAAACACATTCGAGTTGCCGTTCCACACAAAAATTCGGTCGATAAAATCGAGTTTACGTCGTTCGGTTTGGAAGAAACGTAAATCGGCATTGTTATTTACCAGCAACAACAATGGCGCTTTTGGCCGAACATTTCGAATGGCGCGGGCAGTTTCAACTGGTGTGTGTTTGTCCATTCCCGCCATCACAATTATCAGGTCGAAATCGCGATGCTGAAGGATGAGCAAAGCCTCCTCTTTTGTATGAACACTGGTAAAACGCGGTGCAGCATAGAGATTCAGTTGCAGGTATTCACCAAAAATCTTATCGCTGAACTGGCCCTCGCGCACAATGGAATACGAATCATAAAGCGTTGCCACCAGCAGCACTTCTTTTACTTTGGTAGGCATTAATTCCTGGAAAATATCGCGGTCGTTTTTACGCTTTTTGTAAATAGTGGAAAGAGATATGTTGTCGATGTCCATTGCTGTTGTTTTCTTTCAGTCTCGTTAAAGATGTTTTACTAACTCCGTCCTTTAGGGCGGAGGTTTGAATGCTGTCTGACAAGTCAGGATTTATGAAGAATTTTGTACTTTGGAAGTTACAAAATTCTTCATAAATCCGTTACGCTCTGCCTACATTATTCCCCGCCCTAAAGGACGGGGTTAAACAATCCTTTACAAAGTACAAGTTCATATTTATTTTGTTTTTGAAGTTAGGGAATTTTTGGTGTTTGAAGAATGACAGAGATAAAAATCATGAACCGAATTGGAATATAACGCGCTTAGCGGTTCTAACCGCTTAGCGCATAGGTATTCGCCGGGCACAAAAAATCCCGATCTGTCGGGTGACAAACCGGGATGTAATATTTTTTAGTCATCAGCTCATAGGTTGTTACACAAAGCGAGCTGATGCCCAGATAAGTTTAATCTAATTTATGAATCACCAAGCCTGAACGCAATTTTGGTTCGAACCAGGTTGTTTTTGGCGGCATAATATTTCCGCTGTCGGCGATGTTTATTAATTGCTGCATCGATACCGGGTTAAGCGCAAATGCTGCTTTCATTTCGCCCGAATCAACACGGCGTTTCAGTTCTGCCAAACCACGAATACCTCCTACAAAATCGATACGTTTTGATGTACGCAAATCTTTGATATCAAGGATTGGATCGAGCACCTGATTAGACAGGATCGTTACGTCCAGAATTCCAATCGGATCTGAATCGTCGTAAGTTCCTACTTTTGCTGTTAATTTATACCAGCTTCCGGCCAGATACAAACTAAATTCGTGCAACGCTGCCGGTTTAAAAATTTCAGCTCCCATGTTCTCTACATCGAAACCTTTCGAAAGCTCGGCAAGAAAATCAATTTCTGATAAACCATTCAAGTCGGTTACAACGCGGTTGTAATCGATAATCTGCAACTGGTTATCAGGGAAGTGAACAGCCATAAAATAGTTGTACTCCTCGTCTCCTGTGTGATTTGGATTCTGACCTGTTTTTTCAGCACCAATACGAGCAGCAGCTGCAGTTCGGTGGTGACCGTCGGCTACGTATGTAAAAGGAACTTTCTCTTCAAAAAGTTGCTCCAGTTTGGCATTTGTTTCTGCATCGTCGATGGTCCAGAAATGGTGACCAAAACCGTCTTCAGCAGTAAAATCGTAATCGGCAGCTTTGCTTTTTACAATGTTCTCAACAATGGCATCGATTTCTTCAACCGCTTTGTATGCAAAAAATACCGGCTCGATATTGGCATTCAAATAACGCGTTAAAACCATACGGTCTTCTTCCTTCTCCGGACGGGTAAGTTCGTGCTTTTTAATGATACCGTTTTCGTAATCGGCACAGGCAGCAGCACCTACAATTCCATACTGGGTAAGCCCGTTCATGGTTTGGGCATAAATGTAGTATTTGGCATCTGCATCGTCCTGCAGCCAGCCTTTTTCCTGAAAGGCTTTAAAATTTTCAACGGCTTTGTTGTACACCTCATCCGAGTGTATGTCTTCCACTCCGGGGCATTCAATTTCGGCTTTTGTAATACGAAGCAATGATTTTTCTTTTCCTTCAGCCATAACGGCTGCTTCTTCCGAATTCATTACATCGTAAGGAAGACATGCCAGTTCTTCAACAATTTCCTTTTGCGGACGAAGTCCTTTAAATGGTTTTATTATCGCCATTATTTTGTTTTTTAATTTATAGACAACCAGATTTTAGATTGCCAAAAATATAAATCCGGTCTCTATTTGTAACATTTATTTTAAGAAATAATTCATTGTGGAACTTTGAGTTAACGTAACATCCTGCTCTGAAAACTTAACCACAAAGTTTCACAAAGGAGGCACAAAGATTCACAAAGTGCTACCAAACAAGCTATTTATTTACTTGATGCGTTGTGTCGTCATTCTCAAAAAAGTCGACAATTTGCTGAGCAGCAGCCAATCCTGCGTTCAGGTTAGCTTCAGCGGTTTGAGCACCGGCTTTTTTAGGCGTAAAGAAAAATCTTCCGGGAAATTTCTCTTCAAATTCAGCAGCACAATCAGGCGTAAGATCCGACATGTATTTAATACCCGGTTTTTCTTCCATACAAGCTACCAAGTCAGGTTCGTTAATGACTTCTTTTCGGGCGGTGTTCACCAAAATACTACCATCTTGCAAATGCGAAAGCACTTCGGCACTTACCGATTTAATATGCTCGCCACGCGCCGGAACATGGATAGAAACGATGTCGCTTTTTTCGTACAGGTCTTCCAGCGATTTGGCAACTTTTAGTCCGATTGCAGCGGCAGCACCTTTACTGTAGCGGGTGTAAACAATTACTTTCATTCCCATGGCGCGGGCAATACGAAAAACGTTTCGGGCAACGTAACCAAACCCATGCAAGCCAAGTGTACGGCCACGCATTTCGCCACCGGGTTTTCCGGAATACATCTCACGCAAACCCATAATAGCCATGCCAATGGCTAATTCGGCAACAGCATTTGCATTTTGTCCGGGCGTGTTCATTACCACAATATTGTTGGCTGTTGCGGCTTCAAGATCAACATTGTCGTAACCGGCACCTGCGCGTACTACAATTTTCAGATTCTTACCGGCAGTTAACACTTCCTCAGTAAACTTGTCGCTGCGAATAATTGCCGCCTCGGCATCTGCAACTGCATCCAACAGCTCTTGTTTTTCGATGTACTTTTCGAGTAATTGAAGCTCGTAACCGGCTTTCTCAAAAATTTTACTGATTTTTTTTACAGCAACCGGGGCAAACGGTTTTTCTGTAGCTATTAAGATTTTCCTCATGACTCATAAAATTTAGGTTCTCCCATGGCAACTTGAAAAACCACAGGATGAAAAAAATGCAGGACAACTGCCCTGCATTTCATTTGATTATTGTTTGTTTATTTCATTTGTTCAAACTCCTGCATGGCATCAACCAAAGCCTGTATACTTTCAACAGGCATTGCATTGTAAATTGACGCCCTGAAACCACCAACCGAGCGGTGTCCTTTTATTCCCAACATACCTTTTGCGGTTGCGAAATCAAGAAACTCTTTCTCAAATTCAGCATACTCCGGAGTCATTACAAAAGTTACGTTCATTAACGAACGATCTTCTTCTGCCAACACGGTACACTGGAATAGTTTATTACGATCGATTTCATCGTACAAAACTTTTGCTTTTTCAATGTTCTTTTTCTCCATCGCTTCAATACCGCCGTTTTCTTTCAACCAAATTAAGGTTTGCAAACAAGCAAAAACCGGAAGTGTTGATGGTGTGTTAAACATCGATCCGGCGTTAATATGCGTTGTGTAATCCAACATTGTTGGAATCGGGCGCTCTACTTTTCCAAGTGCTGCATCTTTTACAATTACCAGCGTAGCTCCGGATGGGCCAAGGTTTTTCTGTGCACCGGCGTAAATCAAATCGTATTTCGATACATCGATCGGACGACTGAAAATATCAGACGACATATCGGCTACCAAAGGCACATCAACTTCCGGAGTAGGAATTTGTGTTCCGTAAATGGTATTATTCGATGTATAGTGGAAATAACTTACGTCAGAAGGTACTTCGTAACCTTTTGGAATGTAATTAAAAATGGTGTCGGCCGACGAAGCTACTTCAACAACTTCGCCAAAAAATTTGGCTTCTTTAATGGCCTTTTTCGACCATGCACCTGTATTTAAATATGCTGCTTTTTTATCCAATAAATTGTAGGGAGCCATTAAAAACTGTGTACTGGCACCACCTTGCAAGAAAAGAACCGAATAACCTTCCGGCACTTTAAGTAGTTCTTTTACCAAAGCAACAGCCTCGTCCATAACGGCAACAAATTCTTTGCTACGGTGCGAAACTTCCATTACAGAAAGTCCGGTTCCGGCAAAGTTCAAGGCAGCTTCAGCAGTTTTTTCCTTTGTAAATTCGGGCAGAATTGAAGGTCCTGCATAAAAATTGTGCTTCTTCATATATACAACAATTAAGGTGAGTAATTAAATTTTTACCTCTTAAAACACCACTATAAAGTTCGTGAATAGCGGATGTTTAGCCGATGAGAAAAATCAAGTTTATATTTATTTTATGAGTTTTAAAACACTGATTAACAACACAAAAACAGGTGACAGATATCATTTCCCCTCTCTCTTTGTCGTTAATGCTGTCGGTATCAATCTGTTATTTAAAACAAAAATATCTTATTCCACCTAACAAATCCATGTTTTGCAGGATAAAACATTTTTTCGGTGTAATATTTAAAAAGAATTTAAATAGAACGTGATAATAGAATATTGAATGAAGAATATCGATTAACGATTAAAGCAAAAAAAAGCCGCCTGTAAAAAACAAGCGGCCAAGTTTAGTTCTGATATGTTTTATTGGTTAGATAAAAGGCAGTTTTACAATTTCTGCAGGGATTACTTTGTTTCGGATTTTTACAAAAATCTCGGTTCCAAAAGCCGAGTATTCTTTTGCTACATAACCCATTCCGATTCCCTTATTTAAAACCGGCGACATGGTTCCTGAAGTTACAGTTCCAATTGTTTCGCCCTCTGAATTTACCAGTTCGTAATCGTGGCGGGGAATTCCTCTTCCGTTAAGCACAAATCCGCGCAACCTGCGGGTTACTCCCTCGTTTTTTTGCATGGTTAAAAATTCGCGGTCGATAAACTGACGACCGTTATTAAATTTTGTAATCCATCCTAAACCGGCTTCGAGTGGCGATGTTGTATCGTCGATATCGTTTCCGTAAAGGCAGTATCCCATTTCCAAACGCAAAGTATCGCGGGCAGCCAAACCAATTGGTTTGATTCCTTCTTCAACGCCGGCTTCAAAAATGGCTTTCCAAATTTGTTCGGCAACATCGTTTCTGAAATACAATTCGAAACCACCTGCTCCGGTGTATCCTGTTGCTGAGATAATCACATCTTCAACCCCGGCAAAAGTATCGGTTGTGAAGGTGTAGAATTTTATTTCCGACAGATTTACGTCAGTCAATTTTTGCAGTACCTCGGTAGCTTTTGGTCCCTGAATGGCGAGCTGGCTAATGTTATCAGAAGCATTTTCCAGTTCAGCGCCAACTTCTTCATTTTGTTGCACCACCCAGTTCCAGTCTTTTTCAATATTGGCAGCATTTACTACCAACATATATTTTTCAGGCTCGTAATAGTAAACCAGCAAATCGTCAACAATTCCACCTTTCCCGTTCGGGAAACAGCTGTATTGCGCTTGGCCAATCGTTAACATTCTTGGATCGTTCGAAGTAATTTTTGCAACCAGATCCAAAGCTTTCGGACCTTTCACCCAAAATTCTCCCATGTGCGAAACATCAAAAACGCCAACGCTCTCACGAACAGTCATGTGTTCATCTTTAATGCCGCTGTATTCTATCGGCATTTCGTACCCGGCAAATTCAACCATTTTTGCACCAAGTGCTTTGTGAATCGAATTAAATGCAGTTATTTTCATAAACTAATTTTTCAGTTTTAACGGATTTTACATGTTTCGCAAACCGTTTGTCTATCGTGTGTGATAATATTAAGCAAAACTATGTATTCAAAATCTTCACAAATATGAATTTTATCAGGAAGAGCACAAAAAGCTTTCCTGATTATTTTACTAAATTGCTGACCACAATCAGAAAATAAAATGAGCAACAATTTTAAACATATCAATCCTACTCAGATTGAGACACTTGCAGGCGGCGACCAGGAATTTGTAAAAGAAATGGCCGAAATTTTTCTTGAGCAAATCGATGAATTTGTGGCGAACATGAGTTCATTCCTCGAAGCGGAGAACTGGGAAAAACTGGCCCGCGAGGCGCATACAGCAAAATCTTCGGCTATGACATTTGGTATGGATGATACTGGAACACTGTTAAAAAATATTCAGGTGGAATGCCAGGCCGGGAACCTTGACGATGTACCAAAAATGGTAGAAGATGCTATTGCGCAACTGCAGGCTGCAATTCCGGAATTAAATCAACTTCTTAATTGAGAATCGCAAAATGTTGAACGAAACGATCGGATGGGTAGGTAATATTTTGTTTGCTATTTGCGGATTGCCGCAGGTAATAAAAACCTACCGCAGCAAAAGCGCCAACGACCTAAGTGTGCTTTTTTTGTGGATGTGGCTAACCGGCGAGCTGCTCACGTTTATTTATATTATTATTGGTGACTGGGAAACAGGAATTGCACATTTCCCGCTCTACTTTAATTACATCGTGAATATTTTTATGGCGAGCTACCTTATTTATGCCAAATATACCTACCCTAAAAAGTTTGCGCGATGATTTACGATCTGTCACATCTTTTAAATAACGACAGCCCGGTATTTCCCGGCGATGTTGACCCCGTATTTAAACAAATAGCAACCATTGAGGCCAACGGTTATAGCGAAACACGGTTTCATATTCATTCGCATTTGGGAACACACATCGACGCGCCGGCGCACATGCTAAAAAATGGCAAAACTCTGGATGAAATGGATGTCTCCGATTTTTACGGAAAGGCAATAATAATTAAGGTTGATTCGGGTAAAAAGTTAATCGAGAAGGAAATTATAGATTCGAATGAAAAAGAGCTGGAAGATACAGCGTTTGTTTTGTTTAAAACCGGATGGAGTAAATTTTGGGGCGACAAAAATTATTTCGAAGGATTTCCATGTCTTTCTGCCGATGCGTTGCAGTATTTATTACAGTTTAATCTAAAAGGGATTGGTTTTGACACGATTTCGGCCGATCCGGTAGAAAGTACCGATTACAGCAATCACTATGCGATATTCAACAAAGGCCTGATAATTATTGAAAATCTCATATTCCCGAATGAGTTGGAAGCAACAAGCGGAGAATTTTCGTGTTTCCCGCTACCTTATGAAAAAGCAGACGGCTCCCCTGTGAGAGCCGTCCTGAACTTATAACTCAGTATTTTTTAATTCCTGAAAACCAAGGCTTCATTTTCAAAGTCGATTACAATCGGCTTGGTTTTATCCACGTTACCTGCAAGAATTCGTTTCGATAATTCATTCAGCACATATTTCTGAAGTACACGTTTAACCGGACGTGCACCAAAATGAGGATCGTATCCAACCGTCGACAACCACTCGTTTGCTTTTTCAGTTAACTCAATTTTCAGATCGCTTGATGACAAACGTTTTACGATCTGCTCAAACTGTACACGAACAATTTCTGTAATCGCTTCTTTCGATAGCGGAGTAAATACAATCGTTTCGTCAATACGGTTCAAAAACTCCGGCCGGATTGTTTTTCGAAGCATTTCCAATAATTGGTTGCGCGTTTTCTCCTGTACCTGAAATTCGTTTGTATCATTCATCGTTTCGTAATTCTCCTGAATAATATGCGATCCCAGGTTCGATGTCATTATAATAATTGTATTCTTAAAGTTCACTGTCCGGCCTTTGTTATCCGTCAAACGTCCATCGTCCAGCACCTGAAGCAACACATTAAATACATCGGGGTGTGCTTTCTCGATCTCGTCGAACAACACCACAGAATACGGTTTGTGCCGCACAGCTTCTGTTAACTGGCCACCTTCATCGTAACCCACATATCCGGGAGGCGAACCGATCAAACGGGTTACCGAAAATTTCTCCTGGTATTCCGACATATCAATACGTGTGATCATGTTCTCATCATTAAACAAGTACTCTGCCAGCGCTTTTGCCAGCTCGGTTTTTCCAACTCCAGTTGTTCCGAGAAAAATGAATGATCCGATTGGCCGCTTTTCATCCTGCAAACCTGCACGGCTCCGGCGCACTGCATCCGATATCGCTACAATTGCCTCATCCTGACCAATTACACGCTTGTGCAACTCGTCTTCCATGTGCAGCAGCTTCTCGCGTTCGCTCTGCAACATTTTCGAAACCGGAATGCCTGTCCAGCGTGCTACAACTTCTGCAATATCTTCGGTGTCTACCTCTTCTTTAATCAGGTTTTCACCTTTTTTCATTTCGTCGAGTTCTGCCTGAAGTTTTTCAATTTCGGCCTCTGCTTCTTTTACTTTACCGTAGCGCAATTCTGCCACACGCCCATAATCGCCCTGACGCTCGGCCTGTTCTGCTTCAAACTTGTAGGTTTCAATTTCTTCTTTCTTTTTCTGAATGGCTTCTATCACCGATTTCTCAGATTCCCACTTGGCTCGCAAACGCGATTGTTCCTCTTTTAGATTCGAAATTTCCTCGTTCAGCGAATTCAGTTTTCGTGTATCGTTCTCACGCTTTATCGCTTCTCTTTCAATTTCCAGCTGTTTTACCCGGCGTTGAATTTCGTCAAGTTCTTCCGGTACTGAATCAATTTCCAGGCGCAGTTTTGCTGCAGCTTCATCCATTAAATCGATGGCTTTATCAGGCAAAAACCTGTCAGAAATATACCGCTGCGATAATTCAACCGAAGCAATAATAGCATCGTCTTTTATCTGTACTTTATGGTGATTCTCATATTTCTCTTTAATACCACGCAAGATCGAAATCGCACTTAGCATGTCTGGTTCATCCACGTGTACAATCTGGAAACGACGTTCCAGCGCTTTATCTTTCTCAAAATATTTTTGATACTCAGCCAGTGTTGTTGCACCAACAGCGCGCAGCTCGCCACGGGCCAATGCAGGTTTTAAAATATTGGCTGCATCCATTGCGCCTTCGCCTTTTCCTGCGCCTACCAGCGTGTGAATCTCATCAATAAACAAAATCACCTCATCATTCGATTGCACAACCTCGTTAACTACAGCTTTTAAACGCTCCTCAAATTCTCCTTTGTATTTTGCTCCGGCAACCAACGCTCCCATATCGAGCGAAAATACCTGCTTCGATTTCAGATTCTCAGGCACGTCGCCGCGTACAATTCGATGTGCTAATCCTTCGGCAATTGCAGTTTTACCTGTTCCCGGTTCTCCTAATAAAATCGGGTTGTTTTTAGTACGTCGCGAAAGTATCTGAAGAATACGGCGGATTTCATCATCACGGCCAATAACAGGATCGAGTTTACCCGAACGGGCACGTTCATTCAAATTAACAGCAAACCGGTTTAATGAATTGAATTTATCTTCCGCAGTCTGACTGTCAACTTTTGATCCTTTTCGTAATTCTTCAATAGCCAGTTTCAGTTCCTTTTTGGCAATACCATTGTCTTTCATCAATCGGCTGGTGGTATCTTTTACCTCGAGTAGTGCCAGCAAAATATGCTCAACCGAAACATATTGGTCACCCATTTCCTGCGCTAAACCAAGTGCTTTCTGCAAAGCCTGATTCGCACCGGAAGAAAGATATTGCTCCCCTCCCGAAACTTTAGGATATGATTGAATTATTTTATCAAGTGCCTGTTTGAAGATAACAGTGTTAACACCGAGTTTTTTGAGTAAAAAATCAGTTACATTCTCGGCCGAATGTAAAACTCCTCCAAGAATATGACCGGTTTCAATTGCCTGCTGGTTGTTTCCCTGGGCAACCTGAAAAGCCTGTTGAATGGCTTCCTGCGATTTTATTGTGAAATTATTAAAATTCATGGTCTTATGTATTAAAATTCGTTGTTAGCCCAAACAACTTCCAAGCCATAACCAGCTGACAGACAGAATGTCACAACAAATAAAAATACTCAGAAACAATTTCAGGAAAGTAAAATTTTGTATGAAAAAGTGGCAGGTTCAGACATAAAAAAAACAGAGACAATCAACATCATCTCTGTTTCCTAACCTAACCAAATCTATTCTATGAAAAAAAACACTTAAACTATTCAAATTCTATACTGCAAAGATAAAGTGGATTTTAGTTAACTCGTTGAAACGTAAGTTAAAGAATGTTATACCTGTTCATTTTACGGTTTCGGAGGAAGAAATTTGAAAAGGAGAACTCAGTTGATTTCGCAAAAATTCGGGCATAAAAAAACAGGGAGATCAACATCGTCCCTGTTTTCTAACCTAACCAAATCTATTCTCTATGAAAAAACACTTAAACTATTCAAATTCTATGCTGCAAAGATAAAGTGGATTTTAGTTAACTCGTTGAAACGGAAGTTAAAGAATGTTATACCTGTCTTTTTTGGGAAAATCGGGGAAGAAATTCTGGAATGAAAAATTAGTGGTTTCGGAAAAGTATAGGCACAAAAAAACAGAGACGCTTTCTTCATCTCTGTTTCCTAACCTAACCAAATCTATTCTCTATGAAAAAACACTTAAACTATTCAAATTCTATACGTCAAAAATACGGCGGAATTTAGTTAACTCGTTGAAACGGAAGTTAAAGAATGTTAATGGGTGGATTATGCAGAAACAAGCTGCGTTGGACCGGTAAACAAATGTGCATTTTTTTAAGGTCAAAGCCACCGTCTATAAACAGTCTAAATAAATTTTAGCACACAAAAACCTACCTTAAACAAACAAAATGCTATTAAAAGCTACCATACATATACAAATAGTAGCATGTTTAAATATCGCTCGATACATGCCTCTAAAACAGGCTTTAAACTACTTTAAAAACTTTCTAAAGTGGAAAAATAGCGTTATTTTAGCCCTCCATTTTGATAGAAATTCTAATTCTTATATTATAACTTAAAATACAATTTTATGACAAAGCATGTATATACTTTCGGAGCCGGACAGGCAGAAGGTAAAGCAGACATGAAAAACCTACTTGGAGGTAAAGGAGCAAACCTTGCAGAGATGAACCTTATCGGTGTACCTGTTCCTCCCGGATTTACAATTACAACCGAAGTTTGTACCATGTACAACGAAAAAGGTCAGCAGGCAACTTTCGACCTGATAAAGCCGGAAGTTGAAGCAGCTGTGGCATTGGTTGAAAAACTCACTGAAACAGAATTCGGAAGCAAAGAGAACCCTTGTTTGATGTCGGTTAGATCGGGTGCACGTGCATCGATGCCTGGTATGATGGACACCGTTTTGAACCTGGGTATGAACGACGATGCCGTTGAAGGTATCGCGAAGAAATCAGGAAACCCTCGTTTTGCATGGGATTCATACCGACGTTTTGTACAAATGTACGGCGATGTGGTAATGGAAATGAAACCAACCAGCAAAGAGGAAATTGATCCGTTCGAAGAAATTATCGAACAACTGAAAGAAGAAAAAGGAATTCAATTAGATACTGAATTTACAACTGAAGACTTAAAAGAACTTGTAGCTCGTTTTAAAGCTGCGGTAAAAGCACAAACCGGAAAAGATTTCCCAACTGATCCATGGGAGCAACTTTGGGGTTCTGTTGCAGCGGTATTTAACAGCTGGAACAACGACCGCGCTATTCTGTACCGTCGTTTAGAGCAAATCCCTGACGAATGGGGAACAGCTGTAAACTGCCAGGCAATGGTATTCGGAAACATGGGTTCGAATTCAGGTACAGGTGTTGCATTTACCCGCGACGCAGCTACAGGAGAAGATATTTTCAATGGTGAGTATTTGATCGACGCGCAAGGTGAAGACGTTGTGGCAGGTATTCGTACTCCACAGGAAATCACTATTGAAGGTTCGAAAAAATGGGCTGCTCTTCAGGGAGTAAGCGAAGAAGAAAGAGCTTCAAAATATCCTTCATTGGAAGAAGCGATGCCTGAAATGTACAGACAGTTGAACGAAACTCAGCAGAAACTGGAAGACCACTACAGCGATATGCAAGACCTTGAATTTACCATTCAGGAAGGTAAATTGTGGTTGCTGCAAACCCGTAACGGTAAACGTACAGGTGCTGCAATGGTACGTATTGCAATGGAAATGCTGGAAGAAGGTCGTATCGACGAAAAAACAGCTCTTCAGCGAATCGACGCTGCAAAACTGGATGAATTACTTCACCCTGTATTCGACACCGAAGCAATGAAAGCTGCAAGTGTATTGGCAAAAGGTTTGCCTGCATCACCAGGTGCAGCTACCGGTCAGGTTGTTTTCTTTGCCGATGAAGCAAACAAATACCCTGAATCAGTTTTGGTACGTGTTGAAACATCTCCTGAAGACTTGGAAGGTATGCACATTGCCAAAGGTATTTTAACTGCCCGTGGCGGTATGACTTCGCATGCAGCTGTTGTTGCCCGCGGAATGGGTAAATGTTGTGTATCGGGTGCCGGTAATGTAAAAATCAATTACAAAACCCGCATCATGACTATCGACGGTAAAGAATTTAAAGAAGGCGACTGGATCTCATTAAACGGATCAACCGGTGAAGTTTACGACGGTAAAGTAGCTACTATGGATCCTGAGTTAAGCGGTAACTTCGCAAAAATTATGGATCTGGCCGACAAATTCACTCGCATGACTGTTCGTACAAATGCCGACTCTCCGGCAGATGCTCAAGTTGCACGCGACTTTGGAGCGCAGGGTATTGGTTTATGCCGTACCGAGCACATGTTCTTCGAAGGAGAAAGAATTAAAGCTATGCGCGAAATGATTCTTGCAAAAACTGAAGAATCACGCCGTGTTGCATTAGATAAATTATTGCCTTACCAACGCGAAGATTTCGAAGGAATTCTGGAAGCAATGGAAGGTTATGGTGTAACTATCCGTTTACTTGATCCGCCATTACACGAGTTTGTTCCTCACGAAGAAGCCAACCAAAAAGAAATGGCCGACGAAATGGGAATTTCTGTTGACGAAGTAAAAGCATTGGTTGAAGATCTTCACGAATTTAACCCGATGTTGGGTCACCGTGGATGTCGTTTGGGTAACACTTATCCTGAGATCACTGAAATGCAGGCACGTGCCATTATCGAAGCAGGTGTTAACCTGACTCAGAAAGGTATTGATGCACGTCCTGAAATTATGGTGCCGCTTATCGGAACAGTTAAAGAGTTAAAACTGCAGGCCGATATTATTCACGCAACCGCTAAAAAAGTATTTGCTGAAAAAGGTGCTGAGTGTAACTACATGGTAGGAACAATGATCGAGATTCCTCGTGCTGCTGCAACTGCTGATAAAGTTGCTGAAGTTGCTGAATTCTTCTCGTTCGGTACCAACGACCTTACTCAGATGACTTTTGGTTATTCGCGTGACGATGCCGGTAAATTCTTACCTATTTACATTGAAAAAGGTATCCTGAAAAACGATCCTTTCCAGGTACTCGACCAGGAAGGTGTTGGACAGATTGTTGAGATGGGTGTTACCAAAGGCCGTAGCACAAAACCAAACCTGAAAGTTGGTATTTGTGGTGAGCACGGTGGTGAGCCATCTTCAGTAATGTTCTGCGACAGCGTTGGAATGGACTACGTAAGTTGTTCTCCATACCGTGTGCCAATTGCACGCGTAGCTGCTGCACAGGCTAATATTAAATAAGATACAATAGTTCTTATATACAAGAGCTGCTCTTCGGGGTGGCTCTTTTTTTATGCCAAAAATGAAAACCAGGTAAAACTACGTGGTTGATTTCAGGTAATTTTACGCTGTTTTTGTGACTGTTTTTTTATGAAATTTGTGTTCTTAAAAGGATGCAACGATGAACATGAAGCATATAAATAAAATTGATTCTTTAAACACATTCACATTCATTAAGCTAAACTTCATGTACTCTGATTATTTTTTATCTTCTTACTCTCGAAATGAAATACTTCATCATACACTGTCCTCTTTCCCTAAGTCACGATGATAAAAAATAAAGAGTTGCATCAAAAAAAAGGAGTACTGCTTAGTACTCCTTTTTTATATGGTATAAAGATTATTTTTGATGGCAAATATCACGAGGCCCGCAATATTTTTTGTTTCGGTTTTGTCGAGCAAATTGTACTTATGCCCTTCCACCGTACGTGCACTCAATCCCAGGCGATCGCCAATTTCGGTAGCGGTTAATTCTTCGCACAACAATTTAAGCACCTCCAGTTCCCGTTTGGTTAGTTTTAATTTTTTTACCAGATCATGCGACCCGGTACTTTTCATTCCCTGCAAAACCGCTCCTGACAAACTTCCTGAAAAATAGAAGTCGTTTTTTATTACCTTTTTTACCGCCAGTTCCAGTTCTTCCGGATCGGCACTTTTTAGCAGATAGCCGTTAACACCTTCGTTTATGAGGTGGGTAACCAACTGTGGCGCATCTTCCATACTTAAAATCAGGATACGAATATCCGGGTAGTCCCTGCGCAAAAAACCGGCCACTTCTACCCCATCCATCTCTGGCATATTTATATCCAGCAAAATCAGATCGGGGTGCTTATCTAAACCTTCGAGTAACCTCAACAATTGAACACCGTTACCTGCCTCATAAATATTCTCCACCATCTCAAAATCTTCCAACAAGGCCGCCATACCTTTCCGAAAAAGCATATGATCATCGGTAACAACTATGTCAATTTTGTTTTCAGTCATTGATTTGTTTATACAATATTGCCCGGGTTCCTTTCCCCGGCCACGATTTTAATTTTATTTTGGCATTGGCCATTTCCGTTCTGCTTTCCAGATTTCTTAAGCCAAGTCCTGTTCGCATTTTTTCATCCAGTAAAAAGCCCCGACCATTATCGCTCACCGTTAGCGCCAGTCCCCGGTTTGAAAAACGAAGGTTAATATTGATCTTACCTGCATTGGCATGTTTTATTGCATTATTTACCAGTTCCTGCACCACCCTGAAAACAGCGAGTTCCTGTTTGGTATCGAAACGAAACTGTTCGCCATTCACCCATGTTTCAATGGTTAACTCATCCGATTTATTTACCCAGTTTGCCAATTCTTCAATGGCAGGATATAAACCCAGTTTTTCGAGCGATGGAGGAAGTAATGCTCGTGAAATCCGGCGTACCTGAAGAATTACATCATCCAGATAAGACTTTGTTTCAGCGGCCAGACCTTTGGCTTTTTCTTCTTCTGTCTTTTTTTCAATACGGCCAACATTTAGCTTAACCACCGACAACATGGCTCCAACTTCATCGTGTAAATCGCGGGCAATTCTTTTCCGCTCATTCTCCTGAGCCTGAATGGTATTTTTAATCATCTCCTCCTGCTGGCTTCGAACCAAACGATTCAGCTCCAACTGCTTATGCAATAATCTTTTCTGATAAGCAATAAAAAAGAAAAAGATGCCTCCGGCTAATAAAAGCATTCCGATGGTACCAATTAGATAGACCAATAGTATTTCCGAATTCCCGGTTCCTTCCACAATTCACATTTAAGCTATTGCTAAAGTACTTAACAAAAATGAACTTTCTGTATAATTTAAATAATATTCGAAATGTGTGAGTTTGGATAATCGGACCTAAAGCAACTTTTTCTCAACCGTTGCAGGCTTCCTGCCTGCTTTCCAAAATCCAATGGCAATAAGGATATAGAATATAGTATTTAACACAGTATAATAGTAACCTACTTCTTTTGATAATTCTCTTGAGTGTTCAAGAATAATATTAAACAACAGCGCATAGAAGAGGTTGCCTGAATAATAAATAAGAACCGAAAAATTTATATATATCAATGGTTCTTTCCATAAATCCTGCACAATAGCCTCGGTCATTACTTTATAGAGAAATAGAAGTGAAAAGCCTACAAAAAATATCTTACTAACTGAAAGCGGTATGGATGGATATAAATGTACAGACTGCAAAAACAAGACATTTATAACACAGTAAAGCTCGAATAGAACGATAATTGCTATAATTATCCTTTTTCTAATAATTCCTTTAAGGACTTCAGAATAAAAAAGTCCGAGCATAAAAAACTCAAGCATTACGTACAAATGCGAAGAAAGCATGGTATTGTTACCTCCCATATAAATGAATAGTCGGACAGCAATCTCATTAATGGTTCCATAAACCACAAAATAAAAGAACAAACGCAAGCTTTTATCGAGATCTTTATATCGAAAAAGGCCAATAAAGAAGGGTATCAGAATTGACACCCAGTTATACATTACAAAACTCAAAACAAAATTTTTATGAGTTATAAATACTTCGTTCGTCGCAGTATGGTGGACAAAGCCCTGTATTATTGAATTCTTCCGCTCCTTCGTCACCATCATCTGCCGATTTTATTGTTTGATCAACAACGGCACTTATCATTACATCCATGGTTTTTTGAATGCCAAATTCAATTTTAATTCTCTCGTTGTTCTGCGAATTGAATAATTCGTGTAGTTCGAATTTTGTCAACAAATAGGCATTGGGATAAATATACTGTCGGAAAGCTGCTCCTGCATCTTCCTGATCTATTTCTCCATCTCTCCACTTGCGATACAAACGGATGCTTTCAATTACAGTATCTGTTTTGTCAGAAAAATCTTTGTTTACGTCGCTAAGTTTATAAACCGGTGTTTCATAGTCGGCATAAACATCGCCGCTACCCAACAGAAAAGATGAAACGGCATACGCACAAAGCACGTACTTATCCCCGTCTTTTTCAGGTTCCAATCCCAGGTACACGCGCACACGATTTTCGTTCTCACCTATTAACGACTTATAGGTTTCTTTTTGAAGAATAATAGGTGTGAGTTTTAAGTTGAAGGTTTTTTCGGTTTCTTCTTTAAAGTTCTTTTTCCAGTTTTTTGCTTTCTCTGCAGGAAGCTGGTCGCGTTTTAATTTGTTAGCCATATTCATTGTATTTGGAGTACTAAAAATAGGCAAAATGTTTGACATAAAAACAAGTTCAATAACATATTCCCAAAATAAGAATCAGGAGCTTGTGAACTTCCGAAACAAAAAACTACCCGCCAAAATAATCTTGACGGGTAGTGCTGTTAATAAACAGTATAAAACTCAGGTTTAGCCCTCTTTAATAAGGCTCGTAATAGTAATCATCTCCAAAAACATATCCATTGTTGTAATAGTCGTCGTTAAAGGCATAATACCTGTCGGGATAATGAACCAATCGAAAACCGTAAGCCGACGATTCGAAGAACAGGTTTCCAACCCTGAAATACAGGTAGCCGTTTATGTTAACCCGCTCGTAACCGTAAGGCAAATACTCGAACGAAAATCCAAAAGGCATATTAACCAATACATAACCTACACCTTGACGATACCTGAAAAAATGACCGTCGTAACAATAGTATTTATGGTGGTTATGAACAAAAACTGTTGGACGGTAAACAAACTTCCGGATTACGTGACCATAGTGATTATGGTGATAGTAGTATTTATGGTAGCGGTATGAATAAGGACTGTATCCGCCGTAATAATCGCGCCAGCTGTTGTAGTTCCATCGGTAGCTCTCCCAGTGCCTATCCCAGTGACGGTTATTCTGATAGTTGTAATGCGAATAGTATTTTTTATCGCGGTGATTATAATTCATATCCCGTGAACGATAACTACTGCTCCAGTCCCTGTTATTTCCCCTGTAATTATTATTTGGTTTGTAACGTTTGTCGTTTCTATCGACATTGTAATAACGATTTGCATCGCGGGAATTCGTCCCGGTTGTTCTCCGTTCTGCTCTTACCGGTTGTTTCGAGCCGTTGGTGCTGGCGTAAGTTTTTGCAGGTTTACGCTCGCTTCCACGGTTTGTATTTACACGGTTAGCCGATTTACTTTGGGTACTCCTTTGATTTTGATTGTAGCGCTGTGCTGCAGAAGTACTCGTACGTCTTTGTTTTTCGGAAATTTTATTTGCAGCACTTTTGCGTTGCATGTCGCGGTTTGTAGAAGCAGAATTATTATAAGTTCTGCTGCTTGAGCGAACATTCGCATTATTTTGTCTCGCGCTGTTTGAACGTGAAGAACTTACCCGGTCTGATGACCGTTTTGTAGCAGGTGCTTTGAACGTTTTCGACGCACTTTTAGATGTTACATCTTTTTTACTGCTTCGTTTTGTAACTTCCCGGCTTTCAGTGCCTCGTTGTGTTGACCGGCGCTGTGCCTCTGCAGGAGTTGTTGTTATTATTGTAATTGCCGCCAGAGTAATCATCGTGGCAAACAATTTAATAGTTGTTGCTTTCATGACAATAGACTTTAAAAAATTCAACAATTTGTTTGCTTTGCTCTGTTGGCGCCAAAATAAAAATCGATATCTGCCTTACTTAACGCAAAGCCTGTGCCAAAATTGCACTCCTCAGTGTTCACAAAAGATACAGCGCACATTTCACACTGATTATCAGACTTTTTTTTCTCCACAATTCTCTCTACTTTTGCAGCTGCTTTAAAAGAAATTATGGCCCGCATATTAGCAATTGATTACGGAAGAAAAAGGACAGGATTGGCAGTTACCGATCCGGGACAGATTATTGCCAACCGTTTAACAACTGTTCCTACACATACCATTTGGGATTTTCTGAAAGATTATTTCCAGAAAGAAGAGGTAGAAACAGTGGTTGTTGGCTACCCGAAGCAAATGAACAATGAGGCCTCAGAATCTGTTCGTTTTATCAACCCGTTTTTGAAAAGATTTCAGAAGGTTTATCCAACCATAAAATTGGAGATTTACGACGAACGTTTTACATCGAAAATGGCTTTTCAAACCATGATTGACGGCGGACTAAAAAAGCAGAAGCGGCAGGATAAAGCATTGGTTGATGCCATAAGCGCAACCATTATTTTACAGAATTATTTAGAACAGAAACGAAATTTATCGTCGTAGAAAACGTAAACCATAATTTACGAAGGACGATAGATAAGAATAAAAGACAATTAAGATCATATGAAATATCCGGTTACAGTTTACGGAGACCCGTTATTAAGAAGGAAGGCAGAAAAGATTGAGAAGGATCATCCAAAACTCGATGAAATAATTGAGAACATGTGGGAAACCATGTATTATTCGGATGGGGTTGGACTGGCTGCGCCACAGGTTGGTTTGTCTATTCGTATGTTTGTAATCGATGCATCGTCGGGTGCCGACGAAGAACCGGAACTGGAAGGATTTAAGAAAGTTTTTATCAATCCGGAGATTATTGAAACCGCCGGCGAAGAATGGACAATGAACGAAGGTTGTTTAAGTTTACCCGAAATCAGGGAAGATGTAGATCGCCCCGACGAGGTTACCATTAAATACCTCGACGAAAACTTTGTGGAACACACTGAAACCTACAAAGGATTTGCAGGCCGCGTAATCCAGCACGAATATGATCATTTGGAAGGCGTATTATTTGTCGATTATTTATCGCCACTACGTAAACGACTGTTAAAAAGCAAACTACTGGCCATTTCAAAAGGTAAAGTGCGGCCACATTACCGGATTAAAGTTCCGAGATAATGCCATAAAAACAGTATCTTAGTTACGGAAAATCCTTCAGGCCTGAATTGTGGAAAACACATTCAACAAAATACCGTTTCTAAGATTAACTGTTGCCCTTGCTTCAGGCATTTTTCTTGCGTCACTTTTTAAATTCGACAGCACCCTTTGTTTTTTTGGGATTGTTGGAATTATTGTGTGTCTGCTGATTATCCAAAAGTGGTATAACTTTTTCCTGTCTCCAATTTTTGGACTACTTACGTTTGTACTATTTGTTCTATTTGGCTCGGTAATTTTTACCGAATACAATAAAACAACGATTGTTGAAACGCAAGGCACTTTGATTGGCACGGTATTGGAAACGCCGCAGGAAAAACCGAACTCCTATAAAAGTTTGATACAACTTCACTCCTGTTATTCAAGCGATACACTCGAAAGAACACATGAAAATATTTTGGTTTATTTCGAAAAAAGCATTGAAGCGAAACAATTAAAACTAGGCAGCCAGATTATTTTTGACACATCGCCTGAATACATCGAAAACAATGGAAATCCGTACGAATTTGATTACAAAAAATACCTGGCCCGGCAACATATTTACCGGCAGGTTTATTTAAGCTCTGAAAGCTGGGAACCAACAACATACAAATACAACAACCTAAAAATCCGGGCCGAAACAATACGCGACAAACTGTTAATAATATACCGGGCACAGGAAATCGGTGAACGCGAGACAGAAATTCTTTCGGCACTAACGTTGGGTTACAAACGCGAACTCGACCGCGAAACAAAACGTATTTTTTCCTCTGCCGGAGCGATGCATATTCTTGCAGTTTCCGGATTGCATGTTGGAATACTGTTTTTTGCCTTTTCGTTCATCTTTGGTTTTCTGAAAAAACGAAAAGCAGGCAAATTAATTTACCATCTCATCTTAATTGCCTTGTTGTGGAGTTATGCTTTTATCACCGGTTTGTCGCCATCGGTTATGCGAGCATGTACCATGTTTAGCCTGATTACAATTGCCAACAACATACACCGCCGGGCAAATATTTACAACACTTTAGCCGCATCTGCATTTCTGCTTTTATTGATTAATCCTAACAACCTGTTCGAGGTTGGCTTTCAATTGTCGTACATGGCAGTTTTTGGCATTGTTTATTTGCAACCACGACTGGCTGCTATTTGGCCGGTAAAAAATAAAATCGCCTTGTTCTTCTGGAACCTGATTACAGTTTCAGTTGCAGCCCAAATAGCAACATTCCCGTTATCGGCTTATTATTTCAACCAGTTTCCAACTTACTTTTTACTGAGTAACATTGTTGTAATTCCGGCAGCAATGGTGCTTATTCCTTTGGGAATTGGATTGTTGGCGTTTTCTTCTGTTCCTTTATTAGCAGAAGGAATTTCCTTCCTGGTTAAGTGGATCATTAAAACCGTGTATTTCACACTTTCGTCAATCGAATCATTTCCATACTCAACTCCCGACGTAATGCTTCGCCGCCCTGAACTACTGTTTGTGCTGGCTATACTTTTTTCCGTGTTTTTATTCATAAAAAACAAAAATGTTCTTTATATAAAATCGTCACTTTTATTTGTTTTTCTACTTACTTTATCTATCCTGTTTTCCGGCTACAAACAATTCAATCAACACGAAATAATTGTACTGAACTCGAAAGAACCGGTTGTTTGTTTTATTTCAGCAAAAAACCTGTATGTTGTTTCCGCACTGCCACTTTCTCCCGATGATTACATTTACTCCTCCATTCAAGACATAAAAATCGGGCAACGGATAAAGAATGTACGCTTTTTGAACATGAATGAAAGCTTCCACGACAATTACATATTACTCGATCAGCAACGGGTAATTTTTGAAGGTAAAAAAGTTCTAATTGAGGACGATAAATCAACTCCAAACGAGCAAAATTCAGGGGATATTTATATTGCAGGAACAAACGGATTCAAACCTGTTCTGCCAAAAACCGATAGTTGTTATATTGTTCAGTATTACCCCGGCAAAAATACCTTTGCCAACCCCGACCAAATACATATTCTTTCAGCACAGGGAGCCTTTGTTTCGAGCTGGTAAGCGAAAAAAGGAGCCATTTATCCGCTCAATTATTTCAAGGCACACACAAATTTATTTTGCTTATTTCTGATAAAATACAAGGTGCATTTTGTAATTTAGAATGTTAATTTAATGTTGGAAGCTGGTAATTATAAAGATTTTTCTCTGGACATTCAGAAGAGAATACATTATTTTGCTTCACTAAATAAAACAGATAGATGAAAGTTGTTATTGCAGGTGCAGGAGAAGTTGGAACACATTTGGCACGAATGTTAACCAACGAAAATCATGATATTACACTGCTGGATGATTCGCCCGAAAAGCTGGCAAAAATTAGTAGTGAAGTAGATTTGATGACAGTAACCGGATCGGCCCACTCTTTTCTGGATCTGAAAAATACCGAACTGGCAAAATCAGATCTTTTTATCGCAGTAACTCCTTTCGAGGAGCGAAATGTGCTGGCTTGTTCAATGGCGTCGTACCTTGGGGTTAACCGCACCATTGCGCGTATTAACAACTCGGAATACCTTCAGGAACGGTATCGTTCGAAACTGAATAATCTTGGAATTAACGAGCTTATTTATCCCGAAAGTCTTGCTGCAAAGGAAATTGTAGCATCAGTAAAACAAACGGCAACCCGTCAGTTGATCGAATTTTCAGGTGGAAAACTGATCATGATGGGAATTAAAGTTCGCGAGAACGCGCCGATTTTGAATAAAACTTTCGAGGAACTTTCGCAGGAAAATCAACACCTGTTGGTTGTTGCGATAAACCGTGACAATGAAACCATCATTCCAAACGGAAACGATTTTATAAAAAATGGCGATATCGTATTTTTTGTTACCACACCGGCCGAACAAAACAACGTATACGAATTAACCGGGAAAACACTTTTCGAGGTTAAAAACATCATGTTTTTAGGCGGTAGCCGAATTGCCCAAAAAGCCATTGAAAAACTGGGCGAAAACTATCGCATAAAAGTTATTGAAGGCGATCGCAAAAAATGCGAAAAAATTGCCGACAAATACGAAAATGTGCTGGTAATTAACGGCGATGGTAGAAACCTGAATTTGTTGCGCGAAGAAGGCATTGAAAAAATGGATGCCTTTGTAGCTACCACCGGAAATTCGGAAACCAATATTTTAGGATGTCACCTGGCGAAAACATTTGGAGTTCGCCGTACCGTTGCCGAAGTTGAAAACCTGGCCTATATGAACCTGGCCGACAACATGGATATTGGCAGCATTTTTAATAAAAAGCTTATTGCGGCCGGTTATATTTACCGTTTTACGCTTAACGCCGAAATTTCGAAGGTAAAATGCCTCACTGCATCCGATGCCGAGGTGTTTGAATTTATTGCCAAGCCGGGGGCAAAAATTACGCAAAAACCTGTTAAAGACCTCGACTTCCCGGTTGAAGCAAAAATCGGTGGTGTAATTCGTGGAAATATGGGATACATTGCCCACGGCTACACACAAATTCAGGAAGGCGATAAAGTTGTTGTTTTCACTTTACCGTCCGGAATTAAAAAACTGGAGAAATTCTTCAAATAAGAATAAACTACCGGAACATGAATCTCAAAATCATTTTCAGAGTACTCGGTTTTCTATTGATTGTTGAAGGCATCGCCATGGGTATTGCTATCCTGGTTGCTCTGATATATGGTGAACCCGATAGTATTGCTTTTCTTATTTCGGCAGGAATCAACCTTGCCATTGGAGGCCTGATTGTTGCTACCACATCAAAAGCAAAAAAGGATATTGGTAAACGCGAAGGATTTATCATTGTTTCGATGGTTTGGATCGTATTTTCGTTTTTTGGCAGTCTCCCTTATATATTTAGCGGTTCGATACCCAATTTCACCGACGCATTTTTTGAGACCATCTCCGGATTTACCACAACTGGCTCGTCAATATTAAACGACATTGAAGCACTGCCGCACGGTATTCTCTTCTGGCGAAGTATCACTCAATGGCTTGGCGGTATGGGAATTATCGTGTTATCGCTGGCAATTTTACCGGTGTTCGGAATTGGTGGTATGCAGCTTTTTATGGCCGAAGTTCCGGGGCCAACTCCCGATAAAATAAGTCCGCGGATTAAACAAACGGCAAAAACACTTTGGGTAATTTATCTGGCATTTACGGTTGCGGAAACCCTGTTGCTGTGGATTGGCGGCATGACATTTTTTGATGCCATTTGCCATTCGTTTACCACAATGGCCACAGGAGGATTCTCGACAAAACAGGCAAGTGTTGCACACTGGCCATCGCCATTTATTCAATATGTAATTATTGTTTTTATGTTTCTCGCCGGAACAAACTTTACCCTTTCTTATTTTGCCATAAAAGGGAAGTTTTCGGTGGCTTTTAAAGACGAAGAATTTAAATATTACAGCTTTTTCACGCTTGGATTTACAGCACTAATTTTTATCGGATTATTGATCTCAACTGAATTTGGCGTTGAAAAAGCTTTCCGCGATTCGCTATTCCAGGTTCTCACCATTATTACAACTACAGGATATGCCACAGCCGACTACCTTACCTGGCCGCCGGTATTAACCATGCTTATCTTTTTGCTGTTCTTTTTTGGTGGATCTGCCGGATCAACCGGTGGAGGAATCAAGATTATGCGTATTGTTGTTTTATTAAAGAATGGCTACTACGAACTAAAACGTTTGGTACATCCCAACGCAGTTATTCCTGTTCGTTTTAACAAACATTCGGTTGACGCAAAAATCGTTACCAACGTACTCGCCTTCTTTATGATCTACTTTGTGATTTTTGCATTCAGCACGGTAATTTTCACCTTGATTGAACCCGACATGGAATCGTCGATGGGTGCTGTTGCAACTTGTCTTGGAAATATTGGTCCTGGATTGGGCTCGGTTGGACCTGCCGAAAATTTCTACCACATAAAACCGATCGGAAAATGGTTTTTATCGTTTTTGATGCTGCTGGGCAGACTTGAGCTTTTTACTGTTTTGGTACTCTTCTCACCATCATTCTGGAAAGAATAGAAACATGTTTAATATTCCAACTCCCCTTTTCCCTGGCGATTAATGGTTGGTTCGTCCGAGGTACAATCAACAATTGTTGAAGGGACCAGTTCGCCATAACCACCGTCGATAACCACATCGGCAATTTCGCTATACTTTTCATGAATCAGTTCTGGATCGGTTGTATATTCCAGAAATTCGTCCTCGTCGTGCACCGAGGTCGACATTATTGGATTTCCCAGTTCCTGAACAATTTCGCGAATAATATTATTATCAGGAATTCGGATACCCACCGTTTTTTTCTTGCCACGAAAATAGCGCGGTACATTATTGTTTGCATTTAAAATAAAGGTAAACGGACCGGGTAAATTTTTGCGAATGAGTTTGAAAATATGATTTGGGATGGGTTTTGTATAATCCGACAAATGACTGAAATCGCTGCAAATAAATGAGAAATTGCTTTTCTCAATCTGGATTCCTTTGTGGCGTGCAACTTTTTCTACGGCCTTCTGATTCGTAATATCACAGCCTAATCCATAAACCGTGTCGGTTGGATAAACAATCACTCCTCCACTCCGCAGAATATCTACAATTTTTCGGACTTCGCGAGGATTTGGATTTTCATTGAATAAACGAACCAACATAGTTTTTTCTAATTTTGAGCGCTAAAATTAGTTTTTTATGCCGGAAACAAGATGTTAAACAACCTGTTTTCGGGCTATTTTGGTTCAATAACATACGAACCGGGTAAATAAGACAACAGATGCAACGAAAAATTATAGAAACAGGAGATGGCTCAAAAACCCTGTTTATTCCTGAAATGGATGAACAATATCACTCAGTTAACGGAGCTATTACCGAATCGGAATATGTGTACCTCGACAAAGGTTATCGACACAACCAATCACTGGAGCCTGTAGTACTCGAGATTGGTTTTGGCACCGGGCTGAACGCTTTACTTACTGCCCTGGAAGCTGAAAAAAGCCAACGAAAAACCACATATATTTCGTTGGAGAAATATCCGCTAAAAGCTGAGGAGGTGAAACAATTGAACTACGGTAGCTTAATCTCCGAAGAAGCAGCGCAGCTTTTTGAGCAGTTACATACGAGGCTCTGGAACTCAAAAACTACGGTAACTCCGTTTTTAGATCTGTTAAAAATTGAAGCCGATCTAAAGACATTTTCATTTGACAATCTTCCTTTGGTAGATATTATTTACTATGATGCATTTGGTCCCGACAAACAACCGGAAATGTGGGAGGAACAAATTTTCAAATCGATTTTTGGAATTAGTAATCAAAGCGCAACACTGGTAACCTACAGTGCAAAAGGAGAGATAAGACGACGCATGGAACGATCGGGATTTACCTCCGAAAGACTACCCGGTCCTCCGGGAAAACGTCAAATGTTACGTGTTAGCAAACTTTAAAGCCGACTGTAAAATATTTAAAAACCCTAAAACAATCCTCACAAACACACATCCTTAGATATTGACATACTGACACTTAAGTATATTTTAGAAGGCATTTTTCAATTAGATGAACAACAAACACGATTGTTCAATTTTTCAGCGTTAGCTTTTTTTAACATTTTTTAATTCACCAATATTTGTTTCGAACATTTTGTAACATATACACAAAGAATTGCCCTCAAAAAGGTTAAAAACCAACCTTTTGACATTTTGTCAACTAAAATTCGGAAGGCAAAAAACATGACTTTTCATAGAGATTTTCAATTTTTTCAGATTTTTATTTCTTGGAATTTGCAAAAATTCCTTTAAAATTTGGACTTCATTCAACGTGAAATTTATGATCTATCAATTTCAAATCATTTCACAAGAGACCCAAAGCTTCCGACTGGAAGTAGCTCTGGATGAGAAACATTCATTTTTCGATTTTCATAGCATTATTCAGAAAAGTGTGGGTTTTGAATCACACCAACTGGCATCATTTTTTGTGTCGAACAACCGATGGAAAAAGCTGGTTGAGATTTCAATGTTAGACTTAGGTATAAATGGCGCGGCCTTTTACATCATGCAAAAGACAAAATTGCGCGACCTGCTGCAAAATGTCGGGCAGCAACTAATTTATACATTCGATTTTTTGAACGACAGGTCTTTTTTTATAGAACTAACTGGAATAATTATGGAAAAAAATCTTAATGAACCATTAGTCGCTTTAAAACAAGGCGATGCCCCCGTTCAGGTTTTAGGAGAAGAAAGAGTTGAATTTGAAACTGGTTCACTCCAGGAAGAAGAAGTTTATATGGATTTTGGAGAGCTAGATGATTACACTGAAATCTTTGGCGAAATGGACGATTTCTAATCACGAAAGACGACTGTTTAATCCATGTTTAAAAAAATTCCAAGACTGTTCATTATTTTGAACAGTCTTTTTTTTGTCATTAATTTGCCAAAAAACATGGATTCATGTCAAAAACACTTGTTGTAATTACCGGCCCAACCGGAATTGGGAAAACCGAAGTGAGTATTAAAGTCGCCCGGCATTTTAATGCCGAAATCGTTTCGGCCGACTCCAGGCAAATTTTTAAGGAGCTCAATATCGGTACAGCTGTTCCGTCTGAAGAAGAGCTGGCTGCTGTTCCGCATCATTTTATACAAAGTCATTCGGTTGAAGAAAATTACAACGCCAGTCGTTACGAAACCGAAGCACTAAAATTAATCGATGAGCTTTTTCAGCAAAAGGATGTTCTGTTACTGGTGGGTGGCTCCATGTTGTATATCGACGCCATTTGCAAAGGTATTGATGTGATGCCCGATGCCGATCCGGAAGTCCGCGCAGCATTAAAACAACAACTGGAGGAAGAAGGATTGGAAAGTTTGCGATTGCAACTAAAAAAACTCGATCCTGACTATTATAAAAAAGTTGACCTTAAAAACCCGAACCGAATCATTCATGCGCTGGAGATTAGCATTCAAACCGGAAAACCATACTCTTCATTTCGCTCCGACACGCCAAAAGAACGTCCTTTCAACATTATAAAAATCGCTTTAAACTGCGATCGCCAGGTACTTCACAACCGCATTAATTTACGGGTTGATAAAATGATGGAAGCGGGCCTGGAAGCAGAAGCACGTAGTGTACTTCACAAAAAACATTTGAACTCGTTAAATACAGTGGGCTACCAGGAACTGTTCGCCTTTTTCAACGGAGAAATATCGCGCGAAAAAGCCGTTGAGTTAATCAAAAGAAATTCGCGCCGTTATGCCCGCAAACAAATTACGTGGTTTCGCCGCGATGAAGCAGTAAAATGGTTTGAACCTACCGAAGCAGCAGAAATAATCAACTGGCTTGAAACACAAATCAACTAAAATGGCACAGTTTATTATTCGTGTTTACGGACTGGTTATCAACGACAAGAAAGAGATTTTACTTTCTGATGAATTTGTTTTAAATACCAGAATGACCAAGTTTCCGGGTGGCGGACTGGAATTTGGAGAAGGTTTGATTGACGGATTAAAACGTGAGTTTGAAGAAGAATGCAACGGACAACAAATTGAAAATGTCAGGCATTTTTACACCACCGATTTTTATCAAAAAGCACTGTTCTACGAGAACGCTCAACTATTAAGTATCTACTACCTGGCAGACCTGAAACAGCCATTAAAATTTAAGATTTCGGAAAAGGCGTTTGATTTCAAAATCGATGCCGGCGAAACACAAAGTTTTCGCTGGGAAAAAATAAAAGACCTAAAAGCAGACGATATTACTTTCCCAATTGATAAATTTGTTCTACAGAAATTAAAAGCAACTTTTAATGAGTAACACGCTACAGCAGATAAAGCAGCTTTCGGAACTTTGTACTTTGTTAGAGAATAATTCGCTACTTGTTCAGGTAATCGACAAAATTTCCGACAACATTATAAAAGCCTATAAAAACGGGAACAAAACGATTTTTTGCGGAAACGGAGGCAGCTCGGCAGAAGCTCAACACCTGGCAGCCGAACTTTCAGGCCGGTTTAAATTGGAGCGGCCTGCCATTCCTGCTGAAGCATGCCATGTTAACTCATCCTTTGTTACGGCGGTTTCGAACGACTACGACTTTACAAAAGTTTATAGTCGGTACATTGAAGCGTTTGGTCAGCAGGGCGACGTTCTTATTGGTTTATCAACTTCGGGAACTTCAGAAAACATTGTAAACGCCTTTCATGCTGCCCGCGAAAAAGGACTTACAACTGTAGCGTTTACAGGAGAAAGCGGTGGCGATTTAAACGATTTAAGCGACCTGATTTTAAAGGTTCCTTCAGAAAATGTTCCCCGCATTCAGGAAATACATTTGCTCGTTGGCCATATTATTTGCGAAAAAGTTGAGCTAACTTTGTTCGGAAATGACAAGTAGCAAAAAATACAAGGCTCTATTTCTCGACAGGGATGGAACCATTAACGTTGAAAAGAACTATGTGTTCCGAATTGAAGATTTTGAATTTATTCCAGGCATTTTCAAATTACTAAAAAGCTATCAGAACAAAGGATTTAAGCTATTTGTTATTACTAATCAGTCAGGTATTGCGCGAAAATATTATACCGAAAACGATTATTTTCGTTTAAACGATTGGATGATTCAGCAGTTTCAGAAACAAGGAATAGAAATAACAAAAGTTTATCACTGCCCTCATCATCCTGAAATAACAGGAGAATGCACGTGTAGAAAACCCGAACCGGGAATGATTTTGCAGGCCATTCATGAATTTAATATCGATCCTGTTAACTCAGTGTTGATCGGAGATAAAAAAAGAGATATTTTAGCAGGAGAGAAAGCAGGGATAGGAAAGAATTTATATATTCAAAACTTATTACAGGCAGGTTTAGATTAAAGATCAGACATAGGCAAAGTGCAACATTTTACAAAAGCAGAAATAAGGCATATTGAAGACCGTTACCAGGATTTTCTAAAGGTCATTAAAGATAAGTTTGATGAAGGGCGGTTGGCACGGATCGATAAAGCATTTCGATTCTCGAATGCGGCGCACCATGGTATAAAACGTAAATCGGGCGAACCGTTTATCATTCATCCCATTGCAGTTGCACGTATTGTTGCGGTAGATTTAGGTTTGGGTGCTACATCGATTGTTGCAGCCCTGTTACACGATGTTGTTGAAGACACCGAATACCGTTTGTCCGACATTGAAAACATGTTTGGAACACGTGTGGCGCGTATTGTTGACGGGCTGACCAAACTTTCGGGAGACTTTGATGCTAAACATGCACTTACGCTGAAAAAAATGTTGATGACCCTTTCGGACGACGTAAGGGTTATTTTGATTAAAATCGCCGATCGTTTGCACAATATGCGAACGCTTGATTCGATGCCGGCACACAAAAAAATTAAGATTGCAGGCGAAACACTATTTCTTTACGTGCCACTGGCTCACCGGCTGGGTTTACATGCGATAAAAAGCGATCTCGAGGATTTGAGTTTTAAACACAAACACCCCGAAGAGTACGAGCAAATTCAATTTCTGCTGCATAATCAGGAAGAAAAACGGAATTACCTGATTAACGAATTTACAGGTCCGATCATTGAAAAACTGAAGGAAGAAGGAATTGATTGTAAAGTAGAACACCGGCTAAAAACGAGCTATTCCATCTGGCAAAAGATGCAGAAACAATCGGTGGCTTTTAACGAAGTTTACGATATTCTGGCTATTCGTGTTGTTATCAACTCAAAAAAAGGAATATCAGAAAAACGCCAATGTTTTGACGTACTTTCGATAGTTACCGATATATACAAGCCAAAACCCGACCGAATCCGCGACTGGATTACCATGCCAAAAGCAAACGGTTACGAATCGTTGCATGTTACCGTGATGGGACCGCAGGGACATTGGGTGGAAATTCAGATACGAACCGACCGAATGGACGATGTAGCCGAGCATGGTTTTGCTGCACATTACCGCTACAAAGACATCCGCAACTTTGAAAACGAGCTGGATCCTTGGATCGAACGCATTCGCGAATTATTGCAAAGTCCCGATTCCGATGCTTTCGAATTTCTCGACGATTTTAAACTCAACCTGTTTTCTTCCGAGATAAATGTCTTTACACCAAAAGGCGATATGTTTTCGTTGCCACTTGGTTCAACGGTTATAGATTTTGCCTACGAAATTCACACTGAACTGGGAAACAAATGTATTGGCGCAAAAATAAATACGAAGCTGGTACCGATCAGCCACGTGATTGAGAATGGCGATCAGATTGAAATTCTGACTTCAGAAAACCAGACGCCAAAACTGGAGTGGTTAAAATTCTCGGCATCGCCAAAAGCCAGGGGAAAAATTAAAAATGTATTCCGACTCGAAAAAAGCAAACATACCGACAAAGGCAAGGAAATTATTGAGACGCTTTTTAAGGAGATAAATGCTCCGCTAACTTCCAACAATCTCAAAAAATTAACGGCCCACTTTAACCTGAATAATAAAGAACAGCTGTATTCTGAAGTTGGAATGGGCTTTTTGGAACTTGACGCTGTTAAGGACATTATCGGAAAAAAATCGGAAAGTAAACTGGTAAAATACTGGAACATTACCTTTGGCTCAGGGAATAAAAACGAGGAAGAAGAAACGCCCGAAAACCAAAAGATCGATAAGAAAAAACCATTTCTGCTACGGGAAAATCAGGACAATATTAAATTCTCACTGGCAAAATGCTGCAATCCAATTCCCGGAGAGCCGGTTGTTGGTTATTTGACCACTGATGACCACGTTATCATTCACAAAGTAAAATGCCGGGAACTGGAAAAATTTATAGCCAACCAGGGCGAAAAAATCATCCAGGCCGAATGGACCAAATTCAAACGCCAGTCGTACCTTACCCGGCTGCAGTTGCAGGGTTTCGACCGAATGGGAATTGTAAACGAAGTAACAACACTAATATCGAAGGGTCACAATATTAACATGCGTTCAGTAAAGTTCGATACACACGATGGAATTTTTATGGGCGACCTATTCCTCTATATCCACAATACCAACGATTTAAACAACTTAATTAATAAACTAAAAACAATTAAGGGAATCGACAGTGTTAACAGGATTGAAAACCTCGATGAATAATTTATATTCATTCTAAAAGAATAAAAATTTTTTCTATTTTTGGCCTATTTAAAATTGGTTTAATTATGAATAACCAGAAGACCAGAGAAACTGTGCGCAACATGTTTACCGAGTACCTTGAAAAGAACGGTCACCGGAAAACACCTGAAAGATTTGCAATTCTTGACGAGATTTATTGTCGCGAAGGGCATTTTGATATCGAGTCGTTATACATCTCAATGAAGAACAATAACTACCGTGTAAGCCGCGCTACTTTATACAATACAATCGATCTGTTGCTCGACTGCAAATTGGTTGTAAAACACCAGTTTGGTAAAAACATTGCTCAGTTTGAAAAGGCATTTGCCACACTTCAACACGATCATCTGATCGATACAAGTAACGGAACAGTTGTTGAATTTTACGACCCGCGAATTCGGGAAATTATTGAAGACGCCTGTATCAAAAACGATTTCAAACTGTCGCACCACACGCTTTATATTTACGGCGAAAGCACAAAAAAAGAATAAAGCTGTTAATTCTTAATAGATTATAAATTAAATGCAGGGTACTTGTATTTTTATTGCAGAGCATAAAATATTTAGTACTTTTAACTGCTTAATTTGAAAGCCGTGAAAGGTTAATCTGGAGTGATTAAGTTTTCGCGGTTTTGCATGTAAAATAAAATCAAAATTCAAAATGAAGGTAGATGTATTGTTGGGCCTGCAATGGGGCGACGAGGGAAAAGGTAAAATTGTTGACGTATTTACCCCGGAATACGATGTTATAGCTCGTTTTCAGGGAGGACCAAACGCTGGTCACACCCTTGAATTCAACAATATCAAACATGTTTTGCATACCATCCCTTCAGGAATTTTCCGCGAAAACAAGGTGAATGTAATTGGTAACGGTGTTGTTATCGATCCAATCGTTTTCAAAAAGGAAATTGAGTCGTTGAGTAAAATTGGTGTCGACATTTCGAAAAACCTGTATATCTCGAAAAAAGCACACATGATTTTGCCAACCCACAAAATTCTTGATGCTGCGTCGGAGCAGAAAAAAGGTGACACAAAAATTGGTTCAACTTTAAAAGGAATCGGACCAACTTACAAAGATAAAATTGGCCGCGATGGTTTGCGTGTCGGCGACCTTATTCACGGTTTTGAAGAAAAATACACCGCGCGAATCAACAACCACAAAATAATGTTGAGCGAGTTCTTTAAGTACGACTACGAAACGATGCTTAACGAGTGTGAAAAAGAATGGTTCGAAGGTGTTGAAGTGCTGAAATCGTTCAACCTGGTTGACAGCGAGCACATGATTAACGATGCCCTTAAAGAAGGCAAATCAGTGTTGGCGGAAGGTGCCCAGGGTACACTGCTCGACATTGATTTTGGGTCGTATCCTTTTGTAACCAGCTCGAATACTATTTGTGCCGGAGCTTGTACCGGATTAGGCCTTGCGCCAAATGCAATTGGTAAAGTTTTCGGAATTTTTAAAGCTTACTGTACACGCGTTGGAATGGGGCCGTTCCCTACCGAGCTTTTCGATGAAACAGGCGAAAAACTGCGTACTGCAGGTAACGAGTTCGGATCAACTACCGGGCGTCCGCGTCGTTGTGGCTGGCTCGATTTGGTAGCTTTAAAATACACTTGTATGCTAAATGGCGTTACCGAACTGATTATGATGAAAGCCGACGTGCTGGATGATTTCGACACCATTAAAGTTTGTGTGGGGTACGAAATTGACGGCGAAGTTGTTGAACATTTCCCTTTCGAATTGGACGACCAGGTAAAACCGGTTTATGTTGAACTTCCGGGCTGGAAAACTGATCTTACAAAAATTAAAGATCAGAACGAATTCCCTGAGGAATTGAACAACTACATTAATTTTATTGAAGACGAAATGGGCATTCCTATTTCGCTTGCATCAGTTGGCCCGAACAGGGAACAAACAATTATGCTCGAAAAAGAATAAACAAAGATATTTTTGATTGAAAACGCTGTTCATTTATTTGAGCAGCGTTTTTTGTTTGTACAAAAGATTGGTTCGTACCGGATTACTTGAAACTTTAGATGGGCTAACTAAAAAGTCAGATAATATAAATTTTAAAAACGAATAAAGCCACCATGCAAAAGAAACTTGCTTTTGCCCTGTAGAGCGGATTTTACTTTTTGTCTTGAGACAATAAGTAGACATGAGGAAGGAATTTCCGAACCAAGGCTGCGCCCACTTCGTACGGAAAAGCTTGTTTTCCGGCTCACCGGAAGAGGCCAGTATCCGATGTGGGTGAGTATTAGAGGAGGACCTCTTTTGGTCGTTGCCCGGAGTTGAAGTAAAACGTTAATGAGAGCGGGAAGCTCCGAGGAATCGAGGAGATCAGCCGTCCGAATTTAGGTTTTACAAAAACGAAGGGTGAGGATCAAAAGCAGTCTTGACCTTTTTGCTTCGTTTTTGTGTTAAGACAAAAATGAAGGCCGCCGGCAGGCAGAAAGTATAAAAGAATTGGTATTAATCAAATAAGATAAACCACTGGACTTTACGAATGCCACTTTAACCGATCCTTCCTTTTTGTTCTCCGGCTTCTATCGTCATTAAAAGAAAGATTAATCCAAAGCCTCCACACTGGTTTTATTAGGATTCCCCTTTGAAGGGGAACAAAAGGGGATGAAGAAAACGTTCATTCGCATTGTTCATCACATTAATCCTGAATTTTTGGATTTACTAATCCACCCTCTTTTTCAAAAAAATTACCAAATAGTTCTACAATCATTCGTTCAGATTAAGTATCAAAAACAGACAGATTTACGTTTCTGCATCCAATGTTATGAACATAAAGGTTCAGTTAAATTATTAATAGTTCTTCTAAATAGTAATAATTCTTAATTATCTTTAAGCATCTCAGTTGGGGCAAAATGGGATCAATATTTAAAGAAACATTAGGACTATATACCGATTTGTATGAGCTGACCATGGCTCAGGGGTATTTCTATTGCCAAAAAAAAGACCAGCAAACTTCCTTCGATTATTATTTCAGAACCAATCCTTACCAGGGTGGATTTACCGTTTTTGCCGGTTTACAGGATTTTATCGATGCACTGCAGGATTTTACTTATTCCGATTCGGATTTGGAATTCCTAAAAGCAAACGGTTTCAGAGATGAGTTTTTGGAATACCTGCGCGATTTCAAATTTTCAGGAGACATTTACAGTGTAAAAGAGGGCGAAATAGTTTTTCCGAACGAACCGCTGCTGTCGGTTGAAGGAAATATTATCGAATGTCAGTTGCTGGAAAGTATTTTACTGAATATCATAAATTTCGAATCGTTGATTGCCACAAAGGCTTTCCGCATCAAACATATTTCGGGGCAAAAGTTATTTGCCGATTTTGGTCTGCGACGTGCCCAGGATTTTGGTGCTATTCACGCCAGTCGGGCAGCTTGTATCGGTGGAGCTTCATCCACATCGAACACTTTGGCCGGGAAAATCTACGATATTCCTGTTAGTGGAACCATGGCACACAGCTGGGTACAAAGTTTCGATTCGGAGCTGGAAGCTTTCAGAGCGTTTGCAGAAACCAATCCAGACAATACAATTTTACTTGTCGACACGTACAACACGCTAAAATCGGGTGTACCCAATGCGATAACTATCGGTAATGAGATGGCGGCCACTGGAAAAAAACTAAAGGCCATACGTTTGGATAGTGGCGACCTGGCCTACCTGAGTAAAAAGGCCCGAAAAATGCTGGATGAAGCCGGTCTGGTTGATGTGCAGATTCTTGCATCAAACCAGTTAAATGAATACGTTATTAAAACTTTGTTGCTCGACCAGAATGCTGCCATCGATGGTTTTGGAATAGGAACAGAGTTGATAACTGGAAAAAATGATGCGGCCCTGGATGGTGTTTATAAACTAACAGAAATAGACGGAGAAGCAAAAATGAAATTCTCCGAAAATATCGAAAAGATTACCCTTCCCGGGAAAAAACAGTTGGTGCGCTACTTCGACGAAGAAGGTAAATTTTACCGCGATGGAATTTTACTTCAACACGAAAAAACGGACGAAGTTGATACCATTTATCACCGGATTTACCCGGAAAAAAATACCGAGGTCTCAAAATTAAAATCGGAACTCCTGCACGAAAAAGTGGTTGAACAGGGAACCGTTTTATTACAACATAAAAATCCACTCGAAATACACGCATACCTTGAAAGTCGGGCACTTTTATTACCCGACGAACACAAACGTTTTATCAGTCCTCACTTGTATAAAGTAGGCATCTCAAACGAGTTAATGACCACCCGCAATGCTCTAACGAAAAAGTTAAGAACGTTACATTAGTTTTTTATGACAGAAATTACACGACCAACACTTATTATCGACAAAGAAATTTGCCTGCAAAACATTGAGCGGATGGCCAAAAAAGCAGAGAAGCACAAACTTCGGCTGCGGCCACACTTCAAAACGCATCAGGCAGCAAAGGTCGGCGAGTGGTTTAAACAATTTGGCATCAGTCAGATAACTGTTTCATCGGTATCAATGGCCGAGTATTTTGCATCGAACGGGTGGAGTGACATCACACTGGCTTTTCCGCTGAACATCCTGGAGATAAGCCGGATAAACCGGTTGGCAGATTCGATTAAATTAAATGTTCTGGTAGAAAACAGAGAGGCCGCTGAAGTGCTGGCCTTAAAAGCTTCAAAAAAAATAGGAGTATTTCTAAAAATCGACACCGGCTACAACCGAACCGGAATTCCGGCAGGAAGAACCGGACGCATCGATTCTATTCTCGATATTCTGAGCAAAAACAGCAAGCTTACTTTTAAAGGTTTTCTTACCCATACGGGACACACTTACACTGCCCGGTCAACCAATGAAATTTTTAGCAGTCATTTTGATGCTCTGCTTAAATTGAAGCAGCTCAGAAACAGGTATCAGAAAAATTATCCGGGAATGGAGTTGAGTATGGGCGATACTCCTTCGGCTAGTATTTGCGGTAATTTTGACGGAGTAGATGAACTTCGTCCGGGAAATTTTGTCTTTTACGACCTCACGCAGCATAAACTCGGGGTGTGCGAAATCAGCGACATTGCCGTAAAAGTTGTGTGCCCGGTTGTGGCCAAACATGTTTCGCGAAACGAAATTGTAATTTACGGTGGTGCTGTTCACTTGTCGAAAGATACCTTGCAAAACACCGATGGCAAAGAATTATACGGCCGTGTTATCATTAATCACGACGGTGAAAAAGTACTGCTCGACACCAAAAACTACCTGACACGTCTTTCGCAGGAGCACGGAATAATAAAAGTTACACCGGCTAATTTTAAACTGATAAATGTTGGCGACCTGGTGGAAATTATTCCGGTACATTCGTGCCTTACCGCTAACATCCTCGGCCACATGATTACTTCCGAAGGTGAATTTATTGAAATGATGCCAAAATATTAATAAGGATGAAGCCACGTTTAAACATTATTACACTTGGAGTAAACGACCTTAACAAGTCGAAACAATTCTACAAGGAAGCACTTGGGTGGGGACCAACAAAAGACAGCGACGACAACATTGTTTTCTTTAACCACGGAGGAATCATTCTGGGCCTCTACCCCATCAACAAGCTTGCTGAGGATGCAGAGCTAAGTGCAGTACGAAATGGTTTTTCGGGAGTAACCTTGGCCATTAATCTCGACACGAAAGAAGCCGTTACGGAATTGTACAAAACTGTAATTGAAAACGGAGGCAGTTCGCTGGTTAAACCGCGTGATACTTTTTGGGGTGGTTACGACGCTTACTTTGCCGATCCAGACGGACATTCCTGGGAAATAGCCTGGGCACCATTCTGGAAATTCGACGAACAGGGAAGCCTCATTATGGAATAAAAAAATGTCACCACAAACTTGTGATGACATTCTTTTCTATCGTTATTTACGATCCTATTCTTCAGGAATAACTTCCAGTGTTGCCACCAAAAACTCCCAGAACTTTTTAACCGTTTCAATATTTACTTTTTCATCCGGCGAGTGCGGGAAACGAATGGTCGGGCCAAACGAAATCATATCCCAGTGCGGATAGTTTTGCGCCAGAATACCACACTCTAAACCGGCGTGAATTCCCATAATTTTTGGCACTTTTCCCCATTTGTCGTTATACACGTTTTGCATCGTTTTTAAAATCGGTGAATCCATGTTTGGCTTCCATCCCGGATAAGCACCGCTTAAAGTTACCTCGGCACCGGCCAGTTCAAAAACAGCTTTTAAACGTGTTCCCAATTCTGTTTTTGCGGTATCAACCGAGCTGCGCATCAAACAACCACCGTTTATGGTTTTGCTTGCTGCATCCGATTTTAAAATGGCCAGGTTGGTAGACGTTTCAACCAAACCTTTCATGCTGTCGCTCATTCTTATTACACCATTCGGGCACGCAACAACCGCTTTTGTTACGTTTTTCTGAGTGGCAACATCAATCAAGCTTTCGGGTAATTCTGTTTCTTCAACTGCAATATCCAGGTCAGGTTCGGTAGCGGCAAGTTCTGCCTTTACGGCATCGGCGATCTCATCAACCAACGCAATAAAATCGGCAACTTTTGCCTCTTCAACCACAACCACACCAAAAGCTTCGCGCGGAATAGCATTTCTTAAACTTCCACCGTCGATACTGGCCAAACGCACACCCAATTCTTCTGCGGCATTAATAATGCGGAAAAATGTTTTTATCGAGTTTCCACGACCCAAAATGATATCCATTCCCGAGTGACCACCTTTTAATCCGGTTACACTTAATTGCAAGGCTACAAAACCAACCGGCACCTCTTCTGTGGTATAATTGAAAGATATATTTGCATCTTCTCCACCGGCGCAACCAACATACAATTCACCTTCATCTTCCGAGTCGGTATTGATCAGAATTTCGGCATCAAGAACTCCGGCTTTTAATCCGTTTGCTCCATCCATTCCGGTTTCCTCTGTTGCGGTAAGCAAGACTTCAATTGGTCCGTGCTTTAAATTGGTAGAAGCCAAAACAGCCATAGCGGCCGACGAACCAATACCGTTATCTGCCCCCAGTGTTGTTCCGTTTGCTGTAACCCACTCGCCATCGATAAGCGTTTCAATCGGATCGTTTTGAAAATCGTGTACTTTATCGCTGTTTTTTTGTGGTACCATATCGAGGTGGCCCTGCAATACAACGGTTTTGCGATTTTCCATGCCGGGAGTTGCCGGCTTTTTAATGATCACATTTCCGGCCTCATCTTTAGAGGTTTCGAGCCCCAGTTTTTCACCAAAACTTACAGCCCAATTCTGAATTTGTTCTTCATGATTCGACGGACGTGGAATTTGTGTCATTTCCGAGAAAATTTCCCACAAAATCCGGGGTTCCAGATTTGCTATCTCTTTACTCATAATAATATATTTTATATTCTTTTTTAAATTTCCTTGTGTAATTTTAACCAAACAAAGTAAGCAACAATTGAAAAAACATTTTGTGCATTTTCGGCCTAAAAGTTTTTAAAAGAGGATAAAATTAGGCAGAAGAATAGAAAAGCTGATATGTTTCACGGAATTCTTTGAAGATAATTGATATTTTAGCGAGCTTTAGAAAGAAATAAAAAATCTATAATTATTATGAGTAGAGATGCAGACAAAGCCTTTTTTGGACACCCGATAGGGCTTTCAACACTTTTTGCCAGTGAGATGTGGGAACGCTTTAGTTACTATGGAATGCGAGCCTTGCTGGTTCTGTTCCTTACAGCAACTTTTGCTTCGGGCGGATTTGAAATGGCAGAACTCGATGCCTTTACCATTTATGGTATTTTCACAGGATTGGTATACATTACTCCGATTTTCGGTGGAATGCTGGCCGACAAAATTCTGGGACAGCGAAAATCGATTTACATAGGTGGTTTAACAATGGCCATGGGGCAGTTCCTTTTGGCAGCCAGTGCATGGATGCATGGAACCGACGCCAGCATGGAACTTCGCCAAACCATTTTTTATGCCGGATTGGGAATTCTAATCTTAGGAAACGGATTCTTTAAACCCAACATTTCTACCATGGTGGGCGAATTGTACGACAATAGCGACCCACGGAAAGACGGTGGTTTCACCATCTTCTATATGGGTATCAATATTGGTGCATTCCTTTCGCCACTTGTTGCCGGGAAACTTGGAGAACAAGTAGCGTGGCAATACGGATTTATGGCAGCTGGTGTAGGTATGGTGCTCGGAACCGTTTGGTTCTTTGTGCGTAGCCACACACTGGGACAAGTTGGTATGCCTCCAAAAGTTAAAGCAGAAAGGGTACGCCTGGCAATTACAGACTGGTTTAGCATATTGCTTTATGTTATTGCTATTGTGGGACTTACTTTTGCCGTGATATTAGGATGGGGAGCAATGCCTGCAAAAGTTAGTACTGCTATTATCTGGATCGCCTCTATCGGTGGTGTGCTTATTCTGGGAACTACTATTTTCCGCGGCACCAGTGGTAAAACTGAATGGAATCGTGTTACCGTAATCATCGTATTGTGCATCTTTAATATCCTGTTCTGGAGTGGTTTCGAACAAGCCGGAACAACCTTCAACGTTTTTGCCCGCGACAATACTCAACGAATGATTGGTACCTGGGAAATCCCGGCTACATGGTTCCAGAGTATCAACGCTTTCTGGATTGTAGTATCTGCACCAATATTCAGTATTTTATGGGTAAAGCTGGATAAAATGAAACTGAATCCAAACACTCCGATGAAGTTTGGATGGGCGATGGTATTGCTTTCATTAGGTTTTGTGGTTATGGCCATTGCATACAGCAGATCAACAGGTGGTGATTCACTTCGCTTGGTTAGCCCGTTATGGTTGATTATGGTTTATCTATTGCATACTTTTGGCGAACTTTGTCTGTCACCGATTGGTCTGTCGATGATTACTAAATTATCACCTCCAAAACTGGTTTCAACCATGATGGGAATCTGGTTTGGAACGACTGCGGTTGGTAACTTTGTAGCCTCGCAAATGAAAGCCATTTCTTTACACCTTGAAAATGCATTGGGAAGAGAAATTCAGGTTTTCTGGTTAATTGCGATTCAGTCGGCTATTTTTGCCGTTATTATTATTGTTCTTGCACCTACCTTAAAACGATTGATGCACGGAATTAAATAAGAAACAACTACTTGAGAAAATATAGGAAGTACCCGGCTTTTTAAGTCGGGTATTTTTTTGCCCTAAAAACGGGTTCAGAGATGCAAAAAAGAAGCTTCACGCAAAGCAAAAAAGCAGCGCAAAGATTAGAACAACCGATATAAGCTGATTGGTAGGCATCGCGAACAACATTGCGTTCTCCGGGTGAACTTTCTTTATACTATTAGTAAGCGATTTCCACAAAAAAAGCCCGGCTTAAAACCGGGCTTTCATTTGTATATTTTGCTTTTCTACTTTTGTTTGACTGACTTAATTGCTCCTGTTTCAGGATGTAATTCTACAGCGTACGAACCTCCCAAGAAGTCTTCAGGAAAAGGTGCAACCACACCAAACTGTGCAATGCTGAGGCGTGCCGATGCCAACTCGTTCATTTCGTATATTAAACGAACGGTAGCCACTCCCGGCAAACGAAAATAAATACCAGAAATTCCTGCATCGGGATTTTCTGACGACGTTTGTGCAGCAAGTTTCTGATTCAACTCTTCTACGCGTTCAAACTCCATCATTACCGGTTTACCCGAAAGATCTGTTGCAGGAACAATTCCGTTTTCGTCCGAAATACGGAAAACCACCTGCCCGCTTTTAACTGTCGATCCCGGCACATAATCGGTACTGTAACTTTGCTTTTTGTGGGTAGTTCGCCCAACAAACAGTTGGATATAATCCTTCTCGATCTTTTTCAGCTCTTTCATGCTCACCTCGTAAGCTTTTCCATCGGGATGTTCGCCATCCATCATCAGCGCGGCCATATCGTACTGGTTCATCCGGCAATCAAGAATACGTTGTGCCGCCTCGGCAGCCTTTTGCTCCACACTAACTTTTGTTGGTCGGAAATTATTTGTTGAGTCGCCCGGATAATAACTTGGGCGATCGGTGAAAAAGTCAAATGAAAAACCGTCTTCAAAATCCGGTTGCTGCGCGCTGCTGTTGGAGGCAACCTGCGAGAATGCCGGCAAGACCAGATCTCCCGCATTTATTCCGGCCAGACACCCGTTTGGTGTAAGATTTAATAAGGCAGCCACTTCGCCCCAGGCTTTATGCACCTGTTCCGGATCGGGTTCTGCAAAAGTTTCCATCTGCACATCGGTAATCGTCCAGGTATTGGAAGCACGCGTTTTGGCGTCTTTTATTCCCAAAAGTTGCTCGGCATAAGATGCATATGGCCCCGGTTCGAATTTCTCGCAAACGGCTTTTACATGAATTTTAATTCCGGTGCGAGGCAACGAATATGGAATTCCCTCTACATAAGTTGGCGTAAACTCACTGCCTTCTTCTTTTTTCTTGCGCTGTCCGAACGTCGGAGTTACCAACAGTACAGCAATTATCAAAGCTAAATACCTCATTGTTCAAATTGTTTGTTGTAAAACCCAAAAGTATTAAAATTATTTTGTGTTATAAATTGATTTTTGACTCGAGCCTGCGATACTTGTTATATTTGCAAACATGATACAATTTCCCGATCCGAACCAGGCCGACGACGATGGATTACTTGCGCAAGGAGGTGAGCTTACTCCCGAGTTTTTACTGTCGGCCTATTGCCAGGGAATTTTCCCGTGGTTTTGCGAAGGTGAGCCTGTTTTATGGTGGTCGCCCAACCCGCGGATGGTTTTACTCCCCAACGAATTTAAATTGAAGAAAAGTCTGAAGCAGGTAATCAACAAGGGGATTTTTGAATTACGTATTGATACTGCTTTCCGCGAAGTGATTACTGCGTGCAGTAAAACCAAACGCAGCCACGAAGATGAAACATGGATCACAGACGGAATCATCGACGGCTATGTGCAATTGCACAAACTGGGATATGCCCACTCGTTCGAAACCTATTTTGAAGGAGAGCTGGTTGGCGGATTGTATGGCATTTCGCTGGGGAATTGTTTTTTTGGCGAGTCGATGTTTTTTACCAAAACCGATGCCAGCAAATTCGCCTTTTACCACTTAGTTCAGTTTGCACTGAAAAATAACTTTGCCTTTATTGATGCGCAGCAACCAACCGATCATCTGGCCAGTTTGGGTGCCAAACCTATTCCGCGAAAAGACTTTTTGGAAATGCTGGAAAAAGCCTTGCAACAAGATACCTTGCAGGGAAAATGGACAATAGAAATGGAACGCTGATGACGCGGATTTTTTTAGATTTTCGCAAGGACATTTTTCAGAGTTGCAGTTAAATTATATGCCCTTAAGTTACTATTCCGTCAAACTCAACGAATTAAACTTACCTTTGCGCCATGTCAGGAAAAAAGAAGAACCAGAAAAATATTCTCAGTAAATTAAATATTGAGAAGCTGAATCCAATGCAGGAGGAAGCGAAATATGCCATTCATAAAGCCGATAACACCATTTTACTTTCGCCAACCGGAACAGGAAAAACGCTGGCATTTATGTTGCCCATTGTTGCCGAACTCGATCCGGATTGCGAATTTGTGCAGGTGCTTATTTTGGTTCCTTCGCGCGAACTGGCCATACAAATTGAGCAGGTTACCCGCGACATGGGTACAGGTTACAAATGCAATGCTTTTTATGGAGGACGAAATTTCAGCAAAGACCGTATTGATTTAAACCGGCCACCGGCCATTTTAATTGGTACGCCCGGTAGAATTGCCGACCACATGCGACGCGAAACTTTTTACACGCACAAAATAAAAACACTGGTTCTTGATGAGTTTGACAAATCGCTGGAAGTTGGTTTTGAAAAAGACATGCAAGACATCGTTTCATTCCTTCCCGAAGTGGAGAAAAAGGTTCTTACATCGGCAACTCATCGTGTGCGCATCCCCGAATTTCTGGCCTTTAAAAACCCGCTTAGCGTTAATTTCCTGAAAGATGAGATTCCTGAGCTGGAGATAAAAACAATTGTTTCGCCCGAGAAAGATAAACTGGAAACGCTGGTAAAAGCGTTGCGCCATTTGGGGAACCAACCCGGAATTATCTTTTGCAATTTTAAAGAATCGATTGACAGGGTAAGTGCATATCTTACTGAAAACAGTATCAGCCACGGTACTTTTTACGGTGGCATGGAACAAACCGACCGCGAACGGGTACTGATTAAATTCAGAAACGGTACATACCGGCTGATTGTAGCAACCGATCTGGCAGCACGTGGATTAGATATTCCGGAGTTAAAATTTATTCTGCACTATCATCTTCCCCTACGTTTTCAGGAATTTACACACCGCAACGGGCGAACAGCTCGTATGCACAGCGAAGGAACTGCCTATATTCTGAAATGGGAAGGCGAAGATTATCCTGAATTTATTCAACCTACCGAAGTTGAAGAACTGACAGACGCTCCGCTGCCTACTACATCAGGTTGGGATACACTTTTTGTATCGGGTGGACGGAAAGATAAAATTTCGAAAGGCGACATTGCCGGGTTATTTTTTAAACAGGGCAAACTTGGTAAGGACGAGTTGGGTGTTATCGAATTAAAACACGACTGCGCATTTGTTGCTGTCCGATCGGATAAAGTTGAGGCAGTAATAGCGGAAGTCAGCAACACAAAATTAAAAAACAAAAAAGTTCGCATTTCGCTTATTTAACAGAGTTAGGAATCCTATTCGAAGCGATTTCCGCAGAAGTACCCGCGTAACCTTTTTAAGCATTCTTTTGTAAATAATGGTACAGCCAGGCAGCAGCTATGGATTAAACAAAGTACCATGAAAACAAAACAAAAACATACCCGGTTATTGATTCTTGCTTCCGGTATATTATTGATTTCCATATTAATTCTGCTAACAGTACTTCCCGGAGCGTATACCAAAACACTACCAAACACAAACAATACAAGAGCTTTAATTGGAATAGCACTGGCCATTGTACTGCGCCTGTCCCTTTTATTTGGCTATGTGCACATTATCAGAAAAATAAGAAATAACACCGATGTACGGGGAGGTACATATATCCTTATCGGAGTTCTTCTGTTAACGTTAGGATTAATCGATACCGATGGCGCTTTTGCATTTCTTGAGCATAAAGATATTCTTTACGTTTCCTTTTTAATGCTCGCAAGTATCTTTTGCGATCTGACTGCCGCACTACTAACTTTTATCGCTGTTGCTGCGAAACCTGCATCTCAACAAATCCAGACAGCACAGGATAAAAAACTATTAAATGGATTATTGATTGGCCTCGGTGTTATTGTACTGTTTTTCTTCGCCTTTCCCTGGGGGATACTTCTCTCACTGGCGTTTTGGATTTATCTGGGTATCACCCTAAAGAAAAACCGATCCTTTTTCTCCCCGGAAACGGAAGCCACAATAGTTGAAAAACTCCAGAAAAGAATAAAAGGACTCCTGACCGTAGCAGTAATTGCGCTTCCTGTTGCTATTGTAGGTATTGTTCTGCACAACGTAGTTTCGGGCAAAACCGGAGGTGAAGATTCGTTTTATTTCTACATAGGCGTTATTGCCGAGTACATTTTTGTTCTGGCTTCGGCAGGTGCCATGGTTACCCTGCTTAAAGGAAGGCAAAAACAAGAATAAAGTAGCTTTGGTAGGAAAGCAGGCAGACTTTGTAACTGCAGGTTATTTCCAAAATCCGCCCCACTCCATTACCGTAAATCCATCTCGTGCAAATGAAACAATTTCAGGTTCTTCCAACGTTGTAAATTCATCTGTCCCTTTAAAACCATAAAACAAACGGTTGATATGATTCGGATTTACCGAGAAATCGAACGCGATAACCTGGTCGATAATTTCGTTGGTTTGCGGATAAATGAGATAGTATTCGTTTTCGCTTAGCTGTGGAATCCAGCACTCCAGAAAATCATCGATTTCAGCTGGCGCAAAATTATAAGCCTCAAGATTGGTTTCGAAAAAAGCAGTTAATTCCGACTGCTTCACACACCAGCCTTTTTCGTGCTGAAAAATATTGGGTTGGCTACTTTCGTAGAAAAGAAAATCGTACTCGCCATCGATCTTCCCATCAGTATCCACGGTAACACACCATTGGTTTCCATATTCAGGTATCGATGCAGTAATTTCGCCACCCATCGGAAACGAAACATCCAGACAAATATCCAGTTCCTCTTGCGGATAAAGATAAATATTTGGTTTGTACACCATAACATAATCATAAACCAAGCGGGTCAGTGTATCGGGTTCGTAACCGTTGTAGGCTATAAGCGTGACAGGATGCGGTGCGTCGCCACTAAATACATGATTGGGATTTTCTTTTGTTGAAGTTTGACCACCACCAAAGTCCCAATAATAGCTATTGGCATTTTCCGAACAATTATAAAACTGAACCGTGCCATGGCTGCTGTCGATTATGTTGTACTCGAAACAAGCTATTGGTTCACCATCCAATTCATCATCGTCGTCGCATCCGGGGAAAATAAACAGTCCGGAAAATAAAACCAGCATAATGGTTAAATGCCTCCAATTGTGTCTTTTTGAGTTTTTCATGAGTTTTTTGTTTTGCTGTAAGATGCGAGAAAAGAGCAATTGGTTGCGTAAAATTTAATTTGTTCTGAGTTTCTCGACTTAATTCCGAATTTCATACAGAACCCGCGTTACCTGATTAACCAATTCGCCACCAATAAAATTTGATAGCTCAATTTGTAATTTATCCTCACCAACGATTAACTCTGAAGTCGTTTTCTCCTCCGGTTTTTTCTTTTCACAACTGTCATTATACGGCAACCAGAAATAGGCATTAACCGAATCGATTAATGAAAGATCAGCCGAATCATAAAGATAAAGTGTGTTCTTTTGTTGTTGTGAATGCCCACAGCAAGGGTGATATCTTTCTTCTATAACAACCGCCAGCAATTGTTTTTCGGCAATCGTTATTATTTCCAAGGTATCGGGCCAGTAACTGGGAACACCACACTCTGCCATCTCATATTCACGATCGATTTGCCGGAATTCGGTATTATAAAGCAGGTCGCCATGATTACTAACAACAACGAGTTTTTCGCAATACGACCAGCTCTGTTGAGCTTTTGCAGCAATCTTAAAACAAAATATTTTTTCGTTCCCTGCAGTAATACATGATGAATCATGAATTGAGAAAGCAGGTTCAACAATATCTTCTGTCGAAAAGCTAAAATAGTCTTTGTAGTTATTAATTAAGGAATCCTTATTCAAATCAATATAATGCTGCTCCGATAAATACTTTAATTCCGTGTCAATATTCGATACTGTTACGGATTTATCTCCTCTTTGTCCGCATGCAGCGAACAGCAAACCAACCAAAACACTAAATATTATTTTCATTTGTTTATCAATCTGTTTTATGCCGGCATTTATCAGGCATTGGTGTTTTCGGCAAGAATGGCATTGATCATCTTCACCGCATCGCGGATACACCCCTCGCAAATATTCTTCTTTAGCTGATTTTCCTTAAAAAAATTCTGGCCTTTTTCGGTATTGAGATCGCAGTTGATTAATTCTTTACAAACCGTACTTCCTTTATCGGCGGTAAACTGCTTATGAAACTTCTGAACCCTGTCATAAGCCGTTGCCACCTTCTCCGGATTATCACCGGCCGAATCATCTGCCAAACCAAAAACCATATAAGCTCCTGTAACCGCGCCACAGGTTCCCTGAAGTCGTCCCATTCCTCCACCAAATCCTCTCGACACGGCAAAAACGGTTTCTTTATCCACCTGTAAAACATCGGTGTAAGCGGCCAAAACAGATTGAGCACAATTATAATCCTGCCAGAAAAGTTCTGTCGCTTTATCAGCAATCATGTTGTCGTCGAATAATTTTTTCATCTTATTTCTTTTTACATTTTACCATCAAACATTTTAGTGGTGGTTGATTTTCCATATGTTTAATGGGTTCATCCAACTCTGAAAATTCAACCAATCCGTATCGCTTATATTCTTTCTGAATCGAATCGGGGGTGTAAAAAAATACGCTTAATCCGTTTTGTAATTTAAACCGGTCTGTACTCAACTGTTTCCCTTGTCCATACATCGATGCTTTTTTCGACACCACTGTAAAAATCATGTATCCCCCGGGTTTTAGCTGCGCATAACAAGCTTTCAGAAACTTTTGTCTTTCCCTGAAATTCAATAAATGAATTAAGGCATAACAAAATATACCGTCGTATAATTTATTTTCAAAAGGCATTTCGGTAACCGAACCATGATAAATTTTTAGGTCGATACCATTTTTTTGTTTTGCCAGATCGATAGCCGTTTTCGAAATTTCGATCCCCGTTACCGCCATTCCATTATCGCAAAAAATCCGGGCATTTCGACCATATCCAATTCCCGGAATCAAAATCTCCCTTGCCTTTTGCCCACGAAAAAACCTCATCGCTAAAATGGCAGAATCAGCGGGTTCAAAACCCCATGACGTTTGATTTTCGTTAAAGATTTGTTCCCAAATTTCAGTCATGCATATGTATCGGTTAGTGATGTTAAATAGAACGCGCCCTTCAATTGAGTACGAAGGCCAGCTGATTTAATTTTATTCTTTCACCAAAGTTATACTTTCGTAGTCAGATTCGGGAGCTAAAATTATTCGAATTGAAGATTTTATTTCATACGAATAGCTCATGATATAACCCGGAACTTCATCACCATCAGGTCGCTCGGCATACGTTGAATCAAGACAGCGAACACCATCAAAATATATATTATCCAAATCAAACGAATATATTCCTTTTATGTATCCATAGGATTCTGGTTCGACAGGATTACCATCTTCATCAATGTAAAGCACATCTGTCCAGGAAAACAGTTCCAGAAAAAAACTATCTTCCTTAAATGTAAAAGTGTGGTTCGATCCGGCAAACTGTCCTAAGTTTTCCGGTTCGATTTCGCCCCATGTTCCCTGTAGCAGAGACTGATCCAATGGTGGTTCATCTTTTTCACAACTTACAGTAAAAACTATACCCAGAATTAATGCCAGTATTTTCACATTTCGAAGCAAATTGACTGCAAATAAGGTTCTTGTAGTTTTCATATTTGGTTTTTTAAAGTTAGTCGTCAATTGTATCAGTTCAGTTACATTTCAGTTTCTGTAAAAAATTGCTGTTTTATCTCATCAAAAGTTTTAACGGCAATATTGCCTTTTGTCGGAATCATATTTTGCCACACCCAGTTGTAATGTTCAATTACTTTTCGGGCCGAAAGGTGCGGTCTTTCTCCGGTGGTATGTCCATCGGCAACAACGGTAATGGTATAGTCTAAGGTTAGGGCCGACTGAACGGTTGACTCCACACAAAAATCGGTGGCGCAACCTGTTATTAGCAAGTCGCTAACGTTTAGTTCGGTTAAACGCGCCTGCAATTGCGAGCGGTAAAAAACATCATTGGCATATTTATCGATCCTCACATCGTTTGGTTCAACAATTAACGCATCCAGGTTCTCCCAGTCCGGAGCGTTTTTTTCAAATTCGCCGGTGCCGGTGCCGTCGTGCTGAATATAAACCACCGGGTAATTTTGTGCTCTGCACAAGGCCGCCAGTTTATTTATCCGGTCACAAACTCCCTCGGTATCAAAACGTGGGGTTGCGGCGGTAAACGATCCTTTTTGCATATCAATAACCAACAGTGCTTTTATGTTCTTCATTATTTTTCTGTTGTTAGTAGCTGATTAAACATTTTCGTTCTTATATTTTTTAGTCCACGGACACTGAACCACACATTGAAAACAAGTGGTACACTGAAAAACATCGACAATTTTTTCACGAGCTATTCCTTTCTCCCAGGTTTCGCCCTTTAATGCATTGACTTTACATATTTCCACACAAACAGTACAGTCGCCACATTTTGATGTCATGGGCTCCATTCGTATCGACTCCAGCGGAACATCCGTTAACACCGAACACATACTTATTGCACTTCCGTATTCTTTGGTCACTAACAGGTTGTGTTTTCCGATCCACCCCAATCCGGCCAGCCCGGCAATTGTTTTATGGGGCAAAGGTGTTTTTTTATTTTCCTCGTCGTAACAGCCTGTTTTTATAATATTGTCTTCTGATTGCGAATACGCCTTAAAACCTTTCGACTGAATAAATTGCTCAATATCGTCTGCTATTTTATCGGTTTTCAATTCGGTTAAATGAAACTCGTCGCTTACAATGGTTTTGTTGATTTTCATCTGCTCTACATAGTCCACATTTGCAGCTACTTTTTTCAGATAGTCTTGCGACAAAACGATGCCAAACAAAATTGCGGTTGAATAGCCTTTGTTTTGCGCCTCACTCAGCTGCGATATATCTACAAACTTCACAAGGTCAACTCCCTGATTTTCTAGTTTGGCAAGAAGTTCTTTTGATATCAGGTTTGTTTCCATAAATTTCTTTATCGCTGTAATTTCAGTTAACTCTTTCGAGTTGCACTCCGATTACAAATCGGTACGAGCCGGGTTATTTTTTAATCATTTTAGAAATTCCGGTATAATATAAATCAAATCCTCCTTTACCGTTTGGTCTGTTTGAAGAAAATATCATCAGGTCATTATTCGATTCAGGGAAATAGGCTATCGCAGGTCGGTATTCATCATATTCCGTATTTATTTCGGGACCAAAATTATACGGCTTACTCCATTTGCCATTCTCAAATATGGAATACCACAGATCATACCCTCCATAACCTTCAGTGTTATTTGATGCAAAAACCATTAGGTTTCCTTTAATATAAGGACATTTATCATCGCCGGAACTCGAAAGGACAGTGTTTATTTTTGGCGTATTCTTCCCATTTTTTAACCAATTAACAAAATTCTCAGCATCCACTTCAATTTCAAAAATATTAAACCTTTTAACACGATTTGATGAAAAATATATTTTCGAATGATCTTCATTTATTGTTGGATAAAAGTCATGATATTGAGAGTTTAAAACAGTTGCTTTAAATGGGCCTAAAATTTGTCTTTGAGCATCCCAATGCCCCCAATCCCCGAGATCCGTATAGGCAATTCGAATGTCGAAATTTCCATCTTCATTGTTCGCATACATAAAATACCACCAACTATAGGAATTATATAGTGAATCGCTGTAGAACGAAAAAGGTCCGTATTCGTCAAAATCCGTATTTATTTTCGGTAATAACTCAAAAGCATAGGATGGTTTAGAATTATAAACCTGAAATGAAAATACATCTGTGTCAAGATTAAAAAAAGCTGCAATACTTAGGCTTGTTATATCGTAATTATCCCCGGCAGTTTCTTTATTCGTTGAGTAATAAAGGTCGATCCGCTCACCTGTAACATTTATATTGCTATTATAATCATTATACTCGGTGTTTAAGTCACTAATGTTCACCGGCGATGCAGGGAACCATCCAATTTCATCGTTAACAGGTTCAGGGGAAAGATTATCAGGACTACAGGAAATGATTAAAGCACATAAAAAGGTTAACAATATGATTTTGGTAGTTTTCATTATTTTTTGGTTTTATAGTTGTTCAACGGTCACTTGTATGTGGTCGGGCGGGATTTCGAAGAGAAATCCTGTCAGACCCGCAGGAGGTGGCAACACTGGTTTGACTTGTCAAACCGAGATGAACCCCGCCTGCCATATGACAAATTGTTAGCGGTATGTGCTTTATTGTTTTTCGTTGTGTTTTGTATTATAATCACGTAATTTTTCAACGGTTTTAATATGTGCCTTAAAATCTAAACTATCCGAAATGGGATAGTCAAAAAGTAATTGTGAGCCATCTTTATCAAATATAACCAAGAATTTATCTCCTGTTTTGATTTTATCCCTTTCTTCTATTGGAGGTAAATTCCGACTTTCCTTTTTATAAGCAATACCTTTTTGATTAAAATAATGATATTGTTTTTGACCTGAGTCAAAATGGTAGCGATAACCATTGCTGTTTCCCAATATAGCTCCTCTTTCATATTTGTCGACAAACCCGATAGCGAAATTACCTTCTTGAAATCTAATCTCTTCGGATTCATTTGATGATTTAGTTAGCCAAAATAACCCAATTACAATTACGGAGAGAAATATTATATCTCTAATTATTTTTGTTCTTTTCTTCATCAATTTTGAAATTTCTTTTTTCAGCATTACCGCTAACGTATGTGTATATTACACTGTTACATACACCTTATTACCCAACGCCCTTGTAAATTACTGGCATAAACTATTTTAGCTCGCGGATTTTCGCTAATCTGTTGATGATAATTTGCCTGCCTACCGTCAGGCAGGCAAGAGAAATTTTCAATGTATCGGGTATTACTATTTAGAGCAATAAAACTAGCTAAAATTTTTATTTATCAGTCAGTTAGGGAGACAAATATTAACATAAGTATTTTGCAATGGGATTAGAAACGATTACTTCGCCTTCCGTCGGCTGACGGATCGGCTCGTAATGACACGATATTAATGTGATCAGGGCAGCGGACAGGAGTGGATTGTGCCGAGACAAATGAACTCATTGTCCGCTGCAGCTATAAATCGCAAATAAGTCATTGCGATCCGTCGACTGACGGGAAGCAATCTCCCCTCGTTACAAACGAGGGGCAACAGGAAATTTCAATCCCCCTTTGTTCCCCCTTCGCCAAGCCTGACTGCCGGTAGGCAGGGGGGACGAGTCATCCACGTCCTCCTTTTGCTAAAGGAGGTGTCCCGATTTTATCGGGACGGAGGATTAGATAAGCCAAAAAAAACACCACCTCCAAATCGTCGTATTCCGACAGATTTAAAAGTGGTGTGACGTATTAAAAATCTACCCTTCTTAAAGTACCAACATTACCACGGCAATGAGTAAACCAAGTACGGAAATTACCATACCGCGTTTAAAATTTTTTGTTTTGGCTTTAAACATCCAAAACGACGAAACGGCCAAAAACAACATCAACACACCAAAAATGGTGGTAAACCAGTGTGTTTTACTTTGGCTCGATGCTTTGTGCAAACCGTTTATTTTATTCAGAAACGACGGCAAACTAACCGATGAATACACGGCTTCGCCGGTGGTTTTATTGTAAGTTCCGTTGCCAAAATACACGATTTCGCCTTCGGTTTTTTCCACTTTAAAAAAGCGCTGGTGCAATTGCATTCCAAGTTGTTCCGGCTCCAGGTTTGGCTCCAACTGCCGTGTTATGGTCTTTTCGCTTTTTAAGAAATCGGTATCGCGATACACCAAAATAATCCCGCTTACGGCATAAATCAATGTCATGCCGATCATTAAAAATCCGATGTCGCGATGTAAGGAACGCATAATCTGCGGCACCGTTTTTTTCTTCTTCCCTTCCATAAAATCCTGTTTTGTTTGTGTTAAGCAGATCCCATTCGTGTTCCAACAAACGCAGGATCTTGTAATTTTTATAAAGGGATTGACTCCGAAATCTAAAAATGGTTTAAACCGAAAAAGTTCTGTATTCCTTCTCTGTCCCTCGTTTGCAACGAGGGGTTTCTAATCTTGTCGTTTCTAACGACCTTATAAGAAGCATTACAAATGCAAAAATACCGCACCCCTCGTTACAAACGAGGGGTAGTTATGAAAGAGTCAGGATATCAATCAAGATTACTTCGCCTTCCGCCTGCTGACGGATCGGCTCGTAATGACACGAGATTAATAGAATCAGGGCAGCGGACAGCAGTGAATTGTGCCGTGACAAATGAACTCATTGTCCGCTGCAGCTATAAATCGCACATAAGTCATTGCGATCCCGATGAGTGTTACGAATCGGGAGAAGCAATCTCCCGTCGTTGCAAACTAGGGGTAGTTTAAAAATGACAACTACACAAATAAATCCCGATCCACCTCATCAAAATGTGTGATTTGCTGACAGGAAAAACCATCGTACACAGCTTTGGCCGAATTTACGATAATCACCTTCCCTGCACCGGAACGGATTGCCGACTCAACTCCTGCGTGCGAGTCCTCAAAAATCAACGTTTCCTCCGCTTTTGTTTCAATGGCAGCAATAGCTTTGTTAAACAGATCGGGGTGTGGTTTTCCGCGCATCACACCATCGTTGTATATGATATGTTCGCGTTTGAAGTAGTTTAACAAGGGGAAATGCTGAATAAAAAAGTCGACATTATTTTTTGCCGAAGCTGTTGCTATTGCCAAAGCTATTCCTGATTCTGTTAAAAAGCGGATCAGCTGCTCGGCACCGGGCGCCAACTGCATGCCATGCTCCAGACACATGCTCCGATAAATCACTTCCTTTTCCTCGGTCAGCCGGTGCACTTCGCTGTCGTCGAGTTCTCGTTTAAAAAGGTATTCAAAAGTGTCTTTGGCATTTATTCCGTGAATGTATTTTTTCTTTTCCTCTGCACTGAGGCTAAAATGGTATTTCTCCAGAAACCGATCCCACGAATCGTTTTGCAGGTGCGTATCCCAAAACAATGTTCCGTTAAAATCGAAAACCACTCCTTTAATTTTCATTGAAATTGATGATTCAGGCTTACACTTCAATTATGATCCTTTTTGAATTTTCAGAAATGCTTTCCCCAGGTAGTCGATAATATCGCCGGCCACCAAAGAAAATTCCGAATGTTTTTTGGCGGCAATATCTCCGGCTAAACCGTGCACGTAAACACCCACTATTGCGGCATCAAACGAATTCATTCCCTGCGCCAACAATCCCAGGATTATACCGGTTAGCGCATCGCCGCTTCCGGCAGTTGCCATTCCCGAGTTTCCGGTGGAGTTCCAGCAAAGTGTTCCGTCGGGAGCAGCCATCGAAGTATGCGCTCCTTTTAACACTACCACACAGTTGTATTTTTTGGCAAAAGCCAGTTGTTTCTGAACGGAATCAAACGAATCGGTGGATTCGCCCACCAGCCGACAGAACTCTCCCGGGTGTGGGGTAAGCACCGAACCTTCGGGCAATTTTTCGAGCCACGCTTCATTTTCTGCCAGCATGTTTAAGGCATCGGCATCGATAACCATCGGCACTTTTACCTGGTCGAGCAAGTCGCACATAGCACGGCACGAATTCCTTTTTAATCCCAGCCCCGGCCCAATACCAATGGCCGCATAAGGCGCCAGATTCGGGAAATCGGTAAACATCGAATCGTGCTGGTCGATATTGGCCATTGCTTCGGGCACGGCAGTTTGAATAACCGGAAATCCGAGGTGCGGAACATGAGCGGTTAACAAACCAACCCCGCTGCGCAAACATGCTTTTGATGCCAGCACAGCGGCACCCATTTTACCGATACTACCTGCAATTAGCAGCGCGTGACCAAAGGTTCCCTTATGATCGAATTTGGATCGCAGGGGTAAACGCGCAACAATTTCGTCTTTCTCTGCCAAAAAATACGGCGAAGGAGTTTCGCGGATTCCCTCGGGATGCAAACCAATTGGCAACACCTCCCACTGCCCAACAAACTGCTCATTTTCGGGAAACAGGAAACTTATTTTTGGAAACTGCAACGTCAGTGTAAAATCGGCACGGATGATATTTTCGAGGTTATTTCCGGCATTGTTCTCGCCCATTAGTCCGCTGGGGATATCGATAGCAATCACCGTATTCAGCAGTTGATTTATCTTTTGTACCAGCAAAGCCGGCAACCCTTCCAACGGACGCGATAAGCCGGAGCCAAACAAACCGTCGATAAGCACATCAGCGTCTTCAATCTGCGGGAAGTCAGCCTCCGAACGCAACTTAGAAAGCTTCACTTTTCCCTGTTCTTCCAAACGTTCGCAATTAACTTTTGGCGACCCTTTTAAGGCTTTTCCAAAATCGAGCAGATACACTTCACAGCTGTAATCGAACTCCGCCAACTGGCGGGCCACTGCCAACGCATCGCCACCGTTATTTCCGGGGCCGGCAAAAAAGATCATCCTTTCTTCTGTAGAAAACTGCTGAATAATCCAGTTGGTCATTTGCATCGATGCACGTTCCATCAAGTCAATATCCGCAACGGGTTCGTTTTCGATGGTAAACCGGTCGATTGCCGCTATTTGTTTTGTTGTGAATAGTTTCATAGTAAGAGAAAGCTGAGGTTACAGCACCAAAAAGCCGGAGCGCTTTACTGCTGTAAGTTTGTTTTCTCTAAATTATAAAAAACGGGGTGAATATTTGTTTCGGCAAGAAAAATTATGCCTGAATATTCTGTGGTTTTATTAATCCCATTCCCAGCCAATACTCGATTTAAACACAAAATCGTTTTTCGAAACATCAACCAGCGGATCGCTGTCGAAGTTATGCACATAGCTGAGTTTTACATAGAAATCGAGCGGCAGATCGTATTTAATCGAAGTGTCCATATCGATACGCCAGCGTCCCCAATCCGAAATACTTGGATAAGTTGTGAGTTTAAACTGGAAGGTGAGGTCGCCAATATCATAGGCATTAAAATCGAAGAGCCCCAATCCTTCAAAACTTCCTTGCGATGTCGACTCTTCGCCACCATATTTTTCCTGCGTAAATGCCAGTCCCAAACCCGATTGCATATAAAGATGATTGGTACGGATAAGGTACAAACCTAAACCACCACGGAAGGTAGATCGTAAATCAAGCAGTTGCTCGCTGTTACTTAAAAATTCAGCACCACCTAATATCATACCGTTGCCCCAAATATCGCGAACCAGTGTAAATCCGCCGTCGGTACGTTTTGTCGGATCAACATTATCCTGTTTAGTTCCCACGTTGTTGAAGGTGGCACTCATGTTCCATTTTATTCCGCGGTAACTTACTTTTGCCGAAGCCGAGGTCTGCCGCACATTATTGGCTTTACTTAACGACAATCCGGCATCAATCGAAATTATTACACGATCTATTATTCGCTGTTCAAGTGATGTAATTTCAACAATCTCATCCATCGAAACCGAAATATTTTTATCAAGCGTTTGAATCGTCAGCTTTTTGGGTTCGTCAGGCAGAAAACCTAATCCACCGGTGTATTTTTCGCCGTCGATGGTATAAATCATCAGCATTCGGGTACAAATTAGCCCCTCAATTTCTTCCCAGTCAACATTAAAATCGCTGTCGGCATAATCGGTATCGTAAACCAATACACCCTTTTGCATCGATTTAATTTCGCCAACCAGCACATCGCCATTCGACGTGTATATTTTATCGGTTTGCGCAAACAATTGTGTTACTGAAAAAATAAAAAGTACAAAAAGTATAATTTTCTTTTGTGGCATAATTGAAAGATTTATTAATGAAGAAAAAAATACGGCATTTATACAATTTATACAACGATTAACCGGATTTTGTTTTGCGTTTTTCCGGCAATCAAAACGATAAACTCCTGAACCTTACCTTTATCAAGTTGTCATACCTGAAAAGATTTTTATATTTGCCGTCTCGTTAAAAAATGGAAGTTCAAATAAAAAAATAAAATAGTATGCCGAAAACAGAACACGTAGCACCACTAATTACAAATGATGCCGTAACACTAGGACTTTTACTTGGTCTGTTGGCTATTATTTTCTTCACCAGTAGTTCATCGCGCCCTATTTTCAAAAAATTCTATAGCGTAGTACCCATGTTATTGCTGTGCTACTTTTTGCCGAGTTTGCTAACCACATTTCATATTGTCGACGGTGAAAATTCGCAGCTGTATTTTATGGCTTCGCGTTACCTTTTGCCGGCCTGTTTGGTTTTGCTCACACTCAGTATCAACCTAAAAGAAGTGTTTAAACTGGGAAGTAAAGCGCTAATCATGTTTTTTACCGGAACGATCGGTGTTGTTATTGGCGGACCAATTGCCATACTTCTTGCATCGGCAATTAACCCTGAGCTTGTTGGAGGCGCCGGGCCGGATGCCGTTTGGCGGGGAATGACGACTATTGCAGGAAGCTGGATTGGCGGCGGTGCTAACCAGGCAGCCATGTACGAAATATTTAAACCATCTGATCATTTGTACTCGATAATGATTACGGTTGATGTATTGGTGGCCGAAGTTTGGATGGCCATTCTGTTAATTGGTGTAGGAAAATCGAAACAAATTGACAAGTATTTTAAAGCCGATGCCAGCAGCGTTACACATTTAAAAGATAAAATGCACGAGTTCAGCCAGAAAATTGCGCGTATACCAAGCACCACCGATTTAATGGTAATTGCCGCTATCGGGCTTGGAGTTACCGGATTTGCACATCTTGTGGCCGACTGGATTGCACCTTTTATTGAAGTGCATGCACCGGCATTAAGAAAATTCAGTCTCACCTCGAAATTCTTTTGGCTGATCATTCTATCAACAACCATCGGAATCGGACTGTCGTTTACAAAACTCAGAAACTACGAAGGAGCCGGAGCATCAAAACTCGGAACTGTATTTATTTATATTCTGGTTGCAACAATCGGTATGAAAATGGATGTATCGAAAATCTTTGATAACCTCGGCCTTTTTGCTGTTGGTGGAATCTGGATGATCATTCACGTTGTATTGCTACTGATCGTTGGAAAACTGATTAAAGCTCCATATTTCTTTCTGGCAGTGGGAAGTAAGGCTAATATTGGTGGTGCGGCAAGTGCCCCTGTTGTTGCAGCTGCCTTTCATCCATCGTTGGCACCGGTTGGCGTGTTGCTGGCAGTTTTAGGCTATGCTTTTGGAACCTACGGCGCGTGGCTTTGTGGTCTGATTATGCAAACAGTGGCTCACACCTAAATGTAAGCCACTGCCTGTACAATATTTTTTTTGGGGATTATTTGTTCTGTAAGCCAAACAAATCGAAAAATTCGTGTAGTGCCACAAAAATTACAATGGCCACCAATATAATAACGGTTACGGTCATTGCATTTCGTGTAAAACGATTGCGTTTTTCCAGCTCAATCATTTTGGCAATTTTACCAATCTTGCTGTACACTTTTTTCAGCGCAATATCATTGTCTTTAATGATGTAATCGAAAGCGCCGTATTTAATCGAGTTCACTGCCACTTCCATATCTTCGTTGGCAGTTAAGAAAATAAATTCAGAGGTTTTACTTCGTTTTTTAACTGCCTGCAAAACCGCAATTCCGGTTGAGTCTTCCAGGTGATAATCCTGAATTACAATATCAGGTCGTTCTCCACCTTTAATTGCATCCAAACAATCTTTTCCGTTGTAAAAAGATTTGAGGTTTTTTAGCCCTTGTTTCTGAAGAAAATCAACTACCAGTTTGTGGTATAATTTGTTGTCTTCAACTACGTAGATTAGTAGATTTTTATTCACGTCCAATGTTCCTTTTTGATTTTAACAACTAAAATACAATTTATATTAGATTTTCAAACTTATACGCAATTTCTGTATCTCTCAGTAGCGGAGAAACTTAATGTTTATACAACAAACAGGAATTCAATAGTACTGTAAAAGATTCTTTTGTACATTCGTCTAAAATCAACATTAAAATTATGAAGACCTACTTTTTACTTTTCATTTTCGCTTTACTTATTTACAGTCAATCATCTGTTGCACAAGACACTGATTATAATACTGAGGAAAATATTTCGTACATCGCCGATGAGAATGTTTCGGAATATGCCAGCGAGCGATGTAAACTCGATATTTATTACCCAGAGAATAAAACGGATTTTACCACTGTGGTATGGTTTCATGGAGGCGGAATTACCGGTGGCAATAAATTTATCCCTGAGAAGCTAAAAAATCAGGGAATTGCTGTGGTTGCAGTTAACTATCGTTTGTCACCAAAAGTAAAATGCCCCGTTTATATTGAAGACGCAGCTGCAGCAGTAGCCTGGACCTTCAAAAACATTGAAAAATATGGTGGTAGCAAAGATAAAATTGTAGTTAGTGGTCACTCGGCCGGTGGTTACCTTACCAGCATGGTTGGATTAGACAAACATTACCTTGCCAAATACGATTTGGATGCTGACGATATTGCTATGTTGATTCCTTTTAGCGGCCACACCGTTACGCATTTTACGGTTCGCGACGAAAGAGGAATCCCCGGCACACAAGCCATTGTTGATGAATATGCACCACTTTATTTTGTTCGCCCCGACGCTCCTCCTATTATTTTTATTACCGGCGATCGCGAACAGGAAATGCTGGGCCGTTACGAAGAAAATGCCTACATGTGGCGCATGATGAAAGTGGCTGGACACAAAAACTGTAAACTGATGGAACTCGACGGATTTAACCACGGCGAAATGGCATCGCCCGCACTCGAAGTTCTGTTAAAAGAAATCAGGGTATTGAATAAAAACGATCAGCAATAAAAAAGCCAATTTAAAAAGACATGAAACCAAACAGAATTAAACAATTATCAACCCTCCTAATCGGGTTATTGCTTGCACAATTAACAATCGCCCAGGAAAATAATTTTTCAGGAAACTGGTCAGGGAAAATAACTATTCCAACCGGTAAACTTGAGATGATTTTTAAGATTACCCGGGCAGATGGGAAATACCAGGCTAAACTGGATGTACCAAAACAAGGTGCCTCCGATTTGCCCGTTGGTGATGTGCTGGTAATTGGCGACAGTGTGTCGATTGCGGTTCCTGCCATCATGGGAACTTACGCGGGTCATTTCTCAACCGGCGATTCCATCACCGGAAAATGGAAACAAAGCGGGATGACATTCGATGTCAACCTGATCCGTATTGGAGAAGTGGCCGCGCTGGTGCGTCCGCAAACACCGGAGCCACCGTTTCCTTACCTTTCGGAAGAAGTGGAATACACCAACCCTGAATCGGGTTTAAAACTGGCGGGTACCATTACCTTCCCGAAAGATGCCAAAGCATGTCCGGCGGTGGTGATGATTACAGGATCGGGAGCACAAGACCGCGACGAAGTGATATTCGGACACAAACCATTTGCAGTTATTGCCGACTTTCTGACCAGAAACGGCATTGCAGTTTTACGTGTTGACGACCGCGGTGTTGGCGGCTCCGAAGGAAGTGTTTCCGAATCAACAAGCCTCGATTTTGTAGGCGATGTACTGGCAGGTGTTGATTTTCTGAAAAGCCGGGAGGAAATCGATCCAAAAAAAATAGGGTTGATCGGGCACAGCGAAGGCGGGTTGATCGCTCCCATTGCAGCTACAAAATCAAACGACATTGCTTTTATTGTTATGATGGCAGGACCGGGAACCGTAGGCGAACAAATTCTGTACGAACAAGGTGCATTATTGTCGAAGGCAGCTGGTTTACCCGATTATTCCATTGAACAGCAAAAACTGACACAACAGAAAATTTTTGAGGTGGTAAAAAGTGAAGCCGATCAGGAGAAAGCAAAAGAACAACTGCGCGAAACATTATCGCAAGGAATGTATGCAGGAATGAATGAGGATCTGCAAAAAACTATCGATGCCGAAATTTCGAATGTAAATTCTACGTGGTTTCGTTTTTTCCTCACCTACGATCCAAAACCAACACTGTCAAAAGTAAAATGTCCGGTGTTGGCACTTAACGGCTCTAAAGATCTGCAGGTTCCTGTTTCAAACCTCGGGGAGGTAATAAAGGCAGTAAATTCAGGAGGAAACATGAAGGTTGACACTGTTCGGTTCATCAACCACAACCACCTCTTCCAACAATGTGAAACAGGTGCAATTGCAGAATATGCCCAAATTGAAGAAACCATCGATCCTGAAGTTTTAAAAACGATGAAAGACTGGATTCTGGAGCAAACAAAAAAGTAGAATGGAACTAACTACCAAGCGCTTATTATTACGACCGTTCAACGGAGACGACAAGCAAGCTTTTTTTGCTTATCGCTCGGATGCAAAAGCGAATAAATACCAGGGCTGGATTCCGAAAACGCTTGACGATGTTGAAACTTTCTTTGTGAAATTGGCTGCTGAATTTAATGTGCCCGACACCTGGTTTCAATTGGCTGTGCTTGATAAAACCAATGACGAACTTATTGGCGACATGGGCATTCATTTTATCGACGAACAACAGGTTGAATTAGGCTACACCATTGCCAAACAACACCAGGGCAAGGGTTTTGCCACCGAAGCTGTAAAAGCGGTAATCGACCACTTGTTTCACGATTTGAAAAAACGCCGTATAACTGCCTCCATCGATCCGGAGAATGTGGCATCGTTTGCCTTGCTTGAAAAACTTGGCTTTCGGAAAGAAGCACATTTTGTTGAAAGTCTCTTTCTTAACGACAAATGGGTTGACGACGTTATTTATGCCCTGTTGGCAAGAGAGTGGAAATAAACATGAACGAGCGTATTTGAAACATTTCATTTCATCGAAATGAATTTAAAAACAAAAATTGCCTGACCTTAATCGATCAGGCAATTTTTATGATAGACATCTTGAAGATTAAGGCATAATTATATCTACCAATTCTACCACTTCTCTTCCACCTTTAGGCTTTAACTCCATAACTAAACCAACACCGGGTTTATAAAATTTATGCTCCCGTTCTCCCGGCTCCAGCGGAGTCCATTCCATGGTTTCCAAACAGCCTTCAAACGTTCCAAAATCAATCTCAACAGTTTTATCAAGATTTATTACCATAGCCATATCTTCAGCTTCGTCTTCGTAGTATTCCTGCTGGTATTTCATCCCCATTTTAGGGTTGGCAGGCATCAACATTCCGGGCAAAGCCTCATCTACTCCGGCCTCCCACGATCCTTCAGTGCCAACGAATTCTCCATCTTCCCACTCTTCGCTGTATTCACCAAAATACCACACATTCCCTTCACTATCCTCTGCAAACCAATCATCTGTTGCTTCAATGAGTTCTCCATCAAGCCAGGCAGTATCGGTTACAACGGTAGTTGTTACTCCCATTATTTCCCTGATCTCACTTGTTACGGTAACCTTAATAGTTTCCATTCCATCTTCAGTTTCGCCTTCATAAATAAATACTTTGCCAATTTCGAAGGCAACAAATTCGTTAGAAAAACCTGCAACAAAAGCCTCTGCCCCGGGAAACTCAGGCAAAAACGACATACTTTTCAAATCAACTTGTGAACTTTCGTCGAACCCGGAATTATCTTCTCCGGTTAAATCGCAACCTGAAATCAGAACTCCCAACATTAATACGCCAAGCATACTCATCCAATACACAATAATCTTACTCTTCTTCATGACAAATCATTTTAGTTAATACTAATCTTTAATAATGCCTTTGGAGTACCTGTGTATTGGTTTCTGACTATTACAACGTACTAAAAATATACGAAGTGGTTAGCGTTTTGTTACCTGACAGACAATATCAACAAAATCACAAACAACTACTATTCAAACAATTACAAATATGTTTTATTATTTCCCTTATCGTCGCACACGCATGCAAAAAGAAACAAGCATCACAGATTTGTGCAGGCAAGAGGAAAGTAGCGACCAAATTTTTCGTTTGAAATCGATTTTAGGATCCGGGCACAAACCACGTGTTGGTTTTTAAATCAACTCCGCCATTCATTTCTTCCTGAACCACTTTATCGATGATCCAGATTCCTTTAAGTGCCATATTTTCAAAAGTATCTATCCCATTGTTTTCAAAACCAATCCTGGTTCGGTGAATGTTAAAACGATTCGAGAACTTTCTGTTAAAAGCCTGTTCAACGCCTTCTTTACCCATCATAAATCCGATTAAACCGCCCCAGGTTGCTGTGGGATTGTCCGAATCCCAACCGCAGAGTGCCCCAATTTTTATCGTCTCAACCAAATTACCTTCGCCATAAAATAGGCTCACCAGACTTGAAGCAAAGTTGATTCCGGCAGCAAAACAAGCATTACAATACAATTTTCGCGATGTCATATCATAGCCGTCGGCCTGGTTTATCTGATACCTTGTATAAACCGAGTCGCGGGCCTGTTCCCACGAAATACCTTCATTGTATTTTGCTTTAACAAACTCATACATGGCTCGTGAATATGAAGTCTCAGGCAAACGATCTTTCGCCTGTTCTGCCATCCACAACAGTTGTTCTTTCTCCGGCAAAGTTTTATCAACTGCCGACGCCAGCGAAAACATCGACACATAAAATTCCGAAATCCACTGGCTGTTTTCACGAGCAGTATTCTGAATTGGTAATTGTGCCATTTTTAGCGCAACATCAGGCCGTGCAGGAGCAAACAATCCAAAAATTTCAGTGGTCAGCTGCGCATCAATCATTTCATAATCGGAATTGTTCTTTGGATCGCCGGTTGCTGGTGGCACCAATCCTTCTTTCATTAAATTGAAAGCCGTTTCGTTCGACACCCACAAATAGTTTTCTTCTTCCTGTTTGATATGTTCCAGCCAGCCCTCGCGAATTTGTTCACCTGTTAAAACCGACGTTTGATATTTGAGCAAAAGCTCCTGATAAATATATTCGATATCCGTATCATCGTCGGCTCCCCAAATGCTATCTTCATCAGCAAGAACAAAATCAATCACTGGCGACAGATCACTCGGAATTCCTTCTCCCCAAATACTCGGCTGATCTGGTTTACCCCAGTCGTATCGGGTGTAAAAATCACCGGTTTTAATTTCGCCGATGTTACCAATTTTATCCATTTCAGTAACTAATCCCGTCCAGTTGGCAATACAAGTCGCCAGCCAAAATCCCTGAAGTTTTTTATAATAGGTCTCCCGGTTTATAGTTCTGTCGGTACTTTGTGGCGTGTAGCTCTCATAAACCAGGTTAGGATTTGGTGCAATTTCTGCTGTTTTCGTGCAACTTGTAATAATTGAGAAAAAGATTAACAATAGCAAAGAATAAAGGGAAATGTGGTTTTTCATTTTGTACGAATTAGTTGATATAGGCCTTGTTTTGCAAGTTAGTATTTTAAAATAACTATTAAAGAGCCGGTACTTTTAAACGATACCTTAAATGCCCTAAACATCAATTTTTATAAGCTCAGGCCATTTTGTTGACGATTCAAAATAATTGAAGTTTGATTTTTGTATTTTGGAGCTTTCAAACGATTATGTCAACAAAAAAACGCATTCTGAATATCCTTTTCTGGTCGGTTGTTTCGGCGGCTTTTATCGGGCCGGGAACAATAACCACTGCTGCGAAATCGGGCGCAGCTCTGGGAACTGAGCTCCTCTGGGCCTTACTTTTTTCTACACTCGCCTGTTTACTTTTGCAGGAAGCTGCTGCACGTTTAACCATCACATCCGGATTAAATCTGGGGCAGGCAATTGTGCACCAGTTTGAAAAAAGCAAAGCGAAACTACCAATTCTAATATTGGTTTTGGGTGCAATTGTTGTTGGCGCCGCGGCGTACGAAATGGGAAACCTGCTTGGTGCCGTTGCAGGCTTCCGGCTAATTTTTGATCTGCCTGCCTGGGTACTGGTGATGGCCATTGGCGGAGTGGCAGCAATTATTCTGAATATCCCATCGTTAAAAATAATTTCCACAATAATGGGATTTGTTGTGGTACTGATGGGCATCGGCTTTTTAATAACTGCCTTCTTAATTAAACCGGAATTAGAACCTTTGCTGAAAGGGACATTTATTCCACGTTTCCCTACAACAAATGCCGCCGGACTTTTGGTTTTGGGATTAATTGGGACAACGATTGTTCCCTACAACCTATTTCTGGGATCCGGCATTTCCAGCCAAAAACAATCGGTAAAAGAAATGCGTTTCGGATTGGCAGTGGCCATTTTGTTAGGCGGATTGTTCTCAATGGCCGTGCTGATTGTTGGAACTGCGGTTACCGCAGAATTTTCGTTTGAAAACCTTTCGCTGGCCTTACAACAAAAAGTTGGTCCGGCCGGAAAATACCTGCTTGGTTTTGGTTTGTTTGCTGCCGGATTTACCTCATCGGTAACCGCTCCGCTTGCTGCAGCCATTACATTAAAAAGTCTTTTTGGAAATAAAAATCCCGAAAAATGGCAGGCAAATTCGTTGAATTTCAAACTGGGCTGGCTTGTGGTTTTACTCATCGGAATTGGTTTTGCAGCAGTGAATGTTAAACCCATTCCTGCAATAATCCTGGCACAGGCACTAAATGGATTCTTGCTGCCGTTTGTAAGCATTTTTCTGTTTATCGTAATCAATAACAACGTAATAACCGGCACAAAAACAAATCCAACCGTACTAAATATCTTAATGCTGATCGTAATTTTTGTTACGCTGATCCTTGGATTGAACAGCGCTACAAAAGCATTTTACAGCGTATTTCTGCCAACAGTTTCTCCCGGAAATGAAACACTTTGGGGAATTGCTGTTGTTGCGATAATCATTTCAGCGTGGGTATGGTTTAAAGGACAAAAGAAATAACATGGCAAATAAATATTTTCAACTTTTTGTAGACACCGGCGGAACTTTTACCGATTGTATCGGCATCGATGAATCGGGGCAAGAATACCGCCAAAAGGTTTTGAGCAGCAGCAACCTGCGCAGCACCATTCAAAAAGTAATTTCCGCAAATCAATGTGTTATCGCTGACACGTGGAACTTACACCGCGACATTTTTAAGGATTTTTCATTTCGTTTGCTCCAACAAAACTCTGCTGAAAGTACGGTGGTTTCGTTTGATGTGCAGAATAAAATACTTGAGCTCGATACTGCCTGTCTTACACCAGAAATGGGGGGTAGCAACTTTGAACTGACTTCGCACGAGGAAGCTCCTGTTTTAGGGGCACGACTGATCACACAAACCGGACTGAACGAAGCTTTTCCGGATTTGCACCTGAAACTCGGGTCGACAAAAGGAACCAATGCTTTGCTTGAAAATAAGGGCGCCAAAACACTTTTTATCGTAACAAAAGGATTTGCCGATTTGCTGGAAATTGGAAACCAGGCACGCCCCGATATTTTTGCGCTCAACGTGCAAAAACCGAAGCAGCTGACGCACCGAATTATTGAGGTTGATGAACGGATAGATTCCAACGGAAAGGTTTTAGAACCGCTCGACATTGAAAGCCTAAAAAATCAGCTGGCTGAGATAGATTTTAATGAAATTGAATCGGTTGCTTTAAGCTTAATGAACGCTTATATCAATCCGGAGCACGAGCTACAGCTGACACAAGTCCTGAAAGAACAAGGTTTCCGTTTTATTTCGCCTTCTACGGAATTATCGCCGCTGATCAAGATTTTGAATCGTGCCGAAACTGCGGTCGTTAACGCGTACCTCTCTCCCATCATACACAACTACGTAACCCGAATCGCTGAAAAAACTGGAAGGAATTTATTCCAGATTATGACCAGCGCGGGAGGTTTGGTGTCGGCTGATAAATTCCATCCGAAGGACAGTCTTTTGAGTGGCCCGGCAGGTGGTGTGGTTGGTGCTCGCGAGATCGGAGGGAAAGATGGCTATACAAAGCTGATCACTTTTGATATGGGCGGCACCAGCACCGATGTTTCGCGTATTGACGGCGAGTTCGATTATCGCTACGAACTACAGGTTGGCGATGCCCGGATAAACAGCCCGGCCATTGCCATTGAAACCGTTGCCGCAGGAGGTGGTTCCATTTGTGGTTTTGATGGTTATAAACTTTTTGTTGGCCCCGAAAGTGCCGGCGCCTATCCCGGTCCGGCTTGTTACGGAGCGGGAGGACCACTAACCATTACCGATGTAAACCTGCTTTTAAACCGACTTGATGCCAGCCAGTTTGGCATTCCTGTTTTCAAACACGAAGCAGAAAAACGTTTGGAAGAGTTGCTCGAATCAATGGAAAAGAGTACCGGAGACAAACCGTCTGCCGATATAGTATTAAACGGATTTATTGCCATTGCGAACGAAATTATGGCCGGAGCCATTCGGAAAATCTCCATAACAAAAGGTTACGATCCAAAAGACTTTGCGCTGGTGGCATTTGGTGGTGCCGGTGGTTTGCATACCTGCGACATTGCCGAAATTCTTGGCATTCAAAATATTCTTCTGCCTAAAGATGCAGGGCTGTTAAGTGCTTATGGAATTGGCAACGCCAGTGTTGAACGTTTTGCAGAGAAACAAGTTCTACAGAATCTGAACGAAGTTGGAGAATTGCTGCCCGACTGGTTCAAAGAGATTGAAACCGAGGCCTCAAAAAAGTTACAGAACGAAGGTTTCGACAAAGAAAAAATTGGCATACGCCAACGAATGGTATTTATGCGTTTTGCCGGGCAGGATTCATCGCTTGAAATTCATTTTTCAAACCTTGAACAACTGGTTCCCGACTTTCATCAACACTACAAAAAAGTGTATGGGCACACGGTTAGTAACCGCACCATCGAAATTGAGGCAATCCGTGTGCTCGCGGCCGTGGAGAATACAGATAAAGAAACAAGCACTGCAGCAAAAACAAATTATCTGCCCGAACCTTTTAAAACAACTGAAAATGGGACTCCTGTTTTTGTCCGAAAGGTGTTGAAAGCAGGAGCGCAACTAAAAGGCCCGGCACTTTTTCTCGACAGTTTTTCCACAACTTTTGTTAAGAGTGGCTGGTCGCTGGAATTACAACATTCGGGTACTGCCATTATAAAAAGTAAGGCCGAAAGTCAGCAGCTTAATACAAAACAAAACCGTGAGACAGAACTGGAATTGTTCACCAACCGTTTTATGGCTATTGCAGAAAACATGGGCGCATTGTTGCAGCGCACCTCTTTGTCGGTAAACATCAAAGAACGCCTCGACTTTTCGTGTGCACTTCTCGATAAAGACGGACTGTTAGTCGCTAACGCTCCTCACATCCCGGTACACTTGGGAGGACTCGGCGTTTGTGTCCGTGAACTAATTAAACATTTCGAATTTGAAGAGGGGGACACCATCGTTACCAACCACCCGAAATACGGAGGATCGCACTTACCCGATGTTACATTGGTTTCGCCGGTTTTTTATGCAGGCGAGCGCGTTGGTTTTGTCGTAAACCGTGCGCATCATTCCGAGATTGGCGGTATCAGTCCTGGATCGATGCCACCAAACGCAAAAAACCTGGAGGAAGAAGGCGTTTGTATCACTCCGTTTTACCTGGTGAAAAATGGCCAACCTGATTGGGACGGCATGCAAAATATCTTTCTAAACGGCAAATATCCTACACGCTCGGTTGAAGAAAATCTGGCCGATCTGAATGCTGCACTGGCAGCCAATAAAAATGGTTCTGAAGCTTTGATCGAGCTCATCAATAAACACGGCAAAGATACCGTGCAAGAATACCTCGACCTGTTGCGCGGCCATGCCGCACAAAAAATGAAAGCCACTCTTCAGAAATTTGAAAATGGCAATTATTCAGCCACTGAATACCTAGACGACGGAGCAAAACTTCAGGTAAATATCCAGCTAAACGATGGCAACTGCAGTATTGATTTTACCGGCAGCGCGGATGTACACAAAGGAAATATGAACGCCACTGAAGCAATTGTAAAAAGTGTGAGTATTTATGTGCTCCGCTTGTTGCTTAACGAAACCATTCCGCTGAACGACGGTCTTTTGGAACCTGTTGATTTTATTTTGCCAAGCGGATTGTTAAACCCGAATTTTGATGACGATCCTTCAAAATGTCCGGCTGTGGTCGGTGGAAATGTGGAAATCAGTCAACGTTTAACCGACACGCTGCTAAAAGCTTTTGGTGTGGTGGCAGCCAGCCAGGGAACCATGAACAACACCTTGTTTGGCAACAAGAATTTCGGCTACTACGAAACCATTTGTGGCGGTTGCGGTGCCGGAAACGGTTTTAACGGAGCCAGCGCTGTTCATCACCACATGACAAATACACGCATTACCGATCCCGAAATAATGGAGCACCGGTACCCGGTTCAGCTAGTAGAATTTAGCATCCGGAAAAACTCAGGCGGCTTTGGCAAGTGGCATGGTGGCGACGGTGTGAAACGAGTATTAACATTCCTGGAACCGGTAAATCTTTCAGTTCTCACCCAGCGACGGAAATCAGGGCCGTTTGGATTAAATGGCGCAAGCGACGGAAAAGCGGGATGTCAGAAAGTTATTCGTTCCAATGGTGAAGAGATCATTCTCGATTCTATTCAGAATATAAATATGGAACAAGGCGATTCGTTTATTATTGAAACGCCGGGAGGTGGTGGTTTTGGAAAGGAGTAGATATAACAACCGAATAATTTCCAATTTGTAGTTTCTACTCATTCTAATATCTTTACCGCCCGATAAGGGAAATATTTAAAACTATGGAGACACCGTTTCTGGCGTTAATTATTCTTTTTGTTATCACTCCTGTTGTTGTTATTTATCTCGAAGGTAAATTTTCGATACTCAAAAAAATTGGAGCCGTACTGATTTGTTACGGCGTTGGTTTAGTGATTGGGAACATGGGCGTGTTGCCCCACGGAGCAGAGAAATACCAAAATATGCTCACCGATATTACCATTCCGCTGGCCTTGCCACTCATTCTTTTTTCGGTTGATGTGCGCTCGTGGTTAAAAATGGCACGATCGGCATTTTTGGCGCTTGCTACAGGATTGATCTCGGTGTTGCTGATTGTAATTATCGGTTATTTTATTTTCCGAAACGACATTGAAAATATCTGGCAAGTGGCCGGAATGTTAGTAGGCGTTTACACCGGAGGAACACCTAACATGGCTGCCATGAAAACCGCATTAAACGTGTCGCAGGAACTGTATATTATGACCCACACCTACGACCTGACACTTGGTGCGATTTACCTCGTTTTTATTCTTTCCATCGGGCAGAAAGTGTTTTTGTGGTTTTTGCCGCCTTTTAAACCTGTAGAAACAGAAGGAAATGCCATTGCCGAAATGAATATGGAAGATGAGTTTGAATCGTATGACGGGATGTTAAAGAAAAAAACCTTATTGCCATTAATCGGAGCTTTTGGAATTTCGGTGGCCATTCTTGGTGTGAGTTATGGCATTAGTCTGCTTTTGCCAAACGAATATCAAACAGCCGTAGTCATTCTGCTAATCACCACTTTTGGTATTGCCTTTTCGTTTGTTCCAAAAATAAAAGCCATTAAAAAGACCTTTCAGCTGGGTATGTACCTCATCCTGATTTTCTGTTTAACCGTTGCTTCAATGGCCGACATCAGCAAACTATCGAACATCTCGTTTTCGCTGTTTTACTATGTGGCGTTAGCGGTTTACGGGTCGCACATTATTCACATTGCACTGGCCCGCATTTTTAAAGTTGATGCCGATACGGTAATCATTTCTACCAGCGCGCTTATTTGCTCACCGCCATTTGTTCCGGTGGTTGCCGGTGCGTTAAAAAACCGTCAGGTAATTTTAACCGGACTGGTTGTTGGAATTGCCGGTTATGCCGTTGGTAATTATTTGGGGGTGATAATCGCGTATCTGCTGAAATAGAATAACAACTTTACTCCAGTTCCTGAAAATTTTCCCAGATCGTTCCCATCATTTCCTGCGAAAGTGTTAGTGCATTACTTCGCCACTTTTCCGAGGGCGGATAAAACATTTCGTAGTATCCGGCCAAAGCTTTTAAACTGTCTTTTTCTGATTTATAGCCGTAGTGTGCACCCTGATTTTCGGCAATTGAAATATGCGCCGATTTTACCGCGCCAATGGTTGAGCCGGTATTTAAAGTACCGAATTCCATCAGCATTGGTATCGATGTTTTGCCGGGAAGCAGGTCTCCAATAAACTCCACAAACTGGCCGTGTACAGTGTAAAAGTTGTCTGAGTCGCCCCAGTTGATTGGATAGCCATCGAAAACAGCTTCGGTTTTTGCTTTTAATTCCGGGTCGTCAATTGGGTTTGGAAACAAATGCAACTCTCCTCGTTCGCCAAAACCGGTATGCAAATCGAGGTTTAATAGGATAGAATAAGAAGCAGCAATATCAGTCAGAACCTCAGACATTATTGCTACCTGCTGTTCAAAATCTTTTCCGCCAAAATAAATTCCTTCCTGAAATTCGTACTGTCCCTGCGCAAAAGCCTGTAACAATGCCGGCATTCCCTTTCGTGCAATTTGATTGATAGCGGTTACCAAAAAGAACTTGTTGCTTATGCTGTTCATATTCAACTCGCCTTTGGGAGTCAGCATATCGTAAAGCGCCACAAAACCATCGTTTTTTGTTTCAAAAAGTGAACGATCGGTACTGTAATTTCGGTTCAAATCAACATTGTTTTCGGTAAAACGGCGCTGGTTTTTAAATCCCCAGGCATTTAATCCATGCACCAGCAATACTCCTGTAGTTGAGAACATTTCCGGTTTAAAAAACTCCGCCATTAATTGTTGCTGAACCGCGCTGCCCACAAATCCTTCAATGCCGTGTGTGCCCGAACAGATCATCACTAGTTTTTCGGTAGTATCTTTTGCCGGAATGTAGCAGAAATCAATTGTTAATCCGGCGTCTGTTTTGCTCTCAACAGCTTTCGAAAACAAAAGCACACTATCCATCCGCGTTTTCATGGAATTGGCCTGCGAACGAAAAGCAGCACGACATTCCTCCCACGTATCCTGGTAATAGCTAAGCTTTGTTTTGTCGACATCAACATCCGGATCAGTTGGCGAGTACGTATTAAAACTCACATAAGAATACCCCAATACCACCACAATCAATACAACTAAAATTGCTCCGGCAACCTTCAAAAACTTCTTCATCAAAAAAATATTTAGATAACAAACTTTACCACACGATCTTCAATCATCTGCTGCAACTGGCCAAGCAGTGCTTGTTCGTGTCGGTCGATATAACCATCTTCGGTTGCAATATTCAGAATCTTGTCGTACTCGTCGCGCGTGATCTTGTGATCCTCAATTGCTTTTTCGATCATTGCCCTTAAACGGATGGCACTTTCGCTAACTTCTTCTTTCATCTGATTAAAATTGTTGATTTATAAGGTATCATCTGGAACTCGCACTTTAATCATTCGCTTTTGCCACCTGATCAATCATGTTCGTTTCATTTGATGGTTCGTTTATGTCGTTTTACAAATCTTGTTTATTTTGAACTTTATTTTCTAAATGTAGAAATTCGGTTATTGATTTACAAATACAGGAACAGCAAGCACTACCTACTGACTTACAACACTATAACACAATTTTAGTCAAATAATACAATCATAATTACTATTTAAATGCTACTTTTTCTTCGATAAGCAGGTACAAATTGTACCTTTGCACGTTATTTGACGCGTAAATGAATATAAAAACTGACAAGGTTGGCATTATAGGAAGTGGTAGCTGGGCAACTGCACTGGCTAAAATTCTTCTTGAGAATGTGAATGAGATAAACTGGTTTTTTAGAAAAAAGACCACCATCGAAACTTTTAAACGCAACAAACATAATCCGCGTTATTTGCATGAAGTTGAATTCGATACTTCGAAGATTAATTTTTGCAGCGACGTAAATTGTGTTGTCGCCAATTCCGATATTTTAATTATTGCTGTACCATCTGCATTTCTTCCGACCATTCTTGCTGACGTTGAAGATCTTTCAGGAAAATATATTCTTTCGGGCGTTAAAGGAATTGTTACCAGCGAAAACCTCTTGGTTGCTCAATATTTAGAAAAATACTTTAATGTTGATCACGACATGATCGGAGTAATAGCCGGACCATGCCACGCCGAGGAGGTTGCACGCGAAAAACTGTCGTACCTTACAATTGCCTGCACCACCGAGGAAAAAGCGGTTAAGTTTACAAAACTTATTGAGTGCGATTACATTTACACCACGCCGTCTGACGATATTTGGGGAACAGAATATTCTGCAGTATTAAAAAATATTGTTGCCATTGCAGCCGGTATTGCACACGGACAGCGATTTGGCGATAACTTTCATGCAGTGCTGATTTCGCGTGCCATCCAGGAAATAAAACGTTTTGTTGATGTGGTACATCCGATTAACCGCGACATTAAATCACCGGCTTATTTGGGCGACCTCATGGTAACTGCCTATTCGCAATTTAGCCGTAACCGAACTTTTGGAACGATGATTGGAAAAGGCTATTCGGTGAAAGCTGCACAATTGGAATTGAATATGGTTGCAGAAGGTTATTATGCCTCGAAACCAATTCACCAGCTTTGCGAAAAATTTGAAATTGAAATGCCAATTTGCGAAGCTGTTTACAAAATTCTTTACGAGAAAATCCCACCTCACAAGGTATTTGGCGAGTTAACAAGAAAACTGTGCTAAAATACTAACATCTAAGTTTTTTGAATAAAAAATGCCACCCGTAAAACGAATGGCAACTTTAAAATTCATCCGGTGACTATATTGTTAAACGATGTAGTCACCGGATGAAGAAAGACAATTTATCTCATTTCTTTCCAGGCGTTGATCAATCCATTGGTTGATGCGTCGTGCCCGGTAACTTTTTCGTCGTTGTTCAATTCCGGAAGAATTGCGTTGGCCAGTTGTTTTCCAAGCTCAACTCCCCACTGATCAAAACTGTAAATATTCCAGATAATACCCTGAGCAAAAATCTTATGCTCGTACATGGCAATTAACGATCCCAAAACGCGTGGAGTCAATTGTTTTACAAGGAATGAGTTGGTTGGAATATTACCCATAAATATTTTGAACGGTGTCAATTCCTTAATCTCCTCTTCCGATTTACCGGCAGCTTTTAATTCAGCAACTACCTGCTCTTCGGTTTTACCAACCATCATTGCTTCGGTTTGCGCAAAGAAGTTGGCCAACAATTTTGGATGGTGATCGCCCACTTTGTTGTGGTTGATTGCCGATGCGATAAAGTCGCAAGGAATCAGTTTTGTTCCCTGGTGGATCAGCTGGTAAAAAGCATGCTGACCGTTTGTTCCCGGCTCACCCCAGATAATTGGTCCGGTTTGGTAATCCACCTGTTCGCCGTTACGGTCGACATATTTACCGTTACTTTCCATGTTTCCTTGCTGGAAATAAGCAGCAAAACGGTGCATGTACTGGTCGTAAGGAAGAATTGCTTCACTTTCGGCGCCGTAGAAATTGTTGTACCAAAGGCCGATCAGTGCCAGAATTACCGGGATATTTTTGTCAAAATCAGCTTCGCTGAAATGTTTGTCCATGGCATGAGCTCCATCAAGCAACTCAATGTAATTATCGTAACCAATTCCAAGCATAATGCTTAAACCAATTGCCGACCACAACGAATAACGACCTCCAACCCAATTCCAGAAACGGAACATGTTGTCGGTATCGATACCAAATGCAGAAACAGCATCGGCGTTGGTAGAAACAGCAACAAAGTGTTTTGCTACATTCTCTAAATCTTTTGCCGACTCCAAAAACCAGTCTTTTGCCGTATTGGCGTTAGTCATTGTTTCCTGCGTGGTAAATGTTTTCGAAGCCACAATAAACATGGTAGTTTCCGGATCAACTTCTTTTAAAGTTTCGGCAATGTGCGTTCCATCAACATTCGAAACAAAGTGCAGTTTCAAGTGGTTTTTGTATGGTTTTAAAGCCTCGGTAACCATTAACGGACCAAGATCCGATCCACCAATACCAATATTTACAATATCAGTAATCGGCTTTCCGGTGTAACCTTTCCACTCGCCCGAGATCACTTTCGCGGTAAAACCTTTCATCTGATCAAGAACGGCATTTACTTCAGGCATTACATCTTCACCGTCAACAACAATCGGTGTATTGCTGCGGTTACGCAGAGCCACGTGAAGTACGGCACGATCCTCGGTAACATTAATTTTCTTACCCGAGAACATGGCTGAAATGGCATCTTTTAAACCGCATTCCTCCGCCAACTCAACTAAGGTTGCTTTCACCTCATCGTTCACGATGTTTTTTGAGAAATCGAGCAGGATATCTTCAAATTTCAGGGAGTACTTTTCAAAACGATCTGCATCGGCAGCAAAAAGTTCTTTCATATGAACGCCTTCGAACTCGAAGTAAATTTCTTCCAACTTCTGCCAGGCTTTAGTTTCAATAGGATTGATTTTAGGTAACATATTTTTGTTTTAAGTAGGAAGACCGGAACACAAGTTTCCTTAAACTTATTGCTGCAGTCGTCCGATAGTTAATAATCAATGAATAACACTACAAAGATAATCGATTCTGAAAATTGCAGATGAAGTTTTCAGGAAGGTTAATGTTGGGTTAAGAAAAATTGTTTGGTTCTGATTTGTTTAAGGTCTTTCGCTTTCTATTCCTCACTTGTTTTTGGTCGGCGCATTGCAATCACCAGCGCGATGATGGCTAAAATCAATCCGGCAAGAACAAAACCACAACATCCGGTTTTTTGCCAGCAATCAAACTTTGCAAACGATCCGAGTCCAACCAGAAGAAATGAAAGTCCTAAAAATAAAAGCATTAATGTTTTTCGGGTTTTTGACATCTTTTTGGTTTCAAACATTATGTCTCACAAATCTAATATTCCGGGGCAAATTCCCAAATTTTTCAGTTTCAAGAAAACATTAAAACATTCGATTCATGCTATTTTTTACGTTTTGAAGCTCAAATTTTTACGATTTGAGATATCAGTTTACACTTTGCAGCGTTTTTCTATCTTTGCCACTAATTCAGGAAAGGAATAAAATAGTAATTATGACACCTGAAATACAACTCAAATTTTAGAATGAAAACAGCCACATTTAAAGGATACCTGTTGGCGTTGGTTGCCACCATTGCTTTCTCAAATGTTTATATTTTTAGTAAAGCGGCCTTAAACGAAGTGCATTTAACACAGTTTGGTATTTACTGGTGTGGTTTTGGTGCGCTGTTTAGTTTTCTTTTTGCACTGAAAAACAAAAAACTTGGCCAGCTAAAATTGCTGGACAAAAAACAACGCCGTATACTTATTTTATTGGGTATTCTTGAAATCCTTACGACCACCACTTTTTTTATTTCTATCAATATTATTCCCGATCCGGCTATCACTTCGTTTATCGGAAACCTATTCCCCGTTATGGTTACAGTAGGTGGTATTGTTTTGCTGAAAGAGAAATTCGGATGGATAGAGATTGTTGGCGCTTCGTTGGCACTTTTAGGAACTTTTGTTATCAGCTACACGGGAGGCACCAGTCTGAAAACACTTTTTATTGCCGGAACCGGCGTTGTAGTTATTAATGCCATTTTTGCCACAACGGCAACACTTATCGTTAAAGTACATGTTAAAGACATCAGTCCCGAGTTGTTTAATCTTAACCGTTATACCTGGTTATTTGCCTTTTCGCTGATCGCATTTTTTATATACAGCCCTGCCGCGAGTATCCCGTCAAAAGCTTTTGCCAATATTTCAATTGGCGCGTTTCTAGAGTTTATTGCCATTTTAACGGTGTATTATTCTTACCAATACATCGATGCATCGCGCTCAGCAATTGTACAAACCCTTAAAGGCATTTTTGTGTTAATTGGCGCTTATCTTGTTTTTCATACCTTCCCGGTATTCTATCAATTTATCGGAGGAATGATTACTGTAATCGGCGTATTAGTTATGACCCTGGCTCAAGCCGGTATCTTCAAAAAATTACGATAATCCGCCAAACTGTCTTTTCAGTTAAAAAACTATATTTTTAGTTTATTTCAATTTTATTTAACAAAATTTTATAATTATTTTTTGTTTCTTTCGTTAAAATTTAGCCAAGGCACAATTTTTGTTAAACAGAACTAAACAATTATTCAACCGGAAACAAAAACGAAAACCATGAAACAAAGTCCTCAAAATTCAACTTAATCGGCGTGTCCCCACTCACGTTACTACTGCTACCATTGAAAACTAAAAACATACTAAAATGAAGAAAAAAAGCTGGCTGTTTGCCGCCATGGCAGTTATTCTACTGTCCGTGGTCATCATTATTTTTTCAGGTTCGAAAAGCGACACCACACAACTTACAACCAAAGTTCAGAAAGGCCCTTTTGAAGTATTAGTGTACTCCAGCGGGCAGCTCGAATCGGAAAATTCCGATCATGTTTATGTGCCCGAGAAAATGAAAGATCGCCAAACCCGAATTTCAAACTTAACCATTACCGACATTGTAGAAGAAGGTACTTATGTTGATTCGGGAGATTACGTTGCCACACTCGATCATCAGGCGGTTCAGGAACAACTAAAAGATGCCCAGGACGAACTGGAGAAAACCTTTTCCGAATTTAACGACAGCAAAATCGATTCAAACCTTACACTCAGCAACGAGCGCGATCTGATTATCAACGCAGAGTTAGATGTGGAAGAACGAAAAATTGCAGTTGACGAATCGGTTTACGAATCGCCTTCGGAACAAAAAAAGGTTCGGATGGATTACGATAAGGCAGTACGCAAACTCGAACAATCGAAACAAGCTTACGCTTTAAAAACCCAGCAGGAAATCAACAAAGTAAACCGTAAATTTATTACCTATAAACAGGTAAAAGAACGTGTTGATGCACTGGAGGAATTAATGGATCAGTTGATCGTATATTCACCAAAAGCAGGTATTATCTCATATCACCAATACGAGTGGGGAGGAACGGTAGAAACCGGTTCGCGTGTATCGCAGTGGAGCCCTATTATTGCCACTTTCCCGAACATGGATAACCTGGTTACCAAAACATTTATTAACGAAATTGACATTGCACTTATAAAACCCGGTCAGAAAGTTCGGATCGGTATTGATGCTTTCCCCGATAAAACATTAACCGGCGAAGTGGCAACTGTAGCCAACATGGGGCAGCTTATGCCCAAAAGCGATGCCAAGGTTTTTGAGGTTAAAATTAAGGTTGACGGTTCCGATCCGGCACTGAAACCTGCAATGACGACCAGTAACACGATACAAGCCAATTACCTGGAAGATGCTACTTATGTGCCGATAGAAGCCGTATTCAGTAACGACAGTCTTTCTTACGTTTACCTCACCGATTCGCAAACCAAACAAATTGTAGAAACCGGTGAAGCCAACGAAAATTACTTTGTAATAAAACAAGGATTGGAAGAAGGCCAGGAAATTCAGTTACTGGAGCCTATGGATGCCAACGACTACAAACTTTCGGGTTTTGAAATTTATGCCGAGATTAAACGTAAAGCTGCAGAGCAAAAGGCAAAAGAAGAAGCCGAGAGAGCAAAACGGAAACAGGAAACTCCACAACCTGAGCTACCTAACGGAATGACACTTCCTCCGGGTGTTGTAATTACTGGTGTTGCCGGCTAACCTCCAAAACTAAACACGATGTTTATAAAAAGATATTTACACGATATTTTGATTGCGGTTGAAGCAATTATTGCTAACCGCTTGAAATCGATACTTACCGCACTCGGTATCATCTTTGGCGTTGCTGCGGTAATTAGCATGATGGCCATTGGAAACGGTGCCGAGCAGGAAATTCTGGAACAGATAAAACTGGTTGGGGTAAACAACATTGTAATTACACCAAGTACTTATTCGTTATCCGACGGCAGCGGAGAAAGTAGTGGCAATGGTCAGCCCACCGCTAAAAAATTCTCCAAAGGACTAACGCTTTTAGATGTTGAAGCGATCAAAAAAATAGTTCCCACTGTTGAACGGATAACACCGGTAATTTCGTTCAACTATTCAGCGCTATTAAACGGAATAAGCAAACCGGTTGTGCTTGAAGGTATCGACAACCACTACTTCGAGCTTTTTAACATGCAACTGGCCGACGGAGAACGTTTTAACAGTATGCAAACCGAAAAGGGATTACCCGTTTGTGTAATTGGGAACAACATTAAAGAACTGTTTTTCAGACAACAAAATCCGGTTGGACAGTACATAAAATGTGGGCAGATCTGGTTAAAAATTATTGGCGTAGTTGAGCGTCGTGATTTTACCGCTTCAGCTTCCGACGAACTGGGAATAAGCAGCTCCGACAATAAAATTTTCATACCGGTACAAACCATGTTACTCCGTTTTAAGAACCGTTCGCTTATTCGGGCCGACGAGGTTTTAAACGCCAACAAAGGAAATGGCGGCGACGGGATGGTTGTTATTTATGGTGGTCCCGAACAAACTGAAGAACCGGTTGACACCGACGACAATCTTAATCAGCTTGATAAAATTATTGTTCAGATAAGCGAAACAGAACAACTAAGCAGTTCGGCCACACTAATAAAACGTATGTTACTACGCCGACACTCCGATCTTTACGACTTTGAGGTTACAATCCCGGAATTGTTGCTAAAACAGCAGCAAAAAACAAAAAAAATATTCAACATCGTTTTAGGTGTTATTGCCGGCATTTCGCTGGTTGTTGGCGGAATCGGAATCATGAATATTATGCTGGCATCGGTGTTGGAACGTATTCGCGAAATTGGTGTCCGTCAGGCACTGGGAGCGAAACAAAAAGACATTATTGCCCAGTTTTTATCCGAATCAACATTAATCAGTTTAACCGGAGGAATTATAGGAATTATTCTGGGCGTTGTACTCTCAAAAATCATCACCGCCATGTTCGATATTAAAACCATCGTTTCAGCCTTTAGCATTTTTATTGCTTTTGGTGTATCGGTTGGTGTTGGAATTATTTTTGGTTATCTGCCTGCCAAGCGCGCGGCTGCCAACGATCCTGTAGTATCTCTTCGTTCATAAAAAACCTGAAAACAAACAAAAATGAAAAACATAATTCTGTCATTTATATTAATGCTAAGCCTTGCCGGATTTACCGCGGCGCAGGAAGAACTGGTATTAACCCTGCCCGAAGTAATCGATATTGCCTCAGAACAATCGATTGATGCTTTCCGAAATAAAAACATGTACCTGGCCAGTTACTGGGAGCACCGCTTCTACAAAGCCGATCGTTTACCGAACATTTCACTAAGCGCCAATCCGGCCGATTTTAACCGTTTTAGCAATAGCGTTTACAACTTCGAAACCAACGAAGATGAATTCCGTTTGCGCGAATATTTTAACTCCGAAGTTTCCGTTTCGGCGGTGCAAAAAGTTGCGTTAACCGGTGGACAAGTGTTCTTGCGTTCGGAGCTTGGAATGATTAAAAACCTTAGCGGCGATAAAAATACTTCATTTAATGCTACGCCTATAAGTGTTGGGTTTTCGCAGGAACTAAACGGTTACAACAGCCTGAAATGGCAATCGAAAATCGAGCCTTTAAAATTCGAGAAGGCCAAAAAAGAGTTTATTCAAGACACGGAAAATCTGCGTGTAACATCCACCTCGCGTTTTTTCGGTTTAATAAATGCTCAAATTCAGAAAAACATTGCTGAAATGAATTACGCCAACGCCGACACACTCTATAAAATTGGCAAAGGACGTTTTCAGGTGGGAACCGTTACCCAGGATGAATTACTGGAACTGGAACTCCGATTGTTGAACAGCGAGCAGGCATTAAACATTGCTCAACTTGGTGAGAAAAGAGCACAGGCAGTACTTAACTCTTTCCTTGGACTTCCGAAAGAAACAATCATAAAATGTGTTGTTCCCAACGAAATTCCGGAATTGCAGATTAATCCCGACGAAGCAATTAACGAAGCAATTAAAAACAATCCTGAGATTCTTAGTCATCAGCAACAAAAGCTGGAACAGGACGAAAATGTTGCCATTGCCAAATCGGAACGGGGGCTGAACACCACACTTTACGCCATGTACGGATTAAATAAAAGCGCCGAAAATTTTGACAACGTTTATTCCGAACCCGACAAAAGCCAGATTTTCAGCCTGGGATTAAACATCCCTATTGTTGACTGGGGACGCGGAAAAGGTCGTTACTCGATGGCTAAATCAAACCGCGAAGTTGCCCTGGCCACAATTGAGCAGGAGCGCATCGACTTTGAACAGGACATTTTCCAAAGTGTATTGGAATTTAACCTTCAAGCCGGGCAGGTATTCACCGCAGCCAAAGCCGACACCGTAGCAAAAATGGGCTACAATGTTACTTTCCAGCGATTTCTTATTGGTAAAATCGATGTTACCCGTTTAAATATTGCCAGCAACGACCAGGAAACCGCACGCATGTCGTACCTCTCGCAACTGCGCGACTACTGGACTGCCTACTACCGCTTACGCAGCCTCACGCTTTATGATTTTGAGAAAAAGCGACCGCTTGAAGCCGATTACGACAAACTTTTAGAAAACTAGTTATGGCCGTAAAAAGAAAACATATACTAATTACTGCAGTTGTACTTTGCATTATTGCAATTGCCGCTTTTGCAGGATCGATGTCAACCACCAAATCGGAGAAGGTTTTTGTGGTTGAAAAAGGGCCTTTTGAAGCAACTCTAAACTGTAAAGGAGAAATTAACGGGTTAGTTGCAACACCAATTCCAATGCCTAAAATTCTTGGGGACAGAGACCTGAGGATTTGGCAGCTAAAAATTCTAAATCTTGCACAGGATGGAAAATACGTAAAAAAAGGCGACTTTATTATACAACTCGACGCCAGTCAGATTATTTCGGGCATGAGAGAGGTACAGCAAAGTCTGGAAACTGAAGAAGCCGATTTAAAAAATGCACGGATTGATAGTACCGTAACATTAACAGGGCTTCGGGAGGACATAAAAAATGCAAAACTCGATTTGGAGTATAATAAAATCGACCTGGAGCAGTCTATTTACGAATCGGCAGCCTACCAGCGCAAGGCGCAAATGACGTATAAAAAAGCCGAAAATACCATCGCTAAAAAACAACGTGATTACCTGCTCGAGCAAAATAAGCTAAAAATGAAAGTGTCCCGCTCGGAAGAACAGGTAAAACGAAGTCAGGATAAAATAGCAAAATTCCAGCAAGCCATGCAAGCTGCACGCGTTACCGCTCCTGAAGACGGGATTGTAATTTTTGGAGAAAACTGGGACGGGACAAAATACAGCAAAGATGGCACTATTTCTACCTGGTCGAGCGGACCTCCAATTGCCACATTGCCCGACATGTCGGAGGTAATATCGGAAACCTACGTAAAGGAAATCGATATCTCTAAAATTAATGTGGACGATGATGTTCGGGTGACCTTTGATGCATTGGAGGAAGTTACCATAAACGGCAAAATAAAATCGATTGCCCGTGTTGGAGAAGATCATAAAGACTTCGACATGAAAGTTTTTAAGGTGCTTATTCATTTGGATGAAACCAACGATGGATTAAAACCGGCAATGTCGAGCAATAACAATATTATAATAGCGCAGGAAACCGATGCACTTTTTGTTCCTTTAAAAGCAGTTTTTAAAGAAGGCGGCAACAGTTTTGTGTACCTTAAAACAGGTACCGGACCACAAAAAACGTCAGTTACCACGGGAGTTGAAAATGAGGAGTTCATTTTAGTAAAAAAAGGATTGGAAGAAGGCGACAAAGTTTTGCTTCAACTGCCGGCGGAAGTTATTTAGAAACAAATAGCACTAAATAAATTTGTGAAACGGGCTGAATTATCAGCTCGTTTTTTCTTTAAATTCGCGCCATGCAGTTTAACGAAAATCCAAATATTTATCTTTTTAATCCCACATGCGAATATGCAGTAGCCAATGGAAATTCCACCTGGCACCCCAATAAAATACTGCAAAAAATGGAAGCCGACCTGGCCACGCTCCCATTGTTCTTTGCAGAAGAAAACGACATTGTAATTGTTCCGGAACTACCGGGTACTGAATTTACTGATCGTCTGAAAAATATTGGAATTACTGCTCCCCTATTTAAAACAGAAAAAGAACTGCGAGCCAATCCTCCCGCTCAAATCAATAAATTATGCCCGTGGGGATGGAGTCCGGCAGTACATAAACGTTTGGAATCGTTAAAGCCAAATTGTTCCCCCGAATTTAAAGCTTCGCGGGTGTACAACTGGCACCCCGAATACCGCGATCTTTACACCAAAAAGTTTGCTTTACAACTGCTTACTAATGTCATTGAAAAATATCCGTCGGAATATTTTATTGAAGACGACGAGGTTAGTGAAGTTTGTAAAACCCGTGACCATATAGAAGAGCTACTGGCAAAGTGGGACAAACTTATGGTGAAAGCTCCGTGGAGCAGTTCGGGGCGCGGATTACAACCCATTACCAAACAACCCATTCACCCCAAAGTGTGGGATAAATTACTCGGAATTGTTAAGGAACAAGGTTATGCCATTGTGGAAGCTTTTCAAAATAAAGAGCTCGATTTGGCTTTTCAGTTTGAGTTGCGAAACGGAAAGGTAAACTACCTCGGAAGAAGTAACTTCTCGGCCGATAAAAAAGGTCAATACCTTGGTAACAGTTTAAATGGACTACCGGATGAATTGGACGACGACGTAAAAGATTTTGCAGAAACGATAACGGAACACGTCATTCCTGCACTGACTACAGAAATTGGGAAAAGCGAGCTGGCAAAAAACTACGAGGGCTATTTTGGTGTCGACACATTAATTTTCAGGGATAAAAACGGGACATTAAAAGTAAATCCTTGTCTCGAGATTAATGTACGTTACAACATGGGCCTGCTTTCGTTGTACCTCGAAAAATTAATTGCACCACATAGTAAAGGCCGGTTCCGCACCTACTATAATCCGAAAAAAAGTTTTTACGATTTCTGCCAGGAAATGTCTATCGAGCACCCTTTGGTTTTGGAAGAACAAAAAATTGCTTCCGGTTTTTTCCCGGTCACTGCTTTTTCACCCGGCACCGAATTCGGCGCCTATCTGTTGGTTTAACAGTTGCATCTTGATTTTAGCTGCATTTTTTATAACTTTAGATAAACTAAGCAGCAATGGAGAACCAGGAAAAACGACTCACCAAAAAAGGAAAACTTTCAAAAAAATTCTATGAGGATGAACTGAACCGGCTTCAGATTGAATTGGTTCGTTTGCAGGAATGGGTAAAATTTAAAGGATTAAAAGTGGTGGTGATCTTCGAAGGCCGCGATGCTGCCGGAAAAGGCGGAACCATTAAGCGAATCATTCAAACGCTAAATCCCCGAATTTGCCGGGTTGTGGCTCTGGGAACACCTACCGAACGCGAAAAAACGCAATGGTATTTTCAGCGTTATGCACCTCATCTGCCGGCTGCCGGCGAAATGGTATTCTTCGACCGGAGCTGGTACAACAGGGCCGGAGTAGAAAAAGTTATGGGCTTTTGTACCAACGACGAATACTGGGAATTTCTTCGATCGTGCCCGAATTTCGAACGTATGCTGATCCGCTCAGGAATAATTCTTATAAAATACTGGTTTTCGGTTAGTCAGGATGAGCAGGAAAAACGATTCCGTGCGAGGATTAATGAACCGACGAAACGCTGGAAATTGAGTCCAATGGACATAAAATCGATGGAAAAATTTGAAGATTATTCAAAAGCCAAGGATGAAATGTTTGCTTACACTGATACAAAGATCAGTCCATGGTATATGGTTGATGCCGACGATAAAAAACGGGCCAGGTTAAATTGTATTCATCATCTGCTGTCTTCTATTCCGTACAAAGAACTTGAGCAGGAACCAATTCAGCTTCCTGAGCGCCAAGAGAAAAAAGGTTATGTACGACCTCCGCTGGAGGAAATGACATATATTCCGGAAGTGTACTAAACTTCCTTCTCAAAAAAACAAAAACAAAGGGGAGCAATGCTCCCCTTTCCATTTTCTTGTCCATCACTCTCTAGTTTTCCCTTGTCCTGGTCATGTCGAACAAGTGCCTTGCTTGCTCTCCAAGGAATCCAGAGAATAATTTCTCTTCTCCGTTTTCAATCACTAAACCTCTTTCTGCCAGCTCGTAATATGCATATGTCCATGGCATTTTTTCTATTCCATCTTCACCTTTAACTTCTACCTCTTCTTTTACAGCCAGTGTTGCCGACTGTTGCAATTTACCTCCCTTTTCTCCTTCCAAAGCCTCTTTCATCGGAATTCCGGCTTCTGATAAACCGGCACAGGTTGTTTCCAAATCGGGCCATTCAGGTACATTCTGATAATTAATAAAAGCAGTGAAATGGTTTACAGCATTACCATGCAGCAATACCCAGGCTGCATATTGCGACACGTCATTTATTTTTAAAATATCATCTTTCCGTGGTGTTTTCCATGGTCGGCGGAAGTACTGCGCCAAATCCTCCACCAGCGATTCGCCGGCAAGTCGAGGCAATTCACCTTTTTCTTTCAATGTTGCCAGTAACTCAATACTCCTGTCGGACAATAAATAAGGTGTGTCTTTAACTGCCGACTTCATAATTTGTTGCGCCCATTCCGGAAAATTGTCCACTTCGAGCTGGCTTACAAATATTTTTGGCATCATCGGATCGGGATGTACAAAATGTACAGCCTTCAACTTTTTCTTTTTGAATTCGTATTTTTCTGCCGGAGTATAATCAAGACAAGTTAAAATATGCCGAATGGCCTTAATCCCCTCAGGTTGTTCGCCGGTGTGTGTATTTAAGGTTCTAAAAGCAATATGATCATTCACTACGCTCCCACCTTTTTCGATAACCAGCCGCTGATATTCCCGAGCATACGAAACACGCTCGAGATACTTTGCCCACAACCGGGCGAGCAAGGCTTCAGTAATTTCTTTAGTAGTAACCTTCATCGTGTAGCTTTTCTGTTTTAAACATAAAAAGCACACCTTTTGTTACTAAAAAACAGATGTTTAAGAATATAGGATAATTGAGAAAAAACTATACGGACATTTGATGCTGTTTGGTATTCGTCATAAATGCGAGAACATCTTCTTTGGTAAACGGACTGGTAGCTCCTAATTTGGTAGTATTTAGCGCCCCAACAGCATTCCCAAACCGGAGGGCGTCTTTTACAGATTCCCCATTCAGGTAATAATGCAGAAAACCTGCGGCAAATGCCATTCCCGATCCAACGTTGTCTTTTACAACAAGATCGTAGCCGGGCTCAAAAAAGAATCCTTCACCGCTATGAAGTGCCAATACGCCTGTGCGCCCCCGAGTTACCAAAACAATATCGATTTTATATTTCTCCGACAGCAACTGGGCAAAATCTTCAACGCTGGTGTATTCTATTTCAAGTTTTTCGGCCAGAAAGTCGATTTCCTTATCTTTTATTCGAACCACATTGGCAGCTTTTAACAAACGCGTTACCACTTTTCTGCTAAAAAAATGTTCGAATAATTTCAGATCGAAAAAATGAACCGAGTCCGGCGACTCTTTAAGCAACTCGCGAAGTGTGTTTTTAGATAAACCAAAACGTTGTGGCAACAGACCAAAAACCAGACAGTCTGCTTTTCGTACCAGTTTTAAGGCTTCGGCCGAAAACTCAATATGATCGAAAGCAACATCGGAAGCTACATGGTAAACCGCTTCGTCGTTCTCGTTAAAATTCACCTCAACTGTTCCTGTTTTAAAAACCGGATCAACCTGAACATTTCTATCCGAAATGCCAAGTTTCTTTAGCTCTTCCAGCGCCTCGTTCCCTAATTCATCGTCGCCAACGCGCGAAAGTAAATAACCTTTTTCTCCCAATGAATTGCACCGAAAAACAAAATTGGAAGGAGTTCCTCCCAATACCTTATCATTTGGTAAAATATCCCAAACGACCTCTCCGAATGCGACTATTCTTTTGGTCATAGATTTACTTTAGCATGCAAATGTAAAAATTAATAAAAAGCTAACAAAGGGCAGCAAGCCACTCTTTTTCACCATAATAATTACGGAATTATAAATCACTGATAATGAACTAATTTTCAAAGTGTTTTTTTTACACTTTAAAACAAATTTATTCAATTTGCGTTTTGTGATTAAATGAATTATCTGGCACATATCTATTTATCGGGCGAATCGGAAAAGCAGCTGGTTGGCAATTTTATTGGCGATTATATAAAAGGGAATAAGTACCTGCAATACGACGAGGAGATTGCAAAGGGTATTTTATTGCACCGGCAAATTGATTCGTTTACCGATGCACACTCATTACATAAAGAAGCAAAATTGTATTTTCGTAGTGACTTTGGACTTTATTCCGGTATTGTAGTTGATCTGATTTATGATCATTTTCTGGCCAAAAACTGGGATAGTTACTCTACAGTTCGCTTACCGGCTTTTGCGAAACGGGTACATGCTATTTTGTTAAGCAACTTTACTGTATTACCACGACGTGTGCAGGGCTTTTTGCCATTTCTTATTCAAAACAAACGGCTGCTTTCCTATGCATCAATCGATGGAATAATTCAGTCGTTAAAAATAATGGGTAACTACTCGAGCTTGCCACAAAAGTCGGAAGTTGCAAGAAGCATTTTAATTGAAAACTATGCGGAAATTGAAGCCAACTTTACAGCCTTTTTTGCCGACCTAAGTGATTTTGTTATTGAAGACCAAAAAGTGCCCATTAGAAAACCCGATCTGACGACCGGGTTCTGATATTATAGCTACTATTTTAAGCCAATAATTCAAGAAAGGCTTGTTCGTAAAAGAACTTCGAGTCGCCGAAAGCAGGTTCCAGGTCATCGAGCCAAATGGCGTCCGGATCGTATTTGGCAAAAAACGGGCGACCTACCCAACTCGGGTCTCTTCCCTGTAAGAAATTTAATACAAATACTTTTTCGCCGGCGACTTCGCTTACTCCAACAATTTGAACTTTCCCAGGGTTACACGACATGCTTGGCCCTTTAACGGTTCGGCAAACACCGCTCACCTGGTTATAGGCACTTCTGAAAATCTGCCAGGCCCGGTTAAGTGTCACCGCAAAATAATCTTGTGCACCTGTATTTCGCGCAATAAACATGTAGTAAGGAATTATCCCAAGTTTTACCTGTTCCTTCCAGTTTTCGGCCCAAACCGAGCTGTTGTCGTTTATATTATGCAGCAAAGGCGATTGCGACCGAATCTGTACACCAACGCTCAACAATCGGGTTACAGCCTTTTGAACAGCCTCTGTTTTTAACTCGCCCGGGTGATTAAAATGAGCCATTAACGCGATGTTGATTCCGCTTTTTTTCACTCGCTCAAACAGTCGCATCAGGTCATCAGCATCTTCGTCGGTAGTATAACGATAAGGCCAGTACGCCAACGATTTTGTACCTATTCGGATATTCCTAAGATTTGGAAGATCTGCTTCGATCAGGGCATCGAAATAAGCCTCAAAAAACTTGGTTTTCATCACTGCCGGATCACCGCCGGTAAACAGCACATCGGTTACATGAGGATTTACCTTGAGGTATTCAACCAGTGTGTCTGCCTCTTTCATGGCAAACTTAAAATCGTTTAAAGCAAATTGCGGCCAGCGAAAACAAAAGGTACAATAGGCATGGCAGGTTTGCCCCTGCGTAGGAAAGAACAACATGGTTTCGCGGTATTTGTGTTGAATACCACTAAGTTTTTTCCCGTTAAAAACCGGAACATTGCTCTCCTGCCCTGCAGGATTTGGGTTCAGTTTTAACCGGATTTTGGTAACTTCTTCCTGAATAACCTTTCTGGGAGCCTTGTTTTTAAGAAGCGAAGCTACTTTATTAAAACTGGCTTCGTCGAGCATTTCTTTTTGAGGGAAGTTTAGAATATAAAACGGATCACGTTCAAAATTATTCCAGTCGATTAACTCATCAACAACGTAATTATCAGTTTTAAATGGCAATACCGTACCAACAACCTCTATTTCCAGTTTCTGCGTTTCCGACAAAAACTCCATCTGCGGTATTTCCCTAAAGTTATGAAGAGAATATGGTCTATAATTCATCTCATTAAAATTTTTTAATGGGATTGTATGCATATCGATCTGCAAAATTGAACGCACAATTCTAAGTATTCGCTACTCGAATAAATCAGTGGTTCTTCCTCCCATAGGATATTAAAGAACTATGTAATTTTTCTGTCTGTTTTTCCCTTTATTGATAGAATTCGGTCACGAAATTCCTTCGATTTTTTAAAAGCCCCACAAAGGTATAAAATTGGGATTAGTAAAAAAATGTTTTTAAAAAGCCTGCGCCCCTGTATTCAATTAGTCTGAGAGTTTCTCAAGACGACTTGCGTCGAGGCGAATAAATATGAACAACAAGATGGTAAACGACCATAATGAAGATCCTCCATAACTAAAAAACGGAAGTGGAATACCAATAACAGGCATCATTCCAATGGTCATACCAATATTCACCATAAAATGGAAAAAGAGAATTACCGCCACTGAATAGCCATAGATTCGGGAGAACGTAGATCGTTGTCGTTCTGCCAGAAAAATAAGCCGCATAAACAAAAGCATAAACAGCAGAATGATTGTTAGCGTTCCGGCGAACCCCCACTCTTCACCCACTGTGCAGAATATAAAATCGGTACTTTGTTCAGGCACAAAGTCGAACTTGGTTTGTGTACCATTTAAATAACCTTTTCCCCACATTCCTCCGGAACCAATCGCAATTTTACTCTGATTTACGTGGTATCCGGCCCCTTGAGGATTTGATTCGATACCCAAAAGCTCGTTAATCCGAACCCGGTGGTGAGGTTCCAAAAAGTTCTCGAAACCATAATCAACCGAGATGGTGAACAATATGGAGCCAATAAATACGATCGCAATTTTAGTGTAATTCGAAAACTTATTCCGTACACTGTGATACAACACAATCAGAGAGCCAACAACAGCGCCTGCAAGAATAAAATGCGACAGCTCGTATGAAGTATTTACCACATAATTGAGAAGAATAAAAAAGCCAATGCTAAGGGCGTAAATAATGGAAACGGTAAAAAACTGTTTGAGTTTTGGATTAAAAACCAGGAACATTAGTAAAGCCACACCAACCATTACCAATGCAAGGGTAAGATTGGTCAATACCAAAGCCAAAACAAACAGAATAGCAATCAGGGTTCCGAAGAAAAGTACGACACCCGATAGTCCCTCGCGATAAAGTACAAGTACAAAAGAAAAATACACGAGTGCGGAACCAGTATCGTTTTGTAACAAAATTAAAACCACCGGTCCAAATATTATTGCTGCAATGGTAAGTAACGACTTTGTTGTTTGTAGTTTAAAACCATGCGTACTCATGTAGCGCGCCAGTGCCAGTGCAGTAGCAAATTTGGTAAATTCCGACGGTTGAAATAATACCGGCCCTATCTGAAACCACGAACGGGCACCATTAATTTCTTTCCCGACAAACGGAACCAGAAGCAAAAATAACATGAGCACCCCGTAGATGATATAGGAAAAGAAAACATAGAAGTTGACTTCAAGTAACATGATTGTCAGGGCCAAAACAGCTGCCGCTCCAATCCACATTAACTGTTTTCCATACTGTTGCGAAATGTCGAAAATACTCTGATGCTCGTCGCTGTACAAGGCTGCATAAATATTAAACCAGCCCAAAAAAATCATTAACACATAAAGGCCAACAGTTAACCAGTCGATATTTGCTAATATGTTATTTCTTCTTGGCATTAATCAATTAAATCGGGGTTATTCGGATCTGTTAAAACAGCTCCCATCATTTGTTTTTCGTAAATTAATCGGTTAGTGGCAATGGTATCGTTCAGGTATTTTTCAATCAACAAACTCGCCATCGGAGCAGCATAACTTGCTCCCCACTTACTGTGTTCAACGTAAACGCAAATTGCAATTTTCGGATCATCTTCCGGAGCAAAAGCAATATAAGCTCCATGGTCGATCCCCTGGTTATTTTGGATTGTACCTGTTTTACCGCAGTAACTTATACCAGGCACAAAACGATTAAGGCGTGCAATTGTTACTTGTCGCATTCCTTCGTAAACGGGCTCAAAATGTTCGGCTTCAATACCCGTTTCATGTTTAACACTTACACTGCTTCTTATCGTATCGTTCTCAATTTCCTTGATAATATGCGGCGGATAATAATATCCCTTATTCGCCAGAATAGCCGCACAGTTTGCCATTTGCAGAGGAGTTGTTCCCATTTCGCCCTGGCCAATTGCCAGCGAACGAACAGTTAATGCCCGCCACCACGAACCATTAAACTTGCGATTATAGTAATCAACGGTTGGCCGCAATCCTGGATTCTCATTGTAGAACTCCTCGCTTACTTTATCGCCAATACCAAAGCGCCGGACATACTCACTCCAGGCTGCAAAACCTTCGGCTGTTGTTGGGAATTGATTTATTGAGTTTCGGAATGTATTCCACAAAAACGGATTACACGACTCACGAACGGCATCAACAACACTGGTAGGTGTTATGTGGTTATGAGTACAGCGTATAGGCTGCGAGCTCCTGCCATTACAAACCACTCGCGTTGAAGTGTTGATTGCACCTTCCTGCAAACCGATGAGAATATTAAAAGGTTTAAAGGTTGAACCCGGCGGGTAACGCGCCTGCAACGACCGATCGAACAACGGCATTAAACTATCGTTTTGCAGATGACTAAAATTCTTACCGCGAACCCTGCCCACCAGTAATCCAGGATCATAAGTCGGCGCACTAAGCATAGCCAGAATTTCACCGGTTTTTGGCTCAATGGCAACAACAGCTCCCTTTTTATTCTGAAAAAGCTCTTCGGCATAAACCTGAAGATCGATATCCACAGTTGAGACCAGGTTTTTACCAATCTCAGCCGGTTGATCTTCTCTTCCGTTAAGGTACGAGCCCTGTATGCGGTTGTGCACATCAACCATGTATTTTTTTACGCCCTTAACACCCCGAAGCTGTTCCTCGTAGGTTCGTTCAATACCGCTTTGACCTATATAGTCGCCCGACTTATAATAAACATCACGTTTAATGTCGTTTGCCGAAACCTCGCCAACATAGCCTAAAACATGGGCAGCAACCGGATGTGTGTACTCGCGTAATGTTCTGGTTTGCGAGTGAAAACCTTTGAATTTATAGAGTTTTTCCTGTAAAAGCGCGAAGTTTTCAGGAGATATCTGCTTGATCAGTACCGATGGTTTATACCTCGAATACTTTTTTGCTTTTTGAATTCCGGCTTCCAAATCCTCGACAGTGATATCCAGCAGATTACAAAGTAACAAAGTATCAAATTCTCCCACTTCGCGCGGAGTGATCATCAGATCGTAGGCCGTTTTATTATAGACCATTAATTCCCCGTCGCGGTCGTAGATCAAACCACGGGCCGGATACTGAACAACTTCGCGCAGAACGTTATTGGTAGCATATTGTTTATAGTCCGAGTCAAGCACTTGAAGCCGAAACAGATCGATGACATAAATCAATGCAACTACAGCAAAAACGGCTGCAACAATATAACTTCGTTTCGACAAATTATTCATCTGGTATTTTGTCCGCTACTTGTTCTGATTAATTAAAACTGTACTTTTTCGTCCTGAAGCTTTTCGCTTCCTCTTAATCGCGAAATACGATAAACTGGCTTAAAACTATAACAAAAATCGAAAACAATGAACTTAAAATTATACGATATAAAGTTCCAAAGAAATCCGACAATGTAAACACTTCGATGAAGAAAAGTACCGAATGATGAAGAAAAACCATCAGGGCAGTATAATAGAGAAACCAGCTAAATCCGTTTTGGGCCAATCCCGGATAATCCGATCTGTCTTCTTCGCGATCGGTAATTGCCCGAACGATTAACGGGCGCAGGAAAGCGATAAAAACCGATGCAAAAGCATGGATACCCATCGTATTTGAAAATATATCGACACTAAGACCGACAAAAAACCCACCCAACAAAACCACGTAACGCGGAGCATTTAAAGGCAGCAATAAAATAAACAGAATGTAGATATAGGGATTTACAAATCCGCTAACCTGCACCTGATTTAAGAACAGTACTTGCGTAAGTACAAGCCCCACAAACATTATCGTATATTTAATTACTTCCCGCCCCATCAATTACAGTTTTCTCCAAATCCGTTAACTCTTCCTTTTTTATGTTTTCGATAACGTGCACGTGGCGTATTGTTTTAAAATCAACTGCCAGCTGCACTTTTATATTATAATAATTCTCTCCCTGTGGCTGATCGAAGGTCTGGATAGTGCCAATCAACAATCCTTCAGGAAAAATCGATGAATAACCACTGGTTACTACCGTATCTCCTACTGCAAGATCAACGTGGATTGGAATTTCATTCAGATTTGCCTGACGATAATTTTCACCGTCCCAATGCAACGAGCCATAATATCCTGAATTCTTTAATTTGGCAGAAATACTCCATCGCGGATTTAACAAGGACAATCCTGCTGCATATGAATCGGAAACACCGGTTACAACACCAACAACACCGTTGGGCGCTAAAATTCCTTGGTCGGGTTGAATTCCGTCTTTACTACCCTTATCTAGAGTAATATAATTCTGTTGTTTATTGGTTGAATTATTGATGATTTTAGCTGTTCGAAAAACAAAAGTTGTATCAGCTAATTGTTTGGCAAACACAACAGTATCAGGCAGTAACTGTCCGTCAAAATCAAATCCTTCGATTTGGGTACGAAGCAGTGCATTTTCTTCTGCCAGTTGCTCGTTAACCTTCACCAATTCAAAATACTGCAATACCGAACTTGTGGTATTGTATAAACTTGCAGAAATGAAGTTGGATGAATTAAGAAACCGCGAACGTTGAAAACTGTTGTAGCTAAACACCATCGCCAACGAAACCGCTTCTAAAAAAAGAAACAGCAGAAACGCATAATTTCTTACCAGGAACCGAAGGAGACTGCGCATTTATATTTTTAACTTACTGTTATCGGATAAGGAACGAGAAGTTTTCTACATTCTTTAAGGCAATTCCGGTACCACGTACAACAGCCCTTAAAGGATCTTCTGCAATGTGGAAAGGAATACCAATTTTATCGGTCAATCGTTTATCAAGTCCTTTTAGCAGTGCACCACCTCCTGCCAGCCAAATACCTTTTACAACAATATCGGCATACAATTCAGGAGGAGTTTGTTCCAAAGCACTTAACACAGCTGTTTCAATTTTCGAGATCGATTTTTCCAGGCAGTGTGCAATTTCCTGGTACGACACCGGTACTTCAATTGGCAAAGCTGTCATTTGGTTTGGTCCCTGAACCACGTAATCCGATGGTGGGTCTTTTAACTGCGACAAGGCAGAACCAACATGAATTTTAATTTCTTCAGCAGTACGTTCACCAATTTTTATGTTGTGCTGATGACGCATGTACTCCATAATATCTGCAGTAAGGTCATCGCCGGCAATACGAATCGATTTGTTGGTTACGATACCACCCAGCGAAATAACTGCAATTTCGGTAGTACCACCACCGATATCCACTACCATATTTCCTTCAGGTGCTTCCACATCCAGACCGATACCAATAGCTGCGGCCAATGGTTCGTAAACCATGTAAACCTCGCGGCCACCTGCATGTTCCGACGAGTCGCGTACCGCACGAATTTCAACTTCGGTACTTCCTGAAGGGATACAAATTACCATTTTTAAAGCCGGAGAAAACATCCTCGATTTTGGGTTGATCATTTTTATCATTCCCCTAATCATTTGCTCGGCAGCATTAAAATCGGCAATTACACCATCGCGCAATGGCCTGATTGTCTTTAAATTTGCGTGCGTCTTCCCCTGCATTTGCCTGGCTTTCTCCCCGATGGCCACCATCTTTTCGGTTTTTAGATCGATGGCTACAATCGAAGGTTCGTCCACCACTATTTTATCATTATGAATAATAATAGTATTGGCAGTTCCAAGGTCAATTGCTATCTCCTGCGTTAAAAATGAAAATAAACCCATAAATTAATTTGCTATGTATCTAGTGCTATAAAGATAATTTTATTTATTAATGTCTGAAGTGTCTGCGGCCTGTAAATGCCATGGCAATGCCAAATTCGTTACAAGCTTCAATCACTTCCTCGTCGCGGATACTACCACCCGGTTCGATAATGTATTTTACTCCGTATTCGTTGGCGGCCTCAATGCTGTCGCGGAACGGGAAAAATGCGTCTGAAATTAATACCGAATTTTCAATGTCCAATCCACCTTTCAGGTCGAAACGCGGCATGGTGAGGTAACGTAAACTGTCTAAACGGTTTGGTTGTCCCATTCCTGCTCCGGTTAACCAGAATGCACCTTTTTCAGTTTCTGTTACTACTGCAATTGCATTACTTTTAAGATGCTTACAAGCGATTGAACCAAATTTGGCCAGGTTCATTTTTGAAGCCTCAAATTCTTTTGCTGTTACTGTTTTAAATTCAGTATCCAGACCTTCGTCTTCATCCTGAACCAACATTCCGCCACTTATCGAACGGTATAATTTTTCACCTGCTACCATCGGACGAACCGGTGTTACCAACACGCGAAGATTTTTCTTTTTACCTAAAACCTCCAATGCTTCGTCGGTATATTCAGGTGCGATAATAATTTCGATGAATTTTTTACCAAACCACTCGGCTACTTCTTTTGTAACGGTGTCGGTAAAACAGATAATTCCGCCGTATGCACTGATCGGATCTCCGGCCCAGGCCAGTTCCAACGATTCCATTACATTTTCGGTAACAGCCAAACCACAAGGATTTAGGTGTTTAATTACCGAAACGGCCACCTTGTTTTCAAGATGTGTTACTGAATGAAATGCATCGCTGGCTGATTTCCACGCAGCATCAGCATCCAACATATTGTTGTACGACAATGCTTTTCCCTGAAGCACCTGCGCATTTGCAAGACCTGCTCCTTCGGCAACATTATCGAATTTAAAGAATGTAGCTGCCTGGTGTGGATTTTCGCCGTAACGCAACACATCGCCATCGTTCAGGCTGATACGTTCTGTACCTTCATCCTCGCCATTGTTGAAATAACTAAAAATTGCAGCATCGTAATGCGATGAAACGCCAAACGCTTTTCCGGCAAACCATTTACGATCTTGCAAACTAAACTCGCCATTATTCTCTTCCAGCTTTTCTAAAAGCGGTGCATATTCCTTTTGCGAAGGAACGATAACCACATCTTTGAAGTTTTTTGCAGCGGCACGAATCAACGAAATTCCGCCTATATCTATTTTTTCAATAATATCTTGTTCATCAGCTCCCGAAGCTACTGTATCCTCAAACGGATAAAGGTCAACAATAACCAAATCAATTTCAGGGATTTCGTATTCCGTCAGCTGGCTTACATCACCCTGATTATCACGACGTGACAAAATTCCACCAAATACTTTTGGATGTAACGTTTTTACACGCCCACCTAAAATCGACGGATAACCGGTTAAACTTTCAACCGCGGTAACCTCAACACCCAACGACTCAATAAAACTTTTGGTACCACCTGTACTTAAAATCTTAACACCCAAGTCGTTTAGTTTCGTAACAATCTTATCTAAATTTTCTTTGTGAAAGACTGAAACCAGAGCAGTCTTAATTTTTTTATTATCAGCCATTTATTGGATTTTTCAAATTCGCTTGCAAAGATAAAAAAAACAGACAATTTACTATTATAAACAAAGCTCTAATTAAAATATTATTCAAGAGGTGAATAAAATGTATTTTCGTTGTAATAATTCAGGCGATACGGCACTAATAGAACAAATCTGGTTAAATAGAATCCGTTTTCTGTTTTATTGAGAATGCATACCAATTGTTATTACCGAAATTGAAAACAAGTACTATTTTTACTAAAAAATAAAGAACCAATTCATGCTGCTGCTCCGATTGATATATGAGTCGTTTTCGTTTGCTTATAATTCGCTTACCGCAAACAAACTACGCACAACACTATCGTTGCTCGGCATCACCATTGGTATTTTTGCAATCATTTCAGTATTTACCGTTATTGATTCGCTCGAAGGTTTTATCCGCGACAGTTTAAATTCGCTGGGAAGCAACATGGTTTATGTACAAAAAATGCCGTGGACACCTCCCGAAGGTGAAACTGAATACCCGTTTTGGAAATACCAAAACCGCCCGGTACCTACACTCGAAGAAACCGACGAGATTATACGACGCGCCCAAACAGTTGATAACGCAGCTTTTTTATTTGGCTTTGGAAGAAAAGCACAGTATGGCAGCACAACGCTTGACAACGCCGTTATTATGGCAACCTCTGAAGGTTTGTTTGATGTTTGGAATCTGGAACTTGCCAAAGGCAGATATTTTACTGATTCAGAAATGCGAACCGGTGCACCCGTGGCTGTAATTGGTCATGAAATTGCAAAAGAACTATTTGATGAACTTAATCCGGTTGGCCGAACCATAAAAATACAGGGGCAAAAATTCAATATTATTGGGGTTTACACACCAATGGGCCAGGACGCTTTTGGCACCAGCATGGACCGCTATATTCACATTAGTGTAGTTAAATCGTATTACATGATTGATGTACGAAACCGCGACCGTGGTCAAACCATTTGTATAAAAGCCAAAGACAATATCGACAGTGATAAGTTTATAGCCGAACTGGAAGGTATTATGCGCACCATTCGGCGGTTAAAACCAATGGAAGAAAACGATTTTGCATTAAACGAGGTAAGTATTGTAGCCAATCAATTCGACCAGTTTTTTGCATTATTTAATATGGCTGGAGCAATAATCGGAGGATTTTCAATTATTGTAGGAGGTTTTGGAATTGCGAATATCATGTTTGTTTCGGTGAAAGAACGTACCAAAATAATTGGCATCCAGAAATCGCTCGGTGCCAAACGATATTTTATTCTGCTTCAGTTTATTTTCGAGGCGATTGTACTTTCTGTAATTGGTGGAATTATTGGCCTGTTACTGATTTATGCAGGAACCATCATTGTAAACCAATCAACCGATTTTACAATAATGCTGACTTCGGGTAACATTATAAACGGATTGGTTATTTCTTCTGTTATTGGATTTCTTGCCGGATTTATGCCGGCACGATCGGCTGCTAAACTCGACCCGGTAATTGCAATAAATTCGGTTTAAACCAGGTTAAAAAACATCCCCGAAATAGTCAGGTAAATCATCATTCCCAAAATATCGTTCATTGTGGTAATAAACGGACCGGTTGCCAATGCCGGATCGATTTTGAAACGATTTAGAATTAATGGAATCACTGTTCCAAACAGCGACGCAAAAATAATTACAATAAATAGTGAAATTGAAACCGAATAAGTAAGGTTCAGGTTTCCTGATACAAAGAAGTTGTAACAAAAAATAAGCACCGCAAAAATACTGGCCGTTAATACCGCTATCGAAACTTCTTTGGTTATTTTGCGTGCCGGTGTTTCAATATCTTTAACACCACTGGCGATACTTTGTACCACAATCGACGACGACTGAACTCCAACATTACCGGCCATCGCCGCAATCAGAGGAATAAAAAATGCCAACTGCGTAACTTTCGACAACGATTCTTCGTGCGAACCCAAAACCACCGCACTTAAAATACCTCCCAGCAAACCAATAAGCAACCATGGCAAACGGGCACGCAACACTTCCCACACTTTATCACCGGGCTCTACATCGCCGGTAATACCCGAAACCATCTGATAATCCTTTTCTGCTTCGTCACGTACAAAATCGATTACGTCATCGAAAGTAATACGCCCTTGCAGACGGCCAATTTCATCAACAACAGGCATGGCTACCAGGTCGTATTTATCCATTAACTCGGCCACCTCTTCCTGTCGGGTGTTGGTATAAACTTTCTGTATTTCAGGGTCGTAAATTTTCGACACTTTGGTATTGGTATGGTTTAATATCAGTTTTTTAAGCGAAAGTACTCCCTTCAGCTTTTCATCATCATCAACCACATAAATATAAAATATCTCATCCACCTCTTCAGCCTGGCGACTAATCTCTTTTAAACAGGTTGCTACATTCCAGTTTTCGTTTACTGTAACCAGCTCTTTCGCCATAATACCACCAGCCGAATCCTCTTCGTAATCCAGCAAATCGATAATATCGCCGGCCTGCTCAATGTCCTCGATCTCATTCAGTACCTCCTTCTGAAGATCTTCATCCAGGTCAGCAACAACATCGGCAGCATCATCCGAATCCATGTATTCGATAAACTTGCTGGCGATCAGTTCAGGTGGTAATATCTTCAAAAACCGGCGGCGGTCGTCTTCATCGATCTCAATCAGAACATCGGATGCTTTTTCTCCATCCAACAGTAAATAAATGAATTTCGCCTCTTCGATATTCAGATCATCCATAATCTCGGCAATATCTGCCGGGTGAAGATCCTCCATCATTGCAGCAACTTCCTCTTTCTTCTGCTCCTCGATGTAAAGCTTTAGCTGCTCGATGTTTTCTCTGGTGATTTCAAAACTCATGATTTACTTTTTTTCGATTTCTTCGATTTTACAAGCCAGATCAATAAACGCACCGACCGAAAGTTGTTCCGGACGTTTCATAGCATACTCCTCGGGTAAATCGGAACAAATATCCTTTAAAGAGTTACGTAGCATTTTTCGGCGAAGGTTAAAAGCAGCCTTTACCACTTTTACAAAAAGCTCCTCGCTGCATGGAAGTTCTTCAACCTCGTTTCGTTTTAACCTCACCACTGCCGATTTTACTTTTGGCGGCGGATTAAAAACTCCTTCGGAAACCGTAAACAGGTATTCGATATCGAAAAAAGCTTGTAGCAGCACACTCAAAATCCCGTAGATTTTTGATCCGTGGGGCGCAGCAATCCGCTCGGCAACCTCCTTTTGAATCATTCCAACAGTTTCGGGAATTCGGTTACGATACTCCAGTACGCGAAAAAATATCTGCGATGAAATATTGTAAGGGAAATTACCAATAACACTGAATTGACCAGAAAAACGATCTGCAACGTTGGCCTTCAGAAAATCTTCTCCCCAAATATGTTCTAGTGTTGGAAAATTATGCTTGAGGTATTCTACTGATTCGGTATCGATCTCAACCACATGGACATTAAGCTCCGGACGTTGTAAAAGATATTGGGTAAGCACTCCCATTCCAGGGCCGATTTCCAGTACATCCGGTACATCGGCACTCAGGCTGTCAACAATTTTCCGCGCAATATTTTGATCGGTTAAAAAATGCTGACCAAGATTTTTTTTGGGTCGTACAAAGCTCATTACACTCAACCTCGTCCATTGTCAATTTTACTTAATATCTCTTTTTCGTTCGATTAATGAAACAAATTTATATTTTTGCCATCAAAGAATTGCTCGATACCTAACGGTATTTTTCGCGTCGTGAAAGTAGTAAAATTTAAGGGATTTAACAGATGGTGCGGAAAAGAAAGCTTTAAAAAATCTGGATTTTGAAAAAAACTATCGTTAAGATTCTACAGTTTCTTGGCTTCTTCGCTCTGGGAGCTTTTATTTTTTGGCTTATTTATAAAGATCAGGATATTGAACGGATAAAGACCGTTTTAAAGAATGATGTTAATTACTGGTGGGTGGTACTATCGCTCTTCCTTGGCCTATTGAGCCACATTAGTCGAACACTTCGCTGGGGCCTCATGATCGAACCGATCGGACATAAACCACGCTTTATCAATACTTTTTTAGCCGTTATGGTAGGCTATTTAATGAACATGGCTTTCCCGCGTATGGGCGAAGTTTCGCGCTGTGGAGTATTGTCGCGCTACGAAAAAATATCGTTTACCAAGCTGGTAGGAACTGTAGTTGCCGAGCGATTGATCGACCTTATCTCTTTGCTGATTTTACTGGTGATTGTCATTTTCTCGCAGTTTGGAGAGATGATCCATTTTATGAAAGAGAATCCGGGCATCACTGAAAAGTTGCATGCTGCCGCCACGTCACCTTACCTTTTAATCGGTATTGTGGTATTGGCAATTTTGATATTTGTTTTCAGAAACGCATTTAAACATACCGCCTTTTTCAAAAAAATTCTGGAAATCATCCAGAACTTTAAAGAAGGTTTTATTTCCATTCGTAATATCAAGAAAAAAGGTTGGTTCTTTTTCCACTCGGCTTTTATCTGGGGAATGTACTATGTAATGCTGTACGTTGTGTTCTTTGCTTTCGATTTTACCAGCGACCTGAATCCGATTGCCGGGCTGACCACTTTTGTTTTGGCAAGTTTCGGAATGGTAGCTCCGGTGCAAGGCGGAATCGGAGCATGGCATTTTATGGCAAAAGAAGCACTTTCGTTATACGGCGTGGCGAACGAAAACGGAATTATCTTCGCTTTTGTAGCTCATACTTCAATGACTGCCATGATCATTCTTATCGGCATAATATCTCTTATGGTTCTTCCGTTTATTAACCGCAGAAGCGATGTTACAGAACCGGAGCTGCAGGTTGAAACGGCAAAATAAACCGGATCAACACCTTTGACCCGGAATTTTGTACATTTGGCTGCTGAGAATTGATTTTTAAAATCGGCTGAAATATTGAACACCGAACTCTTTATATCACGCAGGCTTTTTTTCGACAAGGCAAATAAAAGGCTGTTGTCGCAGCGTATTATTCGTATTGCACTGGCAGGAATTGCGTTGGGTTTAACCGTAATGATCGTGGCTGTGGCCGTGGTTACGGGTTTCAAAAAAGAGATTCGCAACAAAGTAATTGGCTTTGGTTCGCACATCCAGATTATTAATTACGACTCCAATAATTCGTACGAAACGAGTCCTGTTTCCGAAAATCAACCATTTCTTGAGGATGTAAAAGCACTACCCGGAGTAAAACGTCTACAGCCTTATGCCACCAAACCGGGCATGATAAAAACCGACGAATACATTCAGGCAATTGTGTTTAAAGGTGTAGATCAGAATTACGACTGGCAATTTTTTAGTAAACACCTTGTTGAGGGGAACCTACCGGCCATTACCGACAGTGCCCGTTCAAACGAAGTATTGCTATCGGAACAGGTGGCCAAACTCCTGCACCTGAAACTGAACGACCGCATTGTGGTGTATTTTATTACGGGCGACGAACTATTTCCGAGAATGCGACAACTGGAAGTTAGTGGTATTTACCGCACCGGTTTCGAAGAGTTCGACCAGTTGTTTATTGTTGGCGACCTGAAACAAATGCAGCGTATTAACGACTGGCGCCCCGACCAAATCACCGGCTTCGAAGTAATTACCACCGACTTTTTTGATATCGACAACATTGACCAGGAAATACGCAATATAATCATCAGTTACCGCGAGGAGAACTCGGAGATTCTGCGCACACAAAGTATTACACGGGTATATCCGCAAATTTTCGACTGGCTGTCGATACTTGATATGAACGTGTGGATTATACTGATATTGATGGTTGTTGTTGCTGCATTTAATATGGTATCAGGCTTACTGGTGCTGATACTCGAACGCTCGACCATGATTGGCGTACTAAAAGCGATGGGAAGCCCCAACTGGAGCATCCGAAAGGTTTTTATATATCTGTCGGTGTTTTTAACCGGGCGCGGCCTGCTGTGGGGAAATGTAATTGGAGTTGCTATTGTACTCTTGCAAATGGTTTTTCACGTTATCCAACTTAATCCGGAGTCGTATTACGTTGATTATGTACCAATGAATTTTTCGCTAACTCACCTGCTGCTGCTAAATCTTGGAACCATTGTAATAACCTCAATGATACTGGTTATTCCGAGTTGGTTTATCTCAAAAATATCTCCTGATAAGGTAATTCGTTTCGACTAATTTTCTTCTGCACCTTAATCAATATTACTCCTTTTTTGTTATAAAAGGCCAAAGGAGAAAACAAGTATGACAGACAGAAAACAATTAGCCTTTTCGGTGCTTGATTTAGCGCCGGTTGCCGAAGGCTCGACGCCCGCAGATGCTTTGCAAAACAGCCTCGAACTGGCACAGTTTACCGAACAGCTGGGTTATAGCCGTTACTGGGTGGCCGAACATCATAACATCATAAGTGTGGCCAGCGCCGCTACATCAATAATAATTGGACATATTGCCGGAGGGACAAAAACTATCCGCGTAGGTTCCGGCGGTATTATGCTGCCCAACCATTCGCCGCTGGTTGTTTCCGAGCAGTTTGGCACTCTGGCTGCCCTCTACCCCAATCGTATCGATCTGGGTTTAGGCCGTGCTCCGGGAACAGATCCGGTTACTGCTGCCGAATTGCGTTACGACCGCATGCGCGCTGCACAGGATTTCCCGAACGAAGTGCGCAAAATTCAACAATACTTTTCTCCTGAAAACAGCACTGCCGAGGTTCGTTCCGTTTTATCGGAAGGTGCCAACGCGCCCATTTACATTTTAGGATCGAGTACCGACAGTGCATACCTGGCCGCCCAACTGGGATTACCTTACGCTTTTGCCAGCCATTTTGCCCCGCAAATGCTTATTTCCGCACTGAATATTTACCGCGAGAATTTTAAACCGTCTGCCCAACTCGACAAACCCTACGTGATTGTTGGCAGCCAGGTGGTTGCTGCCGAAACCGACGACGAAGCCGATTACCTGGCCAGCACCATGCGACGCAGTTTTATGGGAATTATTACCGGCCGTCGTGAGTTGATGCAACCACCGACGCACCATTTGGGTTACGAAAAATGGGGAATTATTAAAGACCGTATAGACCAGATGCTGGCCTGCTCGCTTATTGGAGGAAAAGAAAAAATTGAGCGTGATCTAAGAGATCTTATCGCAAATACCAATGCCGATGAAATCATTGTTTCATCGCACATTTACGACCAGCAAAAGCGGTTAGATTCGTACCGGATTTTTTCGGAGGTGGCCAGAAACTTCGAATACTAATTTTACTTTGCTAAACATTCAGGTGTTTATGCATCAAGCCAAATAGTTCTTCTTTGTTTAAAGGTTTCGAGATAAAGTCGTTACACCCGTATTTAAAAGCCATTTCTTTGTCCGACTCAGTTGAATAGGCTGTTTGTGCAATAATGGGTAAATCAGGAAATACCTCCTTTATTTTCTGAGCTGCCTCGTAGCCGTTCATTACCGGCATTTTTATATCCATCAGTACAATATTGATGTTATTGTTGCCCATACATAAATCAACAGCTTCTTTTCCGTTTACGGCATGTACCACCTTATATTTATTATTAGGTTCTCGTTGGATGAGCGCCTCGATATACAGGTAGTTTACTTCTTCGTCTTCGGCAACAAGAACAGTATAAATATCAGATTCACTTAAAGTGTCGTGTGCGTTTTTTTCTGAATTGTCAGGTTCTGCGTTTGCAGGATTGTAGGGTATGGTTACGTAAAAAGCCGATCCTTTTCCTTTGGCCGATTCCAAAGTAATATCTCCGCCAAGCAGCTGCGTATTTTCCAACGCAATGGATAAGCCCAGCCCTAAACCACCTTTTTTAATCGAAATTTCTTTATCCTCCTGCGAGAAACGCTCAAAAATAAATGAATGTTTATCAGCCGCAATTCCAATTCCGGTATCTTTCACATACAGAACCAGTTTATTGTCATCAATTGAATACCCAAATTCGATATAACCTTCGTTCGTATATTTTAAGGCATTTTCCAGAAGATTGCTCAGTACTTTATTCAGCTTTGTTTTATCCGATTTAATTATACTTCGATTATCGGGCAGCACCTTTTTCAGATACAGGTGTAAATTTCTTTCCTTTGATTTTAAATCGAAAATAGAGAAAAGCTCCATTAAAAAATCGTTCAACGAAAATTCTGTTTCGTTTAGTTGAACCTGCTTGGTTTCGAGGGTGGATATTTCGAGTATGTCGTCGATGATACGTAGCAATTGGTGGCTGCTGTTTTGAATTATTTTTGAGTAATATTTTCTTTTTTCTTCGGTAGTATCACTATCGTCGAGCATGCCGGAAAAACCGATTATACCGTTCATCGGAGTGCGAATTTCGTGCGACATATTATTCAGGAACTCCGTTTTAAGACGGTTACTTTCTTCCGCCTTTTCTTTGGCAATGGTTAGCTCCTGATTATTCCTTTTCAGCTCCTTTTCATATTTCTTAATTTCGGTAACATCGAATACAGAACCAACCATTAAACTGCACCGGTTTTTATCGTCGAATATGGGTGAAATGCTGACAATTCCGGTAAGTGTGCCTGCCGGATAATCGGTTGTTTCTTCCCAGCTAACTGTTTTCGCCTCCGAAATGGCTTGTGCATAATATCCCAGCACCAAACTCAACGAAGGTTCAGGAATAATATCATGTACATATTGCCCTACAATATGTTCCTTCGGGATACCGGTTGTTTTTTCAAATTGCCGGTTTACAGAAAGGAAACGAAATTTATTGTCCGGTTCCACACCTAATTCAAAAATTACGTTTTCAACCGTATTATAAATCGACAGTAATCGCTTTTCATTTTTTTCTGCCTTCTCTTTAGCCCGATTCATTTCCTGCTCTGCTTTGTTTTTGGCCGTAATATCAAGAAGGTTGGTCAATACAAGGTTGGGAGCACCACTATTGTCGAACAATAACTTCGAGGATAGAAGCAGATCTATAATCTCGCCATTCTTTTTTACGGCTTGTACTTCAAGATTACTGACTTCCCCATCCCGAAGAAGTTCATCCTTTTTATCTTTAAAAAGCAACTTCGATTCGTCGGTCATGTAATCGATTGTTTTTGTACCAACAACCTCATTGTACTCATAGCCCAACGATGTTAGCCAATGTTCGTTCACCGATACGATTTCGCCCTGCATATTTGACGACTGCAACATAACAAGGATGCTGTTATACTGTTGCATGAACCTGATTTCATTTACCTCGGTTTCTTCCTGCGACTTTTGTAACAGAAGCGTAAATTCGCGGTTTTCCAGGTTTTTAAGGCCTAATTCTGCTATTAATTTCGATAGTTGAGTAAGGAATTCGATGCGTTTATTTAGCTCATTTTTATCGATAACCGGAATTCGATTAAGTTCTTCTATATATGCTTTCTCATCAACGCCACAATCCTTTGCCTGTTTTTTTAATTCTTCAACATCCGGCTTTTCAAGCAACACCTGACCGTTAATAAGATTTCCGATATGCGTTCCGGAGATCATTATTGGTATTGAAACAATTGTAAATCTATGGTTACAGGTTTCAATTTTATAGGTTTCGTTTTTAGTTGATTCGGAAAGAATTTTATCGCTGCAAATACAGTCGTCGAACGATTTTGGAGTGTCGCTAGTAATACAAGGACAAATAGTTGAAAAGCCACTTTTAACTACAACATTACCTTCTAAATCCAATATTCCCAGCGCAATATTATTCAAATCAGAAATGCTGGTGCAAAGCTCCTGCAACCTGGCTACATCAAATATTTCGTTCAATTTATAAGCGCCTTCCATATACCCGATTGAAATTAAGATAGGTAATTTACAAAGTAATTATTGATTTAACAATTTGCTATCGTTATTGTTGATAAGGTCAAATTCACGTCAGATTAGGAAATTATAATCCTTGGGTTGGATCCTCTTCGGATGATTTCTATGCCGCTATCTCCTAAAAACGAAACACACAACCAACGCCCATTTGCTCTCCGTTATAATATGGATATATCATCGAAGTTGCTTGTTTCGATTTATCTTTAAATAACTTTTCGGTAAGCCACGGATTTACCCAATAAGCACATTTTGTACTTAAGATTCCTATTCCTGCACCGGTTACAACATCGGTAAACCAATGGCGGTCGTTATACATTCGGAAAAACCCGGTTCCGGAGGCCACGGCATACCCGGCAATACCATACCATGGTGAAACATCTTTATACTCCTGCCACAAAAATTCGGCTCCCATAAATGCCGTCGCGGTGTGCCCCGATGGAAACGAATTGGTCGAACTGTTATCAGGACGTGTAATTTTTGTGGTCTTTTTTAAAGTAGTTACCGTGGCTGCCATAACGGTGTAAGCAGTAAGCAGTATCGTCGTTCGCTCTCTGAAATTGTGCCTCCCTTTTATTCCTGCAGCATTCAATCCGTACACGGCAAGCGTCGGTGCATATTGCGAAAAGTCGTCGATTGTTAGTTTTTCGTCGATGTGTTCGTTCAATTCTTCTTTAATTTCTGAATTCCAAAATTTTAATCCGTCACTCTCAATCCCAATCACACCATAACCGATTAATACACCCGGAAGAATTAAAGCTGAAGGCTTAAATTCCAGATCGTTATTTATCGACAGTGAATCCTTGTCATGTTCACTTGAAAAAGAATTATAAGAATTTAAAAGAAACAGGGAGGACAGAATAAGAATGGTTTTCATGATACACTTTTCTTTAAAACTATACGGGCTGACTATTTATTGCCTATAAGAAATATGGATCTTGTCCTCTAATAAAGAGACGTTTCATTAACAATTCACAATTCAAATGGTTTATATCTTTATAAAAACAGAAGTGTTCTCCAAATCTGCGGGTATTTTCTATTTTTGCGATATATGATCACCAATCCTGATAAAATAGCCACAGCATTAAAGGGAAAACTCCCGGGTTCGGAATCGCATTATAAAATGCTGCCTCCCGAGCGATTGTTAAAACCTGCTCCCGAAGACCAAAGCAAGGTAAAGCCGAGCAGTGTTTTGGTGTTGCTTTTTCCAGACGACGACGGATTAAAAGTTTGCCTGATAAAACGTCCGACGTATATGAAACATCATGCCGGGCAAATTGCTTTGCCGGGTGGAAGGATCGAAGCTAACGAAAGTGCCTGCGAAACTGCACTGCGCGAGACATTCGAAGAAATCGGGATTACCGAAGATAAAATAAGGATATTGGGAACGCTTTCGTCGTTTTATGTTGAAGTAAGTCGTTTTCAGATCACACCGTTAGTAGGATGGATGGATACCAAACCTGAATTTAAACTTTGTCCCGACGAGGTGGAAAAGGCTATTTTATTTCCTATTGCTGCATTTAAACCTCCTCACCCTACAATCGAGTTAAAAACCGTAACCGGATTATTAACTGTGCCCTGCATCAGATACGATGGCGAAATAATTTGGGGAGCAACCGCGATGATTCTATCTGAGTTCTACGATTTAATTCATCAGGCAGAATAACCTGAATTTTCTAAATACAGTTTAAGATAAAACACTAATCATACCAGGCCCAAGAAACGCCTAAACGGAAAGTTGCCCGTGGCATCGGGTAATTTGGTGTAGTCATGTATCTTCCATCAAGGAAGTTCGTTCCTATATTCATCCATTTAAAGAAAACGCGCGTACGTTTTAACCGCAAGTTGGCGTAAATATCGATGTATGGATAATCGCCATATTGCTCTTCGTTCTGGAGATAGAACAAACCTGTTGACGGAGCATACGCATCGGCATAATATTTTGTGTTGTATCGTACATCGGCACCAATTTGCGTAAACAGTACTTTCGAAATGGTAAACTGGTAATAAGTATTTACAAAAGCCGACCATTCGGGCAAATGAAGGTATCGCTCTTCAGAGACCTTTTGCCACAAAAGTCTTGTTCGAAAATGGAATCGCCTGTAGTTAAAATCTTTGTCGGCATACACCGACATTACCAGCAGCTCATTTGTTGTTTGATCGGGGATGGCGTCGGTATTATTATAGAGGTAATTATTAATAGCTGCATAGTTAGCTGCCAGCTCAAGTTTACGTTGCGGCACCCTGATTTTTGCCCCCAGTGTTAATCGTTGTTCGGCATCAAAGTCGTTGTTCCATTTAAAGTGATTCGAGTAGAATGTTTCCTGAAAATAATCGGGGACACGATTTTCAAATGATCCGGAAAATATCATCGCTGCAGTTGAATCACCCCAGAATTTGAACGGTTTGGTAATTATTCCGTTTAGCTCTAATTCTCCGGCATTTCGTCCGGCCATGTTAACTTTTCCATCAAAATTCCATAACCAAAAACTACCCATTTCGCGAAATATGCCTCCACCAATGTACAGGTTCGAATATTTAATATCATAACGTCGGTGTACTGTATCTACCTCAACTCCGGGCGTTGATCCCCGATAGAGTTCGTAGCCTAAAAATGCTCGCTTACCAAACGTATATTTTCGGTTTGGATTTTCGTACTGTTTTAACTGAAACAGGTTACTAATCCGGTTATATTTTATTTCATCCGTTGTATAATCGGCTCCGTAATATGTATTTTCGAAAAAGGTATTTGTGGTGTCTTCTTCATCCAGGAATGATTGGGTATACCTGTCGTGTTCAAAATTATAGAGTATACCAAGAATTGGCCGAAATACTTCTACGCTGTCCACTTCGTCGAAATCGTATTTACCTATGCGGTATTCGGCGGTTGTGTAATAATTTATACTATTGAACTTACTCTTGGCTTCACTCAAATTAACTGCCCAGTACTCCGGTTTCTGACCGGCATCCATGATAGAGTCAGCAATTAGTCCACCATTTTCGCTGTTTTTAATCGAGTTTGAAATAAAACCACCGTGTATGTTCCATTCATCGCGATTAAAACTGGTTGTTAAAGCCACAAAGTTGTCTTTGGCATCCTGCGAGTTATACTGTCCATCCGATTTCTCCTGATTGGTCCGGAATGTCAAGTTCCAGAAAGGTGTTACGTTTTGCGAATGAATAACATCAAAACGGGTTTCGTTATTTCGTGATTTGTTTTCGCTCTGACTAAAATCAAAACGCGTATAAGGAGTAGTGGTATTAAAATATTTTACTTTCGCTGGTGTTAGCAGGTAATCTTGCCTCGATTGTAAAAAGAAATAATAGGTTTGATTTTCGCGTTGAAAGAAATCGTTTGTCATTCCCGCATTTCCATAATTACCGGTATAGGTAGCAGTAATTGCGTTTTTAAAAACCGGATGATAGATATGCGAATAATCGTGTAGAGTATCAAGTTTGGTAGAATCCTGAAAAGCACCATCGCCTTTCAGATACCATAACCCAATTTTTGATTTTACTTCCTTCTCCTTTTTTACCTCTTCGTTACCTTCGCCATTTTGCATTCTCATTCCTTCGGGCGGTTGAGCCATAAGCAAGACTGGCATTACAATAAGTACCAGAAGCGTAAATAAAAAATAGTGTGCTTTCAGCATACATAAAATTTTAGCACAAATCTAAAAAAAGCATTTAAGGTTCAGATATAAGTTAAATACTTTTTAGCTTAATTAACACGAATAAAAAAGCCCGTGCTCTGTTGAACACGGGCTTAATAAAATTGGCAGCGACCTACTCTCCCACTTTTACGCAGTACCATCGGC